>JAFLBN010000002.1 GCA_017303395.1 Chitinophagales bacterium
GATGAGCATCAAGGGTACTGAAAGTGTTGAAAGCTTCCACAAGCGTTTGGGTAAGATAATGTGGGATAAGTGCGGTATGGCTCGTAACGAAAAAGGCCTGAAAGAAGCTATCGAAGAAATCAAAGCATTGCGCAAAGAATTCTGGAGCAACGTACGTATACCTGGTGAGGTGAACGAATACAATCCTGAACTTGATAAAGCAAACCGTGTTGCAGACTTCCTGGAACTGGGCGAGCTGATGTGTATCGACGCACTGAACCGTAACGAAAGTTGTGGTGGTCACTTCCGCGAGGAGTATCAAACTGAAGATGGCGAAGCAGAACGTCGTGACGATGAATACATGTACGTAGCTGCATGGGAATACAAAGGCGACAGCAACTTCGTTCTTCACAAAGAAGACCTGAACTACGAAGTAGTACACCCGACACAACGTTCTTACAAATAATAGTTATTAACAGATAGAAAATATTCCGTTTCATGGAACATTATAATATGAATCTCACACTGAAAGTGTGGAAACAAAAAAACACAAACGAGAAAGGCCGTTTTGAAACATATCACGTTAAGGATATCTCTTCTGAAATGTCTTTCCTCGAAATGTTTGACGTGCTGAACGAGCAACTGATAGCTGAAGGTAAAGAGCCTGTAGCTTTCGACCACGATTGCCGTGAAGGTATCTGTGGTATGTGCAGTATGGTTATCAATGGCCGTGCACATGGTAAATGGGAACAGACTACTACCTGCCAGTTGCACATGCGTGCTTTCAAAGATGGTGAAACGATTGTTGTAGAACCTTGGAGGGCTAGTGCATTCCCTGTTATTAAGGATCTGGTTGTTGACCGTCAGTCTTTCGACCGTATCATACAGGCAGGTGGTTATGTATCTGTAAACACAGGTAACGCTGTTGATGCCAATGCTATACCTATAGAAAAACACATGGCAGATGAAGCATTTGCTTCTGCGGCATGTATAGGTTGCGGTGCTTGTGTGGCTGCTTGTCCTAATGCATCTGCAATGCTGTTCTTGTCTGCAAAGGTATCTCACCTGGCTATGTTGCCACAAGGTTCGCCAGAGCGTAAAGAACGTGTTATGAACATGGTAAACCAGATGGATAAAGAAGGTTTTGGTAGCTGTACTAACATTGGTGCTTGCGAGGCTGAATGTCCTAAAGGTATCTCTATCGAAAACATTGCACGCCTGAACCGTGAGTATCTGAGCGCTATGTTTGATGGTGGTTCTAAAAACGCTATATAATATATCAATTCTATTAACGAAGGCTACCTTTTCGGGTAGCCTTTTTTGTTATTTTTACAGCATGTTGAAAAGACTCTTCTCATTATTCGTCACAATACTTTTATTGGCCAATACACTGAAAGCACAAGACAGTGTGCGGGCAGATGACAGCCACTTGCAGGTTAGCCTTATTACCTGTGGTACGGGCGATGAGATTTATGAAACATTCGGCCACACAGCCATACGCATTGTAGATAGCGTTGCAGGTACAGATGTGGTATATAACTACGGTACATTCGACGGATATACCGAGAACTTCGAACTGAAGTTTATGCAAGGGAAGCTATTGTACTATGTAAGTTGTTACCCTTATTCTGTATTTCAGCAAGAGTATGCTGTATACCACCGCAGTGTAGAGGAACAAGTCCTACACATCAGTGGTGCATCCAAAAGATCAATTGATTCGTATCTTAAGAATAATGCACTGGAAGAAAATAGGTATTACAAATACGATTTCTTCTTTGATAACTGTGCTACCCGTATTCGTGATGTATTTCGTTATGCATTGGGTGTGAAGTTTAAGTATGGTAAAGTATTGCCGGAAGGGAAGAAGATTACTTACAGGCAAATCATCAACCAATACTTCTATCGTACACACGGAGAAAGGGTAGGCGTGAACCTGCTGCTTGGCAGCCGTATAGATAAAGTAATGACAGACCTTGATATCATGTTCCTGCCCGATTATTTAAGAGATGGGCTTGCAGGTGCCACTCTGAAAGGCAAGCCTGTAGCAGGTAAGGCACAGCTCGTTTTAGATGGTTCTCCATACAAACCAGCTGGTTTTAATTGGGTATTGGCGCTTACAATTGGTTTGTTGATATTGACTGCAATAGGACTATTCGTACCTAATATGCAGGTGCTTGGCAAGGTAATGTCTGGTTTTATGCTGTTCATAACAGGCTTGCTTGGTGTATTAATGCTGGTCATGTGGCTTGCTACAGACCATCAGGGTTGCCAGAATAACTATAACATACTTTGGGCATTGCCAACTAACGTTTTCATAGCTTTTGCCGTTAAAAGAAATAAGAACAGGTATGCAATAGTGGGTATAGCATTGATATTTGTGTCGCTGTTGGTGCATATACTTGGTATACAGGAACAGGCTTTGTTGGAAATGTCTCCTGTACTATTGTCATTAATACTGATATATCTGCACATCATCAGGATAAACAAGGCTAAAGCATAATGGAAATAAAGGTCATCAGCACGGATGTATTTGCAAGCCTGCAGTATCGTAAAACAGGTAGTGGCCCTGCCATTGTTTTATTGCATGGCTTCCCTGTCAGCAGCTTGCTATGGAGCAGGGTTTGGGATAAGATAGGCGAACATAATACTGTAATAGCCCCTGATTTGCCTGGTAGCGGAGGCAGTGCAGGTGTAGCTAACCTGTCTATGGAGCTGATGGCAGATGCTGTAAAAGCTATATTGGATGTTGAAAGTATTACCAAAGTAATTGTTGCAGGGCATTCTATGGGTGGCTATGTAGCAATGGCTTTTGCAGATAAATATCAGGAAATGGTATTTGGTATTGCTATGGTACATTCTATTGCATCAGACGATACGGAGGAGAAGAAAGAAACCCGTAGAAAATCGATAGCATTGATAGAAAAGGGTGGTAAAGAACCGTTTGTTAAGCAAATGATACCCAACCTGTTCTCCCCTAAAAGCAGTCAATTACAACCAGAGTGGGTAAAAGAGCAGATTGAAGAGGGGTTGAAAGTACCTGCTGACAGCCTTGCAGCTTTTTACAATGCCATGATAAACCGTAAAAATCACACAGAAACCTTATCCAAAGCCACATTCCCACTACTTTGGGTGGCTGGAAAGGATGATGGTGTGATTCCGCTTGATAAAGTAATACAACATTCAATGCTTGCAAGCGTTAACTTTGTAAAGGTGTATGACGACTGCGGGCACATGGGTATGATAGAACAAAGCACAAGACTGGCAGGTGATATTGTCGAATTTTCAAAATACTGTAGCAATGCAAATGCTTAAAAGAGCATTATTTACCATATTGTTGCTGCTGGGTTTACTACCTATCGCAAATGCAACCCATCTGGTGGGTGGTGAGATGACTTATCGCTATATGGGGCAGGATGGTTCGGGTAGAAACCTTTATGAAATTACTTTGTACATATATCAGGACTGTCTTACAGGCTTGCCTGATGTAATAGCACAGGATAATCCAGCATATATCGGAATATTTACACAAAGTGGCACACCAGTTATACGATTGGATAGTATATTTTCTTCTGAAGCTATTCCTGTACCGCTGAATTTTAGCAATGAATGTGTTAATAATCCTCCTCCTACATGTCTCAGAAGAACAAGGTTCGTCAAAACATACGCATTAGCTCCAAGTACTTCAGGTTATAGAGTTATACATTCACGTTGTTGCAGAAATGAAACGATTAATAATATTAACAGACCGGGGGAAGTCGGGGCAACTTATTTCTGCGACATACCACCTACAACCATAGCTTCGAGCAACAACAGTGCAAGGTTCAGAACTGCCCCTCCGCAGATTATCTGTATAAACAACCCATTGGTGTACGACCACTCTGCTACAGACGTTGACGGCGATTCACTCAGTTACGAAATTTGTGATTCATATCCCGGTGGCTCAAGAGATGATTCTAAGCCCGTGCCTAATAATGTACTGCCTTCTCCGCTTAGTATTTACGCAGACAGAAAGCCGAGCCCCAGTTACGGTTACAGACCTGGTTACAGTCCGTCAAAGCCTATGGGTGGAAGTCCTGTTATTCAGATTAACCCAAGAACAGGTATCATGACAGGAACTCCCAATATAATGGGGCGTTTTGTTGTATCCGTTTGTTGCCATGAGTGGAGAAATGGCGTTATTATCAATACCAGCAGAAGGGAATTTCAGTTTGTTGTTACTAACTGTTCTAAAGCCGTTGTTGCAGATATTCCACAGTTTAGTAATGAGATAAATACTTATATCGTAAACTGTAAAGATAATACTGTAGGTTTCGTAAACCGCAGTACAGGCGGGTTCTCTTACTTCTGGGACTTAGGCGTGCCAGGTGCTACTTCTACAGAATTTCAGCCAGTTTATACTTATCCTGACACGGGTACCTATAGAGTGAAACTTATTGTTAACAGGGGTAGTACTTGTCCTGATAGTATAGACAGGCTTGTAAAAATCTATCCTACGCATACTGCTGCATTCAAATTTGACGGGTTGTTATGTCCCAATACTCCTATGCAGTTTACTGATTTATCAGATGCAACATACAAACCTATTGTAGCATGGGATTGGGATTTTGGCGATTGGAAACAGTCTACGGAACAAAACCCAAAGCATAGTTTTGATGTTGGCGGAGATTATACCGTTCGCCTTATTTCAACAACTATAAGAGGATGTGTAGATACTGCATACCAAACCGTAAAAGTTGAAAAATTTGTACCATTTGCTGGTAATGATACAATCATAGTAAAAGGGGAATCTATCAATTTTAAAGCGTCAGGTGGCATTGAATATACTTGGAAACCAGCTGACAGGCTTAATCTTACGAATGTGTTTAATCCTACTGGCTATTACCCTGATACAGGTAGGTATAATTACGTTGTACACATAAAAAGTGCCAACGACTGCGAGGGTGATGCCAAGATAAATGTATGGGTAGTTAATCAGGCATCTTTATTTGTACCGAGTGCGTTTTCTCCTAATGGGGATGGGCGTAATGATTTTCTGAAAGTATTGAGTGTTGGTTATGCCAAAGTAAATTTCTTCAGAGTATTTAACAGGTTTGGAGAAGCCGTGTTCCAAACAGATAAAATTGCGGAAGGTTGGGATGGCAGATACAAAGGCCAACTTGCTGATATTGGTACATATTTCTGGGTGTTGTCTGTTACGGATAGGTATGGTAAAGAAGAAAGTATAAAAGGTGATGTAACGCTTATCCGTTAATTACTATTAAGAATATGATAAAAAGGTGCACAACAGTGTGCCTTTTTTCGTGTAATACAAGCAGGATACTATCTTTATGTGGTAATTAGAACATAAGATGGCTAAAACAGTATTAGTAACGGGTGCAACGTCGGGATTTGGCAAGGCGATAGCAACCGTATTTGCAAAAAATGGTTATAATGTATGCATTACAGGTAGACGTGAAGAAAGGTTGCAGGAACTGAAAAATGAACTCGAAAAAACATACAACGTAAATATTACTACACTTTCTTTCGACATCAGAAAAAGAGAAGAGGTAATTAAAGCTGTTGATGAACTGAAAACCCATTACGATACTATCGATATCCTTGTAAACAATGCAGGCCTGGCAGCAGGTTTGAGTACGATTGATGAAGGTGATTTGGACGATTGGGATACGATGATAGATACCAACGTGAAAGGCTTGCTATATATCACCCGTCAGGTAGTGCCTATGATGAAAGCAAAGGGTGGTCATATCTTTAATATCGGTTCTACTGCTGCCAAGATGGTATATAAAAATGGCAACGTTTACTGTGCTACCAAGTTTGCCGTAGATGCACTTAATCAGGCAATGCGCATTGACCTGTTGCCATATGGTATCAAGGTAACAGGCATACA
Organism: Chitinophagales bacterium; assembly: GCA_017303395.1. Taxonomy (GTDB): domain Bacteria; phylum Bacteroidota; class Bacteroidia; order Chitinophagales; family Chitinophagaceae; genus Polluticoccus. The sequence goes on from JAFLBN010000002.1 coordinate 5,870, forward strand.
TCCGGGTATGGCAGAAACAGAGTTTTCTATTGTAAGGTTCAAAGGCGATGAAGACCGTGCAGGTGCTGTATATAGAGGATTTGAACCACTGCACCCCGAAGATATTGCAGATACAGTTTATTACTGTGCTACGTTGCCACCGCATGTATGCATCAACGACCTTACCATTACCTGTACCAACCAGGCAAATAGTGTAGTGACAATAAAAGACGCGGAAAGGCTAAACAAATAGAACCATGTACGAATCTACTACAGAGGTAAGGGTACGCTATGGAGAGACAGACCAGATGGGCTATCTCTACTATGGTTATTATGCATTGTATTACGAAGTAGGTAGGGCAGAGGCTATCCGTCAGTTAGGCTTTACTTATCGTGAGCTGGAAGAAATGGGTATCATGATGCCTGTAGTAGACCTGCACGCACAATACTATCGCCCAGCATTGTATGATGATTTGATAACAGTAAAGACAATTCTGAAAGAACTACCCGAATCCCATAAAATACAATTCCATTCAGAACTGTATAATGAACAAAAACAATTGTTGAATAAAGGTGTTACTACACTGGTGTTTTACGATCCTGCAACAAAGCAAAAAGTGAATATGCCTGATGAACTGAAAAACAGGCTGCAACCTTTCTTTACAAAATAACTATATGGCAAATATCAGGGCTTCGATAATTACGATTGGTGATGAACTACTGATTGGACAGACAATAGATACTAATTCTGCATGGATAGCCAAACAGCTTAATACACTTGGAATAGATGTAACCAAACGTATAGCCGTAGGTGATAATGAAAAAGATATTACTGAAGCACTGAATAGTGAATTGGCAGATGCTGACCTTATATTCCTTACAGGAGGGTTAGGCCCAACAGCCGATGATATTACAAAGCCACTCCTTTGCAGATATTTTGGTGGTAAACTTGTAATCAATGAACGAGTACTTGCCCATGTAAAGGACATCTTTACCAAAAGAAACAGACCGTTTCTGGAACGTAATATGAAACAGGCTGAGGTTCCGGACAATTGTACAGTGCTGTTTAACCCAATGGGTACTGCACCGGGTATGTTGTTTGAAAAAAACGGCAAGAAGGTATTGTCTATGCCCGGTGTTCCTTTTGAGATGATGGCTATTATGGAAACAGCCGTATTGCCTATGCTGAAGGAGCATTATCAAAGCGATGCAATAGAACATGCCACTATCATTACCGCAGGCGAGGGCGAAAGCTTTGTGGCAGAGAAGATACAGGATATTGAATCTGCCATGCCGCCACACATCAAGCTGGCATACCTGCCCAATCTGGGAATGGTAAAACTACGCCTGACTGGTAAGGCAAAAGATGCAGTTGCCCTAAAAGCAGAAGTAGAAGCTTGGATGCAGCAAATAAAAGAAAGGCTTGCAAACATTGTAGTAGCAGATGGTGATATAGCCTTCGAACAAATAATTGGCAATTTGCTGCAGCAAAAAGGCAAGACGCTGTCATTGGCAGAAAGCTGCACCGGTGGTTATATATCTCATCTCATTACGCAGGTATCAGGTGCCAGCAACTATTACAAAGGTGGTGTAGTTTCTTACCTGATAGAAGTAAAAGAGAATATCCTAGGGGTAAATGCTGAAGACATTGCAACCAACGGAGCCGTTAGCGAAACTGTAGCCATTCAAATGGCTGAGGGGGTAAGGAAACAACTGCAATCAGATTATGCACTCAGTATTACAGGTATACTGGATAAACAACCAGTACCAGGAGAAAACGAAGAACCCGGTACTATATGGATGGCAGTAGCCGGACCGGATAAAACAGCAGCAAGGAAGTTTAAAGTATATTATGATAGGGTGAGGAATAAAGAAAGTGCCTCTATAATGGGCATGCTTTTCCTTTGGAAGTTTATAAACGATAAACTGTAAATGATACTCTTTCTGATAGGTATGCCGGGCGCAGGCAAAACATATTGGGGCAAAATATTTGCTCAGGAATATGGCTTGCAACATACAGACCTTGATGAAAGCATAGAAGAAATAGCCTGCAAGACTATTCCACAGATATTCAGGGAAGATGGAGAAGAAGCCTTCAGGGAGATGGAAGCTACTACATTAAGAAATGTAACACAGTCTGTAAAGGGAGATACAATCATTTCTTGTGGTGGTGGTACACCTGTTTTTCATGATAATTTAGCGTACATGAAAGCGCAAGGTTGTATAGTGTATCTGCAAGCTTCCATTAGCTACCTGGCAGATAGATTAAAGAATGCTGATACTAAACGTCCGTTGATAGATGATGCAGTAGAGGAAAAGCTGGAGGAATTGTTCAAAAATAGAAAAAATATATATGAACAGGCGCATCAGATAGTTGATGCAGAAACATTAACTGTTGGTAATTTTGCAGAAATTATCGCACAATGCAAACATCAGCATTAAGGCTTGGTTCATTATTCGCAGCATTAGCTGTTATTCTTGGTGCTTTTGGCGCACATGCCCTCAAAAAGGTTCTTACGCCTGAATTGCTACAAACTTTTGAGACAGGGGTAAAATATCAGTTTTACCACAGCTTTGCATTGCTGATAACAGGTGTTTTATACAGTAGCTTTGCGAATAAGTTTACCAAACTGGCATCTACATTCTTTACTATTGGTATCATACTGTTTTCAGGTTCCATATACGCATTGGTAATGCTGAAATCGAGCGGACAGGTAGGGCTTGGCGGACTGGGAATACTGACACCCATTGGTGGTGTTTTCTTTATACTCGGATGGTTAATGTTAATATTGGGAATAGGTAATAAAAACAAGTAGAAATACTATTAAGCATTAGCCTTAATCATTAATTTCATTTTTATTAAACACAGCAAACTATGAAAGTTGCAGCCTTAATATCAGCACCTGCAGGCAATACAGATTTCTCCGGAAAACTGTTGCTTGAAGTAAATGGTAAATCTGTTATTGCTAATACAGTAGATTCTGTGAAGCAAAGTGGATTGTTTGCGGATGTTATGGTAGTAACGAACGATGCGGCTGTTGAAGCAAACCTTTCAGATGCAGGTGTGCAGGTGGTAAAGGTGAATAAAGCGTTTGATAATTATATTGAACGCCTTGCAGAAGCATCATTGCTGGCAGATGCGGACATGTTTGTTTGCATACCCGGAGATCATTTGCTGCTGAATAAATTGGCTGTAGAACGATTACTACAACTTTTTGAAGGAGCTACTGGCAAGGATGTTCAAGTGGCCTCTATTGTACAGAAAATACAAAACGACACACTAAAAGAAGATAGGAATACAGTAAAAGTAGTACTTGGCCTGCGTATGCATGCGCTTTACATGTCACGATACCCTATACCATATATGCAGCACGATGAAGCAGGTTTTGCTTGTTACGAGCATATTAACATCATAGCATGTCGGAAAGATGCAATGCTGCGTTTCCTGCAATGGCCACCATCTCCATTGGAAAGAGCAGAGCAGATACATGCATTGCGTTTTGTAGAAAATGGTGTACAGATAAAAATGCACATTGCACAGTATCCTTATTTCAAGATTCGTAGCGAAGCTGATGTAGCAGGCGCTACTGCATTTATCAATAACGCAGGATAATCCATTATATCGTTGCGCCCCTTTATACTTGCAAATATTATTCTTGTTCTATGCTTGTTGGGTATAGATGTATTGTACTTGTCAGGTGCAATTGATTGGTGGTGGTTGCTGATACCTGTTGTTATTTACATTCATCTTTTGGTATTTGGCGCTATCTTTATACAGTGGAATTTCTACGTAAAATCTTACAACAAAGGTGTACAATCTAAGCAAGTTGCTCTGACATTTGATGACGGTCCTGCACAGTACACAAGTGTTATATTGGATGTATTGAAGAAAGAAGGTGTGCAGGCTGCATTCTTTTCTATTGGTAAAAATGCGGTGGCTAATCCTGAAATAGTGAAACGTTGGCATTCCGATGGACACTTAATCGGCAATCATAGCTACGACCATGGTTTCAATTTCGATTGGAAAACGAGTAAAGCCATGCAGGAAGAAATTAACAAAACCAACAATGCCATCATGCAAATAGCAGGTGTTACACCAAAGTTATTTCGTCCACCATACGGTGTTACCAATCCCAATCTGGCAAAAGCAATCACCCGTTCAGACATGTATTCTATTGGCTGGAACGTACGTTCGTTCGATACTACGGCTAAAAACAAGGCAGATTTAGAGGCTCGCATCCTCAACAGGCTGAAAGGTGGCGATATTGTTCTGCTGCATGATTCTCAACAGATTACCGCCGAAATTTTAACGGATTTAATTAGAACGGCTCGTGAAAAGGGTTTTACCTTTGTGCGCGTAGATAAACTACTGGATTTAAAACCGTATGCGTAATCTTTTTACAGCTATTTTATGCACTATATCGGTTGGTGCTATTGCACAGCCTAAAGGCTATACTGCATTGAAAAACGCCTCTGCCTTTCAACAGGCAATGAGCCAGAACAGTACGAAAGTGCTGACTATAGCCAGCGATTTTACGCAGGTCAAAAACATGGCTTTGCTGGAAGAGAAAATCAAATCGAAAGGTAAGTTTTACTATAAAAAAGAAGACAAAGTCAGGATTGAATACACCAGTCCGTATAGCTATCTGTTGGTGATGAACGCTGGTCAGGTAATGGTTAAAGATGAGCAGAAAACCAGCAAAATCAATACTAAAAACAGTAAAACAATGCAATCTGTCAACAGAATAATGATAGATTGTATGAGGGGAACGGTGTTTCAAAACCCGGACTTTAAGGTTGCTGCTTACGAAAGTGGTACAGGTTATTTGCTGAACATGGTGCCGGTAACAGATGCTATGAAAAAGATGTTCAAGCAGATAGATGTGTATATGGATAAGAAGACGATGGATGTTGACAGGCTGACAATGACAGAACTAGGCGGAGACTATACCGACATGGACTTTGCAAATACAAAACATAACACTGCACTGGATGAAGCAATTTTTAAGGTTAAGTAGCCTTTTGCTGCTATTTTTTGCTTCGTGCGCGAGCCCCTATAAGGGCTTAAAACCATCATCTTCTGCAAATAAGACTGCATATCAATACAAGCCACAATTTTTAAAAGAGGTTTACCGTTGTACGGTAAATGGTAGGGTGCTATTCAAGAAATTTCACCTGAGTGGTATCCTGTTGTTGAAAGAAATGAAAAATGGCACGGTACGTGCTATATTCCAGAATGAAATGGGCTTCACTTTTTTCGATTTTGAGTGGGACCGTCAGGATTCATTCAAAGTAAACAGTATTATCGCTCAATTGGATAAACCTGCTGTTGTGAAAACATTGAAGAAAGACTTCAACCTGTTCTTAATGAAGGGGTTAGAAAAAGAATCAGAAAAAATCCTGATTCAGGATAGGGGTAAAGAGGTCTTTTACTGTTTTACTATAGGGGAAGGGTATGTTTACTATGTAGAGGAGGGTAATATGCTACAGCGTATTGAAAATGCGGGTAAGAAGAGAAAAGTAACAACCATAAGCCTGATGGGTAAGCATAGTGCAAATGATTTGGCAGATAGTGTAATGTTCAACCATCATAAAGCAAACTTTACTATTAGCTTACATAAAATCAATAGCCATGTTGATGAATGATTTTTACAGTATTGAATACATGCTCAGGGAGCCCAACAGTGCTTCTTGCAAAGTTGCCTTCAATACTCAGCACGATATATTTAAAGGGCACTTTCCAAGTCAGCCAGTAGTACCGGGTGTTTGTATGATGCAAATGGTAAAAGAGCTGTTGGAGCAATTGATAGATAAAAACCTCTGGATGCGTGATGCTGGCCAGGTTAAATTCCTCCAATTGATAACGCCCGATGTGCAGCCTGTTGTCAATATCAGTTGGAAACAAGACGGCCGGGCACTGAATGTGAATGCATCATTCAAAAGCGATAGCTCAGATTTGTTTAAGTTGACAGGTAACTTCGAAACGAAATAAAAATTAAGCAAGGGTTAATATCCCTTGCTTTTTTATATAAAATAATGTTAAACCAAAGTCGATGTTTATGTATCGATTTTGGTAATATCTTACCTTTCTGAATACATTATTTTATGAATAAACTACCTGTACTCTTTTTATTGTTTTTCTGTTCTTTCTTCACTGCCAACGCACAGCGTTATACTGATCTGGATGCTACATTGTTAAGCCCGCTTGCTAATGATACAGTCATGGTTGATAATCAGTTTGATATTGTACTGCAAGTAGTAAACAAAGGTGTAGATACGTTTCGTGCAACAGATTCGGCACAGTTTGTATTAGAATTCGATGGCAGTCCTATATTGTTTAGTATTGGCGGTGGACCGGCGCTACCATACTTGCCTTACAGTGGAGCGGAAATAGTGCCTGGAGATACTGCATTAGTAGGATTTTCATTTACTCTTTTCAGTGGTTGGGATTTAGGAACTACTGACTTCTGTGCGCGGTTTATACCATATAATGCTGCAGACTCTATTGTAGATACTGTATTAACAAATAATGGTGGCTGCACTAATATTTTGGTATATGATGGAACTACTGGTATATACAGTGTAAAACAATCTACTCAGACAGTTAGTATTTACCCTAATCCGGCTAAGGAAATAGTGCACATAAAAACCACTATTACTAAGCCTGAACATATAATGTTCTCTTTAGTAAATATCATGGGACAAACAATGTTGAAACAGGATATTGGATTAATATCACCAGGAGAACTGGATATACCTGTTAGCCTGAATAATATACCAAAAGGTGTTTATGGGTATCAGATATTGGTAGGAAGCGAGATAAAGAAAGGGAAACTTCAGGTAGAATAGGTTAACTACTGTTTAAGATATCGTAAAGCGGAGATACCTATCTCCGCTTTTTATTTGCGTATATTTATACAAATAACAATACAATGGTTATACTATATGCAATTATTGCGTTGGTTGTATTCGCAGGCTTACTATGGGTGAGTCTTAAATTGTATAAGGCCTTTATAGAAGGTAAGTTTGAGAATAAGCGGGAAGATTAACAGATTACTTGCTATACATCTTTAGTATAGAAGCTGATATGCTTTTATACATTTCTTCCCATTCAGGGTGTTGATTTAATAACTGTAGATGTTCCTGCATGGTTGCAGTGTCATTTCTTTTTGCAGGTCCCGTTTGTAATGTTGATGGTGATTGACTGTTTATTCTTTCAGCAGTTTGTGCTATGATAGGTATCATAGTGCTGAAAGGTATACCGTGTTCTGCACACATTTTTTCTGCAACAGCAAACAGATGGTTTGAAAAATTATTACTGAACACAGCTGCAAGGTGCATTTGCTTTCTTTTATCACTATCAGCTTCGTACACACTATCCGTAAAGCTGGCAGCAATTGTATGAATAAGTGCTGAACTATCTGTGTTATTTATTTCTATTGCAGATGGAATGTTTCTTGTTTCAGGTAGCTGGTGTTTTGTTATTGAATATATAGGCCAGATAACACCATAGTTTTTAGCAGCGTCTTTCAATACACTTGAAGATACAGCGCCTGCTGTATGAAGCAGTAATGTATTATTAAAGCTTAACTTACCAGATATTTCTTCAATTGCACTGTCTGAGATCGCCAAGATACATACATCCGCATTATCAGGTATCCCATCAATTAGCTCATATGCATTGGCATTGATTGTATTGGCAAGTTCTTCAGCCTTAGTTATATCCCTGCCATATATCCCTTTACACAGATGTCCTGCTGCATGTAGTTTTATGGCCATAAACCAGGCTGTATTACCAGTGCCTATTATATAGTAAGTCATGATAAAGACTGTTTATGAGTTACATAATAGTCTTCCATAATCATATGAGCCTTTTCTTTAAGAGCAGTAATATCTTCGAGCGTAAGCCCTTTGGTAGATATAGGTTCTAAAAAGTGGAAATGTATGGTCTTTGGCCTAGCCCATATTTTCTTGTCATGTGGTAGTATGGTTCCGGTATTGAAGATAATACCAGGTATAATATCTTTTTGTGCTTTTACAGCAGTAATAAATGCTCCGTCATAAAAGCGTTGAATTGGTTGATCTGTTTTATTACGTGTTCCTTCGGGATAAAGACAAAGGTGTATGCCAAGGTCTAAAATCTCTTGCATTTTGGTAAAGCTCTCTCTTCTGGAGTTTTCGTTCTTTCTGTTTACCAGTATAGAACCGGCTTTGTATATCACACCAAATAGGGGAATCTTCGACATCTCAACTTTTGCCAATGTTTTGTTAGGTCCGGGTATCCATGGCGAAGAAACGGGGATATCTACAAGCGAATTGTGATTAGTGATTACCACATAGTTCTCTCCTTCTTTGAAATGTTCTGTTCCTTTTCTCACAATCCTGCAACCCACAATAGGCATGAAGAAACCCATCCATGCCCTGAATACAGGATGCAGTGCTTTACTTTTTGAAGGTTCCTGCAGGTTTGAGATTATCCATATAGGAATGAAAACAATGAGCATAGTTGCAACAAAAAACAACATGCCAACAATGAAGTATATACGTCCTAAAATGTTACTGATCAGCTTCATTTAAATTCCAGTCAATTGGTGTTAAGCCTTTTTGCAACAGCCATTCATTGGCCTTGCTAAAGTGCTTGCAGCCCATAAACCCGTTATGTGCCGAAAGTGGTGATGGGTGGGCAGCAGTAAGTATCAGGTGTTTTGTCTTATCTATCAACTCTTGCTTGCTCTTTGCAAAGCTACCCCAAAGCATGAAAACTACACCATCTTTTTGATCTGAAATAGTTTTGATAACAGCGTCCGTAAACAAATGCCAGCCTATCTTGCTATGAGACATAGGTTTGTTTATCTCTACAGTAAGCGATGCATTGAGCATCAGTACGCCTTGTCTGGCCCATTTTTCAAGATTGCCGTGTTTCGGTATCGGAATGCCTAAATCTGTAAATTGTTCCTTGAAAATATTAACTAAAGAGGGTGGAGCGGATACACCATGAGGCACAGAAAAACTTAGTCCATGTGCTTGGCCGGGATTATGATATGGGTCTTGCCCCAGTATCACCACTTTTACATCGCTTATTGGGGTAGTGTTAAAAGCGTTGAATATGAGCTTTCCTGGTGGGTAAATAGTTTTTCCTGCCAGCTTTTCATGCTTAAGAAATCCGACTATTTCTGCAAAATATGGCTTTGGGAATTCTGCTAATAATGCAGTTTTCCAACTCTCTTCTATCTGTACCTCCATGCAGGTAAATTATCTGTTTTGCGGAATGTAACGCGGGTTGTTATTCGCTTTTGCAGGTTGTTGCTTTGGTGTAGTTGCAGGAGCATTTGCTTTTGCCTTACCCGGTTGCATGATTGTGAAGCTACCGCAAAGACTTTGTGTGCCTTTTATCTGCGTAAGAATTACCAGATACAAGTCAGTCTTTTCAGGTACAAAAGAATATACTACAAAGTTTGATACTTCAGGCATTTTGAGAATTTTCTCATCTATTTTTCTGTCTTCACCATCATATAACTCGAAGTTTATTTTATTGGCATCGCGGCTACCTATAAATATCATTTGGTAAAGAACACCTTTTGTAAGCTGAACGGCTACAGGTGTAGGCTGACGGGATTCCATGCTTATCATCGCATCGCGATAAACCTCTTGTCCCTGTGCTTTAAAGTCTTGCTTATATTGCTCTGCCTGAAGCCTGATGCTTTTGTCATTGCAACCTAAAGTAGGCAGTATCTGCGCAGATACGCTGTTGCTTATTGCTGATAAACAACCAATAACAGACAGGATGATGAACAGTTTGCGCATAATAGTATCTCAATAAGTTAGGCTAAGATAATAGAAAACTTCAAGGTTTTAGCCTTTTGGTTCGTTATCGGCTTGTTATTCTATGCCTTTTGTTTTAGAAAAAATATTAATAATTAAAACGCCTAATCCAATGAGTATCATACCAATTATAGCAGCAGTATCAGGTACTTGCTTGTACAAAATGATACCGGCTATCGTTACTAATACAATACCCACACCAGACCATATAGCATACGTAATACCTACCGGCAATACTTTTACTGTTATGCTGAGGAAATAAAATGCCACTGCATAACCCACAACTACCAATATACTTGGCAAAGGCTTTCTGAATTGTTCAGATGCTTTAAGGCTACTGGTAGCTACGACTTCCCCTACAATAGCTATCAGTAGGTATAAATATTTCATCATGGGATAAAATTAACGAATAATAGCTTGAAGGCTACTATATGATTTCTGCAATATGCTTTTCTATGTTGCCTGCAATCTTTTCCATTGGCAGGTCGTTACTATCTTTGCCAAAAGGGTCTTCAATTTCTTCTGCTATCAGCTCAAGGCTGCCAAGTACGTAGAATACGATAGCAACTACAAGTGTTACCAAATAGCCAAGCGAAAACGAGTAAGCTATTGGCATTGTCATAATATAAGTGAAAATGAATTTTTTGATAAATGCACTGTAAGAGTAGGGTATTGGTGTGTTTTTAATACGCTCGCAAGCGCCGCATATATCTGTAAAGGAAGATACCTCGTTATTTATAAACAGAAGCTGCTCTCCATTTATTACGCCTTCTTTATGCAATTGAACGGCACGTGCAATAATAGCTTTTGCTACCTGATTGGGTGCATGTTTATCACTATCCAGATTTTTTAATTCAGGGTGGTCTGCATCATCCAGCATGTATCGGGTAGATTCTGCTTGCAAATGCTCTTTTAATACAAAAGCATACATTGGTATGGCCTTGCGGAAGAAGTCTCTATTATACTCATCGTCTTTGTCTAAAAGGGTAGTGAGTTTTAATGCAAGGTTACGGCTGTTGTTTACTAATGCACCCCACAGTTTTCGGCCTTCCCACCACCTGTCGTAGGCTGTATTTGTTCTGAATACCAATAGCAGTGATAATGCCATACCTAATATGGTATGCATTACCGAAAAGTTCTTCAGTGGGCTGGTTTCGTGTGTTTTGAAGTAGTTAATTTCCAGATACGCAATAATGCCCGAATAGATGGCCATGATAGCAATAAGCCCTAACAGCTTGCGCAGCGTGTCGGACTTATGAAACTGAAATAAGATGCCAAACCATTCTTTGGGGTTGTATATGCGCATGTTATCGGATGTCTACGTGGAGTAATTTTTGACCTTCAATAAAACCTTCCAGCTTATCATATACGTTGACAGGACCAACGCCTGCAGGCGTACCGGTAAATATTACATCGCCTATGTTCAGGGTAAAATATTGAGATACGTATTCAAGTATTTGATTGATGTTAAATATCATATCGCTACTGTTACCAACCTGAACTGTTTTGTCGTTCAGTTTCAGCTCAAAATTGATGTTGTTTATATTTGAGCCTTCAGGAAAAGGAATAAAATTGCCTATAGCTGCAGACCCATCAAATGCCTTGGCGATTTCCCAAGGCAGGCTTTTTTCTTTTTGTTTTTGCTGAAGGTCTCTGGCGGTAAAATCAAGACCTACAGTTATAGCATTGTAGTATTTGTGAGCAAATTTTTCCTGTATGTATTTTCCATTCTTACTGATTTTTACAACCAGTTCACATTCATAATGTAAATCATCTGTAAATTCAGGATAATACAATGGTTTATCCGGGAAAAGCAAGGCGCTTTTCGGCTTCATAAATATAACCGGCTCTGTGGGTATATCATTCTTTAATTCTTTGGCATGTTCGCTGTAATTTCGCCCGATACAGATTATTTTCATTGTTATTATTATGAGTCGTGTAAAAATAAAATTTCCTGCCGAAAATCCATTGTTTACTACAACAATAGGGGTCAGAATAGGTGACATAAATTATGGCAATCATCTGGGTAACGATTCCGTACTTTCTATAATACATGAAAGCCGCATGCAGATGCTGAAACAATGGGGTGGTAACGAGCTGAATATAGCAGGTAATAGTCTGATAATGGCCGATGTAATGATAGCTTATAAAGGAGAGGCTTTTTATGGAGAGCAATTAACCGTGAGCATATATGCAGAAGAAGTAACCGACAGGTCTTTCGATTTGTTATATCACATCAGTACAATACGCAAAGGGGCATCAAAAGACATAGCGCACGCCAAAACAGGTATGATATGTTTTGATTATAATACACGTAGAATAGCTACTATCACAGAAGAATTAAAAACACTTCTTGAAAAGTAGTTTTTTTCAAAAATATCATTACCTTTGCATTCCATTTTTGGCGAGGTAGCTCAGATGGTTAGAGCGCAGGATTCATAACCCTGAGGTCACGGGTTCAACTCCCGTCTTCGCTACGCAGAACAGGAGCGGCTTTCAGGCCGCTCCTTTGCTTTTCTAAAAACACGTGGGTACAACATAGGTACAACATCGTACATTGTTAATACAGCAGAAGTTTTTATTACCTGACAATCATAGTATTACTTCCTCCACCAGATTATTATATTTATCAATGAATTATTATCGGTGATATATGACAATATTTGGTGTTTACCCAACACAAGATAAATGGAATGAAAGACGCGATTGGGTCGAAAAGCAACTTTTAGATCGTTCGGAGTCAGGATCTTTTTTAGTCAGCGAACATGCAACGACCCTCTTTATGGATATGCAACTCGCTTTTTGTGCGGGTGCCTGGCTATCAGTAGTAATCACGTCTATTTCTGTAATAGATGCGCAATTAAGGGAAACAGAGGCTGCAAACGACAGTATTGGTACTGCCAAATTGCTTAATGATTATTATAAAGGAGAAGAAATTAATTGGTTACGACAATTAAGGAACAAGTATGTTCATCACAATATTGCAAATCCAACTAATGACACTTCTAATTGGTATAATAATCAAAACGAACTTGAGAAGCATGCAACTAAGGCAATGCAGATGACTATACACGCATTCTTTCAAAGCCCCGGTACATAGAATGAAAAGAACTATCGCATTTATCGGTGGAATACATGGGGTCGGGAAGAGTACTACGAGCAAGCTCATTTGCGATAAGACAGGATTAAATTACCTCTCTGCTAGTGAAATTATCAAATGGGCTGAATTTAATAATGATTCAGCTGACAAGAAAGTATTCAATGTCGCTCAAAACCAAAACCGATTAATTATCGGGTTAAAAACTATGGTTAATGCGCGTAATAAATATTTATTAGACGGACACTACTGTTTGGTGAATAAATTGGGTACGGTAGAGCGTATTCCCCTAGAGATATTTACACTGATAAATCCGTATTCTCTTAATTTACTTATTGATGACGTATCTCTGATTAAAGACAGGTTAGAAAAAAGAGATTTCAAAATTTATGATATAGATTTGCTTCACTATATGCAGGAAACTGAAATATCCCATGCCAATGAAATAGCTAAAGTGTTGAAGATTCCGTTGAATATTTTCACCGTAAGGGACATTGACAGAATTGTGAATCTATTAAGATAATATCACCATGAGAGTTTTGTTAGATACAAACATTATCATCCATCGAGAAGCAGGTAAGGTTAACAACCCGGATATCGGAATATTATTTAACTGGCTTGACAAACTTAAAGCCAGCAAATGCGTCCATCCACTTACTATTGAAGAATTACAAAGGCATCTCGACCCCAGTACAGTGCGCACAATGGGGATTAAAGTCGCTAACTATACTACGTTAAAAACGCAGGCACCTTTCGATGGTGATATTAAGCAAATTAGTGCCGCTGTAGACAAGAACGAGAATGATATCAATGATTCAAAAATATTAAACGAGGTCTATTCAGGCCGCGTTGATTATCTCATTTCAGAAGATAAAAAGATTCACCTTAAAGCGCAACTTCTGAACATTGCTGAAAAGGTATATAAGATTGATACCTTTCTGGAAAAGGTAACTGCGGAGAACCCTGATTTAGTAGATTACAAAGTACTGGCTGTTAAAAAGCAGTATTTCGGTGAAGTGAATCTGGCAGACACGTTTTTTGATAGCTTCCGGGAAGATTACCGGGGATTTGATAACTGGTTCAATAAAAAGGCCGACGAAATTTCATATGTATGCTATCAGAACGAAGTTCTCTCTGCGTTCTTGTTTTTAAAAGTAGAAGATGAGAATGAGAATTACTCGGATATCACCCCAGCTTTTACAAAAAAACGCAGGCTAAAAATAGGAACTTTCAAGGTCACAAGTAATGGCTACAAAATCGGCGAGAGGTTCTTAAAAATCATTTTTGATAACGCACGCATGCAACGAGTCAATGAAATCTACGTAACTATTTTTGATAAGACAACAGAACACCAAAGACTCATTGCATTGCTGGAGGACTGGGGCTTTAGATACCACGGAACTAAAACAACCCCTACTGGTGATGAGAAAGTTTTTGTAAGAGTATTTGGTAGAGATATTCAGGTTGACATCAATAATCCAAAACTTACATACCCGAACATATCTAAAGGTAGTGATGTTTATATGGTTTCTATTTACCCAGCATACCATACTGAACTATTCCCAGACTCAATCCTAAGAACGGAATCTCCCAAAGAGTTTGTTGAAAATGAGCCGCATCGTAATGCGTTAAGTAAGGTATATATTTCTCGCTCGCACCAACGAGATTTGAAAAGCGGTGATCTTATAGTATTCTATAGAACTGGGGGACTATACGCTGGGGTTGCAACTACAGTTGGTGTTGTAGAATCCGTAGTTACTGGCATTCAGGACGAGGCTAGCTTTATTGCATTATGTCGTAAACGTAGCGTGTTTACAGATGAACAGTTAAGTCTGCATTGGAATTACAATAAGTATGATAGGCCTTTCATCGTAAACTTTTTATATGTAGCTTCATATCCTAAAAGACCAAACCTAAAGTGGTTAATAGAGAATAATGTAATAGCTTCGGTCAATGACGCTCCAAGAGGGTTTACGAAAATTACAAGAGAAAATTTTGACAACATAGCCAAATACGCATTCGGAAGATGAGAGCATTATTATCAATAAAACCTGAATACGCCTTCAAAATTTTTGATGGTGAAAAGAGATTCGAATTTAGAAAAATCATTTTTAAGAACCCGAATATCAAGACTGTTGTTGTCTATGCTTCATCGCCTGTTCAACAGGTAATCGGTGAGTTTGAAATTGATGACATATTCAGTTTCGCCCCTGATATGTTGTGGGAAATGACAAAAGAATATTCAGGCATTTCAGAAGAGTTCTTCTTTGAGTATTTTGCTAATAGAGAAATCGCTCACGCAATAAAAATTAAGAAAACACGTCGATACAGAAAACCTCTTTGTATAAAGGAGGCTTTTAATGCGACCCCACCACAATCGTATATGTACATTTAAACATTAGGGATGAACGTAATCTGCCTTCAGGATGAAGCGTTTTATACACTGATAGAACAGGTCATCGAGCGTCTGCGGGAAAAACAACCAACGGCGCAAAGCAAATGGATCTCCGGCGAAGAAGCGATGCGGATGTTACGCATCACCAGCAAGACCACGCTGCAAAAACTACGCGATGAAGGGAAAATCCGTTTCTCGCAGCCAGAGAAGAAAATCATCCTGTATGATGTCGAGTCGATACAGGCCTATTTAGATCACCATGCAAAATCTACTTTCTGATATGGAACAGGATGAACTCACGGTTGACCCGCATTATCTCAAGGGTTTTAACAACGGTTATGAACTTGCGAAACATCAGCCAGATTTGATGGAGAAGCTGTTAGCCAACCCCAATGAGCAAAATCCTTATTTCAAGGGACTTGCAGGGGGGAAAGCGGAATATGACAAAGAAGTCCGCGAATGGGCGAATAGCTTTTCCAAAGGCAGCCCTGCAAAGGATGACAGGGATATTGGCAAAGAGCGTTAGGCTTTTGTTATTACTCTAAAACTCACAATGCCTAAATTTTTATGAAATTCTAGGCGATTAGAGGCTCTGAAAATCTCCTTTTGCATTAAGCAATTCTTAATCTTCCCTGTGTATAACTTAGGATAACAGGGGCGAGTACCCTTCGTGGGTAGAAAGACCTCTGACCAAGCAAACTGCGTTGCGGATGAACAACGAAGGTAAGCAAGGTGAGCACAGGGGATAACACAGATTTCAGCAAGCTTTCGGGTTTGCTTGAGCTTCAGGAAGCTGCACGCCAGCTATTCAGTGCGTATGTGCTGACGGACGAGGAATATCGTACCGGAAGGATTGCTCCCACTTTCAGTAATGCCTCCTTACAGTTAGTGGCAGCCACTACTTCTCAATCACAAGACATCGAGGCGCAGCGTGCCGCTGCCATTCAGAAATTACAGGGCGCCCTGAGCAAGGTGCCGCACGACCAGCGTGCCGACCTGCAAGCACGCATCGATGCTGTGGTGGGTGCTACCAATCCGGCCCAGATCGATGCGCTGACGACGGAAGCCCTGCGTGATATCGAGGCTGCAGCTCAGTTCGCCGCCACGGGTACTAATATTCAAGACCTCCAGAACAGGGAGGATGGGTTGGCGTATCGTCAGAAAGCCTTCCTGAAAGAATGGGAAGAGTATAAGAAGGACAGCCAAAAGATGCGTAGCGAACTTGGCGACCAAGGCTACCGCGATACGCCGGAGAACGAGAAAGAACTCGCAGACCTCTATACTAAGCTTGAGGTACTGCAGCCCTTCTCGCCAGAATGGCGACAAACGATTGAGAAAATTTACACGATGGATGAAGATTTCTTCCATAGGACAGAAGACCAGCTACGCAAAAACGGGAAGTACTCTGAAGCAGACAAAGTGCACAAGATGTGGGAAGAAACCCAGAAATCACGTGATAATCTAAGCAAACTCGGTGAAGATCAAGAGCGGAGCATTGCTGCTGATAGGGCGGAGAAAGCGACTACTAAAAAAGGTCGAATTTCGGAAGATGAAGAACCTATAATGGCAATGCAAGAGCCTGAACAAAAGCCATACGTGACAGAGAAAAAAGCCACAGTTACGTTGGCTCATGCCGAAATTGACACATCAGAGACTGGAAACTTGACGCCTCTATCAGTTGGAACAAAAGCGACTGACAGCAGAACTCTCAGCTAATAAAAAAGAACCCCGCCATTTCGGGCGGGGTTCCGTTCTTCTCGCACAGAAGAATCTTTAAGCAGCGCGTACCGCGCCTTTGATGTTTTTCACCACGTCCAGCGCAATCGCTTTCGGGTCAGGCGACTTTAGAGAATGTTCGTCATCCATTTTCACCGCGTTCTTGTCGAGCAGTTCCAACGCTTTTTGCTGGTCAAGTACATCCATCGGGTCGCCAGCAATATCGCCGAACTTGTTTAAATCCATCAGTGCGCCGGATTTGCCGCGATTCCTCGCTTCTTGCTTGCGCTGTTTGAGAACTGCGCGGTCAGCTTCAGTCGCTTCTTCTACATCCACAATCATATTGTAAAAGCTTTTCCAACTTTTGCACTGATTGGGCTTTAAGAAATCAAGAGCCTTCTGCGCATCTGCGATGTCCTTCTCGGTGAGCTTCCCGTTTGGTTCACTTCCTGCTGCATCTTTCAGCAGAACCAACGATTCAAACATTTCAAGGCTGTTAAAGGCTGTGGCAATGACACGTATATCGTTCTCCGTCCATTGCTTGTAGTCATAGCTGCTAACCCCGACACCATGATTCATCTTATCGCGGTCATGCCTTGGCAATACGGCTTTAAAGAAATCATCAAAAATGATAACGCGTCCAGTCCAATAACCGAGATCTGGAATTTCATTTTTAGGCATAGTTTTCTCCGTGTGCGAGTGGTTAACTACAGGCATGGTAGCACTGTTATTTTTGCCGTGTATTACAGTTTTGTGAAGATTGCTGCTTTGTTGGGCTTTCATTGAATAACAATGCATTAGATGTCCAAAAACTCCTATTAATATGATTGATTTTCTCATTTAACGACGAATTGTTTTGTTATTGAGCATGAATTCGTAATAATCGAGATTGAGTGCGAACACTGCCCACATTTTTCCAGTCCAACGTTCAAAATCTGTCCCGAACTCCTCTTGCACGGAAGCACGTATCTTTTGATAACTGGCTTGGTCGATGGATTTTGTGAGAACAAGCAGCAGGTTTGCTTGCAGCCCGAATGCCTCGAATGGAGGAACGATATCGTTATCCTGTTTATTGATGATGTCGCTGAAATATAAATCACCTACACCCCTTACTATTCGTAAGTCTGTGGTGATTACCTTGCCGAATGTATTATCCTTGCTGGTGATGGATATATCAATGTATCCATCCTTTATGGCGTATGCACCATCGATGTAGTCGTTGGTGGGGTGTGCGGCTTCACATAAACTATTGATGCCTTTTGTGTAAAAATACTGCTCCAGATTTTGAGCAAATACTTGGTTGCCTATCACAATGCAGGCAAGAAGCATGATTAGTTTCTTCATGTTTTATGTGTTTAATGTTAGTGCTTACTCTATACAGTTTTCAGCATCCCTGTTCAGGTGTTTAAGGCGTTTGAGCATGTTGTAAACCGTGCTTATGTGCCAGCGTGCATTGCTGCGATAGGTTGGTATGCCCCTGTCGTTCAACCCGTCGGTGATTTCACGGATGGTCGTTATCCCGTCACGTTTGAACGCATCAATCAAAGGCAGAAGCGTTAGCGCAAATGCGTCTGCCTGACGTTTATTTGCAGCCGAAAGCACATGCCGACCATAACTGCCCAATTCCACGCCCTTGCCTTTAGCAACGCTGAGTGCGGCTTTGGTGCGTTCACTAATCAGGTCGCGTTCATGCTCTGCGAATGCAGCCATGATATGCACCACCAGCTTGCTTGCATAGGGGTTATCGACCGCTTTGAAATCTACCCCTGCTGCCATCAGTTGCGAGATAAACGCTACATTGCGCCCCAATCGGTCGAGCCGTGCAATCAGCAAGGTTGCCTGTTGTTTTTTACATGCCGCCAGTGCTTCCGACAGCACGGGTCGCCTGTTGTTTTTGCCCGACTCGATCTCCACCATCTCAGCATTGACGTGGTAGTCGTTTGATGTCGCGAACCCATGCACTGCTATTTGCTGGGCTGATAGTCCCAAGCCGCTAATGCCTTGCTTCTCTGTAGATACCCGGTAGTACGCGATCGCTTCTTTCATGGTTTATCTTTTTATGTGAAATCCTTCATTCACCAGATAACCGTGTTCGGAAGTAGACGAACGTTTACCTTTGAACAGGGTGTGGGAGTTAGATGGGTTGGGGTAGTAGTTCTTTAGTTGTAGAACCTTGTCTACAGCAAGGTTTGAGGGTTGACTATCTTGTTTGTTAGACCTGAGAAGGGATGGTTTTGTTCGTATACATACGTTCGTTTACACATAAACAAATCAGATAGGTTGGGTAAATCGAACTAGCTTAAGTCCTGGCAATTCCGTATAGGACTTTCTCAATTAGTTCTTTCAGAGGTTTGTGCAGAAACTCTGGCTTTTTTGACCACATAATTGCGCCCCCAACAGCAACAACTGTTGCTGTGGCGAAGGCAATTGGCTTGAGAGGATTTCTCTTATTGGTTCGTGATTCAGAAGAACGATCTCTTGAACCGTCCTTATGGTTGGAGGTAGTGCCTGAAAATGCAAGGCCAGCTAACGCAGCGGCTCCCACAAGAGTAGCTACTTTAGTAGCTGCATTAGTAGGAGGCTTAGCATTTTTGCTAGCGTCCGCAATCGAATGACCGCCATCATCTATAATTTCGGCATCGACAACTTCATCTTTCTTTTTAGGATCGACAGGATTTTGCGTTTCCTCAATAATCTCTGCGTCTTCGATATTTGCGGTATTCCTTTGTGGCAAAGTGGGCTTAGGCTCACTTGCCAATACTAATGCATTGGTGGTGTTTTCGTCTTTGGGTGTTGCATCAACAGCGTCAAGTTTTTCCTCAGGATGCACCACCTTAAATTTGGGCTGCTTGACCTCCTTCATTTGGTGACGAATCTTAGCCGCATATGTATTGCGTTGAGGATGGTTAATAGCAATGCCATCGTGAATTAGGAAATTTGCGAATTTGTCTTTATCGTGAAAAAAATACTCACTCATATTTTTGGAGATATTTTTCAGATCTCCAAGTGTAGTCGAGCTGTTTAAGCCTTTAATTTTCCCGTTGCTGATGTGTCGGCTGCGTTCTTCGTCAGAAGGCTCAGTCAGTTCGTGTACATGCACTGCTATCTGATGGTCTTTCTCCGTCCCCAAAGCCTTAAATCTAGGGTCGATAATATCTTGTCTGACTCGGCTCAGAATCCATGCCGATGAATTGAATTGGGCACAGCGGAGTTTTTCAACGTTATAAGCTGCGGCGCGTGTCTTTTCAGCGTTCCAAGCTTGCCCGGTCATATGGCCTACTTTGATAACGCGGATATCATGCTGGATAAATTCTTCCAGTTCAGGTTTTGATTCAAATAGACGATCCACGCCGTTGATACCTACACGATCCATACAACTATTGATTTCTTTCAGCGCAAAATCGTGTTCTTCTTTGTTAAGCTCACCTTTGCGCGCCAACTCTTCGACCAACGCCATATCGCGGATAGCTGCCATAGCAATGGCAATCATCATATTGCCTACGACCTGAGGATTTTCATAAATCTGCCAATCATATAATTTCATTGTATGTAGTGGTGCGTAAGCCGCGTTGAATTGATTCACGAGTTCTATAGTGTAGCTGTCGTAGGGGTCAGCATGTTGATCGTAAAAGACTCGATAATAGGACTCTGCTTCCTTAGCCAAAAGGTTTAAAAATTCTTGATGCCCCGCATGAATTTTATCTAAAAATTTGTGGTCTTTAATATCCGGTAAAAGACCTTGTGAGAATTGCGATACGTAAACTACTACATCGTCATACGCGATATGATGACGCGAGGGATGCTGTGCTTTAGAGCGACTAACGAGGAGAAGCCACAAAGGGCTTTCTCTTTCCCGCCAAAGTTCGCTTGCAGTTGCCATTGTTATCACTTTCTGTTGCTACAATTTCGTATCTTAGTTTATGCCACAAATTGGCATGCAATTACATAAAAACCTGATTTTTATGGTCAATCTTCATGAAACTGTAACAATTCTCTGTTATGTATAATTTCATCCGAAAGTTTTTCGATTTATTATTCTTGGAGGTTTTATGAACGGACAACCTACAGACAAGAATTCTGAACGCGCCTTTGAAGCACTAGTGCTTACCAACAAAGACTTTCAATTGCTCAAGTTAGATAGAAATGAGCTATTGAAGCTTATCAAGAATGAATGGAGCCACAATGGGTTCACGCTTGCCCAAACTCTTAGGGAACATATTCAGAATATAGAGAAGAGTGATAAGCCATCTGAAATTTATAAAGAATTTCAGATGGTAAAATCAAAGGGCACAGATTTAGAAGGCTACTACAAGACGTTAGGAGAAAAAGTAGGAACTAATTTTGCAGAGTATTTAAATAAGCATGAACAAGATATTGCACCTAGACGAGATTCACTTAATACCAGAAAAGATGAACTCACCACAAAATCAAATGATGGTGCCGGAACTGCTGGTAAGGGATTTCTCCTCATAAGTGCTGCTACAGCATTTGCCATTATATCTGGCGGTACAGGCGCGCCGATGCTTGCATGGGCTCTAGGAGCTGGCATGACCGTAAGCGGGGGGGGGAAAGCTATTAGCGCAGAATCATCAATTGATTCCATAAATTGGGATCTCAAAAAATTGGATGAGTTCATTGAAGGAATTCAAACAAAACACAAAACAGATCTCGTCGCATTAAATAAAGATGAGTTTGTCACACTGCTTGTGAACCAAATAATGGAGCAACGTTTTATACAGAGTAAAAAGACGTTCGATGTGCTGACACAATATGCAGTTCAGCATCATACTACCAATGACGAAATCACGCTCTATTTACAGAAAAAAGCTCCTCACTGTGCTGCAGCGTTATTGGCTTTGCTTCGGGCAGACTTTACTACTAAAGACCTACAGCTTTTAAAGGAGTATGCTGCAAGCGCTTCTATTGACGATTCGCCAGAGAAGCTTGCAACACTTCAATTTCTAAATCACTCAGTACTTAATCATATAGATTTCTTTGAAATATGGGCAAGTAAAATTCATGATATAGAGAATAGAAAAGATAAAATTCGAAAAGCTTTAAAGGAGTATAATACAACGGAAATCCCCAAACTGGAAATACTTGGGGAAACGGCACTCAAGCTTTCAGGAACAAAACAACCTAAACCTTCCAGCCCACACGCAAGCAAACACGGAGAAATTCGTGCTCTTGATGATGGCACGAAAGCAAAGACAACGGCGCAACAGAATGTTACCTCGGTAGTAGCGCAGCTCAAGGATACCAGCCAAGGAGATCTAAAACAGCGTCACCAAAAGGCATGTGAAGAAATTGCTGAATATCAAAATCGGTTTACACACTTCTTTTCTGGAATTAATAGTGCACTGAAAGATATCGATGTTCGCCTTGATCGCGCTGAGATGAAGGCCGATAGCGCGTGGAATGCCTTTGCCAGTGCTGAGGGCTTGGCCAATGCAATTGCAGTTGCTGAGTTCAACTCGCCAGAAGCAATTCGCGATTTTAATAGAAAACTCTTGTGGTCTGGAGTGGTTGCACAAAGCATTGGGCATGGAGCTGTCGCTGCAATGACTGGAGGTGGTTCGCTTGCTGCTCAAGGAATTCCTGTTGGTGAGTTACTTGCTGGAGAGGTCCGAACCCATCTGCAATACGAACGAAATAAAGAGCTATATAAACTTCAGATGGACAGTCTCTTGCGACGTCAACGCAGGGATCCAAGTGAATTGCATGATTCCTATAAAAAACTCGAAGAGGAAGTAAATAAACTCGCTGATAGCAAGGAGTTCTGCACTTACATTACTAACAGTGGTTTGCTACAGGATATTCAGGCGACCTATTTTCTCCTGCCTCGCCTGCGAGCTGGCGCCATCAATATCAATGCTATCGAAAAACGTACACAAAAAGCAGGATACGCAAAAATTGACGATTTTATTAATGATCTAAAAAGCAGCAATGCACGTCTTGCGGAAGCTATGGAGAATTCGCTTTACGGGATTGCTAACTCCAATGATCTCCAAGTGCTATTAGCTGATGCGAATCGCATAGGAGAACCCCAAACTCCCAAGGAAACTGTCTTGGTCGAATACGT
Source organism: Chitinophagales bacterium (assembly GCA_017303395.1). Taxonomy (GTDB): domain Bacteria; phylum Bacteroidota; class Bacteroidia; order Chitinophagales; family Chitinophagaceae; genus Polluticoccus. Next base: position 28,961 of record JAFLBN010000002.1, read on the forward strand.
CGAAACCACAGTTAAGAAATATTATCCCGATCAAAGTAAGCAAGCATCAATCATTGATCATCTTCAAGCTCGCAATGCACTCTATACAGGTCATCCGTTCCACTCTTTTAGCGAGGTAGTCAAGCTTGAAACAGATAGTGCATTAAAAGCCTTATTTGCTGGCGAAGGCGAATTCAGCTTGGTTGGTAGTAACGACGTGCATCGTATGTTCAGCTATTACCAAGCGCGACACGGGGACAAGCGGTTCATTAAATTACTGGACAATGTTCAAACATTGGATGGTCATAATCGTGATGATAAGGCCACCAAAATCATGGACCAGACTGAACTCGACATTTTAGTTTCGGACCCGGAAAATAGGCATAACAAAGAAACGCTCATTCCAAGAGTGCCGATCTTTCTTGAAATTTGCGCCTATGAATATCTCCTGAGCCAAGGAGCTAATATTATGAAGGACCGCAGGCTCATTAATACACCGGAGGTGCTTGGTACTTACAAAATGATTAACCAAACTACGGACTATTTCTTAGATAAGATCGCGCTTAGGCAGGCACGTAATGGTAAGCTTTTAGGCCACCAAATTGAAAGCCTTATTGCTCAGACTTTTGTTGACTTCTATGCGGAGCTAGGTGCAGCCCATGTTACGGATCCAGATATCATTAAACATTCCAAGAACCTCAAGAGCATGTATACCGATGGCAACTTTCCACAGGCAAGCGGGCAGTATGCTGATGATATCACTGAAAAATCTGCTGATTCGTTTGAGCTTTTCCTACGAGTCTATAAACATAATCTTGAGCATTATCTTGAAGTTGCAACCAAAGAAAATAAGTCTGCACTTTTAGAACAATTGGCAGGCGTAAAAGAAATGATGAAAGATATACAGATCGGTGATGACATTCTTCTACCAAATTCCGAAGGAGCACGCTTACGTGCGCATTATCGGAACCACACGCTGAATAATACAGGAATAAGTCACGACACCTGGGTTATGCGAACGGATGCTATCTACAAGGGTGGCCGGGAAATTGGATCATGATTCTATTATACAAATAGGAGCAGGCAATGAATACTTTCGTTCTAAAACAAGTCGTCAGTTCTGCAAAAAAAGCATGGCGGGGTGAGGAACGCTTATTAGTTGCTTTCTGGGGATGGTTTATCTGCCCACTGATACTCCTTATGGGGTTACATATCCTTACCCAGCCCATCGTACATTTGCTTATTAATCCGGTAGCCCCCGAATATCTGTATTCTTTGTATATCCTTGACACAGTACTTTCCATTGTACCTCGGATACTACTGGCTTTAATTATTTGGCGTTGTGCACGCAATATAGATAGACACATCTGGTTCTACATAGCTCGCACTATGTCAGCTCTTTACATATTTCTTTTAGTAGGCGGAGCCGTATTACAGTTCGCTAAAGTATCCAGCGAAAAACGGTCTTTAAATATTTCAGCTGCCACAAAAACAGGAATCCAAAATGAGCGATATGATCACTAATCCCGGCGATATTATCTTCGTTAGTGTAAGTAAGGACAATAATGGCAATCAGGTATGCTATATTGATCCTGAACTAAATAAAAATACCGATCCTAGTTTCTGGGGAAAAGCTCAAAACTATTGGCACGAACTAACCGAATATGCGCGCACTCACGATCTTGGTAGTGAGAAGCTGAATATGTTCACAGGTTATTATGCATATAACATTAACGAGCGTCATGACCACCTGGCAAATGAGCTAGCTATCCAACATCCAGAGTTGTCACATGAACAAATCGAGCACATCACGTTTGCAGATGCACTTGCCAAATTTGGTATGGGCGAGCTGGCGAAAGAAGCTTATGGTGAAGCCAATACTAGCGCGTCCTCATTGAATGCGACTTATGATGGAATTGTCGGGGTAGTTACAGAGCCACTTTCCGAGGCCACTGCAGACGGAGTAAGAAATTATTACCTTTCGTATGTATTGGATCAGCTAACGCCAAAAGAGCACCAGATGCAAGAGAATGTGGCGCCAGACACTAATGACAATCTTCTGCCACAACCAAACCCTATCATGGATGTGATACATAAAATTACTGACGAGCTTACTCCGCCAAACTACGGCCCAATGGTGATGAATGAAGGAAACGACTATGTCGAGCCATCGAATCCGCTTCAAGTAGCCTCTGAAACCCAAGCCTCTTCTGTCAACTTAGGTGCCGATCCGGGTGTTATTATCGACCCTGCGGACGGGGTAACAACAATACCTGCTTCAAACCAAGCATCGGATGATATAGGTTCGACCTATGTTCGTGTTGAACCAGTTTCTAATGAAACGGTTATCCCATCCGATACTATTTTCCCATCACCTGAGAGTGTATTCCACGGAGAGCAGCAACCAGTAACTACGCCTCAAGACGAGCCTGTGATCGTGGCTCAAAACGATATATATACTGAGCAGCCAGTAGTAACTGCGAACGACGTGTATGCGCCGCAGCCTGTTGTTGAAGATAATACGTCAGCGACCAACGCGGAGCAACCCGGTATTCCAGTAGCAGATATATTTGCGACGACACCAACAATCGGTTCGGATAATGGCAACTGGGGAATTCAGCCTAGTGATGAGCATCTCTCAGTGCCTGTTGCAGATATATTCGCAAATACACCGACGATAGGATCAGGCGGCGATAATTGGAGTCAGCCAGTCGAGCAGCCATCCATACCTGTGCAAGATATGTTTGCAAATACTCCTTACATTGAAACCGGCAATATACAAACTAGTGAGCCAACACCAGAGGTGCAGTCTGTATTCCATGTTGATACGGTGACGCCATCAAATGAAATTGCGGCAACTCCTCTTGATAATTCCTGGGTAGAATCTGCCTCAAATACTAGTCCGACAGATAGTTGGACGAATAGTGTTAGTGATAATTCCCAAACACATTCGTCAAGCGACAATAACCTATCCATTTAGCAACACCCTAGTTTCTAAGAAATATCTAGGTCAGTATTTTCTTTACGATGGTATGAATGCAGGGAGCGGTTACGCCATAGAAATCGGCAATAGCTTGAAATGTCTGTCCCTCACTGCGGCGGGTCTTTATGTCTTCTATCTGTTGAGGAGTGAAGTTCCTTCGGCGGCGGCGAGGTAATTTAAGGTGCTTTACGATCTTGTGAATGGCAACAGAGCTGACACCATACCTTTTTGCAATGTCGTCTAATGTTTCTCCATCCAATCGCCTGCTGACTATTTCAGCCTTTTGAGTCTCTGATAATTTGCCGAAAGGTTTGGGGCGAACACTCCATCCTTCTGTGGGTCTTGCTTTACGAAGAAAATGTGCAACTGAGTACTGACTTACGTTTAGTTTTGCCGCAATTTCTTTATATCTCATTGTAGCCAGAAGGCTGAGAATTTCTTTTTTGTGTTCGACGGTCAACTGGCTTTGTCGCGTGCGCTTCCAGCCGCTATCGGGTTTTGGAATATCAACCGTCAACGTGCGTATTGTATGTTTACTTAACCCGGTTGCTTTTCTGATAGTCTCAAGATTTTCGCCACGCAGACGGCGAGCGATTACTTCTTTTCGTTGGTCAGGTGTAAGTTTGCTCACGGCTTTGGCAATCCTCGTCCTTCATTCTAACGACGAGGCAGTATATTACCGAGGTTATATGTAATCAACCTGAAGCATATCTTGAATAACTAGAGCGGATAGAGCGTTTTCTTTTGCTACTTTTCTTGCCGCATGAGCAAAGAAAAGTAGACCGCACGGCGTGAGGCAGCAAGCCTTTCAGCCCTGCCACCTCATGGAGCAATGCTGCTGTTATTTCGTGCTATGCGCTTTTCATCTTGGTGATGAATTTGATGGCATTAACATGGTAGTATAGCACGGGCTGTGCTTCGCCGTTCTGGTCGATATATGCCTTGCTTGACAGGCTGCCATAGAGAGAGACAATTGCGCCTTTGTGCAGATGTTCCGCTACTTTTGCACTAAGCCAATACGAACAATTAATATAGGCGGTGTGTTTTTTTGTTTCACCCTGACGGGTTTTGTAGCGTTCATTGATGGCGATGCAGAAATTCACCACCGCCCTGCCATCGTTGAGCGTATTGATTGTCGCCGTGTCTGTTAGTCTTCCTACGATTTCCATTGGTTTGATTTTTAAAGTGAAACATTAGCGGGTAAATAGCCCCATTTGGTTCAATGTTTTTTCGTTCACGGGTTTGTGGTGGTTCAGCTTCTTGGTGAGGTAGAACACAGTTATGTCTTCATTGCTGAAAATCGCCCATGCGCTTTGCAGGGCTTTTGCCCGTGTGCTGCATTTTGCTTTCTGAATTGCCCAAGACAGTTTCATCAGTCTTGAGAGCTTCGCTTTCTTTTCCATTGGTCTTAAATTTTAAATGTTAGAAAATCCATTACGGCTAAACGCCTTCTCTGGCCTATTGATAAGCAACCCAAATGGACGCAAGGAGGGATGACAAGGTTTTACGAAAAAGAATACGACCTGGAAGCGCAGTGAACTTCGCGACAGCACACACGCAGCAAAAAAGGTGGAGATTGTTTTTTGTAAACGGGATGCCAGCGTAACAACGAGGCACGAGGCGGGCGCGCAGACCTTTTCTGCCCCGACCAGCGGGAATATCTTGCTTACTCAATAGGCGGAACAAAAACCCATCTATGGCAGCTTCAATCATCGCACAACATCGCAAGGGTAGCAGTACTACGCTTGCAGCGCGGAGTGAAATGCGGGTCTGAGAGAGCTTCACGAAATGCAATGCAGTGATCGTGAGCGAAGATGCGCATCACGGTGCTTGTGGGTGGGTTTTAATGGGATGGAGAGGTGCAGGCTTCCCCCGCTTCTCTTGCCGCTTGATGAGCAAAAGCGGTTTGCATAAACGGCTTTTGCGTTGCCCAATCTAAGCGGGAACGATGAACGGTGCTATCGCCACCCATGCCACATAGGCACGAAAAATCCCACGCTCAAAATTCACAGAACCATTTTGCAAGTCTAAGACCTGATGATTTCGGGTAACAATTGTAGGATGTAACGACGCAACCCATATCAACCTATGGGTGTGTATGAAATTGCATCATATTGAGTATCGAGGGCGTTTGAACCGCTCGACAATGCCAGATACCATCATTGAGGTAGACCAGCATGCGTTGCGTATCGCTTCGGAAATAATCTGCACCGAATGCCGTTACCCATTGCTCGCGCTGCGCATATTCATCCATGTATTATGCGGCATCAATGAATATGGACATATCAGTATCAGCGCACGCCACCTCGCAAAAAAGCTGGATGTAAACTACGACACCGTAACCAAGTGCCTCAAATTTCTGAGAGAGAATGGATTGATTACAAGGGAGTACGCCAAATGAAAAACGCATATCATTCAATATGTTTTGAGAGTATCAGGCTGCACTCGCCGAATGATTGCAGGTTGGCGCATTCTATGTTATACTCCAATATAACTAGGAGGTGGAATATGTTGACGGCAACATTACGCAATGTGGGTGGTTCGGTCATGGTGGTCATTCCCAAAGCCTTGCTGGATGGGCTTGGACTCACCGCAAACACCAAAGTCAGCATGTCGCTAGATAATGGCCGCCTACTGGTCGCGCCATTGGAAAAGCCACGTTATACGCTTGCACAGCTATTGGCAGAGTGTGGTGCAAACGCAGAAGCTTTTGCCGATGATGCCGCTTGGCAAGATATGCAGCCTGTGGGTCGTGAGTTTTGGTGATGGAGAGAGGTGAAATCTGGCATGTTGACCTTAATCCAATCAAAGGTCGGGAACAGGCAAATCCACGTTATGTACTCATCCTTACACCACGAGCGTTCAATAAACTTGGCACGCCCGTCGTAGCACCCATCACCTTAGGCGGGAACTATGCCCGTATGAAGGGATTTGCAGTTTCATTGCAAGGTGCGGGTACGAATGCAGAGGGCGTAATACTTTGCCATCAACTGCGTGCATTGGATGTTCATGCACGCAATGGCAGGTTCAGTGAAAAAGCACCCGATTTCATTATCGATGAAGTGCTGGCAAAAGTGGCAACATTGTTTGCATAGTTGAATACGCACTATTCGACGTGAGCACTTATCTGCGCTAGCAAATAATCACTCCACCATTGCATCATGCGTGTACGTTCATCCATATATTCAGCCCGATTGTAAGGCTTGCGGCTATTGCTTTTCTCGACGTGTGCCAGTTGTATTTCAATGACATCAGGTCGAAATACCGCGCTTTCGTTTAGCACGGTAGATGCAATAGCCCTGAAACCGTGACCAACCTGTTTGCCACCATAGCCCATATTCGTAAGCACTTTGTTAATGGTGTTTTCACTCATCACCGGATGGCGGCGGCGTTGCTGTGATGGGAAAAGATAGCTGCTATAGCCCGTAAGTGTTTGCAATTCACGAAGCAAGGCAAGTACAGGTTCAGAAAGCGGTACAATATGCGGTCGGCGTTTTTTCATACGCTCTGCTGGAATAGTCCAACGTTTTTCCTGCCAGTCTATCTCTGCCCATTTGCCATAACGAAGTTCTCCAGGTCGTAGGAATGTATGCATTAACAGTTTTACTGCCATGCGGTTTTGTTCACTGGTGGTGACCGTTTCTAACTTCTTCAGCAATAGGTGAAGCCCAGATGGATGCACTGCTGCAAAATGGGTTGTCTTGTGCGGCGTAATGACCCCATGCAAATCGGAAGCTGGATTATTCTCGATGATACCAATATGCACAGCATGGCGAAATACCGCATTAAAAGTCTGCGCCAGTCTTCGTGCCGTTTCCGATTTCTGTTGCTGCTCAAGTTTTCGCATTAACACAATAAGTTCTGGAGTCTTTATTTTCGCAATAGGACGTGAACCAAGCTGGTTCATCGCATGTAGTTCCAACCTCCTCCAAATACGCTCGCGATGTTCAGGCACTTTCATTTTATTACAGGTTTTGTGCCAATCCTCTGCTACTGCGCGGAAGGTATTATTGGCATCGAATAGTACAGCTAGCTTCGCCTCTTTTTTATGACCATTCGGGTCAATATTCGCTAATAGCTGTTTTTTGGCTTCATAGCGACGGTCGCGAGCCTCGGCAAGTGATACTAACGGGTACTTGCCGATAGAGAGCACATTTTCCTTTCCTACATAATAATACTTCAACCGCCATAGCTTTGAGCCTGACGGCTGCACCAGCAGGTATAACCCATCACCATCCGACAATTTGTATGGCTTGTTTTTTAGGCACGCATTTCTAATCATCTTGTCAGATAAAAACACCACGAAACTCCATCCAAATCCTACCCCTAAAAATACCCCCAAGTTTTACCGTTTCACGGTAAACTGAGAAAGTATGCGGTTACAAAAAAGGACTATTGTTCTGTCCTTTTCAGTATGTTGTCGGAATCAATGGAATTTTCTGAAATGAGCCTTGGTGACCTCTACGGCTACCGAATCAGACTATTATCCATCTGTCCGTAAATAATAATTTGTCGTTCGATAATCTCGACATACCCCTAAAAATACCACGGAAGCGATTGCCTCACAAGAAATCAAACATGCACAGCACTATAGTGCAAAAAAATAAATTGTCATTATCTTTTCTCGAAATTGCATGTATCTCGACAGCAAGTAGCAATCACAATGCAAATAGAGAAATATATGAAAACAGAGAAAGAGAAAGCACCTGCCACGATTTCTCCTTATGGCAAGAAAACCTATCGCATTCAAACTGCCATAGCTCGAAGAAAAGTTGCTATGCCTCAATACCAGAAAGAAGATATCTATACTGACGATAAGGCGCAATCAGTCCAACAAAAGAAATAATGAAAAAGGGGAAAATATCTTATATCGCCGAGGCGGACAGATTTAAAAAGATGGCAGCCGCGTTATAGGATGACCAAGACTTTTTGAATGCCTATCGAAAATGATTCTTTTCGTGTGTAGCTGTACTAAGGGGTATGCTTAGGAAATGCTCAATCCATTATCTTAATCAAAGAAGAGGAAAGTCGTGAAGAAAATACATATAGATAGCAGTATTTTATCTACTCTTTCGAACGTATCTGATTCAGCAATAACCTTTGAGCCAGAAGCCCCAATTGATGAAGGTAAGACTGACCCCAAGTATTGCAGAATATCATTGTTTGCAAAAGGTGATGATGAACAAGTTAGCCTTCATGTAACCAAAACCATTCCTGCAGTTACAATCTATCGAATTAAGAATTATTTCTTTGCTGGTGAAACCCCATCTCAAACGGAATACCAGAAAAGAATTTTACAAATAATTAAGAACCATGTCCAAAAGTATGGAACCATTGAAGAGATTCGTATCGTTGGGCATGGTTCACAAGAGTGGGTACATAGTGAACGGGACTCGTCTGGAGGCGAACGGCTATCAACAGGATTATTCTTAATAGATTTAGAACAACTAGGAAAAGATATCGGTGTAAAAATTACAAACCGAATAGTTTTTGACGCTTGTCAAACCTTTGTAAGCTTAAACGACACTGAAATTCGATATTATAGTGAGTACGCAAAAAAATATAAGGTACAAATAGTAGGAACAACCTCAAATACAGAGACGCTACCAGTATTGGGCTTGTATATTCGTGCTGGAAGGTACGTTCAATTCTCCCCGAATGGAAAAATTATTTGGGACAAACTTGATGCACCATACAAAGCTTTCTTTCTAAATACAGAAAGTGACAAAAGCTGGACAGGGCGTTATATTAACCATACTCCTAAAGAAGGAGAACCTGTTGGGAAATCTAATAAAATGGAGCAAGAACGATAACCCAATTACATAGTACAGAAAGCTTACAGGAATACGCAGCGATCACTAATACTACTCAAGAATATTTAATTCAGTGGCAGCAAAATTTATATTATTTTTTCAATAAATTAGTATTGTATATGAATACTAATTAATGAATGAACATATTCCTTTAGGATACGAAGAATGGTCGCATAAAAGCCGTGGCTGGAAGTGTCCACAATTGTCAAAACCTGGTGTTAAATTTGTGGAAATCAAATTTGAAGGTCCGGGGAAATGTACATACCTCCCCAAGCGTCTTCTTATCAGGAATGTGCCAATAATACGATGGGACGGTGAAAGTCAACCACCTGCTTTAATAACAGTTATTATTTCAGATACTTTAACCACATATGAACGCATTACTATTAGGTTAACTAAATGGTCGATGGTTATTGCATTAATTGGGGTGTTAATTTCAGCTCTCGCGCTTGATATTCCTGAGTGGATAAAGAGAAGAAAAATTGCTGACAACAATATGTCAGCTATACAACCTATCGGGCGAGGCAATCATTTTGAAGAATCTGAAACTAAATGGATAAAATGGGGGGACAATAACCTAAAAGTGACAATAAAAAATTTGAGTTTTGAGAAATATAATGATGATAGCGTTATTGTTTATGCAGAAAATAAAGAAACATGGGATAGTTGTAATAAACGAGGCATCGGTTGTTGGTGTTATTATGATAATGACCCACACAATGGAATTACATATGGGAAAATATATAATTGGTATGCTGCTTTAGATGATAAACATGGTGGTGTAGTTCCGCAGGGGTGGCACATAATCAACATTGACGATATAGGAAAATTGCCCAGACCAGCTCGCGATTTAAAGAGTGTATTGAGTTGGCGTAATCGTAAAGATGGCACAACTGGTAATGGTACGGATTATTATAGTTTTAATGCATTATCAGGTGGGTTTGTTAAGCCTGATTTTACGTTTACAGGAAAAGATTCTATTGGAGCTTGGTGGACATCTAATCCGGCAAGTGATTACAGTTATCCCGATTATAAATTAGAGTATTTCTGGCATATGCAGTATGACAGAGATGATTCAGTGTATTGGGATGAAGTACAGAGACAGTATGGTTTTTACATACGTTGCGCTAAAGACAACAATGCAGAATAGCTTATTACACTTATCAATTTTGCAATAACCTAGCGCGTATAAGGGAAGATGTCTGTTCCAAATGATTAAGGATTTGGTTTATTAAGCATTGCGTATTTTCTCAATAATAAACTTTGCAAAATCTTCAGATAGATTCAGTTTGTCTTTACCAAATTGCAATGCACCTAATGTCTTTCCACCAACAGCGGTGATGTCTCCTTCAGGGTATTGATTTAGAAAATCCTGCCGAAGCCCCCCGATAGTAAAATTGTGATATGACCATCTTGCACCGTATGACGTGGTCATATTTTCAGCAGTGACGTACCAAGGCCATCGTTCAAGCCATTCTTCTTCCTCCATTTCTTCTTCGCTAACATAAAGCGGATAAGAGGTTGCTCGGTATATCGAAAGTATTTTTGTCGTGCCGACACCATAGGTTATTAAAATGTCTCCTGGTTTGACACCGTTTGGGCGTTGTTTAGAGAAATGAAGACGTTCTGTTGCTCTGTTAAAAAGTCTGTTTGTCTCTACTGGTGCGTCAGTATATCCGATTGGTTTTAAAAAATAGTCGATATTTTCATCGAGTTTCTGGTGCCAATTATAAGCAGAGATATGTTCTGTTAGGTCTAAGTCTATCTTCCTTTCCTCTGTTTCGGGCTGCTGGTTTAGAAAATCGTTTGCTGCCTCGTGCATCCGGTGGATTTGGTCAAATTCGATTTGTCTGACTTCCAGAGTATTTAATATGTCCTGCTCAAGCTTTGCGATGGTTTCACCATCTGAAAATTCAATCCCCCATTCGTGGTTACGCGCTAACCCGCTGTCGGTAAAATTTGCAGAAGACACAATTGCAGCGATATGCTCGTCATTATTCTTTAAAATATAAATTTTGCCGTGTAACTTGTTATTCAGCGAAACTTGACAGGCTATTTCTCCACTTTTTATTTTCGGAAAATCAATCAGTGAAACAAGTGAATTTATTTTCTTAATCTGGTCAAATGATCGAGGGGGTAAGGTGGTGACCAAATGAATTTTCTTCAAAGCGTGAAGTTCTAACTCACTCAGAAAGTCCGTAAAGTCTCCCATCAGGAATGGGCTGACAATAAGCACGCTGTCGCTTTGTGAAAATAGCTCCTTCAATCTAATTGAGTGATTTTGGGAGGCAGTTAGATTGTTGATTATTGAGAATGTCATCGCGTCTGTATATATTACAATAAAGGTATCAAACAATAGCACTCTGCGCACATATGATTTGGTAAATTGCCAAATTGAATTTCTATAAACAAGCTACAATCCTTGAGGTTTGGGCTTGCTTTGAAGTCGCAGGCCCTCAATGATTTCCATTGATGTGTAAATCTTAGCTATTCCTTTAAGGCTGCCGATTTTTAATATTAAAGGTGAAATTTCTTCTCGTCGCACATAAATTCTGAATTCTTTTTGATGCGCATATTCCAAGGGCTTTCTGAAAACCCCCACCTCTCCATTGTACGTCTCTTTATCGTAGTAATCGATAAATCCGTCGTCATATGGATAGCCTAATTCTTTTACTGCTTGTTTGATGCGATTTAGAAATTCGGGATTGTTTTTGACCATTAAGCAGTGATCGCCGAAGCCGTGATTACTGATATGCGCGGCAAAGTCTTCTGGATTTGGGAAGCCATGTGAGGAAACACAGTACAGGCTGTAAATATTTCCGATAGGGTTTGCATCATACTCGTATGTTTGCAGGGCTTGGTATTTAACGGTATGATTTATCTCTGGGATGGTGAATTCACCCGGAAGGTAATTGGTAATCCTTGATATGCCTTCGTATTTATCGCCGCGCAATGGGTCATCTTTGCAATCTCTGAAATATTGAATGGAGTTCATATAGACCGTGCCGTTTTCATAGAGGTCTTCTATATGCTCTCTAGCTCCAAATCTTAAAAACATGAGTATTGTGTGCGTTTCTCCCATTCTTGAAAAATAATGATAGAGCAAAAGTAAAGAGATTGGGAGGAAGTTTAGTATTGAATCTCAAGCTCATTTGCAATAGCCCGTGCAGTTTCTTCAAAGGCAAACCAAGCGTACCAGTTTTTGAGGTCGCCGTTAGGTTGCAATGGCACGCCTAATTGTTGCCCGTATTCATAGCGCAGTTCTTCAATCTCGCGATAATGCTTGTCGAAGAAAGCATGGGTGTCAGAATAATAGATGAGCGAACCGACCATACCGGACTGGCATCCATGGTGCAGCAGGTCGTTAAAGAAATCACGGATATCGTGATAGTCAAGTGCCTCTGTGGCGACTGCAGCCTTGATCGTGTCAGGCTCGCTATTGATGATGTCTTTCAGTTTTCTTTTGAGATGCGATTGTTTTGCACACATAATTTTAACCCGTTTAAAATGAATAATGCACATCGCAGCAGTGAGGAAAGAGCCATTCAGTCAAGGAGGAACTCTTGGCAAATCCTTTACGGATTGGCGACCTCACTAGCTTTGCATCTATTCATGTGGCGGGTTATGGGTGCAGGTAAACCATTAGAAAAACTGAGACATACAATAGCATAAAAGCGTATCAAGTATCACGTAACGGCCAAAGGTTATGTGCGAATCCTCCGCGCAATAGTGCCGCTTTTCAGAATTGGGATTTGTGCGAGGCGGCATGTGAATTAGTGCTGCTCGCATCAGCGGAAAACCGCGTGTTTCAAACAACCATATCAGACCACGTTGCACCATATTGCTACGTTTTTTTGTCATACAAAAAAGCCTCCGTAGTATGCGTGAAAATGAGGAGCAATGCTGCGCATTACCATGAGCAAATCTGCCGAAGGAGCAAAGAAATATTATAGTGAGCCTTACTATAAGGAAGGCGCATCGGCGGCGCATGATTATTATGCGGAACGTAATGAAGCGATTGGACGATGGGGTGGGAGAGCCGTAGAATTACTAGGCTTATCAGGCGATATTGCACGGCATGATTTTGCGATGCTGTGCGATAATATAAGCCCCCTCACCCACAAAACATTAACGGGTAGGCAAGATAAAGACCGCACGGTTGGATATGATTTCACGTTCAATGCCAGCAAGTCCGTAAGCCTCGCCTATGCGCTTGGCGATGCTGCGCAAAAGCAAACCATCCTCAATGCCTTCCATCAATCCGTTGATGACACGATGCAAGAGATTGAAACGGGCATGCAAGCACGGGTGCGTGCGAGAGGCAAAAATGAAAACCGACTGACGGAGAATATCGCTTATGGAGAGTTTACCCATTTCACCACCCGACCTATCGACGGTGTTCCTGACCCTCATCTACACAGCCATTGTTTTGTATTTAATGCGACCTATGACGCACAGGACAAAAAATGGAAAGCAGGACAGTTCCGACAAATAAATCAGGATGCGCCCTATTACGAAGCCATTTTCCATTCCAAGTTGGCGCAGCGTTTGCAAGCCGCTGGCTATCGCATCGAGCGCACAGAGAATGGTTTTGAGCTTGTAGGCATAACGAAGGAAACGATTGAAAAATACTCACGTCGCACATTGGAAATTGAAGACTATGCACGTGAGCATCATATCACCGATGACAAAAAGAAATCGAATGTAGGTGCGAAGACGCGTGAAGCGAAACGCACGCTTTTATCTCCCGAAGCGCAGGAGACAGAATGGTTCAGCAGGCTCACGTCGGAGGAATTGACTTCTATTCTGAGCCTCGCGCAACACAGCCCTGTGGTGCGTGATAATTATGCAGCTGTGAATGCTGTTGACTATTCTCTAAAGCATCATCTGGAGCGCAAGTCGGTTGTGAGCGACAAAGAGATCCTCGCAACGGCGATAAAATCTTCCATCGGTAGTGCAACACCCGAAGCTATTAAACATGCTTTTGCGGCTGATAATACCATCCTATCCGCTACGGAGAAGCTACGCACGTTTATCACCACGAAAGACGCTTTGCAGGAAGAACGCGAACTAATTCGCCGTTGCACGGCATCACGCAATCGATACCGCCCAATTAATGAAAACCACACATTGCAGAACACGCAACTGAATGACCAGCAACAGGCGGCGGTGCATCATGCGCTTTGCTCGACCGATGGGATTATCCTTATCACAGGCAAGGCTGGAACGGGCAAGACCACCTTGATGAAAGAAGTACAGCAAGGGATTCTTGCCAGCGGCAAACAAATCTTTTCGTTTGCACCATCCAGCGAGGCAAGCCGGGGCGTACAACGCAACGAGGGCTTTTCGGATGCCGATACGGTTGCTAAACTCCTTACGGATATGCGGCTGCATCCTCAACTGAAGCACCAAATCATCTGGGTAGATGAGGCAGGTTTGCTTTCCAATCGCGACATGAATGCGGTGCTGGCAATTGCAGAAGCGCAGAGTGCGCGGGTGATTCTGTCGGGCGATAGCAAGCAGCATCGCAGTGTGGAACGTGGAGATGCGTTGCGCATCATCCAGCAGGAAACGGCTATTAAGCCCGTCACGGTCGATAAAATCCAACGCCAACACCATGCAGCGTATAAAGAAGCCGTGCATTTGCTGTCGCACGGCAAGGTGGAGCAAGGCTTTGCGAAGCTAGACCAGATTGGCGCCATTCATGAAATGCCCGATAGCAAGGAACGCATCGAAGCCATTGCGGATGAATATTATCGCACAGCGTATGACAGATACAACGCGCCCACGAAGGAAGTGCTGGTGATTGCACCAACCCATGCGGAGGGCGATGTTGTGACCGAGAATATACGTGAGCGGTTACGTGAACATCAGCTTATCGGGCAGGAAGAGCGCAGCTACACAACACTTAAAAACCGCAACTTAACCGAGGCAGAGAAACAACGCCCTGAGAATTACAACGCAGGGGATGTGGTCGCATTCCACCAACATTGCAAAGGCATTAAAGCGGGTAAGCGGCTGGAGGTGCTGAAAGCCGATGACACGAATCTCTTTGCTAAAGACACGAGCGGAACGGATTATGCCATCGCATACTCCGAAGCGAAAAAATTCACAGTGTATGAACCTCGGCAACTGCATGTTGCAGAGGGCGATAAAATCCGCATCACGGGCAATGGCAAATGCCTCGATGGGAAGAGCCTGTTTAATGGCTCGACCTACCATATCGAGGGGTTTGACGCACAAGGCAACATCACACTTTCTAACGGGTCATCCATTTCGCCGGAGTATGGACATTTTACCATGGGGTACGTCGGCACATCCCATGCCTCGCAAGGCAAAACGGCGGATAAGGTTATCATTTCGCAAAGCTCGGCCACCTTCCGTGCATCTTCGATGGAACAATTTTATGTGTCCGTATCGCGTGGGCGACAAGCGGTCTCGATCTACACCGATGATAAAGAGCAGTTGCTCGATGCGGTCAGCCATTCATCCGAACGCATTTCCGCCAGTGAGTTGATGGAAAAACGACAAGCGCACACGCAGGAAGTCAACCGCCTTGCGCAATTGCGACGATGGCAGGAACAACCATACATGCAAACATTAAGCCCTCAAATCAGCAATGATGGACTTCAGACAACGGCTAGACCAGAGCAGAACGAAGCTTGCAGGTAGTGAAGAACCTGTCGAACACGAAGAGCGTACAAGCTCTCCTTTTTTCGCGACCGATAGGGCAGGCACACCCTCATGCCTTGATTTGCGATTGCCTGATGGTGTGCGCAAAGCGTTGCCCTATGCATATTTCACGGAAATCAATTTTGATATGGATGCTGGTATTGAAATACTAACGACTGGAAAACGTATTCGCATTATCGGCAGAAATCTCACCAGCCTGTTCGACCAGCTTATCACTTATCGCGTGCGTTTTGTCCAAGCCAATATCGGCAGCAATGCCAACGAAGATGGACTGTTTGTGAAGGAGATAAGGGTGGAGGATGTGTGATTACAACCTAGATTTTAATTGGATGCTTTTCCAAATGCACCCAATCAATAATCGTTGCTAAATCAGGATAGTGGATTGGCACTTTTGGCACGAGCGGCGGTGCGTTTTTCTTACCCTTTGTCGCTTTCTTTTCCTCCATTTTGTTCTGTTGCATGCTCTTGTGTAATTCGCGCATGGCTTTGGCTTCTATCGCACTGTCTTTGAAGTCCAGTATTTTGCCTTCTTTCGCCATTTCCCTGCGGCTGGCATGAATGGCGACGGCAAACCCCATGATATAAAACAGGCATTTCCCCAGAAGAAACGGATAGTCATAGGCGAACCAGAAAAAGAATAATGGTTCGAGAATCATGTTAGTGAAGGCTGTTTTGTCCGTAACTAATTTCGGGTGAGGCATATCCTTTTTGGAATCTGAATTTAAAGGATCACCTATAATATCGACAATTATCCATGCAATCCCGTTGATAAGCCATATGACTGGCTCTGCAACATGTTCTAGCCATGAAATACCATCGTCGTAGGAGTGAATATCGTCTTTGGTTTTATTTCTAAACCATATGTAGAATAGGCGAATGACGCCGAGAGCTGCGTAAAGGGAAAGTAGGTAAAACAGGTCCACACTAGCGGCAAAATTTCCTACTGCATCTTTAGAATAAAATGGATTGAAGGTGCTTTCGAGCGTTGTAAGCCAGTAGCAAACATAATCGAATACATATTGCAGCGCAAAGAACGCACATATCAGAAGTGCTCCTGCATAGAAGTTCATCGGGGTGAACCAACGACGACCGAACCTGTACCTGAGAAAGACTTCAGCAGGGATGGTGAACCAACCAAGGATGCTTAACATGCGCCCGAATGCGTGTGATTCACGCGCCCATTTACGCAAGCCGCTCATGTCACGCGCTTTGCTTACAACATCGCCACTTTTAATTGGCTTGATGGGTATTTTTACGGTCTCGCTCATGATTTCTGTTGTTTGAATTGTGCGAATAGATGTGTTTTCTCATTGTCCCACATACGCCCGTTCTGGAAAACGATCGCCTCAACAATATGGTCATTCACTGCACCCCCTTTTTTGAGTTTGGTGAAGGATTGCGGCGGCACGTCGTAATCAAAACTTTCGTTCTGCCCATTGCTGACATTAAAATGTTCACCGCCATAGCTCTCGCTGGATGTTTGCCGTATTTGCCAGCTTCTGCCGATGGTTTCGGCTGCGTGTTCGTTGGTCATGGGATCGCTGTTGGCGTGCCATATCTTGGTTTGTAAATTGCCAATCAACGAATCTACACGATACTTGCTTTGCGCGCCGCCCATGACTGCATAATAGTTCGGTAGGTTCTGTGTAAGATACACCGTGCAAGCACGCGAGCTGCGTGCGGTTGCCTGAAACTGCATGTCGTATTCGGTCACAAAATTCTGCGCCTCATCCACCCATAAAAACACAGGGATGGTTTCATTTGTAACGGCACGTCGCTCTGCCGCTTGCTGCCAAAGATATTTATAGACCACCTGGGCAGCCCTGCCCGCATCGCCAAATTCTTTTACAGGCAGGTTCATCACAATGATAACCCCACGATGAGAGAGTTCCGGGTAGGCAATTTTACGAGAGTCGCTAGGCTGTTCAGAAAACAGCCTGCGGAATGGACGCGTAAGAAAATATCGAGCATGGTCGAGAGGGTAGAAACGATGCTGGAACGTGTTTTGTCGGCAAGGTTGGGATATTCCTCCAGCCAGAAGGATGCCGTACTATCAAAATCATGCTTTGCCCATTGGTCTAGCTGCTGCGCATGGCCTTCCAGTAGTAACTTCCAGCACAGACTTTTATTTTTCCATTCGTCCGTATCGATCTGCGCAACGCTTGTTGGAGCTGATAAGATAATATCGTGTATGAGTGGCACGGATACTGTGCCGCGAGCAATCATGCAGAGGTCGATCGTGTTACGTAAAAGCTGCTGCATGGCACGTGTCCAATAGGGGTCGCTGTCACCCTCGATGCTGCGGTCAATCGCTTCATAGACCGTGGTAAACAACCTCACGAGATTATCGGTGTAACCAGCGCCCTCACCTTCACGCTCTATTTCGTATTGCAGGAATGGGAACACAAAATCGCCTGAGGCATCAAACACAAGGACTTGCTTGTCGCGTCCTGTTTCTTTGGCGTAGCGCTGCCAATCATTGAGTACATCTTTTTTCGCACAGAGGACTAGTCCGCCGAATCCTGCTTCAAGGAATGCTTTAGCGATGGATTCACCACTGCCGCTTGTCTTGCCGGAGCCGATGCCGCCGAATATCTGTATGCCCTCACAGGCATTAGCGATGGTAAATGGTTCTTCCTCATTGAAAGCGTAGATCACACGCTCAAGGCTGAAATCTGGTGATGGCATGGTGTTATTTTGTACAGCAATATAATTATGCTGATTTTATTCTCCAAAACCTACTACCGACCCATTGCCTGCTGTTGTTGCTGCTGCTGTTCCCATACTTGCGCTTGTGTTTCCTGTGATTGCCGTGCCATAGCGCGATCGACAGCATTATCATTGAGGTAGTTATTTCCGCCACCCTGCTCAATCTGCTCTATATTCTCCTGTGTGTCGGGATGTAGCTGCACAACATTCGCCTGAAACTGTGCTTGCTTCGTTGGCGGCGTGGGGAGTGGTGGGGTTATTTCGTCCACGTCCTGCATGGTTTCAAATGGGATATGCTGGCGTGCTTCGGCGATAATTTGTTTATTTTTCTCAACGCTATCTACGTCCATTTGGGTGATATTCTCACCGCGCATAGATACAAGTTTGATATTCTGTCTTGCTTCCTGAATCGCTTGCAGTGCTTTGGCACGTTGTTCTTCGTTGGCTCGATTGAGTGCGTCCTCAACAGCATTCCCCATGGCTATGTATTTATATAGCTAAAGTACGTTATCTGTTGTGACTTTGTATGCTTTGAATGTCTAGAGCACTGCTTTGTTGGTTCATTTCAGTATGTATAAGGGTACTCATAGTACCCTTATTGATACTATTTTAAACAAATCCCATTTCTAAGAGCCATATGAATCGCATCCTTCTGGTGAACTTGATTGATATTACTCTACGAGTTCAACGCGATATTATAATGCTAAAATCAATAGTATAGCCATTTACTTTGCATGAATTTTTAATTCCAATTCTTGCAATTCGAATTAAATATGCTATCTTTGCATAAAGTGAGGAATCATGGCACGGTTGGATGAATTTAAAAGCCACCTGAAAGCAGGTAAAGTCTATCGCCGGTCAGAACTGGCCCGTTGGTCTAATGCTGTCGATAGACAGCTTAGTTTGCTTGTAAAAGACGGGACGTTAGAAAAATTATCTCAGGGAATGTACTACGTTCCCAAAAAGACGGTATTCGGCGTAGCTCCGCCGGATGAGGAAACACTTGTCCGTACGTTTTTAAAGGATGATGATTTTCTGCTGACCTCTCCTAATGCCTATAACAGTCTGGGTGTCGGCACAACACAGCTATACAATAAACGTGTCGTTTATAATCATAAACGCCATGGGGAATTTGTTTTGGGTGGCAAGAAGTTCTTTTTTCATGCCAAGCATCGTTTTCCTAAAGAAGCTACCCCAGAGTTTCTGCTGGTTGATCTGGTCAACAATCTGGGAAGTTTAGCCGAAGATAGAGAGTATGTTTTGAGCAATGTAGTTGCAAAAGCAAGGACTATGCCGTTGCCCAAATTAAAGCGTGCTGTTTTAAACTATGGCAATACAAAAGCAAAAGCATTGCTGACACCATTATTCACCGAAAACAATGAACATGCCCACTGAGTATCTTCACGAGAGAAAAGACTTCCCCGATTTGCTACAAATCATTGGCAAAGAAATGGGCATTTTGCCTTATCTCATCGAAAAAGATTACTGGATCATGCATGTGCTGCATGGCCTGCAAAAGCAGGGGTTTAAGTTCGAGCTAAAGGGTGGTACTTCCTTGTCCAAAGGCTACGGCATTATTGACAGATTTTCGGAAGATATAGACATTCATATTACACCTCCGGAAGGCTACGAAGTAAAAACTAACCCAAAGAATACAAAGGGTGCTGCGGTTGAATCACGCAAGCTGTATTACGATAGGCTCGCACGTGAGATACAAATTGATGGGATAATCAACATCGAGCGCGATACCGCCTTTGATAATACGAATACATATAACAGTGGTGGTATTAGGCTCCATTATCACAGCCATACCGAAAAGATTGAAGGCGTGAAGGAAGGTATCTTGCTGGAAGCAGGGTTTGATACCGTTACGCCCAATGAAAAATTGACTATCAGCTCGTGGGCTTACGATACTGCCTCCAAAACTGATGGCGTTATCATCCAAGATAACAGAGCAATTGATGTTTCATGTTACCACCCAGGCTACACCTTCGTTGAAAAACTACAAACCATTGCAACGAAGTTCAGGCAAGAGCAGGAAGAAGGTAAAATCAATCAGAACCTGATGCGACAATATTATGATGTCTATAGCCTACTTGCGGTTCAGAAAGTACAAGACTTTATCGGCACAGATGCCTACCATAAACATAAAGAAGCAAGGTTTACAGGAAAGGAAAGAGGGCTCGTCATTGCAGAGTCTGAGGCATTATTTTTAAGTGACCCAGAGTTACGATCACAATATGCTCAAAGATATAAGGGTACAGCAACGCTCTATTATAAAGGGCAGCCCGCTTTTGAAGAGTTACTAGCAAGAATCAAAGCTAATATTCATAAGCTGTAAGGCACTATCCGCTAATCACCGCCTCCAGCGCATCATCTGCACTTTTGTTGATGAAACTGGACTGGTAGCCTATCGTTGTAAGGATATTGCTGTGGCGGTATAGTTTCTGCAACATCTGCACGGGTATTCTATCGCCTGACACATTGCCAAAAGTATGCCGCGATATGTGCATGGAAATCGTCTTATTGACACCTGCTTTTTTCGCCACTTCTTTCAGGTCTCTATTGATTGGGCCTAACTTGGTTTTTATCCTGACCTGCACGGCAAATGTATCATCAAGATTTGCAAGCCCTTTCAGGTCGGGGAATACCAGATCGGTTTCATCCTTTTCGTTTCGGTACTGGTCTAGAATCTGCATAGCTTTGTCGGGCACTTTCAGGCTGTCGACTTTGTTGTTCTTACCCATCATGTAAAACAGCCTGTCATTCTGAAAATCAGACCATTTGAGGCGCATTACATCCGAAACGCGCATTCCGGCGAAGTAAAAAGAAAACAGCCAGATATTGCGGGCATGGTTCTCGTTTGGCACATCCGATAAATCGACATTCTCAAATGCAACAACATCCTCGATATTGCAGCCGACCTTCATGCTCTCCAGCATCTTGATGCTGATATTACCCTTGCCAAAAGGGTAGTACTTTGGGTCGCACAGTTTTTCCTCGATAGCCTGATTGAATATTCGGCGTATCAGCGCAAGATAGTTCATTGCAGTGCGCTCTGAAACGTTACGTTCGGATTTGAGCCATGCTTTAAAACGCTTGATAAGCGGTATCGTAAAATCCGAGAATGCGATATCGTTTTTGAGAAATTGCTTGAGATATTTTATACGCGGTTCTTCCGCTTGTAGTTGGTTATATTTTTTGTCTTTCTTTA
The DNA here is from genome assembly GCA_017303395.1 of Chitinophagales bacterium. Classification (GTDB taxonomy): domain Bacteria; phylum Bacteroidota; class Bacteroidia; order Chitinophagales; family Chitinophagaceae; genus Polluticoccus. Next base: position 50,352 of record JAFLBN010000002.1, read on the forward strand.
GTCGCTCCAGAAATAGATCCGCCTGTGCGAACACTGAACCATTTGCATAGGGTTTGATTTTTTTACGAACGGATTTTGCGGTAACATCTGGCTGTGTTGTTTCAAGTTCCAGTGAATGATTATTGGCTTCCGCTTTTTTTGTGAGCAAAAAATTGTTGAGTCTCACTGAATTTGGGTGCGACTTTTTTACCCGTTCGTTAGTTGCATCCCAATCTTTCTCGTGGATGTAATATCCGGTATGTATGAAGGCGGATTTTCTATCTTTGGTGATACGTATTGCAAGGGGATATGTATCGTTTGTTTTCTGCTTTTTGCGTAATACGATTTTGATAGTTGTTCCCATGTTTCTAGTGCATTTTAGTACACTAAAGATACGGAAAATGGGTACAACATAGGTACAACATTTTGCGGTATTGCCTGAATTTTTATGAATTGATAAAAATTAGAAGTGCCTACCAGAAAGGCTTTTAGCGCCATATCGCATCATATCACACCATCTATATCAGCCTTCATAACCCTGAGGTCACGGGTTCAACTCCCGTCTTCGCTACGCAGAACAAGAGCGGCTTTCAGGCCGCTCTTTTATTTTTATCCCTTCGATTTTCTGTAATCTTTATAGATGTACTAATTGTATATGCCATTCATGGCTGTCAGTATTAGCGGTTTGCCATCTGTTACCACAATAGTATGTTCGTGTTGGGCCATAAAACCACCTTTATTGCCAACCATTGTCCAATCATCACTAAGCGTTATAGCCATGGTAGATTTTGTAGAAATGAAAGTCTCTATCGCTACAACAGCATTTTTCTTAAATCGCTCTCTGTTGAATCTGTCTCTGTAATTCGCAATTTCAAACGGTTCCTCATGCAGGCTGCGGCCAACACCATGACCTGTAATATTTTTTACTACTGTAAGTCCTTTCTTTTTTGCTTCCGTTTCAATCAACCAACCTATATCAGCAATTTTTACACCACCTTTAATATTGTTGATTGCTTTTTGAAGAATGTATTTTGACGCATCTACCAACTGTTGGTATCCGTGTATATCTCGGCCCAAAACAAATGACGAACCATTGTCTGACCAGAAACCATCAAGTTCTGCAGATACATCTATATTAATGAGGTCCCCTTCTTTTAGTATTCGTTTGTCGGATGGTATTCCATGACAAAATTCATTATTGACACTGATGCAAGTATAGCCAGGGAAGCCATAGGTAAGATATGGGGCAGACTTGGCTCCGTATGACTGTAGTATACTGTTGCCAAACTCGTCCAACTCTTTTGTTGTAATGCCGGGCCTGGCATATTTTACCATTTCTCTGAGAGTGACAGCTACTGCTTCACTCGCTTTTTTCATCCCGACTAATTCCGCTTCGTTTGTTATGGACATAACATGTGTCTTGAGTTTTACTTAATAGGTGTTACTGTATACCCTGCTTTTTTCAATAAGGAGATTAGACCATTCTCACCGTAAAGATGACCTGCGCCAACTGCAAAGAATACCGATGTTTTATCCATCTTCTCTATCATTCGTGGTATCCATTTCTCATTACGCACGTCAAGAAAGCCGTCAATGTCTTTATCTGATGCGCCAGATTCTTTTATCAGCTTGCCGAGTGCAGGAAGGTCTTGATTTTTGTAGGCGGTAGTCAGCTTTTTGAAATCGCCCTTGTCTGTATTTTTACCATTCAACAGGTCTACAATGTCTTTTATGACAGAATCAACCGGCAGGTTGTCAAACAAATCAAGTTGTTCACTAACGGTTTCTAACCCTGTAATTTCTTTCTTATCAGTTTTGGCAGCTTCCATGATGTTGTTTTCATAGGATATAGGATTGCTACAGTCTGAAGATTGAGTGGAGAAGAGTGTTTGCAGTGCAACAGGTTTCATTTGCTGAAACAATTCGATATTCATACCCAAACTGTCTTTCACATACTTTTCGAGCTTCTCATAATCAGCGGGAGAGAAGTAGTCTTTCAATTTCTTGCCACTCTGGTCTATCATGCCTGCAGCTATCTGCATCATAATGTTAGGGTCGTCCATATCCATTTCAAAGCATACTTCTTTACTTTTCAGCAGGCTTTGTTTCATAGCATCTGTCCATATATAGTCTTGTGGGCAGATGAGGTGTATGGTACCGAACAGGTAGGATTTCTCTTTCATGCCCTTACCCGAAACAGCCCATAGCAGTGACTTTGTGTTTTGTGCACCTGCTGTAAAGGATACAATGAATATGATTATGAGGGTTAATATATTACGGAGGAAAGTTTTCATGTTATTCGAATAATAAAGTGATCAAACCGATACTCATACCACCAATAATGGCGAGTATTTTTTGCTTGGTAAGCATATGGTGCTTTGTGCCACTCTCAAAGAAAATAGTGGTTGATATATGTATGAAAGCACCTGCAACAACAGGTATCAGCATTATCACCAATTGCGACATAGCATAATAACTCTGCCCAAGTTTTGTAGCTATAATGGCCCCAAGCGGTGTTATTAAAGAAAATAACAAGAGCATCAACCAAGACTTTGATTTGGTGCTGTTATTGGCAAATAAAGATGTAATCAATAAAGCCTCAGGCAGCTTGTGTGCTGCTACCGCCATATACAATGATGGTTCTGTGCCAGACATCCTGTAGTTGAAACCCAAAGGCAGCCCCTCCATAAATGCATGTAGCGATAAGCCGATCATTATAGACATCAGCGGTACATGATGGTGATGATGATCGCCTTCGTGTATATGTACATGCCCGTGTTCTAAACCGTGTGTGAAACGTTGCAGAATGAGCTGCAGGAAGAAGCCTATTAATAAATAAAAGCCTGCTTTGCTACCCAGCTCTGTAAACGTTTCTGGCAACAGATGTAGAAAAGTAATGCTTAACAAAAATGAGCCCGAAAAAGCAAGCAGTAGATGCATTTGCTTATCATTCAGGTTTTTGAACCATAAAGGCAGGCTACCACCTATAAATGTAATGGCAAACAAAAGGAGTATGTACGTAGCATGCATCGGGCGAGAAAAACTAAATTAACTGTAAAAATAACGCCATTTATTCAACCATTTACTACTAAATAGTTAAACCGATGGCGTTATTACTTATGATAGTATCGGCAAAAAGTATGTTGCCGCACTTATTATTTCCTTTTCAGCTTCCAGTTAGATACCCCGTTTGATGTGGCTGTAGTAGCTGTAGCTGTTTGTGTTTTCTCCTTAGACCATACATAACTGCCCAATAATGCAGCTACTTTTTCCCCCTCCGGATTTTCTTCCATCAGGTATTCAGGCTTAAAATACTTTTCGATGAATTTGGTATCAAAGTTACCCGACCTGAAAGGTTCAGACCTTACAGCCCATTTGCCAAAGCTGAGCGTAGTCTGTATGCCTTTGATGTAATATTCATCAATAGCTCTGCAAAGGCGTTCTATCGCTTCATCGCGCGTAGCAGCGTGTACTACCAGTTTAGCAATCATAGGGTCGTAGAATATAGGAATATCCTGACCTTGTTCATAACCGTCATCTACACGTACACCCGGACCTTTTGGAGGTTGATACATTTCCAGTTTACCTGTATCAGGCAGGAAGTTGTTCATCGGGTCTTCTGCACACACACGCAGCTCAAGGCTGTGACCGTTAATCTTCAGGTCTTCCTGCGAGAATGAAAGCTTTTCGCCACGAGCTATATTGATTTGTTCGCGAACTAAGTCTATACCTGTAATCATTTCAGATACACAGTGTTCTACCTGCAGACGGGTATTCATTTCCAGGAAGTAATAGTTCAGGTTTTCATCAACCAGAAACTCTACAGTACCCGCACCGTGGTAGTTGCAAGAACGTGCAACGGCTACGGCACTTTCGCCCATTGCTTTGCGAATGTCAACAGTCAAGCAGCTTGATGGTGCTTCTTCAATCAGTTTTTGGTGACGACGCTGAACAGAACATTCCCTTTCAAAGAGGTATACATAATTGCCATGCTGATCGCCCAATAGCTGTATTTCTATATGTCTTGGAGCACCTACGTATTTTTCTATAAACACCGCATCGTCACCAAAAGCACTCAGCGCTTCGCTTTTTGCCATGCGCATTTGCTCTTCCAGTTCTTCTGCGTTATTTACTACACGCATACCTTTACCACCACCACCGGCAGATGCTTTTATGAGTATCGGGAAACCAATACGCTTGGCTATTTCAATAGCTTCCGCGGCATTGGTTACTGGGTCTTCCGTTCCCGGTACCATTGGTACATTGAATTTCTTAGCAGCTTGTTTTGCGGCAATCTTGCTACCCATCATTTCGATAGAGTAGGCAGAAGGGCCTATAAATATTAACCCTGCGTCTGCAACGGCTTTAGAGAAGCCTGCATTCTCGCTAAGGAAGCCATAGCCCGGGTGAATAGCATCAGCACCGGTTTCTTTGGCAACCTGTATTATTTTATCTGCACGGAGGTATGATTGAGAAGAAGGAGCAGGGCCAATGCATACAGCCTCATCGGCATATCTTACAAATGGCATATTACGGTCTGCTTCAGAATAAACGGCAACGGTCTTGATTCCCATTTCTTTAGCCGTACGCATCACTCGCAGGGCTATCTCGCCACGATTGGCAACCAGTATTTTTTGCATGAATGCGAAGATAAACCTTTCGGCAATTATATAAATGTGTCAGGAGCTAATTTGGTATAGTAAGAAATACTATCCTTCAGCTTTCAGGCGTTCGCCTTTGCCATATTTGACAAACATGTACAGGTATAGAACCCTCGATATACGCATCAGCCAGGGCTGTAGTAGTAAAACTATGGCTGTACTGGTACCAAGCGCATAAAATATGCTATAATCTTCATATGATAGCCCGATTAATATCCAATACCATGCAAAGTTGAAAACATATAATGCCACAGACAATGCGTAACTAACATAACCTGTACCATAATAAAAGCCTACTTCCAACTCAAATTTCTGACCGCACACTTCACATTTTTCAGGCATTTCAAGCATAGATGACAATGGGAATACACTTTTGTTGCAGAACATGTGCCCCTTTCGGCAGTTTGGGCATTTCATGGTAAGAATGCTTGGTACTAATGCCGGTTTATTATTGTCTGCCATTGCTAATGGATTTTATGCAAAGATAAACTATTACTAGGTGCACTAGATGTAACAATCGTTACACTATTCTGAAATTTCTTTCAGTTCACCATCTTCGTTATGAAAATAGCTCCATACAATACGTGCTTTTGAGGCGCCTATTACTTTGGTTAGTTCTCTTTCCGTAAGTGCTTTGATGTTTTTTACAGACCGGAATGTTTTAAGCAATTCAGTAGCTGTTTTTTCACCAATGCCAGCAATGCCTTCCAGCTCGTTCTTAAATGTACCTTTGCTGCGTATCTGTCTGTGGAATGTAATACCGAAGCGGTGTACTTCGTCGCGTATGCGTCTTATCAGTAAGTGGGCAGGACTGTCAAAAGGTAATTGTATAGGTTCACTATCTCCCGGGAAGAAGATAGATTCTTCTCTCTTTGCAAGGCCTACTACCGTCATACTACCTGTAAGCCCCAGTTTCTCTATACTTTCCATAGCTGCACCAAGCTGTCCTTTACCACCATCTATTATTACTAACTGTGGCAAAGCTGCTTTGTCTTCCATCAGGCGTTTGTATCTGCGATACACAACCTCGCTCATAGAGGCAAAGTCGTTGATTCCTTCTACTGTTTTAATATGAAAATGCCTATAATCTTTTTTTGACGGTAATCCGTTTTTAAAACATACCATGGCAGAAACAGGGTAGGCTCCCTGAAAGTTGGAATTATCGAAACACTCAATATGTACAGGCAATTCAGTCAGTTGTAAAGAGTCTTGCAACTCTTCCAATACAGTAGCTGCATTTTCTTCTGTTGCTTTACCAAGCATCAGTGCATCATTTTTGCGAAGTTCCTGTTTGGTAATCTCCGCGTTTTTATAACTAAGGTCTAGCAGCTTTTTCTTGTCTCCTGATTTTGGTACTGTTACTTTAATGCCTTCATCTGCCACTTCTACCTCAAATGGAGCAATTACTTCTTTTGCATTGCTTTGAAATGTGGTACGCATTTCTTCCAATGCCAGCGACAGTATATCAGCATCCTCTTCTTCTATCTTCTTTTCTATACGCAGTGTTTTAGCATATACTATGGCACCATTTGCAATCATCATATAGTTGACAAAAGCATATTGTTCATCGCTGATGATGGATGCTACATCCAGATTGCCAAGGTGTGCGTTTACTACAGTAGAGCGTACCTGATAATTATTCAGGTCTTCAATTTTCTGCCTTACAATCTCTGCTCTTTCAAAATGCATATCAGCTGCTTGCTGCTGCATTTCTTCTTTCAGGTATTTTATTACTTCGCCCGTGTTGCCCTTTAGTATGTGCCTTACGTTGGATATGTTCGCTGCATAGTCTGTTTCTGATTGCAAGCCTTCGCACGGTCCGCTGCAGTTACCCAAATGATATTCCAGACATACTTTGTATTTGCCTTTGGCAATATTGGCAGCAGAAAGATTCAGGCTGCAAGTGCGTAGTGGTATGTTTTGTTTTATCAGGTTCAGCAATTCTTTTACTTTGCCAACACCTGTAAATGGTCCAAGGTATTCAGAGCCGTCGCGTATTACTCTGCGTGTAAAAAATACCCTAGGAAATGGCTCTTTTTTTATAACAATAAAGGGATATGTTTTATCATCCTTCAGGTCTATATTAAAGCGTGGTTGATAGTGTTTTATCAACGTATTCTCTAACAAGAAAGCATCATGTTCTGTATTTGTAACAGTATAGTCTATACTATTTATCAGTGATACAAGTTTGCGGGTTTTGTAATTATCAACCGTTTTGTTGAAATAGGAACTGACACGCTTTCGCAGGTCTTTTGCCTTACCTACATACAGCAGATTATTATCCTCATCAAAGTATTTGTAACACCCCGGCTGGTGTGGTATAGATGATGCAATATTTGAAAATTCCTCTCTTGTCATTACAACTACATAAACTTGTATTCAACCCTTACCTCTTTTTCATCTCCTGTCTTACCTGTTTCAAACTCTTGTATAGTAATGCTTGTGGCAGGTATATAATACAATCTTTGTGTACGCTTGTTCATAGACTTGTTGCTGAATGTTTCTATGTACACGGATGTAATTTTATTATTGCGCGGATTGGTAGTGATATGTAGTTTTTGAGTGAACAGGTCTTTTTCTTTTGCTTCGTAATAATAGTTGTTTGTATTGCTGAGCGTATCTGCAAACTCTGAAAAATTGTATTTATCCAGGTATTTCTTGTCGCTGATGTCTGTTGCAAAGAATATGCGTAGCACAGCTGCCCAATCTATCTTTTCAATATTTGTATGTAGTGTATCAGTCTTTCCATCCTGATATGTGATTTTCTCAATACCATATGGCTGACCATAGTAAACATCTACCTGATCTATTGCATAGTCTGCAACAGAAAAGTATCTGCCATCTTCTTCGGTCAGTTTATTATCAGCTTGTTTTGTTTTACAAGCAGTTATGAATATAAGACCAATAATTACATATGCTAAACTACGGTTCATTGTAAGTGTATTGCAGCCTGCAAATATAACCTAAAAACAAAGGATATTATTTTATTAGGACAGACATAATCCTTTCGCATTTTTTTAACAGAAAACTGCCTGATAGTTGTAATACTACTATTAAACTAATTTGTCTTTTTATTGTCTTACTAGTAAATGAGGTGTTATGAAAACAAAAATGATAATCGCCGGTTTGTTAACTGTATTTACAGTGCTTTCATTTTCTAACGATGCCAATGCACATTGGGGTAGACGCAGAGGATATTGCAGGCCTGCGAGGGTAGTGGTAGCTCCTCCTATAATAGTTCCGAGAGTGGTAGTAGCTCCTGCTCCTATTGTAAGAAGGCATTATTATGATGGCAGAAATTATTGCCGTCCTCGTCATCACGCAAGGGTTTGGCATGGCAGGCGTTGGAGATAAATAATTGTATAGTTGGTTTGTTGGTTAATGAAAGAAGCCTTTCCATATGGAAAGGCTTCTTGAATATAAAATGAATTGATTTAGAATCTGTATCCAAGTTTGAAGGCAAACTGTCCCAGAAAATCTTCGCTACCGTTATTACGACCATTTGTTTGGTTGATATAGCTCATACCCAAACCTAATTCAAGACCCAGATACAGATGAGCTGTTGGCTGAATGTTTAATGAGTTATTGACAACTATACCCAATGCGAAATTATCTTGTTTGCCTGTTGTATATATTGGGTAGCCGTATACATCATATCCCATAAATACATTGTAAGCATCGGTTTGAGCATACCTTGCTGCAATAGCAGGTCCTACTGCATATTTCACTTTACCTTTACTACCTGTAGGATATATTTTAATACCCACCATGCCGGTATAGGATGTGTATTCGTTATAGTTATAATAACTGCTGGTAAGAGGCATTACATCACTGTTGTTGTTAAAGCCAACCATTAACGGCATGTAAAAGCTAACAATGCCCTTTTTATCCAGCATCCTTTCGTAGCTAAGGCCTACACCTATACCATCGCTTATTTGCAATGGTGCAATGGCCAGTATGTTTTTGCCGTATTTTACTTTCGGAGCGTCAGGCTTGCCTTCACGTACACGACCGTGCATACCGAATACATCTTCAGAACCATTTTCATACTCAATTCTGCTGATTTCTCCTTTACCCAGACGATAGCTTGGACCATCGGGATTCTCTGCTTTTTTGTAAGAGATATCTCTTGTGCCTACTTCCGATACTTTGCCATCTATTACATCACCATTGCGCAGGTGAATTCTATCTTGTGCGTTAGCTGCAAATGATAACAAAGCAGCAGAGCCTAACAGGAGTGATTTGATTTTCATATATGTTATTGGTTGTCTGATGTTTTATAGCACAGATTGTGCCAAATATTAATAATATTAACTATTAGTTATTGATAGCTGAAAGTTCCGTATGGACTTTCCACTATCACTTCTTTTTTATCAGCAGCCTCTACATAACCGGAAACCTGTGCATCTATGTTGAAAGATTTTGATATTTCAACGATAGCAGCGGCAGTTCCTTTATCTGTATATATTTCCAGCCTTTGCCCCATATTAAAAACCTGATACATTTCCTTCCAGTCTGTACCTGCAGATTGCTGAATCATGGTAAATAACGGAGGAACTGGCAATAAATTGTTCTTCACAACCCTTAATGCTGATGGCAGGTAGTGAGAAACTTTACTTTGACCACCACCACTGCAGTGTATGATGCCATGTATCTTGTCAAAATACTGTTCTAATACCTTCAAAACCACTGGTGCGTATGTACGGGTAGGAGAGAGTATCATTTTACCAACGTTCAGCGGTGTTTCAGTCGGGTCAGTCAGGCCATATTTACCATTATATACTACTTCTGATGGCAGATTAGGATCTACGCTTTCAGGATATTTTGTAGCATATTCTTTCTTCAGCATTTCGTGGCGTGCACTGGTAAGCCCATTGCTGCCCATGCCGCTGTTATATTCAGTTTCGTAAGTGGCCTGTCCGTAGCTTGCCAAGGATACTATCACATCGCCCGGAACCATTTTTTCTGTGGTTACCAGTTTGTCCCTACGCATACGACAGCTCATTGTACCATCTACAATCACAGTACGTACCAAGTCGCCCACATCGGCAGTTTCGCCTCCCATCAGTTTTACGTCGATGCCATAATCTGCAAGTGTATCGAAATAAGCCTGTGTACCATTAATAATTTCAGAAATAACCTCACCAGGTATCAGGTTCTTATTACGGCCTATTGTAGAAGAATATGTAAACGGCCCTGTAGCACCAACGCACAGCAGGTCGTCAATATTCATTACTATACTATCTATAGCTATGCCTTTCCACACGCTCAGGTCGCCTGTTTCTTTCCAATACAAATATGCCAGCGACGATTTTGTGCCTGCACCGTCAGCATGCATCAGGTTGCAATATGCATCGTCACCACCCCAGTAATCGGGGTATATTTTGCAAAATGCGTTAGGATATAAGCCCTTGTCTAGCTTGGCAATGGCTTTGTGTACATCTTCTTTCTGCGCAGAAACACCGCGCAGATTATATCTGTTATTATCTGACATGTGTTGGAAACAATGCGCAAAGATAACTGTAAAGCCCGAGCTTAAAAACCCCGAAACCGGTACGGGTAATAAAATCTGTTAAAGAATATAAAATATGGTATGCTTTTTGCAATATATCTCCCCGTAAACAACGAACTATATAACATGTGTATTTATACACAACCGACAAGAACAACCCTCACTTATTTCTTACCAATGGCTAAGATTAGCCGTATTTGCAAGTTTGTCTACTTCGTGAAAGAGACAATGGTGAACCACAAGAAAATGGTACACCCACCTTGTATAGCTGCATAAATAGCAAGTATTCGCTCATACGACTCTAAATCGTAATTGGCATTCTTGTGTCATGGTATCAATTATTGTCATTTTTTAACCAATCAATCATAAACAATTATGAGTTTCACAGATGTACTCACCAACTACTGGTGGGCAGTAGTATTAGTTTTGGCGCTGGTGTTTTACAAAGTCATCCTGCGCGTAATTTTTGGTATGGTAATAGTGCCTGAAGACAGGATAGGGCTTGTTACAAAGAAGTTCGTCCTCTTTGGTTCGAACAGAGAATTGCCTGACGGTCGCATCATTGCAACCAATGGCGAGGCAGGTTTTCAGGCAAAAACATTAGCTCCGGGTTTGTTCTGGTTTATGTGGCCATGGCAGTATAGTGTAGATATGGTGCCGTTTACTGTAATACCCGAAGGCAAGCTGGGCCTTGTACTTTCAAAAGACGGTGCGGAGATACCTACTGGTCGTATCCTTGCCCGTAAGGTTGACTGCGACAACTTTCAGGATGCTGAAAAATTCTTGCAGAATGGCGGACAGCGTGGTAGGCAAACAGCTTTCATTACTGCCGGTTCGTACCGTATCAATACTTTTTTATTTGATGTTGCCATTACCGAACAGGTAAGCATTAATGAAAACAGGGTGGGTATAGTAACCACGCTTGACGGTGAACCATTGCCGCAAGGACAGATAGCAGGTAAAGACGTAGCAGGGCATAATAACTTTCAGGATATTGACTTTTTCCTGAACAATGGTGGTAACCGTGGCTTGCAGCCACAGGTGATACTTGCAGGTTCTTACTACATAAACCCATGGGCGGTGCAGATAGAAGAACGTCCGATGACAGACGTACCTATTGGTCATGTAGGTGTTGTTATCAGCTATATGGGCGAGGATGGTAAAGACCTGACCGGTGAAAACTTTAAGCATGGCAACATCGTGTCTAAAGGATACCGTGGTGTATGGATGGAGCCATTAGGGCCAGGTAAATATCCTATCAATGTTTATACTATGAAAGTTGAAGTAGTCCCAACTACCAACCTTGTACTGAACTGGGCCAATGCACGTAGCGAGGCACATGCACTGGATAAAAACCTGAGCACAATAACAGTTCGTTCTAAAGACGGTTTCCCGTTCAATCTGGACGTTGCACAGATTATACACATACCGGCAAACGAAGCACCTAAAGTGATAGCGCGTTTCGGTAGTATGAATAATCTGGTATCGCAGGTATTAGAGCCTACCATCGGTAACTACTTCCGTAACTCTGCACAGGACAGCGATGTTATTTCGTTCCTTTCTACACGTAAAGAAAGGCAGGACGCTGCAAAGCAACACATACAACTTGTTTTAGAACAGTATAATGTGAATGCAGTAGATACGCTGATAGGCGACATCGTGCCACCGGAGGCATTGATGAAAACACTTACAGACCGTAAGATTGCACAAGAGGAAGAAAAGACCTACGAAACACAACGTATGGCGCAGGAAAAACGTCAGGGTGTTGAAAAAGAAACAGCTATTGCCGATATGCAGAAAGATATAGTAAAAGCACAACAGAGTGTTGAGATTGCACAACGTACTGCTGATGCTACTGTTAAGAAAGCAGAGGGTGACGCAACCAGTATGAAACTGCAGGTAAATGCTGAAGCTGAGGCCACTAAAATGCGTGCAAACGCTGAGAGTGAAGCGACAAAACTGCGCGCTGCAGCACAGGCCGAATCTACTAAACTGAACGCTGTGGCAGAGGCTGAAAGAATTGCCAAAACAGGTTCGGCTGAGGCTGAGAAAATCTTAGCTATCGGTAAGTCAACAGCAGAAGCTTATGAGCTACAGGTACGTGCTATGGGTGGTGACAACTTTACCCGATATAAAATTACCGAAGAGATAGGTAAAAACAGTATCAAAGTAATACCTGATATCATCATCAATGGTGGTAACGGCACTGAAGGCTCTATGAGTGGCTTACTTGGTCTGAAACTGATGGAGATGATGGATGCTGACAAACGCATCAAGAAAGAGGATAACAAAGCTGAATAACAGTTTTGTGTAAATGAAAAAGCCGGCAAATAGCCGGCTTTTGTTTTATCTCATTAGATGGAAAGTCCCCTTTTTCTCGATTACTTCTTTATCCTGACAAATATATTTTATGTAGTAAATATACGAACCGGGTTCTTGTGGTTTGCCGTTAAATGTCCCATTCCATCCTTCCTGACCATTGGTAGTTTCAAATACTGTTTGTCCCCAACGATTTTTAATAACGAATGTGTGGATTTTATGGTTCTCAAGATTAATGCATTTATATATATCGTTTCTGCCATCTCCGTTTGGAGTAAAAGCATCAGGTAAGATTACCCTGCAACATAAATCCGCACCAACAAATGTAGAATCTGAGCCATAGCAACCGTACAAATCACTTACGTTTAGTTTTACCATAGCAGGTTTCTCCATATGATATACTACTTTATAGTAAGCGTTATTATCAAAATATACAGCTGGTTGCCAATCGTAATTGTAATTACTTCCTTTGTCTTCAGTTAGCAGGGTTATACGGTCACCTATACATATCTTTTCATTAACATCCCGTTCAATTTTAGCTTTTGGATTATCATGTATGTTTACGTTTGCAATGTACGAATTTGACACACACCCGTTAGTGCCTATAAGTGTAAACGATACTTTTTTTAGCCCTGTACTGTTCCATGTCAGGTAATATTTGTTTTTATATAGCGTATCAGTTATTGTTTGTTCATCGATAGACCAATGATAAATACCAGCGTCTTTTCTTGGTGTCAACTCAAGCGGATAACCAATACAACCATGTTGTTTAATGTCAAAAGATGCCATAGGTCTTGGTTTAACATAGACAAGAACGGAGTCAGATATTTCACATTCTGAATTGACTACACGAAGTATGACTTTTTTAAGACCATAACCAGACCATCGCAGCTTGGCATATCCACGTGCTGTATCTACATCCAGAATTTTAGCAGTATCTGTATTCCAAAAGAAGTTTGTACCCGAAGGGTTGCTAAGAAGGTTTTTAATCCACACTTCTTCGTTTTCACAAACTGTATCTTTCTCTGTACTAAGATCTACAAATACTGATGGTGCAACTATTACAGTTACAGTGTCACTTCTTGTGCATTTAGAACTGTCTGTTACTGTTACTACATAATTGGTAGTAGTACTTACTGTGGCTAGTGGGTTAGAGCAGGTAATGCAACTAAGCCCTGTTGTAGGCGACCAAGTGTATGATGGACTGCTGATGCTACTTTTGCCTATTGCATTTAGCTGAACTGTTTTTGCGCCAGTAATAACGCATATAGTAGTGTCTTTACCTGCATTTACGGTTACATCTGCTCCTTTTCTGGTTGTGTATAATGTGTCTGCACATCCAAATCCGGGATAAGGTGTTACAACAACAGCAAATGTTGTAGTTGTAGCAGGAGTAGCAATTTGTATAGATTGCCCATTTCCATAGAATTGTGAAAAGGTACTATTCCACCATTGGTATGTTTGATAACCGGGTGGGCCACTAAGAGAAGTAAGGTTACCATTAAGACAATCAACGCCATAGGTTTCGAACAGTCCGCAATTAACATCAACATAGGAATAACCAAAATGCCCACCAAGTGCACAGTCTCCATTTGCAAACTCAATTGCCACAGTCTTACCGTTCATAGAACTCAAATCGACACTGGCAGAAGTCCATTCTTTATAATAAGGTGAGGGAACAATGCCTGATTTTTTGAACCCTGGCAAGATTGACGAAGCAACATATGTATATTGAGCACAGGTAATTGCATTGCCGGTAGCAGAATCAAATGCGCGGACCTCAAACCTTGGTTGATCTGCAGGATTATGGCCGGGGTCTTCAAATACTACAGCATATCTGAATATTAGGGAGTAGTTACTGCTACCTGTGGGTACATGCAGATAATATCTTGCAGCCTCTGCTTCAGCACCTATAAGATCATTTCCTAACCTTAATGAGTAAACCCCATTTAATGGATCAACAACAGGAAAACCACCGTAAGGGTCTACTGTCGTGCCAGATGTTATATTGTGTCTGCCAGCTATTGCTGCAGAAGTCGATACACTTATAGGACAACATGTACCTGAGTATAATACCCAGTTATTGAAATTGCCTTGTTCAAAATCTACATTAGGCTCACAACCAGTTTGGCTATATGATTGTATGGAAAGTAATAGTAGCAATATAAGGCTAAAGGTGTACTTCATTTGGTAGGTATTAATGAAATACAATATAAGCAACTTTAACTATGTTAGCGTCATTTTGAGCTGTAAGAACAAAAAATTAATTGAATTTTTATTCTAACTTTTAGTTAATCTGACCAGGTTTTTCTTCACGTCAGGCCACTCTTCATCTATAATACTAAACATTACAGAATTGCGTTTTGTACCATTATATAGTATCCTTTCATTGCGAAGCGTACCTTCAAGTTTACCACCAATTTTCTTGATGGCTGTTTGACTTCGAATGTTTTTGTCAGAGGTTTTTAATTGTACACGTATGCACTTTAAAGTTTCAAATGCGTAGGTTAGTAATAGCAACTTACATTCACTATTATGGCCTTTGCCCCAGTAGTCAGGGTCATTCCATGTCCAGCCAATTTCAAGCTTTCTGTATTGCGGGTGTATATCTATATATCGGGTACTACCTATTATTTTACCACTTTGTTTATCTATGATTGTGAATGGATATTCTGTTCCGTCCATGCGCTTCAGCAATGCACTTTTCAGTTCTGTAGTAATGGTATTTTCATCAGAGCCATCTACAGTCAGAAATTCCCATATCTTTTTATTCCTGCTGATTGCAATCAGCTCATTAAAATGAGCACTTTCAAGCGGTACTAATTTTACCATCTTGCCTTCCAATATTACAGGGTGACTAATCCAATTCATATTGCATAAATCTCTGTAAAGTTTTTGATAATACATATATAGTTGGTGCACTTTCGGCAAGTGTCATTGTTTTGGTACTTTTACCCCAATGAAACCATTTTTCTCGTTTGTAAAGGTTTTTCTATATCCTTTTGCTTTGATATACGGTGCAGTAGTATGGCTTAGAAATAAGCTTTATGAGACAGGCTTTTTCTCATCCGTACAGTTTAGTGTGCCTGTAATTACGGTCGGAAACCTGTCTGTAGGTGGCACAGGTAAAACACCGCATGTTGAATATCTGATACGGTTGCTGCAATACAGGTACCGTGTAGCCACTATGAGCCGTGGCTATAAGCGTCGTACACAGGGCTTCTTATTAGCCAATGCCGATACGAATGCATTGCGTATTGGCGATGAGCCTATGCAATATCATATGAAGTTCCCGGAGCTGGTAGTAAGTGTTGCAGAAGAACGTATAACAGGTATCCCCACACTGATACAACGCAGGCCTGATATAGAGGTTGTACTGCTGGATGATGCTTACCAGCATCGTAGTGTAAAGGCGGGTAGAAACATTTTGATTACAGACTATTCAAAACCTTTTTATAAAGACTTCATACTGCCGATGGGTACACTGCGCGAGAGCAGAGAAGCTTATAAACGTGCGGATATTATCATAGTTTCTAAATGCCCTAAGGACCTAACGCGTCAGCAGGCAGATGAAATAATAAAAGAGATAAAACCATTGTCTGATCAACGGGTGTTTTTTACAACCATACAATACGGGCAGGCCTATAATCTGTTTACAGGCGAAGAGGTTAGTATAAAAGATAAGAACGCATTGATTGTTTGCTGTATAGCAAAACCCGAACCGTTTGTAAACCATATAGCAAGCCTTGCAACAGACACACATACTTTGTCTTACGCAGATCATCATTATTTCCTGAACAGAGATGTGGAGGAAATGAAAGAGACTTTTGCAAATTGGGATGTAAAAAACAAGGTAATTGTTACCACAGAAAAAGATGCTACACGCCTGCATCTGCATGCAGATAAGCTACAGGAATGGGGTGTAGATATACTTGTAATGCCTATACAGGTTACATTCCTGTTTAATGGCAATGAAATGTTTGATACCCTGATAACAGGCTATGTAGAGAATGAAATATCTGACAATAATGAAATTACATACGAAGAAATACTGTAGTGATTACTACAGTATTAATCTTCGTCAACACGTTTCAGGTTAAAGTCTGTAACACTTGATACTATAATAGGGTATTTCTCAACTGTCACGTCAGAAGAATCAAGACCGAAGCCTCTTTCTTCAGACAGGCTGAATTTCTTGAGGATGAAATAACCGCTCATCACCAGACGCTCCCACAAAGGCAAGTCGTTATCGCGAGATAGGAATTTCTCCATTACTATAAAGCGGAAATCTCCTTTTACATTATTCTTGCTCAGCGATTCGTAGCGGCTCACAACATTCACTTCCTTATTCTGCACCATTTCCTCTACCACTTTGCGGAACATGAGTTGTATTTTATGCTCAACACGGAAGCCCAGACGGAATTCAACACGGATAATTTCGTTTGGTACAATAGTCTGTACAGCGTACTCCATTGTGTACGGATCATCCAATACATCAACGTGAACGAACCAATAAATATCTGCACGTTTGGGTTTGCGATACAGTATAGAGAAGATGATTTTGTGCTCTATTTCTTTAGGATTGTTGGCACTTGTCAGGTACACAAGATGCGTAGCATATTTCGTAATGCTCTTATCATTACTCAGTTCCTGCAGGATAGGTACGTAGTCTTCCAGACGAACAAATTCCACATATCGGTTCTTGATTTTACGAGCTTTGAACCAAACAAGCATCACCAGGAACAGACCACCGCCCACTATTACTGCTACATAACCACCGTGTGGGAATTTTTCCAGATTTGCTACCAGGAAAGAAAACTCAATGCTCAAGAAGACCAAAAGATATGCTGCAATCCATACAATTGGTACTCTTTTGATGAACATATAATAAGCAAACAGGGTTGATGTCATTATCATACACAGCGTGATAGCAAGACCGTAAGCAGCACCCATGTTTGATGATTTCTGGAATATCAGTACCACCACTGTACAGCCCAAAAACAATAGGAAGTTTATGCCAGGAATGAACAACTGGCCACGTTCTACCGTAGGGTAGTTTATCTTCATTTTTGGCCATAGGTTCAGTTTGATAGCCTCACTTATAAGCGTAAATGAACCAGATATCAATGCCTGGCTGGCAATAATGGCTGCCATTGTTGCTATAATAATACCCGGCAAAAGAAACCACTGCGGCATTAACTCGTAGAATGGGTTCATGTCTTCTGCATGCCAAACATGACCTCTTTGTGTAAGCAGCCAAGCACCTTGCCCCAAATAGTTGAGTATTAATGCAGTTTTTACAAATATCCACGATATGCGTATGTTGCCGCGGCCACAGTGGCCAAGGTCTGAATACAAAGCTTCGGCACCAGTAGTACAAAGGAATACAGCTCCCAATATCCAGAAGCCTTTAGGATATGTAGTGAGTAGTTTGATAGCAAAGTATGGGTTGAATGCTTTCATGATACCCCAATCGTCATTCAGGTGATAAACACCTAACAATGCCAGCATCAGGAACCAAACAGTCATAATAGGTCCGAAAGCCTTACCAATAGCACCTGTACCAAACTGTTGAGCAAAGAACAGAGCTGTAATGATAGCGAGTATAATATTAACAATTGTCCAGTCTGTAATATCGTGTAGTACAGGTATGTTCCGGAGCCCCTCTACGGCAGATGCTACCGAGATGGGTGGGGTTATCATACCATCGGCAAGCAGGGCAGCACCACCAACCATAGCAGGGAAAACCGTCCATTTGCCATGCCTCCTAACCAAAGCAAATAGTGAAAAAATACCACCTTCACCCTTGTTGTCTGCTTTTAGTGTCAGCAGTACGTACTTTACAGTTGTCTGCAGGGTAAGTGTCCAGATGATACAGGACAAGCCACCGAGGATGAGGTCCTCGGATATTACTTTACCATTACAGATTTCGTTGAAAACGTAGAGCGGAGAGGTTCCGATGTCGCCATAAATAATGCCGAGTGCTATGATAAGCCCGGCAAAAGTGGCTTTATTAAGATTCTTGTGGCCCACAGATATGCGGTTAAATACAGCGCGCAAAGTTAGTGCATATTTGTGATATGTACATATTATACAATGATATTCAGAAAAAATACCGACAGAAGTTCTACAGGTTCCTTTACTTATCTTGCGGATAGATAACATTGAACATGCCAAAGTATATAGCACTGCTGAGAGGTATTAATGTAAGCGGGGTGAAAATCATCAAGATGGAAGACCTGAGGGGCTATTTCGCAAATATGGGTTTCACGGATGTAAAAACATATATACAGAGTGGCAATGTAGTATTCGAAGCCAATAAGCAAACTATAGCTGCATTAACTAAGAAGATTACAAAAGGATTGGAAGAAGTACTAGGGTATCATGTGCCTGTTGTGGTTATTGCTACAGAAACAATTCAGGAGATAGCAGTAGCAGATGTGTTTACTAATGTATTGAAATCTGTACCTACAGCTAAAAAGTATGTAGCCTTTCTTGAAAGGCCATTAACCAAAGAGGAGATAAAATATTTGCATTCATTGACAAATGAGGTAGATGTATATTATTCAACTGGCAATGAAATATACATAACAATAGATGAGACGAAAGGTAAGAGTCTGTACACCAATATGCTGCTTGAGAAAAAACTGAAAATATATGCCACAACACGCAACTGGAATACCGTTTGTAAGCTGGCGTCTATGTAAATTTATAGTATGAGAAAACTTTTGCTTTTAGTTATCATGTTCCTGTCGCTGCAAGCAAATGCGCAGCGTTACCTATTCTTTTTGCATAATGCCTTTCTGGAGCTGCAAGGCGAGAGTGGGGTGCATCCCGAATATGGTAAAGCAGAGTATAGTTCTATAAAAGATAAATTCAGCAAGGCAGGATTTGTAGTAATAAGTGAACTGCGCAAACGCAATACGGATGCAAATGAATACGCTGAAAAAGTAAGCCGTCAAATAGACAGCCTACTAAAAAAAGGCGTTAAGGCAAAAGATATAACCATAGTGGGAACATCAAAGGGTTCTTACATAGCTATGTGTGTATCAGGTTTGCAAAAGAATAAAGATTTGAATTTTGTTTTCATCGCCTGCTGTAGTGATGAATTGTTGGTGAATGATAGATTGAGTTTTTACGGTAATGTGCTATCAATATTTGAAGAGAGCGATATGATTGGACGCAGTTGTGATGCACAAAGGAAACAAGCGGGAGACAAAGTAGCACGCTATAAAGAAGTAGAACTGCATACGGGGTTGAAGCATGGGTTCTTGTATAAACCAATGGACGAGTGGATGCAACCAACCATTAAATGGGCCAAACAAGACTACAAATAAGAAAAGGCAAGATGGTTTCATCTTGCCTTAATTATATAAAGTATCTGTTTACTGATTATCCCCAACGCAGGTGTCTGCTGTTAACGCTGCGATTATGGTTCAATTTAGTTTTATGCCTTGTACCATAGCAACTACTAAATGTTACAGCACCTATTGTTAATAAAAGAAATGCGGCAATAATACGTTTCATCTATTCTCGGATTTAGTGGTATAATAATACAAAATATTTTAAATAATAGTGTAGTAAAATGTTGTTTTTCTTGTCAGGTTCTGTAATTAACTACTAATCCTGATAACTAAGCTTATCACTAAAGTATGTAACACAAGAATTCTTAGGGTCTTATTGTGCTATTGAGTGTATATTTTTTTGATATATTATTATCTGTATTAACAATCGTAAGGTTAATTATAACTATTTTGTTAGCTCTATTGTAGGACCCTTTACCTGATACTTTATAATCTCTGTATTGAAAACTTGCTACTTCTCCTCTTATAATCTGTTCCGATATAATAATTTCATTTGTATTACAATCAACGTATGTATATATCTTATCCCAAGCAATAATTGTTGGTCCAGAAGTTTGTTTGTCTAAATAGCACCTCTTTATTGTCAAGTAGTTGTTTTCATATTCGAATATTGCAAAGCTGTCTACTAGTACACCCGACTCGTTTCGCATCGAATACCAATTGCAGTTCTTTGCTAAAAACTCTGCACAGCTAACAGGTGGTAGAGTCAGTTTAAATTTCAATGATTTTGTTTTTCCAGATTCTGATGTGCCTTTTACAGTCAAATCGTAACTGCCAGCTTTAGCATAGTTATTTTTAAAGTCAATTGTACTAGAAAATGGGATATTTCCACTAGTTGGGTCAAAAGACGTAGACACGTATTCAGGTAAACCATCTACAGATAACGTAATTCTGCTTTGTTGACTATTGACTGGAGATAGTGCAACCAACATAGTCTTTGTTTCTGTAGCCCCACCAATAGATATGTCGTTAACCCCTGAAATTATATAGGTTGTATCTTCATTGGACGTATTATTGGTTGTATTAGTTATTGGATCATTCTTTTTGCATCCAGTAAAAAAGATGCAGCACACTACTGCTAGGGTTGTAGTTTTTAACATCAGATTTATTTTAAATAATAAATATACTATATTCTATATTTATTTTACGAAGCCACCAATTGTGGTTGCTTTATCAATAATTAGTAAATTTTAAAACGGAGCGTCTTCGTCAGGTCCCTGATTCGGGCGCTTTATGAATGGAGATGATGGTGGTAAATCATCATCAAAATTGAAGTCATTAGCCTTTGATGGCATTGTTTGGAAGCCACCCGGGATGAACATCTTGCTGCCACCAAAATCACTCATGTCATTCCTGTCTCTGCGTATGCCTGCACTCGGGTTATCGCCCGGAGAAGGTGGAGCAGGTGTAAATCCACCTCCGCCACCACCGAAGTTGCCGTTGAATCCACCTCCAAAATCATCATCGGGCAGGTCTACAAACTTCTGGAACTCCTTCAGGAAGCGCACTTTTACAGTATCAGTACTACCATTACGGTGCTTGGCTATATGTATGTGGGTTTCGCCTTCTATAGGTTGGCCCATTTCGTCGTTATTGATACCATAGTATTCGGGACGGTAGAGGAACATTACCATGTCGGCATCCTGCTCAATGGCTCCCGATTCCCTAAGGTCACTCAACTGTGGTACTTTGCTTTCTTTACGGCTTTCAACAGAACGGTTCAACTGAGATAGTGCTATGATTGGAATTTCAAGCTCTTTTGCCAGTTGCTTCAGGTCACGGCTGATTTTAGAAATCTCCTGTTCACGGTTACCACCATTGTTCACACTACCTTGCATTAGCTGCAGATAGTCAATGATAATGAGCTGGATATCGTGTTTTTGCTTTAGCCTGCGTGCTTTTGCCCTTAGCTCAAATATGTTCAAAGCGGCCTGGTCATCGAGGAATATCGGTGCCTGTGCCAGCTTGTTCATGCGTTGTGTCATTTGCACAAACTCATGTTCCTGCATACGGCCTTTGGTAATGGCATCCATCCTTACCTCTGTAACGGCAGCCAAGAGCCTTTTTACCAGCTGTCCTGCACCCATCTCCAGCGAGAAGAAGGCCACAGGGAAGGGCTTAGATGAGTTCATTGCGGCATTCAACGCCAAATTCAGCGTGAAGGCTGTTTTACCCACGGCAGGACGGGCTGCCAGGATTATAAGATCCGTTTTTTGCCAGCCACTGGTGAGCTTGTCCAAAGGCACATAGCCAGATGGTACGCCTGTCAGGTCGTCTTTTTTATTCTTAGCCTCTTCAATTTCGTGTACTGTACGTACCAAAACGTCTTTCAGGCTGGTAAAATTCTTACGAAGGTGCTTATCTGTAATCTCGTACAGGTTGCTTTCCGCTTTGTCCAGCAGGTCGAAAACGTCAGCGCTATCTTCATAGGCATCACTTATCACAAGGCCGGATATACGAATCAACTCTCTTTGAATGAATTTCTCCATCACAATACGGGCGTGTGCCTCAACGTGTGCAGATGATACCACGCTCATTGTAAGGCGGGTAAGGTAGTACGCACCACCAATTATCTCCAGTTCATTGCTTTTACGCAGTTCTTCCGTTACCGTCAGCAAATCCACAGGCATACCCTTGTCAAACAAGCGGCGTATGCCTGCATATATCTTTTGGTGAGCGTCTACATAAAAACAGTCTTCACTTTGTATAATCTCCAGTACCTCTGCCAGCTTGTCTTTTTCAAGCATTATGGCGCCAAGTACTGCTTCCTCCAGTTCGGGGGCTTGCGGAGGCACTTTTCCGTATACAAGATTCGTAATGTCCGGTTTACGATTCCTGGTACTTCCAAAGTCTTTTTTAATGTTTACTGCCATCTCGGGGTTAGTCTTTTTAGTCTTATTGTAATTCTGTTATCTTAAATCCGCACCTGTATTTGTTTACACTGTTTTAACCTTCAGGTAATCATTCATTAACAATTTCATCATTTGTCATCCAACGTTAACAAGCGTTTTATTAGAGGCGGATGACTAATGTAATCTTGAAAAATGACTCGTCAATAGCTGTATAAATAAATAATTTTCAGCCCTTAATTAACCCGAACCTAACAGTTTATCCACTCGTGGAACATTTTATTAGTGTGTTACCAACAAAGTTACAGCAGCTTTCACATCAATCCACAGATTACCCACAAATAAATGTGAATAAATGTTTTTTTTAGGGATATTTTATTAATGATGCGAATTACTTAAAACATGCCCGCTATGGGCTATCTTTACAACAAATTTTATACAAAACAGATGACCATATCGTACCAATGGCTATTGCAATACCTGCCGGAACCCTTACCGGTGGCTGAATTGAGTAATATATTGACATCCATAGGATTAGAAGTAGAAGCAGTTGAAAAAGCAGAGTTTGTGCCGGGAAGCCTTGAGGGGCTTGTGATTGGCGAAGTAGTATCTTGTCATAAACACCCTAATGCCGACAAGCTGAGTGTAACGAAAGTGAATATAGGCGCTGATTCTGAGCTGAATATAGTATGTGGCGCACCTAATGTGGCTGCAGGACAAAGGGTAGTGGTAGCACCAGTAGGTGCTACAGTACACCCTACAGCAGGAGAGCCTTTCCTGATAAAAAGAGCAAAAATACGTGGCGAAGAAAGTGAGGGTATGATATGTGCTGAGGATGAAATAGGCCTTGGAGGTAGCCATGCAGGCATCATGGTATTACCACACCATGCCCCCATAGGTATGGCCGCTAAGAAATACTTCAACATTCCGGATGCGGACGAGGTAATACATATAGGACTTACACCCAATCGCAGCGATGCTATGAGCCATATAGGTGTGGCAAGGGATGTATGTGCTTATCTGACGCACCACAAAGGTGGTACTTACAAGGTACTGATGCCACCAACTTTAATGCCAGTTAAAGGTAAAGATGCTATCAACATCAAAGTAAATATTAAAGCACCTGAGGCTTGTTTACGCTATACTGGTGTTTCTATAAAAGGGGTAAAAGTAGGACCCAGCCCCGATTGGTTGCAGCAGCGCCTGAAGGCTATAGGCTCTCGCAGTATCAACAATGTGGTAGATATTACCAACTATGTGTTGCACGAGTTCGGACAACCGTTACATGCATTTGATGCTGACAAAATAAAAGGCGGCGAAGTGAATGTACAGTTCCTGCCAAACGATAGCAATTTCACAACACTTGATGATAAAGAACGTAAACTGACGGATAATGACCTAATGATTTGCGATAGTGAAAACGGTATGTGTATTGCAGGTGTATTCGGTGGTTCGCAAAGTGGTGTTAGCGATAGTACAACAAACATTTTCCTGGAGAGTGCATATTTCCACCCAATGTATGTACGTCGTACCTCTATGCATCATGGACTACGTACAGATGCTGCTACACATTTTGAGAAAGGTGTGGATATGAACAATGTATTGCCTGCACTGCAACGTGCTGCTGCATTGATAGTAGAGATAGCAGGCGGAGAAATAGCATCGGATATAGTAGATGCGTATGCTAAAGAACTGATACCGGTTGAAGTGCATGTCACTTACGATTACATTACTAAACTGAGTGGTAAAGACTACGGAAAGAATAATATCAAGAACATTCTTACTGCACTGGGTTTTGTTATAGACAGGGAGGACACAGATGGCTTGATACTGAAAGTGCCGAGCAACAAAACAGACGTTTCTCAACCTGCAGATATAGTAGAAGAGATATTGCGAATTGATGGGCTTGATAATATCGAGATACCTTCAAAACTGAATATATCGCTGACTAAACCAATGCCAAGCGATCGGAAACAACGAGATAAGATTGCCAACCTGTTGACTGGCATGGGCTTCAGTGAAATTGTGACCAACTCTATTGTAAACAGCAAGTACTATCCGGAACGTACGGACATTGTAAAGATGCTTAACAGCCTTACAAGCGAGTTGGACGTACTGCGTCCGTCTATGCTGGAAAGTGGATTGGAGGTTTTGCAATACAATGTAAACCGTAAGAACAGCAATCTTGCCATGTACGAATTTGGCAAGGTTTACCATCAGATGGGTGATAAGTATGTAGAGACAGAACAACTGGCTCTATATATGACAGGTAACATAACAACACAAAACTGGAATGCAAAACCTATAGCAGGCAACCAGTACTACATGAAAGGCATTATCCAGAACCTGATGTTGCAAAGTGGTATCAACAAGACATCGTTGGTGTATGATGAAAATGGTACATCGTGGAAATGGAAGAATGAAGTGCTTTGTGCCATATCTGCTGTAGATAATGCTAAGCTAAACACATTCGATATAAAACAGGATGTATACTACGGTTGCATCAACTGGGCATTGTGGATGAAGGCCGTAGCTGCCGGTAAGATAAAGTATAGCGAGGTGGCAAAATATCCGGCTGTAGAACGCGACCTTGCTATAGTGCTTGACAAGTCTGTAACATATAATGATGTACAACAAATAACAGAGCAACAGAAAATAGATTCGTTGAAAGGCTTTGGTCTGTTTGACGTGTTTGAAAGTGAGAAGCTGGGTGCGGGTAAAAAATCTTATGCCCTGAGCTATACTTTTCAGTTGCAGGATCGTACCTTAACAGATGGTGAAATTGAGGCAGTAATGCAGCAATTGATGAACGCATATAAAACCAAGCTACAGGCACAAATTCGCGAGTAATGCAATCATTGTCGCTACTGAACGAAAAACTGGATGTGTTGCTGAAAAAGTACACACAAATACAGGCTGAAAACAACAGGCTGCAGGCTACTATTGCCGAGCAGAAACAGCAGATAGAAACACTGTCGGGCAAGCTAACATTGGCAGAGCAAAACCTGATGGCAGCACAAATGTCCACGTCTGTATTGGAAGGTAATGACAAAGAAGTATTCAAGAAGCAACTGGACACGGTATTGGGCGAAATAGATAAACTGTTGGCTACACTCAATGATTAAGAGGCGTTTATATTACATCATCTTACTGCTTTCTGTAACTGCATTGATGCAGACTGCATGTCAACGTGTAGCAGACCCCTGTCTGTTGTCTAAAAATGTATATGTTCGTATCAGTACATTGAAGCCAGCAGATACAGGCAGATTGGGTGTAGATAGCTCTTTGCCTAATCCTATTGTAGGCTATGCAGAAACAAATCAGGTGATATACTTAGGCACTAAGAATGTAAAAGACTTTTACATGCAACTGTCGCCTATGAAGGATAGTGTGAAATGGTTTATTTCGCCAGATTCTACAATTGCTGCTTTAGATACCATTACTATGTATTATCAACGTAGTCAGGTATTTCTTTCGAAGTCTTGCGGATACGCGCATAACTATATAATTAACAATGTAAAATATACGACCAACCGCATAGATTCTGTTATTATAAACAACGGAAATATTGACGGCAAATCGGATGTACAAAATGTCAAAGTATTTTACTAGTATATTATTTTTGTTGTTCAGCATCAGCCTGTATGCACAGGATGATGAAGAGGAGTCTGAAAAACCACCTATCACAGATTCGTTTTATCAGCTACGTCTTGGCTTTGACATCAGCAAGCCTATTATTACCAACTTTGTACCCGAAAGACAGGCATATGAGTTTGAACTGGATTTCTTCAAAAAGAAAGACATGTACTATGTTGCAGAAGGCGGATGGGGCAGAGGGTATCAGGATTCTGCATACTTAAACTACAGCAGTAAGAACACATTCTTCAAACTGGGTATTAATAAAGGTTTGTTTCCTCGTCTTTTTCCTCAAGACTGGGATCAGGCATATGTAGGGCTGCGCTATGCTATAGCGTTTATAGACCGTTCGCCTGCTACCTATACTATTTTCGATAGCTTCTGGGGCAATACTACGGGCTATGTTCCGGGTAAAAGCCTTACAGCACATTGGTTTGAACTGACAGGAGGTATGAAGGTTGAATTATTTAAAGGCCTTTTTACGGGCTGGACAATACGTGGTAAGTTTCTATTGAATGGCAAGCAATTTAAAGACCTACCTCCACCATACGTAGCAGGCTATGGCAGGGGAGATAAGAACAGTATTTTCGATTTTAACTTCTATATCAGTTACGCCATCAGGTGGAAAAAGAAAGGGTTGTAAAACACAACCCTTTCTTTATTTCTGTAGTATTCTTATCTCTACCCGTCGGTTCTTATTCTCATCTTCTTCAGTTTGTTCCGGCCATGCCAACGGGCGTGTTTTACCAAAGCCCTTGTATTCCATACGGGTATCGTCAATGCCTTTTTCTTCCAGTATATCGTATATCTCTTTAGCTCTGTTTACAGACAGGTTGAAGTCTTGAGAGTCATAGTCATAACCATCAGCATTCTTTGCCACCACACAGCATATATGGCCTTCTATTCTTATTCTAAGCGTAGGGTAGTCGCGCATCAGCATGTACAAGGAATCTACATACGGTTGGCTCTCTTCACGTATTTTGTGGCTACCGGGGTAGAAGAATATTTTATTCAGATTGATGGTCTGATTTGCTTTTACTTTCGCCAGATTGATTATTTGCTTTTTAATGGTGTCCTTTTTTACAATCGGTTCTGGTTTCTTAACAACAGGAGGTACTTTAAAGCCACCGGGGATGATATCTACTCGCCTGTCTGTTGGATAGCCCGATAAGGCTGTCATACCATCGCGTGCTATTTCTCCTTTGCCTATTACTATCTGTATGTCATCTTCTTTCAGCCCCATGTGCAGCAGGTAGTCCTTCATCTTATTTGCCCTGGCTTCAGACAGTGCTATATTGGTCTCCTCGCTACCCAGATAATCTGCATAACCAAGTATACCTACTTTTTCACCTGCCCTTAGTACATCCAGATAAATAAGGGAGTCTATTGTCTTTACAGATTGGTTGGTAAGCTCTGCTATATTAATAGGGTAGTACACCCTAATGGTATCTTGTTTGGCAGATGCATTGACAATAAGTAAACTGAGTATTAAACTAAATACATAACGCATTATGCAAAGATATAATTGCGTGTCTTATATACTATTACCCTTTTGGGGGGATAGGCTGGGCTGAAATACTATTAACTGTTGTAAGTATAATTAATGCCTGTACCCGGTATAAACACAGATATTGCAATGGTTTTGTAGTATTAATTCATTTGCATGGTATAGTGTAGTTTTTTTGACAGCGTTTTTTCGTAATTTAGTCTGCTCGATAATATATTGAGCCTCAACCAATAATTGCCATTTACTAATAACCACCGACATGGGAGATAAGTTTGAGAAAGTAAAAACCTTCTATTTCTCTTTATGGCCCAGCCTGAATGAAGATAACTGGAGTGCATTTGAAAAGCGTCTCATAGTTAAGAAATATGAAAAGGGGAATTATATACTCAGACCCGGTGAGGTTTGTAATTGTATTTCTTTCATCAACTATGGTTTGGTGCGCAGTTACTACCTGGTAGATGGCAGAGAGATTACCACTAATTTTTTTGTTGAGGATTCTGTATTCTCCAATTATCAAAGTTTTCTGTCTCGCACACCATCATTACTATACACCGATGTGCTGGAAGACACAGAGGTAATAGATGTAGATTATGACAGCCTGCAGTATGCCTACGAAAATATACCTGACAGCGAACGTGTAGGCAGATTGGTTGCAGAGCAATTATACATACTGCTTTCTGCAAGAAATGCATCGCTACTGATGGAAACACCCGAACAACGATACATAAAAGTATTGCAGGAAAAGCCCGATCTAATTCGCCGTGTACCACAATACATGGTAGCTTCTTACCTCGGGGTTACTCCGGAAGCATTAAGCCGCATACGCTCGCGCATCAGTAAACGCAATGCAGAATTGCTACCAGATACATCTTCAAGATAACCTGTTATTTTACCCGGTTTTATATGTGTTATTTATTGATTCAAATCAATGGATTGTCCACCTTATATTTTGACCTTTGCGCAGTATAAGGGATAGCAGAGAGCGTTTTTGTGATGCTGTGACAATCAATTCCTTAAGAGAGAAGTATCAATTAATAAGCTAATCAAACAGCATTACGTCCAATAAGAGAGTTGAGGAGGTGTGATAGGTGTGTATGGGTGTATAGACGAGGATAACGATTTATGGGGCAAAATACATTTCCGGGTTTTGAGTATACGGTAGAAGAACTATCGGCATACAAGTACCACGTAGATATGTTTGTCATTCTGCTGAAGATTGGCAAAATAGTAACCCATAAGACCAATGATGTGAAGGAATTCGCTAATTGGCTGGACGCTAACAATATCAGAAGAATAGACTAAAAAATAACCCGCAACCATTTGGTATGCGGGTTAAATATTTAAATAATTGACTAAGCTTAGTTCAACTCACAATCTCCAAGATTACCTTTTTCGTCACAGTTTTTATTAGCTTGTTGTATAGACTGTGCTTTAACTGTATAGTAAGAAATGGTTCCTTTATAGTTAACACATTTACAGTTATAATATTTAGTGCAAGATGTAAATAGCATAGTGCCTGCTGCCATTGCTATGATAACCATCAATTTTGCTTTCATCTTTATTATGCTTCTTTCTACAAGTTTATATAATTCTGCTCTTATATCAAAGTATTGAGCCAAAAAACGCTGTCAAATTAGTTTTTAATCCATGCAAGGCTCTTTACTGTACCTCCTGAAGCAATACTGGCATAATATATGCCCGGAATAAAGCTTTCTACGCTGATCTGTATGTTATTGGTGCCACTATTCAGTTGCATATCTTTTGTGTAAAGCGTTTGCCCGTTGATGTTAGTGATAGTCACTGTGCCAATTACCGCTTTTTGAGCTGTCAGCGCAATATTCAATACATCAGAAGAGGGGTTAGGGTATAAGTTTGCCGAAACTACATTGCCAATTGTATTGACAGACTGGCTTTCTGAATATGGATAATCTATGGTAACAGGTGCTGAAGTAACACCTATACTCAAGTTGCTATAGCTGCCTGAAGGGCTATTCTGCACCTTAACGGCACGTACCATGTAGTACTTAGTACCATCTGTACCAAAAGAATCGTTGTATGTGGTAACGTTTACCAATGGCGAACGTCTTTTATACGCACCGTATCTGTCATCTGCACTGTATATGTAATATCCTACTACTGCTGGGTCGGGCGATGCTGTCCAGGTAATGTTTGCCCCACCACCTGCTACGGGTGTTACGTTTACATTTCTCGCCGGTTTCAGATAGTCTTGTCTCAGGCTAGGGTCTCCCATCAGTGCTATATGCACACCACCTGTCATATAGTTATTAGTTGTTTGGTAGGTAGCGTCATTGTTCTGAGATATCATGGTGCTGTAGCCAATAGGTTCGCCCATTGCCATGTGGTGGAAAAACCAGTGTGGCCTGCCTGCCCAGCAATTGGTAAGCATCGGCGTATTGGCACAAAGCGGTGCACGCAGAAAATTGTTCTGGTTATCCCAATCGCCAAAATAGCTGCCAAATAGCATACTGAATATGCCATTCATATTGTTTGCAGCAATATTGGCTGTAGTGCCTATGCCTCCCGCACTGGTATAAGAACCTCCACCACACCCGAAAGACCATTGATAGGTGGTAGTATTGAGCGTTGTTATATAGTCTGATGACTGTGTGCCGCTATAGCCCAAAAGTGGAGCAAAGTTTCTCCATCCGTTTGCTGCAAAAGGCTCACCTGTGCTTACGCCAAAGTTGTCATCAATCAATGCCTGATGTATCATGGCCAGCGAGTCCATTTTGTAACTATGTGCTTTGTTCAGGTATGTGCGCATCATCTGTACTTCTGTTTTGGAGAATGCAGGCATATTGCTTAAATCTACCCGACCCAATTGCAAATCTGCATAACTGGGAAGTGTTGTCTGGTCGAACTTACCATCACCGGGTGTATTGTCATTTCTGGTGCCTGTAGCTACCGTATTATTTACACTGTTATCTGTCCAAGTGCCATCAATATCTGCATAGTAAACATCTGCTGGCCATGCACCTTTATGGTCGGGGTGTGCGTCTGGGTTCATATCTCC
Source organism: Chitinophagales bacterium (assembly GCA_017303395.1). Lineage (GTDB taxonomy): Bacteria > Bacteroidota > Bacteroidia > Chitinophagales > Chitinophagaceae > Polluticoccus. The sequence goes on from JAFLBN010000002.1 coordinate 81,213, forward strand.
ACTGTATGGCACTGCAAGATGCCCGAGTATATATACAGCTTTTACGGTATTGTCTGCATTATATGTATTTACTATGTAGGTTTTTATAGTGCCTACACTTGCACTTCTGGCAAAGTCTTTGCGAACTACTTTCCAACCGTCACCACTCAGGTCGTTCATAAGTGTTGCTATTTCTGCACTGCAAGAGTCTGTAAATGTACTATCTACCAACAGGAGCATGGTACCTCTGTTGTGTATAGGCAATGCCTTGATAGCTGCGTATATATAGCCCGTAGCAGCATTACCACCTGTTTTAATAACCTGATACTCGTATGTACTGTCTGCAACTACATTATTGTCTGTATAAATACTATCTGTAGCAGGTACAGTGGTAAGTAGTGTTCCGAAGTTGGCAGCTGATTTTGTTTTACGATATACCTGATAACCTGTTGCTGAACTAAGTTTCTTCCAACTAATTTTTATTTGTGCAGGGGAAGCTTGTGTAATAGCAGTAAGTTGCACTGAATGGTCGAGTGGTGTTTGTGATTTTGCAATAATAACACTGCAACACATCATCATTAGCATGTAGATTTTTTTCATTACCAGACAGATTGTTTAATCTAATATATTTAATAATGAATTAAAAATCAAATACGTATGATGTGATAGAGAAATGAGTGTTATCACTTAGTGATATATACCCCAAAAATGGCATTGCGTTTTAATAATCGTTCTACTATATTAGCATAAATAATACACCCCCAATTAAATACACCCCGATGACTGACAAACTATACATTACCAACCGAACCAACCAACCTATGCAGGCTACCATTACAGACAATTATACAGGGAATAATGTCATCACCTGCGAATTGCACCCAGGTGCTAATGAATTGTATGTTAAAGATCTGCACGAGGGGGTTTATATGATTCATCTGGAAGATGCCAATCATGAAGTGTTTTATGAACAAAAACTGATTAAGGAATAGTAACTACACTATCCTTTAAAATAAAAGGGTTCCTGTGTAGGAACCCTTTTATTATTTTATGCATTATCTGATTATTGCTTAGAGATACGTTTAGTGCCTACAGGCAGGCCATCTGCAAATACTTGTACAAAGTAAATGCCGTTTGCTGCATTGGCAAGGTTGAAGTCGAGCTTGTGCATGCCTGATTCCATCTTGCCGAAATCTGTAGCGCTTATTTTCTTGCCCATCATATCTGTAACTATAGCCGTTACCTGCATTTCTTTATCGAAAGAAGCCGGGATAGTGAAACTACCATTGTTTGGATTTGGCAGTGGGTTTAGCAGGAAGTTCCTGTCAGGATTCAGTGTTGTGGTAGAAGATGGCCAGTTGATCATAAATGTATAGTAACCATCAGGTGCTGTTATTGGTTTCACTGCAGTCTTACCATTATTGGTTGTTGCCGTCAGGTAATACTCAATTGCATCGCCATGGTTGAAGCTGCCTGATATGTCTGCTATGTGATGACCACTGCTGTCTGTCATGTTAACGGTATTCCAGCTAGTAGTACCTTTTTTGCGCCACATACATTTTGCAGATGCTATACCACTCCTGTTATCAATTTTAGATACAAGGTGGTAAGAGCTTTGTTTTACCTGCCAGTCTATAACAGGTGGATGCCAGAAGTGTACAGGGTTTTCTGCAGGTATCTGCATGGTAACGCAGTGTATAGCACCGCCAAGTACTGTAAGTATGCGAGAGTCTAACGACACAATTTTATAACCCGGTGCAATGTCTTTGAACAAGTTTGCAGCTGCAGTATTCTGCGCCTGATTTCCACTAGTGCCATCTGAATAAGAAGGCATCAGGTAGGTTTTATTTACAGTAAGGCCATTTACAAATGTGCGGGCATCGTTGTTTATAGCCCCGCAACTCTTCAATGTGTCTCCATTATCCTGTGTAGGCATTGGCACTTTGTATATACGGTATGGTTTGCCATATACATTCTTCATGCCCGTTACTGTTGTAATTACATTCTGTATAATGGTTCTGTCTTGTGCTGTAACAACATTCGGATATTCCATGATGGCCATTGTATTCTCGTCCATCAGCTTCATATACATATCGTTGTGGCCGGTACCACCATCACATTTTAATGTCGGGGTAGATGTTACATTGTTAGAAGCCCATACATATTTGATGGTATCTTGTGTTTGTCCCATAGACCATGCTCCGTGTTTAGGATTGGCTGTAGTATTTACACTTTCAACCACATTGCTATGGAATGAGTTTTTAAATCCGTCTGTAAAGAAGTTGCCACCCTCTGCATACAGGTTTGTTTTTACATCGAGGTAGCCGGTAACACCTGCCAGCAAGCCAGGATACAAATCGTCATTATCCCTACCAGGATAGTAGTTCATATCCAGCAAACCAATATCATCATTAGCACCGTAGTAGAATCCTATCGGACCATAGTCGCGTATCCAGAAGTCATCGCCAACCATTACATGGAATTTGTAATTGGTAAGTGGTGTGCCTTTTGTTGTCATGAAATTTTTGATGGTAGTACTGTCTGCACCATCTTTAATGCGTATCCAAACGGTACATTCTTTCTGTATAGCATCTGTCATTTTTGCCCACAGGTCGCCATATTCAGTTGTTACATCTGGGCCAGGACCGGGAAAGTTATCTACCCATGCAATAGATACAGCCTGCGATTCTTCAAACTCGCCCGGTATGCGTGCATCTGATGGCATTGTATAAGTTGCGGTAGTCTTATTTGCATAGGGGGATGCTTGTTGAGGAAGTGTTTTCCTGTACTCAAGTTCGTCAGCAGTGGGCTTAATACGCCATGGATATCGATACTGTGTCTGCGCCTGAGCACTGAGCGATGCAAATGCAACGCATGCAAATAAGAACTGTTTTCGCATAAATTCTGTTGTATGTAAGTCTGTAATTTAACGTAATTAAACTGTAGGTAAAAAAATCTTTAAATAACTTTTACATATCTTTTACACTTACTGTCAGTATGTTTGATACGTTTATAAGTATAAATTAATATTAATGATAAAACTTCATAAGGTGTTTTGCACAAGTGCGTTGACGTTGCTGTCTGCTGTCTCGGCATTTGCCCAAAAAGAGAACAAAGCGATTAAAATAGAAGTACCTGCTACTTTTAAAGTAAACACTGCAGAAGACATACGTTGCTATCTTTACAAACCTGCGCTTGGCAAAAACAAACCCGTTATACAAATATTTGCACAAAACAATCAGCGTGGTATGCCTATGATGCTGTTACGTAATAAAACGGAATTACCTGTAAGATTGTTAGCTTTGGCACGAAATACTCCATACCATCTGGCGTTCAGGGCAGCTACCAATGAAGTGTTGTACCAAAAACAGGGTAGTTCTCCCTATAGTTGGTCTTGGAGGGGTAGAGCAAAAGCACCCGCATCGCCCATTGTGGCAATACCGGGTGAACGTATAGAAAGCATTAAGTGGTGGGCAACCGTAAAAGTCGGCAATAAAACATATACATCAGATACATTAACAACAACGATAGAATAACCAATGCAACCAAGCGTATTTAAAAACAATATTTTATTCAGCATAAACGATATAAAAGACCGTACAGACCCAACAAGGGTACTGATGTGCAGCCCCGACTATTTTGACATAGTTGACGTGAAGAACGTACACATGCAGGGGCATATAGGCAATACAGACAAAGCACAGGTAGATGCACAATGGCAAAGCCTGAAAGATGCTTATGATGCATTGCTGAACAATAAAGTACTGGACGAGGTGAGTGTAATACCCGGTGCAACAGGCTGCGAGGATATGGTGTTCTGTGCCAACCAGACATTGCCGTGGAAGATGGAAGATGGCAGCGAGGTAGTGGTGATGAGCCGTATGAGACACGAGAGCCGTCAGCGTGAGGTGCCGTACTTTGAGGAGTTCTTTAAGAACAAGGGCTTTAAGCCACTGCACTTCAACAACGTGAAGATGTTTGAAGGTATGGGCGATGTGATACCACACCCCGGCAAACGCCTGCTGTATGGTGGCTACGGACATCGTACTACTGCCGAGGCTTATGATGAACTTGCACAAATGCTGCAAACACCTGTAGTAGCGCTTGAATTAATCAATCCTAAGTTCTACCATCTGGATACCTGTTTTGTGCCACTTAGTAAGGATAGTGTGATGCTGTGCAGAGAAGCATTTACAGAAGATGGACTGGCGATGATTAGGCAACTGTTTACCAAAGTATATTATATACCGGAGTACGAGGCAGAGAAATACTTCTCGCTGAATGCACATGCTTTTGATGCACATGGTACCAAGACGGCTATACTGCAAAAGGGTAGTGCCATCACGGTAGATGTACTGAAACAGGAAGGCTATAATGTAGTGGAAATAGAAACCGGAGAATTTATGAAGTCCGGTGGTAGTGTATTTTGCATGAAGATGATGTATTGATTACATCATCTTCATACTTTATAAGAAAGACTTAGCATTAATTGAGTGTGCAGGCAACAGGTGTATTCTGCTTAGCGCTGTCTGCATTACGATAGTTATCCATCTCTGTATTGCAATTATCCTGCGCGTTTTTCTTATTGATATCGTTGTAGGTAACAGACTTCAGCAACACATTGCTTTGCGAGCAGGTACAGGTATAGTTACCTTTCTTTACACAAGAAAACAGCGTCACAGTCAATGCTAATAATACAATACGGTACATATTCAATTCGTAATTTGCCATTGTAAGATAGTAAAATGTTTTAAAAACCAATATACCCGCCCGCCTAAAGCTTTCTTTTGTACGGATAGTGCCTGTTTCGGGGTATGTTATTCACTATCATAGCTATTGCAAACATTATCAGTACACCTGTCATCACAGGGCTAAGTATATACATCCAGCCCAGGGCTTTTATCTTTTCGCTGCCTATATTGGCTATCAGGGCGGTAGCACCACCGGGAGGATGCAGTGTTTTGGTCATTTGCATGGCTACTATACTGGTAGCAACTGCCAGTCCGCTGGCTAGCCATAGCTGGTCGGGGAGTAGCTTGTGTACCGTAACACCTATAATGGCTGAAATAAGATGCCCGCCTATCAGGTTGCGGGGCTGTGCAAGGGGGCTATTGGTAGCACCGAATATCAGTACGGCCGATGCACCGAAAGAACCTATCAGGAATACATTATCCATGTAGGTAAGCCCTGCGGTTTGTATGCCGCCTATCAGGGCTATGGCTATAAATGCACCAATGAAAGTCCAGACATGGTCTTGGGGTTCTATCAGTGTTTGCCGATAAACCACATATTTAGTAACCCTGTAAGTGCGCTTCAGTTTTTGTTTCAATGCTATGGGGGGTATTAATACCAACAAAAATAGGGATACAAACTGCATCCCCATATTTAATACCAAGTATTTGTTACTAAAGGTCTATACTGGCACCGAGGCTAACGCCTAACAAGAACATACGCTGCTTGTACTGTGCATTGGGGAACGGAGCTATGTACATCATTTGTGGTATAGGACCATTGTACGATGTTCCCGAATATCCTTTGAAGCTCATATAACGGACGTTGGCTTCTGCCAATAGGTTTATATACTTGTAAACATTTACAGATACACCGGCCTGCAGACCACCTGTCAGGAACGAATTATCAGGATAATAATTGACTACATTAAGTGGTTTTGCTGAATACGGTGTGCCTGATGCTTGAAACTCTGTATATGCTACAGGATTTTTTGTAAAGAACAAGTAGCCCAGATTCAAACCTGCATAAACGGAGGTTTTGGGTACTACTTTGAAACGTACATTGGCAAACAGAAATGGCATGTTATACTTAGCAGTAGCATAGGCAGTGCTTCCATCTATATAGGTAGCATACTTATCTGCGTTCTCACTGCTTTGTACCACACCTTTTGCTTTAAATGCATTGCGTTCGAAACCTACACCAACTTCTACCTTGTTGATAATGGTAAGTTTCACCTTTACGTTAAAGCCTATCAACGATTTCGCACCTTTGCTGTATTGCGGAGTAAATGTTTGAGTCTGCCAGGCAGAGTTCATCATTTCCCACTGATGATTGCCGGTTGTATTGATATTGTTTACAAGGTTGGCACCTATACTTATTTTCTGTGCATTGCCTGCGATAGGGCTTAGTAATATGGCTGCTGCCAATAGTTTATGCTTCATTGTAGTTTGTAGGTTGTGTTATTGATGCCGTAAAGATAATACCTGCACCGTACATCACCTATACCTGCTACCTTCTCACCAATTGCAAAGCTCTGTTTACAAGAAAATACAAACCCGATAATACACCCCATATCAACATAGCATAGAATGAACCCATAATTGCGCATTCAAATACTATCACACCTACAGGTGGCAAGGTGCCATCGTTATCCCAATACATATACTCCATGTACGTTAGATAAGCAGTAATGACTACAGCAATTACCAGCAGTATCTTGTAAGGCTTTTTCATATATACGGTTTTCTCTATAACGAAACCATTTATCGTTTATTGCCCCTGTTGTGCCAGTTTGCTCCGTTTGCGGCCATAAGCGTAGTAGATAACAAGGCCTGCCACCAACCATATCAGGAAGCGTTCCCAATTGCTGACACCACTTTCGCACAACAGATAACTGCAACACAGAAAACCCAATACAGGTATCAGGCTATAGTTGTTGATGAATGATAGTATAGCCATCGTGAGAAATACACCGCCAAACAATATGTAGGGCACTTTCAGGCGTACTGCTTCCCAACTGTGGTCTCCACCCGTATCGAAAAGGCCGGCTAAGCCACCTGGGTAGTATTTGCCTATCAGCACTACCGTGATGATGAGCAACGCAGGTACTATCCATTTACCATTTATATACGGTGTCTGGAATCTGCTGACAGGTACATGCTGATGGCTGTGGTCGTCTTCTGTTATAATGTCTTCGCCCTTCAGGTGTTTGGCTTTTTTGCGTTGCTGCTGCAGGCGGATGATGCCACCACATACCAGTACAAATGCAAAGAGCGTACCTACACTTGTCAACTCTACCACCACATTCAGGTTGAGGAACAGGGCAGGGATGCCCACTACAAAACCCGTGAGTATGGTACTGAAAGATGGTGTCTTGTACTTAGGGTGTATCTTGCTGAATACAGGCGGCAGCAATCCATCGCGGCTCATGCTCATCCATATACGTGGCTGTCCGAGTTGGAATACCAAGAGTACACTTGCTGTAGCTATTACCGCACTCACAGCTATAACACCTGCCAGCCAACCCATACCATTTGCTTCGAACACATAAGCCAACGGGTCGCCCACATTCAGGTCTTTGTAACTAACCATACCTGTAAGCACCAGCGCTATGAGTACATATATAACCGTGCAGATAATAAGCGAGTAGAACATACCACGTGGTAAATCCCTTTGCGGATTCTTACATTCCTCTGCCGTAGTACTGATGGCATCAAAACCTATATAGGCAAAGAACACAGCCGCAGTACCACTTAGCACACCGCCAATACCATTGGGCATGAACGGATGCCAGTTTTCGGGCTTGATGAAGAAGGCACCACCTACTATTACCAGCAATATCACCGCCAGTTTCAGTATCACCATAGCATTGGTAGTACGCTTACTTTCTTTAATGCCCACATATATAATTGCCGTAATAATACCCGTAACCACAAAAGCAGGAATATCACAAATCAGCTTAAAATTGCCCAGTGCAGGTGCATTGGCCCAAGCCTCTTTGGCAGCATCTGTCAGTCCGTCTCTTGCTGTCCAGTAGTCCATGGTTATCCATGCGGGCAGGTGTATGCCCATGCCATCCAGCAGGGTGGTGAAGTAGTCGCTCCACGATATGGCAACGGCTATATTACCAATGGCATATTCCATCAGCAAATCCCAACCTATTATCCATGCAATGATTTCGCCGAAGGCAACATAACTATATGTATATGCACTGCCCGATACCGGTACCATACTGGCAAACTCGGCATAGCACACCGCAGCAAAACCACAGGCTACAGATACAAACAGGAAGAGGAACACAATACCGGGGCCACCATCATAACTTGCCTTGCCGATGGTGCTAAAGATACCCGCACCTACAACGGCGGCAATACCCATCAGCGTCAGGTCTCGCACACCCAATACCTTGTGCAGGCCCGATGCATGTGCATCCGTCATACCACTGGCAGCTTCCTTTTCTATCTGGTGTAGTGTCTTGCGTCTGAAAACAGATTGACTCATAGACCTGAAAGATATAAAAGAACGTTGATTTGTTGACTGGTTTACTTGTTGATTAGTTGATTTGTTTATTGGTTGATTAGGGTTTCACCATCTGTACTACTATTATACTTCAAAGGCGTTAGCACCGTTCATCGGTTGTACTGCTATTTAGTAGAGAAATATGAGTATGCACTCTTCGCGAGCCTTTACTTTCTTTTGCCGCCAAAAGAAAGAAAGGAAGCGCAGGCATAAGCGCTGCAAAAGGCTCGCGAAAGACAAACAAAGAGAAAGCAAATTACTTGCGAATAGCAAAACATCACCCTTCCTTTCGCAGCTGCGATACATAGTCTGATAACTGGCGGGTATGAAGGTCGAGCAACAGGGCAGATTCCTTCATAGATACAGATACCGTTTTCAGTTCATCTTCCGATATCATTTCATTTTCCAACAAATCAGACACACCAACTATACTGCTGACAGGTTGCCTGATATCGTGCGATATCTTGTTGAGTATCTCTTTGGCTTCATCTATACGGCGTTGCCTTTCCAGCTCACGTGCTTTACGTTCGCTGATGTCCATAGACAATATCAGTATGCCGTCGTCAATGGGTTCTATACTCAGGTCGAAGAAGTTGGTACTGCCATCGGGGAAGGTGAAAGCCGTATCGAGCCTTGAGGGTTGTCCTGTTTCCATACACTGCTTCAGTACATGGTACAATTCGGCATTATCTTTTTCAGAGTATAGCTCGTATATCGATTTGCCAATCATGCGTTCCCTCGTCAGTTTCGATTGTCCTACGGCGGCATCATTCAGGTATATATACTTCCAGTCTTTGCCTACTATCTGCATACCCTCTATCATATTATCCATCAGGTGGCGGAAGCGTTCGCTCTGGTTGCGTATGGTTTCCGTCTTAGCCTTCACACGTTGTTCCAGCCACTCGTTCACATCTTTCACTTCGGCTTCGGCACGCTTGCGCAGGCGTATCTGCTTGTGGGTGATGACAAACATCAGCGTTACCGTAACAGCCATACACACTATCAGCAGTGCTGTCAGTTTTGCAAACTGTGCTTCGCCATGGGTAAATATTTCTTTGCGTTTGTACAGCAGGTTGCGCTCTTCGCGTTCTATCTCTGCCACCTTATCGCGGATGGTATAGTTTATCTTACCGCTTTCGCCCATAGCATACAGTTGCATGGCTGCCTGTTGTCCGCCTGTGGTATATGCCGCTACTATCTTATCTGTAAAGTTGATGCCCTGTAGTACAGATGCCTGCAGGCTTCGGATGCGTTGTTGCTGTGCGGGGTTGTCTGTCGTTAATGTTATCAGCTCGTTGAGGGTGCGCAGCATAGTATCCTTCTCGTCGTGTATGTATTGCAGCAATTGCTTATTGGCGGTAATGACATAGTTGCCGCCATGCAGCGCATTGTCTTTGCTGAGGGCGCGTACACGTGTCAGCTTGCGCAGTACGCTATAGCTATGGTTTACAGACTCGTTGTTGGCAGTATTGACACTGATATTTCTATATGCAGCTATGGCTATTATGCCCAAGCCTATCATCACGATGGCGTAGAACAGCACAAGCTTTCGGGTAAAAGACAGTTTCATAGTAGTTACAGTTAGCGTAATATATTGGGTATCAGTCTGTCTTGTTTGTTGCCGTAGCAAATATGTAAAGGGTAATTGCTCTGCTTGTATCTAATATACAACATCAGCTTTCTCATTCCAATACCCTTTAAATATAATTTTATTTGTCAGTCAAAAGCCTTACCATATCAACAATACATCATTATATATATAATACAAAAAACAATTTTACAACTTTATCTAAATTTTGTTTGTACATTTGTACAAGTTTCTGCGCAGGAACACTATAAACTTTTTTTTAATAACCGTTTTAAAACCCAGACTATCATGTCAGAAAACACACAGGGCAACGAACAGCCCGAAAACCCGCAACAACCTGAAAACCAACATGAAAACACACAGGAGAACACAGGTGAGAACAAAGAAGAACAAACACCCAAGCCTGCACCTTACGACCCGTCCAAAGACCCGACAAACCCGTACTACTTTCCGCCACCGCCACCTGTGGGCGATGCTATGGTAAGAGCCATCGTAGACGAGGTAGAAGGCTTTCTAAGACAACCGATAGACACGGGGATGTTTACCGTAAAAACAGCCAACCAGTGGATAGACGAGGCCAGCAAACGCCCTATACCGCAAATGCTGTTTGACGAGCTATGGTACGAGGGAGAGATATGCATCTTCTTTGCCGATACCAACACGGGCAAGAGCATCCTTGCCGTACAGATAGCAGACAGCATCAGCCGTGGTGTACCTATCGATGGATTTAAACTATCTGCACAGGCACAGCCCGTGGTGTATTTCGATTTTGAGTTGTTCGACAAACAATTTGAACTGCGATACAGTGTAGACTATCAGCAGCACTACCGCTTTGCAGACAACCTGAAACGTGCCGAGATAGACCCCGACATGAGCATCCCCGAGCATTATGCGTGTATGGAAGATTACCTGCACGACAGTATGGTTGAAACCATTATGGCTACAGACGCACGCGTACTTATCATTGACAATATTACATACTTGCGGCAAGAAACAGAGAAAGCCAAAGACGCACTGCCCCTGATGAAACACCTGAAGGCACTGAAGCAGCGCTACAACCTGAGCATACTGGCACTGGCACACACACCTAAACGTGATGCCAGCAAACCACTGACAATGAACGACCTGCAAGGCAGCAAGATGTTATCAAACTTTTGCGACAGTTGTTTTTGTATAGGTGCCAGCACACAGGACAACAACCTGCGCTACCTGAAGCAGATAAAGACACGCACCAAAGAGTTTCGCTACCACGACCGCAACGTAGCCCTCTGCCGCATCGAAAAGCCCCACAACTTTCTGCGCTTTGCCCTGATAGGATACGGGAATGAATATGAGCATTTGAAAAGTGTGGAAGAAGATGAGCGTACTCATAAGATAGCTGAAGTGAAAAGGCTGATAGATGAAGAAGGACTAAGCCAAAGAGAGGTGGCTGATATATTAGGTATTAGTACAGGTACGGTAAGTAAATACTATAACCTATAATGCTCACACTGTTCATTTTGCTCACGATGCTCATATACTTGAGCGTTGTGAGCACTGTGAGCAGAGAAAAAATAAAATATTAATTTTATACTATGCCTGAAGATATCACTAAAGAAATGAACTGGCCTAACCTAAATGCCAGAAAAGTACAAGATAGAATTTTATCCATTTTATCTAAAAATCCAAATTATGCACAAGAAAAAGAATATATTAAAAAGATAGTCTTTAATAAATGGCAAGGAAAACTATTAGATGAAATATTTACAAGTGTAATTGCTGACTTAGTTGCCTTAGAATACATTGAGGAAGGACCATATTCTATATGGATTACTTTTAAAGGAAAAAAGTTTGTTCAAACTTCTTCCTTCCCATATAAAGGGAAGCCATTTACATATGAATTATTCAAACAACGCGTAACTGTAATCTGGAATATTATTAAAGTAATTGCTGCTTTAATTAATGCAGTTGCTATTATATATCTGGCTTGGTTGTCTATATCAAAGCAAGAAGAATTTAATAAAGCTCAACTTCAATTACAGATATGGCAAGCAAAAGAAAACGAAAGGCAAGCAAAAGAAAATGATAGAATAGAAAGGGAAAGATTTGATTCTATTAGCAGAAATAGCAATTACACGTTGCGAGTTAATGAAGAACAAAAGAATGCACTATTTGAGGAAGGGAAGCCACGTATTAAACTTGAGTATCTTTCAATGTTTTACTTAAGTAATACAAACTCAATTGCGATTAGCTTTAATTATGAAAATGTTGGTAAAAGAGATGCTTTAAATCTAAAAGTTTATGCGGTCTTTACGATTAATGGAAAAACGACAAAAAAAATGATAGGTGTTAGGGATGAATTTGCTTCATTTGATAACGTAAATATTGACGAAAATATCACTTTTGTATCAGACATTTCAAATAAACATTACAACTTAACATTGCTATTTGAGTTTATAGACGCTGGAAAAAGCACTACTAAGCCTATATACTTTGAAGGCACTATACAACAAGGCGAAATTTCATACAAAGAACTTTCTACTGGAATGTTCAAAACTATAAAATAAGTATGATGATCCTGCTCACACTGCTCACAACGTTCAAGTGTATGAGCAAAATGAGCACGTGAGCAACCGTGAACAAAAACCACAAAACTACAGAGTCATTGCGAGGCACGAAGCAACTTCTCTCATGGAGCGTAGCGGAATAATCTCACGTAATACCAATTATTTCACCAACCATAAACAATCATGAACAGGATTAAAGTATTTATTGAAAAATGGAAGGCAGAATTTAATATAGAAAAAACTGCAACTACTGCCATTGCTGTACTATCTTTTATTATTTCTGTGTATACAATCTGCCAAAGCCAAAAACAATTCACACGAAATATTAGACCATTCGTATGGGCAGCAAGCTATAGCTTTCACGGGCCTAATGGATTACAAAATATCCCACATCGCCTTGCATACCGTGTTAAAAATGCACCTGCAAGAATATTATCAGTGAATGTAAAATTTATGCTGAACGATGTAGAGCTATTCGCTTTCCCAGATAGCAATGTTGTTAGGTATCCAGATGAAACATCTGAATGGAGTCATGGTCTAAACCAACATACATTTAATCAAATAATGAATAGACCTATTGCCGAGCAACAAAATCTGAGAAGGATAGTTGACATAGCGTATCAATCACTTGATGGAGGCGATACATACACCTTCAATATGGTACAAGGATATGTTCCGGCAGATAGCCAGTGGAGAGACATTGATGTGAAAGCTAATTAAAGAACACCAGATTGCTTCGTGCCTCGACCCGAAGTATCGGGATGCGAACACAATGACGGGAGTAAATAGCCATCCTTAGCTTGGCAGTACAGTCGAGGTGCAGCTATATCAAGGCAACACCCGACTTTAAGGCAGTTTTTAAAGTCGGCGGCTTTCTTTGTTACTTTCTTTTCCGCAAAAGAAAGTAAAGGCTCGCGGAGAGCAAGCACTCATTTCGTGAGATTGCTTCGTGCCTCGCAATGACGCAGATTAATTATAATTCTTAGGGTCATAATCTTTAGGTATAGCATTTCCCTCTTTTAGCATCTCTATTTCTGAAGGAGTAAAACGTTTGTGGATATGATATAAAATTTCTTGTGGGCGAGGATTCCTATTAAATCCAACTTCCATTTGCAATTCTGCATACCTGCTTATTAACATCGAGTACACTTGTTCGTTCATTATTAATAATATTTAATGCACTATAAATTTCCTGATATTTTTATAAAGAATCTGTTAAGCTTTCAATCATCAACCAATGAAAACCTATCGTTACACACTACAGCCCTATAAGGGGCGCAACACACGTTATACCTGTCCGCAGTGCGGGTGCAAGGATGTATTTGTCCGCTATATCGATACCAATACCGGAGAACACCTGGCAGAAGACGTGGGCCGTTGCAATCGGGAGCAACAATGCGGGTATCACAAACCACCCCCAAAGGGAAATACTAATATCGAATACCGAAATCCAAAGAAACAAATACAACAACCTAACATTTACCACACAACTAATCAACCAATAAACCAATCAACAAGTCAACTAAAAGCCATCTTCAAAAACTCCCTCTGTTGTTATCCGCAAAACGGACTGGCGCAATACATCTACCACACCTACGGCTGGCAGGCTATGGAGCGTGTGTTGGATGCCTATCGCATAGGTAGTCATACAGACGGCAGCACCATCTTCTGGCAGATAGATGCACAGCAACGCATCCGCAGTGGCAAGGTAATACAGTACGATGCACAAACAGGCCATCGCATCAAGGGTACAGACACACCACCCGTACGCTGGGTACACAGCCTGCACAAGCTACAGGGGTTTACACTCCATCAATGTTTTTTTGGTGAGCATCTGCTGAAAGGTAATCGTCGCCTACCCATAGCCATTGCCGAGAGCGAGAAGACAGCCGCTATAGCCAGCATCCGCATGCCTCAATACCTGTGGTTGGCAACAGGCGGCATCCGCAACCTGAGTGCAGAAAAATGCAGTGTACTGGAAGGCAGGCAAATCATCCTCTTTCCCGATGCAGGTGCTTGGGACTACTGGCACAGCATTGCCACCCAAATACGCAAGTGCAGCATCAGCCATGTACTACAACACCACACAGACGGCAGCGATATTGCAGACTATTTGTAGTTGATTTGTTGACCGGTTGATTAGTGGTGTTTAGGGTTTAGTATTTAGAAATTAGGATTTTCAGCAGCAATGCTGACATACAGTTGTCACTGCACTATTGTAGCTTTACCGGCAGATGAAGGACACACCGATAGAAACTTTCCATCCTGCCGGCCAAAAAGATTGGCGCAAGTGGTTGCAAAAGCATCATGCAAGCAAACAGTCTGTATGGCTCATATACTACAAGCAAAGCACGGGCAAGCCCAGCCTCAGCTGGAGCGATGCGGTTGACGAAGCCCTCTGTTTCGGGTGGATAGACAGTACCGCCCGCCCTGTAGATGAGGAACGATATATGCAATACTTCTGCAGGCGCAAACCAAGCAGTGTATGGTCCAGAATCAACAAAGAAAAAGTAGAACGCCTGATAGCCAACGGGCAAATGACACAAGCGGGTTTGGATAGTATCAACATCGCCAAACAAAACGGTTCATGGACGTCTATAGACGCGGTAGAAGCCCTCGAAGTACCCAAAGAGCTTGCCAAAGCACTCAGCGCACACAAGGGTGCCAAAGCCTGTTTCGAAAGCCTCAGCAAATCTGTAAAGAAGCAAATGCTGCACCGCATCGCCATGGCCAAACGCCCCGAAACACGCACCAAACGCATTGACGATATAGTAGCCGAAGTATTGGAGAAAATGAAGAAGTGAGGGGAGTGGTGTTTCAGCACCGTTACTACTATTATGCTTCAAAGGCGTTAGCACCGTTCATCGGTTGGGGGGCTATGGGGCAAAAAAAACACGAGTCATTGCGAGGAACGAAGCAATCTCACGAAATGCAGGGTTACTTCACAATGTATAAGTTAATGACACTCATAATATCCATTCTCTAAAACCAACAACAACATCTGTATCTATCAACACAAACCCCCAAAAAACGAGTCATTGCGAGGAACGAAGCAATCTCACGAAATGCAGGGTTGTATTATATTTACCGTATGCACAAAGGCGGGGCTGTTTACATATTATCATCACCCAATAGAAGTACACTATACATTGGTGTGACATCAAACCTGCCTAACCGTATTACAGAACATCAGCAAAAGAAAAATCCTACAGGTTTTGCTGCACGGTACAATTGTGTTGTACTTGTTTATTATAATCTGTTCGAATATATAGAAGATGCCATCAGGGAAGAAAAACGACTGAAGGGTTGTAACAGGGAATACAAGGAGCAACTGATTGAACAAATGAATCCTGATTGGAAGGATTTGGCTGTCGAGTTGTATTAGGCTCATGTTATCGTGAGATTGCTTCGTTCCTCGCAATGACACTCAGATAGTTTTGATTTCTCTCGAATTGTACTAGGCTCATGTTATCGTGAGATTGCTTCGTTCCTCGCAATGACACTCATTTTATATCTGTACGGGTTATTCAATAACCCCATAATCACCCTCAATACTCCGCAACACCTGTTACATAACAAATAGGCTTTATTGATTACCTTTGCGCTTCTTGTAAGGTAAAAATCATATTATATATATGCATAACGCTTATTTTCATTACGAACTGCCAAAGAACGAAACAGTACTGAACTACGGCCCTAAAAGCCCTGAACGTGCTGCATTGCAAAAAGCCATTGCCGACCTGAAAAGCCAGACACGCGATATACCTATGTACATCAACGGTGTGGAAGTACGCACAGGCGATAAGAAAGAAATCCGTCCGCCACACGAAACAGGCCACTTGTTAGGTCATTTTCATGCAGGTGGTGCAGAGTATGTAAAGCAGGCTATAGATGCTGCGCTGGAGGCTCGTAAATCTTGGGCAGAAATGCCATGGGAACATCGTGCTGCCATCTTCCTGAAGGCTGCAGAGTTGCTGGCTACCAAGTATCGCTTCAAAATGAATGCGGCTACTATGTTAGGGCAGAGCAAGAATGCGTATCAGGCAGAGATAGACAGTGCTTGTGAGCTGATAGACTTCCTGCGTTTCAATGTTCACTTCCTTGCAAAAATCTATAACGAACAACCGATATCTACACCTGCCTTCCACAACCGTATGGAATACCGTCCGCTGGAAGGTTTTGTACTGGCTGTAACACCGTTCAACTTTACAGCTATAGGTGGCAACCTGCCTACTGCACCTGCCATGTGTGGCAACGTAGTGGTATGGAAACCTGCCAATACACAGATATACAGTGCATCTGTATTTATGGAGATACTGATGGAAGCAGGCCTGCCTGCAGGTGTTATCAATCTGGTATATCCTCCCGGCCCTGTAGTTGGTGAAATATGCTATGCACATCCTGATTTTGCAGGTGTACACTTTACAGGTTCTACAGGCGTATTCCAAAGCATGTGGAAGAGCATAGGCGAGAACATTGCGAAGTACAAATCTTATCCGCGCATAGTTGGCGAAACAGGTGGTAAAGACTTTGTAATGGTTCACCCGAGTGCAAATGCAGATGCTGTAGTGGCAAACCTTGCCCGTGGTGCTTTCGAGTATCAGGGACAAAAGTGTAGTGCTGCAAGCCGTGCATACCTGCCTAGCAATCTGGCAGAAGAAATCAAAACAAAACTGGTAGCTGAAATAAAAACCATGAAGATGGGTGTGGTAGATGATTTTACCAACTTCATCAACGCGGTGATAGACGAGAAGTCTTTCAACAGCCTTGCAAAATATATAGATGGTGTAAAGAACAGCAACGGACAGGCAAGCATTCTGTGCGGTGGTACTTATGACAACAGCAAAGGCTGGTACATAGAGCCTACTGTGATAGAAGCTAAAACACCTGACTATGTAACGATGTGCGAAGAACTCTTCGGACCTGTGTTGACTATCTACACATACGATGCAGACAAGTGGGAAGACATCCTTGACACAGTAGACCATACAAGCGGCTATGCACTGACGGGTGCTATCTTCTCTCAAGACCGTTATGCAGCAGAATACATGACACGCAAACTGGTAAACGCTGCGGGCAATTTCTACATCAACGATAAACCAACGGGTGCGGTAGTAGGTCAGCAACCATTTGGTGGTGCACGTGCATCTGGCACTAACGATAAAGCAGGCTCTGCATTAAACCTGTATCGCTGGTTGAGTGCAAGAACCATTAAGGAAACATACGTACCTGTTACAGACTACAGGTATCCTTTCCATCAGGCAGATTAATAAGACTGAAGAAGTACGAATAGCTAAATCCTAAGGTTGTAGTAATATGACTTTAGGATTTAGTTTTTTTAGAAATTAGGATTTACACAGTTATCTTTACAACATGCGCAGGTATTTGCCTTTACTTATTGTAGTATTCTTAGCGTCTTGTCAGGAATGCACTCGCTATGCCAAAAACTATGTGGCAGACAGAGAAACACGCAAACCCATTATAGGTGCGCAAGTATTTTGCGTAGCAGCAACTAACGGCAAGCAAGAGCTGGAGAAGAATTACTACACAGACAGTATTGGTTCTTTCGAGGCTATGTTTACCAAAGGTGGTGTAACACAATGCCCTGTTATGAAGATGACCATCAGCAAGTCGGGTTATTATCCATCCCGTTTCTGGGACCCTACCGTAGGCGATACACTGTTTCTTAACAGGATTACCAATTAAAGCATCAACTGCTTGCGTGCGGTAATATTATCCAGTTTATTGAGCAGCTCTGTCATGTTCACAGGCTTGTACAGAAAATCATTAAACCCGCTGCTGAATATCTCCTGCTGTTCTGTAACAGATGCAGTAAATGCTATGATGTAGGTATTGGCTTTATGATTGTCTTCCAGTGTTCTTATCTTTTGTACGGCTTCGTAGCCATTCAGCACAGGCATGTGCAGGTCCATTAGTATGGCATCGTAGTCGTTATTTACACAGGCTTCAAAAGCAAGCTGTCCGTTCTCTACCAGTGTAGCCTGTATGTTCAGCTTCTCCAATTGTTTCCTCATCAGCAGTCGGTTCACATCATTATCCTCAGCAACCAATATGCGTAGGTGGCTGTAGTCTGTTTGTGGAGTGTCTGTATCTGCTGCTTTTTGTGTTTGTGCTACTATGGTAAAAGGTATGGTAAATGAAAACTTAGAACCATTACCGGGGCTGCTTTCCAAGTGCAGTTCACTGCCAAAGAGAGATAGTATCTGCTTCACAATGGCAAGCCCCAGGCCAGTGCCACCATACTTGCGTGTAGTATGGCTTTCTGCCTGTGTAAAGGATTCAAATATAGCCTCGTGTTTATCGGGGTGTATACCTATGCCTGTATCTGTAATAGAGAATTGTACAGTGGCTTTATCATCAGTAATCGATAAGCATTGCAACCTCACTGTAATACTACCATGCTCTGTAAACTTTATGGCATTACCACCCAGATTATACATCAGTTGCGATAGTCGGGTAGGGTCGCTCGATACCCAAAGTTTATCCAGTTGCGGGTCTGTTTCCAGTACAAAGTCCAGCTTCTTACTCGTGGCTTTTACACGCATACCTGTGCATATATTCTGCATAAACTCTGATAGGCGGAAGCTTACTTTCTCCAGCACCATCTTGTCCGAATCTATCTTACTATAGTCCAGCACATTGTTGATGAGCGATAACAGATCGTTAGCAGAGTGTTGCAGTATGCGCAGGTTTTCCTGTTGTCTTTCTTCGGGTTTATCGTCTATCAGCATTTCGGTAATGCCTATTACAGAATTGAGGGGTGTACGCAATTCATGAGACATGGTAGAGAGGAAGCTCGACTTTGTAGCAGCCAGTTTCTGTGCTTCCAGCATCGATACCTTCAGCCTGTTGTTCAGTGCTTCTTTGTCTCTTATGTTTTGCATAAATGCCTCGTAAAACATGTACTGGCATATAATGATGGTAATGAAATTGAGCGCAGCCATGAGCTCGTATGCAGGTGAGGCCAATCGCTGAAAGTCTGTATTATCAAGATATGCTTCAACATTACCACCAACAGCCAGAAAGACAATAATAGGCGCAGTACATACTACCGCATATATAATACCCAATCTGCTGCCCAGTATATAGAAGCTACCCATGATGACCATGAACAGAAACTGCAGTGCTATCAGGTTTATCTGTTTGGCATAGAGAAATATACTGCTCCATACCAATGCAATACCCATACCCAGCATTATATGTGCAATGGGTTTCAGGGCAGATGGCTTTGTAAGCAACCTCCATAACAATGCGCCATATACCAGTGTAGATATAGCAGCCCTTGCTACCTGTGTTGTTTGTTGCATGGGCAATACTATGCCTATCACTATCAGCCCCTTGATGATGCTGAACAATAGTATAGTATAACAGATGATGAAACGTGACCGCAGATAGTTATCATCCTCATGCTTCAATGCGTTGGTTGCAGGTATTGTAAGTTGCGTAAGGAGTTTGTGCATGTTTTGTTATCAGTACAGTAAATATACTATTCAAAACCACTGTTCAAAACAGGATGCGCAAGTTTTGTTGTAAGATTGACCCGTAAAAAAAACAGTGCGATAACCACCGCACTGTCTTGTGAATTTTCTTGTATTTATTACACCTTGATAGTCTTCCATTTACCTCTTTTAAACAGAATGATGGCTACAATAGCTATGGCACTCTCTGCAACAGGTATGGCTAGGAAAACGCCTGTTTCACCCAAGTTCAGTACTTTGGCAAGCACGTATGCCAGTGGTATCTGAAATGCCCAGAAGCCAAACAGATTGATAATAGTAGGTGTCTTGGTATCGCCCGCACCGTTGAAGGATTGAGACACTACCATACCATAACCATAGAATGCATAACCGAGGCTTACAAAGCGCAGGCATTTTACACCACTTGCTATTACATCTTTGTTGGTAGTAAAGAAGGTCATTATCCATTCTGCACCTGTAAAGAAGAGGATAGCAACCGTTACCAGAAAGAACATATTGTACTTAGCGGCTTTCCATACAGATTGCTCTGCACGGTCGGGCATTTTTGCACCCAGATTTTGGCCTACCAGTGTAGCAGCAGCATTGGCCATACCCCATGCAGGCAGTATGGTAAACACAATAACACGTATAGCAATGGTATAACCAGCCAGTGCATCGCTGCCATAGTCTGCCAATATCTTTACCAGAAATATCCAGCTTGCAGATGCTATCAGGAATTGTGCCGTACCACCTGATGCCAGTTTTATAACACTACCCATCACCGGGAAATCGAAACTGATATGCTTGCGCAGGATGCGTATCACACCCTTGCCGTTGAACAAATGATACAGCTGATACAGCACACCAACACCACGGCCTATAGTAGTAGCCAAAGCAGCACCCGTTAGCCCCATAGCAGGTATAGGACCAAAGCCATTGATAAGCGTAGGGCAGAGGATGATGTTGAGAATATTGGCTATCCACAGTGAACGCATGGCTATAGAAGCATCGCCCGCACCACGAAATATACCATTGATAAGGAAGAGCAACATGATAACGATATTGCTACCCATCAGCAGTTGTGTATAGTGATAGTTGGCATCTGCCATAGCCTGCTCTGCACCCATCAGCATCAGCAGGTCTTTTGCAAAGAAGATACCCGCAATACTTACTATTAAGCTGATAAACACACCTACATAAATGGCCTGCATACCACCATGTGCAGCTCCGTCCGGATTCTTTTCTCCTATACGCCTTGCTACCAGTGCAGTAGCCCCCATAGATATACCCCAGGCTACAGAGTATAGTATAGTGAGCATGCTTTCTGTAAGCCCTACTGTAGCTATAGCGTCTGTACCCAGTTTACTTACAAAGAATACATCGACCACTGCAAAGAGCGATTCCATGACCATCTCCAGTATCATAGGTACCGATAGCATAAAGATGGCTTTATTAATACTGCCTGTTGTATAGTCTTGCTCTACACCTTTAACAGCCTGAGCAAATAAACGTAATATGTTTGTAGTACGTGACTGTTCACGTTCTTGCATAATGAATTGTTTTAATGGTTAATGAAAATGTAGCTTAACCCCAGAGATGTGAGAATTACCAACAGAACGCCATACGGAATATATACCCCTACAGAGAGGTAAATGGTTTTATCTGCTCCGCACAAATGGGGAAGTCAGGATTTGAAATCATCACCCGAACAGAGCGGGTGGAATACTTAAATGTTCATCGTGCGTAGAAATGTGATTGCAAAACTATAGAAAAATGTTTTACAAAAACGTAGCCTCTGCCCCTGTACATAAAACAAAATTTGGTTGATGACAAAGTAAAACCAACCACATTGTTTACAAACTGTGCAAATACGACAGTTTAGGGGCTATTTGCGGCAAAAAGCTATTTATTGAAGATATTCATTGTTTTTTCAATGCCTACAGCAGCAAAACTCTCAATTATGTCAACCGCTTTCAGGATTTTCTCCTTCACTATCGGTAGTTCAGACGGTTTCCAGCGGCTCAGTACAAAATCGGCCTGTCTGCCTTTAGGGTAGTCGTTGCCAATACCAAACCTAAGGCGGGCATATTGTTGGGTTTGCAGTATCAGTTCAATATTCTTCAGCCCGTTTTGGCCTGCAGCACTACCACCGGGGCGTAGTCTCAGGGTATCCAATGGCAAAGCAAGGTCATCTACCAGCACCAATATGTTTTCCAATGCAATATTTTCCTTATCCATCCAGTACTTCACTGCTTTGCCACTCAGGTTCATATAAGTAGTAGGTTTAATGACTACAAAAGTCTTTCCCTTCCATTTGCAGTTGGCTACAAAAGCGTGTCTGTCTAATGAGAATTTTCCATCATGTTTAATAACAAAGGCATCAGCCACATCAAAACCTATATTATGACGGGTCATATCATATTCAGCCCCGATATTACCCAATCCTACTATCAAAAATTTCATGATTGCGAAGATATAATCTAATAGTTAATAGGCTAAAAACCTGAAAAATTATTTATTCTACCCAACTAAAAAAATTAACTTTTTGTCTGTATATTAGTAGCTTAATAGAAATGTTGAGAAATCGGGAATTTACCCACGAAACATTCATTAGAAAATAAATACCTGTTAAATGCGTAAACTTGTATTATTCACGGCGATTCTGGCATCATTTGTTGTCAATGCAGTAGCCCAAACTTTTTATCCTGTAACACATACTACTGGTACACAAACAGTAAGTGGTGTTGCGGTTACTGTTACTAACAGTGCTGGTAGAACTAATTTCACACCACAGTATTCTTGTACTGCAGGGCCATATTATATTGGCGTTACTCAACCTGGTGGATATGTTCACAGTTTTTCTCCTGGTGTTACACACATACGTTTAAGCGTTACCGACTTTCAGGCGGAAGATACATTACGCGTAAACGTAAACGGCTCTTCGTTTCCAATAACCACTGCGATGTTAGGCGACCTTACAACTTGTCCTGACCCGGGAGGCCCTGCTAACAACATGACAACAGTTAATGGATTGGTTGCAAATGCTTTAGGTGGCTCTGCAAAAAGAGATGTAACTGTTACTTTCTCAACAAGTCCTGGTTTTATTAATAATATAGAAGTATTACATGACCGCATAAACGATGGTACAGGTGGAGGCCCTACTGCTAATGGTCTTATTTATTCCGTTGAGTTTGCATTAGATACTTGCTTGCAGAAATTTGAAGCATGGACTACTGATACGGTACAATGTAGGACAAGAGATTTGCATCTTTTCGCAACTAACTTCCCTAATACTACTTATTCTTGGACTGCACCGGGTTCTCCTGTATGGGTTCCATCTAATACTGTTTACGATCCTGTTGTGAAATCATTGCCACTTACTACTGCAGATGGTAACTATATAGTAACAGCTACACGTGGTGCATGTATTTACAAAGACACTGTTGTTGTATCAGTAAAACAAACACCAGGTACACCACTCAACCCGATTACATACAGAGGTCCTAAATGTGCCGGTGATAAAGATACCGTACAGTTCGTATCTAACCTGACAGCGGGTGGTACTACGTACATCATCAAACCAAGTGGTCAGGTTGTTACTTGTAATATCCCTCCACTTTTGAACTTTATAGAATTGCCTAACATACAAATTGCAGATGCCGGTACATATAAAGGTTTCTCAAAAAGTACGGAAGGTTGTTATACAGATACATTCTCTGTAGTAGTATCTCTTAGCCCGCAGGCACAGGCAGATTTCAGTTACAATGCAATATTAGGTTGCGATGCCGATACGGTGAAGTTTACAGATCAGTCGAATGGTATTAATATATGGAACTGGAATTTTGGTGATGGCGGTACTAGCAATATCGATAACCCTACACATACATATCCTGCAAGCTCTGGTACTTACAACGTCAAGCTTGTAGTGAGCAATGGTACTTGTGCAGATAGTGTTACTAAACAAATTGTATTGAATCACCCGTTAGTGGCAGATTTTGATATGAGTGTTGATAGTATATGTCAAGGTAAGCTGGTTACATTCACCAACAACTCATCAGCAACGCCTGCAACACTTCCTACCTATTTCTGGGATTTTAAAGATGGTAATACTTCAGATCAGTACAATGTAACACATACATTCCTGAACTATGGTGTATATAATATTGAAATGACAATAACAGACTATCTGGGTTGTAAAAAGACTGCTACCAAAACATTGGTTGTAGACTCGCTGGGTAGTGCAAACTTCTTGTCAGACTCTGTTATCTGTGCTGGTGAAAGTATCAAGTTCCTGGGTGACTATTCTACTATCGGTGGTACGTACGCTGAGTGGAACTTTGGTGATGGTCACGTTATTAAAGATAAGTTTACAATTGAGCACGCTTACGATAACCCTGGTACATACTTAGTACAATTGACAGCGAACTATCGTATTTGTCCTGATACTACTTACGATCAGAATGTATATGTTAAACCATATCCTACTATCGATCTTGGTAAAGATACCAGCCTGTGTCCTGATGGAAATCCATTTATCATCAAAGACATGATAAATGCAAGCACTGCAGGTGTTAGATGGCATTGGAATACCGAAACAAAAGACACCGGTTCTTACATCAATGTACACCATCCTGGTAAGTATGCTGTTACTGTAGATTTAGACGGTTGTTCTGCAACAGATACTATTGAGGTTAAAAAGAATTGTTACATAGACATCCCGAATGTGTTTACGCCAAACGGTGACGGATATAACGATTACTTCTTACCGCGTCAGTTGTTGTCTCGCAGCGTTACTAAGTTCAGTATGACTATCTTCAACCGTTGGGGCGAAGTAATATTCGAAACTAACAGCATCAATGGCCGTGGTTGGGATGGTAAAGTAAATGATAAAGAACAACCAACAGGTGTTTACGTTTATATGATAAAAGCTACATTCGCAAACGGATATAGCGAGAACTATCAAGGCAACGTTACACTGTTGCGATAAAAAATAAAATACAGGTATTTAGAAAAGGCAATCTTCGGGTTGCCTTTTTTTATGCTTCTATCAGAAACCATCGGGCATAAAAAAACGCCGGAGATTATCCGACGTTCTTATATTATGAGAGTTAACTAATTAGTGTTCCAGTGCACCGAGGAAGCGTTCCGCATCTAATGCTGCCATACAACCACTGCCGGCTGCTGTTACAGCCTGACGATAGATTTTATCCTGTACATCACCACAAGCAAATACACCTTCTATATTGGTCTTAGAAGAGCCTGGTTGAGTAATCAGATAACCTGCTTCATCCATATCCAACATACCGTTAAACAATGATGAGTTTGGCTGGTGGCCAATAGCTACGAAGAATGCTTTTACGGGAATAATGCTTTCCTCATTTGTTTTATTGTTCAGCACTTTAATGCTGTCTACTTTGTTTTCGCCCAGTACTTCAAGCGTATCTGTATTCCAATGCACTTTGATGTTTGCAGTCTTCAGTACACGCTCCTGCATTACTTTACTTGCACGCATTTCATCCCTGCGTATCAGCATATGCACGTTAGCGCATATCTTAGATAAGTAAAGTGCTTCTTCACAAGCAGTATCACCTGCACCAACGATAGCCACATCCTGTCCTTTGAAGAAGAAGCCATCACATACTGCACAAGCAGATACACCATGGCCATTCAGACGCTGCTCTGAAGGCAGACCCAGCCATTTTGCGGAAGCGCCTGTAGCTATAATTAAAGCATCTGCTTCTATCCATTTTTCTTCATCTATTTCTACTTTGAAAGGGCGTTGAGAAAGGTCTACTTTAGTAGCCAAACCCCAACGGATATCAGCACCCATACGCTGAGCTTGTTTTTCAAAGTCAACCATCATCTGAGGGCCCATAATTCCTTCAGGATAACCAGGGTAATTTTCAACTTCTGTAGTAATAGTAAGCTGTCCACCCGGTTGCAAACCCTGATATAAAACAGGATTCAAACCTGCACGAGACGCATAAATAGCTGCGGTATATCCCGCAGGGCCTGAACCGATAATCAGGCAATGTACTTTTTCTGTTTCAGCCATTTTAATAAATTCACTTTTGAGAGTGCATGCAAAGATGTAAAAAAAATGCAAGCCGCAATGTAATAAATGTTACTCTAAGACTAAGGTTTTGTAAACAGAACCATAACCTGCCCATATACCCAATGCACCATTACTTACATTACTTTTTACCTGTATAGGTGTAGAAAACGGATTGCCAAGCGTACCCAAAGAATACTCATATGTACTCCAGAAGGTATAGGTAGCTTTATCTATAGCACTCCATTTCAGGGTAACGGTATCACCAGGATAGCCAACACCTGTAGAGTCTCTTTTAAACTCTGCCGAACGAGGTTCTCCTAATGACAATGTTGTTTCAAAATAGATACCGTTTATAATTTCATCGGGATATACTGAATTAAGACCCGGATAATAAGGCTCGCTATTGCGCTTGGTAAAATAGCGTACAAAGTTGCCTGCAGTATCAGGTTCCTTAAAGTATATCCTTATTTGTCTTGCAATCGGGTTTTTCTCTTTGTCAAAAGGAGGATCGGGCTGTACTGTTTTTACAGAGTCAATTACTGTCGGGTTAGGTATTTTTGTATATGACTCATATACTTTACCTCCTGTTTCAATGGTAAGTTTGTAGATTTTACCAATCTCACCAATGAAAAATCCTTTACTTGTATCTATAGTATAGAAGAAAAACTTGTTGCCTGAGCTACCAGTATCAAGTGCATACTCTTTCAGTTCTACAACATTAACCCCATCAGACACGGTTACTTTGGCATCGTGTACAAAGCTGTTTTGTAGTGTATTTAAATTGATGGTAGAGAAATATCCGATAGACTTAGTCAGAAAAACATAAGGAGGTAAATTATTTTCAATTGCTCCTTCTACTACCAAACTGGGATCACCTGTTTTCAGGTTTATCTTCACTTCCTTTTCGCAAGATACAAGAGACATTACGAGTAAAAAAACAACAGCAATACCGGCTGATAACCTGATATTGCTGCGCTTGAATATTGTAGGCATATAATGCTTGTTATTTAAATGGTATAACGTTTTGGGTATGTGTTTGTTTAGTTGCTGATAATGTATCTGCCATCAGCACTGTACATTACCGGTTGTATTTTCCTGAAGCGTTCAAAATAGTCGTAGCCTGATTTCAGATTTATCCAGAACTCTTGCTTGCTAGTATCTGTAGCATACGTTCTGCCAAGAAAGTTCAGACCAACCTGATTGAAGCGTGTAGGGTAGATGTGGACAGGAATATATGTTTGTCCGTTCAGCTTTGCATTAAGGCAAAGGGTGTAAATTTCCTGAATACCGGCATCTGTCATAGGCATACAACCTACGGTAACACAGCCACCATGTATGTAAATATCACCTCCGGGCTTTTTCTTGTCTCCCAGCAACATATCCGAATAGTTTGGATAGTTTATCAGCAATGACAAATGGAAGTCGCTCTTGGGGTTGAAGTCTTCAATGAAGTAATAACCCTCAGGTACTTGTCTGTCACCCTCATAACGTTTAGGGCCCAATATGCCTGATAATGCGCAAATACGGTATAGTTTTACCAGCTTGTATTTATCGTCAGGATTATCTCTGGCCCACAATTCCATTTCGTTTTGCGACTTGAATGTGCGGATATAAATATCAGAAGGTGGGTATTTCAAACCCTTATCCTGAAACATTTTCTGCAACGTATCATTGTACTTTATCCAAGCCTGAGATACCCTGTTGAATGATAACTGGAAATTTCGAAACGCCATCACATCGTCCTGTGCTTTGGCAGCTACAGACAACCCCGCTAACAATAAACTGAACGCCAGTTTTTTAACCATTACTTTAATCTGCTTTCTGGGTTAGTAAAAAGCCATGTAAAGATAAGGCTTCTATACCAAAAGGATTTCATAAAAAAGCACTAAAAAAGGGGCAATAGCCCCTTAGTATCAATGAAATCTATAGTTTGATTCTTACAGATTACCTCTTTTCTCCTGTTCTCTTTCAATAGATTCAAACAGTGCTTTGAAGTTGCCCGCACCGAAGCTCTTGGCACCTTTACGCTGAATGATTTCGAAGAACATGGTAGGACGATCTTCTACAGGTTTGGTAAATATCTGCAACAGATAACCTTCCTCATCACGGTCTACCAGTATTTTCAGTTCTTGCAGCGGAGCAATATCCTCGTCAATTTTACCTACACGGGCAAACAGCTCTTCGTAATAAGCATCCGGTGTATCAAGGAATTCTACACCACGTGCACGCAGCTCGCGTACAGTTTTGATGATATCGTTGGTTGCTACAGCTATGTGTTGCACACCTTCACCTTCGTAGAAGTCGAGGTATTCTTCAATCTGTGATTTCTTCTTGCCCTCAGCTGGTTCGTTGATTGGGAATTTCACATACCCATTACCATTACTCATTACCTTGCTCATCAGGGCAGAGTATTCGGTATTGATTTGCTTATCGTCAAACGTCAGGATATTAGCAAAGCCCATTACATCTTCATACCATTGAACGGTTTCGTTCATACGGTTCCAACCCACATTACCAACGCAGTGGTCAACATACAGCAAACCTGTTTCCGTAGGATTGTAAGTAGATGATTGTGGCTGATACCCTGGCATAAATACACCCTTGTAGTTCTTACGTTCTACAAACATGTGAACTGTTTCGCCATAAGTATAGATGCCCGATGTTACTACTTCGCCATGTTCATCTTTCATGGTTATCGGCTCCTGATAAGACTTTGCACCGCGCTTAATTGTTTCTACATATGCACTCTTTGCATCATCTACCCACAAAGCCAGTATTTTAACACCATCACCATGTTTCTTAACGTGCTCAGAAATTGGGTGGTTTGAATTTAATGCCGTTGTCAGTACAAGGCGGATTTTACCTTGTTGCAATACATAAGATGCCCTGTCACGAACACCTGTTTCAGGACCTGCGTACGCTACTGTCTGAAAACCGAAAGCTGTTTTGTAGTAGTGTGCAGATTGCTTTGCATTACCTACATACAGTTCCAGATAGTCTGTGCCATTGATTGGCAGAAAATCTTGTGCTGCTGCCATTTTCTGGCTCACTGTCATTGGTTCCATATAATGCTTTTTTGTTGTTTTTTTGTTAGATATATTTATTACTCGGCCCAGCTCATGATGTAGCCTTCGTCCTCTATATTTTGTGCATCCACAGTCATTTTCAGCGGGTGGAAAGTATCGACCATTACTGCCAGTTCCTGTGTTTCTTTCTTACCTATGCTCTTTTCTACAGCACCGGGATGCGGACCGTGAGGTATACCTGCAGGGTGCAGTGTTATCATACCACGCGTTACATGTTTACGGCTCATAAAGTCACCATCTACATAGTACAATACTTCATCACTATCTATATTGCTGTGATTGTATGGAGCAGGAATAGCTTCCGGATGGTAATCGTACAGACGCGGACAGAACGAGCATATTACGAAGTTGTGCGCATCAAATGTCTGGTGTACCGGTGGTGGTTGGTGAACACGACCTGTTATCGGTTCAAAGTCGTGGATGCTCAATGCATATGGATACTCACAACCATCCCAACCTACAACGTCAAACGGATGGTTGGCGTATGTAATAGGGTAGAGCAGTCCTTTCTTCTTAGTCTGAATCAGGAACTCACCTTTCTGGTCTATTGTTTCCAGATTTTCAGGCTTGCGTACATCTCTCTCACAGAATGGTGCATGTTCCAGTAATTGACCGTATTTGCTCAGATAACGCTTAGGGAATGTAACAGGGCTGAATGACTCAACTATAAACAGACGGTTGTTCTCGTCATTGAACTCTATCTGATAGATTGTACCACGTGGTACTACCAGATAGTCGCCATAGCTGAACGGAAGTTGACCATACTGTGTTTTCAGTGTCCCCGTACCTTCGTGTATAAAGATTACTTCATCAGCATCTGCATTCTTAAAGAAATATTCTGTCAGGCTTTTAGTTGGTGCAGCAAGCGAAATCTGTACATCGCTGTTGAACAATACAATCTTTCTGCTTTTCAGATAGTCTGCATTGGGGCTCACTTTGAAGCCTTGAAAACTGCGGTGTTTCAGGATATTATCAGTAGATGCTTTTGGAGAAACATCTATCGGTTCTTCTGCCTTAATGATTTGTGTTGGCGGGTGTATGTGGTAGAGCAACGAATAATTAGAAGAGAATCCTTCTGTGCTGAATAGCTGCTCTGAATATAGCTTGCCGTCGGGCTGCCTGTACTGCGTATGACGCTTGTGCGGGATTTTGCCCAGTGAATAATAGTGTGCCATTAAGTGAATAATGTGTTTGGAAGGGCAAAGTTACAATATTGCCCGGCTTTGGCAATGGGATAGGCCTGCGACAGTCATAAATCCTGATGTTGGTAGGTATATACTATATCTATACAGACAATTTTATGACCCTAAGGCTGTATTATTCCGATTCGCCACAGAAAATAGCCCGTTCCCGTCAATCATTTTTTTCTTAAATGGTTCCAAATCAACTTTATACAAGTATCTGATCACAAACTAAAACTACCTGTTATGAAAAGAAGCGATTTTTTAAAAGGAATAGGCCTTGCAGGCGTTGGCAGCATGCTTCCGTTATCTAAAGTGGGGGCTGCAACTACAACAGTAAATAAAGCTACTGCCTGTACATTGATACCAAGCGAAACCGAAGGGCCATTTCCGCTCGACCTTACAGCAAACAGCACATATTTCAGACAGGATTTGAGGGAAGACCGTACAGGTGTTACACTGCATGTGAAAATGAAAATTATAGGATCTCAAAACTGCCTTCCTATACAGAATGCACGTGTCAATATATGGAGCTGCGATAAAGACGGTGTTTATTCCGGTTATAACACAAGCAATAATCCCGGTTCTACTACAGCTACTTATCTGCGTGGCTACCAAATGACGGATGCCAATGGCGAAGTGGAGTTTATAACCATATTCCCGGGTTGGTATACTGGGCGTATCTGTCATATACATTTTCAGATATATCTCAGCTCTATATACAAAGCCGTATCGCAAATGACTTTCCCTATTGCAGATAAAAATGCTATCTATGCTACAAACAGTAGTCTGTATACTAAAGGTGCAGACCCAATGACATTATCCAGCGATAACATATTCTCTGATGGATATTCATTGCAAATGGCAACGCTTACACAGAATACAGACGGTAGCTATACTAGCTATCTTGAAGTAACTGTTGAAGGCACAGGAACAACAGGCTTGATGAACTATGAGGGAGAGACTGGTGGTCAATTCAAAATGGGGCAAAACTTTCCTAATCCTCACAATGGCGTAACTACAATACCATTCACACTGAATGAAGCTTCGAATGTAAAATTCGACATCTTCGATTTATCTGCAAGGAAAGTAGCTGTAATAGATAAAGGAAGTATGGGAGTAGGAGAGCATAATGTAACAGTAGACTTGAGTGCATTAGGTGTGGCTTATGGTAACTATATCTATCAGATAGAAGTTGTAAATGAGAATGGTACTTTCCGCCAATGCAAAATGATGACAGCACAGAAATAGGCTTTCAGCGTATAGTTTTAATATGGGGTGTAGTGTGGAGCCACTTGGGAATATACAAGCCCGGTGGCTTCATCTTTCTTTAAAGGATATGGGTAATAACGAATTGGCATGTTAATAGATGATAGAAAAAATGATGTAGTTTCAGTACATAAAAGTGGAGTGTTGAACAACAGGGTTAATCTTATACTGGTACATATTATCGGGTCTCTTGCATTCCTGATGATACCTGTATTATCTCCACCGCCGGGAACAACCAACCTTTTTGAATCGTTAGGCAATTATCATCAACTGAAGGATATATTCGGTTTCGTATTGACATTGCTATTCTTCTACGCCAACTACTACTATTTTATTCCCAACACCTATTTCAAAAAGCGTTATGCACTATACATACTATGGTGTTTGATTGGTTTTGCCTTTATCACTATTCTTCCGAATCTTGTCTTTCCTGATACAAACTTTATGCATGGCAGGGGACATCATAGACCACCGCCTCAGGATATGGGTAAACCAGGTGGTTTTATATTTATGTACGGGCATATGATACACAACGTGCTGCGCTTTCTTGTTGTGTTAAGCATATCCATGATGCTGAAAACAAACAGCAGGCTGAAGCAAATACAGAAAGAAAAGATGGATGCCGAAATATCTTTTCTGAAAGCACAAATCAATCCTCACTTTTTATTTAATACACTAAACAGTATCTATTCTCTGGCACTCACAAAATCAGACTATGCTGCACCTGCAGTGGTTAAACTGTCATCGCTTATGCGCTATTCAATAAGCGAAAGTGATAAAGACAAAGTGCCGCTTAGTAAAGAGCTTGCCTACATCAGTAACTATATAGAATTGCAGCGAATGCGCTTATCATCTAAAGTGCGCATATTTCATACTGTAAACGGAGATGGAACAGGAAAAGACATCGTGCCTTTTCTGCTGATACCATTTATTGAAAATGCTTTTAAGCATGGTGTAAATGCCGAAGAAGATTCTTTGATAGATGTAAAGATTGATATAACTACCGAACGACTGGTGTTGAATGTACGTAACAATAAAGTGTATGTACAACCTGATAGAGAAGATAGTACAGGACTTGGTATTGGCAACACAAGAGAGAGACTGAAACATCTGTATCCCGGAAAACACAATCTTGTGATTCTGGATGGTGATGATTATTTTAATATACTGCTGGAACTATACTGGTAATGATAAATGCTATTGCTATAGATGATGAACCATTGGCGCTGAATGTGATAAAAGCATTCTGTCACAATCTTGATTTCATAGACCTGAAAGCAACTTTTACAGAAACATCTGAGGCACTTAAATACCTGCGTAATTATCCTGTTGATTTATTATTTCTGGATATAAAAATGCCTGCTATGAGTGGTATAGATTTCTATAAATCTGTACCACATAAAACAATGGTGATATTTACGACTGCATATTCGGAATATGCTGTAGATGGCTTTAACCTCAGCGCCATAGACTACCTACTGAAGCCATTTGAAAATGAACGTTTCTTGCAGGCTGTAAATAAAGCAAATGAGTACTACAAGTATCTGAACAAACAAGAGATAAGCAGCAACCAATACCTGTTTGTGCGCGCAGACTATAGCCTCGTAAAGATTGCACTATCTGATATCATATATATTGAAGGTTTAGATAACTACCTCAAGATTCATTTACAGAACAGTAAACCAGTCATTGCCCGTATGAGTATGAAGGCTGTGATGGATAAACTACCTGAAAAGGATTTCCTACGGGTACACCGTTCTTACATAGTATCTTTCGGCAAAGTCAATTATGTACGCAACAAGATTATTCATATTGCTGACGCCGAAATACCAGTTGGTACTAACTATAATGATACTGTAGCTGAACGCTTCGGGTTATAATTGCTATTCGTGTACAGATTTTGCCAATTCGCCACAATATTTTTTTATGCATCGCTATACGATGGATATTTGTGTAGTTACATTAAGCATAGGGGTATGCATCCTGTCACAAACAGGTGTTAATGTGTAAAGCCACTTTTCAGTGGCTTTTATTTTTATAATTGTGTAAGGAAAATCTGAATCACGCCTATTATAAAGCCAAGTACACCACCTATAATTTCTACAAAGCGAAACTCTTTGCTCATAATAGCTGTGAGGATTTCTTCAAGCTTGTCTGATGAAAAATTGGCTACTTTATCAGTAACCATTTTTTCAATGTCCATCTTCTGGCTCAGGTTATCGGCATATTTTCCAATCACCTCAGGAAGCAAACCATTGATTTCTTCCATCATACCTTCTTTTAGCTTTCCAATGGTGCTATCGCCAATGAACATGGAAACAACAGGCAGCTTTTCCTGCAGCTTTACACGCAGGAATGTATCGATGTGTTCTTCTATATAAGGTGTGACAGACTCCAATTGTTTAGGGTCTTTCAGCTTAGATGCAATATCATTGAAGTGGAGTAGCTCTGTTGCTACCAGTACACCCAGTTTTTGCGCAAACTGCTGTTGCCTTTTAGGGAAAATACCTTGTATGGTAATACCCAGAACCTTTACAGGGTTCTTAGGATGGAATAACATCTTAATGGCTATCCAGTTGGTAAACCAACCAATGAAAGCAGATATAAAGGGGATTAAATATAACATTGGGGGCGGCTACTATTTCTCGTTTGCTATCATCTCCAGATACTTACCGTATCCGCTCTTCATGTATTTATTAGCCAGTACCATCAATTGGTCTTTACCTATAAAGCCCATGCGGTATGCTACTTCTTCAATACAGCCTATTTTTAGCCCCTGCCTTTTTTCTATCACCTCAATAAACTGGCCTGCTTCCTGCAGAGAGTCGAATGTACCTGTATCTAACCATGCAGTGCCACGGTCCAACACACCCACTTCCAATTTGCCTTTTTCAAGGTAGATTTTGTTTACGTCAGTTATTTCCAACTCTCCGCGTGGAGATGGTTTCATTGCTTTAGCAATTGCTAATACTTCATTATCATAGAAATACAAACCTGGTACAGCGTAGTTAGACTTTGGCTGCGTTGGTTTTTCTTCTATACTTATTACTTTGTTTTCTTTGTTGAATTCAACCACACCATATCTCTCAGGGTCATGTACCTGATAAGCAAATACTACTGCACCATCGGGGTTTACTTTGTTTTTAAGCAAAGTACCCATACCGGAACCGTAGAAAATATTATCGCCCAGTACCAAGGCCACACTGTCATTGCCGATAAACTCTTCACCCAGAATAAATGCTTGTGCGAGACCGTCAGGGCTTGGCTGTACCACATACTCAAACCTACAACCTATCTGGCTGCCATCACCCAATAGCTTTTTAAATCCTGCCTGATCCTCCGGCGTTGTTATTATCAGTATCTCTCTGATACCCGCAAGCATCAGTGTAGAAAGCGGATAATAAATCATCGGCTTATCATATACTGGCATCAACTGCTTGCTGACAGCAATAGTTAACGGATAAAGACGTGTACCGGAGCCGCCGGCTAATACAATACCTTTCATTAGTTGGCGTATTGAGTGTTATAATATTTTTGATAATCACCACTTGTTACGTGGTCAAGCCATTCCTGATTATTAAGATACCAGTCAATGGTTATTTCAAGTCCTTGTTCAAATGTTACAGATGGTTCCCAACCAAGTTCGTTCTTGATTTTTGTAGCATCTATAGCATAACGCCTGTCATGGCCCGGACGGTCTTTTATATACGTGATGAGCTTGGCAGATGTACCTTTTTCACGACCCAGCTTCTCATCCATTTTGTCACACATCAGTTTTACCAGCTCAATATTCTGCCATTCGTTGAAACCACCAATGTTGTATGTTTCACCATTCTTACCCGTATGGAAAACAATATCGATTGCACGCGCATGGTCAACAACATACAACCAATCGCGGGTGTATTTGCCATCACCATAAACGGGCAGTGGTTTGTTGTTGCAGATATTGTTGATGAAAAGCGGAATCAGTTTTTCAGGGAAGTGATTAGGACCATAGTTGTTGCTACAGTTTGTAAGTACAAACGGCAGGTGATAAGTATTGCCATAAGCACGTACCAGATGATCTGATGCAGCTTTTGATGCAGAGTATGGAGACTGCGGATCGTAAGGAGTAGTTTCAAGGAAGAAACCTGTTTCTCCTAATGAACCATATACCTCGTCCGTAGATACGTGATAAAACCTTTTGCCTTCGTAATTGCCGTCCCATGCTTTGCGTGCTGCATTCAGCAGGTTAGCAGTACCCATTACGTTAGTATGGATAAACGCATTCGGATTAGTGATAGAGCGGTCAACATGGCTTTCTGCTGCAAGATGTATTACACCGTCAAACTGATACTTATCAAACAGCTCATACATTGCAGTTGCATCAGTAATGTCTGCTTTTACAAAAGTATAGTTTGGTGCGTTTTCTATGTCTTTCAGGTTTTCAAGATTGCCTGCATATGTAAGTGCATCCAGATTGATGATTTTATACTCCGGGTACTTGTTTACAAACAACCTAACTACGTGAGAGCCGATAAAGCCTGCGCCACCTGTTATAAGTAATGTTTTAGCCATGTTGGTATTTCCTAATATGGGTGCGAAATTAATTAATTAAAAGCAAAGAGCTTCACAAATGATTGCCATTAGCAAATCCTTTGCAAAGCTCTTTAAATATTACAAAAACGCTTATTTCAGTTCGAAAGTCTCGATGAACTTGGTAGTAAAATTACCGTTCCTGAAATCTTCGTTTTTCATCAGTTGCTGATGGAATGGGATAGTGGTTTTAACACCTTCTATCACATATTCGCTCAGTGCGCGTTCCATAGTATCAATTGCTTCTTCGCGTGTTTGTGCAACAGCAATCAGCTTAGCTACCATAGAATCGTAGTATGGAGGAATGGTATAACCTGCATAGATATGAGAGTCAACCCTTACACCATGGCCACCCGGCGTGTGCAGAACCGTGATCTTACCAGGGCTCGGACGGAAATCGTTATACGGGTCTTCAGCATTGATACGACACTCAATAGCGTGCATTTCAGGTTCGTAGTCCTTACCGCTGATAGCGATACCTGCAGCTATTTTGATTTGTTCCTTAATAAGATCGTAGTTGATAACCTCTTCCGTTACGCAGTGTTCTACCTGGATACGTGTATTCATCTCCATGAAGTAGAAATTGCGGTGTTTATCAACCAGAAACTCAATTGTACCAACACTTTCGTAGTTAATGGCTTTTGCCGCTTTCTTGGCAGCATCACCCATTTTCTTACGCAGTTCAGGTGTCATGAACGGTGAAGGAGATTCCTCTACCAGTTTCTGGTGACGACGTTGTATTGAACAGTCGCGCTCGCTAAGATGGCACACTGTACCAAACTGGTCGCCTGCTATTTGTATTTCTATGTGGCGAGGTTCTTCTACAAACTTCTCCATATAGATACCATCATTCTTGAAAGATGCTGCAGCTTCAGCTTTGGCAGTGTTGTAAGCACGTTCCATTTCGCTTTCTTCCCATACCACACGCATACCTTTACCACCACCACCTGCAGTCGCCTTCAGGATAACAGGGTAGCCTACCACATCTTTTGCCAATTGAATAGCCTCTTCAAGGCTTTCCAACAAGCCATCAGAACCCGGAATAACAGGTACACCTGCTTTTATCATGGTTTCTTTCGCTGTCATCTTATCGCCCATAGAGCGTATCATCTCAGGTGTTGGCCCGATGAATTTGATATTGTGCTTGGCACATATCTCAGAGAAGTTTGCATTTTCTGCAAGGAAACCATAACCCGGGTGGATAGCGTCTGCATTTGTAATTTCTGCAGCAGCCATTATGTTTGGTATGTTCAGGTAAGAATCTGCACTCTGCGGTTTACCGATACATACAGCCTCGTCCGCAAAGCGCACGTGCAGGCTTTCCTTATCGGCAGTAGAGTATACCGCTACAGTCTTAATACCCATTTCGCGACAAGTGCGGATAACGCGCAGTGCAATTTCGCCCCTGTTTGCAATTAGTATTTTCTTAAACATGAAGTCTTTTTTGTAATTAACAAATTAGCCGACAGATACACACGCAAGCCATGCCTGCATGTATTGCTGTCAGCTATTTATCAAATATGATTAAGCCGGTTCAACAAGGAACAGCGGTTGATCGTATTCTACCGGAGATGCGTCATCTATCAGTACCTTAACGATTTTACCACTTACTTCGCTTTCTATTTCATTGAAAAGCTTCATAGCTTCTACTATACACAGTACATCACCTTGTTTGATGTCGTCACCAACATTTACAAACGAAGGCTTGTCAGGAGACGGGCTGCGATAGAATGTACCAATCATCGGAGATTTGATGGTAATCAACTTATCGTTAGCTGCTGGTGCAGCAGCAGGTGTTGCCTGAGCAGCAGGAGCAGGTGCAGCAGGCAATGCCGCAGCTTGTGGAGCAGCCTGTGGCAACATTTGTGGCATAGGAGCCTGTACTGCTACAAATTGTGTTTCGCTGATTGTCTGAGCTTGTTTGATAGTGATTTTGAAATCGCCTTCTTCTACGCTCAGTTCGCTGATGTTTGACTTGTTGATAGCCTTAATCAACTCTTGTATTTGTTTGAATTCCATGACGGATATCTTTAAAAGTTAAAAATTGAATGGTAAAACGGAATAAAAATTATTCTTTAACACGCTCAACATAAGCGCCTGTTTTTGTATCAATCTTAATCAGGTCGTTTTCGTTAACGAAAAGCGGAACCATTACTGTAGCACCTGTTTCAACCGTTGCAGGCTTCAGTGTACGTGTAGCTGTATCACCTTTTACGCCAGGTTCAGAGTAGGTAACACGCAGGTTAACACTTGAAGGCAGCTCAACACTCATAGGTTGTTCTGTTTCTGTGTTAACGAGGATAAAGCATTCCTGGCCGTCTTTGTACAGTTCAGGGCGTTCTATCTGGTTTTCAGGAATTGCCATTTGCTCAAATGTTTCAACATCCATCAGGTTGAAACCACTGTCATCTTTATAAAGGAACTGATAGTTGCGGCGTTCTACACGAACAGGGAAGATGTTATCGCCTGAGTTCCAAGTGTGTTCTATCGTGCGGGTATTGTCTACGCCTTTCAGCTTTGCCCATACTTTAGCCGCTGCGCGTGCTGTCTTATTTTGTCCGAATTCTACTACTGAATAAAGGCTGCCATCCAGTTTGATGATTAGCCCGGTTCTGATGTCTGCTGTTGTAGCCATAATTGATTTTTATGCGGAAGGCAAAAGTAGTCGAAAAAACAAAAAACCCAACAAAAGCGGGGTTAAATCCCTCTTTTTGTGCATAAAAAAGGCTGTTTTTGTCGATTTTTCTTCAAAAACAGCCATTTTCTTAAAATATGTCAGGTATTATATGATACTGCCGTTGATTATCAGTTTTTCGACCGGATTATTACCAAAATCGTAAGGCATATAGCCCAAACTCGGAATTTCCTTAGTAATTATCAGATTTGCACGTTTTCCGCCGGCAATTGTGCCAATTTCCTGTTCCAATTCCATTGCGGCTGCACCATTTATGGTTACGGCATTAATGGCTTCCTCAGGAGTCATTTTCAGTTGTGTACATGCCAATGTTAGCAATAAAGGCATATTTCCTGACGGACAAGACCCCGGATTATAGTCGCTGGCTAGACATACGGGTAGCCCTGCATCTATTATTTTACGCGCTGGCTGATACTGCATACCTAAGAAGAAAGCTGCAGCAGGCAATAATGTAGGCATGGTATTACTGTTTTTCAGTGCATCTATCTCTGCATCGCCTACGCATTCCAAATGGTCAACACTTATTGCATTATGTTTTACCCCTACCTGCACACCACCTGAATAGTGGAGCTGATTGGCATGTATCTTAGGTTTCAATCCATATTTAGCAGCCGCATCCAGCAGGCGGCTTGTTTCATCCACACTAAAAAAGCCCTCTTCACAGAAAGCATCCATATAATCTGCCAATCCCTCATCTGCCACTTGCGGAAGCATTGTATTGATAATTAAATCAATATATCCTTCATGATTCTGTTTATACTCCAAAGGATAGGCATGTGCAGCAAGGAAAGATGCTTTGATTGGGATACGCACACTCTCCTTCAATCTACGTATTACCCTTAGCATCTTAAGTTCTCCCTCTACAGACAGGCCATAACCGCTTTTTATCTCTATAGAACCCGTTCCTTGTGCCATAACACGGTGCAGGCGCTCGTATGCAGCATGAAATAGTTCATCCTCGCTGGTTGCATTCAATTTTGCAGCACTATTTAATATGCCTCCACCTCGGCGAGCTATTTCTTCATAGCTTAGACCATTTATGCGGTCCACAAACTCACCCTCTCTGCTACCTGCAAATACCAAATGTGTGTGCGAGTCTGCAAAAGCAGGCATTATTATCTTTTTGCCTTTCAGGTCTATTATATCATTACATTGAATGAAATGCTCCTCTTCCATAGTGCCGAAGCTATGGATGCGACCATTTTCTATGTACAACCAGGCATTATCAATAGTGGGCAGGTACTTCATATCGCTGCCGGCAACGCGGCTGATGCGGTTTTCACCTTTTTCTACGCCTACAAGTTGTTTAATATTTATAAGAAGTAAATGTTGCATGATTCAAAAATACAAAGTGAAATACTAAAACTATTTCAAAATTAGGCTGTTTGGATTAGTAATAGGATGATGAAGATCAGATATTGCTACAGATAAGTTAAAGCGCCCTATTAAGACAATACAACTAATTATCTTTGCAAACTATGCGTTTTCTTCGTTGGCTGCTCAAATGCCTCGGTATATTTATAGGTATTTCGTTACTGATTGTTATCATATTCAGCATATGGGTTTACAGTGTATCTGACGATATTGTTCCACCAAAAGTTGCTGATACCTCTGCATTTGCCTTGCAGGTTTCAAACCCAGACGGTAGCCTGCACACTATTGGCGACAACTGGATTCGTAAAAACGAATACGGATTGTACGAGATGTATGTATCTGGCAAGCCATTTGAGTTGGGCGTAAAAAATGGTAAGCTATCACAACAGCTTATCGTAAATCAGGAAATAGCTTTTACCGACCAGATAAAGCAGATGATACCAAGCACAGGCTATCTGAGATTCTTGAAATACATGGTTGGTTTCATCAACCGCGATTTGCCTGAAAACGTAAAAGACGAGTATCAACAAGAAATATATGGCATCTCTCATGCAGCAGCAGATAGCTTTGATTGGATAGGTACTAACTATGCACGTATCCTGAACTATCATTCGGCACACGATGTAGGTCATGCTTTGCAAAATATGATGCTGGTGGGCTGCACCTCTTTTAGTGCATGGGATGGCAAGACTACTGACGGCAGTATGCTGATAGGCCGCAACTTCGACTTCTGGGTAGGTGATAAGTTTGCCGAAGAAAAGATGATTTCTTTCTATGCGCCCGACAAGGGGCATAAGTTTATGTTCGTAACATGGGGTGGCTTTACAGGTGTAGTAAGTGGCATGAATGAGAAGGGGCTTACAGTAACTATCAATGCAGCTGCATCTGATATACCGTTTAATACAGCAACGCCCGTATCGCTGGTAGCAAGGGAGGTGTTGCAATATGCATCCAACATCAAAGTAGCAGTTGCTATTGCCAAGACCAGAAAAATGTTTGTTAGTGAGAGCTTTTTAGTGGGTAGTGCCGCAGACCATAAGACAATCATAATAGAAAAGACACCCAAAGAATTATCTGTTTATGACCCTGCAACAGATAATATACAATGCACCAACCACTACCAGAGCAAGCTTTTCCAAACACAGCAATTGAATAAAGACCAGATGGCTAATAGTGCGTCTGTTTATAGATATAAACGCCTGCAGGAACTGATGAATGCAAACTACCCGCTGACACCACAAAAAATGGCGAATATCCTG
This sequence comes from Chitinophagales bacterium, assembly GCA_017303395.1. Taxonomy (GTDB): domain Bacteria; phylum Bacteroidota; class Bacteroidia; order Chitinophagales; family Chitinophagaceae; genus Polluticoccus. Next base: position 122,548 of record JAFLBN010000002.1, read on the forward strand.
AGGGATAGAAAAGGTATTGGCAACACAGACATAGGCGAGGGTAACGAGAAAGCGGTTAACCAATTGATAGCACATCATTCAGTCATCTTTCAACCAGATAGCCTGCGCATGTGGGTTAGCACAGCACCATGGCAATTAGGCACCTATGTATGCTATGATATGCGCAAAGTATTTGCAGCAAAGATTGATAAAGATGTACCTGTTGCTAACAATGCACTGAACATAGCACCTGATAGCTTTATCTATACAAAACAGTTTAAAGATTTTATGGTATTCAGGCAGAATAAAATGGCTTTGCTGCAACACAAAGCAGTAGATACTGCAGCAGTAGTAAAGAGTAATCCGAATTTTTACGATGCTTATAGAATAGCGGGAGACTACTGTATGCAGAAACAATGGTATTCACCTGCCATCAACTACTATGGTCAGGCATTAAAGTATGAAATTGCTACACTTGGCGAAAAGAAAAGCATCATGAATAAGATGGAGGAGTGTGCAAAACTGAAAGCAGAATCGGAGAAGCAATAATTAGCAACCTATATATTACATTTGCGCACCCATATGCAAGACACCAAACAAAGGTTCAAACAACTGAAAGCCTGTGTGCTGATACCTACATATAATAATGCAGGTACACTAGCTGATGTGCTAACCAATGTCTTGCAATATACCGACAACCTGATTGTTGTTAATGATGGCAGTACTGATAATACTGTTGAAATACTAAAGCAATTCCCAACCATACATGCAGTTAACTATACCCCCAACCAAGGTAAAGGTATGGCATTGCGAAGAGGAATAGAACAGGCTGCAAAGCTTGGCTATGAGTATGCCATTACAATGGATAGCGATGGCCAACATTATGCCAGTGACCTTGAACTGTTTCTGAACAAGATAGAAGAAACCCTAGGTGCGTTGATTATTGGTGCGAGGAATCTTAATCAGGAAAATGTACAACTAAAAAGCAGTTTTGGTAACCGGTTTAGCAATTTCTGGTTTTGGGTAAACACTGGCATCACATTGCCCGATACACAAAGCGGCTACCGTTTATATCCTGTACAGAAACTTGCCAAGAAAATATACTTTACTACCAAGTACGAATTTGAGATAGAAGTAATAGTACGCGCATCGTGGAGTGGAGTAGATATTACTTACATTCCCATTTCTGTCTACTATCCAAAGCCTGAAGAAAGGGTTTCACACTTCCGACCATTTAAAGACTTCAGCCGCATTAGTGTATTGAACACTGTATTGGTATTAATAGCCTTGCTATGGATAAAGCCGCGCGACTTCGTCAGGCTATTATTCAGCAGAGAAGGATGGAAGAAAATATTCAAAGCGGTATTTGTTCATCCTGAAGAGAGTAACCATACCAAGGCTGCATCTGTGGGTTTTGGAGTCTTTATGGGTATAGTACCTGTGTGGGGCTTCCAATTAGCAATAGGCATACCTGCAGCAATACTAATGCGTTTGAACAAAGCATTGTTTATACTGGCAGCCAACATCAGCATATTTCCTTTCACTCCATTCATATGGATGGCTAGCCTGTTAACAGGCAAATGGCTGCTTGGTAATAAAGAATGGATTGTAGCATGGAAAGATTTTACACTGCAACGCTTTATGCAAGAAGGGCTTGCATTCTTTTTGGGTGGCACAGTATTAAGTGTAGCTGCAGGTATTATTGCATACCTGCTTACTTATATTTTATTACTTCTCTTTAGAGGTAAAAAGTAGCTATTTCTTTTTCTTTCCTACAGTTTTAGCTACAGGTGCTACTTTAACTTGTTTCGCTTCAGCAGACGGGAATTCGAATGCTTTGATAGCTTCAGAAAGCTTCAATAATAACGGACTGTTACATAGATACATTATTATCAAAGGGAACATCTTGAATATACCACGCTTTGCTGTAGTGATATTGAACCATTTGGTGAAGTAGCTCATCAGCGGAAGTCCGAAATATATGATAGCAATACCAACAAGCATAAAAACGGCCTCTTTGTTTATTTTCTTTCTATATACTATTATATCTGCCACAAACACTAAAATGAAGATGTATATGATATAGCTGTATAATTGAAGGTTATCGCCACCAAATATCAATTCATTATTTATCCTGGCCATCCAATCAAAATACATTGAAACCGGACCCGGATTTAATTCACTTTCCAGATTGGTACCAACAGGCAGGTAGTATTTTACAAATATATTTACCCAAACAAAGTAGAAAACTAACGGAACAGCAAGCATTAATCCTATTGAGTACCAGATACGTGACAGATCTACTTTATCTCTGTACAGGTAAACAAAAAGTAATGGTGTTGTTAGACCAATGAATATTAGAGTATCCAATCTTACATATGTTGCGAAACCTAGTAACAATACACCAAACAAGAAGAGATTATATTCTTTAGTACGCGTGTATTGAAACAAATAATAGTATCCGGCAAAAAAGAATACCATGTTACTATAGTCCCAAAGCAGAACATAAGTATAGCCATACACTTCCGGAATAGTGAGGAATAACAGTGTAACCAGACCTGCTAGAACAGGGTGTAAGCGATCGCGTACAAGATTGTAAACCCAAATTAAAAATGCTATAGTCAAGATAGTAAGCCACAGCTGGCCAAACGGATGAACAAACATTTTATAAATGATTTGCAAATCTGTTATATATGGTGGTTTCAATAGGTTGGGTGTACTTTCCAGCAGATTGACACTAAATACAGAGTTACTTATTTTGTGCTCTATCAAAGCATAGTGTGATAGTGCTTCAGGACCCGATAATACGTCTCTAGCATATGGAGGATAATAATAGCACCGCCATACACTCGGCACTAACAATGCTGCGTACACAACTATAAATAGTATCTCGTACAAAGCAGGCATTTTTAAGGCCTCTGACTTTAACGAACTTATTTTATATCTCCTTATAACGAAAATGTTGGGAAGTAGGGTAGCAATTACAATAGATACCAACACATTAGTTTTGGTTATTGGCAACTTGAATAATTCCAGCAACATGGGTAACAGTGAAAAGACCGCAATGCCAACTATACTGGAAATTGCAAAAAGAACAATTGCTTTTTCTTTTATCCTGAAAAGATGAAGTATACCCCTGCCAGTTAAAAATTGGGCTATAATTAATAATATTAATCCTGCGGTGTTCATCAACTGGCTATTTTACAGATTTATATTCTTTGATAATGTTTGCTACAGCAGCACTATCTTCTAGTTTACTAAAGGACATACTGCCGTTAGCTGAAACAATACAATAGTTGGCCTTATATGCATCTTTAGCATCAATAGTAGTAGTATGTAAACCTGCATACAAATAACATACTACAGGCTCAGGCATCACAACATTTTGTGTAAACTTCCCTGCATATGAGGCGGGAGGCATTAATACCAGCGCATTTTTAATCTTTTCCTTTTTCATATAATCATTAATAGAAGAACACGCTGCATATGCATTGCCCCATCTGATCATTTTTCTTTCATCCAGCTTCATATGTTCAAGATGATCATACAACTCATCGTTAAAAACCATGATACGCTCATTCAGCCATAGCTTATTATTTCCTATACTAAAGAACAAGACTATAGATATCAGGCTGATTACCAAAAGGGTTAATTTTCTTGAATTCATGCAAATATTTGTCAGGAAAGATATAAACTATGACATTGCATTATTGAAAAGTGTTAGGGCTATTGATTACTTTTTTAAAATGCGCTGAGCATAGGTTTTGTTTTCGTACATAATTATACAAAAAATAAAAAGACCGCAATTGAATTGCAGTCTTTTTTAATCAAAATTTTATTCGTTATTAACCGAGATATACTTTCAACGCATTGCTGTAACGTGCTTTTTGCAAACGCTTGATAGCACGTTCTTTTATCTGGCGGATACGCTCTTTTGTAAGGTCGTATTTTTCTCCAATCTCTTCGATTGTAGGACCATCATCACCTTCAAGACCAAAGTATGCACCAAGAATTTCTGCTTCACGAACGCTCAGTGATTTCAGTATGCGTTTGATTTCAGCCCTTAAAGAGTCTTTCATAACATCATCATCTGTATCGCTGCTACCTTCCAGCAAATCACCCATAGCTACATCTTCAGCTTCATGCACAGGAGCATCCAGAGAAGTATGGCGGGTATTGCTGGTAAATATGTTTGTGATTTCTGTTTCACTCATATCCAGAATCTCTGCCAGTTCTTCAGTAGAAGGCTCACGCTCATTTTCCTGTTCGAAAGCTATGAATGCCTTATTAGCCTTATTGTAAGTGCCTATCTTGTTCTGTGGTAAACGTACCAGACGACCTTGCTCTGCCAATGCCTGCAAAATAGACTGACGAATCCACCATACAGCGTATGATATGAATTTGAAACCTTTGGTTTCATCAAAACGCTGAGCTGCTTTTATCAAGCCCAGATTACCTTCATTGATAAGGTCACTCAGAGACAAGCCCTGATGTTGGTATTGCTTTGCCACCGATACTACGAAACGAAGGTTAGCCTTTACCAGCTTCTCCAATGCGCGCTGATCGCCCATATGGATTTTCTGAGCAAGAGTAGTTTCCTCTTCCGGGGTAATCATTGATATTTTACTGATTTCCTGAAGGTACTTTTCTACTGCCTGAGAATCGCGATTGGTGATCTGGGTGGCAATTTTTAACTGCCTCATAATATATTAAGATTTAAATTTAACTGTTAAATATATTCCTTACTTGTTATATAGACGAATGAACTGACAAAAAAGTTTGTTAGAATGTTCAGTTTTCTATAATTTTATAAAGCCTCAAAATCTGTTCCGTTTTATCGACATTTTCTCATCACATTGTCATAAAACACAGACATAAACGCAAAATCCTCTGCCAGATTGTGTTTGCAGCTATATGGATTTATCCTATAGCGCAATAGTTTAACTTATACAGAGATATTTTAGTCAGATTTTATGCAAAGCTATATCGCAACTGCCAAAAATGCTACCTTTGCGCCACTATTTAACATTTGATATGCAAAAAGACTTGTATCAACATCCCGATTATTACTTGGTAGATGAACTTTTGACAGACGAACACAAGCTTATCCGCGACGCGGTTCGTGCTTATGTAAAGAAAGAAATCAGCCCGATTATAGAAGAATATGCCCAAAAGGCAGCGTTTCCTAAGCAAATCATTAAAGGTCTGGGCGAGCTTGGTTGCTTCGGCCCGTTCATTCCTCAAAAATATGGCGGTCCTGGGTTGGACTACATATCTTATGGTATCATGATGCAAGAGCTGGAGCGTGGCGATAGCGGCGTACGCTCTACAGCATCTGTACAAGGTTCTCTGGTTATGTTCCCTATCTACAAATTTGGTAGCGAGGAACAAAAAATGAAATACCTGCCAAAATTAGCTACGGGTGAGTACATGGGCTGTTTTGGCCTTACAGAGCCTGACCATGGCTCTAACCCTGCAGGTATGCTCACTAACTTTAAAGACGCGGGAGACCATGTAATACTGAATGGTTCTAAAATGTGGATTTCTAATGCCCCGTTTGCAGATATCGCTGTAGTATGGGCTAAAGATGAGGCAGGTGAAATATATGGTCTGATAGTAGAGCGTGGAATGGAAGGCTTCAGCACACCTGAAACACATGGCAAATGGTCACTGCGTGCTTCTGCAACCGGTGAACTGGTTTTTGATAATGTTAAAGTACCTAAAGAAAATATATTGCCTGGCGTAAAAGGTCTGAAGGGACCATTAACTTGCTTATCAAGCGCACGTTATGGTATAGCTTGGGGTGCATTGGGTTGTGCTATGGACTGCTATGATACTGCACTACGCTATACACAACAACGTGTTCAGTTCGATCGTCCGATAGCAGGCTTTCAGCTTACACAAAAGAAACTGGCAGAGATGATTACAGAAATAACTAAGAGCCAATTACTTAACTGGCGTCTTGGTGTGTTGCGCGATCAGGACCGTGCAACACCTGCACAAATCTCTATGGCTAAACGCAATAGCTGCGATATAGCACTGAAAGTAGCACGTGAAGCAAGACAAATGCTGGGTGGTATGGGTATAACAGGCGAATTCAGCATCATGCGTCATATGATGAATTTGGAATCTGTTGTTACTTATGAAGGTACGCACGATATACACCTGCTTATAACAGGTATGGATGTAACAGGGCTGAATGCCTTCAAATAGTTCAATACGATAATCATAAATAAAAAAGCCAACTAAATTAGTTGGCTTTTTTATTGTTATTTAACCATGTTTCCATTTGTTGTTTTTCGTTGACGGAAATAGCCATTTCTATTTCCCATTTCTTATTCTTTACAGCTTTCAGTATGTATTCATAGTCGCAATTGTAAAGCAAGTCTTTATTACTGTTAAAATAGTTCCACCTAACTTTTACATGGGCTATATTTTCAGTAATCATGCGCTTGTTTCTTATCTCTGCTTCTGCCAGTGTAATACCAAATTGCTTATAAAAACCAATCCCTTGATTGAACATACCCTCCAGCTTACTGCTTTCATTAAAAGCAGTCGCTTTTTCGGCAGAAAGGAAAGTGCAAGGGATAGCAAAATGATGAGCCATACCTTTGGTATCGTAATTGGTAAGTGCAGCTGCGTATGTATCGAAATGTGTATTCAGTAATTGCTGTAGTTCCATTGCTCCGCTATATATGTAAGGGATGCAAAGTTACATTGTTGCAGCAATACGAATGGATATAATTACTTCTTTTTATAACCGATTTTATGACCTGCCAGTGCAAAGAACAAGATATACAAATAGCAAGGAATCATAACCCAATAAGCAGCCCTGTTGCCCGAAATATCAACCATTTTACCATAAAGCAACGGGAGTATTGCACCGCCTGCAATACCCATTATCAGCAGGGCAGAACCAGTTTTTGTAAACTTACCCAAGCCTTTCAGCGACATAGGCCATATGGCAGGCCACATAATGGCATGTGCAAAACCAAGCGATGCCAGGAAATAAACCGATGTTTTCCCTGTAGTTGTAAGAACACCAACTACTAGTACAAGCCCTAAAACTGTACATATCCTCAAAAACAGTTCTTGCGATATGATGCGCGGCGTAAGGATGATTCCTGCAAAATAACCTGCAACCATACAACCGAGCGTGAACGAAGTAAACCACTTAGCTTCCTCTATCGGAATACCCATAGAAGTACCATAGCTAATAATTGAATCACCTGCTATTACCTCAACACCTACATAAAAGAAAATCGCTAATGCGCCTAATATCAGATAAGTATGATGCCAGATTGTAGGATGGGTTGAGTCGTCAGTATCAGGGTTTTCTTCAGTATCATTAACATCAGGCAACGGTGATACACGTATCAACAGTGCTAAGACTACCAATACAATGGCTAATACTATATACGGATTGATGATGCGTTGTGCCAATTCACTAAGCAGTTGTTCTTTTTGTGCAATGTCTGTAGTAGCATTTACCTGTTCGTTAATGCCATCAACACCCGACAACAAAATGCCTGCCATGATAGCCGGCAATATCATACCTGCAGCTTTGTTGGCAATCCCCATCATACTGATACGACTGGCAGCACTTTCGGCAGGGCCCAGAATTGTTACATACGGATTAACAGCTGTTTGCAATATGGCAAGGCCTAGACCTTCTGTAAACAAGCCTGTAAGAAACAACATATAGTTGCGTTGCATAGCAGCTGGTATAAACAATAATGCACCACCTGCCATTACCAACAACCCAAGACTCATACCTTTCTTAAACCCTGTTTTATTTAATATAGCAGAAGACGGTAATGCCATCACGAAATAGGAAATAAAGAAGGCAAACGTTACAAAGTATGACTGAAAGTTATTCAACTGGCATACTGCTTTCAGGAAAGGTATCAGTGTACCATTGAGCCACGTAATGAACCCGAAAATAAAATATAGTAAACCTACCAGTATCAGCGAGGTAGTGTACGATTGCTTTTTATCTGTTTGCATAATGCCTTGTTGTAATGCTAAATATAGAACCCTTATAGCTTATTTTCTACATCTGCTACTGTTTTTTGGCGATAAGCTGTTGAAACAAAAAACTTTAGACCTATCGCTTTTGCAAATCTTGTTGTTTAATTTTATTGCGTAATTAACCACATGGAGCAACAACCACTTGCATTAGGTATAGATATCGGGGGGACAAATACCGCTTTCGGTATAGTAGACAGGCGTGGACAAATATTAGAACAGGGCAGTATGCCTACAAAAGGCTATGCTACTGCTGCACAATATGTAAAAGCATTAGCCAAAGAAATTAATCCGCTGATTAAGAAGGTTAAACGGCAACATATTAAGGGTATAGGAGTAGGGGCACCCAATGGCAATTTCTATACAGGCGAAATTGTAAATGCGGCCAATCTTGAATGGTATGGTATTATACCCATTGCCGAAATGTTCAGTGATGCTTTCGGATTGCCTGTAACGCTTACCAATGATGCAAACGCCGCTGCTATCGGCGAGATGCAATATGGTGTAGCACGCAACATGAAGGACTTTATCATGATAACACTGGGTACTGGTGTTGGTAGTGGTATTGTTGCAAACGGACAACTGATTTACGGCCACGATGGTTTTGCAGGTGAAGTAGGGCATATGATAGCTGTGCGCGACGGACGTGAATGTGGTTGTGGCAGAATGGGGTGCCTTGAAAAATATTGTTCATCTCCTGGTGTGGCAAGTACTGCCGAAAAATGGCTGGATGTGAGAACAGACAAAAGCCTGCTGCGAGATTTCAAAGGAAAGATTACATCTAAAACCGTTTACGATGTTGCCCTTACAGGTGATAAACTGGCACTGGATGTATTTGACTATACAGGCATGTTGCTTGGGCAAACTTTGGCAGATGTAGTAGCCATCACATCGCCGCAAGCTATCGTTTTCTTTGGCGGATTGGCAAAAGCCGGAGACTTGTTGTTGAAGCCAGTGAAAAAACATCTGGAAAACAATCTGTTGCATATATACAAAGGCAAGGTAGAATTACTGTTATCTGCGCTCCCTGATACAGACGCTGCCATACTTGGTGCCAGCGCATTGGTATGGTAAAATATGAAAGGGCTCCCCGAAGGAGCCCCATTCACCATTAACCAACAAACCAACTATTTTTATCGGCCTCTGCCACCGCCACGGTCAAAACGTTCTGCCGGGGCGCTACGTTCTTCGCGTGCAGGTGCCTGTCTTTCAAAATTTCTTTGCTGTGGTTGTTCGGCACGTTGTGGCTGTTGTTCCCAACGTTGTTGCCTTTTCATTCTTTGTGGTTCACTACGTTCCATTCTTGCAGGCCTATCCATTTGCTGTTGCTCCATTCTAGGGCGTTCGGCTCTTGGCTGCTCCCATTGTTGTGGTCGCTCTGCACGTGGTTGTTCTGTCCTTTCCCAACGTTGCGGACGTTCTGCCCTTACAGGCTCCTGTTGTGCAGGAACGTTATCTCGCTGTGGGCGATTTTCCCATTGTTGTTGCCTGCGTCTTTCTATGTCCTGCTGCTGGCCACGTTGTGCTTCATAGCCACGAGGGTTTTCGTTTGTTGTCCACCTTTCTCTTTCAGCAGGACGGTTATTCTCCATACCACCTCTCATAGGGCGATTGTTTTGCTCTACATTTTCACGACCACGCATTTCACCATTCCTGAAACCATTTTCCCTGCCACCACGAACTTCATTAGCATTTCCCATATTATTACCTCGTGGGTTTGCTGCTACAAATCGCTCAGGCCTTGCATTAGCTCCGCGTGGGCTGTTTGTAACCTGCGGACGATATACATTTACCGTGTTGTTATTGATACTCATGCGTTGCGGACGATTCACATTATTGATATTATACGTTTGTACACGCTGACCTGTACGGCGTTGAAACTCACTATCACGCGGACCACACACATATGTACTCCTGTTATTGATATACGTATTATTAATTATAGTTGTATTGTTTATGATAGTAGTATTATACCTCGGACCACGATAGTAGCTTTGGAAGCGCGGACTATATATATGAGCACATGGTATAAATACCCACCAGTCGTTTGGTACATAATACCTCGGTCCGAATGATACATTTACGCTGATGCCCGGTGCCATTGGTGCCCAACCGTAATAACTGCTGTTATCTCTCCACGTTACCCATGCCGGTCCCCATTCTGTATCAGGTATCCATATCCAGCCATAATAGTCATCATACGTCCAGCGACCATAGTGAAATGGTGCCCAACCCCAATCATAATCGGAAACCCAAGTATTACCATATTCCGTCATAGCCCAGCGACCACCTGTATAGTATGGGCGGAAATCGCCTCTTACATTAGGTCGCCATGCGTAACCATAACTACCATAGTCCATCCATTGACCGTAAGGAGACAATTCATCATAGAATGTCTGAATTGAAACCGACACACCGGGTTGCGCTTTTGCCACCGTTGGCATTACTGCAGGTATTGCCATACCCAGCAGCGCAACACTTATTATTGTAATCAACCCTTTTTTCATCTTATTCGTTTTTTAGAGCGTTTGCCTATACCTATTCAAACGAGATTCCTAATTCTCACAAGGAAATGTTAAGGTGTGCAAATAACTGTTAAAAGCCTATCAGTAGGGGTTTACAGGCTCTTTTTACGCAAGCAGACTTGTTAATCGGCTGTTAACCGGTTGCAAACCCGGGGTTAACAAGCCTCGATTTTTTGGCAATAGGCCCTTTCCCGATGCATCTTTGTATCACAATAACAAACAAACACAAACATTAATCAAATAACTCAAACAAAACACATTTAAAATGAAAAAAGTAATCGCAATCATCGCACTGGCAGTAACAGGTTTCGCAGCAAAAGCACAAGTTGCTTCTACAGCTACTCAAACAGTTAACCTGAACCTGAGCAACGCAATCGAACTGACTTTCACAGGATCAGGAACTGCTACAGGTGCTGCTGTTAATCTGGCTTTCAACACTGTTAACGATTATGCAAACGGTGTTAGCTCTTCTAACCAGGAATTGAAAGTACGCTCTAACAAAAAATTCGGCGTAACAGTAAAAACTAACAATGCTAACTTCTCATACACAGGTACTACAACGCCTGCTCCTGTAATGCCTGTAGCGGGTGTTCTTGATCTGCGTGTTCCTGCAAACGCAACCGGTGGTGCTATCGCTTCTCCGTTCAGCGCAACAGCATATGCTGACCTGGGTGCAACAGCACAAAACCTGTTGACAAACTGTAACAACGGTGGTAACCAAACATTCAGCATCCAGTACAATGCTACACCTGGTTTCGCTTACCCTGCAGGTACTTACACTGTAGATGTAGTTTACACTGCTACTCAACTGTAATTAATCTGTAAGATTTTCATAAGCATAATAAAAGATAAAGCGTCCCCGTAAGGACGCTTTATCTTATTTGCAATTGAACCAAATATTCTCTTTCTCTGTTACTGAAAAGAGATATTTTTACTTTGAAAATCATTTAGCATAATGAACTACTGGCTTGTAAAATCTGAACCATTCAAATATAGTTGGGAACAGTTTGTAAAAGATAAAAAAACACATTGGGATGGTGTACGCAACTATGCCGCACGCAATAACCTGAAAGCTATGGCTAAAGGTGATCATGTTTTGTTTTATCACAGCAACGAAGGCCTTGCAATAGTTGGTATTGCAGAAGTAGTAAAAACTGCTTATCAAGACCCGACAACAGAAGACCCGAACTGGGTGGTGGTAGATCTGAAACCTGTAAAAGCTATACCTAATCCTGTAACACTTGCAGATATTAAGGCAACACATACACTTAAAGATATGGACCTAGTAAGACTTTCGAGATTGAGTGTAGGAACAGTAAAACCTGAAGAGTATAAAATTATAATGAAAATGGGAGGCTTATAATGCCTCCCGTTTTTCTTTCCATTCTTTTCTTAATTGCCTTGATGTTTTTCTGCTTCCATCGTGGCTCCATCCCGGTGGTTGAAATAAGTAATTGAGCTTTGCTTTAAGTGATATTTTTTTCTTTAAATCCTGTACAATGTTTTGCCATTCATGCATCACAATTTTAACAGGGTGGTGGGGTTTATCAATCGGAGTTGTCAATCCATAATGCGGTGGTTCTTCTTCCATCTCTTCTACAAAAGTGCCAAAAATCCTGTCCCATATTATCAGCACCATGCCCATATTCTTATCCAGATAAGGTGCGTTACTTGCATGGTGTACACGGTGGTGAGATGGCGTAACGAAAATGTACTCTACCCAACGAGGCAATTTCTTGATGGCTTGTGTATGCACCAAGATGCCATAAGTCTGTGTCAACGCATACATGAAGATGATATCGATAGGATCGAAACCAATAATAGCCAGCGGTATGAAATACATAAACCGATAAAAGGGCATAAACACCGATGAACGGAAACCGGTGCTTAGGTTATATTCCTCACTACTATGGTGTGTAATATGCACAGCCCAGAAAAAGCGGCTGCTATGATCTACATAGTGTTCAACCCAGAAAAGAAAATCCTCCAGCAAGAATAACAGTCCCCAATAGGCAATAGCGTTCCAGTCCTTTATCTGCGCAAACTGTGAAAAGTAGATGAGTATTGCTAGTGCACCTGCGCGCAACAATAAATCTATACCTGCATTCAGCAAATTCAGGTATACATTCATCATTGTTTCCTTCCACGAATAGTATTTACGATGCTGATAATTGCTAAGAAGTATCTCCAACGGTATCAAAATCGCATAGATAGGTATGGAAAAAAGCAGTAAGATTTTCTGTTGCCAATCGTGCATACAACCAATATTTAAAAACCCTGACAAGCGCCAGGGTTTCATATTATACAGTCATTATTTCTTTTTCTTTGTCTTTGCAGTGCTGGTCTACCAAGGCAATGTTTTTATCTGTAAACCCTTGTATATAAGCCTCAGCATCTTTTGCTGCATCTTCACTCAGTCCGTCCTTTTGTAGTTTTTTGACAGCCTCAATAGCATCTCTGCGTATGCTGCGTACAGAAACTTTTGCTTGCTCACCTTCACCGTTTACACGTTTTACCAGTTCCTTACGGCGTTCTTCTGTAAGTGGCGGCAGGAAAAGACGGATAATATTACCATCGTTCTGAGGATTCAACCCAATATTGCTGGCAATAATTGCTTTTTCTATAGGCCCAAGCATGTTTTTCTCCCATGGTTGGATAGAAATGGTGCGCGCATCAGGCGTTGTAATATTAGCAACACCGGATAATGCCGTAGAAGCACCGTAGTATTCTACAAATACACCGTCCAGAATAGCAACGTTTGCCTTGCCGGCACGAATCCTGCTCAGTTCAGTTTCAAGGTGCAGAATAGCCTTTTTCATCTGGCTACTTGCATCATCAAATATTATATCTAAAGCCTCGCTCATGCTAAGAATTTAATTATTGGATGGCAAATGTAAAAAATGTTCTTCAAGATACATTATACCATTTCTTTTCTATATATTTAGTTAATGTATCCGTTGTTAGCTAATCCTTATTTGGATAGGGAAGAGGATGGTGGTAATTTTGTATAAAATACATATTAATGGAAACTACGTTGCAAAGCCCCGTAAGCCTGACTGAAGGGGCAATTGCTGAGATAAAAAGGCTGATGGATGAACCTGGTTTTGATGCAAGTCAAAGCCTGCGCATAGGTGTAAAGGGTGGTGGCTGCTCTGGCATGAGCTATGTACTTGGCTTTGATGCCAAAGAAGCAGACGACGAAATATATGAGATAGAAGGAATACCCGTTTTAATGAAGAAGGCACATGGTATTTATCTGTTTGGCATGACGGTTGATTTTGAGGACGGATTGAATGCCCGTGGTTTTGTATTTAAAAACCCAAATGCAAGTAGTACCTGCGGTTGTGGCAGCTCATTTGCCGTATAAATAAACTGAATGACTTTAGTAAAGCCCATATTAAGCACATTGCTACTGGTTACGACACTTAATGTTGGCGCACAGACAGTTAAGCAAGCTCCATCTTTACCTGCAGGAGATGTTAATAAAAAGGATAATAAAGGAAAACCTGATGGTATGTGGGTTCTTTCCGCTCCGCCAAGAATGGGAGAACCGGGCTTCACAGAATTTGGTCTTTACGATCACGGACATAAGGCGGGTGTATGGTACAAAATGGATGGTGCCGGACAGTTAACTTCTTCAGAAACATTCAGGAATAATGTACTTGACGGCGAGGCTAAGTATTATGAAAATGGCAGGCTAACCTGTATAGGATATTACAGAGGGCTTAATCCCCAATATCCGTTTGATACATTTTATGTGACGGATCCTGAAACACATAAAGAAATACGACGCATCATTCCTACAGAACGTAGCAGCCTGAAACATGGTACATGGCGCTTTTATGATGCAGACAACGGCAGGTTGATGCGCGAAGAAGATTATCAGGTAGATGAAATGGTATTCCATAAAGATTATCCATACACCAAAGAAGATAGCCTGAAGTATGCCAAACGTGCCACACAGCTACCGCACAACAAAAAGAAAACCTACGTACCACCTGTAGTAAAGCAGGTGAGCTATAACTAAATAAAAAGAGCAAGGTATATGTACCTTGCTCTTTTGCTATAGCCTGAACAACAATGCCAATATTATCCTGTCTTCAGATTTCACAAGATCGGGTTTCCAGTTTGCCGGAACTGATGTTGTTGTATACCCTGTTGGAGAAGTGACACCACCACGCCCTGCAAAATATGGCACACTCGATTGACGATGTACATATTCCAATCTGAACGTTAGGCTCTGGTTAGGCATCCAATCTAAATTGGTTGAATAGTCCCAACCTTCAAATTTGTCACCGGGATTAGCGGTAAATGGATGTGTACCTACTGTCTGTGTAGGATTGTTAGGATTTGGTAAAGCGCTTGCATCGCCGGTGGGCAGCAAAACAAGATATCTGCCAGGGTTGGTCATATAACCACCACCAATAGTCCATGCAAATTTGTTACGATTGAACCAGATACGGTTGTATATCATACCACTAATAAAGTGTTGAGAAGGGGTAGTGCTATCTCCATTAAAAGCCCTCACACCACCGCCATTTTCAAAACCAAAATCACCTGTTGCGGAAAATGCCATACGGCTGATACCCTTTGATTTTGGCCTGTTGAAATATCTTATCAGTAAACTATTATCAGAGTGGAATCTTTTTCTGTCAGGTATGCCTGCAGCATCGGTGCCATAATAGTCGTTTGTGAGTATTTTAAACCATTCTTTTGGCATCCATGTTATGTTCATACCCAGGCCTGGCATACTATTAAACTTACCATAGCTCTGCCAACCGTTTATTATCCAAGGTTCAATTTTCAACTTAGAATTCGGAAATATTTGCACACGCAAACCATTAAAAAACCACGGTGTATTATCTGATGTGAAAGATGCCTGATATTCCCAGTTTTCAACCTGATAGTATGAGTTAAGCCCGATATATGACATGAACATACCTGCATCTACATTAATACCATGCCACACATCGAAATGATAGCCTGCGTAAGCCTCACTTAGATAACGATATACATTTGCCAGGTCGTACTGTCCGCGATAAGGACTATAATCATTTCTGGGAACCACTGTGGATCGTGTACCGAATTGTGTCATGATTTTAGCTCTTGCATTTTGATAATTAAACTCTGCACCTATACCGGCAAATGACACTTGCATCTCATTATGTCTGGCAAGAGCAGTAGAGCCAACAACAGTATTGTCTATAGGATTATTAAAGGAGAAGTTGTAGTTAGCATCCAGCATTACGCTACCTGTAACGTATTTTGATTGAAGCACTGAATGCGTCCGCCTGTCATTGCCATTTTGCCAAGTGAGGTCCATACCGTCAAATGGTGTTTTCTCTTCTTTTTCTGTTTCACTTTTTTGTTGTGCATGTGTGCTAAGTATTGATAGTATAGCTACAGATGCGAAAATGAATAATTGTTTCATTTTATGATTGTTTTACTGTATTTCGTTTTAGTTCAAAGCTTTGTAATGGCTGATACACAAGTGGTATTTGTTCTGTAACTACATCGCTCTTATCGAGGCCAAAAGCTTTTTCGTCGCTTTGTCCTAATCTTTTCAAGAAGAAATAGCTGTTAAGTAGTATTCCGTCTTTCAATGCAAATTCATTTTCAACAGAAAGGAATTTCTCAAGCACAACAAATTTGAAATCAGGCTCACAATTGTATTTGGTTGAGCCATCAGGGCGCACATGCAGATTCAATTCTTTATTTGCTACCAAATCTTGTACAATCTTCTTGAAGTATAATTCAGTACGCAGAGAAACTCTGAAGCCAACATTCAGCGTAATTTTTATCAGTTTATCGTCTAGCAGTTCAGACACTTCATAGTTAAGCGTGTAAGGCTGCTCAGTTCTGTGTACATGTACAAACCAATAGACATCTGCGCGTTTAGGCTTTTTAGAGAAAATAGATTTGATGATTTTATCTTCTATCTCATTTCTGTTGTTTGCCTTTGATAAGTAAATAAGATGGGTAGAAAACTTAGGAATACTGTCATCTTCACTTAGTTCTTTCAGTTGTTGCACATATTTACCTATATCTGTAAAACGGGTAAACCTGTTATTGATTTTCCTGGCATAATACCACACATACATGGTTAGGAAGATGAACAATTCAAAGAACAGGAACATCCAACGTTCTTTAATCTTGGCAACATTTGTAATAAAGAATGACAACTCGATAACGCTGAACAACAGTAGTATACCTGCCACTGCAAACTTGTTCCATTTACGTTTATACACCAGATAATAGCCCAGCAGTATGGTTGTCATTATCATGGCTACGGTTATGGAAAAACCATAGGCAGCCTCCATATGAGATGAGGTACGGAAATACAGTATCATCAACACGCAACCTATCCAAAGGATTGTATTTACACTTGGTATATAAATTTGTCCTTTCAAATCAGTTGGCTGACGAACACCAACGCGTGGCCAGAAATTGAGGTTCATGGCCTCGCTGATAAGTGTATACGAGCCACTGATAAGTGCCTGAGAAGCAATAATAGTTGCAGCTGTGGCGATAAGTATACCCGGTAAAAGAAACCATTCGGGCATCATGCCAAAAAAAGGATTTATCCCATCCAGCGTAGGAGCTTTTACATTCATTATCCAAGCAGCCTGGCCGAGATAACAGGTTACAAGGCTTATTTTTACAAACACCCACGTTATCCGAATATTCTTGATACCACAGTGCCCTAAGTCTGAATACAACGCTTCTGCACCTGTAGTACAAAGAAATACAGCACCTAATAGCCAGAAGCCGTGCGGATAGTTTGCAAGCAGATCATAAGCATAATATGGATTCAGTGCTTTTATTACTTCCTGATGCTTTGATATTTGGCTGATACCTACTGCAAATAACGTCCCAAACCAGATTGTCATAATCGGTCCGAAAGTCTTACCTATACTTTGTGTACCAAATCGCTGAAAGAAAAATAGACCAGATAGAATTACAATAACTATTGGTACAGTTGGTAAACCTGGAACTATCATATCCAACCCTTCAACTGCTGATGCTACAGAAATAGGTGGGGTTATTATACCATCTGCAAGCAGGGTAGTAGCGCCCAGTATGGTAGGTATAGCTAAACGTTTCCCATATCTGCGTACAAGTGCATATAAAGAAAACACACCACCTTCACCTTGGTTATCAGCTTGGAGCGTTAGCCATATATACTTAACCGTTGTCTGAAAAACCAAAGTCCAGAATATACAAGACACACCGCCATACACCAGTGTTTCACTAATTGCTCTGTCTCCAATAACTGCTCTGAGTGCATACAACGGGCTGGTGCCAATATCTCCGTAAATAATACCTAGTGCCACCAACAAGCTGGCAATACTCACCCTGTTCGAATGTTTGCTATCCGAATTCATAAATTAACTGTTTAATATGTTGATTACTCTTTGCCCGTAAAGCGATACCCAACGCCGGATTCGGTGATGATATACACAGGCTGATTAGGATTGTCTTCTATTTTCTTTCTTAGTTGCGCAACAAATACACGCAGATACTGGGTTTCGTTACTATAGGCATTTCCCCAAACTTCTTTTAGTATATACTGGTGTGTTAGTACACATCCAACATTCTTTGCAAATAATACAAGAAGTGAATACTCGGTTGTTGTCAACTTTATGGGCACTCCATCTTTGTTGAGAGTTCTTGCGTTATAATCTATAGACAATCCACCAAACTGTGCTACAGGGGTATCATCTTTTGAACTGTCTTTTCTTATGGCTGCTCTTATTCTTGCCAGCAACTCGCCAGTGCGAAATGGCTTTACCAGATAGTCATTAGCCCCATTGTCCAATGCGTTTACAATATCCTGCTCGCTGTTTTGTACAGATAATATTATTATCGGTTTAGTGTACCACTGTCTCAAATCCTTTAATACATCATGACCACTTTTATCGGGTAATCCTATGTCTAAAAGAATTACATCAGGAATATAACTGGCCGCCATATTTATACCTTGCCTAGCAGTATTTGCATAGTGTACGGCAAAGTCATTGGCTTTAAGTGTTATCTCCAACAACTTACCAATTTGTTCTTCATCATCTATTACCAATACTTTCGCACTATTCATTTTTCAGGTTATTGATGTATGATATTTCAGCAGGTAGTGTAAGTGTAAACTCTGCACCACCAGAAGCATTATTTCTTAATACAATTGTTCCTCCCTGTGCTTCTGTAAATCCTTTTACAATAGACAAGCCTAATCCTGTTCCTCCAGCCTTTGCATTGTCAATTCTATAAAATTTCTCAAATACTTTTTCAAGCACATCATCGGGGAAGCCTATTCCATTGTCCGAAACTGTAATTACACAATTCTCATTCAGGCAAGCAACAGATAAATTAACTACCGTTCCCGCATGTGTATGAACAGATGCATTGTATATAAGATTATATATAATCTCCGCCGTTAATCCGGTGTCAATTTTAAATAATGGAAGACTGTCAGGAATAGACACATGTACTTTATGACCTGTAAGATATGGTTCAAGCTTATGAAGTACCGTGTATATCAATTCACTAATATCGCTCCAGTCCTTTTTAGGTTTTATAAAACCGGACTCTAATCTTGAAATATTAAGCAGGTTCTCTACCTGTTGGTTCAAACGAAGGGACGCCGTAGATATCTGAGCCACTAATTCAGTCTTATCAGATTCAGTAAGTTTCTGTTCATTTTGCAAATTGTCTGTAGCTGCAATGATTGTAGAAATTGGTGTTCTTAGTTCGTGAGAAAGAGAATTAAGGATTGTATTATATAATTTCAGAGATTTTTCCTGTTCCTCCTTGTCTCGTGCTTTTTGTTCAGCTTTGCGTATGCGGTTTATTAAAACTGCGTTTATAAGTGCTATTACAAAGTACATCAGCAATAGCAACATGTCTTCGGTCTTATCTACATGAAATGTGAAGCGGGGAGGTATAAAGAAGAAATCCCATATCAAAGCACTTAGTAATGCTGCCAGCATCACCGCCCTGATACCTAAAAACATAGATAGCACAGATACGGCTACTAAAAGCAGAAATGCAACAACCCTGTAACCTACCAATCCACTGATAGTGTACCCAAGCAACGACACGGCTATTATTGTTGAAAAACTCAACAATAACTGCTTGCTACGGCTTGTATGGTGGTTTATCATCTCCATTTACAACACAAAGGTAATTTGGCGGATATTAATAAAGGATAAAGATATTTGTACCGATATAAAGATTTTATAAAGATTGCTTAATCTGTATCTTGCACAGGCAATGGAATACGATTTCTCTAAAAAACTGGAAATGTTTGAAAACCGCTTGCGGAAGGTGTATAAACACATCAGCAAGCTGGCTCGTAAACAAGAAATTGCCTGCTATCGTATCTATGACCATGACCTACCGGAATTCCCTTTTGCTATAGAGGTATATAAAGATGTAGTGCATGCTGCAGAATATAAACGCAAACATGGAATGGAAGATGAAGAGCATGAAGCTTGGCTGCAGGCATGCAAGGAAACAATTGCCAAAGTGTTAGAAATGCCGGTTGACAGCATTTTTATGAAAGTACGCCAACGCAAGGCAGGTAGGCAAGGGCAGTATGAAAAATTTGGAGAAGAAAAAGTTGAAAGAATTGTACCTGAGGGTGGACTCAACTTTATCATCAACCTGACTGACTACCTCGACACAGGCTTGTTTCTTGACCACCGCATAACACGCAATATGGTACGCGAGGAATGTAAGGGAAAACGTGTACTGAATCTGTTTTGCTATACTGGTTCATTTAGTGTCTATGCTGCACACGGTGGTGCTGCAAGTGTTACATCCGTCGATTTGTCAAAAACATACATCAACTGGGCAAAGCGCAACATGCAGTTCAACAAGCTATACAACGATGAAAAACATGAGTTTGTAAACGCAGACGTAATGGAAATAATCCGAGAGCTCCCTGCAGACACTTTTGATATTATCGTCTGCGACCCTCCTACATTCTCTAATAGTAAAAGAATGGATGACACGTTTGACGTGCAGCGCGACCATGTTTCGCTGATAAAGCAATTGCTTAAGAGTTGCAGAGACGGCGGTAAAATATACTTCAGCAATAATTACAAAAACTTTGTACTGGATAAGGATAGCATACCTACACCATACATAAAAGACATTACTGCAGCCACAACGCCTTTTGATTTTCAGGGTAAACTGCATCGTTGTTGTTTCCTGATTGAAAAGTAAATATTCGTCTTTAACTTGCAAATATGAGCATTATCAAAGTCAATAATCTGGTTAAGAAATACGGAGATTTCACCGCTGTGAAAGGCATCAGTTTTGAAGTGAAGGAAGGTGAGATATTTGGTTTACTCGGCCCAAATGGTGCAGGCAAAACTACTACGTTGGAGATTATTGAAACCCTCAGAGAAAAGACATCAGGCGAAGTATGGGTAAAAGGAATGAATCTTGATAAAGATGCCAATGAAATAAAAAAGGTAATTGGTGTACAGCTGCAGGCAGCGGGTTATTATCCCAACCTGAATCTGATACAAATAATAGACTTGTTCGGTGGACTCTATAACAGGGACGTAGATGCGATGGCTTTGCTTGATACGGTTAATCTGAGGGACAAAGCGAAGAACAAGTTCAAAGAACTATCAGGTGGACAGAAGCAACGCTTTTCTATCGCCACTACATTAATCAATGAACCTGCTATTATATTTCTTGATGAACCTACAACAGGTCTGGATCCGCAAGCACGTCGCAATCTTTGGGAGTTGATAAAACAAGTTCGCGAAAGAGGAACAACTGTTGTTATAACGACACACTATATGGACGAGGCAGAAGTACTGTGTGACAGGGTAGCTATAGTTGACAGTGGCACTATCATTGCACTAAATACACCTGATGAGCTGATTGATAATCTTATAGCCGCAGGCTTTAAACGTACCAAACAGGTAAAAGAAGCAAACCTTGAAGATGTATTTCTGAACCTTACTGGCAAGGAGTGGCGTGAAGAGTAACCTTATAATATTTTCAATGCTGTTATCACTATCTGCAACAGCACAAGACAATATTGCAAGTCTTGAAGACAGTGCTTATGCAATAATAGAGAACATACCCGAGATAGCTGCATTGATAAAAAATGATACAGACAAAGTGTGGCATTTCAGTATGCGGACAATCAAACGACCAACAAACGATTTTAAATACTATTGGATACAGGCTGGCAAGGTCAATGAAGTGCGCTTCTTTACACAATTCAACTTCTATGTAGATCCTAAGAGTTTTGAAGTCTTATATCTTGATACAAGAACCAACAAGACTATAACGCTTGACGAATTAAGAAAATTAGAAAAGGCTTCTCATTAGAAGAAGCCTTTTTTCTTTTTGCGAGATGTGGTACCACTCAACCCTAAAGAACCAAGTAAACCACGCACCAATATATTCCCCGCTGTCCGCATCATACTGCGTGCTATTGGATTTTCAGTAATGGTTTCTACAATACTTTTATCTTCCTCTTGCTTAGTCTTTGCCGATGCCTTTGTCTCTTTCTCTTCAATAGCTTCTTCCTTTGCCACTGTTATTTTTTTAGTGAGTATATCATAGGCACTCTCTCTGTCTTCAGCCTTGCTATATTTAGGTACAAGAGAAGATTTATTTACCAGATTGGTTATTTCCTGTTCAGATAATATATCCATACGGCTGCGTGGCGGGCACAACATAGTAGCCACCAATGGGGTAGGGATACCCTTTTCATTCAATAGCGTAATCAGTGCTTCGCCAATACCCAGTTGTGTTATCAGGTCTTCTGTTTGATAATATTTACTTTCTGGATAGTTAGCAGCAGTCAGTTTGATGTCTTTTCTATCGTTGGCAGTAAATGCACGCAATGCGTGTTGAATTTTCAAACCTAATTGTCCGAGCACAGCAGGCGCTACGTCTTGCGGATTTTGTGTACAGAAGAATATACCAACACCTTTGGAACGTATCAGCTTAATGATAGTTTCAAGTTGGTTAATCAATACCTCATTTGCGTCAGAGAATATCAAGTGTGCCTCATCAATAAACATGACTAATTTAGGTTGATCAAGATCGCCAGCCTCAGGTAGCGTAGCATACAATTCAGACAATAGCTGCAACATAAATGTAGAAAATAGCTTCGGCCTGTCCTGCAAATCTGTAACGCGCACTATACTTATCATACCACGTCCGTCATCACTGATACGCATCAGGTCATCTACATCAAAAGATTTTTCGCCAAAGAATATATCTGCACCTTGTTGTTGCAACTCAATTACTTTACGCATGATGGTACCAACCGATGCCGCAGAGATATTACCATATGCATCGCTCAGTTCATCTTTACCTTCATTGGCAGCCCATTGCAATGTTTTTTGCAAGTCCTTCAAATCCAGCAACGGCATTTGGTGGTCGTCACAATATTTAAATAGCATTGACATAATGCTTTCCTGTGTACTGTTCAGCCCCAGTATTTTAGATAATAATACAGGGCCAAACTCTGTAACCGTAGCACGCAGGCGTACTCCGGGCTCATTACTCAGCGATAACAACTCAACAGGGAAGCCTGTAGGGGTATATGTAATACCCATGTGTTGTACACGCTCATATATTTTGTCATTTTGTACTCCTTGTGCAGCAATACCACTCAGGTCACCTTTTATATCCATTAGTAAGACAGGCACACTCGCATCACTCAGACTTTCTGCAAGCAGTTGCAGTGTTTTGGTTTTACCGGTACCTGTTGCTCCGCTTATCAGCCCATGACGATTCATCGTTTTGAGCGGTGCTGCAATAGTTGCATCAGCTACCAACTCACCATCAAGTATTGCTTTACCTAGCAATATAGACGTCCCTTTAAAGCTGTAACCACTATTGATATCTGTAATAAATTGTTGTATGTCTGCCATAAGTCTTTTTATAAATAATTAGTCCTGCAGTAACGCAGGACTAATTTAAAACGATTTTTGATAGTATTAATTAGAAGAAATATCGTTGCTTTTCCAGCATTTTTGCTGCTATTCTGCGCCTTGCATCTTTTGTGTTAAAGCTGTTTGTTTTGGTAAAGCGTTTCAAGCCCAGCAACATCATACGCATTTCATCTCCGCTGGCAAATGCGTTGATAGCATTTTTGCCGGAGTGGTTCACTCTATCTGCTGTATCTGCAATCAATACATGAGCAGCATCTAATGCCAATCCAGCATTTTCGTGACCTGATGCATCCATTTTCATAGCACGTATCAATGCGCTTTCTGCCAGGAAGGTATCAATCACCATGTCTGCCAGATACATCAGTATTTCCTGCTCCTGCTCAATTTTCATCATCAGGTTTTGCACAGCTGCACCTGCACACATCAATCCGGCTTTTTTGAAGTTGGCGATTGCTTTCAACTCTGCTGCAAATGGCGCATCATCTTCACCAAATTCAGGAATACCCATTAGCTCTTTCTGAATAGCCATAGCTGGTGCCATCAGGTTGATGCGCCCTTTCATGGCACGTTTCAGATACATATCCAGTGTCAACAAACGGTTTATCTCGTTCGTACCTTCAAATATCCTGTTGATACGACTATCTCTGTATGCACGGGAAATATTGTATTCATCAGAGAAGCCATTACCACCATGTATCTGCACACCTTCATCTACGATATAGTCGAGCGTCTCAGAGCCTATCACTTTCAGCATAGCACACTCAATGGCATACTCTTCAGCTGCTCCAAGTAATGTTTCACTATCAGGTTTGCCACTTTCTGTCAATTCATGCTCTTTATCAGCTATCCATTTTGCTGTACGATACAATGCAGCATCAGTAGCAAAAGTTTTAATAGCCATCTCTGCAAGTTTGTGCTGAATGGCGCCAAACTGTGCAATAGGTGTTTTAAACTGTTCGCGCGTAGCAGCATATGTTAGCGATGTATTCATAGCACGCTTAGCACCACCTAAAGCAGCAGCACAAAGCTTCAACCTACCTATATTCAGGATGTTGAAAGCAATAATATGTCCTCGGCCTATTTCACCAAGCAGGTTTTCTGCAGGTACTTTACAGTTCTCAAAAAATAACTGTCTTGTACTGGAGCCTTTGATGCCCATTTTATGTTCTTCTTCACCAAAACTCAAACCTTCAGTACCACGGTCTACTATAAAAGCGGAAAATTTATCGCCGTCTATCTTTGCAAACACTGTAAATACATCGGCAAAACCGGCATTGGTAATCCATATCTTCTGGCCATTTATCAGGTAGTGCTTGCCGTCAGGGGTAAGGGTTGCAGTAGTTCTTGCCCCTAATGCATCAGAACCTGAGTTGGGTTCAGTAAGCGCATAGGCCCCTTTCATTTCACCCGTAGCCAGTTTGGGTATATATTTCTGCTTTTGTTCTTCTGTACCAAAATATAAAATGGGTAGTGAGCCTATACCATTGTGCGCTGCCATAGCTACGGCAAATGAGTGTCCGCCGCCGAGTGCTTCATTTATCAGTGTAGCAGTAACGAAGTCTTCACCTAGTCCGCCATATTTTTCAGGGAAAGCAGCACCAAGTAATCCCAATTCGCCTGCCTTATCCAGCAATGAAGGCATAATACCATCCTTTTGCTGATCTATTTCCACTAAATGAGGTATGACTTCCTTCTCCAGAAAATCACTACAGGTCTGTTCAATCAGCTTTTGTTCTTCGGTAAAATCTTCGGGAGTGTACGTATTGGCAGCATTAGAAGGTTGAATCAAAAATCCGCCGCCTATTAATGTACTTTTGGCTTGTGCTTCCATAACATCATCGTTTCTATAAATTTACTAAATAATATCAGCAGAAGCCATCAAAATACTATGTTAAATAAGTGTTTCCATTGGTTAATTTTGGTGATTACAAGCAAATGACCACGGGCAATTCCGAACATATCAATCTTGGCAAAGAAAAGCTACATTGTCTGTACACAGGCACGGGCAAGAAGCTATTGGTGGCATTTCATGGATATGGGAACAATGCAGCTATGTTTCTGCCATTTGCCGAACATCTCACTGACTATACAATTGTAAGTATAGACCTTCCGCATCATGGCAACAGTTCATGGCCAGATAACCTGCATCTTACAGAGCAACACCTGACAGATTTAGTACAACAACTACTTGCTCACTACAATTGCCAAAGCATATCGCTAATGGGCTATAGTATGGGGGGTAGGGTATGCCTGAAGATTGCAGAGCTGATGCCTGAAAAAGTAGAAAAGATAATTCTGTTAGCATCAGATGGATTGACATTTAATACTTTCTATTATTTCGTAACACGAACTACTCCAGGCAGATACCTGTTCCGCAGTTTCTTATCATCGCCAAAACGATACATGCCTGTTATTAACTGGGCAAGGAAACGAAATGTGATAGATGCATCCAGACATAAGTTTGCAATGCAATATCTAAATGAGGCACAAGAACGCCATTTCTTATTGAAAGTATGGCCTTGTATGTCTTTACTCATACCTGATTATAAAAAACTCGGTACAAAGCTAACACAACACAACATTCATGTTTGTGTATATATGGGCAAATACGATAAAGTAATACCTGTTAATCTTGCCGAACGATTTAAGGGAGCATTAAGCAATGCGAATATTGAACTGCACATACTAAACAAAGGCCATCGATTGATTGATGAAGATACTTTGCCTATCATTGCGAAATCTTTACACACATAGATGATAGTATTTACTGTTATATCAACACTTTTCACGCTGCTATATGCTGTGTTGATGATGGTATACAGAAAAGGGTGGAAGGCACAACCGATATTTACAACAAAACAAAACAAGCCTTCTACAAAGATCAGCATCATCATCCCTGCAAGAAATGAAGAACATAACATTGGTGTATGTCTTGATGCTATCATAAAGCAAGATTATCCGAAAGAATTGTTTGAAGTGATTGTGATAGACGATCACTCTACCGATAATACAGTTGAGATAGTCAACAGATATAAAAGTGCTAACGTGCGTTGTATCAGGCTGTCAAACCATCCATCTGATAATACTATTGCATACAAGAAGAAAGCACTTTCTATCGGCATTGCTGCAAGTACAGGCGAGTTAATAGTTACTACAGATGCTGATTGTTTTGCAGGACCACATTGGTTACAAAACATAGCAGCCATATACGAACAGGAAAACCCTGTAATGATAGTTGCACCTGTAGACTTCACAAACAACGGCAGCGTAGTTCAGCTATTCCAGTCGCTCGACTTTATGAGTATGCAGGGCATTACTGCTGCATCTCACAAATTGAAACTGGGCAATATGAGCAATGGTGCTAACCTTGCATTTTCAAGAGAAGCTTACAATGCTGTTGACGGATATAAAGGCATAGACCATTTAGCATCTGGTGATGATTATCTCCTTATGATGAAAATGCAACATGCTTATCCTGACAGAATCAGCTATTTGAAAAATACGGATGCTATTGTAAAAACTGCCCCGCAACCCGATTGGAACAGCTTTATACAGCAACGTATTCGTTGGGCATCAAAGTCTGGTAAGTATGACGATAAAAAGCTGACATCGATATTGGCTTTTGTTTATCTCTACAATGTCTTGATATTTATCAGTGCCTTCGTGTCATTTGTACACTTGAATACAATATGTAGTTATTCATTTTTCGCGCTAATGTTTATAAAGACCGTTGTAGAATTAATCTATCTGGCACCTGTTGCCAGATTCTTTAACAAGCGTCAGGAATTACTATACTTTCCATTGCTGCAACCCTTGCATGTACTATATATAGTAAGTGCAGGCCTCTTAGGCTTCATTGGTGTGTACAAATGGAAGGGCAGAAAGGTAAAGTAAATATCATTTTACTTAACAGGTGTTTTTACTAACTTTATTGTAAATCAGGGCTATGCGCAAGGTTACCTTCATTTCTATATTAGTCATTCTGTTATTAGTAACAGGTTATACCTATTGGTTTTACTACAATCCATATAGCGAAGGTAGCCGTGAGGGTGTGCTGCAAAAATTCTCCAGAAAAGGCAATGTTTTCAAAACCTATGAGGGTGAAATGATACAACTTGGCTTTGGTCAGCGTGGCGCTGCTATCAATTCTCAGTATTACTACTTTAGCGTAGCAGACGAAAAACTAGCAGATAGCCTTGAAGAGTGCCTTGGCAAGATAGTTCGTCTGCATTATGTACAGTATCGAAAAAACCTACCTTGGCGTGGCGAAAACTACAACAAGCAAAATGCCGAAGGTGGACAGTATGTAGTAGACCGTATCGAGAAAGTAGAGAACGCTACTTACTAAGCCAGTAACAAAAACACTGCAGGTGCTTTGGGCAATTCAGGCTTTTGTTGTTTCCACTCGTTTATAGTTTTTGTTTTGATGTAGCTGTCTTCTGCAGACACATTAACTGCTATACACAGTCTGGTATTACCTTGACATTGTTTTAGCAACTCATCAAGAAACTGGTTGTTTCTATAAGGTGTTTCGATGAAAATCTGTGTCTGGTTTTCTTTCTTGGAATGAGCCTCCAATGCTTTCAGTTTTTGCGTGCGTGCAGGGTCTTTTATTGGTAAATAGCCATTGAAAGCAAAAGACTGTCCATTAAGGCCTGAAGCCATCAACGACAAAATAATAGATGACGGTCCTGTTAACGGCACTACTGTAGCTCCAATACTATGTGCAATACCAGCTAGTTCTGCACCGGGATCTGCTATGCCCGGGCACCCTGCCTCGCTCATCACACCTACCTGTTTCCCTTCATTCAGCCATTTTTTGAGCAATGCTATATCTGCACCGTTATGCTTATCTATCTCCGAAAAATGCATTTCATCTATCACCAGTTCTTTGTGCAAAGACTTTAGGAAACGTCTTGCAGTACGCACGTTCTCTACAAAATAGTATTGCAGCGTGGTAGTATGTGTATACACTTCTGCAGGAAGCGTATGCAGTGCATTCTCAGCAATTGTAATTGGTACCAGATATAATGTTCCCTTGCTCATCTGGTATCAAAAATAAGGTAATGTTGTATAATCTTTATCTTTATAAAACATATGAACAGTTTAGTTCAAACAATAATAAAACAGCTAGATAGTCTTAACAGTGCTAGGGTAGATGATTTATATTTTTATTTAGACGGTAATATATTCTCAGTTGCGTTTAATACACGATGGTTATACTACGAGCGTATAACTCGTTCTGAATTTTTATCTGAAATAGATGAATTAAAAAAACTATTTGATAGATTTCTAAATGTTTATCCTGAGTTTAAGTTATATCTAAATGACAAGCAAATTATTTATAAACTGTGGTACACAGAAGACAAGAGCTATTCCTTCACAATATGTGAGGAAAAAAATGATACTATTTATTGGAGTCCTAATATAAAAGAATTATAATAACTTGATACTGTCACCGTCATTTTACATGAATGAAGATGTGGTACAGGTTGCTAAAGACCTGTTGGGCAAAGTGATTGTTACTAAGATAGATGGTATTACCACATCTGGCATTATAACAGAAACGGAGGCTTATGCGGGTATTACAGACAAAGCCTCTCATGCTTATGGTGGCAGGCGTACTAACAGAACGGAAATAATGTACGCAAGGGGTGGAGTGGCATATGTATATCTGTGTTACGGCATTCATCATTTATTCAATGTCGTTACCAACGTACAGGATATACCTCATGCAGTTTTGATACGTGCTATAGAACCTGTTAAAGGCATTGATGCAATGCTGCAAAGGCGGAAGAAAACAAAACTGCAACCACAACTAACGTCAGGACCGGGAGCAATGAGCATGGCATTGGGGATACATACTTCACATACAGGCCTATCATTGGCAAAAGGCATCATTACCATACACGATGAGGGCTTGAGTGTTGAAGATATTATTGCCACTACACGCATTGGTGTAGACTATGCTAAAGAAGATGCGTTATTACCTTATCGTTTCTACATTGAAGGCAATAAGTTCATCAGCAAACCATAAAAAAAGCACCTCAATGTGAGGTGCAATTTCTTATTTATTGAAATTATAGGTTGCACTATTCATTCATCATTTCTTCTATCACTGCAGCTATGTCTTCTGCATTTGGTTTAGAGAAATAATCACCATCTGTAGCATAAGCCGGACGGTGTGCCTGTGCTGTTATAGTACGCGGAGCAACATCCAACCACCTGTAGCCACCTTGTTTTTCCATCACTTGCTGGAACATGTATGCACTAGCACCACCCGGAACGTCTTCATCAACAAACACAATACGATTTGTTTTCTTCAGCGATTCCAGAATCATGTTATTGATATCGAAAGGCAGCAGCGTACGTACGTCAACCACCTCACAACTAATACCTGTTGGTTCCAGATAGTTTACAATTGCTTCTTCAATCACACGCAATGTAGAACCGTAAGAAACAATTGTGATATCCGTACCCTGACGTATTACTTCAGGTACACCAAATGGTACAGTGTATGTAGAAAGATTGGCAGGTACGTTTTCTTTTAATCGATACCCATTCAAACATTCTATTACAATACCAGGCTCATCACTTTGCAACAGCGTATTATACATACCTGCAGCCTGCGTCATATTGCGTGGCACACACAGATACATACCGCGTATGCTATTAATGATCATACCTATCGGCGAACCACTATGCCAGATACCTTCCAGACGGTGGCCCCGTGTACGCACTATCAACGGGCATTTCTGACCACCTTTGGTACGATACAGCATTGTCGCCACATCATCGCTCAATGGCTGCAGACCGTACAACAGATAGTCGAGATACTGTATTTCAGCTATCGGGCGCAGGCCACGCATAGCCATACCAAGACCTTGACCTATGATTGTTGCCTCACGAATACCTACGTCAAAAATCCTGCCTTCACCATATTTTTCCTGCAATCCCGCAAAGCCCTGATTCACGTCACCAATCTTACCCAAATCTTCACCAAATGCCACAACAGCAGGGTTGTTGGCAAATGTATGGTCAAAGAACTTGTTTAATATTTCATAACCGTTCAACTGTTGTCCGTCCGGCATAAATACCGCTGGCACTTCAGTTACCTTCATTGCACTATGACGACTTGCACTATGCAGGTGAGAAGAGAATTTATCTCTGTTATCCTGCAACAGATAGTCGTAGAAATTGCGCAAACCACGTACAGCTTCGCTGTTACCACTGCAAAGTGTCAATACACGACGAACGGTCTGCATTACGTCTTTACGAATAGGTTCGCGAATACTGTTCAGCTTAGTTATCATTTCAGCAATGGTAGCAGCATTAGGGCCACCTTCATACACTACCTGATTGCACAGGTGTGTTGCTTGCTGTATTTGTTCTTTTATCGGGTTGATGAAATTATCCCAAGCACGTTGTTTTGCATCGCGTGCTTGTTGTTTTGCATCATCTTCAATACGCAGTAGTTCTTCTTCCGCAGCTATTTCATTTGACAGGATAAACTCACGCAGTTTAGTAATACAATCCCATTCTTTTTCCCATTCCAACCTTTCTTTGCTCTTATAACGCTCATGGCTGCCCGAAGTAGAGTGGCCTTGCGGCTGTGTTACTTCCTGTACGTGGAAGATAGCAGGGATATGTGTTTCGCGTACACGGGCTATACCTTTCTGTATGGTTTCCAGCATGCCTGCATAGTCCCAACCTTTAACCTTGTATATATTCAACCCACCTGTAGCATCATCCCACTGCATACCTGCAAGTGCTTCAGAGATGGAGTTTTTTGTTGTCTGATATTTACGTGGTACAGATATACCATAGCCATCATCCCACACAAATACTGCCATAGGCACACGTAGCACACCGGCAGCATTCACAGTTTCCCAGAAAAGCCCTTCAGAAGTAGATGCGTCGCCAATAGTACAGAATATCACTTCATTACCATTGCGGGTGAATTTCTCAAAACCTTGCTGCAACTCCTGAATATTGCGATAGCACTTAGAAGCCAATGCCAAACCTAACGCACGCACCATTTGGCCTGCTGTAGGAGATATATCACTTGAAGAATGTACATCTTGTGTCAGGTCTATCCAATCACCGTTAGCATCCAGCCAACGTGTACCATAGTGGCCGTTCATCATACGGCCTGCTGTAGATGGTTCGTTAGTCAAATCAGGATTGGCATATAGCTGAGAGAAGAACTTCTCAATATCACTCATGCCAGTAGCAAACATCAGAGTCTGATCGCGATAGTAACCACTGCGAATATCACCTGGCTGCATACACTTAGATACAGCTATCTGAGCCAGTTCCTTACCATCGCCGAAAATGCCGAATTTAGCCTTACCAGTCAGCACCTCGCGACGCCCGATAAGACTAGCCTCGCGGCTGGCAACGGCCAGATGATAATCTTCCAATACTCCAAGCTTGAACTCGTCAAATGACAATCTTTCTGTTTGTGTAGATGTAGCTTCCTGCAGCATATACTGAATTACAATGTTTCTGTGAACACAAAGGTAATCTCTAAACTACTAAAGTTCTAGGAATTATATCTTATTAAAATATAATAATATCTATAACGTATCAGACAAAAGAAAGATAAATATTTACAGATGCATTTTAATTCATAATGCTTTAAATAGATTTGAGAATATTCATTGAAATATCCCGTCGATAATTACTTAACACTGCCATGACAGCACCAAACAGGCAAACACTACACGGCCTTAATGCTTTGAGGTCATTTGCCATACTATATGTATTTATATTTCACTACACCATACTCAGTAAACAACAACCGGAGTGGCTCACAAATATTTCGTCAATGGGCTGGACAGGCGTTGACTTATTCTTTGTGCTAAGTGGGTTTCTGATATCTTGTCATTTGTTTGATGAAATAAAAGAGACTCAAAGCATCAATCTCAAACGTTTCTTTACCAAACGGTTTTTCAGAATTATACCAGCATTTCTGGTTATAGTAGGCCTGTATTTTCTTTTCCCTTTTTTCAGAGAAAAAGAAGCCCTGCCACCATTATGGAAATTCCTGACGTTCACGCAGAATATAGGGCTGAATATCAAAGACAATGGTACATTTTCGCATGCATGGTCTTTATGTGTGGAAGAGCATTTTTACCTGCTATTACCCATAATATTTCTGGTGTCACTACGAATCGGTGCTTTTAAAAGGCTATCATGGTTATTAGTAATATTATTTCTGGCAGGATTAATAATAAGAATATACTCATACAATAGCCTATACTTGCCTCATTCAAATGCAGATGATTCGTGGATGTATTGGTACCGTTATGTTTATTATCCTACATATACAAGGCTCGATGGTTTGCTGGTAGGTGTAGCAATAGCGGCACTATATAAGTTCCGTCCGGCTACTTGGCAAAAGCTATCGCGTTGGGGAAATCTCTGGATATTAATCGGAGCATGTATACTTGCAATAGCATTTAATGCTTGGGAAGATATAATGGAGTATCAGGCTTCGGTATACGGCTTTCCGTTGGTAGATATAGGCTTGGGCCTTATTGTAGCTGGAGCTGTTTCTGAAAATAGTTTTCTATATCGGCTCAAGTCAAAAATCATTAACCATATAGCCGCAATATCATACGGAATGTACCTTACACATAAAGGCATCATTCATATTACACATAGTCTACTACCTGCAGAGATCAATCAAAGTCTGTTATTTCTTGTGAGTGCAATTACTTGCATACTGGCAGCTACAATATTGTATTGGGTAGTAGAAAAGCCTTTTATGCAAGTACGCAGAAAGCTAGTCAAAGAATAAACTAATTCAATGAAACAGGTGGTATAGAAGTGGTGATGTGTGGAGTCATGCGCTGTTCTTCAATAGCAGCCTCCCAGCTTTCACAGTTTATTACAGTAAATCTTGCAACTTCGTATTGCAGGTAGTTTATGGCTAGAATATTGTGGTCAACAAACTGGCTCTCATGCCCAAGTCTGTTGATGGTATCCAAGTCTATATCTATTTCAGGATTTTCATTTCCGTTGCAGATAAATAGGAGACGTTTACTGCTCAATATCAACCGTCCGTTGCAGCGTTTATTGGCTGCTGTTATCATAGATGCAGGTTCACTTTTGGCTATCACTTCAATTTCCAGCAATTGCTCCAGGTACTTATTCATAAAAACAGATTTTTGTTATGATAAAAATCCGCTAGTCAATACCTCCTTTTTCCTCAACATATCCGCTTGCGGTAGTCCCTTGCTTCAACAATCTTAACGTTTGTAAAATTACGGAAAGTAATATTAAACCCATCCCAATATAAAAACCATAATCAAGGTCTTTATTCTCGTGATAAAAGAAAAAAGCCAGCAAAATACCATAAACAGGTTCCAGATTTACACTAAGTGTAGCCGTAAAGCTGCTAATATGCTTCAGCGCATTCAATGCCAATGACTGTGCCCACACCGTACAGCAAAGGCTAAGGACTACCAACCACAATAAGTCTGTAGATGTTGGTACAACTTTGGTATCGGGGAAATAGATTAGCTGTAATGGCATCAGCAGGGTTATGAAAATCCAGCCTGTGCCCATTTCATAGAAAACCATCGTCCTGGAAGGATATTTTCCAGCCATTCGCTTGTTGAGAACCGTAAATACCGAGCTGAGAATAGCCGCAATAACCCCAAAAACAATCCCTAATCCGTACAATTGCTGAAAACGATATATAAAATACACACCCGCAAGCGCCAAAGCACCTATAAAAAGTTCTACGGGATCGTGCTTGGTTTTGTTAACCAACGGGTCCAGCAGAGAAGTAAAAATACTGGCTGTTGACAGGCACACAAGTGCTATTGATGCGTTGGCAAACTTAATAGAGCCGTAAAAACCCACCCAGTGCAGACCCATTAATATACCTATAAGGGCAAGGCTGCGTATATCTTTGGCTGGTATTTTAACCCATTGTTTGCGGTAAAACAGTATGCAGGCCATAAACAATGCCGTGAGCAGCATACGGTACCATACCAGTACAGGCGCTGTCATATCTATAGCCCTGCCCAAGACACCAGTAAAGCCCCAAAGCAGCACTGCCAGGTGCATTTGTATTAATGCTTTCTTCATTTGTTGGAAAAGATGTGCAAACATACGTATTTGCCAGTGGGGGAGCCTTAAAAAATATGTTTAGAATCATTAAAAAAAATGGCTCTACATTTTAGCAATTAGTTACTTTTGTTATCCAAAATAAACAGTAGTATTTTAAACAGGCAATCCGCATTATCAGTAAGATAAATGAACAATACTTACACGGACCTCGTCCATCAGACTTTTGACTTCCCACAGGAAGGTTTTGAAGTAAAAGATAATCACCTGCATTTTAATGGCCTTGACATCAAAAAGCTTATCGATAAATACGGTACGCCTTTCAAGCTCACATATCTGCCCAAAATTGGCATGCAGATAAACAAGGCCAAAAAGATGTTTAACGATGCTATTAAAAAGCATAAATATGATGGTAGCTATTTCTACTGTTATTGTACCAAAAGCTCTCACTTTTCTTTTATAGTAGAGGAGACCTTGAAACACGGTGTACACCTTGAAACATCTTTCGCTTATGATATCGAAATCATCAAGCAACTGTACAAGCGCCGTAAAATCAATAAAGAAACCTATATCATCTGCAATGGCTTTAAAACCAAAGCCTATACTCGCAATATTGCACGCCTTATCAACGACGGCTTCAAAAACGTTGTTCCTATCCTGGATAACAAAAATGAGTTTGAAGATTATAAACGTCTTATACGCTCAAAAGATCCCGTTAATATAGGTCTACGTATTGCCAGCGAAGAAGAGCCTACTTTTGATTTCTATACATCGCGCCTCGGTATCCGCAGCAGAGATGTACTGGAGTTTTATGTAGATAAAATTAAAGGCAACGAGAAGTTTCAGCTGAAAATGCTGCACTTCTTTATGAATAAAGGCATCAAGGACGATATATACTATTGGAGCGAACTGAACAAGGTTGTAAACCTGTATTGTCAGCTTAAGAAGATATGTCCTGAACTGGATGGCCTGAATATTGGTGGTGGTTTCCCTATTAAACACTCACTTGGTTTCGATTACGATTACAACTACATGGTAAATGAGATTGTATCGAACATCAAAAAAGTATGTAAAAAGAACAAAGTTGATGTACCGAACATATATACCGAGTTTGGCTCATTTACAGTAGGTGAGAGTGGGGCAGTTATCTACAGCGTACTTGACGATAAGCAACAAAACGACCGTGAGATATGGTACATGATAGATAGCTCTTTCATTACCACATTGCCTGACACATGGGGTATAGGTGAAAAATTCCTGATGCTGCCAATCAATAAATGGGATAAAGAGTATCAGGAAGTACATCTGGGTGGCCTCACCTGCGATAGTCATGACTTCTATACTTCTGAAGAGCATATCAACGCCGTATTCCTTCCCAAAACAGATAAGGATAAGGGTTCAGACCCTCTGTATATAGGTTTCTTCCATACAGGTGCTTATCAAGACCAATTGGCGGGTTACGGAGGCATAAAACACTGTATGATACCATCGCCTAAGCACGTAGTAGTAGAATACAACAAAAATGGCGAACTGGAAGACTGGCTGTATGCTAAAGAACAGTCAGCACAAAGCATGCTGAAAATTTTAGGTTACATCAGATAATCTTAAAATATATCAATTTAAAAGGGCTTCATAATGAAGCCCTTTACTTTTTTTGATACTACAGTAACGTAGTAATTTAATATATTTATCAGCCGTTTATACTTACTGACTCCTGTCTTAATAATACCTGATAGGAATAATGCTTAGAAAACTATTACTACCGATACTGCTATGTATCACTACGCTTTTGTGCCATAACACCTATGCACAAAAACAAGTTCTTCCAGAAGATCTTGTACTGGACGAGCGTTTCAATTACGATAAGTATACTGCATACGTAGTACCCGCTGTAAACTGGCTGCAGACTACCCCCATAGATAGTGATAAGGTTCAACGTCGCAGGTTGAACAATTTCATAATGATATGGCTGCAAAAAAACAATCAGGTAGTTGTAAACATGCCTGAATACCTGATACGCTTTCAAAACGCCAATAACGATTTATACTTTCTTTATGCAGGTGGATGGATGAAGTATGCTTTGGAGACAAAAGATACTGTACAACGCAACTGTTATATAGCTGCAGTAAAGAGTGTACTGGATTTCTATGCAGCCAATCAGTCTATCAAGCGTACAGACTTTGTTGACAATGTACAAGAGGTTTACAAACAAGGAAAGCTGGAAACACTTTTTAATAGTGGTTCTGCACCTGCAACAACCTACTTAAGGCTGGTCACTCCGGCAAAACAAAATTTTGCCCCTGAGGAAAACTATTTCCATTTCAGATACAATGCTGCTAATCTCTCAGATTTCAAATCAATAAGGTATAGGTATAAGCTGACAGGCTACTATGATAAATGGATTGAAACAAATGAAGAGTCCGCTACATTTCCTAGCCTCCCGGCAGGCAATTATACATTTGTTGTACAGACAAGCTTAAAACCCGATTTCAGTAACCCAGTTGAAAAATCATACCATTTTACCGTTGGTGCACCATTTTACAAGCAACTATGGTTTATATTGCTTGTTGCAGTAGTATTAATTGCTATTGCATATTTTATTGTGCGATACAGAGAAGCAAACCTGAAGAAAATGGCTCTGCTGGAACAAGAGCGTATCGTATTTGAATACGAGCATCTTCGCAGTCAGGTAAATCCACATTTTCTGTTCAATAGCCTCAACACCCTTACCAACTTGATAGAGGAAGACCCCAAAACCGCAGTACAATACTCCGAGCGTCTATCAGACTTATATCGGAACATGCAAGTACATAGCAGCCGCAATTTGGTATCATTGCAGGAAGAACTGGATATTCTGGATAATTATATAC
Organism: Chitinophagales bacterium; assembly: GCA_017303395.1. Classification (GTDB taxonomy): domain Bacteria; phylum Bacteroidota; class Bacteroidia; order Chitinophagales; family Chitinophagaceae; genus Polluticoccus. The sequence goes on from JAFLBN010000002.1 coordinate 159,964, forward strand.
ACATTCAGAAAAGCCGTTTTGGTGATGCGCTGCATATACATATTGATGTTTCGGAAACATTAAAGCAAACTCGTAAAGTAATACCCCTTGCGCTGCAAATGCTGGTTGAAAATGCCATTAAACATAGCGTAGTCTCAAAAACACAACCATTGCACGTCTATATATCAGCCGATGGCGCAGAGCTGATTGTGCGTAATAAAATACAGGAAAAACATAGCAAGGATAAAAGCAGCGGTTTAGGACTTGCAAACATCAGCAAACGCTATGCATTAGCTACTAGCAAGGCAGTACATTACGGTATTGAAAATGGCGAGTATGTAGTGCACTTGCCGCTTTTGCAGTACTAATCCTTATGCTTACCGCCAAATAGTTTTTCACCTGCTTTTATAGCAATACTCATTCTATTCTCTATTGGTGGAATAGGGCAGTTGTACCCTGTTGCGTATGCACAATAAGGATTGTAGGCTTTATTAAAGTCTATAACCAACTTGTCGCCTTTTATGTCCTTTACTTCAAGGTCTATATACCTACCGCCTGCATATGTTTCTGTGTATGATGTACCATCTGTAAATGGAATAAACAGATGATCTTTATGCTTTTTATCTTCCAGCAGTTTTATGTTTTGGTAAATACACAGTGTAACAACAGTATCATTCAACACAAACATGGCAGTACCATACTGTTTAAAAGTCTTTGTCTTCCCGCTATAGGTGGGCATTTCAAAAGGCTGACTATCAGGCGTAGCATGAAATTTAGCTGTTATTTTATACTTCTCATCCGTTTCAAAAAAACGTAAAGATGCCGTATCATTTGCCTTCAACGGGCTACGCTCTTCTTTTACAAAAGCTTCCTTGTACTCTTTTCTCCACTTTACAATTTCAGCTTTATAGTTTTGTGCTATAAGGCCTGTAAAGGGAGCAACTGCCAATAATACCAGTACTATATACTTCATAATAAAACAGCCTTGCATATTGCAAGGCTGTAAATATATAAAAGATGTACTTTTCTTAGTTGCCAAGATAAGATTTCAGCAACTGGCAGCGTGTAGCGGTGCGCAGTTTTGTGATAGCTTTATCTTTAATCTGACGAACACGCTCGCGAGTCAGCGAGAATTTCTCACCTATATCTTCCAGGCTCATTGGATGCTCTACGCCGATACCGAAGTACAGCTTAATCACATCGCGCTGACGGTCTGTAAGTGTGCTCAGAGAGCGCTCTATTTCACAACGCAGTGAATCATAGTGTTCAAGTTCAGAATCAGCAGAGTCTGAATTCGGATTCTCCAATACATCAAGCAGGGTATTATCCTCGCTATCCACAAACGGAGCATCAACAGATACGTGGCGAGCAGCTACACCAAGTGTTGTTTCTATTTCCTCTGTGCCTATGTCCAAAAGTTCTGCTAATTCTTCTGTAGATGGTTCACGCTCATATTCCTGTTCAAGCTGAGAATATGCTTTGCTTATTTTGTTCGAAAGACCCACTTTGTTCAGTGGCAGGCGAACGATACGTGATTGTTCTGCCAAAGCCTGCAGGATAGATTGACGAATCCACCATACTGCATAAGAGATGAATTTGAAACCACGTGTTTCATCAAAGCGTTGTGCTGCCTTGATGAGGCCCAGGTTACCTTCATTAATCAAATCACTAAGCGATAAACCCTGATTTTGGTATTGTTTTGCTACCGATACTACGAAACGGAGGTTGGCTTTTGTAAGTTTCTCCAGTGCGCGTTGGTCACCTTGTTTTATTTTGATGGCAAGCTGCACTTCTTCTTCAGGGGTAATCAAATCTACTTTACCGATTTCCTGGAGGTATTTTTCCAGAGATTGGCTCTCACGATTAGTAATGGATTTCGTGATTTTGAGCTGACGCATTGACATAGGCAAATCAATTTTTTAATCGTTAGAGAATAGAAGAATAAACGTAAGTAATGGTCTTGATTTTTACATTGTTATGGCAAATCTAACGTTCTGAGTAATTCAACCCAAATAAAAATTAAGAAATTCTTAACAGCAAAAATCAAACCAATTTTTCAAGTCAGGCTGGTATTTATAAATATTTCTTTCAGAAAGATTTTGATTGTTCATTCCTTTTTTTATTATTGCACCAGTGTTTACCTCAAGAGCTTAAAATCATTAGATGAGTAAGAAAAAGACAATGTACACGCTCGAGTTTCCCATTAGGTGCTCTCCATCGATACTTTTCGAGTTTTTATCGACACCGGTTGGGCTGCAAGAGTGGTTCGCAGACAAAGTTGACCAAAGAGATCATACTTTCTATTTCAGCTGGAACGGTAGCACAGACGTGGCCGACATGGTAGAAGGATTGGAAAATGAATACGTAAGATACAGATGGGATTATTACAACCCTGAAGAATTCTTTGAATTCAGAATTGAACAAAGTCCTATTACAAACGAAACCATTCTGAAAATAACTGACTTTGCCGACAAAATAGACCTGAAAGACCAGGAACGTTTATGGCATACGCAGGTTGCAGACCTGAAGCATCGTATAGGTAGTTAACATCATTCCTACAAAAGCCTGCAGTACTATATTGCAGGCTTTTTTGTAGCTGCTTTTCAAAACGTTAAATAGTGGCTTATTCTTTACAATACAATAGCCATTGCAGCCGTTTTTGTGTAGGTTTGCACAAATTCTGAAATACTATTGCTTAAGAAGCTCGACATACTTATTCTGCGGAGTTTTATAGGGCCGTTTATAGTTACTTTTTTCATTACACTGTTCGTACTGGTAATGCAGTTTTTCTGGCTGTATATGGACGAACTGATAGGTAAGGGACTGGGTATCTGGATGATTGTGCAGTTGTTATTCTTCATGTCTACAACCATGGTTCCGCTTGCATTACCATTGGGTATTTTGTTAGCGTCTATCATGACATTTGGCAGCATGGGCGAGAACTTTGAGTTGGTAGCCATAAAATCTGCCGGCATATCACTTCTGCGATTCATGCGTCCTCTGCTTTTCTTCATTATGTTTATTGGCGGATTGGCCTTCCTGTTCAACAATAACGTGATTCCATATGCTAATCTCAAGGCGCTTTCACTACTATATGACCTAAGAAATTCTAAACCTACATTCAACATCCGTGCAGGGCAGTTCAATAAAGACATTGATGGTTTCTCTATACGCGTAGGCGAAAAAGACAAGGATGGCAAGACAATCAGGAACATTATAATTTACGACCATACCTCGGGGCTTGGCAATGACAGGGTAGTTATTGCCAAACAAGGCGAAATGATACCTAGTGCAGATAAGCACTACCTTATTTTCAGGCTGAAGGACGGTTGGCGCTATGAGGAGACTGTAAATACCAAAGATGGGGTAAATAGCTATCAGCAATACAGGATGTACTTCAAAAAATGGGATAAGGTGTTCGACCTTTCTTCATTTAAACTCACCCGTACCAGTGAAGATCTGTTTAAAGATGCTTATCAGATGATGGATGTTGTGCAGCTGAATGAACGTATTGATAGTTTTGGCAGATATGAGAAAAACCTTGCTAAAAATCTTGGCATATACCTGAGCCCAAATATTGAGGCAATGGGTAACGATAGTCAGATGACTGTACTTACCAAACAAGTTATTGCTGCTAAAAAAACAGTAACCTACAAATCTTCATTTATCGATTATATACCTGATTCTCTGAAAGGCAGGGTAGTGGCTAGTTCTATTAATACCGTACGCAATAGTAAAGGGATGATAGATATATCCTCAAACGATAAAACACTGCATCACGAAAACTTTTTGCAGTTCAATGTAGAATGGCATCGAAAGTTCACATTATCATTTGCATGCGTATTGCTGTTCCTGATAGGTGCACCACTTGGTGCTATTATACGTAAGGGTGGTTTAGGTATGCCTATGGTTATAGCAGTTGCTTTCTTTGTGGTATTCCACATCATGTCTATAACAGGCGAGAAACTGGCTAAAACAGGCTCTCTACCCGCATGGCTTGGCATGTGGATGGCTACTGGCATGTTGTTGCCTATTGCATTCATTCTGATAAATCAGGCACGCAACGACTCTCAGATATTCACCAAAGAATGGTATATGCGTGTTTGGTCTAAAGCAATTTCGACTTTCAAAAAATCAAAATAGATGGCACAGAAACCATACACTTCATACAATGTATATTTTCTGCTGCCATTTGCCATTTGGGTAGTTGGTGGTGGCATAGCATTAGCCGTGAGCGATAAAGAAACACTGTTCAAAACATTCAACACCAACCATACCCCTTTTCTGGATAGTATTATGCTGGGTGTCACTACACTCGGAGAGGGTTGGTTTATTACTGTAGCATTGCTAGTACTATTTGGCTACTCATCCTTCCGAAATTGGTGGTATTTCATCACAGCTGCCGCTGCTACAACATTACCATCTATTTTCACCCAAATACTGAAAAGTCACTTTGGTGCAGCAAGGCCGCTCAAATACTTTAACGAGGCTGCATGGATACATACATTGCCTGAATGGCCCAGACTCATGGAACGAAGCTTCCCTTCAGGACACTCATGCGGTGCATTCAGCCTTTATACTTTGCTATCTATGTTACTATTACCACGCTACAAGTGGTTGGGTAGTATATTATTTATCTTTGCAATAAGCACTGCTTATTCCAGAATGTACCTTGCAGCACATTTTTTCGAAGATGTGTATGCTGGTAGTATTATAGGTACATGTATAGCAACGATAGTTGTTATCATAATGAATGGATTGGCACCATATTTCTTTAAACGACCAAAGACTTTACGATAATGACAATGCCTAATGTATTACGATACATCACAATCTTCCTGATAGGAACTTTGTTGTTTGTACCGTTTCTGGGGCAGGTTCACCTGTTCGACTGGGACGAAATAAACTTTGCGGAGTGTGCAAGGGAAATGATTGTATCTAAAGATTACCTGCGGATGCAAATCAATTACAGACCATTCTGGGAAAAGCCGCCGTTGTTTATATGGTTGCAGGTACTTAGTATGAAAACATTTGGCATCAACGAATTTGCAGCCAGATTCCCGAATGCATTGGCAGGAGTTATTACACTGATAGCTTTATATTACACAGGCAAACGCATAGTAAATGAGCGACTGGCTATATGGTGGGTAATACTGTATGCCGCTACGTGGCTACCACATTTCTATTTTAAATCGGGCATTATAGACCCCATATTTAACCTGTTTATATTCCTTGCATTTGTGCAGGTATACTTTATCAAGTACGGGCAAAACAAATATTTGCATGCTTTATTATCAGGAGTATTCCTGGGGCTTGCAGTAATGACAAAAGGACCTGTAGCTATACTTGTAGCAGGCCTGTCTTTTACAACTTACCTTATTGTAAACAAGGGCTTTACAGGCTATAAATTGCTGCATTTATTTACAATTGCATTCGCCACACTGCTTACTACTGCATTGTGGTTTGGTGTAGAGGTACTACAGCATGGTTTCTGGTTTGTAAATGAATTTATTACTTACCAGATAAGACTTTTCAAAACAGAAGACGCTGGCCATGGAGGTCCATTTTTTTACCACTTCATTGTTCTATTAATCGGCTGTTTCCCTGCAGCACCTTTTCTATTTCAGTACTTCAAAAAACAACGTGCTGAAAACACACAACAGGCAGATTTCATAAAGTGGATGTGGATTATGTTTTGGGTAGTGCTACTGCTGTTTTCAATTGTTAAAACGAAAATTGTACACTATTCATCGCTTTGTTATTTTCCGCTTACTTTTTTGGCAGCAATGCAATTGTATAGAATAGCGGAAGGTAAAGTGTCACTGCTTAAGCCTGTCAAAATACTACTTACTGTTATTGGTGTGGTTTTAGCAATAGCTATTACATGCCTGCCATTAGTAGGGCTTAATAAAGACATATTGATACCTCTGATTGATGATCCTTTTGCCGTAGGAAACCTGCAGGCTAATGTGCACTGGAGTATTGCAGAAATAAGTTGGGGGCTCATTTATCTAGCTGGTATTATTACGGCTGTTGTGTTGATGAGAAAGGAATTTAGGAAAGGGGTGTTGGTCTTATGTGCAGTACAGGTAATAACCATACAAGTAACGGTATTACACTTCACCCCTAAAATAGAAGCCATTTCCCAAAGAGCCGCAATCGAATACTTTCAAAGCTTCATTGGCAAAGATGTATATGTTCATGTTCTGGGATACAAAAGTTACGCACATCTTTTTTATACCCAAAAGCAGCCACAAACCAACAATAACTACGACAACGAAGAATGGTTACTGACAGGTAACATTGATAAACCTGCTTACTTTATTTGTAAAGTGATGGAAGCAGACAAATACAGAGCAATGCCACAACTGGAAGAAACGGGTAGTAAAAATGGGTTTGTATTCTTTAAAAGGAAATAAGAAGCAATTTGATTTATAATATAAAGTCCATCTATAATTGATGGGCTTTTTTTATTGTTAATCCTGAAAATGAGATGCAAGATGTGATGTTTAGCATCATACCCACATAATGGCTATAGAATATATAGATTTTAGAATGAGTATTAATTAACAATATACAGTTTCTTAATACTCCACATTTCAGACAAAATAAAAACACCCCGATTTCGGGGTGTTTTTATTTAATTATCAGAAGAGCGGGATTGACTATCGAACCAGTACAACCTCACCTTTATTTTCCATCATCTTACCATCGCATTTGTATGCTACGTAGTAGAAGTAGGTACCTAAATCAGCAGGCTTACCATTGAAAGTACCATCCCAACCTCTCAGTTCATTTACTGTTTCAAATACTACCTGACCGTAACGGTTTACTACTTTGATAGTGCGAACATCTATCTGGCGTTGTACACCCGGAGCATTTGGAACTATACGGAAGACATCGTTCCTACCATCACCATTTGGTGAGAATGCACTTGGAAGATTCACATTACAACATGCTTTTGTTGTTACTTTAATACTATCGCTATTGAAGCAACCATATTGGTCTGTAACATCTAAACGCAGGTATGAAGTAAAATCAACCCTTGCATATGTACTAGACCTATCGCTATATTCATCAAAGAAGCGAGTAGGAGACCATGAGTATTTGCTATCTGCATTCAGCGTATTAGCTGTAACCCTCATACTATCACTGTTACAATATACTTTAGTTGCATCAAAGTCTGCAATCTTAAAGCTTGCATCAGGCTTAGCATGTACATAAGTAGAATCTACAACTGTATTTGAACACAGTTTATTTACCATACGAAGTGTAATATACTTCTTACCTGATGTATGCCATGTTACGCCATTAGGACCTTGATCTGTTGCACCATAAGATAAACGACCACCATCCCAAGTCCATGTAAAAGTATCCGTAGTTAATGTATATGAATTCAGAGATACCATTTCTGTCTGACCAAGACATATGTCAGGGCGAACAGAGATATCAGCTGTTGGCAATGTATCAACGCGGATAATATTACCATAAACATCGCTATAACAACCATCGTGACCTACCTGCAACTTTATTTCGCGAAGACCAGCACTATCCATAGCAACTTTTATAGAACGAGAGAAGTTAGGATCAGCAGACAGTACAGTTGCACCAGTTGGGAATGTCCAATTGAAACCTGAGCTATCATAAGCACTACCGTAGTAAGTCAGTGTCAATGTATCGCGTTCACAAAGCTTTTGTTTAGTTGAGAGAATCAAACCATTAGGCTTGAATGTAACTATAGCCTTGATTAATGAGCGATTACTTTCGCAACCACGATTAGACTGACTTACGTAATAGTTAAAAGTATCTTTTGCAGTAGTATTAGGCGTAGGAGGAACAATTGAAGGAATACCTCCTATTGGTTCATAATACCATTTTAATTGATTACCAGTAGCAGTCAAAGGCTGTGCTTCATCATTTTCACAAAAATAAAGTGGAGTAGTAACCAATGGTGGTGCAGGTTTTGCAGATGCACGATATACAACCATTGTTCTCTCTTTGCTCAAGCAACCATTCAATAACTGTGCAACATAGAAAGTATCTTGTGTAACAGATGTAGTATTGAATGGAGGAGTGAATGGTAATGGAGAACCACCCGTTGCAGTATAATACCACCTTGCAGTACCTGTACCTTCTATACCTACAGGCATAAATGGTTCATTCAAACAGAAGTCTGTTTTACCCTTAATTTTGGGTGCCGGAGGAGCATCAACATTCATAAATACTGTTGATGGAAGAGAAGCATTACCACTGCAATTATTATCTGTTACAGTAACACTGTATAAACCGGCATCTGCGAGCGTAACAGATGGTATAGTGTACGTATTACTTGTACCTGTCTGAAGAACACTACCGCTAGGGCCTCTGAATGTATAAATTGCGTTAGATATATATGCTGGAGATGATGCAGTAATAGTAAATGGCGTTCCTAAACAAACTTTAGGGCCATTGTGAACTATAGTTGGAGGCGCAGGAGCTGCAGTACCCGGATCTGTAAACCTGATAGCACCAGAAAAAGCAGGAATACCTGTTACGTTACCTGTTGGAGTGCTAACAGTGTAAGAATTACCTCCCGGGCCGGGCATCGCACCATAGTATGTAATACCGGCACCTGTATTAAGAGTTACACCGTTAGTAACAAAACTTGTTGGCAAAACATTATAAAATACAATAATTGAATCGTCAGATGCTATAGCAAATCGTATAGTAGTAGCTGGCGGTATTGTGATATTCAATCCTTTAAAAATATTGATGATAGCACCTGGAGAAGTACCATTATTTATCGGACCACTTTTAACTTCAGGAATCCAACCTGTATTAGCTGCAATATTAGGTGCTCCACCAATAGCTGGTTGTTGACGCCAGAGTGTATATGAAGCTCCATTATTACTGAAATTGATTGCAGTAGGTCCTGTACCAAGTGTTTGGAGACCTACGTGAAACATATCTAACTCCGTCATAGTTACCGGACAACTATTACTGTTTGTCACATTGAACGTAATAAACTGGGGCATTCCAATACCGTTGCCAACGAATGCACCGGGCGTATTGGTAAATGCAGTAGTAATAGTAGATGTTGTCTGCGCTTGTGTAGCAAACATACAACCTGCAATTACAGAAGCTGTCGATAAAAACCTTTTGAATAACTGTTTTACCATGGGTTACTATTTCTGATAATTAATTTTTATTCTGCAAGTATTTTTTAAAATACTGTAGCTAACCATAATATATAGACATGTATACCAACATATTGGTTGGTTTACAATCGTCATACTATTGTAAGCACAGCATAATCAGACGTAAAATAAGTATAATTCTTTGCTTTGCAAACCCTTTGTTAAAAAATAATGGCTTGAAAAACCGCATATTTCCATACATAATATGAAGATATGTTTTAATGATATTTTAATGCCTTATTTTTACCAATACAGGATGTAGAACATGTACATAAAAAATCAACAATTTAAGGATACAGATACGCTGATGGAGGTCTTATTCGACTTCGAAATCGGTGACCCATCTGCTAAGATGCAGGCAATTATTACAGAAGTAGAGAATGCACAAGCTGAAAATGAAGAATTGAAGGCACAGGCAGCTACTATGGATGAAGAAGATGCTTTGGAACTTTTAGATGACTGGAAAAGAGAGCGCACAATACATATTTTATTGAATAACTATTCGTCTTTTAAGGTGCATGATGCCAAACTATATGGCAAGAATGATTCATCTGAAGATTTGCTGTATAGTATCGATCTGATTTAATATCACCTTATTTTTCACTTCAAGGTTTTTATACCTTTTGCCATCCGAATAGTATATTGCAATTCGCATTAATATCATATAATGAAAAAATCGACTATCATTCTTTCGATGCTTCTGCCTTTCATGGCAAATGCACAAGACGATCTTGTAAAAAAACTGGAAACGAACAAAAGTGACAGTTCAAAAAAGAAGTTTGTCTTCACTAACAAAATAAATCTGGAAAACAGTTCTGTAAAGAACCAAGGCAGTTCAGGTACATGCTGGAGTTATAGCACCAACTCTTTCCTGGAAAGCGAGATGGCTAGAATGGGCAAAAAGCCAATAGATATTGCCGAAATATATACTGCGCGTTGTGTATATATAGATAAAGCCGATGCTTATGTTCGTATGCATGGTGCTGTTAGCTGGGGCGATGGCGGTTCTTGCCATGATGTTATAAATATGTATGCTAAATATGGTGTGGTGCCACAAAGTGTATATACAGGCCTCAACTATGGTACTACCAAAAACAAGTTTGGCGAAATGCAGGCTATACTGAAAGGTATGCTCGATGCCATCGTTCGTAACCCGAATGGCAAACTGACACCAAACTGGAAAACTGCATTTCAGAGGGTATTAGATACTTATCTGGGCGAATATCCTGAAACATTCCAATGGGAAGGAAAGGAGTACACCCCAAAAACATTTGCGCAGAAATATGTTGGCATAGATCCTAAAGACTATGTAGAGTTGTCTTCTTTCTCAGACAAACCATACTACGAGCAAACCATCCTGATGGTACCAGACAACTGGAGTTGGGATAAAGTGTACAATGTAAAAATGAACGACATCACCGATGCGATAGACTATGCACTGGACAATGGCTATACTGTTGCATGGGCTACAGACGTAAGCGAAAAATACTTTAGCTGGAAAAACGGTGTAGCATTCGTTCCTGAAAAAGAATGGGAAGACATGGAAGAAGACGAACAGAAAGCACTTTTCAACGGTCCTAAACCTGAAAGAAAGATAACTGCAAAAATGAGGCAGGAAGCTTTTGACAACTACAGCACTACAGACGACCACGGTATGCACATTGTTGGTTCTGCAACAGACCAGTCAGGCCGTGAATACTATATGGTTAAAAACTCTTGGGGAGAAAAGAACGATTATAAAGGCTATATCTACGTAACAAAGGCATATGTAAAATATAAGACTACAGCCTTCCTGGTACACAAAAACGGCCTACCGAAAGAATTGAAAAATAAGCTGGGCTTGCGCTAATCTGCAACCTGCATAAAATAATAAAGCCCGATGATTATCGGGCTTTATTTATGTACTTAGTTTAAGATTATTGCTGAATAAGAATACCTGTAGCGTCTATCCTTATTTCGTCTTTAGGTTCTGTTATTTTAGCTATTTCTTCGGCGCTTTTACCTGCATCTTCTGCAAAATGACGTTGGTCTGCAACAGATACAGATTTCTTACTTGCAGTACCACATACTACAGCAGATGCACCTGCAAGATCCATAGGGATTGTAAAGTGGTCTTTGAACTTTACAAACACATCTTCACCATTAGGGTTTTGCAGCCTTACCCAGCAACCAGCAGATTGGCAAACCTGCGACAATGTTCCCCTAACACGGATATTTGCCAGCTTGTCTGTGCTTTTCATAGCATCGCTAAACTGTGCAACATCCATCGTACGGCCGTTTTCAAACTTCTTACCATAGTAGGTTTGTTTGCCTTCCTGTGCCTGTGCAGTAGTAGCTACCAAAGCGATAGCCAGTATAGATAATAGCTTCTTCATTCGTTGAATTGTTTATTTAAAAATAAGATGAATTTATGAGATAGTCTTTTACATATTCACTTACACCTTCTTCCAATGTATAAGATGGGGTAGTGTAGCCCGCACTGATAATCTTGTGCATATCAGCCTCTGTAAAATACTGGTACTTGTCTCTGATATCTGCAGGTGTGTCAACAAACTCTATATTAACTGGAAGGTTCAGTGTAGTGAATATTGCCGTAACAAGGTCTTTAAATGTTCTTGCCTTGCCTGTACCAATATTGTACAAACCATCAGCGGGTTTGTTTTGCATCAACCAAGCACACATACTCACTACATCCTTCACATACACAAAGTCGCGTATCTGCTCACCGTCTTTATAGTTCGGGTTATGAGAGCGGAACAGTTTCACTTTTCCTGTAGCCTGTATCTGGTTGTAGGCATGCATTATAACAGATGCCATCCTGCCTTTGTGGTATTCATTAGGCCCATATACATTGAAAAACTTAACACCTGCCCAGAATGGTGGTTGTGTTGTTTCTTTCAGTGCCCAGATGTCAAATTCATTCTTAGAAACCCCGTACGGATTCAACGGATGCAGCTGCTCTACAATATCATGTCTGTCAACATATCCATGCTCACCATTGCCGTATGTAGCGGCTGAAGAAGCATAGAGTAGGGGTATTTGCTGCGTTGTACAAACACGCCATACTTCCTTGCTATAATCAAGGTTCAGCACTTTATGTACTTGATAGTCCATTTCTGTGGTGTCTGTTCTGGCACCTAAATGGAATATTGCATTAAGTTTCCCTTTATTGCCATCGCACCATTGTATAAAGTCGTTGCGATGTATTTGTTGCAGGTATTGCTTACCCTTCAGGTTGGGCAGCTTTTGTTCTTTAGAGAAGTCGTCAACCAGTATCAGGTTGTAAAAACCCAGATGATTGAGATAGCCTGTAAGGTAGCTGCCGATGAAACCGGCAGCACCTGTAATGGCTATAATATCGTTTGTATTCATTCAGAAATTTGCCTTGGAGAAATAATAAGGCAAAGGTAATGATTAGTGTGCAGCTTCTGCGGCATGCGCAGCAGTATCAGCAGCATGGCCTTCTGCAGGTGCAGCAGCTTCATGCGTTGCTTCTTCGTGTGTAGCTTCATGACCGCTAGCCTCGTGTCCTGCGGCAGTAGCTTCTGTGTGATGTTCGCCATGGCCTGCCTCTTCATCATGGCTCATAACGCTTACAAAGTTTACTGCAGCTACAAATAATAATACGAGAACTATAGCAAACCAGTATGCAGAACGGAATGATGTTGTCGGGTTGCTAGCATCGGTATTTGCGTGATTGTCGTGATGTGCTTCGTGTGCCATGTATTTGTTTTAGTTTTATGACAGGGGCAAAAGTAACAGTTTGAATCCATTTATTAAATAGTACAAACGGGTATTTTCATAAAAAAACGCCCCATTAAGAGGCGTCATATATTCAAAATTACTTTTTAGGTGCAGGTGGTTCCATAACAGTACCACATTTTTTGCAGGTACGCTTTTCTACATCACCATAAAAACGCTGCATCAATGGTGGTAGTTGGCTCACAATATCTGTCAGTTCAAAATATTCTTCATACAACTTCTCATGGCAGTTTTCGCAAAACCACAGGAAACCATCAATTTCAGGTGTAACACGTTTTTTCTCTATCACCAAGCCTATGGTATTTTCACCCCTTTGCGGTGAGTGAGGTGTCTTGCCAGGCAGCAAAAACATTTCACCTTCCTTTATTTCTATATCTACAATCTTGCCATCTTCAGGTATACGTACCACTACATCGCCCTGCAGCTGATAGAACAATTCTTCGCTTTCATTATAGTGAAAATCTTTACGGCTGTTAGGTCCACCTACTATCATTACGATATAGTCACCCGACTCTTTATACAATTGCTGATTGCCAACAGGTGGTTTCAGCAAATGACGGTTTTCTTCTATCCACTGGTTCAAATTAAAAGGACGTGCAACAGCCATATCTATATCGTTTTGTGTAGTACTAATTTACTTCAATATTTTCATTTTCACAGTCTGGATACGTGTATCATTCGCCAGCAGTATATCAAACTCATTACGGTCTATGATAATCCTGTCTTTGAGCTTAGGTATTGTTTCGTGATTGGCAATGATGTAACCTGAAAGTGTTTCAGACTCATCTGTAGGGAAGTCAAACCCATATTTCTCATTCAGGTAGTCCAATTCAAGACGGCCAGAGAATATGTACTCGTTTTCAGCTATCTGCTTTTCAACGTGCTCCTGCTCATCATACTCATCATTAATATCACCGAATATTTCTTCCAGTACGTCTTCCATAGTTACAATACCTGCCGTACCGCCAAACTCATCTATTACCCATGCAATACTTTTGCGTTCTTTGGTAAAACGGTTCATCAGATCTACTGCACTCATTGTTTCAGGCACGGCAGATATACTATGCAGTATGTCTTTAATCTTTGCAGGCTTGCGGTTCAGGTCCAGATGGTGAACATAACCAACAATATTATCAATAGCGTTTTCGTAAATGATGATTTTTGAAAGCTTTGTGTCAATAAACTTCTTCCTCACATCAGCAATTGGTGTATTTACCTCAATAGCTTCCACTTCATTACGCGGCACCATACACTTGCGGATTTTTACATTCACCAAGTACAGGGCATTTTCAAACAGCTCTGTATTTACTTCATTATTATCCGTTTCGTGTCCGTGCAGGCTTTGTTTTACAAACACCTCCAGATCTACACGATTGAAAACCTGTTGGTCTTCTTTGATGCGTACATTAAACAGATGCTTTAATATAAACTCAGATATTGCAACGAAAACTTTAGCAATCGGGAACAGCAAATAGTACATCAACAACATCGGGATGCTGAAAATAGCCAATACCTGATCTGCCTTAGCCCGAAATATAGCTTTGGGTAAAAACTCTGCAAAGAACAGAATGATTACAGTTGCAATAAGCGTGTCTAATAACAGTTGAAAGTATTCTGAATTGAACGGAGAGGGTAACTGGCTCAGGATAGGCTCTGTAAGCTGTGTCATCAGCAAACCATATATAACCAGCAATACATTTACCCCTACAAGACTGGTACCAATGAATTCTGAAGGATTCTCCATAAACCTTGCCAGTATCTTGCCGGAGATGGTGCCTTGTTTCTTGCGGAGCTCTATATTCAGTTTATTGGCAGATATGAATGCTATCTCTGTACCTGCAAAAAAGCCTATCAGTACAATGCAGCCTAAGATGTATAGTATTAAATGGGTGACGTCCATATTTTTCAAAGATAGTAAAGATGCTATAAATAGTTGTTAAGTAACAGATACACAACTTTGCCTATACAATATTAGCTATAAACCATTATCTTGTAATTTGTTAGATAGGATAGAGGCTAAGGGGTAAAACACGCAATTTAAATGCTGAGAACGCTGATACTATGCTGGGTGATGATGCAGTTGTCCTACACATCATTTGCCCGATACGAATACCTGCTGCATAAGCCCTATGCAGAAAGGCATAAAGTATTAGATTCTGTCTTTTACTACAATTATCCGCTGAGAGACAACCCCCAAGCCTTTCTGAATGCCATCAACACACTTGCCAAAGAAGCTAAGGACGAGGAAGATATTGAACTGGAGTGTGAAGCAACCTTATTAAATATAGCTTACAATGGCGCCATCAACTACAACGAAAAGGCCGACGTAGAAGCACTGGCCAAGCAGTTGATAGACCGTGCTGCCAAAAATGACCTTACACAAATAGAAGTGCGCGCCCGCCAGTTCCTCGGCAGGTATTATATGGAGAAAAAAGGGAAGTACCTGGAAGCGATAGACCAGTTTCTGTCTTCCTACTACCTGATGCAGCAACTAACTGTAGAAGATTTCCCTACCAAAAAAGAACACCTGTACCATGTAGCCCATGCCTACTACAATTTTGGCGACTTTGCCAATGCACAGAAATATATGATGGAAGCAGACAAAACCGACGTACCTGACGGTGAGTCTATGCTGTATAATAAAAACAAAGTATCTACCTACATCAACCTGCAAAACACGCTGGGACTTATATACAGGAATGATAGCAAATACGACTCTGCCCTCTATTACTTCAATAAAGTACACAAACTGGCTACTTCGCTCAACGACTCTGTATGGATGGGTATCATAACAGGTAATATCGGCATTACCCACTACCTGCAAAAGCAATATGATATTGCCATACCTATGCTGAAGGAAGACATCAGGCTAAGCCTGAAATCGGGGGAAACAGATAACGGGGTGAATTCGCTGATAAAACTTACCGATATATACCTGCAACGTAAAGACTGGACTACTGTAAAAACACTGATGGACAGCACACGCCGAATGGTGAACTACACACACGAGCCACAGCAACACATGCAGCACCTGTCTTACATTATGGCACAATACTACAATGCTACAGGCAACCCTGCACTTGCATACAGGTATATGGACTCAGCCAGAATTGCCAAAGATGTAATGGATATGCGTAAAAACACAAAAGCGCTCGCCATTCAGGAACAGAAACTGCAATTGCAACAATATAGGGCAGAGCTGCAAAAAGCAGATGATGAAAAGCGCCTGCAACTACTGAAACGAAATGCATTACTGGTTATCATTGTACTTGCTTCATCATTGATTATTGTATTCATAAACGGGCAAAAAAGGGTATATAGACAAAAGACACAACTGGCCGAAACTGAAAAACTACATGCTCAGCAGGAATTAGAAAATGCAGCAAAACAGCTCGCAAACTTTACCCGTAGTATACACGAGAAAAATGAACTGATTGAGAAAATAAGTGCTGATATAGAACAATACCAAAACCAGACTGCAAGTACAGTAGTAGTGCCCAATACAGAGGTGTTGTCTCAGTTGCAAAACTCAATACTGCTGACAGAAGACCAGTGGGAGCAGTTTAAATTCAACTTCGATAAAGTACACATCGGGTACCTGAACAGGCTGAAAGACAAACTGCCTGACCTGACACCTGCCGAAACCCGCTTTATGGTATTGGCAAAGCTGAAGCTATCTAACAAAGAGATGGCAGGCATGCTGGGTGTAAGTATGCAGGGTGTACGCAATTACAAATACAGGCTCAGGAAAAAACTAAACCTGCCTGAAGATGGCGATATAGACAGCCTTGTAGATATTATCTAAACCAGAAAGCTATTTACCGTAGCTACCAGTTCATCTGTAGCAACCTCAAGGTCGTCGTTTACAATTATCTTATTGAATTGTGGTGCAAACGTCAGCTCGTATTCAGCCTTAGCAATACGTTCTTCCAATGTTTCAGGAGTTTCAGTGCCACGCTTTATAAGCCTTGTCCTCAGTTCTTCTATAGATGGCGCTTTGATGAATATACTGATGGAATTATCCGGGTATTTCTCTTGTATGGCTATGGCGCCCATCACATCAATATCTACCAGTGGCGCGTTGCCTTCGTTCCAGATGCGTTGTACTTCGGTTTTCATCGTACCGTAATATTTGCCTGTGTACACCATTTCCCATTCCACAAAAGCATCCTGTTCTATCAATTGTTTAAATTCCTGTTCTGTATAGAAGTGATAATCTTTACCGTTCACCTCGCCCGGGCGTGGGTTGCGTGTACATGCTGATATTGAAAATGCCAGTTGAGGGCATCTTTGCAGCAAACGCTTTACCAATGTAGTTTTTCCAGAACCCGAAGGGGCAGTGATGATGACTATTTTACCCTGTTTCAAAACAAAAAATTAGGCAACAAAGATATAAAAGAAAACGGGCACAGTAGCCTGCACCCGTTTGTACTTTATATGTTCTGTTTGAATTAGCAGTATTGTTCGAAAGCCTGCAGCAAGTTTTGCGCTATCATTTGCGCAGGGCGGCCTTCAATCATGTGGCGTTCTATCATGTGTACCACCTGTCCGTCTTTCAGCAATGCAATGCATGGAGAAGATGGAGGGTAAGGTAGCAGATAGTTGCGTGCCTGTTTTACAGCGTCAACATCATAACCTGCAAAGGTTGTCAGTATCTGGTCTGGTTTTTTTGTAGCATTGTTTACAGCCATTATAACACCCGGACGCGCAGTACCGGCAGAACAACCGCAAACAGAGTTGATGAACAACAGGGCAGTACCACTTTGTTTCAGTGCAGCATCAGCATCGGCAGGAGTCAACAATTCTTTAAAACCCTGGTTTGTCACTTCGGCCTTCATCGGGGCCACTATTTCTGTAGGATACATTTATTATTTAATATTTACAGGCAAAATTACGACTTATCTGTGTGATGGACTACAATTGCGCATAACGAATATTAATAGGCATATTGCATGTTCACTGTTCTGTTCATGTTCATGAACATGAACGCTTTTCTTTTTAAAAACGCGTTTTTTACAACAACAGAGATTATTAGCAGACATATTAAGGCAAACCGTTCATGAACGTTCATGAACGCTGAACACTTTAAAACACGTTTTTTACAACCTCTGTATGATTATAACTTATTTACAAATTATTACAAAACAATAAATTAAATATGTTGGTTTTAAGAGCATAGTGGTAATAGCTGGTAGTAGTATGTACAATGCTGATATAACACTTGCTCTATACTGCATGACAAACGATTAAGCTAATTGATAGTACCCATATCTAATCCTGCTTTTGCTGAAAAAGAGATTGTAATGATATAGAATCTTACATGTTAATGGTACAACTATGCAAATGTGCAGTTTAAAGGTGTCCACCGTCCATGAACGGTGTAACAGAAACCGCCAAGACAAAATGCGCATTTTAAAAACACAGGGCGTTCATGTTCATGAACATGAACAGAACAGAACAGAACAGCAATAAAAGAATACTGCTCGGTGCTCGGAAATCCGAGCGGCCTCTCTTTACAAACTTTCATAACTTATTGATAATCAATAAACATGAAAAAGTCCGTCATTCAGGATATAGAACAACGGACTATAAAGTATATAAGAATCATCTAATCTCTGCGGGTAACCCTGAAGTTGAATTCACCACCTGTGAATTCTTTCTTATCACTGCTGTTGTAATTGTACATGGTAGATGCACAGTTACCCGATATTGCATAGATGGTAACAGGTGCACCCAGTAACGTATCTTTTCTTACCGTGGTTATTTTATCAATCTTCACATATCCTTTTGCACCTGCTGTATGTATAGAATACCAATACACATCCGGTTCACTTTTAGAAAAGCTGATTTCTGCATTGATATTCGTATCTGCACAACTGATTGTTTTGCCCACTAGTGCCATCAACTCGGCATCAGTTACTTTATGTCCATTTGGCCATGTAAGCCTTATACCTGCAGAAGGATAAACATCAATAACACTACCTACCTGATAACCACCAACTTCATTTTCACTGAAATACATGTATTGTTCATTATCTGCATTCAGGTTATACTTCTCTCCATCAAAGCTGAAGTTGAAATAATAAGGAAATGGTGCAGGTGTATTGTTATTGGCAGGTGCGGTTGTCTTGTCTTTTGAACATGAGTCCATTAATACTGCTAGCAAAAGTAGGTTTGTAAGTTTTTTCATAAAGTGGATTGAATACACAATATATATGCTGCAATATGAAAATGCAAAAATAAAATGCTCGCCGCTCGGAAATCCGAGCACCGAGCACTTGGTATAAAATCTGTAATATATTACTTCATCTTACTCATCACCACATCCCATACTTCTTTCTCTTTGGCATCTGCAGATGTATTCATTTCTGCTGCTTTTTCTACCAGTGGTTTTACTTCAGGATGTTCCTTCAGGTCTTGCGCGTTGATGATAACATTCAGGTAAGCACCTTTT
This sequence comes from Chitinophagales bacterium, assembly GCA_017303395.1. Lineage (GTDB taxonomy): Bacteria > Bacteroidota > Bacteroidia > Chitinophagales > Chitinophagaceae > Polluticoccus. The sequence goes on from JAFLBN010000002.1 coordinate 179,335, forward strand.
ACCGCAGCACGTGCACACAGTGCACCAACGCCCGCATCACTTACGCTATTAGGGTTGCCTATCTCTGCCATACTCTTTGCAAGGTTGAAGGACTCAAACGCCAGTTCCATAGTACGGTATGGCACTTTTATGGCATTGATGGTTGCAGCATCAATAGCCGCTTTACGTGCAGCTTTTTCTTCGTCAGTTCCCTTTGGCAAGCCAAACGCAGCCATTATCTGGTTGAAGGCATTGGTATCTTCATCTACAAGGTTCAGCATATCTGTCATCAGTTGCTGGCCTTTCTCTGCATAGTTGCTGAACTCTTCCCAACGTGCGTCCCAACCTTTTTTGTGAGAAGACAAGTTGGCAACCATTGTACCTAATGCCGCACCCAATGCACCACAATAAGCAGCTATAGAACCACCACCGGGGGCAGGGCTCTCGCTCGCTGTTTCTTCTGCAAACTTCGTCAGCGTCATACCTATCAGCTTTTTGCTGCTCAGGTCGCGCAGGCGGTATTCTATTATTTTCTTCTCAGGGTCGAATGGAGCCAGTTCATCTAGTCCCAATGATTTTACAGCAATCTTTATCAGTTCACTTTCGCTAACACCAACACTGCGCTGTTGCTTGCGCAGGAAGAATTTACCAGCCTCCAGTATAGCCTGCAGTGGTACAAGGCCTACCAGTTCGCTACCCGTTACACGCAGGCCACGCACCTGTGCACGCTCGCACGCAGTATCAAATACCACATGCAGCGGGGTAGTGTTCATATTCGTCAGGTTGATAGATATCTGCGCAACACCATACTCTTCAATAAACCAACCAATCGCTTTTACATTCTTCAACAAACCCGGTACCCAAATTGCTTCGCCATTAGCGTCTTTTACTACTTTACCTTTCTCGTCTGTCTTCTGGCGGCCTTTTTCACGAATATCAAATGCTACCGCATTTGCCCTACGGGTAGATGTTGTGTTGAGGTTTACGTTGTATGCTATCAGGAAATCGCGTGCACCTATTACAGTTGCACCGCTCTTCTCATTAAATACTGCCTGTCCGTAATCAGGTTTCCACTCAGGTTTTGTGATTTTTGCTGCAAAGCCTTCGTATTCGCCACTGCGTATATCTGCCAGGTTGCGGCGATAGTCTGCACTTGCTGCATATTCATACAGATAGGTTGGTATGTTCAGTTCTTCACCCACACGCTTTGCCAGCATTTTAGCAAACTCTACCGTTTCTTCCATCGTTATGCCACTGATAGGTATCAACGGGCATACGTCTGTTGCGCCCATACGCGGGTGTTCGCCCGTGTGGTTGCGCATATCTATTACTTCTCCTGCTTTCTTTATAGCCTGAAATGCCGCTTCTATCACTGCATGCGGATTGCCCACCAGCGTTACTACCGTACGGTTGGTAGCCTTGCCCGGGTCTACATCCAGCAGGCTTACGCCTTCTACTTTCTCTATCTCGTCCGTTATTTGTTTGATGATACTCATATCGCGGCCCTCGCTGAAGTTGGGCACGCACTCTATAATTGCATTTTTGAAGTCTTTCATTATTGGTAGTTGAGAGCGCAAAAATAGCTAAATGCACCAAGTAAAGAAGAAAGAAATCTCGTATGCCTTTCTTAGGGATTATTCAAAAACGGCCCTTTCTTTAACCACCGAATAACAAATGATATAGAAGTATTATAATACTTTTACAGTCCTCTATATGTATACATTGAAGCGCATATTATCGGTGATAGCCATTGGCTTGTGTGCTGCACATGCCGATGCTCAATACACACCAGCCATACGCTCTGTTAGGCCAGGTGTTACCATAGGCCCCAACACGGTGGGCAAGGGTGTATTGCAGTTTCATCTGGCAGGCTACAAAGCATGGGATGGCCGCAGAGACGATACTTCTGTTTATTATAACAATGCTACCTATGCCAATGCGCTGATATGCTATGGCATTACCAACAAGCTGGAACTGAACCTGCTTGCCGAAACACGCAACGATAAAATAGATATCAATAATATAAAAATGCCTGCATCTGGCGTAAGTCTTACTGCAATAGGAGTGAGATATACCATTGCCGAAGGCGATGCGCGCACACCTTCTGTAGGTTTGCAAGGGTTGTTGAAGCTGAAAGGACAGGCTGCCGATTATCAGCCACGTAATATGGCTACACGAGCTTTATTGTTGCTGGGCTATGAACCTACATATATTGTATCAATGTCTGCCAATCTGGGAGTGGACTATAGTGGTAATAATACAGGCGCTACAGGTTTATACTCGTTCAAAACCAATGTGAGGCTTTCTCCGCAACTGGGCAGCTACATAGAAACATTCGGCAACTACCGCAACAGGTATTTGTACAATAATATAGGTATTGGCTTATATTACTTCATTACCAACGATTGGCAGATAGACCTGAGCACAGGCTTCGGCATCCGCAAAGACCAGTACAATGGTTTTGTAAGTTTGGGGCTTGCTTTCCGAATACCTACATTGGGCATACCACAGCAAATGCAGACTGCAGACTATTACGAATAGTGCTTACAATTCTGCTGCATTAAAAGTATCTCCCTGCTCTACATCGCCTGTTTCATATCCTTTTTTGAACCAACGCATACGCTGTGCAGATGTACCATGCGTAAAGGCATCGGGCACTACACGGCCTGTAGCTTGTTTTTGCAGGCGGTCATCGCCAATGGCATTGGCGGCATTCAGTGCTTCTTCAATATCACCCGGTTCAATAATGCCTTTTGTTTGTGTATAGTGCGCCCAAACACCTGCCAGAAAATCGGCTTGCAGTTCCAGCTTTACAGATAGTTTGTTAAACTCTGCTTCGCTAAGCCTGCTGCGCATTGCATGTACTTTATCGCTGATGCCCAATAGATGTTGTATATGATGGCCAACCTCGTGTGCTATTACATAAGCCATTGTAAAATCGCCGGGGGCATTCAATTTGTTATGCAAATCGTCATAGAAGGAAAGATCTATGTACACCATATTGTCTCCGGGACAATAAAAAGGCCCCATACTGCTGCTGGCACCACCGCAGCCCGATTGTGTTTCTCCAGAAAATATTCTCAGCTTAGGCTCTTCGTAGTTTTTACCAAACTGTTGCGGGAACTGTTTATTCCATACATCCTCTGTTTCCGCAAGTATGGTAGCAATAAACTCTCTCCCTTCTTTTTCCTGTGCCGATTCCTGATAAGGCGCTGAAGATGTTTGCTGCTGAGGAACACTGCCTGCCTGCTGCAGTACCTGCGATGGGTCACCACCCAAAAAGTAGATGATAACGGCAATAACAAGAGTGCCAATGCCACCACCTATTACCTTGCCGCCCATACCACCGCCACCGCGCACATCTTCCACATTATCGCTTTGTCTGCGTCCTTTCCAGAGCATAGTATATAGTTTGGGTTAAAAATACCCGTTTATTACGGAATGTAAAAACCCGATAGTGTGTAGCCTATTTTCTTCTACAATAGTGTAGCTGCACCAGTCCGCTCGGGTAAGATGTGCTTTTCAGCAGTTCAAGGTCTGTTTGTTGTTTGCCGCCGGCTACAAACAATGGGATACCATCGCCCAGCAGTGTAGGTATAATGGAAATGATATACTCATCTATCAGGTTTTCCTTCATAAAAGAATGGATAACCTGACCGCCACCGTCTAAGTGAATGTCTTTGCCTTCTTTACTGCGCAAATCCTTCAGTAAATCTGCAACATTACCATTGTAGAAATGCAGGTTATTTTCGGGTGCTTTGGGTGTACTTGTTATCACATAGGTCTGCCTGTCATCGTGCGGAAAGGGCATACCGAATGTCAGCACTTTTTCATACGTCTTACGCCCCAGAATGAAAGTATCGGTCTGTTTTACGATATCACTATATCCGTAGTCTTGCCCTTCGGCAGCTACCATATCCAACCAACCGAGGCCGCCATCTTTATCGGCAATAAAACCATCCAGACTACAAGCAATAAAAAGAATCAATTTTCTATGGTGCATAAAAAAGCTCCCCTTGTTTTGAGAGAGGAGCAAATATATAGACATATACCTTACGCAACAGACGGGGTTTGTTTCTTTCTTGTAAAAAGTATCAATGATGCAATGATACTAATGATTACGCCTACAAATAGTGGTTCCATGAATGTCATCCCGAAACGATAGAATGCATTGTTTTTATACAAAGTCATATTAGCAGTAATCTCTTCTACTTGTTGTGCTTTTTCAGCAGCGGATAGTTTTGTTGATGCATTGATACTTTTCACCATCACATCTGCATACTTATCTCCAAAGTCTGGGGCAAAGTTGCTATATATAACCATCCATGCACATGCATACATAAAACAACCTATCAATGTGATAAGCGAACCTATAATAAGCCCTTGCTTGATGCTAACCGTTCCGTTATTTTTCTTAAAACTGGCAATGGCAAAATATATCATACTGAAGCCTAATATCATGGATGAGAATCCATATATCATGCCTTTCTCCATATAATCATTACCATCTTTCAGCAATGGGATGAACATGGCCAACACACCACCAAGAATAATACCCGAAATGATACCGTAAGTAAGAACAACTTTTTTCATAATACTTGTTTTTAGATTTTGATGCGAATTAAGCCCTGTAGCCTCATTACATCGTCATACTTTAGGGTGATTTTGGTATTTACAGCATGTTTTTCATGCTTTTGCAGGGTAGTATCAGGGTAAAAGGCTCAGCTCTCTGGCTTTCTGGATAGCCTGTGCTCTTCGTTTAGCATCCAACTTCAATAACAAATTAGACACATGTGTTTTTACTGTATTAATAGATACAAAAGTCTTATCGGCAATTTCCTGATTGCTGAGCCCCTGCGCTATTAATAATAATATCTCATGCTCTCGCTTACTGATATTCAATTTTTCAAGCACTTGTTCGTTTACAGCAAATGGGGCTGATTGATTTACTGCAACCGGCACCAGTTTTTCTATAACAACTTCTTTGGGGGTCGTCAGTTTCCTACCCATCACAATACCCAAAACCACAAAAACCACTGCCACAATTCCTGCATACAATTCAGCAGAGTGTTCCAATATGATGAAGCGATACTGTGCAACCTGCAGCACCAACATCAGTACAGCAAGCATTACCCCGAACAATATCAGCCGCTTGTTAATCATACTGCCAAAATACTACTTTTCTCATTTAGCCAATTGTTAATAACATTGTTACATTCTTTAATATTCGATAGTATTGTATAACAACTTTATAAAATGAAAAAAGTCTACTTGTCTATATTTTCAATTCTGCTTGCAGCTACTGCCATTGCACAGATACAAATCACCGCAACGGATATGCCCGTTGTAGGCGACACGCTGCGTAGCAGTGCTACTGCTGCAACCTCTTCGGGCATTGTATTAAGTAATACAGGAACAAATTATGCCTGGGACTATAGCAGCCTTACGCCTGTATCTCAATCTGTAGCTAACTATCAGTTGGCAGCTACTGTCAATATCGCTTTTGCAGTTGTGATATCGCCAACCGCCTATGGTTATAAAGTTGCAGACAGTTTTCCTACACCTGCGGGATTGCCAATCAGCTTGCCGGTATCTATCAAAAACATGTACACATTCTATAATAAGAAAACCTCTCCGTCCCGTTTCGTTGCAGAAGGCTTTGGTGCTACCATCAGTGGCATACCAACCCCTGCAGCTTATCAGGACGAAGATGAGATTTATAAATTCCCGTTAGACTATGGTGTAACAAACGACAGCACTACCTTCGATTTGAAATTCAGTCTTGCTTCGCTTGGTAGTGTAAGGCAGAAGGGCTACCGTAAAACCACGGTAGATGGTTGGGGTACTATTAAAACACCATTTTTTACCACTGCTGTAAATTGTATTCGCGTACGTTCAGAAATTCGTGAAATTGACAGCTTCACAATCAGCCCGCTACCTGCTATGGGAATACCAAGAAATACGGTAGAGTATAAATGGCTGGCAGCAGGCGAGCATTATCCTGTATTATGGGTAACGGCAAACATTACTGGCAGCACAGAAACTATTACAAGTGTACGCTACCGCGACCAGTATCGACCAGGTTTGCTGAATGTAGAACAAGCACCTGCATTGCAAGTACTGAAAGCATATCCAAATCCTGCTAACAATACAGTTAATATAGATGTACCTGCTACATGGCAAAACTATACTGTTGCTATTTACGACATGCAGGGCAGGGTTGTTGCAAACTACAACAATACATCAAAACTGAATGTTTCGAACCTTGCTAAAGGGAACTATCTGGCAGTATTGCAACACGAAAATGAACGTGCTGCTGCAGCCATTATCAAAGACTAAAGCTTGCGGATAAAGCCATTGGCTTCTATCAATATTATCTTCTCATCAGCCATACTTCGTATGGCTGATATTATTTTATCCCTGCTATAGTCGGGTAGTGAAGCGATAATTGCAGTGCTGTGTTTAGGTTCACTCAACAAGCTTAACACATCATCTACTATCGACTGATTATCAGATGCTTTTGATTGATTATTTAAACACACATCACAATGCCCGCAAGCTTGTATCAGCTCTTCATCAAAATAAGCCAACATGATTTTTGAGCGGCATATCCTATCGTTTTCCAGATAGTTTATCATAGCAAGCGTACGTTCTTCGTGCCGTTTCTTGAGCTTGTTAATTCTGTTGGTATCTATGATAAGGTGCTTACTATCTACCCTGTAATGATGGAAGAACATTTGCGGACCGTCTTTCTGTTTAGCGTATTCTATGATACCCATTGCATCCAGACGATTAAGTAGTTTTTCTGCGTCATCCATCTTGCATTTCATTTGCCTTGCTATAGCAAACAACCTGATTGCAGTAGGGTACTGAAACAAACTGCCATACAACCGTAGTAGCGTAGTAATGGTATAACCGAGTTCGGGGTAAGTATTGATTACATCATCCAGTTCGGTACGGCTTACATTTATAAATATAGTCGGTGGGCTGAATACTGCATCTGTCAATGTCCACAAGCCTTCCTGTTCCAACAATTTCAAAGCACTGGAAGCAACAGACGCATCCAACTTGAACTTTTCGCAGAAGTCTTTCAGCTCAAAATCATAATACCTGTATGGCTCTGTACCTATCGCAATGTGCAGGTACTCTGCTACACATTGATATACATGCCGCAGGTATTCTGCAGTTGGAAACAATATATCTGTACTGCGCTGCAGCCTGTTGATGTCTGTGTTATTATATAGAATAACAGATTTTGACGCTTGCCCGTTTCTGCCTGCACGTCCTGCCTCCTGATAGTATGCTTCGAGATGTTCGGGAGCATCATAATTCACTACCAGCTCCACATCAGGTTTATCTATCCCCATGCCAAATGCAGTTGTAGCGACAATGGTTGGCACGGCATTTCGCATCCATGCTTCTTGTGCGGCATTGCGTTTATCTTTTGCCATACCTGCATGATAGGCTACTGCCGGCAACTGTTCCTGTGCCAGATACTTTACCAACACTTCGGTTTGTCTTCGGCTGCGACAATATATAATATTTGACGACCCGCTGTTTTGCAACAAGTGCAGCAATGCAGGGTTCTTGTTTTCACTATAGCTTACAACGTATTCTATGTTCTTCCGTTCAAAGCTTTGGGTATAGAGTAGTGGTTGCCTTAGTTGCAGCTGTATAGCAATATCGTTTTGTACAGACGTAGTGGCCGTTGCAGTCAACGCCAATATAGGTACATCTCTAAATACTTCTCTTAGTGATGCTATTTTCAGATAATCGGGACGGAAGTCGTGCCCCCATTGCGATACACAATGTGCTTCGTCTACAGCTATAAAGCTGATATCAAGCTCGGGCAGGAACTCATTAAACTGATCCGATTGCAACCTTTCAGGAGAAACATACAAGAGTTTATATGCACCATGCATGGCGTTCTGCAGCAAATGCTTCACCGCATTGTAAGACATGCCCGCGTGTATACATGCAGCCCCGATACCAATTCCTTTCAGCCTTGCTACCTGGTCTTGCATTAGTGCTACAAGTGGAGAAACCACCAGACACATACCATCCATCGCAATAGCAGGTACCTGATAGCAGACAGACTTACCACCACCCGTAGGCATCAGTGCAAGGATATCCTTTCCGTCCAGTACATCATTAATTATAGATTCCTGATTTCCCCGAAAAGCATCATACCCCCAATACTGCTTTAATATGTCTTTTGCAGTTGCCAAGCTTATATATCGCCGTAGGTTTTATCTACAAACACAGGTTTCAGGCCATCTACCCACAGTTGCTTTTTGGTATCAGGGTGTTTTTCCATTTCTGCAATAGAGATAGATGGCACCCAGATAGCCCCATCAAACTTGTTAGGGTAGTACAGGCTGAACATAGCAGATACACCCAATTGCTGCGGAAACACACCAAAGAGCAATACAGCCTTAGGGTTCAATTTATCCCTGAATTGATGCCAGGCTATTGGTTGCTGCAGCTGATGTATATAATGGTCTGCCTGATCAAGCTTGCATGCCTGCAGTATCTTTTGCAATTGTGTCTCTTCGACACTGCCTGCTGCATAGGGTTGTGTTACCACCAATGCCCTCACTGCAGATGTGGGAAGCTCGTCGGAGAGCGTAGCCCAATACGCATCTATATTTGTGTTAACTATATCAGACTGAATTATATCGGGTATTGCTGGCATAACAAGTGATTAACAGGCCTCAGGCTTCTATGCGCTTCGGCTTTACAGTTATTTTTCGTTTCTTTGCACGAAATTAAACGTTTATATGGTTTCCGCTATGGATATAAAGGTGAGAAAAGTAGAAAAAAGCCGGATTCAGGAGTTGGATTTAAATAACATCCAGTTTGGTAAGCTTTACGCAGACCACATGCTGGTTGCCCACTATGAAAACGGTGAGTGGAAACAACCGGAAATCGTTCCTTTCGACAGCCTTCAATTGAGCCCTGCTACTACATTTATGCACTACGGCCAGGCTATCTTTGAAGGTGTAAAAGCTTACAAAAACCAAGAGGGTGAACCTGTAATCTTCCGTCCGTACGACAACTGGAAACGTATGAACCGCTCTGCGGAACGTATGGGCATGCCTGCTGTACCGGAAGAAATCTTCGTAGATGGTATGCGTGCGTTGGTAAGCCTCGATAAAGATTGGATACCAACTGAAGAAGGTACTTCGCTGTACCTGCGTCCGTTCATGATAGCTACAGACGAGTTCATTGGTGTAAAACCTGCTGAGAAATTTACTTTCCTTATAATAACAAGCCCTGCGGGTCCTTACTATGCAAAGCCTGTATCTATATATGTACAGGACGAGTATGTACGTGCATTCCCGGGTGGTATAGGTTTCACAAAAGCGGCAGGCAACTACGGTGCAAGTATGTACCCAACTGCACAAATCCGCAAAATGGGCTACGACCAGATACTGTGGACAGATGGTTTTGAACATAAATATGTACAGGAAATCGGTACAATGAATGTGTTCTTTGTTATCGGTGATAAGGTTATCACCCCTGAACTGAGCGAAACTATTCTGGCAGGTGTTACCCGCGACAGTGTTATTACACTGCTGCGCGAAAAGGGCGTAACAGTAGAGGAGCGCCCGCTGAGCATAGACGAAATAGCTGAAGCATACAAAAACCACCAGCTGAAAGAAGCTTTCGGTACAGGTACTGCCGCATCTATCTCACACATCGCAGAGCTTACTTATCACGATATGCACATGGTGCTGCCACAGGAAGACTGGGGTATATCTGAATGGGTAAAACAGGAAATGAACAACATCCGCTATGGTAAAATAGCAGATACACACGACTGGATTGTGAAGGCATAATCGCCCTCACTCACAAATATTCAAAAAAGCCTTGTACACTACGTATAAGGCTTTTTTAGTCTTCATTTCGTCCGCATAATTCGTTAATATTACGTTTCAAATTTTCAATATGAAATTATTGACGAGAGGTCTTCCTGTGCTTCTCTTATCTTGTATGGCAGTTGGCGCAAATGCGCAAAACATATCTGAAGACGAGGGGATTCTTTCCAAGAAAGAATATGCGCGTTACCTGGGGTTTGGTGTAGGTACTACTTATCAGAGTTTTTATGATGAAGTACTATCTTCAAAACGCTACGATAAAATAGGGGTAGCTGCCTGTATATCGAATACAAAAATCAATGATGTAAAATATACAGAACTTATGTTTCAGGGCTCAATGCTCAATATGGAACGTAAGAGCGATGAATTGGTAAACCAGAAGATAAAATATTACAAGGCTTTCATGGACTACAGGCATATGTACAAACTCGCCGTGCTGGATGAGAATGTATATGATGTAAGGGCAGGGGCTTTGTTCTCTACATTGTTCGGGCATCGTTATGCACCTGCATTGGTTAACACAGGTAATGTATATGAATATGCTATAAGTGTGGGGCTTACGGGAAAAGTAGCACGCGAACAGACATTTTCAGGCAGGCGAGGACACATTATCTGGGATTTGAGCATTCCGTTTTTTACCAATACATCACGCCCGTCTTATATGAATGTGAGCGAAGGCGTAGGGCCAACAAACAAGGCACTGACACAGATGTTTGCCAACAACACTATCACAGCTTTTGGCAAATACATGCGCATCAATAGCAGGTTGCATATCCTTTACCCGCTAAAAAATGGTAATAAGCTGAAGTTTACCTATCAATGGGATTACTACACCATGAAAGGCGGCAGTGGAGAAAAAGTTTATACTGCCGAACATACGTTCATGCTCAATTACCAGTTCAACTACTAGCGAATCGTTTTATGAAAAAATACATATATCTATTCCTTTTTATGGCATTAGCTTTTGCATCTTGCGAAAGGCTGATGATGCCGAAGCCTAAAAAGTATAGCCCTACACAATTGTTTGAAGAGGTGTGGTCTAAAATGAATACCGGCTATGCCTACTTTGAAACTAAAGGTATTGACTGGGATTCTATACATAATGAATACATGTTCAAAATTGCAGATACGTTCAATACCCAACAAGTATATGATACACTTTCGCAAATGCTGAACATTTTGCAGGATGACGGTATTTCATTAAATGCAGGATTTGCACAGTCGTATTATAAAAAGCCAACATTCTACAAAGAGAACTTCAACAAACAGCTTTTGGAGAAAACATATTGGCTTGGAGCTGAAAAAACAGGCCCGCTGTTGTACAAAGTGATAGACTCTTGTGGCTATATATATTATGGAGATTTCAATCAGGAAGTAACTGATGCTCAAATAAATGTGGTGATTGACAGACTTAAAGGTTTAGGTGGAAAGAAGGGTTTAATACTGGATGTTAGGAACAATCCCGGTGGTAAATACGATAACATGTTTACGCTCTTCAAGCACATGGGCTACGATACTGCAGGGTATGATTACAGTGTTTACCTCTACCAATCTGCTTACAAAAAAGGGCCTGCCAGAGATGAGTTTACAGACTATGTAGGCACATTTATGGATAAAAACAATGAGAAGAAGTTTGCCAAAAAGATAAGGGTACTTACCAACAGAGGCATGCTAGGTGTTGGCAATCTGTTTGCTACGGGTAGCCAGGGCTTCTTCAATGTTCGTACAATGGGCGATACTACCGGTGGTGGTAATTGCGGATTGACTACATCTTACGAACTATCAAACAGTTGGATTCTTACCTTCCCATCAACCAAAGTACGCACCGCTGGTGGGTTCTTTATGAACGATGGCGTAGCGCCTGATAGTACTATACACACAACTGCTACCGACGAGGCTGCCGGTAAAGACACCATTATAGAAGCGGCTATCGACAATCTTTGGGGAAGATAGCATCGCCTTAACCGACTAATAGACTTCGTTTACCGATATCTTATAAGCAGGCTTAAAAGACCTGCTTATTTTTGTACATATATAATAAGGAAGCATTTTATGGCGAGATACGATAGAAACATGGCTGATGTTCCGAAGGCAAAGCTTAATAAAGAATCACTTAAAGAGGGATTATTAATATTTTCATATATAAAGCCCTATATGGGCAAGTTTATTAGCGGGCTGATAGTTATAGCATTATCCAGTGCCACCACAATGGCTTTCCCGTACTTTCTGAAAAAGCTCATTGACAGTGCCAATACAAAAGGCCCAGTTGAATTTCTCGCTTCACCCACAGGTATAGCCATCAGTATGATAGGACTACTTACTGTACAAATGGTTATTTCATTCCTCAGGGTTTACTTTTTCACATCTGTCGGTGAAAATGCCTTGGCAGATCTCCGCAAGGATATTTACAAGCGACTTATTACCATGCCTATGAACTTCTTTGCACAACGCCGGGTGGGTGAACTGTCCAGCCGTATCAGTGCCGATGTGTCGCAAATACAGGAAGCTGTTACCATGATGCTGGCCGAATTACTGAGGGGAATATTGACACTTTTAGTAGGCCTTGGGTTGATATTTTACATATCTACAAAACTGGCTTTCATTATGTTATCAGTGATACCTATAATAATAGTTATAGCTTTGGTATTCAGCAAGCGCATCCGCAAGATGGCACGTACTACACAAGACCAACTGGCAGATTCGGGCACAATTGTACAGGAAACACTTCAGGGTATCAGCAACGTAAAGGCATTTGCCAACGAGGAATATGAGATAAACCGCTACACAGGCAGCATCAATAATGTGGTAAAATCGGCCATTAAAAACGGGCAATTCAGGGGATATTTTATCTCATTTATGCTTTTCAGTGTGTTTGGCGCTATCGTACTGGTAGTATGGTTTGGTGCCAACATGATGCAGGCCGGTACTTTATCCTTTGGCGACCTTACGGCTTTTGTGGTATATACAGCTTTTGTGGGTGGTACTATGGCTGGCTTCGCCGATTTGTATAGCCAGCTGCAAAAAACACTGGGAGCTACACAACGTGTACGCGAAATATTGAAAGAAGTACCCGAAGACGTAGCTACGGAAAATGAGCCAATTAATGAAAAATACAGGCTATCGGGCAAGGTTTCTTTACAAAATGTGGCATTTACCTACCCAAGCCGCCCAGAAATACAGGTTTTGAAGGGGGTAACAATAGAAGCACAGGCAGGCGAGCAGATAGCTATTGTAGGTCCAAGTGGTGCAGGTAAGAGTACCTTGTCGGCACTATTGCTCCGTTTTTATGAACCTGAATCCGGTCAACTACTTTTTGATGGCATAGATGCAACCGGTATACCGATAACCCAATTGCGCAAGCAAATGGCCTTGGTACCACAGGATGTATTGCTTTTCGGGGGAACAATATTCGAGAACATAGCATATGGCAAACCCGGTGCAACATTGGACGAGGTAAAAGAAGCAGCTAGAAAAGCCAATGCGCACGATTTCATAAGCAGCTTCCCGGAACAGTACGAAACCGTTGTAGGTGAGCGCGGCATCAAACTATCCGGCGGACAAAGACAACGTATTGCCATAGCAAGGGCTATTTTGAAAGACCCGGCTATTCTGATATTGGACGAGGCTACCAGCTCACTGGATTCTGAATCTGAAGCTTTGGTACAGGATGCGCTGAACAACCTGATGAAAGGAAGGACATCATTTGTCATTGCTCACAGGCTCAGTACTATCCGCAATGCAGATAAGATTATCGTCTTGGAAAATGGCAAGGTCAAAGAATCAGGTACTCACAGGGAACTATTGTCTTTACAGGACGGCTTGTATAAGAGCCTAAGCCTCTTGCAATATTACAGTGCTCCTGTACAGTCGTAACTTCATACACTAAGGGGATAACAATATCCCTTTTCTTGCGATTCTTTTATTTAACATAATATAAATTATGAAACAAAGTGGCTCACGCTGCAATTTTTTGTAATGTTTGATTTTGTGCAATAGCTTGCTGATAAATGATAAGCTATGGGTGTTTTCATTTCTTTGTTAGCCTTTCTGATATTAGGATTTGCAACCCTATACCTAATATTAAACCAGAAAGAAGGACAAAAGAAAAACGGCTTAGATTTACACCAGCCATCCAGTCGGCTTTCTTTAAAATCTCAACAAGGACAATCCCAGCACCTCCAATCCCCGCCATCCATGTACCAAGAATCATTAGATAATCACGATACATTTTCGCTTCTAATGCCTTGGCGTCACGAATAGATTTAGCAACAAAACCTCCTTCCTTTAGCATCTTTCTCCCTAAAAATGTAATTCCGTATGTATTAGTCATTGGCGTACCGCCAGTAGAAACAAGTTTATTTTCAATTAAATAATTTAGAAGTATTTCTAATTCATTTCTTGTTTCAATATCTGCTATTTCGAATGAAATCAATGAGTATGTCAGTGATTTAGATTTTGGTATTATTGTTTTATATGTATTAGATATTTCATTTTCAGAATTGAATATTACCACATCTTTAAAATCTAATGAGTACTGCTCATTTAATATATTTAAAACGCAATCAAGTTGTTCCTCAGGTGTCATAGCAGGTAATTTGTACCCACCAAAATACAAACTACATATAACAAAAAAACCAGTGTAAACACTGGTTTTTATTCAGAAATGAATGATTATATTACCCGCAGGTAGTAGGTGTTATTACACATAATAGGCTAACGCCTATTTAATCATGCCTGAGCTGCATTACTTTGTATCATAATTGTCGTTATCGTTAAATACTACGTGGTGTTCGTGAAAAACTTACACCACTCCGATATTCAAGCCTTCGGTAACATAACGCATAATTATGAAACAAAAGTGCACTTTGATTCTTTATAGTTGGTGATGCCTTTTTATTATCTTTGATGCTATTAACAACCTAAAACCAAATAATGCGAAAGTTATTATTCCTGCTATTTGTTTTATCTGCCTGCAGTAAACCTTCTAAACCTACAACTCCAACAAGCACCACAACAACACCTGGCGGTGGAACGACCTTAACATCTGCTAAGTATATACCTAATTGGTACAATAATGATACTCTCTACGGTCTGATATGTGATACTATGGGCCTATGGACAGGCAACTATGATACAATCTTTACTAAGACAGTAAATGATACCAGTATGATTGTCCATAAAGGTATCAGCTACTATATATGGTGGAATCCTATGCTGCCGACAGACTCTTTTGAAATGGATAAAATACAATATGGTAATATGGCAATCAGCACCAAAAATGATACTACTGGCATTATCTCAATAGGATTACTTAATGGTGCGGCACCCCATAAATATAAAAACCAAAGTGGAACCACTAACCATCAACAGCAAGCGGTGATGGTTAATATACGCACAGGCACTCCATTTATTGCCTATAATGGTTTTTATCAATCAAGAAGAATATACTAATACGCCGTCTGATTGCGCCTGATGAAAAGCTCGGTGTATTTACTGCACAGGTTTCGGATATCGGTCTTCATATTATCAGTGTTCGTTCGGGCACCGGCCACAAACTGCTGCGCATGTTCTTCAAGCTGATTCATCAAAGCATCTAAATGTGCTTTGTAGGCCTCGTCATTATGCAAGGCTGCACAATGATCGTCTACCAATCTTTTGGCAATGTTGCGGAAACGCTCCAACTGATTTTGATAGTTTTTCATAATGGATAAACTTGACAGTTAACCTATAGCATAACATGTTAATGTAATACTTCACAAAAACGTATTCAACCTTCTGTCTAGTAAATAGCCCCGTAGTCTGTACCTCTTAGTACACTTCAATTATACCAATCGCCTGCATTGTGATGTATGTAAATATATGATAAATTAAAAATAAAAACAAAGTTTTCAGACTGATTTTTTATACCTCAGGGTATAAATTTAATTAGATTTGTAGGTACAATTTCCTCCTCTCTTATGCAATTATTCAGGCAACTGATATTAGCTTTAGCTTTTATACATATTGGTATTTTTAACCTACATGCGGCAGACAACGATTCGCTGTTAGCTGAAATTGCAAAAGCTAAAAATAATACTTCCCTTCAGGCAGAATTGTACTGCCGACTTGGCTATTACTATCTTGGTAAAAATGGGGATAGCGCTATTTATTACGGCCGAGTGGCTCAGCAAATAGCACATAAGAACAAGCTTTGGAAAGAACTGTCTAAAGCATATATATGCCTCACATATGCACTTGATAATCATGGAGATTTAGATGCTGCCTTAATTACTGCTGATAGCGGTTTGTATTATGCTAACATATCAAAAACTTACACTACTCAGTTTCATTCGGAGCTTATGTTAGGCTCCATATATCGCAGAAAAGCTAATTTCAACAAAGCGGTAATTCACACAATGAATGCCTTAAAAATAGCCGAAGCCAACAAAGATGATATGCTTGCCAGTAATGCATATAATAATCTTGGCATTATACACACCACTCTGCGCGAAATAGACAACGCTGAAGGTTTTCATCTAAAGGCCTTGGCACTGCGTAAGAAGATTAATACCCCACAACTTATATCTCAATCGCTAAATAATCTGGGAATCCTCAACAGAGAACGTGGTAATATTGACCAGGCACTCTCCTACTACAACCAAGCACTGACAATTGCGGCTTCACAAAAAGACACACAAAGTATAGCCTTCCTCTACAATGATATTGGTGCCGCATACTCAAAAAAGGGAGATGTAGTAAATGGCGAAAAGTACCTGAAGGCATCAATAGATATACGCGAACGCATCAAAGAATATAATGAATTAGCATATACCTACAACTATCTTGGAGAGAACTACGAACGTAATAATGATCTGGGAAATGCCGAGCGCTACATTAAAAAAGCACTGGAAACAGCCAAACAAATAGCCAACAACAAACAAACCTACGAAGCCTTGGAGAGCCTTTCCGACTTCTATGCACGAAACAAGAAATACGATTCGGCATATATATATGCACACAAGTACTATTTATTCAAAGACTCGTTGCGCAAAGATGAAAGCAGGCTGGTACAAGCAGAGCTGATTACTAAATATGAAACTGAAAAGAAAGAACAAACTATCAAAACCCAACAATTACAGATTGATAATCAACGGTATATATTGATAGGTACATTAGGAATAAGTGCCCTATTGCTACTCTTGGCTATCAATGCATATAGGCGCAGCAAGCTACAGCAGGCGGCAAAACTGCAAGCAGCCATTATCCAACAACAGGAAATAGCTACGAAGGGAGTTATAGAAGCTGAAGAGCGAGAACGCAAAAGAATAGCTGCAGAGCTACATGATGGTATCGGTCAACTGATGAGTGCTGCGAAGATGAACTTGTCTGCTATAAGGTCAGAAATTGGTTTTGCAAGCCCTGAAAATGAAAAGAATTATGATAAGGCACTTGGCTTAGTGGATGAAAGCTGTAGAGAAATTCGTAATGTATCTCACAACATTATGCCTAATGCATTATTAAAAAGCGGACTTAGCAATGCCATCAGAGAATTTCTGGATAAGATTGACAGCCGGGTGCTGAAAGTAAATCTGCATGCAGAGGGTATCAATGAACGTTTGGACTCTGATGTAGAGACTGTACTTTATCGAGTTATCCAGGAATGTGTTAACAATGTCATTAAGCATGCCAAGGCAAGCAGGCTGGATATTGCTATCATAAAAGACAAGGATGGTATGAGTATAACAGTAGAAGATAATGGGGTTGGTTTCAATACCCAAAACATTACTAAGTTTGACGGTATAGGCCTCAAAAACATTCAAAACCGGATACAATACCTGAAGGGAACCGTAGAATGGGATGCTGCAGAAGGACGTGGTACAATTGTGTCAATTCACATTTAATTTTTATTATAAAACACTGATTTTGAATACTATAATATACAACAACTAAATAAAATAAACACATGCTGTCACACTGTCATGTGATGTATTTAAAACAGTGGCAACTGACCGTTTTTAATCCTTCTGAAGTCATTAGTATTCAATTTGTTAGGCGTTTCATTTAAACCATATTTCCTGCAATATAGCTTGAATTGGTCGCTAACCAGCTCTGCTATACGGCCATCGCCCGTCATACGGTTGCCAAAGCGGCTATCGTTTACCTGCCCTTCATGGCAATCGCTTATCAGGTTCCATACTTTTTCAGCCCTGTCGGGGAAAGACTTATATAACCAATCTTTGAATATAGGCCCGATGGCTCCGTTCAACCTTACCATGGTGTACCCTGCCCATTTTGCCCCTGCCCCGGCAGCAGCCTTGAGTACGGCAGGCATATGGGTATCATTCAGCCCGGGTATGATGGGTGCATTCATGATACCAACCGGTATTTTAGCGGCTGCCAGTGTTTCTACAATCTTCAGCCTGCTGCGATAGGATGCAGTTCTTGGTTCCAAAACACGGCGCAGGTCTTCATCTAGCGATGTGATGGACGTGTACACTTTAACCAGATTGTGTTTGTGCAATTCCTCCAAAAGGTCCAAATCTCTCAAAACAAGGGCATTTTTGGTGATAATACCCACCGGATTGCGATATTCAAGGCATATTTCCAGCAATTTGCGAGTTATCCGCATTTTCCTTTCTATGGGCTGGTAGCAGTCTGTATTGCCTGAAAGGGATATTACTGCCGGTTCCCAGTTCTTGTTATCAAACAGCTTTTTGAGCAATGCGGGTGCATTTCTCTTTACCACAATACGGCTTTCAAAATCTACCCCTGCACTATAGCCCCAATACTCGTGGCTGTTGCGGGCATAGCAATAGATGCAGCCATGCTCGCACCCCTGGTAGGGATTGGCACTGAACAGCATACCAACATCCGGACTGGTTACTTTATTCACCAGCGTCTTGCTGTCGTCATATATATATTCAGTTTTTCGCTCTTCGTGCTCCCATTCGTCTATAGCCTCCGGATGTTCCAGCACATATTCCCCTTTCAGAAATTTGTTTTTCGGGTTGTACTGTGCCCCCCTGCCTTTGGTAAACTGGTCTGTTGCATGTTGTGTTATCATAACCCTTCCCCTGTTTTATATGTACATTTTTGTATTTTGTTGCAGTTTGTTGCCGAATTCATGATGTTTTTTCATTTGTTTCGGCGCTTTCGCTACGCTCAGGTGCCATCTTTCCCACCTGCTTATTTTGTTGCCGCCACGTAAGTAAATGCATCTTCATTTACCATATCTATACCCTCCCACTCGTTGCTGCTCATCTCGTAGTAATTGACATCTTCTTTAACCGCAGATTTATTTTGTTTCGTTTTGTTTCCGTTTTCACTCCCCGCTTCCATTTGTTTCGGCGTTTTTGCTGCCATCACTTTTTCTTTTTTCTTTGCC
Source organism: Chitinophagales bacterium (assembly GCA_017303395.1). Classification (GTDB taxonomy): domain Bacteria; phylum Bacteroidota; class Bacteroidia; order Chitinophagales; family Chitinophagaceae; genus Polluticoccus. The sequence goes on from JAFLBN010000002.1 coordinate 198,559, forward strand.
AGCTCTTTGGCCTCTTTGGGCGATAGTTTGTTTTTATCCGCTTCCGGGCTATCGTCTTCCAGCAGGTATTGGTTGGTACTGCGGTCTGTTACCCCGTCTGCTATGTACAGATCCTTTACCGAACCGAAACCTATGGCGTCCCTCATTTCGTGTGGCTGCACAGTCTCTGATGCTTTACGAACTATATTTTTATTGTATTTATCTTTTATGTCATACAGAACCGCGCGTGCCTTATCATGGTTTATCTTATTATCAAAAAGACCATATTGTATGCGCTCCCCTTTTACAAAATTGGATATAGAAATACCCATACCTTGTACACTGGTATTGAATAATTTATACTTTCTTTCTTCTTCAAATGCTTCAATCTTTTGTCTGATGTATTGGCGCATTTCCAATGCATCCTGTGTGGGCTGATTCAGGTGGATTTTGGTATCCCAGCCGGGCATGCCATGGTAGCGTATATAGAAATAGATATCCTTACAAAAGGCTTTTTGCTTTACCATGCGCTGCTCCAGACGAGTGCACAGGGAGATAAAAAGCGACTCCAGTGCCTGCGGGTTTTCACGCTGCTGACGGGAAACGGTGCGGGTGGCACTCATCCCCTTGTAGTCGTTCTGGTAGATATCGGTCTCCATAAAGTTGAGCCTGCGATGCCAGTAATTGCCCACGATGCCGCCAAATGCTTTCCGAAGCAGCGCATCAGAACTATGGCGCATCTGCAACGGGTTCTTAATACCTATCATCTGCAGGCGTTTTTCGTTGGCTTTGGCAATACCCGGCAGGTCGGTCAGTTGCATCTTGGCCAGGTAGCCATCTATGTTTTCGGGGGTGATGCGGACAAGTCCATCGGGTTTTTCTATTTCTGTGGCCAGCTTGGCAAGGAAGGCATTGGGAGCTATGCCGATGCTGCATTTTACAAAATGCCCGCAGGACTTGGCAAGGTCTGCTTTTATCCTGCGGGCCAGCTCCATGGGGTCAGGGTATATATAATGATAGCTGGTAAGGTTCATTACCGCCTCGTCTATACTACGTGCTATGACATCGCTGCAATAACTATTGAGCACAGCCATAATCTTCATATGATACTGTCTGTATATATAAGGGCGTGCCAGTACGGGTATCATTTCGGGGCACAGGGCGCGGCAGTCTGGCAGTCGCATACCTGTCTTAACACCAAAACGCTTGGCCTCTACCGACGGGGCTATGACACAGGCATATTCGCTGGGATGCGTGATGACGCCAATGGGCTTGCCCCTGAGTGCCTCGTTTTCCTGCTGCTCGCAACTGGCAAAAAAGCTGTTCATATCCACATACATAGCCAATGAATGCGGGTTGTAAGCCATCGAATTCTGTGAAATACGCATTGTGTACAGTATTGCTTGTTTGTACAGGCAATTTATACATTTTTATACAATTGTGCAAATTAAAATATTCAAATGTGCATAAAATAAAAGAGCCTCAACATTATGTAGAGGCATTTGTAACCATTTTACAAATAAGGTCAAGTATTTCTAGGCTATATTAAAAATAAAGCAAACTCTTTTTTAGTCTGCATATGTTTTTGTTTTAATGTATTTTGAGGCTCCATATGCGTCAATCATACTTTCTACATCTTTTAATAGCCTATCGCCTTCGTGAAATTCCATGTAAATAATTTTACCAGTTCTTTGAGATTCTTTTGCCAGATTATCAATAGACATATGTATCAAACTATGCATCATGACATATTTAGAAAATCTAATCGTATAATCAGGACATTTATCATCGATTATTAAATTGCCATCCTTTAATTTCATTAATGATGACATATCAATATTTAAAACACACAACTCTTTCAAGCCTAGATTTGTGAATTCAAACGTATAATAATTGAGCCCATTCTCTTCTTTCAATGAGTAGGTATAAAAATTACTAAACAGTTCTCTAAATTCTGCCGCAGTTTTTATACCGCCACCAGGAATAGTATTTTCTAATGGATTAAACAAGTCAAAAAAAGTTCCGTCATCTACAAGTAGAACTCTATTCTTGGATATTTCAATAGCCTGATAACTTGCATTCCCTTTTCCCTTAGCAACTGTATTATCACAATGTTCTCGAACTAATCTGATAAATTCACCTATTATATTTTCCTTTGTACTCAAATACAAATTTAAAGTTTGGACTATTTCCTTCCAATCAAACTTAAATGGATCATTAATAACAAATCTCATGTAGAATAGCTCTTCATTAAAATTGTTAGCTATCGGGTAACTTCCAATACTTTTTATCTGCTGAAAAGGACTTTGCTTTAAATCTGGATTAGCCTTAAAAAAAATGTCAACCTTGCTGAATAATGAGTTCACATCTAGGTATCCATATGGATTATAGTTTCTAAGATCATGGATTGTACTTAGTAAAAAATGTGTAAACCTACCATTTTCCAATTCTTTTGTTTCCTTAGCAGTTTCATTGTCAGAACAAGCACATAGGATATAAAAACCTGTGGTCAATTTTGAACTGAGACTAAAAAAATGAGCAGATTTATCTGATTCGATATAACCTTTACCAGAATAACAGCTATCAAATATCAAAATTTTTGTTTTAGGAACAAGTTCCTCGAGTTTGCTATTAATTTCGGATATACTAGTATCTCGATTTTTGAAAATTACACTTGTCTCTTTCGATCTTATCCCATGTCCAGAAAAGTAGAAAAAAATATCGTCTTCACCAGATTGAAATTCTTTTTTCAAATTACTAATTGCTTCACAAAATGTAGACCATGGATCGCTATTAGGCTTTCTTTTTGTGCTAGTAATAATTGTTACATTTTCGCTCTCTACATTACAAAAGTCGACAAATGTCTTAGCAATATCTTCCGCATCTTTTACACAAAAGCTTAAATCTTTACAGTCAGTATAATCATTTATTCCTATTAAAATTGAATATCTTTTTCCCATGTGATACTTTTTATAGTTTATCGGATCTTACGGTATTTCATTTATCGATATGAGGCTACAGACTTTTTTACTGTTACATTTCCCAAGCCTACAGTTTCTAAAAAAACAGCAATGGCAGTGAGATTTGAATTATTTTTGGGTCCTACATAGACTTCTTTAATTGGGTTTATTGTGCTTTTATTTGTGAAGTTTATATCTATATAAGGAACTGGCAAATTATCTGCCATTCGAAATTTCACTTCTTGTCCATCCACCATTTCTCCAAAGTAAAAACCACCGTTATCTACCAATTTAAAGAAGCCATTGCTTGTTTCAAAATTTAAGAGGTGGAGTAACCTTATTTCCATTTCTTCCGAAAATGCAGGATTCTTAAATGCTGCCAGATCAACTGCTAATCTTGTACAAGTATCAAAGAAATCAATGCCATATTTATTTTCATTTTCAATTTTATGAATTGCCATTAATATGGCAACAGTTTCATTGATTTGCTTTTTCTCGTCGTACAAGACTTTTAGAGCTCTTACTGGTAATTGCGTGATATCTTTCGCATTAAAACCAATACAATATCCATAACCATCATTTGCATAAGCTCGCCATTAACTTAAAACGTCCGGCTTAAGAGAAAAACAACTTGCAAGAATATTTATCCGTAGTCCTGTTTCCCTTATTATTGCATCCACTTTATTTAAAAACTCTTTGTCTACTCTATTACAAATTTCGTTAGCAGCTTTTTCCCAAATAGAATACCCCCAATGAATTTCAAGAAAATCATTCATGGAAAAGAGATCACTTAGTCTTATTGTTTTGTGCGTACAAATTGCATAGAATACATCGGGATTACAATAATGATAAACCAGTCTATTAGATGCAGGTTTAAACTCTCTAGAAATCAGCATTATATAAATTAAAATAATATCTTTTAAAAGCAAAATATCAAATTTATATAATTATAGTGAAGTCCTATGTCTAAACTTAGATAAAGAATAAAAAAACAAAAAGCCCCGCAAAATGCGGGGCTTTTTTAATTATCTAAACTAAGACACTATGCCATTTGCATACCGTACATTTCTGCGCGCAATGCTTTTACGCGTTCGTCGGTACGGTATTCGTCAAATGTCATTTCGCGGTCTATAACACCGTTTGGTGTTATTTCTATTATGCGGTCTGCCACTGTTTGTGCCAGTTCATGATCTCGTGTGGTAAACAGGATGGTACCTTTAAAGTCTTTCATACCATTGTTCAGCGCAGTGATGCTTTCCAGATCAAGGTGGTTGGTAGGTTCGTCAAACATCAGGATGTTGCCTTTCAGCATCATCATGCGGCTTATCATACAACGCATTTTTTCACCACCACTCAGCACGGTACATTTTTTCAATGTTTCCTCTCCACTAAACAGCATACGGCCCAGGAAGCCACGGATAAAAGTTTCATCTTTCTCTTCGCTGAACTGGCGCAGCCAGTCTATCAGGTTCAGGTCTTTGCCTGCAAAGTATTCTGTATTATCGTTTGGCAAGTAGGTAGTAGTTGTAGTAACACCCCACTTGAATGTGCCTTGAAAATCGGTATCCTCGCCTGCCAGTATTTTGTAGAATGCTGTAGTAGCAAGGCCGTTTTCAGCAAGTATAGCTACTTTCTGTCCGCGCTTCAGGTCGAAGCTGATGTCTTTAAACATCACTTCACCATTCAGGGTTTTGCTCAGCCCTTTTACTTCCAGTATCTGGTCGCCCGCTTCGCGTACCTGATTGTTGAACAGGATAGCAGGATATTTACGTGTAGAGGCAGTCATGTCTTCCAACTTTATCTTATCCAAAGCTTTTTTACGGCTGGTTGCCTGTTTAGATTTTGATGCGTTGGCAGAGAAGCGCGCGATGAACTCTTTCAGTTCGGCAATCTTATCTTCTGCTTTCTTATTGGCATCGGTACGTTGTTTCAGCAACAACTGGCTCGATTCGTACCAGAAAGAGTAGTTACCTGTGAAGATGGTAATCTTACCAAAGTCGATATCTGCAACGTGTGTACACACGGTATCCAGAAAGTGACGATCGTGCGATACAACCAATACTACTTTATCATAGTCTGCCAGGAAATCCTCGAGCCATGCAATGGTTTCAAGGTCAAGGTCGTTGGTAGGTTCATCGAGCAACAGGATATCCGGGTTACCGAAGATAGCCTGTGCCAGGAGCACACGTACTTTCTGGTTACCATCCAGTTCTTTTACTTTCCTGTTGTGGAATTCTTCTTTAATACCCAGATTGCTCAGCAAAGTAGCTGCATCGCTCTCGGCATTCCAACCGTCCATTTCTGCAAAAAGGCCTTCCAGCTCTCCAGCCCTGATACCGTCTTCCTCGGTAAAAGGATCTTTGGCATATATCTCGTCCTTCGCCTTCATTATTTCAAACAGCTTGCCGTTGCCCAGCATTACCGTTTCCAGTACAGTGTTTTCATCGTACTCGTAGTGGTTCTGTTTTAGCACGCTCATGCGCTGGTCTTTGCCTATCTCCACCTTGCCCGTAGTCGGGTCTATCTCGCCGCTCAGTATTTTCAGGAAAGTAGATTTACCTGCACCGTTCGCACCGATGATACCATAACAGTTACCCTCGGTAAAACGGATATTCACATCTTCAAACAACACGCGCTTGCCGTAGCGAAGCGATAAATTAGAAACTGAAAGCATTTATTAAAATCGATAAATTAAAAATCAAAAAGAAAAACAGTTAATATGTTCTGTTTTGGGAGGTGCAAAGGTACATAAAACTAAGCGTATATAAATGACACCCACCAAAACAAAAGCTGCGGCAAAAATTGCCGCAACCTACCCACATTTTCCCCACTTGAAACGTATTTTATAATGCCTCCAGCTTTCCGTCTGGATACTTGCTCCAGTCTATATCGCGACCAAGCGTACCGCGGAAGCGCCTGAAGAATGATTCCTGTTCCGTAATAGACACAAAATTATTCACCTTAGCTTTTCTCGGATTAATCTTAGGATTGAGGTGCGTATATGCTGCCAGTGTATCTGTAACAAATGGCAGGCGGTCTATTTTTGTTCTGAAACGTTTGTCTAAAAAGCTTTTGAGCATGAAAGACTGGAAAGGGTCTGTAGCCAGTGCCAGCGATTTAAAGCCAGCCTCTTTGGCTACCAAATACGAGTAATACACGTTTTCGGTACTGTGCCTTGCGTTGGTATCGTAGAAGATATGCTCTTTCGGAATGCCCAATTGCTCTGCATACAGGCCCATGATTACAGACTCTTTGTATGGAGAGTACACGGCTGCGCCAGAATAGATAACATTTTTGGCAATGCCGTTCTTGTACAATATCCATGACCACAGTACACGGGCCTTCATCACACTATCCCAATTGCCATTATTGAACGGGATGCCGGGCACTATGATAGCATCATATACCTTGCCTTCCTGTACTGCCTTTGTGTACAACTTCTGCGGACCCTTGCGTGGGGTCAGGCAACTTGCCATTTGTACTATCAGGGCAGAAGCAATCATAACTAAAAATAGTGACGAGAATCGTCTCATAAAAAAGCGTTTACCCTCTAATAACAAAGCCATAAAAACTTTGTTCATCCAATCACTATAAAATTAAGCTATATCTTAATCAGTCTTATTTGTAGTTCTTAACAATTGTCTTCAATTCGTTAAGTTTTAACAATGCTTCAACAGGCGTGAGGGTATTAATATCCATCGCCTCCAGTATTTCTTGTACACGGCGCAGGTCGTCTGTTACACCATCAAATATATTCAGTTGGAATTTGGGTAACTGATTGATATTCTTCACCTTACTGGATGTACTACTGCTATCCGCATGTTTCTCTTCAAGTGATGCAAGTATCTCATCGGCACGAGAAAGCAAAGCTGGAGGCATACCCGCCATACGTGCTACTTGTATACCAAAGCTATGCCTGCTGCCACCCTGGGCCAGCTTGCGCAGGAAGATGACTTTATTACCGGTCTCTTTGTGGGTGATGTGATAGTTCTTTACTCGTTCCAACTGGTTTTCCAGTTCATTGATTTCGTGGTAGTGTGTTGCAAAGAGTGTCTTTGGCCTGTTGGTACTGTTATGCAGGTATTCTACAATAGACCATGCAATAGATATACCATCGTAGGTACTGGTACCACGGCCAATCTCATCAAGCAATACAAGGCTACGTTCGCTGATGTTGTTGATGATACTAGCCGTTTCATTCATCTCTACCATGAAGGTACTCTCACCACCACTTAGATTGTCTGACGCGCCAACACGCGTAAATATCTTATCCGTCAAACCTATAATAGCAGCATCTGCAGGTACAAAGCTACCCATGTGCGCCATCAATGTAATGATTGCCGTCTGACGCAATAGTGCAGACTTACCACTCATATTCGGACCGGTGAGAATGATTACCTGCTGAGCGTCTTTATCCAGTACTATATCATTAGCAACATACTTTTCACCGGGGGGCAATTGTTGTTCTATAACCGGGTGACGACCTTGTTTTATATCTATTACTGCATCCTTTACTATTTCGGGACGGTGGTAGTTGTACTGTTTGGCATTGTTGGCAAAGCAAAGTAGGCAGTCTATCTGCGCTACTATGTTCGCATTTGTTTGGATTGGTGCAATATGCGGCTCTATATCTGCAAGCAGTTTCTGATACACGTCCATCTCTATCGCCAGTATCTTCTCTTCTGCACCCAATATTTTTTCCTCGTACTCCTTCAGCTCCGGTGTTATATAACGTTCAGCATTTGCCAGTGTCTGTTTACGAATCCAGTCTGCGGGTACTTTGTCTTTGTGCGAATTGGTTACTTCCAGATAATAACCAAAGACATTATTATAAGCCACTTTCAATGAACCTATGCCTGTACGCTCTGCTTCTTTCTGCTGTATTTGTAACAGGTAGTTTTTACCACTGCGGGAAATGGTACGCAGTTCATCGAGCTCAGCATGTATGCCTTCGCGTATCATACCACCTTTTATGGCAACAGCAGGTGCATCTTCAGTTATGATACTCTTTATCTGCCTGTGCAAATCTGTAAGTGGCTGCAAAGCTTGTGTCAATTGCACCAATGCATTAAAACCAGAATTAGCACCGATGTGTTTCACCTGCTCCATAAACTCAAGGCTGCGTGCCAGTTGCAATACCTCTCGCGGATTGGCTTTCTTCAAAGGTATCTTACCAATCATACGCTCCACATCGCCCACCTGTTTGATGAGTTGCAGGATATCGTGGTTCGTGTCCTGTTCTTTTATGAAATAAGTAACAAGATCGAGACGGTGATTGATGCGCGTAATATCTGACAACGGGAATATCAGCCAACGCTTCAGCAACCTTGCACCCATTGATGTATGCGTATGGTCGATAGCTGTAAGCAGACAATTACCATTTTCGCTTGTACTATGTACCAACTCCAGATTGCGAATAGTAAACCTGTCCATCCACATAAACTCATCAGCAACTATGCGCTGAATGGTATTGATGTGTTGCAGATTGGGATGCTCTGTATCTTTCAGATAATGGATAGCAACACCTGCAGCAATAATAGCAGGTTTCATATCTTCTATACCATACCCCTTCAGCGATTGTGTCTGGAAATGCTGCAGCAGCAAATCGTATGTGTATTGCTCTGCAAAAATCCACTCTTCCAATGGGAATGTATAAACACGAGAATCTATATTCTCTTTAAAACGCCTTACCTGTGTTTTAGATAGTAGCACTTCTGATGGCTGGAAGCTCTGGAGCAATTTATCCATATACTCCTCAGTTCCCTGCGCTGCATAAAACTCACCCGTGCTGATATCAAGAAACGCTACACCGCACATACCGTCAGACAGATGTAGTGCTGCAAGGAAATTGTTGGTTTTGTTCTCCAACAATTTATCATTAGTAGCAACACCGGGCGTTACTAATTCTGTAACACCACGCTTCACAATACCTTTTGCAGCTTTGGGGTCTTCCAACTGGTCGCAAATAGCAACACGATAGCCAGCTTTTACCAGCTTGTGCAAATACGTATCTACAGAGTGGTGCGGAAAACCTGCAAGCTCTATATGCGAAGCAGAACCATTGGCACGCTTGGTAAGCGTAATACCCAATACACGCGAAGCAACTAGTGCATCTTCGCCAAATGTTTCGTAAAAATCGCCTACTCTGAATAATAGTATAGCGTCAGGATATCTTGCTTTGATTTCCTTATGCTGCTTCATCAATGGTGTTTCTGCTGCTTCCTTCTTTGCCATGCGGAAGGCAAACCTAAATAAAAAGCCTTTAACACCCTAACGGGCATTAAAGGCTCGGGATATAATGTGGATTACTATTTATTCCTTTATCAGGAAATCGGGGGAAACACTGATATTATATCCACCTTTCCGCCATGAAATACTTTGCCACTCGGATGTCACCCGCAATGTTTCACTCTTTTTGTTGGTATACACAGGTAATGACAATGAAAAGCCTGGAATTGTATTAGTAAATCTATAGAACAGCTCTTTCTTTTTAATATACCATTCTAGTTTGGGTATTTGCGTAGAACGCAGATATTGATCGAAGAATGCTTTCAAGTCAAGCCCCGTGAACTTAATAATGTAGTCTTCTACCTGCTTACTGGTAACAATTTTGTGATAAAAATCTTTATTAAGTCCGCGCAGTAATTGGCGGAATTTCTCATCGTCATTCATCATCACCCGTATCATGTGTACTACAGCAGCACCTTTGTCATACTTATCGCTGCTACCATCGTCCTGCACACCATAAGCACCAATTACCGGCACATCGTTACGAATGTTCTTCCACTCTCCCCTTGTATAGGCAAATGCTTTTTCTTTACCAAATGCACATTCCGCAAATAAAGCTTCGGTATAGGTGGTAAAGCCCTCATGCAGCCAATTATCGGCAACATCTGCAGCTGTTATGTTGTTACCAAACCACTCATGCCCGCTTTCGTGAACAATAATAAAATCGAACAAAGAGCCGACACCTGTACCACTTCTATCCTGCCCTAAGTAGCCCATTTTGTATTGATTGCCATAAGCAACAGCACTTTGGTGTTCCATACCGAGGAACGGTGACTCTACCAGTTTATAACCATCTTCATAAAACGGATAGGGCCCCATCCAGTATTCAAAACAGTGCAGCATTTGCTTAGTTACTTCAAATTGCTTTTTTGCCTTAGCTTCATTCTGACGGAGTACATAGAAACTTAAATCGAGCTTGCCTTTCTCACCCATCAGCGTATCTGTCCACCCTACATAGGCACCACCATAAAAAGTAGCATTGTAGGTATTGATAGGATTTTTAACCTCCCACACATTGATACGCGATTTGAATACATCTAACTGAGGTGTGCCGTTTGATATAACGGTCATCTTGCCTGCTTTAGGAGATACCGATATCAGCATACCTTCATCCGGTTCATCTGCCTGATAATCTTTACACGGCCACCAACTGCTTGCGCCCAGGCCCTGGCATGCTACAGAGTACCACGGCGAGCCCATACTATCTACCCCCCAGATAACACCACCATCCCATGGTGGTGTTCTTGCCACACGTGGCTTGCCATGATAGTATATTTTCACCTCCTTGCTAGCACCCGGGGTCCATTTAGAGAAACCGTAGTGTACCCACCAAACCTTACCATCTTTTACAACAGTGGCTTTTTTATAACTAACAACTACTTCTGTTTTGTAGCTACTATTTTTTACAGTATCGAAGTCATAAACATAAACACTGTCCACTACTAATGTGTCCTGCAAATCTATCTGCATGACATCAATAGGTTTATCTACAACGTCAAACCTGATGATATTGAACCCTGTGAGCGATTTATTCTCCGGGTCGAGATATACAGTCAAGTTATAATGCTTTACATCCCACCATCTACGGCCTTCGCCATTACTGCCACGTAATGTGTCCTGACGGGTATAAGCAAAAGTGGTATTTGCGAGAAGCAAATACCACAGTGTTATTGTAAGATGAAAAATGAATCTCATACTTATTTACCTTTTGTAGCCGGTGTATTTTGTTTGTGCAGGTCTGACTGAATAACATCCAGCAATTCTACGTCAAATATCAGAATACCATTTACAGGTATACGGCTAGGGTCAGGGCTGTTAGCACCATATGCTAACGGAGACGGTATATAAAGTGTTCCTTTAGAGCCTTTCTTGAAGATAGTAAAACCTTCATCCCATCCTTTTATAACCATACCTTGGCCAACTGTAAACTCGAATGGTTGTACGTGTTGGAACTGAGGATCAACATTGGAATCAAATGCTTTGCCCTCCATTGTTTTACCTGTATAGTTTACACTTACTTTATCACCAGGTTGAGCAACGATGCCTGTACCCATTTTGCTGACTGTATAGTAAAGACCAGATGCCGTTTTTGTTGCTTTGATATTATTTGCCTTGAAATAATCCTGCAGCAATTTGTCATCTATATCTTTTTGTTTTGCAGCAGCTTCTGCAGCTTCTTTTTGCTTATCGGCAGCAGACTTTACACCTGCCAAAACAACACGATAATAAATCATCTGCCCGACACCTGGTTTCATCCATGGTGCAGCTGTTACACCCGGTATTGTAAGCAATGAGTCTACAGAATAACGGAAAATAGCACTATCGCCAGGCGTCATGTAGGTAAAGCCCTCCAGGATATCACCTTTGGTAGGTGTAGATGCCATTTGCACCTCAGCAGGTGCATTATTCATAACCTGTCTTGTACTGAAATGAACACTGTCATCAACAATCAGTTGCAAGTGTGCAGATATATAATCGCCAACCTTGGGATTTTGTGTGCCGGGTGCATCTGTTATTATTTTGTACTCAAGCCCATTAGGCGTTTTCTGAAAACCATCGTCTTTGGCAGCTGGTGCCATTTTAGCCTGCGGCTTTGTAGTTTCACTTGTTTTCGCGCTCTTCTTTGACTGTGCTGATACAGACAATGCCGATATCGTTGCAACAGTAAGAACTGATAGTGTCTTTTTCATTTTATCTGCTTAAATATTGTTATTAATTATTTTACATCAACCAATTCTACATCAAAAATCAAAACAGAGTTGGCAGGTATGGCTGCAGTAGGACTATTTTTACCATAAGCCAATGGCGATGGTATATATAATGTAGCCTTACCACCTTTGTTCAACAATGATATACCTTCGTCCCAACCTTGAATAACGTTACCTCGACCCAACAGAAATGATAATGGTTCTACATGGTTGAACTTAGGATCAACACTTGAATCGAATGCATTACCATCCAATGTACGGCCTGTATAGTTTACATAAACTGTTTGACCAGCTTTTGCATTATCACCTTTACCAGGTTGACGCATGATGTAGTACAAACCTGATGCCGTCTTCTTAGCACCTACAATTTTGTTGTCTGCCAGATACTTCAGAATCAGTTTTTCGTCAATAGCCATTTGCTCGCTGCTGGCCATGTTTTTCTCTTTGTTTATCTGTTCTTGTGTTTTTACTGATATCATAGAGATAACATAAGTGATTTTGTTACCCGGTTTCATCCATGGTTGCGTCTTTTGTTTTGACGAAATCAAAGAATCCACAGCGACCATTGCCACCATACTATCACCTGCACTCATCATAGACAATACTTCTGCTAAATCGCCATTAAAGCGTGCCTTGTTGAGCGGCAAGGAAACTGGTTTGTTATTGTTATTAGTCCTTGAATCAAAAATCAGGCTATCGTTGTATTTAGTATGTATATGAATGTCAACAAGATCGCCTTCTTTGGCCAGCGGTGTCGCCTTATTATCGCGGTACATTTTATACTCAATACCACTTTGCGTTTTTTTGAAAGCATTGGCGTTGCCTTTTGATGCTTTCTTAGAGCCTGTACATCCTGATAAAAGATACAGGCCGGCTACCATAAGAATACTTAGCGTTTGTTTCACTCTGTGTTGTTATTAAGATTGAGAATAGATTGAATATTTATTTGATATCTGTAACATCTATATCAAATACCAGTACAGAGTTTGCAGGCAGTTTTTCACCACGTTCCTGAGGACCGTATGCCAACGGAGAAGGGATGAAAAGTTTTGCTTTGCTGCCTTTTTTCAACAGCATCATACCTTCTTCCCAACCTGGTATTACTTGTCCTGCACCTACTTGTACAGTCAATGGCTCTACGTGTTGGAACGCAGGGTCTGTGTTTGAATCGAAAGCTGTACCGTTCAACAATTTACCAGTATAGTTTACTGTAACTGTCTGGCCTTTCTGAGCGGTATTACCTGTACCTTCTTTCTCAATCAAGTAATACAAACCACTTGCAGTTTTAGTAGGTTTCAGATTGTTAGCCGTGAAATAGTCTTGTAATAATTTATCGTCTGTAGCCATTTGAGATGCAGAAGCCTGCATTTGCTGCTGTTGCATTTGCTCTTGTTGCTTGGTAACTTCTGCTGCAGATTTTACTGAAACTACCACTACGGAATAAAGTATGTAGCCACCTTTCTTCATGAATGGAGGTAATTGTCCCTGAGGAGCCATTTTCATGATAGTATCTACCGGTGTGCGGAAGATAGCGCTATCGCCTTTACTCAACAGCTTCAGACCTGAAGGCCAATCGCTCTTAAATTGCAGTGGAACATTAACAGGTATTTCTATAGGCTGACCACCATTCATTTGAACGTAGTCTGCTATCAGCGTATCTTTTTTGTCTTTTTGGTTGTAATAGATACGGATTTTAACGCTTGCCATGTCTCCATCAGCAAGGTTTTTACCATCGGTCTTGTCTGTAATGATACGGTATTCCAGACCGTCTTTTGTTTTCTTGAAATCGTTGTTGTTGCAAGATGTAACACTAATTGCTGCCAGACCTAATACTGCTGGTACTAAACGCTTTATCATTGATTTTAAAAATTAACGTGGGTGAATATCGGATAAAATTTCCTTAAAGTATGTAATTGTTTCTTCAAAACTTGATTTTGAGGTACCTCCAGAGGCATTAAAGTGGCCACCGCCATTGAAATAGGTACGTGCAAGTGTGCTAACATCAAAGTCCCCCTTACTGCGGAAAGAGAGTTTTACCTCATCTCCCCTTTCTGTTATCATTGTGGCAAATTTTACTGAGCCTATGCTAAGCGGATAGTTTACCAAGCCCTCTGTATCGCCTGTATTTACATCAAACAGTTTCAGGTCTTTCTTGGAAAGACAGATAAGCCCTGCATTGTATTTGGGGAAAATCTCCATGCGTTCCAATAATACGTAGCCCAAAAACTGCATGCGTTTTACGCCCCATGAGTCGTAAACCGCCTCGTGGATAGGGCTATGATTTAGCCCTTTGCGCATAAAATCGGCTACCATCTCGTGCACACTGGCAGTAGTAACCGGGAAACGGAAAGAACCTGTATCTGTCATAACACCTGTGTACAGACAAGAAGCTACATTCAGATCTATTAAATCATTATCACCGCAGAGATTGATATAGTCATACACCATCTCGCAAGTACTGCTTTTGGCAGGCATACTTACACCGTAATCCCATACAGGCTTTGGCATCAGGTGGTGATCTATCAATACCTTAGGAGCTTTGGCATTGGCCAAAGACTCAGTCATATACTTTGTGCGACTATAGTCATTAAAATCCAGACAATACACTATATCAGCTTCGGCAAGTGCAGTTTCTGCACGTTTGCTTTCAGACTCATAATTCAACGCATGCTCAATGCCCGGAATCCACATCAGAAAATCGGGAATTTCGCTAGGTGCTACAGGCGTTACAGCATGACCTTTTTTCACTAAATAATGATACAAGCCCATCATACTACCTATAGCATCGCCATCCGGTTTATGGTGAGTAGTAATAAATATCTTTTTAGGCGTTTGCAGTAAAGGCTGTAAATCTTGAATTGGTAGCATTGCGTAGTGCAAGTATCCCCTTGCTTATCCTTAGTTTTTAATAAAGGATGCAATTTACACTATACCTTGTTAAAATACGCTTAAACAGAAAAAATCATTTAGTGTTTTGAGATTTTGAAGCTTTAAAACTCCTACCTTTGCGCCGTCAAATACAATATATATCTTATTCATATGTCTAACCGTACATTTACAATGATTAAGCCTGATGCAGTAAAAGCAGGCAACATCGGCAACATTCTTCAAATGATTAACGCTGCGGGTTTCCGTATCGTAGCTATGAAATACACACACCTGACCATGGACACTGCGGGCAAATTCTACGAAGTGCACAAAGAGCGTCCTTTTTATGGTGAATTGTGCGAATTTATGAGCAGCGGCCCAATCGTAGCAGCTATTCTGGAAAAAGAAAATGCTGTTGCAGACTTCCGCACGTTAATTGGTGCTACTAACCCTGCCAATGCTGAAGAAGGTACTATCCGTAAAAAATATGCTACTTCTATAGGCGAAAACGCTGTTCACGGTTCTGACAGCGATGAGAATGCCATAATCGAAGGCAACTTCTTCTTCAACGGTCTGGAGCGTTTCTAATTTCCGTTTTAAACTTTATAAGCAAAAGGCAGTCTGTAAGTACAGACTGCCTTTTGTATTTCACATATCAGGTGTTCGTGATTTGATACATTAAAATTATTTTCTATTTTGCAAAGTATAAGGGATTTATTTCAAACACTAAAACAACCGGTTATGATTACCATCCGTCCAATAAGCATGGAGGATAGAGAACACTTTCATCAGTTAGTACAAAGCAATAAAGAGAGATTGCTTGATTTCTTTCCGATCACCATTGAAAAAGCTGCTACACCTGAAGTAGCAGAAGAATCTATCCAGATGTATAGCCTGCTTGCAAGTAAAAAAGAGCTGTACGTAATGACAATCAACAATCAGGGAAACCTGATTGGCTTGATATTTCTGAAAAATATTGATACCAAAACATCTAAATGCGAGATTGCCTATTTTATAGACAAGAACGAGGAAGGCAAAGGCATCACAAGCATGGCTGTTCAGCAGGCATTAGATAAGGCGTTTAACGAGTTGGGGCTTAACAAAGTATACTGCCGTGTTTCACCAAACAATACAGCTAGTAACAAAGTAGCCATCAAAAACGGCTTTAAACTGGAGGGTGTTCTGAAACAGGAATTTCGAATAGATAACGGAACGCTGATAGACCTGAATTACTACGGCAGATTCCGAAATAACTAGTTCTATAAAAAGAAACGCCCGCATTTGCGGGCGTTTCTTTTTATAGCTAATGATTATTGCAGTAGAAAGTAATAGCATCATTCAGATAAGCTGCAAGTCCCGTATGATACTTGTTGTAGTTTATCCTAAAACGTTCATCAGCAACATACATTCCTCCCAAGACTTTATATGCCTCAAGCGTAAAATCATGGTACTTGCAAGTCATGCTATAATGCCTTGCTATTAAAGCCTGCACTTCATTATGTGAGACTGGTTTATTCATCAACCGTACCAGCTCTTTATTAATGATATCTGCTTCCAGCATTAAAGCCTGCAATTCTTCCTTTGTCATCGCATTTACTCTCCTTCTACTCTCGTTGAGTGTTTCTTGGCCCCACAGCTCAACAACAGATTTTTCATATTCTGCTACTTTTTCTTTTGGGAAACCTTTATACAATTCGTCGTAGTTCATGTTTTCATTTTTTAATTCAACAATGGTCCTGTCTATGGTTTGCAGTAATGTCTTAAGGCGTTGTAAGCGCTTACTCAACGCCTGTTTATGTTGCTGCAATGCAGTAAGTATATCAAACTCCGGTTCGTCAAGCATTTCAGCAATTTCGTTGAGCGGAATATCCAGCTCTTTGTAAAAGAGTATTTGCTGCAGCTTTAGTAACTCTACCCTGCTGTAATACCTGTAACCAGAGTCTGCACGTAATGCAGGTTTCAGTAATCCAATCTCATCGTAGTGGTGTAATGTGCGCACGCTTACTCCAGCCATTTTTGCCAATTGAGTTACAGAAAACCTTTCCATATGCAGATATTTGATACAAAGTAAGGGTATGACGTAAGGTAAGAGTCAAATTTTTCGTCAACTATTTTTAAAGAAAAATTGCTGTGGCTATTTAGTATTATTACAGCATGACAAGGATCGGGCTGATATCAGATACACATGGCTGGCTGGACGATGCTGTGTTTAAACATTTTGAGCAGTGCGATGAGATATGGCATGCGGGCGATTTTGGCAATACCGAAGTAGTGGAAAAGCTGAAAGCCTTTAAGCCGCTGAAAGGTGTATATGGCAATATTGACGGCCATGAAATAAGGCCTGAATATCCTGAAGTATTCAAATGGCAGTGCGAAGGTGTGAAAGTACTAATGATACACATAGGTGGCTACCCGGGCAGATACAGCCCCCTTGCCAAACAACATTTGCAGGAATACCGGCCACAGCTATTTATTAGCGGTCACTCTCATATCCTGAAAGTAATCTACGATGATAAAATAAATTGCCTGCATATGAACCCCGGTGCAGCAGGTAAACACGGTTGGCATAAAGTACGTACACTGATACGCTTTGTGATAGACGGCAAGGACATGAAACAGTGTGAAGTGATAGAGCTTGGTAAACGTTGAAATGACATATCTTCGCTAACTTAATTATTCAGATTATGGGTATAGCAGATATGTTATTTAAGAAAAAAGCCGAACAGGCAGCAGCCAACCTGAAAGCAGGTGAAGATTTCCTGAACGCGAACAAAGAACGTGAAGGTGTTACTGCCCTGCCTAGCGGGCTACAATATGAAATACTGAAAGATGCTGAAGGTGCTAAGCCTACTGCTTTCAATACTGTTACATGCCACTACCACGGTACACTGATTGACGGTACTGTATTCGACAGTTCTGTTCAACGCGGTAAACCTGCTAGCTTTCCGCTGAACATGGTTATAAAAGGATGGACTGAAGGACTGCAACTGATGAGCGTAGGCAGCAAGTACCGTTTCTTTATACCTGCAAACCTTGCATACGGAGAAAGACAAGTTAGTGCACAGATAGGTGCTAACAGCACACTTATTTTTGATGTAGAACTTTTAGGAATTAACTAATATGGGCAAGCAAATAGATGAATTCAATGAGTATCGTGCAAAGATGAACGATGTGATACTTGGTAAACAAAACAAGGTCATCAATCGTCTCTTCAACCTGGATACGAATACATATGCTGAAGGTGCATTGTCAACTAAGACGAAGGAAATGCTGGGCTTAGTTGCAAGCATGGTATTGCGTTGCGATGATTGTATTAAATACCATCTTGGCAAATGCCATGAACAAGGCATTACCACGGATGAGATGTATGAAATATTTGCAGTAGCTAATATTGTTGGCGGTACAATAGTGATACCACACACAAGAAGGGCAGCAGAATATTGGGAAGAATTAGTGAACGGTTAATCCGTTCACTAATTCTGTTTTATACTGTTGCTTTATAATTGGCAACTACACTTTCGTATAGTTGTTCGTATAAAGGTATGATACGCTGTCTGCTGAATGTCCTTGCATGTGCAATAGCATTTTCCTTAAACTGCTTCAGCTTGTTCTCATCTTTCAACACTTCTATAGCATTCTTCGCCATATCATCAGTATCTCCAACATTGCTCATATAGCCGGTAACGCCCTGCACATTAATTTCTGGCAAGCCACCCGCATTAGTCGATATCACAGGCACACCGCAAGCCATTGCTTCCAACGCACTGAGGCCAAAGCTTTCGTACTGAGAAGGTAGCACAAACAAGTCTGTAATACTCAGAATTTCATCTACCTGGTCTTGCTTACCCAGGAAACGTATATCGCTGCAGATATTCAGTGTGCGGCAATATTCTTCAATATTCTGACGTTCAGGGCCATCGCCAATCATCAATAGTTTTGATGGTAGTTGTTTGTGCACTTTTTCAAACATTGTAACAACATCTTCCACACGCTTCACCTTCCTGAAGTTGGATACGTGCGCGAGAATGCGTTCGCCATTAGGCGCCAACATCTTCTTAAAGTGCTCTTTATTGCTATGTTGGAATCTGTCGGTATCTACGAAATTCGGGATAACAATGATTTCCTTTTCTATATTGAAATGTCTGAAAGTTTCGTCCTTCAAATTGTCTGACACTGCTGTTATCGCATCACTCTCGTTGATAGAGAAAGTAACAACTGGTGCGTATGTTTGGTCTTTACCCACCAGCGTAATATCTGTACCATGCAGCGTTGTTATATATGGTATATCCTTCCCAGTTTTCTTCAATATCTGCCGTGCGAAATATGCTGCTGATGCGTGCGGTATAGCATAGTGAACGTGCAGCAAGTCGAGATTATTATTGTTAATCACGTTTACCATTGTACTGGTAAGTGCTGTTTCGTAAGGAGGAAAATCGAACAAAGGATAGGTAGGGACAGACACCTCGTGATAATAGATATTCGGGTGGAAATGTAACCTGACGGGTTGTTTGTAAGTAATAAAGTGTATCTCATGACCTTTTGCAGAAAGTGCCATGCCAAGCTCTGTTGCCAGTACACCGCTACCACCAAAAGTCGGGTAACAAACAATACCAATTTTCATGGTGCAAATATCCTTAAAATAAAACGGACTTCATGAGTCCGTTTTATAAGCATTTATAATAGTACAATAAGAAATAGTCACTAAGATGTAGCATGCGTAAGTACATATGCTCTTACCTTACCTGCATCCTCAACACTCAACTTAGCTTTTTTGCTCATGCGTGGCAATATTTTTTCCCATTTTGCAATTGAATGAGACTGTGGTTCGTACAGCTTGTGGCACTTCTGGCAATTTGTCTGCCATACTGTTTTGCCTTCTTCTTTCTGTGCAGCAGTATATTTACTGTCTATTTCTGCAACAACATCCGATGCTGCTGGTGCTGCGGCTTTAGATGTAGTAGTTGCTTTCTTGGCTGTACAGGCAAAAAGTGTAGTACTCAGGCCAATGATGATATACGATGTGAGCTTCATAATTCGAAAACTTAAAAGATTGTAGACTGATTAGTGTATATACAAATATAAACATCTGCCTGCTAAAAGCAATCTGCAGCTTTTTTATATTTTTAAAGTATGAAACTAAAACTGCTGGCTGCTGCCTTCATATTATCAGCTACTGGTGCATATGCACAAAATGATTCCTTAATAATGAGGAAGCTATCTGATAACATTTTGCTGGAAGGAACCTGTTATGAAAACCTGCGTGTACTATGCAAGCAGATAGGACACAGGTTGAGCGGTAGCCCGCAAGCAGAAAAAGCGGTAGTTTGGGGACAGAAAGCCATGGAAGCTGCAGGAGCAGATAAAGTATGGTTGCAACCTGTAGATGTGCCACATTGGGTAAGAGGCAAAGAACGTTTGTCACTACGCTTTCAGGGAGAAAAAAGTTTTAAAGATGTGAAAGTATTGTCTATTGGCAATACTGTAGGCACAAATGGCAAAGTACTAGAAGCGCCTGTTGTAATTGTGAAGAGCATTGAAGACTTTAAAAAACTACAGAAAGAAGATGTGAAAGGCAAAATCATATTCTTCAATTACCGCTTCCGTCAAGACTTGGTAAATACATTTGAAGGATATGGTGATGCAGGTAAATACAGGTGGCTGGCACCTAACATGGCTGCAGCGCAAGGTGCGGCAGGTGTTATCATCCGTTCTGTATCTACTGGTGCAGATGACGAACCACATACCGGCAGCATGCGCTATGCAGATACGGTGAAACCGATACCTGCTGTTGCGATAGGCAACCATACTGCAGATATGTTGGAAAAAGAATGCGCGAAAGGCGGCGTAACGGCGCAAATAGAATCTGACTGTAAGATGCTGGGCATGGTTCCTTCCTACAACGTAATAGGCGAAATACGTGGCAGTGAATATCCTGATAAAATAGTATTGGTTGGCGGACACCTTGATTCATGGGATGTAGGTGAAGGTGCACATGATGACGGTGCAGGCTGTGTTCAGAGTATTGAAGTAATACGTGCATTGAAAGCTGCAGGCATCAGGCCAAAGTATACGGTACGTGCTGTGTTGTTTATGAACGAAGAAAACGGATTGAAAGGCGGCCTTGCTTATGCGGATAGTGCAAAAGCAAATAATGAAACACATATACTGGCTATAGAAACAGACGCAGGAGGCTTTACGCCAAGAGGGTTCAGCCTGGATATGAAACAAAAAGAAAGAGAACATATACTGCAATACAAAAAACTGTTTGCACCTTATGGTATTCACGATTTTGATCAGGTACATGGCGGGGCTGACATCAGCCCGTTGCAAAGGCAAGGTGTTCCTGTTGGTGGTTTGATTCCTGACCCACAGCGCTACTTCGACCTGCACCATACCAATGCAGATGTGTTTGAACAGGTAAACCATCGCGAATTGAAAATGGGCGCAGTTGCACTTACACAACTTGTGTACCTTGTAAGCAAATACGGCATGCGTTAGTGACAGAAAATAGCATCATAAAAAAACTTTTTCGCAAACCTTCTGTGGTAGTTGCAGTATCCGTTATTGCCATCACCTGCCTGTTGGCTGTATTCGCATATCTGGTAGTACCGGACAATACACCAAATGCCAACACTATGATAATAGAGCTCGGTGCAAAGCAACCAGGCTTTAGTAAGCAGCTATTACTGATTCCCAAAACAGTAAAAGAAGAACAAGGAAGCAAACTGAAAGAATGGTTTAGCGGTAAGCCTTCAGACTACAAAGTATCGCCCATTAATGGCTATTCATTTGAGAGCAATACGCTTGTAACGCTACACTATATAGATGATGGCATGCAGGATACGATTCGTTATAATATTGCAGACCTGTTGCCTGCAAAAGTAAAAACACAAAACCTGCAAATACAACAAGCATATGTTCAAGAGAAACTGATTACCAAACGAAAATTCTATCTCGGTTCTGACAGATATGGACGCGATATACTTTCAAGACTTATAATAGGTGCCAGAGTTAGTATTGCTGTAGGTATTGT
The DNA here is from genome assembly GCA_017303395.1 of Chitinophagales bacterium. GTDB lineage: Bacteria > Bacteroidota > Bacteroidia > Chitinophagales > Chitinophagaceae > Polluticoccus. Next base: position 220,395 of record JAFLBN010000002.1, read on the forward strand.
GGCGGTGTTGCTATCGCTTACTATCGGCATTGTATTAGGTTCTCTGTCTGGTTATTATGGTGGCATTATAGATAATGCAGTTATGTGGCTGATAAATATCCTATGGGCTATCCCAACCCTGCTGCTGGTTTTCGCCATCACACTTACTATAGGCAAAGGCTTCTGGGAAATATTTGTAGCTATCGGGCTTACTATGTGGGTTAGTGCGGCTAGGCTTATTCGCGGACAGGTACTTGTGCTCAGAGAGATGGAATATATTACAGCGGCAAAGGCATTAGGACTTTGTGATATGCGTATCATATTCCGTCATATACTTCCAAACATTGCAGGGCCTATCATGGTTATTGCAGCCAGTAATTTTGCAACAGCTATACTGATAGAGGCGGGGCTTAGCTTTTTAGGTATCGGTGTACAACCACCGCAACCATCATGGGGCTTGATGATAAAAGAACACTACAACTTTCTGTTGACTAACAGACCAATTCTGGCAATCATACCGGGTTTAGCGATTATGCTATTGGTATATGCATTTAATATACTTGGCAATGCACTGAGAGATGTGCTGGATGTGAAAGGTTAAGCCATCATACTCTGTGAAGCAATGAAACCGCTACTCCATGCATGTTGAAAGTTGAAGCCGCCTGTAATGCCATCAACATCTAAAATCTCACCAGCAAAGTAAAGACCTTTCATTACTCTGCTTTCCATTGTTTGCGGATCTATTTCAGATAACTTAACACCTCCGCAGGTTACAAACTCTTCTTTGAAAGTAGTTTTACCTTTTACATCGTAAGCATCGCGTATCAGGAAGTTTATCATTTTGTTTTGTGCTGCAGCAGGTAGCTCACCCCATTTTGTTTCTTCATTGATACCTGCGTTCTTCAACTGGTATTCCCAAAGGCGCTTGGGCAGATTGAATGGATTTTTATTACCAACAGATTGCTTTCCCTGCTCTCTGCGAATATCCAAAAGCTGTTCTTTCAGTTCTTCTTCAGTAACATCCAACAACCAGTTTATCTGGATATTGAATTCATAATTACGCTCACTCAATTCTCTGGCTGCCCATGCAGATGTACGCAACACAGCAGGCCCACTCATTCCCCAATGCGTTATCAACAATGGTCCGTGTTCAGATATTTTAGTACCTGTTATTCGCACAGTAGCATCAGGTACTGCAACGCCCATCAATTCTGTAATGGGATGTTTGGGCATGTTGAATGTAAAGAGGGATGGAACAGGTGTTTGAATAGTATGTCCTGTTTCAACTATCCATTTGTATTGGTCTTGCTTAGGGAAACCACCGCACGCTATTAAAACCTTGTCTGCTAGGAAGGTAGTATCATCGTTGAAGTGCAGCTGTATCTGTTCTCCTGCCTTGGTAATCCTATCAATGGACTTATGATATTTCACCTGCACTTTATTCTGCATCATCTGCTGCCATACACAATCTATGATGGTTTGCGAATCGTCCGTAATTGGAAACATCCGCCCGTCAGCTTCTGCTTTGAGTTTTACACCACGCCTCGCAAACCAGTCGATTGTTTTTTCCGGGCTAAAGCGATACAGCGACTTTTTCAGCAATTGTTTCCCACGAGGGTAACGTGTCACTAATTCAGGCACATCAAACAAAGCATGGGTAGTATTGCACCTGCCACCACCCGATACTTTTACTTTCTGCATCACTTTGCCAGTCTTCTCAAACACGGTTACCTGTACCCCATCCTGAAATGGAATATTCGCCGCGGCAAAACAACCTGCAGCACCGGCACCTATAATGGCTATTTGTTTCAAAACTATGCTTCTGCCTGAGATTTTATTTGTGCTTCTACAACAGCTATTGCTACCATATTTACTATCTGGCGCACGCTGCTACCCAACTGCAATACATGCACAGGCTTTTTAAGACCAAGCAATATAGGCCCAACAGCTTCAGCACCGCCTACTTCCTGCAACAGGTGATATGCAATATTACCTGCAGCCAGATTCGGGAATATCAATGTATTCGGCGATTCGTTTACCAGATCAGAGAACGGATAGTTTTCGCGAAGCAAATCTTTATTGAATGCTATACCTGCCTGCATCTCACCATCAATTATCATTTCGGGATGCTTGTGTTTTATTTTCGCAACTGCATTACGAACCAGTATTGCTTCAGGCGATGTACTGCTACCGAAGTTTGAATATGACAGCATTGCTATACGTGGCTTAATATTCAAATTTTCGACAGCACGAGCAGTCAGCGTTGTAATATCTACCAGTTCATCTTCTGTCGGATTGAAATTGACAGTAGTATCTGCGAAGAACAATGGACCTTTCTTACTAAGCATGATATACATACCTGCCGCACGTCCCGCACCTTCTTCCATACCTATTATCTCCAACGCAGGTCGCAGCGTATTCGGGTACTGACGTGTAAGACCGGAGATGAATGCATCTGCTTCCCCCGTTTCCACCATCATGCAACCAAAGTAGGTACGCTCTCGCATTATCTTACGTGCTTCGTACATGTTATATCCACGGCGATTTCGCTTCCAGAAAAACAGTGCGCCAAACTTATCACGCTTCTGCGCTTGCTCATCGCTGCGCGGATCTATTATCTCTACATCACCCAACTGAAGATTGTGCTCTTCAATCAATGCTTTAATCTTTCTTTCTTCACCTAACAGTATTGGTATAGCTATACCATCATCTTTAGCTATCTGTGCAGCTTTCAATACTTTCAGATTTTCTGCATCTGCAAATACTACACGCTTAGGATGTTGTTTTGCTTTGTTTATGATGAAGCGCAGCAAGTTGTCATCAGAGCCAAGACGCTTATACAACTCTGCTTCGTATGCTTCCCAATTCTCAATTGGTTTGCGCGCTACACCGCTATCTATTGCAGCTTTAGCAACTGCAGGCGATACTGTAACCAACAAACGCGGGTCTATTGGTTTAGGGATGATGTATGTAGGGCCATAACGAAGGCTCTTTTCATTGTATGCCACATTCACTATATCAGGAACGGGTTCTTTAGCCAGTTGTGCCAATGCCTTTACAGCTGCAAGCTTCATCTCTTCATTGATGGCTGTTGCACGAACATCAAGCGCACCACGGAATATATAAGGGAAGCCAAGCACATTATTTACCTGATTAGGATAATCGCTACGGCCAGTAGCCATAATGATATCAGGACGCGCTGCAATAGCATCTTCATACGGTATTTCAGGGTCGGGATTTGCTAGTGCAAATACAATAGGATCACCCGCCATACTCTTCACCATATCCTGTGATAGGATATTCCCCTTTGACAAGCCAATGAATACATCTGCTCCAACCATCGCATCTGCCAAAGTCATATCATTGGCATGATTGGCAAACAGTTTTTTGTTTTCGTCAAGATCTGTACGAATAGAAGTAATCAAACCCTTACTATCGAACATGTACATGTTCTTTACATCGGCACCTAATGCTATGTATATTTTACAACAAGAGATAGCTGATGCACCTGCACCACTGATAACAAACTTAACTTTTGAAATATCTTTATTTACAAGGTCTAATGCATTGAGCAATGCAGCACCCGAAATGATAGCAGTACCATGCTGGTCGTCGTGCATGATAGGAATGCTCAGTTCCTTCTTCAATCTTGTTTCTATTTCAAAACATTCGGGCGCTTTGATATCTTCCAGATTAATGCCACCAAATGTTGGCTCCAATGCCTTCACTACAGACACAAAATGATCGATATCAGTAGAGTTGAGTTCAATATCAAATACATCTATATCTGCAAAGATTTTGAACAGCAGCCCCTTACCTTCCATTACCGGCTTGCTAGCTTCCGGGCCAATATCCCCTAACCCTAATACTGCTGTGCCATTACTTATTACCGCTACAAGGTTTCCTTTTGCAGTATATTTATATACATCTTCAGGATTGGCGTGTATTTCTTTACAAGGCTCTGCCACGCCCGGAGAATATGCTAATGCTAAATCGCGTTGTGTTTTGGTTTCTTTGGTAGGAATCACCTCTATCTTCCCCGGCCTGCCCTTCTCATGATACTCGAGTGCGTCTTCCTTTCTTATTAATTGTGCCATTATTAGTTATCCGTTATTAAAAGGACAACTAAGTTATACAAAATAGCCCCGTTTTTATAGCCCCAATAGTTAAAGAAATGACAATCAACAGCTTATGATAATTGCGAGAGCGTATTTTCTAATTGCAAGAAATGGCGTTGCTGATGGGCTATTAAAAATCGGAAAGTATCACCCAATTTCAGTTTTATAAATCTGCTGATACTGATGGGTACTTTTAAACGCCCGAGATCTGTATTTGTTGCTTTTTGCAACAATGTAAGCAGATGTTGTCCTCCATTGATAAACTCTGTGATTACAGCAGTTGCATTCAATTCTGCTATCGGCCTGTGATCTTTGGGTGAGTTCATCTTATTGGCAACTTTCCCGTCTTTGCCAGGCATCATCATCTTGGTGAAATAGTCGCCAAACCAGCCCGACTTGAATTGCGGATTGAAAGGTTGCTTACTTTGGAGAGACTTTTCTATCTCGGGAAGGTAATACCTGTTGTAGCTGTTCAGGTGTTCCATTATCTGTATCACACTCCATTTGCCCACAGATGGCTGTGTAAGCAACAATGTGTTATCAAGTTGTTTCACTTCTTCTATACGCTTCAATAAAACATCTATATCTTTCGCAAGGCTCGATAATAAGTCTTTGGTGTTAAATACAGGCATGGATAATGTAATTGTGCTGCAAAGCTACATTGGTAAGTTTTCAAAAATCTTGGTGCAGACAAAGATTTCAGAGTTTGACGGTACCCAGCAGTTTGCTGAATGTTGCAGGGTCAACACCTATATAAGATGCCAGATATTTGTGGGGTATCAGGTTGAGTACGTGCGGGCTACGCCTCAGCAGTGTTGTAAACTTCTCTTCGGCAGTATAGCTCATTATCTCTACCTGACGCTCTAAAGTGCCTGATAATGTATGCGTTAGTGCCAGCCTGACCCATGTTTCTATGCTTCGGTGCTCCTGCATCAGGCGTTGCATATCGTTGTAATGAATACGCAACAGGGTGCTCTTAGTAATAGTTTCGAGATGGAAACGGGACGGTGTCTGGGTAAAAAAGCTATCTATAATACCCGAAAACGAGGGTGTATAGGAGAAGACAAGCGTGGCCTCTTTATCGTTATGCTCGAAAAAAGCCCTTTGCACACCGTCAACGACCAGATAAACATAACGTTCTACTTCCCCAATCTTAGTTATTACCTGTTTGCGTTTATACTCAACAGGCTCCCAACATGCAGCAAGAGACTGCCAGGCAGCTTCATCCAACGGATGAACTGCAAAAACCTGTCTCTTAAGTGTAGATAGTGCCTCCAACACAGTAAATATATCCACAGATATGAATTCGACACAGTTTGGCACGAAATTTATTGTAAATATTATAGAACTAAACTTGACGGGCTATGGAATACAGCATCAACACTCACTCTATAGAAGACGCAGAAGACCTCTTCGTTCTTGCCAAAGACAGATTGCTGGACATCAGTGACTGGAATGACGGACAGACATATGTATTGACAGACGGGCATAAGATAAAGGCACACCGAAACGCACATTCGGGCGATTTTATAAAGATTGAAGGGCAAAAAGAGGAATGGATAGTTATAAATAAAATACAATATGATGACTACCCTGATATAAATGGTGAAACCATTACCCTCTTTATGTCGACCAATAGCGATACGGAAAGCATGCACACAATTGCCATCAACAGAGTGGGTAAAGTTTTGTCTGTACAAGGCTTTAATTTATCATTCAGCAAAGATCCTTCAACCTTTCTAAAAGGCTTGATAGCTACGGAAGAATATGCAATAGCTTCTTAGATATGTGCTAAATCTATTGTACAATCAGCTATAACCATAGCTATATATTTTATTAATCAGCCAAATAGACGGACATTTGCCGCTTGTTTGGCTGATTTTTTTATGAGTACTAAGGAACGGATTATACTACTACTGCTTGCGTCTCTCAACTTTACGCATATTCTTGATTTTATGATAATGATGCCATTGGGTAACTATCTGATGCCTCATTTCAATATATCTGCACAGGAATTTTCGCTGGTGGTAGCTGCGTATACTTTCAGCGCGGGTACTTCCGGTTTTACAGCTGCATTTTTCGTAGATAGGTTCGATAGAAAGAAAGTATTGCTATTTGGATACACAGGCTTCCTGATAGGTACACTAGCATGTGCTATTGCGCCTACGTATCATTTACTGCTAGCTGCAAGAATACTGGCGGGTATGTTTGGCGGGCTGATAGGCGCACAGGTATTATCTATTGTAGCCGACCTGATACCATATGACCGTAGAGCCTCTGCCATGGGAATGATAATGGCTGCATTTTCTGTTGCATCCGTTTTTGGTGTCCCATTCGCACTCTATTTGTCTAAAACACTTAGCTGGCATGCACCATTTTATTTTGTTGCGGGATTAGGTATTATACTGATGCCATTGCTGATAAGGTATATCCCAAGAATGGACGGACACCTGAAGGCAGCCAGAGAAAGTAAAACAACACCTCTTGAGCTGATAAAAGGTATTGGTTCTGATAAAAATCAACTGCTTGCATTATCGTTATCTGCAACAATGATGCTTGGACACTTTCTGATTATTCCATTCCTGAACCCGTTCATGGAATTCAACATGGGATTCAGCAAAACGCAAACACCTATGGTGTATCTGGTTGGTGGATTCCTTACGCTGTTTTCTTCTCCTATCATCGGTAAATTATCAGACAAGTCGGGCAAGTTCAAAATGTTCAGCTACATGATATTGTTGGGCGTATTCCCTATTGCATTTATCACTAATATGCCACACATACCATTTGCACTTGTATTATGTGTTACAGGTTTTTGGTTCGTCGTGTCAAGTGGCCGTGCAATACCTGCACAGGCAATGATAAGCAATGTGGTGCCTCCGCAAAAGCGTGGCAGCTTTATGAGCTTTAACTCATCTATACAACAAATGTTTGTTGGCTTGGCATCGGTGATTGTTGGTTTTATTGTGGTACGCAAACCCGACAATACCATCATGCATTACAATATTACAGGCTACATGAGTATTGCAGTTATATTATCCTGCCTTGTTATTGCTTATTTCCTGAATAGGGCTATGACTAATGTAGCCGCTACCGCACAAAAAAATAGTGCAACCGAAACGGCTGCACTACCTGTAGAAGAAACTGTTTAAGCATCTTCTTATTTCTTAACACCAAGCACTGTTCTGTCAAGCGTCATTTGCGCAAGCGGGTGATAGTTCATTCTGTACTTGTTGTAGATGTCTTTTGCCATTTGTTCTTTTCCTGTAGCCATCATTTCTTCATACAATGGCTCGAGGAATTTACGACGGCCAACGCGGCTCAGGAAGTTATCCATTGAAGGATAAGCAGTCTTATAGTCTGATGCAATAGACATAGTGTACCACAAATCTGCAATTTCACTATTACCACTTGTGGTGAAGTGATATACATTATCAAGATTTTTCATTTGCTCAAGATTCAGCTTTGGCATTTTACGCAGGAAGTGTAGCCATTCATTGGTACTCCACTCTGTTGTTTGTAAATCCTTCACAGGTTTACCACTAAGAAAAGCTGCCCTTGCTTCGTCAACTTTAATAAACCTTTCAGGGCTTACGCGCGGACAATTGGCAGGGATGCCAGGACCATATACCCAAGCTTTGATGTTGATTTTATTTGCTAACGCCGTATCTCCTTTTATCAGGTTTGCATCCAGATAATCGAGGAATTGTTCTGTCGTGATTGTCTTGAAAGCATGCTCATCAAAATACGTTTTCAGGAAAGCATCCATTTTTTCACGCCCCACATTTATCTCTATCAACTTTAATAATGCTGCACCTTTTTCGTAAGCAATATCAGTAAGACCATCGTCAGGATCGCGACCTGTAAGGTCTAGTTTCAGATGGGTGTCTTTGCTGTCTTTCCCTAAATCATTTACTTCTTTTTCCAAATCTTGATAACCAAGTTCCCAAAGCATGTCACCATAACTCTTATCTGTCATTGCTTCTGTCAGGCGACGCTCAAAATAAACGGTAAACCCTTCATTCAACCAGAAGTCATTCCAAGTAGCGTTGGTAACAAGATTACCACTCCAGTTGTGCGCCAACTCATGTGCAATTAGGTTCATTAAAGAACGATCGCCTGCAATGATTGTTGGTGTACAGAAAGTAAGCTTCGGATTTTCCATACCACCTATCGGGAAACCCGGAGGCAGTACCAAAGCATCGTACCTACCCCAACGATAAGGACCATACAGTTTTTCTGCAGTCTGCACCATCTTACCAACTTCTTCAAACTCGTAGCGTGCCTTCTCTATCATAGTAGGCTCAGCATATACACCTGTACGCTCGTCTATGCTGCGAAACTCAATATCACCCACAGCCAATGCCATGAGGTAAGCAGGTACCGGCATATCCATTTTAAAATTGTATACACCGCTATCATTTACCTGTTGAGGATTCTCTGCACTCATCAATGCCATCAGTCCTTTAGGTACAGTTACCCTTGCAGAGTATGTAAAACGGATCCCGGGACCATCAGGACACGGTATCCATGAGCGTGCATAGATAGACTCTGATTGCGTATATAGAAATGGATGTTTCTTACCATTGGTCTGCTGGGGTTCTAACCACTGCAATGCACGGGGGTTATCGCCTGTGCGATAGTATATAACTACTTTCTTAGACTCAGGATTGATAGGAATTTTCAATGCACTGCCGACATGCGGCAATGATGGTCCCCATACATAAGATGTAGTTTTGCCATCAACCTGAATACTGTCTACTGACAACTGATAGGCATCCAATACAAGCTGTTGTTGTTTTTCAGGGTTTTCAATATCCCAGGTAGCAGAGCCTGCAATTTTCTTAGTATCGAAATTGACAGCTATATCGAGATGCAAGTGTTTCAGTTTTACCACATCTGCATTGCTTTGTGTATGCAGGTCTTTGGCAGAACTGTCTTGTCCTGTTTTTGTTTCTTTTGTTGCAGTATTGTTGCAAGATGCAAATACACCAGCAACAATTGCCATAGTTAACAACCTCTTCATTCAGTCTTTGTTAGATTTTTATCTGTTAATATACGTCTTCCGCTATTTTTAATTGTTTCCAGCTTGTGTTAATGTAGCCATCCCAAATAGTCCACAACAGTGCTATAGAGATAAATGTCAATAATATTTTTAGCCACACAAAATATATGGCATAGTGGGCCAAGCCCATACACCCCATGAAAATAATTGCAAACAACATTTTCAACACCGCCTTACCTGCTTTTGTCTTCATTTGCTCCGGCATAGAAAAAGGCAGGTGTCTGTTGCCAAGATACATCAGTATCAAAACATAGGTTGTAACATTGGCAGTTGCTAATATTACATCTATTAGTGCGCCAATACCCCACACATACAATACAAAACCTGTTACTACAATAACAAATGGCAGGTAATACTTAATCCACATAGCTTTGAATGCACCACCCATTATACGTCCCGGAGATTCCAGAGGAGATGTGTAATATATCCAAGCAGCTTTGTATTGTTCTGTCATATTCATGTTACTCACCGCATTCAACAGTATGAATGAAGTCATGTATAATAAGAACAAGTGAGACCTTGTTTGCGACATCTTTTCAAACAAATCTGCAAATGCAACATTGGTATTTAAGAAGAGATAGAAAAAATAGACAAACACATAAGCGAAACCAGGATATACCCTCATCTTAAAAGCCCTGCTGCGCGATGTTTGCAACCATGCAATAGAAAAACCTGCTTTTGATGCACTGCTACGATTGAACATATTGGCAAGGCTGATGTATAGTTTACTTTTACCTTCCTGCTTTACTCTTTTCTTAGGTGCTTCCACCTCTACCCCATCTATTGCAGATAGCTTACGAATGAAACTTGGAGCAAAGAACTTCACAGTTACCCATAGCATGATGAATGGAGTCAACACGGCCAGAATACTAAGCCAACCCGTACCTGTAAGTGCTGCTGCTTTGGGCTGCACCCAATACCAACAAGATGCCAGCCAATAGGTAGGTGTGTATTTTATCCACGCAATCGTTTTGATATCGAACTGCTGAAATACCTCCTGATTGCGCATCTGCGGCATTACCATATAGTAAGTGGTAAATACGAGTATGGAGAAGAAAATCTGGAAATAACCAATTACATCTTTAAACTTCTCAGGTTTTGTAATCTTTAATAGCAATGAGTAGCATCCCATTACAAAGAACAGGCTCATCAATGTCAGAAAGAATAGTGGTACCGGGAACCATAGCGCCCCTTTCCATCCGTACAGAATTCCCCATACTATCCATGCCATTAAAGACATAGGAAATACACTCCTGAAAAAGTAGATAAATATGTGCAAGACTCTTGACAAGAATATTGTTCTGTCGCTGACAGGCTTTGGAAATATTATCAGCTTGTCGCGCGTATCTACCAATACGTTTGAAAAATCTGTTACCAACCCGAATGTGAGCAAAACAGTAAGCATTGTGTACAGTCCGAATAGTTTCAGATAAGGGTCTTCAAAAACTATTAACGGGAATATATACATGAAGCCTACAAAGAAACTGAGTATAAATGCTATAGTAGAAGCATACTTTATCTTCTTCTTTTTATTGGGCTGTTGCCTGCCCATAGTCAGTGGCTTTCTGTCATCCATCTTCAGCTTTACCGTAAGTATAGCTTTCAGTTGTGCGACATCTGCCCCCATACGCCTCCATAAACCGGACGGCAACATGATGAGATACAAGAGTATTTTATTCATATTGCTGTTACAGTTGTTGCGTATTTGTATTATCTGTCATGGCTGATGCAAGGCTTCCCGCCTTTTCCAATAGATTATCAGCCATTGTAAGTTTAGAGAATATCTGTTCCAGCGACTCCCCGCTACCTGCCCTCAACTCGGCAAACGAGCCATTGGCAATGATGGTGCCTTTGTCTATTAATACTATTGTATCAGATACTTTTTCAACCACATCCATCATGTGCGAACAATAGAAGATGGTCTTGCCTTCCTGCTTCAGTCTTTGCAGTAGCTCTTTTACCAATATCACAGCATTCGCATCCAAGCCTGATAATGGTTCGTCTAATATTACAATCGAAGGATTGTGCAGCAGTCCGCTTGCCAACAACACTTTCTGCCTCATACCTTTTGAAAAACTGTCCATACGCTGGTCTATGTTTTCTGAGAGGCCAAATGAGTCGAGCATCTTCACCATCCTTTCTTCTATCACAGATGCGTCCATACCATATAGCGTACCTGTAAAATTCAGGTACTCTCTGGGAGTCAGCAAATCATACAGTTCTGCCAATTCGGGGATGTAACCAATCATGCGTTTTACATCCATCAAGCTATCGCGCAGGTTCTTACCGGCTACAATCACATCTCCTGTATAATCCTGTATCACACCTGTCAGTACTTTCACAGTGGTAGATTTGCCGGCACCATTTGGCCCTATGTACCCGATTATCTGCCCTGGATATACATCCAGATTAATGTTGTTCAGTACAGTTTTATCACCGTATTGCTTTGTAAGGTTCGATATAGAAATAATTGGCTCCATTGTCCGTAAAATTATAATTCCTCCACACAACAACTGCTGTGCAGAGGAATAAAATAAAGTAAAATAACCCGTTTAAGGTGATATTATGCTTTTAATAGTTTGAATGCATGAGACCATTGATTGTTAAGAAAACCCGGAATGCACCACAACATACACAGTGGTTCAATAGCTCTGCCTGCAGTAGCTTTTCCCATATCTTCCACTTCCCAGCCAAATTTGTCAAGTATTTCAGTTACCTGAGCTTTTGCAGCAGCATTATTGCCACAAATAAACATACTTGGCTTGCCCTCTTTGAAAGATGGCATATACATATGCCCGCTACCAATACTATTAAAAGCTTTCACGAAATGTACCTCCGGAAAACGAGCTTGCAGTATCTCTATAAGTGACTCATCTTTTGTAAAAAACTTCAATACACCATCCTGTGGTGCTTCTTTAGCAATGGGGTTTGTTGGGTCTATTACTGTTTTGTGGTTAAAATGCTGTGGCCCTGCTGCTTCTATTACCTCCGCAGCAATATTACCCTGAACTGCCAGTACTAATAAATCGCCAAACTTGGCGGCCGCTTCAAAACCACCAACACTTGCATTGTTTCCGTTATTTGTTTTCCATTCTGTGAGTTTCGAAACATCTCTTGTACCTAACATCACCTCATGACCAGATTTAATAAACCCTGTACCTAATGCCTTTGCAACGGCACCCGAACCTAATATGCCAATTTTAATCATACATTTAATGTTTAATACAATTAAATTACTTGATAAATTAATAGATAATACAGCAATAATCGATATTTTCTACATTAAAAACCAACTATAATAAGGAAAAATCTGTCTTTGGGTATAGGACTAATGCCCTACATTTAATAATTTAGTGCGGACTGTACTTATTATAATATTTTAAAAATTGAAATTGTAAGATTATAAATATGAGAACGATGAAAAAATATACAAAAACCCTACTACTGGCTGTAGCATCCTGTCTGCTACTTTTCAGTCCGAAGTTGGCGAAAGCCTGCCACTTTGGTGCAGCCGACCTATTCGTTACTTATACTGGTCCTGGTATTGACGGTTGTACTGGTACAACTGTTTATCAGTATGATGTTACATGTATAATATACTATGCATGTCAAACCTGTTACACAGATGGTGGTGCAGGTGGTGTCAATATCGCTTATTCTTCTGCATTAGCTCCTGGTGGTAATGTAACTTGTAATCCTGCAAAACCAAATGCTGACACATTACATGCATTGTGTCCAGCATATAACGACTCTAATAGCTGTAAACAACAAACAGCTGCATCTGCAGTGAAGTTTCCGGCATTCCAGGCCAGAACGTATGTTGGAACAGTTGTATTGCCTAGTGCACAACCAGACTGGACGTTCTCTTTCTCCAGCTGTTGCAGAAATAATTCAAACCTTGTAGGCGGTTCAGGTAATAGTATATATATAGAGGCTATGCTTAATAATCAGATTAAGTATAATAATAGTACTCCACGCTTCCTGAACAGCCCACTACCTTATATATGCGTTAACCAACCTAATATATATCTGACGGGCCCATTCGACCCGAATGGTGACTCACTCAGTGTTCAGCAACAAGCACCTATGAGCGGCCCTGCAGCTTTTCTTACTTACAATCCGGGCTTTAGTGTTGCTGACCCTGTAGGTTCGTCTGGTGCCAATCCATACAAGCTAAACTCCACTACTGGTGCTGCGACATTCACCCCACTGAACATAGGCAATCCTTGTCTTAATTTCAGGATAGATGAATATGACCGTTCTACAGGTTTGCGTACAGCATACACCATGAGGGACGTACAAATTTCAATTCTGCCATGTGCTGCTCCACCTCCAGGTATCGACTCATTGAAGCCAACTCTAACTATCAATGATGGCTCACTGGTAGATGTTGACGCTGGTAACGGCAAAACAAATGGTAAGGCAATCGTAACATGTCCTGGTAATAAACTTAACTTCAGTATTAACTCTTCTACTAATAATACAGCCAGCTATCTGGATATGTATGCAAATACATTTGTTATTCCCGGTTCTACTTTTAACATTGTAGGTAAAGGAACAAATAGTATTACAGGTACGTTTGACTGGACTCCGACTGTTGCAGATATCGGTGAACATACATTGATAGTTACATCTGCTGACTCTAGCTGTAATGCAAATCAGCCGATTGTACTAAAAAACTACACCGTTGTATTAATAAAAGTTATTAAGGGCCTGGATGCCGGTAATGATGTTTCTACTTGCGAATTGAATCCAATTCCACGCCAATTGTTTGTAAAAGGTTATGGCAATCTTAAACTAAATATTAAATGGAAAGACATCAGCGGTGGTCAGGCAGCATTCCTGAACTCTGATACTATTTACAATCCAATTTCAATAGCTAATAAAACTACCAACTACATAGTTACATCAACTGATTTGAAAGGTAATTGTAAATCTTCAGACACAGTTACTGTTTTTGTTGATAAAAGTAATACGATTGATATTTTCCCATTGGCAACAAACTTTGTGATGTGTCGCCCTGATTATCTACAGTTGGATGCGATTGTTACAGGTAGAGGACCAATTACTAATATGAATTGCGGGCCTACAACTAACAATAGTTGTACAACACCAGATACGCTCTTTACTTGGGGTTCGCCTACATTTGGTACTGGATTCTCATTCGATACTATTGGTACGAACACGCCTGTTATGAAAATCAAGGATGCTGTTACAGGTAAGTTTCAATTCCTGATTACAAAAGAAGAGTTGAAAGAGTATGGCTTGCCATCTTCAACAATTCAGAGCATTTCTTTTGAGACTACTAAGAATACAACTACAAACTTCGATTTCAGCAATTTCACAATATCAATGAAGTGTGTTGATGCAAGTGTTAAATCATTAAATAAGGCCACTGGGTTTATTACCGGTACAGTACCTGTTTATACAGCCCCTGGAAATATACAATTCCCTAATCAATGGCATAAATTCAAATTCGATACTCCATATTCCTGGGATACTACTAAAAACCTCTTAGTTGAAATTTGCTGGAGCAATAATCCTCAGCCTGGTGGTGCTTGTGTTCCGGGTAATGGAGAGCCTCCTATATTAAAATTCATGCCGACTACATATGCTGCTACATTGTTTGTTGGGCCAACAGTTGTAACAAACACATCAGTTTGCGGCACTACAACTGCAGCTAATATTGAGCAATATGTAACACGTCCGGTATTTAAATTTGACTATTGTGAAGCCCCTGGTTCTATATTTACATTCAAATGGACGCCTGGCGAATACTTGTCTGATTCTACTATCAAACAACCATTGGCATATGTAAATAAAACAGTTTCTTACTCAGTAGAAACAGGTGGTCGTAATGGTTGTTGGTTGCGCGATACAATTAATGTTTTTGTACCACAGCACGATTTCTACGCATTGCCAAAAGACACAGCAATATGCTTTGGAGAAACAGCACCGCTTGAAATTCGCAATGGTACATACTACAAATGGTACGAGTATGAAAATGGCCAGTACAAATCTGCACATCAGTCTCTGAGCTGCGATTTGTGTGCAAATCCGATAGCAAAACCAAAGAAAACAACACACTACAAAATAGCTGTAGGTGACGAAGTATTCTGTTTTGATACAATAGATGCATACATAACAGTAAAACCATTGCCTGTAGTAAAAATCCTGACACCGGATACAATGGTGAAAGCAGGACAAAGCCTTCAGTTGATGGTAAATGGTGCAAGGTTGTATAACTGGAGTCCTGTAGCATCGCTGAACAATCCGAACATATCTTACCCGATAGCCACACCTACAGAATCTACTATGTATGTAGTAGCGGGTATAGCAAGCAATGGTTGTCGTTCATTCGATACTGTTCGCGTTGGTGTAGATTATCGTTCCAACCTGATTGTTCCAACAGCCTTCAGTCCGAATGCTGATGGTAAGAATGATGTGTTCCGTGTTAGCAACATGACGGTACAACGTTATGTAGAGTTCAGGGTATTCAATCGTTGGGGTCAGGAAGTGTACAATGGTACAGACGGCCGCAAAGGCTGGGATGGTACATGGAAAGGTGTACCACAGGAGATAGGTAACTATCAGTACCTGATACGCGTTGCATATCCTGATGGTTTTGTAGAAACCTACAAGGGTGATGTGACACTTGTGAGATAAGAAATCAGTAATTACTATAAGTTAAAAGCCAGAGATATCTCTGGCTTTTAACTTATAGTAATATTTTATAAAATACCCAACAACTCGTTTAAAAATCCAGTCTATAATTAAGGATATAAACCATAAATAATATAAATTACAGTATCTGTTACTATTGGTATATCCAATCGTAAATAAAACACATTATTAATCGTATGAAATTAAGACAACTATTACTTGGGCTAATTCTGACAGTACTTGCAGTAATGTCTAATCCCAATGTAGCTAAAGCAGATCACTGTGCTGGTGGAGAGTTGGTGTATGAGTGGATTTCTGATTCAACATATCGTTTCATCCTCAAGTTTTACAGAGATTGTAATGGTATTGATGCATACGCTACGCAAAATTTATGTATGTACGACTCATGCAGTAGTTATTCTGCTTCTGTTGTAATGCAAAAATGGTCAGGTTCTTTGCCAGATGGTCGCCCCAATGGTTCACCGGTAGCAGCAGGCTGTTCGGGCTACCCTACAAAATGCGAATCAACAAGTTCAGGTATTCCCGGCTATAGAGAATGGTGGTACTCCTGTATCGTCCAACTTCCATCCCGATGTAGATATTGGAAATTTGCCATATGGATTAGTGCCCGCAACTACAGCTTGAATATACCCGGTGGTAATTTATACCTTGAAACAACTTTTGACAACCTGAATGCTCAAGGCAACTCTTCGCCCTATTTCTCAATCAAACCTGTTCCCTATGCATGTATAAACCAACCAACAACATATAATAATGGAGCCATTGACCCGGACTCCGACTCGTTATCAACCGAAATTCTTAATCCATTAACTGGATCTAGTTGTACAAGCCCACCTACTAATCTAACACTTACAGGTGCATTGACACCACCATTAAGCATACCTACTAATCCATTTCAGGTTAATAATACATTCGCCACAAATGCTGTAACAGGTAATTTATCATTCACACCTGCAGTAATTGGCCCTGGCACCGTAACTGTAAGAACAAAAGAATATCGTCGCGGTTTGTTAATTGGTTCGATAATGCGTGATGTACAGGTACAAGTTTTGGCATGCAGTGCAGTTGTACCGACTGTAACACCTGTTACAGGTTCTATTGTTGGAGGTAATTATTCTTTAAACAGATTTAATGGTTGTGCAGGTCAGCAATTGAGTTTCTGCTATGAAATTAAATCTACAGATACAGCAGCAATACTTATAGCAGATGATAATCATCAGTTTTCAATTCCCAATGCAACAATAACATACACTCAACAAGCAAGTGATACTGTGATAGGTTGTTTTTCGTGGACACCTACAGTTGCTGATTCAGGTCTGCGTAATCTGATCTTAACAATTAAAGACTCAACATGCAGGCCTCCTGGTATATTATTATATCAGACATTCACATTGCCTATATATATATGGCCTGTTACAAAGGCATTACCAGATACTACGGTATGTAAAAACCAAACTGCATATTTGGGTGTAACTGGTGGTGGCAATTTCCAATGGACTGTATTGCCCGGAGGTTCTCCAATCACAAGTCTTAACAACCCTAATTCCCAATATCCTATTGCAACACCAGGGTTATCCACAACATATGTCGTGACATCTACAATCAATCCTTATTGTATAAGAAACAAGGATACGGTGACTGTAAACATTATCAATGGTCCGGCTTTTGTACCGCTAAAAGATACGCTTACTTGTCCGTGGAATCCTGTAAAATTAGATTTGAATGTAACTAAGATACCTGGTGTTACTTATAAGTATAAATGGACACCTGCAACTTATTTGAGTAGTGATACCGTAGAAGCCCCAGTGATAGTGTCGAACAATGATATTACATATACTGTACGTATTAGTTCTTCACAAAACAATTGTCAATCTTTTGACACTGTACTTGTAGATCTTTTAGATGGCTTCCTGCTGGATAATATAGATACTGCAGTATGTAATGGTGCAACTATACAAACAAGAATAACGGGTGACTCACGTTATACTTATTCATGGTCTTCCAGTTCATCAATACCTGGATTATTTGACAATCCAAATAAAATGGATCCTATTATTTCACCGTCGCCAATTGGTAAAAACACTTATCTGGTTAAGGCTACACATGCAAACTGTCCTAATAAAGATAGTGTTGCAGAGTTTGATATTGATGTTCAACCTATACCAGATGTTACATTGGGTAGTGATGAATCTATGTGCGAAGGAGATACACTTAAATTAAATGCTAGTATTATACCTAATAATTACACATTTGCTCTTAACTGGACACCTGGCGCATCATTAGATAATGGTACTATTGCTAATCCGATATTTAAAGCTCAACAAACTACACAATTAATACTTACTGCTTCGACCTCTGCAGGATGTAATGATGCTGACACTATTTTATTAACAGTATTCCCGGCAGACTTTATTACGGCAACAGGAGATACAAGTATTTGTCCGGGCGAAAAAACCGCATTACATGTTACGGGCAAAGGTGTAAAAACTTTCAGATGGTACCCTGACTATAAAATAAGCAGCCCTACATCTGCAGACCCATGGGTAACGCCATCTACAACGCAAGTATATACAGTGTATGCTGTTGATACTAACTCTTGCTACGATACCGCAAAAGTAAAAGTATCTGTGTATCCTGGTGGACGTATATTCTTACCAGACACAATACGCATATACCCTGGAGAATCTTTTGAAATGAATCCTACTGGCAACTGTACATACTTTAGTTGGTTCCCTCAGGTCGGACTATCTAATCCTAATATTTCAAACCCTATCGCAAAACCTGATGTTAACACTAAATATCTGGTGACCGGCACAACCGAATCGGGCTGTACAGTATCTGATTCTGTCAACATACTTGTGTCTTCAGAAAGTATGTTGAATGTTCCAAATGCATTCAAACCAGGCAACGGCGCAAATAGTACTTTCAAAATCTTAAGACGTGGCGATGCTACCCTGAAAAAGTTTGAAATATTCAATCGTTGGGGGCAAAAAGTATTCAGCACAACCAATATAGATGAAGGTTGGGACGGTACATATAATGGGGAGCCACAACCTATGGGTGTATATGTTTACTCAATAGAGGCAATAACTAAGAGCGGTACAAGATTCACTAAGCAAGGCAACGTAACCTTGATACGTTAATCAGGTACAAGTATATCAATAAAAAAGGTGTCGCGTTGCGGCACCTTTTTTATTGATATTAATATATAGTTTAAAATAAAAATCAATTCGATACCCAACAAAAAGAAAGATATTCATGTCTTATTTATTATAGCAATTTATAAATAAATAAACGTTTAGTTATTATTAATGAATTGTAAATAAGACCATTCCTTTTATTTACTGAAAATGAATATCTATGAAAAACAATAAAGCCTTTTGCTACTTACTGTCTCTTTTTTTGTTGTTGTTGCCTAATATTTCGAAAGCCAACCATGCTGCAGGCGGAGAGATAATTTATGAGCACTTAACGGGAACTCAATATAGAGTGTACTTTAAGTTTTATCGTGATTGTACAGGACCTGCAGCTCCTGTTCCGCCTAATATATCACTATGTATAACTGAAAGTTGCAATAATACAACAACAACAATTCCTTTTAAAGTATGGCCAAATACAGGCAAACCTGTTTCTCCGGGCTGTTCTCAATATCCTACAACTTGTCAGTCTGCAACTTCAACTCTGCCAGGATATGAAGAACACTGGTATTATGAGGATGTTGATTTGCCATTTCAATGTGATTCATGGAAATTCTACACATTCATAGGCAACAGAAATACCAGCAATAATATTGCAGGTTCATCAGGTTTATATTTTTATGTAGAAACAACATTTAATAACACAGGAACATTTCAAGGAAATTCATCACCGTACTTTTCAATAAAGCCTATCCCATACGTATGTGTCAATCAGCCTTTTACATACAACAATGGCGCAGTAGATGTTAATGGCGACTCTTTAGTAACAGAAATAATGATGCCGTTAACAGGTGTAACATCATGTGGCAATACGCCAATACCTACTACATTTGCCCCACCTGCGCCTGGATTTCCTGCATATAATTTGACTAATAATCCAATTCAATCAAACAATAGTTTTACAATAAACTCTGCATCCGGACAGATAGCTTTTACTCCATCAAATACGGGACCCTATATAATAACGTTCAGAACTAAAGAATACAGAAACGGACGTTTAATAGGCTATATAATGCGAGACGTTCAAGTTCGTGTATTAGATTGTAGTAATGTTGCCCCCCTATTTGACATTAAAGCAAATACAATACAAAACGGGAACTATACCGCGGGTACTATGTTCGGATGTATTAATCAACCGCTAAGTTTTTGTTTTGACATTGTATCAAGCGATACCGATGCTGTTTATTCAATTGAAGACAACCATATAGCTTCTGTACCTGGTTCTACTATTACATATCAGAATCAATATAATGATTCTGTAAGAGGTTGTTTTTCATGGACACCGCAGGCTATTGATGGAGGTACTAGTAAATCACTTATTATAACTGCAAAAGACTCTACGTGCCGCCCTCCCGGTATAATGATATACTATTCATATACTATACCAATAAAAATATGGGGGCCTACTAAAACTGTTGATGACACAACAATATGTCCGGGTGAAACTGCGTATCTGAATGCTTCAGGAGGTGGACTATATCAGTGGTCTGTATTACCTGGTGGCGATCCTATCACCAGTCTTACAAACCCTAACATAGCCAACCCGATAGCTATGCCACGCAATAAGACAACCTATGTAGTAACATCCACAATTAACAATTATTGTAACAATAATAAAGATACTGTAACTGTAGATGTGCTTCCAGGATTAAACTTTCAGCCACTGAATGATATTATTACCTGTCCGGGTAATCCTGTTGTTCTTGACTTAAAAATAGCACCACCTACGGGTAGTAAATATTCAGTAAAATGGTTCCCTTCTACCTATTTGAATGACGATACATTAGCTGCGCCTACAGTTAAAGCAAAAGAATCCATTACTTATAGGGTTATCCTGACA
Source organism: Chitinophagales bacterium (assembly GCA_017303395.1). Lineage (GTDB taxonomy): Bacteria > Bacteroidota > Bacteroidia > Chitinophagales > Chitinophagaceae > Polluticoccus. The sequence goes on from JAFLBN010000002.1 coordinate 241,278, forward strand.
TCAAGTGGCAGTCAGTGTAAAGGTTATGACACCGTATTGGTAGATATCCTTAAAGGTTTAAGCTTAAACAATGTAGATACACAGATATGTGAGGGACAAACAGTTCAGACAAATATAACCGGCGATAGCAGGTACACGTACACGTGGACATCTACTGGCAACCCAGGCGTGTTCTCTAATGCAAATATCATAGACCCGCTAATTACACCTGCACCTATAGGTAAATCAAAATATACAGTAACTGGCAAATATCCGGGATGTATAAATGATACTACTGCAGAGTTTGATATAGAAGTACAACCAAATCCAATTGTAAAAATTGAAGATGATGCAAAACGCTGCTTTGGTGATACTATGAAGCTGAAAGCAAGTGTTACACCAACAAACTATCCATTCACACTTAAATGGGCACCAGGCTCATCGTTAAGCAATGCTAGTATTATTGACCCTATTTTCAAGGCAACAGAAACTACAACGCTTACGCTTACTGCGTCCAGCTCGGCTGGCTGTACAAGCAGCGATGATATAAAAATCACCGTATTCCCTGCAGACTTTGTAAAAACAACAGGCGATACTGCTATATGCCCGGGTACAAAAACACAGATACATGTAGAAGGTGGAAGTATAAAATCGTTCCGTTGGTATCCTGATCTGGCTATCAGTAACAAAGAGTCTGCAAACCCATATGTTAACCCGAACTCTACACAAGTATATGCAGTGTATGCTGTAGATACAAACTCTTGCTATGATACCTCTTTTGTAAAAGTAGCTGTACATCCAAGAGCTACCATGCAACTGCCCGACTCTATCATACTCTACCCAGGTCAGCAGGCTCAATTATCGCCTGAAGGTAACTGTACCTACTTCTCATGGTTCCCTTCTGTAGGGCTCAGCAAATCAGACATTGCTAACCCTATTGCAAAACCTGAAGTAAACACAAAATACAGTGTAACAGGTACTACTGAAAGCGGATGTAGCGTAACGGATGAAGTAAACGTAATCATTTCTCCAGAAAGCATCATTGCAGTACCTAATGCATTCCGTCCGGGTCATGGCTCCAATACTACATTAAAAGTGATAAATCTGGGTGATGCAACACTGAAAAACTTCAGCATCTATAACAGATGGGGTATGAAGGTGTTTGAGACGAAAGACATCAACCAAGGTTGGGATGGTACATACAACGGCGAGCCACAACCACTGGGTGTTTATGTATACATTGCTGAAGGCGTAACAGCTACAGGCAAAACATTCAGAAAACAAGGTAATATAACGCTGATGCGCTAATACGATAATAGCCCTATACATTTAAATAGAAACTGGCTTCACAAATTGTGAAGCCAGTTTTCTTTGTAATATATAAGTATGAATACAAAACATAGACAAATAATAAAGCCCCTGAAGAATCAGGGGCTTTATTATTTGTCTATAAGTAAGCTGAATTATTCAGCACTTACTTTACCTTTTGCTTTAGCAACTACTTCCTCTTCGATGTTACGAGGAGCAGGTGAATAGTGGCTGAACTCCATTACTGATGTCGCACGGCCAGAAGACAGTGAACGAAGTTGAGTTACATAACCAAACATTTCGCTCAGTGGTACTTTAGCTTTAATAACCTGCAAGTTGTTACGGCTATCCATACCTTCCAGCATAGCACGACGACGGTTCAAGTCACCTGTTACATCACCCATATATTGGTCTGGAGTAGTAACCTCTACTTTCATAATTGGTTCCAGCAGAACTGCTTTTGCTTTACGACCAGCTTCACGGAAACCAGACTTAGCACACAATTCGAAAGACATCGCATCAGAGTCAACTTGGTGGAAAGAACCATCAAATATACGAACCCTCATGCTCTCAACAGGGAAACCTGCAAGTGCACCATTCGTCATACAAGATTCGAAACCTTTCTGAATAGCAGGGATAAATTCACGCGGGATAGAACCACCGAAGATATCGTTGATGAACTGGAACTGACCTTTACCTTCTTTCAGGAATTCTTCGTCAGCAGGTCCGATTTCAAACTGGATATCAGCGAATTTACCACGACCACCTGTTTGTTTCTTGAACACTTCACGGTGTTCAACTTTCATTGTGAACGCTTCTTTGTAAGCAACCTGTGGAGCGCCTTGGTTGATTTCTACTTTAAACTCGCGACGCATACGGTCAACGATGATTTCCAAGTGAAGCTCACCCATACCTTGCAGGATAGTTTGACCTGTATCTTCGTCAGTTTTAACGCGCAATGTAGGATCTTCTTCAACAAGTTTAGCAATCGCCATACCCATTTTATCAACGTCAGCCTGAGTTTTAGGCTCAATTGCTATCGCGATAACCGGTTCTGGGATAAACATGTTTTCCAGAACAATCGGGTGTTTTTCATCACACAGTGTATCACCAGTTTTGATGTCTTTAAAACCAACAGCAGCACCGATATCACCGGCTTCGATGAAATCTATCGGGTTTTGTTTGTTAGCGTGCATCTGCATGATACGGCTGATACGTTCGTTTTTACCAGAACGTACGTTCAGTACATAGCTACCTGCATCTAGGTGGCCAGAATAAGCACGGAAGAACGCCAGACGACCTACGAATGGATCTGTCATGATTTTGAACGCCAATGCAGCGAATGGTTCTTTTGCATCAGGCCTGCGAATCAGTTCTTCACCTGTATCAGGGTCAGTACCTTTAATAGCTTCGATATCTACCGGAGCTGGCAAATAACGGATAACCGCATCCAGCGCTGTTTGTACACCTTTGTTTTTGTAAGCACTACCACAAAGCATTGGGATGATGCTCAGGTCGATAGTTGCTTTACGGATAGCTTCGTGGATTTCAGCTTCAGAGATGCTATTAGGATCTTCGAAGAATTTCTCCATCAGTTGATCATCATATTCAGCAACAGCTTCTACCAGTTGAGCTCTCCAGTGATTAGCTTCTTCAACCATATCAGCAGGTATTTCACCTTCTGTATATGTCATACCTTGTGTAGCATCGTCCCATACGATAGATTTCATACGGATCAGGTCAACCACACCTTTGAAGTTATCTTCTGCACCGATAGGCAATTGCAGCGGCACTGATTTTGCACCCAGCATATCGCGCACCTGCTGAACAACCATCAGGAAGTCTGCACCGATACGGTCCATTTTGTTTACGAAACCGATACGTGGTACACGGTAGCGGTTTGCCTGGCGCCATACTGTTTCAGATTGAGGTTCAACACCATCAACCGCAGAAAACAAAGCAACCAGACCATCCAGTACACGCATAGAACGCTCTACCTCTACAGTAAAGTCAACGTGGCCCGGAGTATCGATGATGTTGAATTTGTATTTTTTAGCATCTGCTGTAGGCTTACCCTGTACAGTAGGGAACTGCCAGAAGCAGGTAGTAGCAGCAGAAGTGATCGTGATACCACGCTCTTGTTCTTGTGCCATCCAGTCCATGGTAGCTGCACCTTCGTGTACTTCACCTATTTTGTGGTTAACGCCGGTGTAATAAAGGATACGTTCTGTCGTAGTGGTTTTACCCGCATCGATGTGCGCAGCAATACCAAAGTTGCGCTGATAGCGTAAGTCTGCCATTGTTAAAAATTATGAATTTGTATTATTTTTCTAAATTGAGGTGCAAATGTAGGGAATTTATACGAAAAATATACTTTTTATTACCCCTCCTCTATTCCCTTAATCAAAAGAAAATATTGCTATCAGTTTGGGCAATATGGTTATAACACATTATTAAGACAACATATACGCTTTTAACAGTTTTATAATAATCTCCCTTTATAAATTTGGAGCATTGAACGAAACATAAAACAGTAGAAGATTATATGAAAACAAGACTTTTCCCGGTTATAGCCACAGCGGCAATTACCTCTCTGGCAACGCTCTATGCAGCAAGCAAGCTTTATGAACCCAAACCTTATTTCGGAGTAAAAGAACAGCAGACGGAAAACACTGGGGCAAAATTCGCATCTTACGAAAGCGGAAGTGTACGTACAGGAGCTATTGCAGACTTTCAACCGGCTGCCGAAAGCTCTGTAAAAGCTGTAGTGCACATAAAAACAGAAACTAAAGCCCGGACGGTACAAGCGGATGATGTTTTCGGGCGCATGTTCGGTCAGCAATATTATATACCACCACAGCAAGGTTCAGGCTCGGGAGTTGTAATTTCTCCTGATGGATATATTGTAACGAACAACCACGTTGTTGCCAATGCAGATCAGGTAACAGTGACCTTCAACGATAGATTTACGACTAAAGCAAAAGTAGTATCTACAGATGCTGCAACAGATTTGGCAGTACTGAAAGTAGAAGAAAAAAACCTGCCATTTATGGAGTTTGGCAATTCAGACAATGTGAAGCTTGGTCAATGGGTGCTGGCAGTAGGCTATCCGCTTACGTTGGATGCTACTGTTACAGCAGGTATTGTCAGTGCAAAAAGCAGGTCTATTGGCATAAACAGGAGTCAGGCAAATCAGCCTGTAGAATCATTTATACAAACAGATGCTGCAGTAAATCCGGGCAACAGTGGCGGTGCGTTGGTAAATACAGAAGGGCTTTTAATAGGTATCAACTCTGCTATAGCGTCTCCTACAGGTTCATATGCAGGCTACTCCTACGCAATACCTTCTAATATTGTGCGTAAGGTGGTAAACGATATGGTACAATTTGGCTCTGTACAGCGGGGTTATATGGGTATTACATACATCGACAGTAAGAATGCTACACCTGAGGAAATAAGCTCGCTGGCACTTGACAAAACAAACGGTGTGTATATAACAGGCATAATGGACGGTAGCGGGGCTGAAAGATCGGGGTTGCAAAAAGGTGATTTCATTACTGCTATCAATGGAGTTCCTGTACGCACATCTCCTGAGTTGCAAGAACAGATTGCCAGATACCATCCGGGAGATAAACTAAGCATTACCTACCTACGCAACGGGGCAACCAAAACAACTAGTGTTGAATTGAAAAAAGAAGTAGGAACACCAAAACTATTTGGTGCAGACCTACGCCCTATGACAAATGATGAAAAAAGAAAATATGGCGTAAATGGTGGTGTTGTAGTAACTAATACAGGTAAAAGTGTCCTTGCGCAGGCTAGAATAAAGAACGGCTTCATCATTACATCTGTAGATGATATGGCAGTGACCGATGTAGAAAGTCTGAAAAAGGCACTGGCAAATACACAAGCGGTACAAATTGCAGGTTTCTACCCCGGATACAGAGGTATGTATTACTATAATATCAATGGTATGAGCCAGCCAAATCAGGAATAGAATTAATTCTACTGAATATTCTGCAAAGGGTAGCTACCACGCTACCCTTTCGTTTTAAACGCTCATTTTTTTACACACTGCTTAGTAAAGCAGGATATTATGACTATTTTTGCATCCCAAATTGAAAGAAAGTTCGTGAGACCCGTTTATATTACAAGGCTATCTAAGTTTTTACCCAACGATCCTGTTAGTAATGACGAAATGGAAAAAGTACTTGGATTGGTTAATGGAAAACCATCCAAGGCTCGCTCTATTGTGCTGCGTAATAACGGTATCAAAACACGCTACTATGCTTTTCGCGATGGCAAAAGCACACACAGCAATGTCGAGCTTTGTGCCAACGCAATCCGCGGTCTTTTTGACGAAGCACTTCCACTAGAATCTATTGATATACTGGCAGTTGGAACAAGCTCTCCCGAACAGGTAATACCATCTCACGGCTCTATGGTACATGGTGCTTTGGGCATCAACAAAGGTGTAGAACTCATTTCTGCAATGGGTACTTGTTGCAGCAGCGTGCAGGCATTGAAATATGCCCAAATGGCTATTGCAAGTGGTATTGCAGAGTCTGCTGCGGGCTGTGGCTCTGAAAAAATGAGCACTTGGATGCATGCTTCGCGCTTTGAACCAGAAGCTGAAAACCTGACCAAACTGGAAGAGAACGGCTATATAGCTTTCGAAAAAGACTTCCTAAGGTGGATGCTGAGTGATGGTGCTGCGGCAGTATTATTGCAATCTAAACCTAATGAAAACGGTAATTCTTATAAGATAGAATGGCTTGAAACCATTTCTTATGCCAATGAACTGGAAACCTGTATGTATGCAGGTGCTGTCAAAAATGAAGATGGTTCATTAACCGGATGGAATGACCTTTCTATAGAAGACTGGACTAAACAAAGCGTATTCTCTGTAAAGCAAGATACAAAGATGCTGGCAGAGCATATTGTTAAAAAAGGTGGAGAGTTTCTACAAGGCCTGATGCAGAAATACAATCTTACATCCGATAAGATAGACTATTTCCTGCCACACATGTCCAGCGAGTTTTTCAAAAAGCCCATCAAGGAAAACCTTGAGAGCATTGGGCTTGAGATAAATAACGAAAAATGGTTCTACAATCTGCCACGTGTCGGCAATGTAGGTAGCGCATCTGCATATATGATGCTGGAAGAGTTAATGAACACCAACAAGGTTAAAAAAGGCGACCGTATTCTGGTAATGGTTCCTGAAAGTGCACGTTTCTCCTACGCATATCTGTATCTTACAGTCGTATGATGAAACCCCGAATCCTCGTATTATACTACTCTCAGACAGGGCAGATGCTTGATATTGTGAATAATATCCTGTCTGATGTTAAAGATAAAGTAACAATTGACTATGCTCTGATAGAGCCTGTAAAGCCATATAAGCTACCATGGAAGCCTAATGAGTTTTTTGATGTGATGCCTGAAACAGTGCAATTGATACCTATTGAGCTGAAACCATTACCACAGGAAATAAAACAACAAGAATACGACCTCGTAATATTCGGATACACATCCTGGTTTGTCAATCCTTCTTTACCCATAAGTTCTTTTCTGCAGAGCACAGACGCCGAAATACTCAGTGGTAAAAATGTAATCACTGTTATTGGTTGCCGAAATATGTGGCTACATGGGCAGGAAGTAGTAAAGCGTTACTTCAAAAATCTGAAGGCTAATCTTATAGGGAATATTGTTTTAACCGACAGCAACCCAAATCTTGTTTCAGTACTTACTGTCATCCGTTGGATGTTTAAAGGTAAGAAAGAAGCAACGGGCATGTTGCCTGCAGCAGGTATTCAGGAACAGGATATGAAACGTGCATCGCGTTTCGGAATGCCGATATACAGGCACCTGACTGAAAACAAACTGGCTCTACTCCATAAAGAATTACTGATGCTTGGCGCAATACACCTTAAATCAGGCCTAATAGTATTGGAACGCAGGGCAATAACAAATTTCAGAAAGTGGGCAAAATTCATTCGTGACAAAGGTGGCCCCGGAGCTCCTGAAAGATTAAGACGTGTTGTCCTCTTCAAAAGGCTACTGATAGTTGCCATATTCATACTGTCTCCTATTTCATCGTTCACTGCATTCATACAGATGCAATTGCAAAAGCGTAAACTACTTAGCGACAGAGAATATTTTAAAAGTCTTGACTATAAAGACAATGTATTTTAATTACAATAAAAAAAGAGGGTATCACTACCCTCTTTTTTTATTGTCCGTAATATGCTATTTCCTCTCGCCCTTCGCTGTTTCGCATGCCGCGATACATACCGGCTGAGTTCATACAGAATTCGTGATTACCATATTTATCTACACCTATCAGGCCACCTTCACCACCCATTTTCACCAACTTATCTTTCACAACAATATTACATGCTTCATGCAGCGAAAGCCCTTTATATTCCATCAGGCAAGAAACATCGTGTGCTACAACAGCACGCAAAAAGAACTCACCATGGCCTGTACATGATATAGCACAGGTATTATTGTTAGCATAAGTACCACTACCCACAACCGGGCTGTCACCAATCCGACCAAACCTTTTATTGGTCATGCCACCAGTAGAAGTACCGGCAGCCAGATTGCCTTCAGTATCAAATGCTACAGCACCTACAGTACCAAATTTATAATCGGTATTAGGTGCAGTGCCTCCTTTTAGGTTGTCACCTTCGTGGTCCAGTTGGGTGAAATCACTATCACGTATTTTCACCCATTGTTCGTATCGTTGTTTATTAAAAAAGTAATCGTCTTTTGCTTGCTCTATGCCGCGAGACAATGCAAACTCACCTGCTCCACTGCCACTCAAAAACACATGCCCTGAATGTAGCATTACTTCGCGCGCCAGCTTAATAGGATTTTTTATATTCCTGACACCTGATACCGCACCTGCTGAAAGGTCTTTACCATTCATTATCATGGCATCCATTTCATGCAGCCCCTTCTTTGTAAATACAGAACCGCGACCCGCATTAAAAATCGGATTGTTCTCCAACTCAACAATAGCAGCCACAACAGCATCGGTAGATGTACCGCCGCCTTTCAATATATCATAACCGGCATCTAATGCAGCTTTCAATCCTGCATCATATTCCGCTTCCATTTCTTTGGTCATCATAGCAGGAGTAATATTGCCTGCGCCGCCGTGTATAACGAGTGTAATCATTCTTTGAAGTAGTAATTGATATGAGATTATAACAAATAAGCACCTGTAATTTCACCATCCGTTGCTTCTACTTCTATATGCTCTTGCAATGTGGTAGATACTGTATGGCCAACTATATCAGGTGATAAAGGATATGCTTTATGCTTGCGTTCCACCAATACTGCAACCAGTATTTTCGAAGTATTGTAATCTAGCACCGGACGTAAAGCATACAGCAATGTTTTACCGGAATTAGAAACATCGTCGACCAACACTACAGATTTGTTGGTGAGGTCTGCATCTATGGTAATATTATCAGCAAGCGGATTGCGTTTATTCATTCTTACAGACAAAACATCTACCTGCAGCGGGCTGATTTTTCTGATGCGGTTTGCCAGACTTTGCGCAACCGTCATACCTGTAGTCTCAACACCTATCAGTGTAACTGCTGTTTCGTTACTGTTATGTTCCCATACTTCGTAAGCCATTCTTTGCAGCTTACTATCTATTTGTTCTTTATCAAGTATGAGTACTTTATTCTTGTCCATTATGTTGTTAATTTGAACGTATAGCCACTACAGGGTTTAATCTGGAAGCAGCACGTGCCGGAATATACCCTGCAAGTATACCAACCAACGCGGATATTCCTATGCCTAGAGAAAAGTTTTTGAGCGAAAGTGTTACAGGGAAATCTGCACCGTAAGTGAGTGCAAGACTTAGTAATAACACGATAAAAATACCAATCAATCCACCTGCTATACAAAGTGTGATAGCTTCCATCAGAAACTCTGTAAGTATACTGCGCGAGCGTGCACCGATTGCTTTCTTCAAGCCTATTTGTTTGGTGCGTTCTTTTACTGTTACAAACATAATATTGGCTATACCGAATGCCCCTACAACTAATGAGAAAGCACCTATAATAGCACCAATCATATTGATACTGTCAAATATCATATCTAACCTTGCTGATACTTCACTTAGTTGGTTCATGGCAAAATCGTTCTTCTGTCCGGGTTTTATCTTTCGCTCTCTGCGCAATGCACCTTCTACTTCATACTTCACATCTTCAGGGCTTCTGCCATCTGCTACTTTTATAATGAGGTTTGGGTCATTGTTTAATGAACGTGTATCTAACAAAGATGACGCTGCATAATATGAAAACACAACCCCCCTGTCAAAATTGAAGCCTGCCATATCCTGCCCCACTTTTTTCATTATCCCGACCACCAGAAATTGCCTACCGAGATAAGAAACCGTTTTACCTATGGCATTGGTATTACCAAATAGTTCATGGTATACCTCGTCACCTATTACTGCTACATTGCTACCACCTAATAGCTCCGAGCCGCTGAGGTAGCGGCCTTGCGCTATCTCTATATTCTGTACTTTATCAAAATAATCTGTAACCGCATATCCTGATATACCTTCCAACTCCTGGTCCTGATGCTTAACTACTAAACCACGCTTGGTAAAACATAATGTCGCGTACTGCGCACCGGAAACATTTTCCTGTACTGCCCTCAACTCTTTTGGAGACATGCTCGGTCGGCGCCAGAATTCCCACCATTTATACTCTCCACCTTCATCCATCCACGGCCAGCGACCAACATATATTATATCACTACCAAGCGCAGACATCTCTTTACTAATATTATTCTTCATGCTATCCAGTACGGTAAGCACAGCTATAATACAAAAGATACCTATGGTGACTCCTAACAATGAAAGGAATGTACGCAGCCTGTTTGCACGAAGTTCGTGAAGTGCCTGTTTAATACTGGTGCCTATTATCTGCGCGGTTTGAGCCATGAATAAGCAAATTTAACTGAATTATCTGCATCTCAATTATGCTATATGCTAAATTTGTTACTCCATCATGCGTCCATACATATCTTTCTTAGTCAAGAATAAAACATTAAACTATCCCATATTCAGAAACTATCTGGTGATGCGCCTTGCCATCATTATGGCCTTGAATATGCAAATAACCGTTATAAGTTATCTTGTTTACAGAATAACCAAAGACCAGTTATCACTAGGCATTATAGGACTGGCAGAGGTAATACCTGCCATAATATTCTCGCTCTTTTCGGGACATTTTGTTGACCAAAGGGAAAAGAAAACAACACTAATGCAAGTGGTAATTGCTTATCTGGCACTATCTGCATTCTTCATTATGCTGGCAACCAATAGCTTTCAGGCAATGGCAGGTAAGGACGTAACGGTATGGCTCATATATGCAGGTGTGTTTGTAAGTGGTATTATTCGAGCTTTTTTAAGCCCTGCAACATTTGCTTTACTGGGTTTGATAATACCTAAAAAGCACTATGCTAATGCAAGCATATGGAGTAGCTCTGCATGGCATATGGGAGCTATTGTAGGACCATTATTGGGTGGTTTTATAATTGCCTTAAGTGGCTTCAGCGTAAGCCTTATAATTGTGCTATTGCTAATACTCATATCATTCATAGCACTGCTGAGAATACCGAAACAAGCCATACACAGTAATGGCAAAGAACCTATCTTGAAGAGCTTAGGCGAAGGGTTACGGTTTGTATTCAGCACACAGGCGGTGTTGGCTGCACTTTCACTGGATATGTTTGCAGTTCTATTTGGTGGTGCCACTGCGCTATTACCTGTTTATGCAGATGATATTCTGAAAGTGGGTGAAATAGGCTTTGGATGGTTAAGGGCCGCCCCTGCAATCGGCGCCATCATAATGTCTGCTTTCCTGGCATTCATACCACTGAAAACAAAAGCAGGGCCTAAATTGCTTTGGAGCATAGCAGGGTTTGGTATTACGACCATTATATTCGGCATATCTACCAATTTCTGGGTAGCGTTTTTTGCGTTACTACTTGGTGGTGCATTCGACCAGATAAGTGTCATTATCCGCGGTACCATTCTTCAACTATACACGCCCGATAATATGCGCGGACGTGTTGCTGCCGTAAATACCATGTTCATTAGTTCATCGAACGAATTGGGGGCCATGGAAAGTGGTCTCACTGCCAAATGGATGGGCACTGTACCCGCCGTAGTATTTGGTGGTATTATGACGATGGTAGTAGTTGGGGTAACCTACTTTAGTGCACCTGTTCTAAAAACACTCAAACTGGACCCTAACGAGAAGGATAAAACATAAAATATACCGCACCAATTATTAGTGCAAAAGACACTGCGTAATTCCATTTAAATGGTTCTTTGAGGAAGAAAATTGCGAATGCACAGAACACTGCTAGCGAAATCACTTCTTGTATAGTCTTTAGCTGAAATGCTGAATAACCTTCCTGCAAACCATACTTGTTGTTTGCGGGAACCATAAAGAGATACTCAAAGAATGCTATACCCCAACTGATAAATATGAGTTTTATCAAAGGTACTTCTCCAGCTTTTTTAAGATGCCCGTACCATGCATAAGTCATAAAACAATTTGAAACCAACAAAGCCAATATAGTGCGCATTGTTCTTATTTATTTTGGTAAATATAGCGCAAAAAGAAAGGCACCTGTAAACACAGATGCCCATTAAAACCAACCAAATCACAAAACCTTTTACGCGTCGTTTCTCATTACCACAATACCATCAAACACATCTATCATCACCGGTTTTGTTTTATCTATCTCGCCACCTATTATCTTTTTACTCAACAGGTTCACTATATCTTTTTGTATCACCCTTTTCAACGGCCTTGCACCATATTGCGGGTCAAAACCACGCTGTACCAAATAGTCGAGTGCATAGTCTGAAAACTGCAGGTTGATGCCTTGTTGCAATAATTGCTTTTGCAAATTTTCAAGTTGAATGCGGATAATACCTTTTATTTCTTTGCGCATCAGTGGATGGAACATCACGATATCATCAACACGGTTCAGGAATTCCGGCCTAAGTGTTTGACGGAGTAAGTCCATCACCTGCTCTTTGGTAGCCTCTACCACCATATCTATGTTCTTCCCTTCAATCTCTGCAAAGTTCTCCTGTATAATATGGCTACCCATATTACTAGTCATGATGATGATAGTATTCTTAAAGTTTACTACCCTGCCTTTGTTGTCAGTCAGTCGACCGTCATCCAACACCTGCAACAGTACGTTGAATGTATCAGGGTGTGCTTTTTCTATTTCATCAAGCAATATCACCGAATATGGTTTGCGGCGTACCGCTTCTGTCAACTGGCCACCTTCATCATAACCCACGTATCCCGGAGGAGCACCCACCAAACGACTTACGCTGTGTTTTTCCTGATACTCACTCATATCTATGCGTGTCATCATATTATCGTCATCAAACAATACCTCAGCCAACGCTTTGGCAAGTTCTGTTTTACCAACACCTGTCGTACCAAGGAATATGAATGAACCGATTGGCTTACGCGGGTCTTGCAAGCCTGCACGTCCACGGCGGATGGCATCTGCGACAACTTGTATTGCCTCTTCCTGTCCAACAACACGTTTATGCAATTCTTCTTCCAAATGCAACAGTTTTTCACGCTCACTTTGCAGCATACGCTGTACAGGTATACCTGTTGCTTTGGCTACATTCTCCGCAATATCTTCAGCATCCACTTCCTCTTTCAGCAAGCGCTTGTGTTGGCTGTCCATTTCGTCAAGCTGCGCGCTGAATTGCTGTACCTTTTCTTCTTCTTCTTTTATCTTACCGTAACGTATCTCTGCTACTTTACCATAGTCACCGTCACGTTCTGCTTTTTCGGCTTCCAGCTTCAACACTTCTATGCTTGCTTTTGCCTTGTTTATTTTATCAACTATTTCTTTTTCATCCTGCCACTTAGCTTTCAACGTATCACGCTGTACTATGAGCATAGATATATCTCTGCCCAATTCTTTAAGCTTGTCTTCATCATTCTCACGTTTAATGGCTTCACGCTCAATTTCCAGTTGACGGATTTTACGTTCCAGTTCGTCCAGTTCTTCAGGCATAGAGTTCATCTCCAGCTTCAGCTTGGCTGCACTTTCGTCTATCAGGTCTATCGCCTTATCGGGCAGAAACCTATCGGTAATATATCTGTGAGACAGCTCTACCGCTGCAATAATTGCTTCGTCTTTAATACGCACTTTGTGGTGGCCTTCGTACCTGTCCTTCAAACCACGGAGGATGGAAATCGCATCTTCAGGTGTGGGCTCATCTACCAGCACTCTTTGGAAACGGCGCTCAAGCGCTTTATCCTTTTCAAAGTACTTCTGATATTCGTTGAGTGTTGTTGCTCCGATTGCTCTTAACTCACCCCTTGCCAATGCAGGCTTCAAAATATTGGCAGCATCCATAGCGCCTTCCATAGCACCTGCACCTATCAGTGTGTGTATCTCATCTATAAACAGTATCAATTCACCATTGCTTTCTGTTACTTCTTTCACTACGGCTTTCAGGCGTTCTTCAAACTCACCTCTGTATTTAGCACCAGCCATCAATGCCCCCATGTCAAGTGCATAGATGATTTTAGATTTGAGGTTATCAGGTACGTCACCATTGATGATGCGGTGCGCCAGACCTTCTACAATGGCTGTTTTACCAACACCAGGTTCACCAACCAATATCGGGTTGTTCTTGCTACGGCGAGAAAGTATGTGTAGCGTGCGGCGTATCTCTTCATCACGGCCAATTACAGGGTCCAGCTTGCCGTTGCGTGCTGCCTCATTCAGGTTCTTTGCATAGCGTTGCAGCGAGTTGTATTGCTGCTCTGCCGTTTGCGAACCTACTGTACTACCCTTGCGCAAATCTTTAATTGCTGCCAAAAGCCCTTTTTCTGTAAGCCCTGCATCTTTCAGCAGCTTAGCAGTGTCATCATTTACCTGCAGCAAACCTATCAACAGGTGTTCCTGTGTTACAAATTCGTCTTTAAACTCTTTTAAAGCATTACCTGCACGCAGAATCACATTATTCGTTTCGCGACTTATTGTTTGTGCAGGCTCTCCGCCTTGCACTTTAGGCAGTTTATTTATTTGTTCAGCCAACTTACCCTCTATAAAATTGAGGTTTACATTGTTCTTTTTGAGCAAGTGAGAAACCGGTCCCTCTTCGTCATCAATCAATGCTTTCAGAAGGTGGGCAGTTTCAATGTTAGGGTTTTGGTTGTTAAATGCCAGTTGCTGCGCATGTTGCAGCATTTCCTGAGCTTTAATGGTGAAATTATTCAAATTCATACGCTACTTTGTTTCTTAATTCTATTCTGTAAAAACTGTTCCAAAAACATTTTCAAGCCGTATTGACAGCTTGTTGCGCAATGTACAGGACAGGTTGTCTTTATACATCAAACACACCTGAAAATATAGCAGTTTTGTCTTATGTAATCTGTATTTATGGCGGTATTGCCGTCTATAATCAGGAGTTATTTACATTTACAACATGGCAACGGAAAAAAACAGGCGAGTACTCAGAAGAATGAAAGTGAAACCAACAATAGTGTTGGACAGAAGCAGTCTTGATAAGGCTGTGATAGACCTAATACTGAAAAGCCTTTATAACAATGCCGACAAAGAAGCACTGCATATTGATAAAGACATTTACGAGCCGAACGGTGTTAAATTGCCATTGAAGGAAATAGAACGAATATGGGATGTGATGGTTGCCAGCGGATGGATTAGCCCTGTAATAGGCTTTGGTAATGCAGGCAAAATTGAACTGACAAGAGAGGGCACACAGCTTATGGCTCAGTTTGGAGGTTATAAGGAATACCTGGAAGCTATGAGCCAAAGCAATAACCAACAGCAAACAGTAATACTGCCAATACAGATAGACGAAAGTCAGGATCCGCAGATAACACCTTGCGAGGACGAAAAGAAGCAAAAATCTAAAAAAGGGAAAAAATAGAAGCGTTAAAAAACGCTATGGGTATGTGCGGCTTATGTATTTGCGCTATTTTTGTTGTATGCGCCGCATATTAACGCTCTGCTTACTTATCACAACTGTTTCAGCAAAAGCTCAATCTGAAGACGTATGGTCGTTGCAGAAAACCATCAATTACGCTTTAGATCATAATATCTCTATTCAGCAAAATGAGCTGAATAAGCGATTGGCCAAGCTTACAAATCTTCAGAATAAGTTATCACAATTACCAAACGTAAATAGCTCTGCTGCCTTAGGTCGCAGCTTTGGCCGTTCGGTAGACCCGACAACCAACCAGTTTGTACAGGGTACCAGTTACGACTTCCTGAGCCTTAGCGGCAATGCAGATGTGTTACTTTTCGGGTGGTTTCAAAAAAGAAATCAAATCAGCGCCAGCAAATACAACTATTTGGCTGCAACTGCAGATTTAGACCAGCTTCGTAATGATGTTTCATTGAATGTTGCCACAGGTTATTTAAGAGCACTGCTCGCTAAAGAACAAGTTAAGGTGAGCGAAAAGCAGGTAGAGCTTTCTTATGCGCAATTAGCGCAAACCAGAAAGTTTGCTGAAGCAGGCCGCTTACCGGAATTGAATGTAGCTCAATTGGAAGCTCAATTGGCAAGCGACAGTGCCAATCTTATTACAGCAATATCAGATTACACCTCATCTATTCTTGATATTAAAGCATTACTGAATCTGGATTTTCAAATTCCGTTTAATGTAGATGTGCCGAATGGCAATCTGGGGATACTGAATATGGATGCTGGTTTAACTCCTGAAGATATTTATGTACAGGCAGCTAAAAACTTCGGAACTATACGTAGCAGTGAGTATAAACTGAAAGCAACTCAAAAAAGCTTATGGGCTGCCAAAGGTGGTTTGCTACCACAATTAGGAATGGGCGCACAGTTGGGTAGCAACTGGTCGAGCACAGTGAAAGAATATACCGGTTTCAACATTACTGGCATCAGGCCTACCGGAGATATAGTACCCGTATTAGATACGGTATTAAATGTATACAGGTATGATGGCACATATACCACCAAAGATGTACCCCTTGGTGAACAATTGGATAATAACTTCCGTCAAACAGTTTCTTTAAGTCTGAACATACCGTTATTCAATGGTTGGCAGGCACAATATTCTGTTAAGCAGGCTAAAATCAACATGCTCTCTCAAGAGTTAAATAAATATCAGGCAGAGTTGAAACTGAAGCAAGATGTTTATAAAGCCTATAATGACGCAAAGAATGCCATCCAAAAATACAATGCTGCTGACAGGGCTGCCAGCTCTGCACAACGAGCATTTGACTTTGCGCAAAAGCGCTATGACCTGGGACTGACCAATACTGTTGAATACCTGACTACACAAAACAATTTGTACACAGCATCAGCTAATCTGGCAAAGGCTAAATACGATTTGATATTTAAACTTAAGGTAATAGATTATTATCTTGGTAAAGAATTGAAGCTCTGACATGACAGCATTAAAAGAGGTACT
Source organism: Chitinophagales bacterium (assembly GCA_017303395.1). Classification (GTDB taxonomy): domain Bacteria; phylum Bacteroidota; class Bacteroidia; order Chitinophagales; family Chitinophagaceae; genus Polluticoccus. The sequence goes on from JAFLBN010000002.1 coordinate 258,071, forward strand.
ATATGAGGCTACAAGAGAGGCCGGCAAGATAATTTCAGACTACTTTCAGGGTAGTTTTACGGTTGATAATAAAGAAGGCATCAACAATCTGGTAACAGAGGTAGACAAACACTCTGAAAAGAGAATCATTGAAATCATCCGCAAGCACTACCCTACCCACAGCATAATTAGTGAAGAAGTAGGTGAAATGATACAGGACTCTCCCTATCAGTGGATAATAGACCCTATAGATGGCACTGTAAACTTTGCACATGGTATACCATTATGCTGTGTCAGTATAGGACTGAAGCATAATGAAGACCTTATATTAGGCGCTGTTTACAACCCTATGATGAATGAGCTTTTCTTTGCTGAAAAAGGCAAAGGTGCATTCCTGAACGATAAACCAATATCTGTATCTACTAAATCAGATTTCCGCAAAGCTTGCCTTGTTACAGGCTTCCCATATAAATGGCCCGATTCTAAAGAGCACCCAATAAGGGTATTTGAAAGGTTTATTATGGAAGGATTGCCTGTCAGGCGTCTGGGCTCTGCAGCTATAGACCTTTGCTGGGTAGCATGTGGCAGGTTTGATGGGTTCTGGGAGTACAACCTGAGTAGTTGGGATGTGGCAGCCGGTTACCTCATAGTACAGGAAGCGGGTGGCAGAATTACTAATTTTGAAGGTGACGCATACAGTGTTTTTGATAAAGAAACACTGGCTACCAATGGGCATATACACGAAGAAATGCTGCGATTGATAAGAAAGAAACAATCTTAATAAATGAGTGAAGAACGTACAGATATAGCATCTTTAGGAGAATTCGGACTAATAGACCACCTAACTAAAAATAACGAAACGAAACAGGCAGGTACTCTACTAAGTGTGGGGGACGATGCTGCCGTTATAGACCATTTCGGCAGGCAGACGGTTATTACTACCGATATGCTACTTGAAGGTATACATTTCGACCTGATGTACACGCCTTTAAAACATCTGGGTTATAAGGCAATTGCAGTAAATCTTTCAGACCTATATGCAATGTGTGCCACACCAACACATGTTACTGTCAGTATAGGTATATCCAACAGGTTTTCTGTAGAGGCTCTTGACGAATTATACGAAGGCATTTATGCCGCTTGCGATAAGTTTAATGTAGATCTGATTGGTGGAGATACCTGCAGTTCCCAAAAAGGACTTGTAATAAGCATTACAGCTATCGGAGAAGTGGCACCTGATAAATATGTAACACGTTCAGGCGCACAAAAAGGTGATTTACTATGTGTTTCAGGAGATTTAGGCGCGGCATATATAGGATTACAACTGCTTGAAAGGGAAAAGAGGATATATCTTGAAAACCCGGGTGTACAACCCGACTTACAGAATAAAGCCTATACTGTAGGCCGGATTCTGAAACCTGAACCAAGAGCAGACATTATTGGATGGTTGGAAAAGCATGACATAAAACCTACATCTATGATAGATGTAAGCGACGGGCTTAGTTCTGAAATACTGCATTTATGTAAAAACAGCGACAAAGGCTGTATTTTATATGAAGAAAAGATACCTATACATGACGAAACCAAGGAAACAGCACTTGAGTTCAATCTGGACCCAACAACCTGTGCCTTAAGTGGCGGTGAAGATTATGAGCTTCTGTTCACTATTAAACAAGAAGACTATGAAAAAATAACTCTCAGCGAGCAGATAAGCGTTATTGGTTATATGACAGAAGCTTCAGAAGGTGCTAATCTGCTGACCAAAGGCGGAAACAAGCATAAACTCATAGCGCAAGGCTGGAATGCGTTTAGCACAGAAAAAAACGGCTAATAGCTATAAAACGTAAAATAATTTTGTATTTTGGCATAAATAAAACGATTCTTTTAGCATGAAGCTTTGGAAACATACCCTCATATCGGCAGTAGCATTTTTAGGCATATCCAGCACAGTATTGTACACATCCTGCAATGATGACTCATGTCTGAAACTGAATTGCCGCAATGGTGGTACTTGCGCAGACAACCTCTGTAAATGCCCGTCTGGTTATGAAGGCACACAATGCGAAAATAAAATAGCTGACAGGTACATTGGTGGTTATGTTGGTATTACAAAAGTTAATGAAGAGCCCCCTATGACGGACTCTGCACGTATTTTCCTTGTAAAATATCCTGCAACAGTAGGCTTCTACAGGACAAAACGCTACCAGGATACTATTATAGCTACAATAAACCCAAATAATGTTATCATCCTGAGTGATCCTAATTACGGTGGCCGTAACATCACTATATCTTATGATGATGCTACAAGAAAGTTGACATTCCAGTCTGTTGAAAAAGAAAACGGTGTAATTCGTTCTTATAACTTCACAGGTACTAAGCTATAAGGTTTGTAATTTTTTTATAAAATATCTGAAAAGCCGGGTAATGATTACCCGGCTTTTCTTTTATGCTTTTAAGAATTATGTAAATTGCATCCATGTCAATAGTAGTTAGTGCTGTTTCTAAAATATACGGTAGTCAGAGAGCGGTAGATAATATCAGTTTTGAATTAAAAAAAGGAGAGATTGTAGGTTTTCTTGGACCTAATGGTGCAGGTAAATCTACTACAATGAAGATGATATGCGGCTATCTGCCTCCAACATCTGGCAATATTAAAGTTTGCGGACACGATATATACACCCAACCAATGGAAGTTCGCCAATCTATTGGCTATCTGCCGGAGTCTAACCCACTGTACTATGACATGTATGTGCGCGAATATCTGGAGATGAGTGCAGGTATTCATAAACTCGGCAGTAAATCTAAAGCTCGTATCGAAGAAATGATAGAGCTTACTGGCCTTAACAAGGAAGCACACAAGAAAATCGGGATGCTTTCTAAAGGCTATAAACAGCGCGTTGGTCTTGCACAAGCAATGTTACACAATCCGCAAGTACTGATACTTGATGAACCAACCACTGGTCTTGACCCTAATCAGATTGTAGAAATCAGGGAGCTGATAACGCGCATAGGTAAAGAAAAAACTGTTTTGCTTTCCACACACATTATGCAGGAAGTACAAGCTATGTGTAGCAGGGTAATCATCATTAACAATGGTGTAATAGCAGCAGATGACAGTATTGATAAAATACAGCAAACAAACACCAAGCAGGATATAGTATTGGTGAGTTTTGAGTCTATGGTTGAGCAAACAGCTCTGAACAACCTGAAATATGTACAAAAAGTAGAATCTGCAGGAAATAATCGTTGGAAACTATTTACTAATAAACCCGATGAACTTCGCAAAGAAGTAATGCAAATGGCACTTAACAACAATCTGAACATCAGTGCTATTGCCACTGAAACAGTGTCGCTTGAAGATGTATTCAGAACACTAACTGTTAAAAACTAATACCTCACCACATGCAACGCATCAAAATGCTTCTGCAAAAAATCAATGAAATTGCTCATAAAGGAGACAAGGCAACATTGATAGAAATAGACCTGATGATGGACTACACAAGGGTGTTGTATGCAGATATGGCAGAGATAAAAAGCAAACTAACATTCAGAACAGAGGTACCAGATGTTGCTACAACCCTATATCTGTAAAGGTTGAAGAGCCTATTCAAGAAATCATTGCACAACCGGTTCAAAAACAGGCTTTAACTACTACTACACCTGTTGTGAATATTCCTGTACCGATAATAAAAGCAAACAAAGCACCTATAGAACAGTTAATAGGCATTAATGACAAATACCAGTTCATCAGTGAATTGTTCAAAAACAATACTGAACTATACGATACTACAATAAAAGAAGTAGGTGATTTTGATAGTAATCAACAAGCTATAGATTGGCTGAAAGCCAACTTCAAATGGGATTCGGAAAATGATACAGTACAATCATTTTTGAGCATCATCAATAGACATTACAACTCATAACCTATTCAAAGAATATCTCTTCAGATTTTCTTTTGAATATCGGGATATACCAACCGCCACGAATACCAAAGAAAATATCGAGACGCGACTTATCATCAGTACGTTGTACATCGTACAAGTAATCTCTCCTACCCTTAGTAAAGCCTGCCGTTATATCCAAACCTATATTGAAATTAATCAGGCCATTATTAGCAAAATATGCATAACCAATATACTCTTCTATAAAAGCACCATTTGTAAGTCTGTCATAGCCCTTTTTATAGGTTTTACTGAGTTGTGGTGTGGACTGGGTGCGGTCATAAATGTTTATTTTATGTTGCATAAAGCCAACTGTAGTCAGCAAGAGAATACCGTTATCACCGTTTCTTTTTCCAAGATTGATAATCTTGCCCGCATTTACACCAATCATATACCCTCTTTCAAAAGTACCTACGCCAATGCGTTGTCCATCCTGCGCAATTACAGAACCTGTAGCATCTTTGAGATTTATCAATAAAGAGTCTTCTTTAATATTATTTCCAAAAATGAAATCTATACCTGCACCAAAGAGCCAGTTTTTTGTAGTCTTATATGAAATATTACCTCCTATCCTGAAGCTATTGCCAAAACGCTTAGCCATATCCCCGGCGGGTATATCATAATTGCCGTTCACACCAATTATCAGTCCCTTTCTGGCAGCTTGTTTTGTACTACCAAACAACTCGTCCTGAGCAAATGAAACGATAGGGGTACAAATAAGAAGTAATGAAGCAATGGCTTTATTCATACAAAAACAGCTATAAACGCCGTGAAGATACAAGAAAAACGATGGAATAATCTGTTAGAAAAAAGGTAAAACAGCCTTTTTACAATAACATTATACTTTGATGAATGAAGGCTAAGGCGTAGGTTTGCAGTCCGAAAAGCGATATATGTTCAATTTACAAATGGTTGACCTTAAGCGTCAATACGAAAAGATAAAACCTGAAATAGATGCTGCTATACAGAATGTGATAAACACAACTGCATTTATTGGTGGTCCGGATGTACAGGAGTTTGGTAAAGAAATAGCTCAATACATTGGCGTAAAACATGCTATACCTTGTGCCAACGGTACAGATGCCCTTCAAATCGCACTGATGGCACTTGATGTAAAGCCTGGTGATGAGGTTATAACTACTTCGTTTACATATATCGCTACAGTTGAAGTAATGGCTTTGCTGCGCCTGAAACCGATATTTGTAGATGTTGACGCAGATACATTTACAATGAATATTGATGCGCTAAAGAAAGCCATCACTCCAAATACAAAAGCAATAGTTCCTGTTCATCTATATGGGCAGAGTGCTAATATGGAAGCTGTGCTAGCGATAGCAAATGAACACAACATACCCGTTATTGAAGATAATGCACAAGCAATAGGCGGCAGCTATACATTCAGCGATGGCAGAACAGTAAAGAATGGCTCTATGGGGTTGATAAGCTGTACGTCTTTCTTCCCATCAAAAAATCTGGGTTGCTATGGCGATGGTGGTGCGATGTTTACTAACGATGACGCACTGGCAGAAAAATTAAAGATGATTGCTAACCACGGGCAAAAAGTTCGTTATTATCATGAAATGGTAGGTTGTAATAGCCGCCTTGATAGCATACAAGCTGCTGTGTTGCGCATCAAACTGAAGCATCTGGATGAATACTGCGATGCACGTCGTGCTGTAGCAGATTACTATGACAATGCTTTCAAAGGTAATACACACATAGTTACACCATTCCGTGCTGCTTACAGCAAACACGTTTTCCATCAATACACACTGCAACTGAAGGGCGTGAACCGCGATCAGGTACAGGCGCTGCTTGCTGAACGCAAAATACCAAGCATGATATACTACCCTGTACCATGCCACAAACAAAACATGCTGAAAGAATTTGGTGGTGCAGACTTTGTTTTGCCAACAACGGATATGCTGCAGGATTGTGTAATTTCTCTGCCTATACATACAGAGTTTACAACCGAAGAACTGAATTTTATTACAACAAACTTCCTTGAAGTAATTGCACAACTGGCTAAATAATGAATGTAATTAAAACGCCTATTGAAGGCTTACTGATACTGGAACCTCGTGTATTCAATGACGACCGTGGTTACTTCTTCGAAAGCTACAATGCTAAAACACTGGAAGCCGCAATTGGCTATCATATACCATTTGTACAAGACAATCAAGCACGTTCTACCATCAATGTATTACGCGGTTTGCACTATCAGAACAACCCAAGTGCACAAACAAAACTGATACGTGCATTGGAAGGTACTATCTGGGATGTTGTAGTGGACCTGCGTAAAGACAGCGCAACATACGGACAATGGTTTGGTGTAGAACTATCTGCAGAAAACAAACGTCAGTTTCTGATACCACGTGGTTTTGCGCATGGCTATTCCGTGCTCTCTGAAACTGCTGAAGTATTTTATAAGTGCGACAACTTCTATGACAAATCTGCAGAAGGCGGAGTGAACTATGCAGATACTTCATTGAATATAGACTGGAAGATAGACCTTAAAGATGCCATCGTTTCAGAAAAAGATTTGGTGCAACCAATGTTTAAAGATGCTATACACAATTTCTAAAATAACAAAGCCCCGAATATCGGGGCTTTGTTATTTCTTATGATTTCATATTTACAAACTGCAACGGAATATCAAGGTTAGAAGAACGACATAGTTGAATTACTTCTTGCAGGTCATCTATCTTTTTACCCGTTACACGAATGATATCATCCATAATTGCCGGCTGAACTTTTGATCCATTATCCTTTATCAGCTTGACAATTTTCTTTGCCATTTCCCTATCAATACCATTTTTAACAGGGATAGCTTTCTTGATGTACTTACCTGATGCACCAGGTTCTTTACTAAGATCAAAGCAATTTGCCTCAAGCCCCTGACGCATAGATTTTGTGATAAGAATATCTTCTACTTGTTTCAGTTGCATATCACTTTCCACTTCCACATTTACAATCATGTCTTTCTTATTCAGCTCTATAGAAACATGAGAGCCTTTAAAATCGTAGCGGTTGTCTATTTCTTTTTTTGCAATATTTATTGCGTTATCCAGTGTTTGCAGGTCTACCTTGCTGGAAATATCAAATGATGGCATATACTATATTTAAAAATTCTTACTGTAAAGGTAATTATATACAAAAGCGAATACAATACCCTGTTATGAACCAATCTTTTCTTCAAGTTCTAATACCAGTTCAAAAACGCGGTCGTATTCTTTCGTCAGCGCATCAATCTGCGATGTTTGTTGCTTGTATTTTGTATCCAGTTCGGCAAACTTATTTTTATCTGAATAAACTTCTGGGTTAGATAACTGTGCTTCAATTTCAGCCTTTTCAGTATTCAACTTATTCAGTTGTTCTTCAAGCTTCTGAAACTGCTTTTGTTGTTTTTGATGTTCTTTACGCAGTTCTCTTATTTCGTTATCGTTCTTTACTGGTTTAGGTTGCTCTACTGGCTTTACCTCTTTTTTCTCAGCAGTTGGTGCTGCTGCCTGTTTCAAGCGTTTTTCACGGTCTGCCATAAATACGCCCCATTCATCGTAACTACCTACAAACTCCTTAATCTGTCCTTCTTCTATCCACCATATTTTATTAGCAGTTTCTTTGATGAAATAACGATCGTGTGAAACAAGTATCAGGGTGCCCTCATACTTATTCAATGCATCAATCAGCATTTCTACAGACTGCATATCCAAGTGGTTGGTAGGTTCATCGAGCATCAAGAAGTTGCCCTTCATGGCAATAGTCTTTGCCAATGCCACCCTGGCCTTTTCACCACCCGACAATACTTTTATCTTCTTGAAAACATCATCCCCACTAAAAAGGAAGCAGCCCAGCAGTTGTCGCAATTCCAATTCTGTTTTACCTGTACCTGCCTGCTTCAGTTCATCCAATATTTCATTTTCTACATTCAGCGATTCTAACTGATGCTGCGCATAAAAACTCTCTTCTACATTATGCCCACCTTTACGCTCACCTTCAATAGGCTCTACTCCTGCTATGATACGCAGCAAAGTAGACTTACCCTTACCATTGGCACCAATCAGTGCTATCTTATCACCACGTAATATTTCACCGCCTGCATTCTCAAGTATCGTCAGCTTTCCGAAACGTTTTGTAACGTCTTTCAGCGTACAGATGATTTTACCCGGTTGTACAGCCACGTCAAAGTTGATGTTCATTACCGGTGTAGAGCCATCAGGCGCTTCTATACGGTCAAGCCTGTCAAGCTTTTTCATGGCACTTTGTGCCTGTGCAGCTTTTGAAGCTTTTGCCTTAAAGCGCTCAATAAAACGCTCTTGCTGGCGTATATAGTCTTGCTGATTTTCAAAAGCACGTTGTTGCAGTTCCATACGTTCAGCCTTCTCTTGCTGGTAGAAGGTATAGTTGCCACTATACTGATGCAAATCCTGTTGCCATACCTCTACAATCTTCGTCACCATCCTATCCAGGAAGTACCTATCGTGCGATACAATTACAACACTACCCGGATAACCTATCAAATACCTTTCCAGCCATTCTATGGATGGTAGGTCCAAGTGGTTGGTAGGTTCATCGAGTAATAGTAAGTCCGGTGCTTGTAGCATCATTTTAGCTAACAATACACGCATACGCCATCCACCACTGAACTGATTATATGGACGTTGCAAATCTTCCGTAGAAAAACCTAAGCCCTCCAAAACTTCCGCACTCCGGTGTTCCATCTCATAACCTCCCGCTACTTCAAAATCATGCAAGGCATGGCTATAATCGTCCAATAACTGAGCATCATCAGGTTTTGTCTCCAGTTCCTGTATCAATCGCTGCATTTCCTTTTCAATCTCATGCGCACGCTCAAAAGCTGTCATGGCTACTGAAAGAATAGAGTTATCTGTAGAGAAACTTAGCAAATCCTGATTAAAGAACCCTATCGTTACATCTTTGGGTTTATTAATAGTACCTGCATCAGGTGTATATTCTCTTGTTATTAGCCTCAATAACGTAGATTTCCCTACCCCATTGCTACCAACCAAACCAATACGTTCGCCCGTTCCTATCTGCCAACTGGCATCTTCCAGAATTGTTCTTGAGCCGAAATGAAATGAAATATTTTGTAATGCGATTAACATAAGCCAACAAATTTACGACAGATACGTTTAGCATTGAAGCATACCTTAATTTTACATGCATTTTTGAACAGAATTCAACAAAATAAATAGCTCAACACCATCATTTTATATGCATAGCAGAAAGATAATTGCATCGTTCGTTACCCTGATAGCCCTATTCAGTATCATACCACAATCAATATTAGCACAGAAAAGAGTAACGCTTAGTGGCTATGTAAAAGACAAAGAAAGCGGTGAAGCTATTATTGGTGCTATAATATTTGTAAAAGAAGCAGGACAAGGTACTGAAACCAACAATTATGGTTTCTACTCACTTACTGTGCCTGCAGGCACATATACGGTTATGTATTCATATGCAGGCTTTGCCAGCAAAACTGAGGCAGTAACACTTACTGAAAGTAAAAAGATAGATGCTGAGCTACAGAGTAAAACCAGATTGCAGGATGTAGTAATCTCTGATACACGAAGAGATGAAAATGTAAAAGGCACTCAAATGGGTACTATTAGCCTGTCTGCAGATAAAATAAAAACACTGCCGGTAATATTCGGCGAAACGGACATCCTGAAAGCATTGCAGTTGATGCCCGGTGTACAATCTGCAGGTGAAGGTAATTCAGGTTTCTATGTACGTGGAGGCGGCCCGGACCAAAACCTGATATTACTGGACGATGCAGTAGTTTACAACACAGGTCACTTATTTGGCTTCTTCTCTGTGTTCAATACAGACGCCATTAAAAATGTAACACTTATAAAAGGTGGTATGCCTGCCAATTATGGTGGTCGCTTATCTTCTGTAGTAGATGTATCTATGAAAGAAGGTAATATGAAAGAATACCATGGGGAAGGTGGTATTGGCCTTATTGCATCTCGCCTTACGCTTGAGGGTCCGATAAAAAAAGATAAAGGCTCATTCATTTTATCTGGCAGGCGAACATATATTGATGTGCTCGTTAAACCATTTGTAACAGGTGCATTTTCAGGTTCCGGTTATCACTTCTATGATGCGAACTTGAAAGCTAACTACAAAATAACAGAAAAAGACAGGATATACCTTAGTAGTTATTTCGGTCAGGATAAATTCAAATTTGCAAGCGGTAGCGGGTCTTTCAACGCCGATATACCTTGGGGTAACAGTACTGCCACATTGCGTTGGAATCACCTGTTTAATAACAAACTATTCCTGAATGCAACGGCTGTATATAACGACTATAAGTTTGCATTCTCAGCAAAACAAAATGAATTCCAATTCAAACTGGCATCAGGTGTGCGCGACTGGAATGGTAAGGTTGATTTAGACTACTATACTTCCTTCAACCATAAAATAAAAACAGGTATAGCTTATACCTACCACAAGTTTATACCAAATCAAATATCAGGACAGGCAGGTGCTGTTGAGCTGAAGCCAAACAATGCTTTAATCAAATATGCACATGAAGGTGCAGCGTATATATCAGATGATTTTGAACCTACTAAATGGTTGCGTATAACAGCTGGCTTACGTTATTCATTCTTCGGACAAACAGGCCCATACATATCATACAAAACAGACTTTAACGGAAAGCGATTAGATAGTACTGTTTATTCAAATGGAGAAATTGTAAAAACCTATGGTGGCCTAGAACCACGCCTGAATATGCGTTTTGATATCACAAACAGCTCATCCATCAAAGCAAGCGTAAGCAAAGCGTATCAATACATTCACCTGGTATCAAACAATGGTAGTACACTGCCTACCGACCTTTGGGTACCAAGTACACTGATTGTACAACCACAGCAATCATGGCAGTATTCAGTAGGATATTTCAAAAACTGGTTAGACAACAAGTTGGAAACATCTGTTGAGGTTTACTACAAAGACATGAGAAATCAGGTAGAATACCGAGAGGGTTATATACCATCTACCATTCAGGATCCTGAACTTGATTTCGTATTCGGCAAGGGCGAAGCGTATGGTGCTGAGTTTTTCATAAACAAAACAAAAGGTAAATTCACGGGTTGGATAGGTTATACACTCGCATGGACATATAGAACATTCAATGACCTTAACAACGGTAAAAGATACCCTGCCAAGTATGACCGCAGGCACGACGTATCGTTGGTTGCTACTTATGAGCTTTCTAAAAAATGGACTGTATCAGGCGTATTCATTTATGGTTCAGGTAATGCTATAACCTTGCCAACCAACTATTATTTCATACAAACACAAGTTGTACCACAATACAGCGACCTGAATGCTTACAGACTATTCCCATACCATCGTCTCGACCTATCTGCTATTTATACTCCCAAACGTAAAAAACAACGCAGGTGGCAAGGTAGCTGGGCATTCTCTATATACAATGTATATAGCAGGCAAAACCCATACTTCCTGTATGTAGATACACAGGGCGATGTAAATCAGGGTGTGAAAGCGACCGTTAAACAAGTATCAATCTTCCCGATACTGCCAAGTATTACGTACAATTTCAAGTTTTAGGGTACGTAGTTATACGTATTATCAGAATTAAAGCATTACTAATCTTGCTAATCTATTGATTTTGATATATTTTTACCCTCCCAATCATCATAAATTAGTGATACTCAAAACGTTCTCTCTTATCCTCTATATGTAACAGAAGCCTCGTTTTCCACGAGGCTTATTTTTTCGGTACAATAATTGCCAAACTTATCTTTGGAAACCCATTATGAAATTAAAGACCGACCAGAACGACTATAAATTACTTACCGACACTATTAATAAGTGGGTAAAAAACGGCAACATCGACAAACCGAAGGCTGATGAGCTGTTAGATACTTTAGAGCAACCTAAAAGCACTACACAGCAAATTGCACAATACTTCTTTTTCATTGCCTTATCCTGCATACTATTGGCATTTGCGGCCATTTTTATAGACGACAAATTTCTGGAAAAGCTGAAGCAGCATTTTTCGCTTACTAACTTTTTTATTGCCATACTCTTTACAGTATTCTCTGTACTCTGGTTCTATTTTCTTAAAAAGAAGAAAAGCACCATTAATGCAGCGCCTTTTGAAATATATGCCGTGATAGGCGGTTTGCTTACAGTTACCGCACTGACGTATTACAGTAAAGAAACTGGAGAAGGTCCCAACTATTCGGGCTTGTTGTTGGGCATAGCTGTTGTGCTATTTGCACTTGCAGGTTTCGTCAGGTCTCACGCACTTTGGATGGCAGGCATACTTGCTACTATGGGATGGTTTGGTGCTTTCAGTGCTTGGTTAAGCCATGAAGACTTGTTTCTTGGCATGAATTATCCTGTAAGATTCAGCGTATTCGGGATATTGATAATACTGGCTTCATTAGCACAAAAGAAGGTTGGCACGGTATCATTCAGCAAGCGAATAAACTATCTGGCAGGGCTTATTATATTCTTCACAGGCGTGTGGGGCGTTTCGATATTTGGCAATTATAACAGCCTTGCAAAATGGGCTGAAGTAAGACAAACGCAGGTTATCATTTATGCAATCGTTTTTGCAATTGCTGGGGTAGCCAGTTTTTTACTGGGCATCAAATACAAAGAAAACGCTGCCAGAGATATTGGCATTATAGCATTGCTTGCCAACCTGTACACCAGATATTTTGAATACTTCTGGGATAGTACAAACAAGGGCATATTCTTCCTGATACTGGCTTTATCATTTTGGTTTATTGGTAAAAGGCTGGAGAAATTCAAAAACCGAAAATCAGTTTCGTCCTGATGTAGAATTTCTTCTGCACATATTACAATCTGTAAATAATTCTACAAGCGCAGACTATGCTAAGGCATAGCTTTGCTAAGCATTCATGAATCTTGCTATGTGTTCTGTATCCCAATAAGATATTAGCGTAGATTTACCATATTACCCTATCACCATTAATTTCCCCTCTAAAAGAGCTAATATTGCGGTTTGAAACGTACTGCATGGCTCGATACTTTCTGGAAGTAATGTATGATGGCACTGCCTTTCACGGCTCTCAACTACAAGGTGATATACCTACGGTTCAGCTTGCTGTAAATCAGGCATTATCTACCCTGCTCCGCGAGTCTGTTATATCTTTTGGTGCCAGCCGTACAGATGAAGGCGTACATGCTTTATCAAGCTTCTACCATTTTGATACTGAAAAAGAACTGCACCCTGCATTCCTTTACAAGATGAACGCGATACTGCATGAAAAAGTAGCTGCCAAAGCATTGTTTATTGCAGAAAACCCTGAGTTGAATGCCCGATTTGATGCTATCAGCAGGCAATACAGGTACAGGATTTATAGTAACAAAAATCCATTCCTGCAGGAAAAAGCACTGTATTTTCCTTACCATCTGAACACCGACATCCTAAACCAGACAGCAGAGATACTGAAAGAGTATACAGATTTTGAAAGCTTCTCTAAACGCAATACACAAACCAGAACTTTCAAGTGCACTATTATGCAGTCGTATTGGCTGCAGCGAAACGGAGAGTTGCAATACATTGTAGAAGCAAACCGTTTTCTGCGAGGTATGGTACGAGGCTTGGTTGCAACACAGCTACAAGTAGCACGCGGCAATTACAGTATTGAAGAGTTCAGGAAAATTATTGAAGCAAGGGATTGTACAAAAGCCTACTTCAATGTTACGGGTCATGGCCTGTATCTTGAAAAAATAGCCTATCCAGAAAACTGTCTTACAGAAATTAAAGACAAGCGTTAGTCAAATAACTTAGCAATCATATAAGCAGCAGCGGCTGCAGCAGAACCTATTGATGCTACATAAAATGCACCTTTCAGTTTATTCTGTCCTGTTACTTTTGCCTTGAAATAGCCGAAGATAAACAGGCAAACTACAGTAATAGCAGCCGATATTTTCAGCCCGTCTTCGGGGTTGGTTACAAAGAAATATGGAGATAGTGGTACTAAACCACCAACTATATAAGACAGCCCTATATTGAATGCGCTGTTTCTGGCTCGCTTTGGCTCAGGTTTATCCAAACCCAATTCATACTTCATCATGAAGTCAACCCACTTTTGTTTATCCTTTACCAGTTCATCTGCTATGTGGTTCTGTACTTCTGTACTCAATCCCATTTCGGCAAACACATCTCTCACTTCCTGCTTCTCTTTTTCAGGCACCTTCTCTACTTCATCCCACTCTCTTTTAAGCTCTGAGTTATAATGGTCTACTTCTGTTTTACCAGCAAGGAAGCCACCTAACCCCATAGCAATAGAACCTGCAGCAACCTCTGCCAGCCCAGCTGTTATAATGATGCCTGTACTATCTACAGCACCACTAAGACCAGCAGCCAAAGCAAAAGGCACCGTAAGCCCATCAGACATACCAATAACGATATCGGTAATCAAATCAGAACTTTTAAAGTGCTTCTCTTCGTGCAGATGCATCTATGCTATTGATTCTAAACTGTGCTTAATGATACCAACACACTCGTCTATCTGTTCTTTGGTAATAACAAGCGGTGGTGCAAAACGTATTTTATCGCCATGAGTTGGTTTTGCCAACAGGCCATTATCCTTCATTGTCATGCACAAATCCCATGCTGCTTCTTTATTAGAGTGGTTGATAACTATTGCATTCAGCAAACCTTTACCACGTACCAAACCAATATTTGGATGATTGAGCGCAGTTAGCTGATTACGCAGGTATTCGCCCTGAATAGCTGCATTTTCAACCATTTTTTCGTCTTTCAATACTTGCAGTGCTACCATGGCTACTTTACATGCCAGCGGGTTTCCACCGTAAGTAGATCCATGCTCTCCCGGTTTGATAGTCAGCATAATTTCATCATCTGCAAGAACGGCAGATACAGGCATTGTACCACCAGACAAGGCTTTACCCAGTATCAGAATATCAGGGTGTACATTTTCGTAATCGCAAGCAAGCATTTTGCCTGTACGTGCAAGGCCTGTTTGTATTTCATCTGCTATGAAAAGAACATTTGCTTCTTTACACATCGCCACAACTTTTGCGAGATAGCCTTCATCTGGCACTACAACACCTGCTTCGCCTTGTATAGGCTCAACCATAAAGGCTACCACATTCTTATTTTGCAATGCCTCTTGTAGCGCAGGTATGCTGTTATATTCCACAACCTGATACCCGGGCATATACGGACCGAAATTGGCCTTAGAAGACGGGTCTGTACTGAAAGAGATAACATTCAATGTACGTCCGTGAAAGTTTTCGCTACATACCAATATCACCGCTTTATCCTGCTCAACACCCTTTACCTCATAGCCCCAACGGCGTGCCAGTTTTAATGCTGTTTCCACAGCTTCCACACCGGTATTCATTGGCAATACTTTATCGTAGCCAAAGTACTTTGTGATATATTCTGCATATTCTCCAAGCAAGTCGCTATGGAATGCTCGGGAGGTAAGTGTTAGTTTTTGAGCTTGCTCTATGAAAGCAGCAACTATTTTAGGATGGCAATGCCCCTGATTAACTGCTGAATACCCTGAAAGGAAATCGTAATAACGTTTATCATCAACATCCCATAGATATACACCTTCACCACGGGTTAGCATTACCGGCAGCGGATGATAATTATGAGCGCTGAATTTTTCTTCTCTTTCTAAAAGCTGTTGTGTTAGTGACGACAAAGACATAGATGCAATCATATTGCAAATCTACGCATTAACGCTTGAAATAACCATTTCGGGAAGCTCTGCTCTTTCGTGATCACTGATTTTTGACAAATCCAGGATAGTAGTGCTGTTATCTTCAGATCGGTGGAACATTGGTATGTACTTGGCGCCAAATACCATTTCCTTGAATGTATATGATGTTCTTTGTTGAACAATATTGCTGAAATGATCGTCAAATGCTTTGATGAAATATAAAAGCTCTACCTCTGCCTTACCTATTTCCTCTTCACTCATCATGTATAATGGGCTCTCTTCATCTATAAGGTGAACCATAGTCCAGTTTATAGCCAGTGAATTGATTTTAGATATCTCTAATGGCAATGCATAAAAGCGCCTTACACGCTGGCCATTTTCTTCCACATGCATGGCTATTGTAACCTGGGCCTCTACATCTGTCAGGTGATTATTTTTGAAAGTTGCTAACCTCGCCATCAGCGCTCGTTTTCCCTTATGTGGAGCTACAATCACATTTTCACTAAATAGCAGATACGCTCTTGGTCTTGTAAAGCGTCCATATAATAACCCTGTAACCAAAGCGAATGATAAAATACCCATGAACGACTCTAAAGAAGCCACAATATTAGTTGCCAACCCTACAGGACTTATGTGCCCATAACCAACCGTTGTGAGTGTTTGCGAACTAAAGAAAAAAGCCTGTTGAAAATTGGTCATCAAATCATTGCCCGGGATAATGCCTTGTAAATGTTGAACCCCAACCATCATGTAAATGGTTGCGAAGATTATATTCATCGTGGTATAGAACGAAAAAACAATCAACAGGAACTTTCCCCTCGACATGCGAAGCAAGCTGTGGTACATGCTGATACGCTCCCAAAATGGCATACCGACTTTTCGCAAGTTGATGCTACCATCTTTATTGGTAAGACGCCCCCCTTCAGTACGTGTATTATTAGTACTGAAACCCGTATTAGTTATTGCTTCAAACTTTCGCTTGCGGATGGCCATAGATACGTTTCACTGCTTTTAATTCTATCAGAAATGCCGTAAGCATTACTAACAATGTGAACACTATGCCCGAAATTAATATAATTTCCTTTTTATATCCTGCTGGCAACAGATAACGAAAACCTATAAAGACTATGCCAAAAACTATGAATTTTATCACCCAATTGACAATGGGCATCAGTTTTATCACCGACACTTTCAGCACTTTGGCAGTGTGGTACAAATAATATCCGCTTTGTATGTATGTGCTGATAACAAAGCTAAGAGCAATACCGGAAAGCCCCATTTTAAGATATAAAGGATATGCCAACCCACAAGCAATTGCTATATCTAATACAGCACCTATGTTAATGATGCGCCCCATATGCTTGTGCTGCAAGATGGTAGTAAACTTGTAAGCCCTAAGTGGTAATACCAGAATAGACATCAGAAATATAGGTACAGCTTCCAGATACTGTACAGAGAATGTAAGCTCTATAAACTCGTACCTGAAAAGATAGAAAAAGAAGAATGCCGGGAATACAATACACGATAGTATACGCCCGGTTTTGTTTTGTATTTGCAGAGGTGCTTCTTCTCTGTTATCATATGAAAGCTGCATAAGACCCGAGCTACCAACCGCACCTAATAACAACGGCAAAAACGGTATATCTACAGAACCATTAAAGTAAACAGCAAACAGACCTGCACTTAATACCAATCCCAATACAAACTTATCTATCCAACGGAAAACCATTTGCGACACATCATAAAAAGCCATGTGTGCCCACAGGTTTCTGATTCTGTTCACATTTGCCACTTTCGATATGGGCTGTTTCTTCATATCGAAATAGTAGGCTATAGAATACACACCCAACTTAGCCGATGCAAGCACCAACAGGTACATGAATAAAGTATCCAAGGCTCCTGTCTCTTGTTGTACAAAACGATAGTGAACCCAACCAAAAGCAATGCTGTACGCAACATTTACCCATATCAGCACTACCCTGTTCTTAAATACCATCAGTACAGACTCAACCACTATGCTCAGCACATAAACAATGAAAAAGCAAAACGGCAACCAAAGCAATGCAAACTGGTAACGGTAAGCACTGAAAGCGTCAGAAAAAGACGGCTGATGTATCATTGCAAGATTTTGCAAAAACGTGAACATCAGCCCCATCAGACACACCCAACCGAAATAGTAAAGTTTATGTTTGCGTGTAAGCGTCTTAATCAATGACGCAACAACCGATGGAGAATAGGTAACCAGAAAGTTCTGGATACCTAATGCGGCAACAGTACTTACCAGATATAATCTTACCCAAAAGTTGTTATAGTCTCCATATAAATCAAAAGACAGATAATGAGAAAAATATATCATCACCAGCAATGTAGCCAGTGTTGGGAAAAAGCGCGTAAGAAACAAGAAGATACTGTTCCCGATGAAAGTATAATTCCGCTTAATACTGCCTTCCGTGTTCATTTTACTAATCTTAAACCTGTCTTTACTTGTTATATACTATTATGCCAGAGCTTTAGTATCCTCATTACCACCTTTCATCAACTTGAAAATTGAGAAGCCAGCAATTGCAAACAAGAGTATTGATGCAAACAATGCTATCCTATCTCCGGTATAGAAACTATCCGGATGAAATTTGAATTCAACTTTATGCGTACCTGCCGGTATTTTTATAGCCCTCAGTACGTAGTTAGCTCTTACAATCGGTGTCTCCTTACCATCTACATAAGCCTTCCATCCATACGGATAATAGATATCAGAGAATACAGCTAAACCATTTTGACTGTTAGTTGCCTGGAATTCCAATTCATTCAAACCGTATTTAGTAAGTTGAATTTTAGCAATACTGTCTTTACCAAATGAATAACCATCCAAGTCTTTCTTAAATGTATTTCTTACAATAGCTGTTTGCTTTGGATTAAATGCATTCGGAACAATTACAGTATCTCCCAATCTGGCAGCATCAAGCGATTTGATTTCATCGTCAGCAGTATTAACCCACTTCAATTCATTAACAAACCATGCATTACCACAAGCTTCCGGATTCATAGATACCTGAGGCGATTGCGGGTTGAATATTATGTACTTGGTGTTCAACATATTCAATACAGCAGTATTAAAAGCGCCACTCATATGCACATCTATCAAATCCTGATAAATCTCCATTTTAGCAGGGCTGTAACCACCTATCACTTTATGATGATATGCTTGTACTGCATCATTGTAAGTATCCTTCGATAAATCCAGCACTCTGTAATAAGGGTCTTTATCCTCTTTAATTTGGCGATCAACCATCCTAGGCTCAAATGCGGCATTATAATCTGTTTCATCAACATAGCTGTCATTGTTAAGATAGTGTCCGTAAACACTCATTATATCAATAGCAACCAAAGCCACAATACCCATCACTACCATCTTTACACTCTTTACCTTATCTGTTAAATATGCCCAAATAAGCCCTGCTGCCAACAATATATAAACCGCACTTGTTATTGCACTTTTTGTAGCAATTGCAGCCCTATCCTCTTTTAATGCAGGTAATAATTGCGCCCGCATGTTTTCAGGAATTTTAGTATCTACAAAGCCTGAATAATCAAAGAACATACTACCGCCAATAGCTATCAGGACACAAATACCTGCAGTGATACCTGCAGCTATTTTTAGTTTTTTCAGCAATTCTTTCTTGTCTACGTTGTCGGATACAATATCATTTACAGCCCAGATTGCCAGCAATGGAAACATTAATTGTGCCAACACCATCCACATAGATGGCACCCTGAACTTATTAAGCATAGGCAGCGTGTCGAACAGGAAATAGTTAAGCGCAGGAAAATGTTTACCCCAAGACAATACGATAGATACTATCGTCACTGCAACAATCCACCATTTATTTGGGCTGCGTACCACCATAATACCGAGTACAAACAAGAAACAAATTATTGCACCGAAATACGCTGGACCTAACAAAAATGGTTGAGGCCCCCAGTACATCAATTGCCCTGCCTGATCTCCTATTAATTCAGATGTTTTTTCTGCAACTTCTGCTGGTTCTGAAGAAGAACCACCATATAAGTATGGTATCATAAAGCCCAGTGTTTCACCTATACCGTTGCTCCACCGGAAAGCATATTCCTTATCAAGACCACCTGTTTTCTTATCCTGATCATGCTGGGTAAATGTCAATTCGCTTTGACCGCCACGCATAGTAGTCTTGTTGTACTCCATAGTACTCAAAATGCCACCCATAGTAGGGCCTACAGAGACTACAGCTATTATTGCAGCTATTACTGAGGAGATAATGAACTCCTTCACTTTGTTAGTTTTGATTGCAACTACCAGAAAGCTGATTACAGCAATTCCAATCATAAACATCACATAGTAAATGACTTGATAGTGTCCCGTACCCATCAATAATGCCAACGAAATACCAAGTAATGCAATGCCCCTCCACCAATCTGTTCGGTAAACATATATCAGCCCTGCAAGAACTGCCGGCATGTAGCTGATTGCCCACATCTTTGTTTCGTGTCCTCCTATCAGCAAACTGGCATTATATGCGCTGAAGGCAAAAGCTATAGAACCACCTACAGATAACCACCTATTCATTTTAAAGGCACTCATCAGGATGTAGAAACATAGCATTGCCATAAACAGGAACGATGCTGGCTTACCTACAACAGATGAAATACCATTCTGTATTATAGACACATAGTTATTATTCTTAGGAATGTAGTATGTGTAAGTTGGCATACCGCCAAACATGCTATTGCTCCATAATACGTTTTCGCCTGTTTTTTCATAATACTCCCTGCCTTCCTGGCTCATTGCTGTCCAACTGGTAATATCACCACTGCTGAGAACTTTTCCCTGCAGTTGCGGATAACAAAACGCAAGCGACAATAAGAGCATAGCTCCTATTGCAATAAGGTGTGGTGTGAACTTTTTGATGTCGAATTGCATACTATGTATTTAACGGAAAACAAAAATAGGGCTTCTATCCACTTATAGAAGCACAGCAGCACAAAAATTGAAATGTTATCAAGATTATAACGGTTTCTTTATCCACAATTACATATTGCGTGTCCAATATCTTCTGTATTAACAGTTTTAGGGGTACATTTGCGCCCAAGCTCTCTGAGAGCATATATTACAAAATATGTTATCAAAAGAATTATTGCTGAAAGCTTACCGTCTGATGATGACGGCCAAAGCAATGGCAGAAACATATGATGCCAACAGGCAAATCTGTAAATACGTACACAGCACTTCCCGCGGACACGAGGCTATACAACTTGCTACTGGTTTCTTACTCAAACCATATGACTATGTGAGCCCGTATTACAGAGACGAAAGCATAATGCTTGGTATGGGCTACAGGCCATATGAACTGATGCTACAATTGCTTGCAAAAGGCGAAGACCCTTTCACAGGTGGCAGAGAGTATTATAACCACCCGAATATTCGCAGGGATAATTTCCCTAAAATAATACACCAGAGTAGTGCTACAGGAATGCAAGTAATACCTACAACAGGTGTAGCGCAGGGTATACAATACATAGAACAACAAAAGCTGATAGACTACCCTGCCCCACCCGTAGCTATATGTTCTTTGGGGGATGGTAGTGTTACAGAAGGTGAAGTTGCTGAAGCATTCCAGTTTGCCTGCCTCCATCAATTGCCTATAATATACTTGGTTCAGGACAATGACTGGGGTATATCTGTAAGCAGTGACGAGGCACGCACTATGGATGCTTACGAATATGCTGCAGGCTTTAAAGGTCTTGAACGCGTACGAGTTAATGGCAGCGATTTTGAAGACTCTTACAAAACGATGGAATATACCATTGACTGGGTAAGAAAAGAACGTAAACCAATACTGGTACACGCAAAAGTACCATTGCTGGGACACCATACTTCTGGCGTGCGAAAAGAGTGGTACAGAACCGAAGAAGACTTGTTCAAACACAGCCTGAACGACCCGGGACCAAAACTTCGCAAAAGGCTGTTGGAAATAAAAGGGGTTACAGAAGAGCAACTGGATACAATTGAAGCCGAGGAATTGGCTTATGTGCAGCAAGAGTTTGCCAATGCAACTGCTGCTGCTGAACCTGATCCTGCCACAGTTGCAGACCATGTTTTTGCCCCAACAAAAATTACCGAAGAAAAAGGAACCCGTACACCTGCCGGTAAAGATAAAGTAGTGATGGTAGATGCCGCACTGCATGCTGTTGAAGAAATACTGCGCGACCATCCTGAAGCACTGTTTTACGGACAAGATGTGGGCCGCAGACTTGGTGGCGTATTCCGCGAAGCTGCTACACTTGCCGATAAATTTGGTGACGACCGCGTATTTAATACTGCCATACAAGAAGCGTACATTATAGGTTCTACTGTTGGCATGAGTGCTTTGGGACTAAAGCCGATTGTAGAAGTCCAATTTGCAGACTATATCTATCCGGGCATCAACCAATTGGTTACGGAAATCAGTAAATCTTGCTACCTGAGTTGTGGTAAATATCCTATAAGCGCTGTAATTCGTGTACCGATAGGTGCTTATGGCGGCGGTGGCCCATACCATAGTGGTAGCGTTGAGAGTACACTTGCTACCATCAAGGGTATTAAAATTGCCTATCCGAGCAACGCTGCAGATATGAAAGGGCTCATGAAAGCCGCATTCTACGATCCTAATCCGGTAATCATGCTGGAGCATAAAGGACTCTACTGGAGTAAAGTACCAGGTACAGATGACGCCAAGACGGTAGAACCAGAGAGAGATTATGTGCTGCCACTGGGTAAAGGATCTGTTGTTGTTGAAGCATCGCAGGAGGCTATTGACAACGGAGAAAGCATCTGTATTATCACCTATGGCATGGGGGTCTATTGGGCTAAAAATGCTGCAAAACAATTCAATAATCAGGTAGAAGTAATAGACCTGCGTACAATATATCCGTTGGACGAAGAGCTGGTTTATAACACTGTTCGCAAACATGGTAAATGTATTGTTCTTACAGAGGAACAACTTCGAAACTCTTTCTGCGAGGCATTGGCTGGGCGCATTGCTCAAAACTGCTTTAAAGAATTAGACGCACCGGTACAAACCATTGGTGCTATGGACTTACCAGCTGTACCAATGAATATGGCGTTGGAAGCCGCCATGCTACCAAATGCAGATAAAGTAGCGCAGCGCATTGCCGAATTGTTAGCTTATTAATAAAAATCTGAAAGAAAAAGGTCGAATCAATTGATTCGACCTTTTTCTTTATTAATGAAGTTATACTAATGCATCCTATCTCCTCTTGGTGTCAGCTGTTCTAAAACTTTAGTTTCTATCTGCAACCATAGTTTCCATGCATCCCTTACTTTCTGTTCATCATAATATTTTTCTGCTAAGTCTATAAACATTCTATAATGCCCCGCCTCGCTAACCATGAACTTATAATAAAACTTACGCAACGCTTCTTCTTCAAGCCCCTCGCTCAATAGCCTGAAGCGTTCGCAGCTGCGAGCCTCTATCAGTGCACAAATCATTAGTTTATGTAGTAGCTTTTCTTCACCCGGTACACCCTTTGGTTCATTCTGAATCAATAGGTTTACGTAATCATCTTTGCGTTGTTTGCCCAGCTCATACCCACGCTTCTTCATCTCTGCCCATACCATGCGAAAATGCCCCCACTCTTCTGTAACAATTGGTGATAAGGCATTGACCAGATCAATTCTGTCAGGATATTTTTGTATTAATGAAATGCATTGTGTGGCAGCTTTTTGCTCACAAAATGCATGGTCTGTTAATATTTCTTCCAAAGAAATAGAAGCAAGATCTACCCAACGTGGGTCTGTAGGCATTTTTAACCCCAAAATGCTATTATCTGCAGTACTCATATTTATCTAAATAACAGGGGGCGAAATTACCTGTAGTTGCACAATAAAAAAAGACCGGAACGTGTCCGGTCTTTACTTTCTTACAATATTGTTTACCCAATTTTTCTAACGTTAACTGCGTTTAGCCCTTTTTTACCCTGCTGTGTTTCAAACTCGACATGGTCGCCTTCTTTTACTTTATCAATCAACCCCGTAACGTGTACGAAAGTTTCCTGGCCAGAGTTATCGTGTTTGATAAAACCAAAGCCCTTAGTTTCATTAAAGAACTTTACAGTTCCGGATAGTTTTTCTTGTTGCACTGTAATAATATTTTATTGGTAATTATATAAAGATAATACTTATAACATATTATCAAAGTGCTGAACTAAGAATTTAATCCTCATTCCCGAGCTTACGAAGCATTTTTCCATGTACTACTATGGCGTGCAGGAAAGTCGGCTGTTCCTGATATGGTAGTCCAAACTCTTCTGCAGTTTGCTTTACGTATTTAGCTATGTTTTTGTAGTGCACATGGCAAATATGTGGAAAAAGGTGGTGCTCTATCTGCCTGTTAAGACCTCCAACAAACCAGTTCATCAGTGGACTTCTTGGCGAAAAGTTTGCAGTATTCAATACCTGATGTACTGCCCAACTATTTTCCATTTTCTTATCATCAGATGGCATCGGGAATTCACAGCCTTCCATGACATGTGCCAATTGGAATATTACAGACAGCAAGAACCCTGCTGTAAAGTGCATTATCACAAAACCAATCAGCACATGCTGCCAAGCTAAGCCCATTACAAATATTGGCACAATGATGATATACAGGTAATAAAACAGTTTATACAGCGTAAGCTGTATCATAGCCTGAGACAATGTCAGTTTTTCTTTTTTGAGCAGATCTTTTTTATGGTAATCATAAACCTGACGGAAATCTTTTACTGTAGCCCATTGAAGTGTTAACAGACCGTATAGCACCCATGCATAGATATGTTGGAAACGGTGCATAAAGTATTTTTTGCTGTGTGGTGAAAAACGTAAGAACACACCAGCATTTATATCATCATCCAAACCTTCAATATTGGTATAGGTATGGTGCAGAATATTGTGTTGTATTTTCCATGTTACCTCATAGCCACCAACCAATGCAATTATTTTACCAAGATATTTATTCAGTGTTTTGTTGTCGCTATAAGAACCATGATTGCTATCATGCATCACAGAACATCCTATACCGGTCATACCAACACCCATCATAAACCATAAACCGTAAAATACCCACAGGTTTGTAGCCATGCCCGATATCATAACAAAATATGGTATCAGGTACATTGAAACCATGGCAAATGTTTTCATTTTCATAGAAACATTACCATGCGGATCTATATTGTTCTCTGTAAAATATGCGTCTACTCTTTTCTTTAAAGTATCATAAAAACCATCGCTGTTCTTAGACGCAAAACGAACGATGTCTAGTTTTTTAATTTCAGACAAAACCTAAAAATTTGTGGCAAAGCTACGCTTTTAAGGCTAAAATTGATAGTTTGTTTAATGACAGTTATCACCAAGCTATATATGTTAATAACAAAAGAAGGCTACCTTAAATTGGGCAGCCTTCTTAAAATATAGTTCGAATATGCTATTTAGCCTTAGATGCTTCCAATTTTGCCTTGTATTCAGCAGATTTTGTCATATCATTTTTACGGGCATAAATCTCTTTCAAAGCGATAAGAGCGCTCTGGTATGAGAATTTATCATCTGAACTCAGGCTTTTTGCAGTAGGTTCATATGCAGCAACTGTCTTAACTAAGAAAGGCAGTGCTTTTTCAAAATTAGCATCACGTGTTGTATTCAACTTTGTGTAGCTATCTTCCAGTTTTTTCTTTTCTGCAGGAACTTTAGATTTATTAATAAGATCTGCAAGTTCATTCATTTTCTTATTATTGTCAGTAGCCAAGTTATAATACAACACACCCATATTGTAGTTGTAACCTCCATTTGCACCATCTATAGCCAAAGCTTTTTGATAATTGGACTCGGCTTTAGAGAAGAGCTCATCAAAATTTGAAGGTTTTGCCCCCTCTTTACCGTTTGCATCTTTAGGGAAAGCAAGGTTGTTGTAGCCATTTGCAAGATTGAAAAGCAATTCAGCATTGTTTGGTTCTTTGGCAACAGCATCCTCCAACTTTTTCATCAAAACATCCTGCTTACCTGTTTTGATGTAATAATTCAGCTCTTCATTACGCAGATTTACGTTATCTGGATATTGCGCTTTGCCTTCTTCAATGATAGCAATCATTTCAGCATCTTTATTCTGACTTCTGTAAACATCCACCAATGCCAAATAAACGTTAGCATTTTTCTCAATAGGATTAGCTTTCAATGCCTGCAACAAAGTAAGCGCTTCATCATATTTCTTTGCATATAGCGCACTATAGCTTTGTATCATTAAGGCACTGGCAGATACAGTATCAAAGTTTTTATTGGCAAAACGTTTACCACCTTCCATATCATGAATGTCAACAGTGCTTTTTGCCAACTGCATAGCTTGCTCATATTCTTTCTTATTATAAGCACCTACTGCATCATTGTAATAATTATATGCAGCTACTATCAGCGCTTGCGTAACAGCGTCTTTTTCATATTTAGCATCTAACTGAGCAGCTTTCATAAATGATGTGGCAGCTTCTCGGTATGGGCTATTGGCATTCTTACCCGGTTCGTTCTGCATAGCCATATAAATATTACCACGCGTAAACCAAGCCTTTACATTATCCTTCGTATCAGGATTGTTTACTGCTAAAGTGATATATTCAACCGCTTTGTCATATTCCTTATCACGCAAGTAGTCATTTGCAGTTTGTATATTTTGCTTTTGTGCCCAGCCGAGTGTTGTAATAGAAACACTTGCTGCTATCAGAATAGCTTTCTTCATTTTTATCTGTTAATTAAAAATCGTTTGCTAAGATATTAAAGAAAACACCCGTGCGCTTATAATACGGGTGTTTTCAGTGTTAATTTTGCAATTATTTTACATTACTCTGTTACAGGAGTTTCCGGAGAATCTGTTGATTCCTCTCCTGTTGAGAGATTTTCACCCTCAATTGCTTCATTCTCATTTTCTTCTTCCTGTTCATCCAGACGCGCAATTGCTGCAATTTCATCGCCTTCGTCCAGATTGATGAGTTTCACACCTTGTGTTGCACGCCCAGCTTCACGTATATGCTCCACTTTCATACGGATGGTGATACCTGATTTACAAGTAATCATTAAATCGTCCGTTTTTTCTACAGCCAGCAACCCTACTAGCGCTCCCGTCTTTTCTGTAATGTTTATAGTTCTTACACCTTTACCACCACGGTTTGTGATACGATAAGATAATTGATACAGTTGGTCATTACCATCTGCATCTTTCAAGGTAATGGCTTTAGCTTTATCTTCTTCTGTAGCAGTCTCATCAAGCAATTCCAGGAATGGAGTACGCTTACCTAAGCCTTTTTCAGATACTACCAATATTTGTTTGGTAATGCTTTCTTTAGATACGCATACCATGCCAATCACTTCGTCATTATTCTCATCCAACTCAATACCATAAACGCCTATAGCACCACGGCCTGTTATACGTACTTTCTCTTCTTCAAACGATATTGCACGTCCGCTCTTCACTGCCATCATGATGTAGCTATTACCATCGGTCAATGATACATCCAGTAGTTGGTCACCTTCCTGAATTGTAATCGCATTGACACCGTTAGCACGTGGGCGGCTGAAGTCTTCTAGCTTCGTTTTTTTGATGATACCTTGTTTGGTACAAAGCATGATGTTGTGGTTTTCAACATACTCTTTATCTTCCAGATTTGGTATATCTATTACGGTACGTATTTTATCATCAGGAGGCAATTGCAACAGGTTTTGTATTGCACGGCCTTTTGCATTCCTGTCAGCTTCAGGTATCTCATATACTTTCAGCCAATAGCAACGTCCTTTTTCTGTAAAGAACATCAGCGTATGGTGGGTAGAAGCAATGAACAAATGTTCTATGTAATCTTCTTCCCTTGTACGGCCTCCCATTGCACCACGGCCACCACGCCTTTGTGCACGGTATTCTGCTTGAGATGTACGCTTTATATAACCTAAGTGAGAAACAGTGATAACCACATCTTCTTCTTCAATCAGGTCTTCAATACGTATTTCATTTGCCAGGTATTGAATTTCAGATTTACGTTCGTCACCGAACTTGGCTTTTACTTCAGCAAGTTCGTCTTTGATGATTTGATAACGCATACCTTCATCACTCAGTATTTCTTTCAGATGCGCTATTAACTTCATCAACTCGGCATGTTCTTCGCGTATCTTATCGCGTTCCATACCTGTCAGGCGTTGCAGACGCAATTCAAGCACTGCTTTAGCCTGTATTTCGGTCATACCGAATTTCTCTATCAATCCTGTTTTAGCTTCGTCAGGATTCACAGATGCACGTATCAAAGCAATTACTTCGTCAAGATGGTCTAATGCAATCAGATAACCTTCTAAGATGTGGGCACGTTTTTCAGCTTCACGCAGTTCATATTTTGTACGGCGTACAACAACCTCGTGACGGAAACTGATAAACTCCGAAATCAGGTCTTTCAGATTCAATATCTTAGGACGACCACCTACAAGTGCTACGTTGTTGATACCGTAAGAAGTCTGCAGTTCACTGTATTTATATAGTTGGTTGATGATAACCTGCGCTACTGCATCGCGGCGTAGCTCTACAACTATACGTGTACCTTCTTTATTCGATTCATTGGCAACGTGTGTGATGCCTTCAATAATCTTATTATTAACCAGAGAGCCTATTTTTTCTGCCAAAGCATCGCGGCTTACCTGATATGGAACCTCTGTAATTACAATTTGTTCTTTACCACTCTTAGTGGTTTCCACATTCACCCTGCCACGCAACACTACCCTACCACGGCCGGTATGCATGCCGGCTTTAATGCCATCTATACCGTATATGATACCACCTGTTGGGAAGTCAGGGGCTTTCACATACTTCATTAATTCGTCGATGGTAATATCTCTGTTATCTACATATGCAACGCAACCATCTATTACTTCAGACAAGTTGTGCGGCATCATATTCGTTGCCATACCAACCGCAATACCCGAAGAGCCATTTAACAACAACTGCGGTATCCGTGTAGGCATAACCGTTGGTTCCTGCAGAGAGTCATCGAAGTTGAGAGAGAAATCGACTGTTTCCTTATCGATATCGTCCATCATGCCTTCTGCCAGACGCTGCAGGCGCGCTTCAGTATATCGCATTGCCGCAGGGCCGTCACCATCCTGAGAACCATAGTTACCCTGACCATCAACCAGCATATAGCGCATACTCCATGGCTGTGCCATACGCACCATTGCATCGTACACAGAACTATCACCGTGCGGGTGATATTTACCGAGTACCTCACCCACTATACGGGCAGATTTTTTATATGGTTTATTATAGTTGATACCCAGTTCGTGCATAGCGAATAACACACGGCGGTGTACAGGTTTAAGACCATCTCTTACATCGGGCAATGCACGACCAACTATTACCGACATTGAGTAGTCGATATAGGCAGTTTTCATTTGCTCCTCTATGTTTACCTGTATTATTTTGTTCGAATCGTTAGACTCACTTCCGGGCGTTAAATCCTGGTTGTTTTCTTCCATAATGGTTATTAAAATTCAGATTGCAAATGTAACCATTTTAGCCTTAAATTACTACGAGAAAAACACGTGGATATGTTGATAAATAAGCCAATACAGGTATTTTTTATTATGCTTACAATGGCTATATTCAATTTTTCCTGTCATGAAGCCAATACCCGCAACATTATAGCATTGCAGCCTATTGGTTATACCCCTCAAACCACATTAAATATTTTAAAAAACAACATAGAAAAACAGTATCAAAGTACTGTCATAATATTACCATCCATAACCCTGCCAGATAGCTTTATCAACTACAAAAAGGGCAAACGTTATGCAGCAAGCTCTGTCATAAGGCACTTAAAAGAAGTAATGCCGGATACCGTGCAATATATTGCGGGCATTACAAATGAAGATATTTATACTACTAAGCAAGATAAATGGGGAAATATTAAAAAGCCTGAAAGTACCTACAAGATTTGGGGAATTCTGGGACTTGGATACAAACCTGGTAAAAGCTGTATTATATCTACTGCACGGCTTTACAGTGATAATGAAAGTAAATACTTGGAACGCATAATAAAAATAACGCTGCACGAAATAGGACATAATCATGGGTTAGATCATTGCCATGATAAAAAGTGTCTGATGACAGACGCTGTGGAGAGAATCAGTACTGTAGATAATGCAGAAAACCATTTGTGTAGCAAATGTTATAACAGCATTAAATAAGCCATTATTTTTACACCGTATGAATAAGGTGAAGCACTACCTGCCCGGACTATTTCTTTTATTTATTTTTCTTGTAATTGGCATGGTCATATTCAATGACTATGGTATCAGCTTCGATGAATTTGTTCAGCATAACATAGGTGATGTAAACTACAGGTATGTATTCTGGGGAGATAGAGAACTAGACAACTTTCTTGACAAGGAATATGGTGTTGGTTTTGAGCTACCATTGATTGCACTGGAGAAATTGTTACACCTTACTGACAAGGCAGATGTATATGCTATGCGACATATAATGACGCATACATTTTTTCTCCTGTGCATGTTTGCTGGCTATGTATTGGCCTTGAAGCTATACAAAAACCAATTGGTAGCCATTGCAACATTCCTGATGCTGGTATTATCACCCAGGATATACGCACACTCATTTATTAACACAAAAGATATCCCATCTTTATCTGCGGTTGTTCTATGTTTATTTGCAGCATACAATGCATTCAACAAAAAAACTATAGGTGCCTATCTCTTGCTAGGCATAGTATGTGGTTTTGCCGTCGGGCTAAGGCTAATGAACATGATTATTGCTGCACCCGTAATCGGCTATCTGGTGCTTGATATTATTTATACAATTAAAACGCCAAAGGCTGCTTTAAAACATTTCATTTCTTTATTGCTTTTTTTCATTGTGGGCTGCCTTGTTATGTATATCAGCTGGCCGGCTCTATGGCGCGATGTTTATAACGATATTTTCATCTTCTACGAGCATCTGTCAAAATTCAGATGGTTGGGAGATGTATTGTTAAACGGAGATGTAATACCTGCCTACATGTTGCCATGGTATTATATTCCTTTGTGGTTTACAATTACTGTACCTATATACTGGCAATTGCTTTGCATTATAGGTATTGTAATGGCATTAGTATTATTCATTAAACGTCCTATAGGCATTTTTGATAGTATTACAGTGCGAATGCATTTAATGTTCGTTTTTTGTTTTATCGCGCCGGTTGGGGCAGTTATATACCTGAAGGCAGTATTGTACGATGATTGGAGACACTTATATTTTATTTACCCTGCATTTGTTTTCCTTGTAGCATTTGCCATTAATGAATTGTTGAAAACAAAACTTAAAACTATTGTATTGACATTATTTGCACTTCAACTTTATTTGGTACTGTTTTTCTTTATAAAATTCCATCCTAATCAGAATGTCTACTTCAACGAGCTCATTCCTCACTCCAAAGATTATCTGATGAATCACTACGAGCTCGACTATTGGCAACATTCATATAGACAAGGCCTGCTATGGGTTGCTGAAAACAGTAAAAAGGACAAAGTGCATATAAACGCAGGTAAAATTGTATTGGAACGCAATGTAGCATGCCTTGCACCATCTATCAGAGAACGTTTCGTTATAACAGACAATGACACACTTGTAGACTACTATTTGGAAACATTCAGAACAACAGCATATAAATACAAACAAGAGGAATCAACACACGAAATTGTCGTGTTGGGCAGCCCTATTCTGAGAATCAAAAAAATGAAGTAATTATTTCTTGAGTATCGCGACAGTAAGCCTGCTTACACATACCAGCTTGTCTCTTTCATCGTTTATTTTAATATCCCAAACATGGGTAGTAGCACCTATGTGCAATGGCTTTACAATGGCTGTTACAGTCCCATCTTTTTTACTACGAATGTGGTTACAGTTTATTTCTATACCCACACATATTTGTTTATCCGGATTTATACATAACGACGAAGCTACACTTCCTATGGTTTCTGCCAAGGCTGCTGAAGCTCCGCCATGCAGCAAACCGTATGGTTGTTTGGTTCTTTTATCTACTGGCATTGTCATACCCAAATAATCATCCCCAATTTCAGTAAACTTCATATCCAAAAACTCTCCCATCGTCCCTTTACTTCTTTCATTCAGTTCTTCAAGCGTATATTCCTGAAACCAAATTCTGCTCATAACTCTATGATTATTAACAAATATTAAATAAAATATTATTAGAAAATGTTTGTACTAAGCCCTTTACCCCTTACATTTGAAGTTCAATATACACCAATTGTAAGGTATTTCTTATGCAAACAATATTGGTAGCCGGGGCAGGCAAATCATCTATTTATCTGATAGAATATCTTCTTAACAATGCATCGCGCAACAAATGGAAGGTAATAGTTGCTGATGGCAGTAAAGAGGCTATAGAGGAAAAAGTAAAAAATCATCCTTGTTCGGAAATTGCAGTAATTGATATTACTGACAGCACACAACGCGAACCGCTTGTTGAACAATCTGACATGGTAGTATCATTGATGCCGCCGCACCTGCATATTCACCTTGCTAAAGACTGTCTGAAACATAAGAAGAACCTCATAACATCATCATACATTTCGCCAGAAATGAAAGCAATGGATGCGGATGTAAAAACAGCGGGGTTAATGTTTATGTGCGAAATGGGCCTAGACCCGGGCATCGACCACATGACAGCCAACCAAATTATACACAGTATAGAACGTGTAGCTTCCAGTATCACTTCATTCAAGTCTTATTGTGGTGGACTTATAGCACCTAGCAGCGACAATAATCCATGGCACTATAAGTTTAGTTGGAACCCTAAGAATATTATTACAGCAGGTGCAGACGGTGCCCATTACTTACAAAATGGTAAGGAAGTTACCGTACCATACGAGGCGATGTTTGACAACTGCAAAAAAATAAAAGTTGACGGACTGGGCAATCTTGCATACTACCCCAACAGAGATTCTCTTCGTTATCTTGATCTATATCATGTACCTGAAATTAAGACCTTCATCAGGGCTACGCTCAGGTATCCTGCATTCTGCAAAGGCTGGCAAGCTATTATATTGTTGAAACTGAATGACCAGAAAGATAGTATCGATACAGCAAACCTGAGCTATGCAGATTGGGTAAAACAAAAAACAGGCTATCAATCCGGCAGCTTTGAAAGTCATATCCAAAATAAACTTGGTGATGACGGAGACAGCAAAACAATGGAAATGCTGACATGGCTTGGCATTTTTGATGATGTGAAAATTAATCAGGGCAATATTTCATCTGCAGACATACTACTGAATCTCCTTTTGCAAAAATGGGAAATGGCACCTGAAGATAAGGATATGGTGGTAATGCAACATGAGGTAGAATACATGCACCGTGGCGATAAAATCAAAATGACCAGCACAATGGTTATAGAAGGTGAAAGCCGCGACCATTCTGCTATGGCAAAAACCGTAGGTTTACCAATGGCTATCCTTGCCAAAATGGTATTAACTAATAAAATTGTACCTCCACTAGGCGTATTAATACCAAGTATGCCCTCTGTATACAGGCCTGTATTGACCGAACTGAAACACCATGGCATAGAGTTTATAGAGACTGTTTCTTAAGAATAAACGACCCTAACCTCACAATACTTCTTCTACTCTCGTTATTACAATAAGTTAGTCTATAGCAATAAAATATTGCATAAATGATTGATTTATTGGGTAATTCATATTACATTCGTATTCCATCACAGCGAAAACGTGGGATTTGTGCTGTAACTGCAGTCAATCAGGAAGAGAGAACTGAAACTGCGAAACATATAGAGGAGGAAATTATGGCTACCCTGCGTTATGCAGCACTTTTGTGTTGCCTGATGGTGTATTTTACACCTAAGACGTTTTCGCAAACAGTAAGTTGCCCTACTAACATCGATTTTGAATTAGGCAATTTTACAAACTGGCGCTTGTACACTGGTACATGCTGCGCAATTAATACCCCAACATTATCAGGTCCGGTTACCAACAGGCATGTCATCACAAGTGGTACAGCCGTAGATCCATTCGGTGGCTTCCCTATTGTATCTCCGGGAAGTGGCAGCTATTCCATGAGGCTTGGAAATAGCGGTACAGGCTCTCAGGCAGAAAGGGCAAGGTACCACGTACGCGTACCAAATGGCGTAAATGACTATAGTCTTATTTTCAGATACGCGGTCGTATTTCAGGATCCAAGCCATACTGCATCACAGCAACCAAGATTTGAAGTAAAAGCATACGATTCTATAACAAATGCAATAGTAAACTGTAGCCAATTTACATATGTTGCAACATCTACTCTTCCCGGTTTTACATTATCCGGGATAGGTAGCAATGTCTGGTATAAATCCTGGACTACTGCAAGTATCGATTTATCGGGCTATGCCGGCAGAACTGTAACCGTAGATTTTGCCACAGGCGACTGCGCACTTGGCGCTCACTTTGGTTATGGTTATGTTGACCTCGATTGTGGTCTTTTTAAAATCAACACCGTTGCATGCGTCAACTCTCCTACAACAACACTGACTGCCCCTCCGGGTTTTCAATCATACACATGGAAGGACTCTACTTTAACCACAACATTAGGTACAGGACAAACTGTAATCATCCCCACTCCGTCAACAACTACTAAGTATGCTGTAATACTTACACCATATACAGGCTATGGTTGTCCTGATACATTATTTACTACAGTAACGGTTCAAAACCTGAATATTGCGGGCAGAAATGATACAACTATATGTTTGGGGGATAGTGTATTCCTGAACAATACTGTAACTGGAGATGGTGCGCCATTTACATACAGTTGGTCTCCGACCACAGGTTTGAGCTGTAGTACTTGTGCCATCCCGAAGACAAGCCCGACAGCAGATACACGTTACGTATTAACAGTAACAAACGCCAACGGCTGTACTAAAACAGACACTATAGGCATTTCTGTTAGTGATTTATCAATCAGCACCATAAAACAAAATATTACTTGTAACGGCGCTGCTAATGGTAGTATAACTGTAAACCCGGTAAATGGTAATACACCATATGCTTATAGTTGGAATACAAGCCCCATCCAAACAACACAAACAATTTCGGGTCTTAACCCCGGCATCTATAGTATAAAAGTAACAGATGCTATAGGATGTTTTAAAACAAAAACTGACACCATAACACAACCCACACTACTTGTAACTACCAAAACCCAGACAAACATTAACTGCTACAATCAAAATACTGGCAAGGCAAAAGTTACGGCGAGTGGTGGTACCGCTCCATATACGTATAGCTGGAGTAGCGGAGGAAGCACTACAGACTCTGCTACCAATCTTGCAACAGGAACATACATAGTGACGACTACCGACAATAAGGGTTGTAGCAAACAAGACACATTTGTCATTACACAACCACCACAACTTATTACATCAGTTACAAAATCAGATGTTAGTTGCAATGCAGGTAACAACGGTACAGCAAGTGTAACTGTAACAGGAGGGACTACACCATATTTATACAGTTGGAATACAAACCCTATCAGAACAACTGCCACTATAAATAATTTATATGCCGGGACTTACATATCTACAGTTACAGACAACAAAGGTTGTACTGTTGCAGATACTGTTCTCATTACTCAGCCTGCAGCCATCAACACATCATTCACTAAAGCAGATGTAAATTGTTACGGTGGCAATAACGGCAGCATTATTTTATCGGCATCGGGCGGCACAAACCCATACACCTACAGTTGGAATACAACCCCGACAAGCACTACAGCAGCTATAACAAACCTAATAGCAGGAACGTATATTGGCACAACTACTGACGGACAAGGATGTAGCAAAAAAGATACTATCATCATTACACAACCAACAATACTAACCCGAACAAAACAGCAATCAAATATCAACTGCTTCGGTGAAACAAATGGTACTGCTAAAATAGTTTTATCCGGCGGCACACAACCATACAGCTACTCTTGGAACACTTCTCCGATAAGTACAACAGACTCAATCGGCGGCTTAGGTGTTGGCACGTACATTGTGGTTGGCACAGATAACAAAGGTTGCTCATTAACAGATACTTTCCAGATTACAGCACCAACTAAGCTATCCAGTTCTAAAGGCAAAAACGATGTAAGTTGTTATCTTGGCAACAATGGTCTGGCATATGTAATTGCGTCTGGCGGAACCCCTCCATATACATATGAATGGAATACTAATCCAGTGAGGAATACTTCCGCGATAAACAATCTGAACGCAGGCACATACATATCTACAATTACGGATGATAACAGATGCACTAAAAGAGATACTCTGATACTAACGGAGCCACCATTATTAACAGTAACACATACCAAGACCAATGTAAATTGTCATAACGGTAGCAATGGTAGCATCAACCTCAATATATCAGGTGGTAGCGCACCATACACTATAGTATGGAATACCATACCCGTACAATCAACAACAAGCATCAGTGGCTTACGAGCCGGCATATATATAGCAACTATAACAGACAGTAAGGGCTGCATAAAAACAGACACTACAGTTATTACAGAACCACTGCTACTGTCAGCTTCTATTAGTCGTACAAATGTAAGCTGTTATAATGGTAGCAATGGCAGTGCTACTGTATTGGCAACGGGTGGCACACTACCCTACACGTATATATGGAATACAAACCCAGTAAGAACAACATCTACAATTTCAGGTGTTACTGCTGGAACATACATAGTAGTAGTTACAGACAGTCTTGGGTGCAGTGTTACAGATTCAGTTACCATTACACAACCAACACTACTTACAAATACGAAAACGAAAACAGATGTTAGTTGCTACAATGGAACAAATGGTACTGCATCTGTTATTGCAATCGGAGGTACACCGGGATATACTTATTCATGGAATACCTCTCCTGTAAAAACAACACCAACTGTTACAGGGCTAAATGCAGGTACATATATTGTAACGATAAATGACACAAACAATTGTACTAAATACGACACAGTAGTCATAACACAACCAACACAACTTATCAGTACGTTAACCAAAACAAATGCATCTTGCAATGGAGATACAAATGGCAGTGCTGTAGTAGTAGCAAATGGTGCTACACCACCATATACTTACACATGGAGTAATGGTAAAACAACTGCAACAAACAATAATTTAGGTGTTGGTCGTTATATTGTAACCATAACAGACAGTAAGGGCTGTAATAAATCAGACACTGCTGATATCATACAACCAAATCCATTAAATGCTATACTGACAAAAAATGATATAAGTTGCTACAGCAAAAATGATGGCGATATTACA
Organism: Chitinophagales bacterium; assembly: GCA_017303395.1. Classification (GTDB taxonomy): domain Bacteria; phylum Bacteroidota; class Bacteroidia; order Chitinophagales; family Chitinophagaceae; genus Polluticoccus. The sequence goes on from JAFLBN010000002.1 coordinate 295,131, forward strand.
ACAACAGTAAATGGCGGCACTACCCCTTACTCATTCAGCTGGAACACAACACCGGTATCTACATCAGCTTCATTATCAGGACTGAAACCCGGCAACTACATATTGACAATAACAGACGAAAAAGGCTGTAAGTATATAGATAGCACTACAATAACAGAACCACCGTTGCTAAATATCTTAGCTAAAGACAATGGTAAAATATGCGTCAACTACAGCACAGGTTCTATTAATACAGTTACCGTAGGCGGCACATCACCATATACCTATTTATGGAGTAACGGCTCAACATTAGCTAGCCCTTCAGGACTGAGTGCAGGCACACATATCGTAACTGTTACAGACAACAATGGATGTACCGCAACTGATACTGCCACAATCCTAAACTTCCCTGAAACTGTAATAGAGGTAAGCCCCGACGATACCATTTGTATTGGTGAAATTGTACTACTAAGCGTCAAAGGTGCCAAAACATACACATGGACACCTTCCGCTACACTGTCTTGCAATACATGCACTACACCTATTGCAAAACCCAATACATCGACAGACTATACAGTAGTAGGTGTTGATAGTAATAGCTGTCTTGATACTGCTACTATCAAGATAACAGTGGTACCTAAACTCCCTGTTTCTGTAGGCCCTGAAATAAATGTATGTGAGGGCGACGAAATTCAACTGAATGCAAGTGGTGGTATAGCTTATGAATGGACACCGGAACAAACACTGAACAATAGCAAAATTGCAAGCCCGGTATCGTCAACAGATACTAATACAAGATATCGTGTAGTCATTACCGAAAATGAGTGTTTCAAAGACACATTGTATCAGGATGTTGTAATCCACAAAAAGCCAACTGTAGAGCTTGGCCCTGATCTGAAAGGAACGCCGGGTTCTGTAATACAACTGCATGCAGACGTAACAAAGAGCAACATCATCAAATGGACACCTGCAGAAGGATTGAACTGTTATGACTGTATAGATCCGTTAGCTTCATTGTCAAAAACAATTACCTACACTGCAACTGTATATACAGACTATTGCGAAGCGAAAGATGATATCACAATACGAGTAGCATGTGATGATGCATTATTCTTTATTCCTAACACTTTCACACCAAACGGAGACGGAGCGAATGACAAATTCTACCCAAGTGCATCAGGGGTTACCAATATCGATATATTCAGAGTATATAATCGTTGGGGTGAAAAAATTTATGAAGCCAGAGACTTCCCGCCAAACAAACCTGAATATGGCTGGGATGGCACATACAAAGGCAAAGCACAATGGCCTGACGTGTTTGTATATTTTATAGAATCAAGATGTGCTAATGGCGAAAAAATATTCCTGAAAGGAGACATATCACTTATCAGATAGTGATAAGAGAGACTATTTAAGATAACGCTTCATTTCTCTTTCGGCATCGCGAGACTTAATAGTCTCGCGTTTGTCGTGTAGCTTCTTACCCTTGCCCAGGCCTATTTCCAATTTGGCATACCCCTCATCGTTTATAAACATGGCAAGCGGTACTATCGTATACCCTTTCTCGCGCATTTTGGTTTCCCATTTGCGCAGTTCTCTTTTATTCAGCAGCAACTTACGTTCACGCACAGGATCGTGGCCTGCGTAACCCGCATTTACATATTCGGCAATATGCAGGCTCTTCACCCACATTTCACCTTTGTGAAAGAAACAGTAACTATCATTAAAGCTGACCTTACCATTGCGAACAGACTTAATTTCTGAACCGGTAAGCATAATACCGGCCGTCAGCCTATCCTCGATAGCATATTCAAATGTTGCAGGTCGGTTTTTAATATATACTTTATCTGTAGCCAATGTGTTTACTTTCCATTAAAAAAAGGGAGTGTTACTTCCCTTTCATATACCATTCAATTACTGTTGCTAATTTTTCTTTCAATGTAGGGCGATGAACTATGAAATCGAGGAAACCATGGTCCAGCAAAAACTCTGAACGCTGAAAGCCTGATGGCAGGTCTTTCTTAATAGTTTCTTTGATAACACGCGGGCCTGCAAAGCCTATCAACGCTTTTGGTTCAGCAATGTTTATATCGCCCAACATAGCATAAGACGCTGTAACACCACCTGTAGTAGGGTCTGTCATCAGCGATATGTATGGAAGCCCTGCTTTGGCCAATTGAGTCAGCTTAGCAGATGTCTTAGCCATTTGCATCAGCGAAAAGGCACTTTCCATCATACGTGCACCACCCGATTTTGAGATAATCATGAATGACATCTTATTGGCAATGGCGTAATCTATACCACGTGCTATTTTCTCACCTACTACGCTACCCATAGAACCACCAATGAAGTTAAAGTTCATACAGGCAACCACCAATCCGTAACCATTCACATTACCAACACCTACGGTCATTGCATCCTTCAGTCCTGTGCTTTTCTGCGCATCCCTCAGGCGTACATCGTACGGTTTCAGATCTACGAAGCCAAGTTTGTCTTTCGGAACGATGTTTTCAAAAAGCAGTTCGTACTCTTTGTCGTCGAAGATTATCGGAAAATATTCGGCAGCGTTGATGCGATTGTGGTAACTGCACTTCGGACAAACGTAATAGTTATTCTCCAGCTCTTGTGTGGTAGTAGTTGTCTTACATTCCGGACACTTATGCCACAAGCCATCAGGGGTTTCCTTCTTCTCACGCGTATCGGTCAATATACCCTTCTTAATCCTACGAAACCAGGTAGATGCCATATAAAGTCTGTTAGTTAGAAATTTGCCTTAATTCGTAAAACTTACGGTTCAAAACAGGCGTCAAAGATACGATTAGATTGTTAAGAGGAAAGCTAAAAGCCTTCAACTTTTTACATTTAGATTTTAAACAATTAAAATTATTCTAATTCACTCTTGCCTGATAACAAGTAGATTACAGCCATTCGGATGGCTACCCCGTTTTCTACCTGATCTAATATTATAGATTGTTTACTATCTGCAGCGTCAGAGCTTAGCTCAACTCCCCTGTTTATTGGGCCCGGGTGCATTATGATCATCTCTTTCTGCAGGTCGTCCAGCATCTGTTTATTGATGCCATAGTATAGTGCATATTCTCTGAGTGTAGAGAACAGTGGTTTATGTTGACGTTCCAGTTGTATTCTCAGTACGTTGGCAACCTCTCCCCATTGCAGCGCCTTCTTCACATCATACTCCACTTTCACGCTCAAGCCTTCAATATGCTTTGGTATCAGTGTTGGCGGGCCTGCAACCATTACCTCTGCCCCCAGTTTGTTCAGGCAATAGATATTGCTCAATGCAACCCTCGAGTGCATGATATCTCCTATGATAGTGATACGTTTACCCTTCAGGTCGCCCAGTTTTTCGCGCATAGAGAAAGCATCCAATAGTGCCTGTGTAGGATGCTCATTGATTCCATCGCCAGCATTTATGATGCTGGCATCTATATGATTGGCCAGAAACCAAGGAGCCCCACTGGCAGAGTGGCGCATTACAACCATGTCGACCTTCATGGCCAGTATATTGTTTACTGTATCTATCAGCGTTTCGCCCTTAGATACCGACGAGCCTGATGCAGAGAAGTTAACTACATCTGCACTCAGCCTTTTCTGTGCCAGTTCAAATGATATGCGTGTGCGGGTAGAATTTTCAAAAAAGATATTGGCTACTGTGGTATCGCGCAGGGCAGGTACTTTCTTTATCTGCCTTTGTAATACCTGTTTAAAATTGTCTGCCGTACGAAAGATGGTATGAATATCTTCCGTTTGTAGTTCTTTAATACCCAGCAGGTGTTTTACAGATAGCGACATCTATATCTTTTTATTCTAATTTATTTAATCAATAAGTACTACTTCGTCTTTCTGGTCTTTTTCCTTCCAGTATACTTTTACCTTCTGTGTGATGATAGTATCAACCGTACGTCCCACATAATCTGGCTGTATCGGCAGTTCGCGGCTGAACCTGCGGTCTATCAACACCAACAACTCCACGCTTTTAGGCCTGCCATAGTCTATCAGGGCATCCATGGCACTACGGATGGTGCGTCCTGTATGCAGCACATCATCTACCAGTATAACATTTTTATCTTCTATGCTGAAGGGAATTTCTGTTTGGGAAGGCACGTGTATTTCGTTGCCCTGATGCACATCATCTCGGTAAAAAGTGATATCCAGCTTGCCATACGGTATACTTTGCTGGCCTGTAATGCCTTTCAGCAAGCCTGCAATACGGTCAGATAGCCACACACCACGTGGTTGTATGCCTATCAGTACAGTATCTTTAAATTGGGTATGGTTCTCAATCAGTTGATGAGCGAGGCGTTGGAGCGTAATGTCTAATTGCTTAGTATCAAGCAGGGTCTTCAAACTTACGAGATTTATGCAAAAGTAACATTCCGTGGCTGAAAGTCAAAATAAGCTTACAAACAGCTATCCTTTCAGTTCAAAATCGGCTATCACACGCTCTGTACCATTTACAATTAGCGATACCTTCTGCTTGCCGGGATAGTATACCCTTGTAGTAATAGGCCTGAAACTTTGCTTACGGGTAATGGCTATTGTTTCTCCCGGTTTACATTCCCGCTCGCTTATTTTGAATACTTTTTTAGAATGGGTACCGTTGGCGCGCAGGTAATGCATACCATATTCAAGCCTTACCATTTGAGGCTTTTTACCAGTGTTGGTTACACTGAATGAAAACTGCAGGTCTCCGCCGCCTTTTACCTTCGGTGTCTCTATATTAAAGTGGTTGTGTTGAATGCTGCCCTCATCTCCAAACCCGAATAGCTTCATCAGGTCGGCATTGCCTTGTTTCAGCAATGTGCGAGATGCATGTTTGATAACCCAATCTGCATTTTTGCTCTTGCCATGCCATTTCTTAAACAGCTTCAGTACTGTATCAGGATTATCTTTTGATATATCGTTCAGGTTGTTGGCAACACTGAGCCTCACCCACTCATGTTCATCATCCTTCAGCCTTTCCAGCAAGGGCAGTATTGCCGATGGGTCTTTCTTCAATGCTGGCAATGCCATGCCCCATGGCAGGCGCGGGCGGCAACCCTCGGAAGCCAACCTACGAACTTTATGATTTTTGTGGCTACCCCATGCATCCATCTGTTGCAGCATTTTGTCACCATATTTTATGATGAATGGACGCACGGCAAACTCACAACTGATGAATTGCGTTATCACCTCTATAGCTTTTACAGAAGACTTATAGTCCTCTATCCCGAATACCTCAATATAATCGGGTAAAGAAAGAAACTCTATACCCAGACTTTCTATACCCTCTTTGCGCATTTGCATTACGCAGTCTATCAATACTGCACTGCTTTCTTTAAAGCTTGCAGGTAAAAACTGATTGAGTGAAAGCGTTATATGCCGCATGCGTTGCTTCAGTTCCTTTTCCTTCCAGCCTTTATCAAAAACTACCTTCTCAAACTTATCTTTCTGAAATTGCGGATAAACTTTCTTTATGTATTGGCCCAGCCTGCCTACAGACTGTGGAGAGTATAAATCTTTAAACGGTTGTAATTCTGCCATGCTGCAATAATATGCAACTGTAGCTTATTAATTAATAGATTTGTTCTGTGACAGAATTGGAGCAATATATAAAAACCTATTTCGATGCAAGGACAGAAGACCTTGCCGCCATTGCATCTGCATTCACCTACAAAACTGTAAGTAAGGGAGATTATCTCCTCAAAGAACAACGCCCTTGCACACAACTATCGTTTATAAAAGCAGGGCTAGTAAGGATATACGCCAATAAAAACGATAAGGAAGTAACCCAGTGGATAAGCACGCCAGGCTATTTTGTAACAGACCTTGCCAGCTTTATTTTCAATACACCCGCACGTTGGAATATGCAGGCATTGACAGACTGCGAACTGTATACGATAGATAAAAACAACTACGATGCACTAGGTAATAACATACCCGAATGGCATAAACTCGAAAAACTATTTCTTGCCAAATGCTTTATCATATTGGAAGAAAGGGTAAACAGCCACCTCTTTATGACGGCAGAAGAAAGATACAATCAACTGCTTGCTATCAGTTCCGAATTATTCAATCAGGTTCCATTGCAATACCTTGCATCTATGCTTGGCATGACTCCTGAAACACTCAGTCGTCTCCGCAAAAAACCCATCGACTGAAATTCTTGATATTTATCAATTCTGCGCCTTTGTATGCTTCAGACCTTTGTGATACAAAATCATAAAGCAATGAAAAACGTACTTAGAATTGAAGAACTGGCAATGACAGCCATTGCCATCTACATGATGACCAAACTGAATCTGCAACTTGGTTGGTGGGTATACCTGCTACTGTTCTTCGCTCCGGACATCAGCATGCTCGGCTATCTTGTAAATAACGAAATCGGCGCATTTACTTACAATCTGTTTCATCATAAAGCAGTAGCAATTGCTATTATCGCATTGGGCATTATCACAGGCAACCAATATATCCTACTCGCAGGTTTAATGCTTTTTGCACACGCTTCTTTCGACAGGATGATGGGATATGGGTTAAAACACATTACCGGCTTCGACGATACCCACCTTGGGGTGATAGGTAAGAAAGCTGCCTCACCACTAAAATAAGCGTACCTTTGCCAATCGTATTATAAAATTTATGGTTCAGGTAGGGCAATACAATACACTTAAAGTAGTAAAGAAAGTAGACTTCGGCATGTATCTTGATGGTGGCGAAGATGGTGAAATACTGCTACCCAAACGTTTTGTGCCAAAAGGACTGAAGCCTGATGATGAAATAGAGGTATTTCTGTATCACGATGGCGAAAACAGGCTGATTGCTACCACACAAAAGCCATTGGCAGTTGCGGGTGATATTGCTTTATTAAGAGTGGTAAGCATCAGTAATCAGGGTGCGTTTCTTGATTGGGGTTTGATGAAAGACATCTTCCTGCCCCTTTCTCAGCAAACAACCCGTATAGATGTTGGCGGCGAATACCTTGTAAAACTTTATATAGACGAACGTACAGGCCGTATTGCAGCTACACAACGTGTAGAACGAACACTGAGTAACGAGAACCTTACAGTTAAAGAAAAAGATGAGGTTGATATGCTGGTGTACCAAAAAACCGATATTGGTTACAAGGTCATTATCAACAACAAGCATTTAGGTGTGTTGCACTATAACGAGGTGTTTCGCGAACTGGAATACGGTGCACACGAAAAAGGTTTTATCAAGTCCATTAAAGAAGAGGGAAAAATAGACGTATCGCTCGGTGAGGCAGGTTATAAAAAAGTAGAAAGCGAAACGGACAAAATATTACGATTGCTGCAAGAGAACAACGGCTACCTGCCATATCACGACAAAAGCAATCCCGAAGAAATCTATGAATTCTTCGGGATCAGCAAGAAAGTATTTAAAATGACGGTTGGTGCTTTATACAAACAGCATAAAATAGAGCTGACACAAACAGGTATCAAACTCATAAATGCAGAGTAATAACTCTACATACCCTGTTTTTTGTAATCGCTCATTGTCACATTATAGTTGGCACTTGTATTGACACTTGTCACTTCCATTTTGCTTTCAATTTGGTCGTTCTTATAAAAACTACCCTCCATCATCATACCAGCCATTTTATTGGTACTAACATAAGCATACTGACTGCGCATAAAGCTTTGTGAAATATCTACAGGTATTTTTGTAGTTACCCATATCTCACTGCGGCGATTACGGTCTTCGTCTATACAAACATATTCTTCGCAGCTATAGCCCTGTATTGTTTTTGATTTCCCACTTTTCTTACAATCATTCTTGTACTTACCGTCTGTGGTAGTCTTCCCCCTGTTAGCCTGCGCTTCTGCACTCATAAAAGCATTAATGTTTACAGCCATATATGTCTTCTCGTTTTCATCTATCATGATAGAACTGTTATTATCATAATCGTAGATGGTAAACATGATGCTTTTATTCTTACGCTTATTATTATCCGTTATTCTTGCACCAAAATATTTGGCACCTGTATTCAGATAATAATCCATGTCATTTTCATCTTTTACTTCCCCATTCTTATAAGTAGTCATGTGCATCTTCACGTTCAACGGAAATTTATAAACCTCTTCCGTTTTGCCATTCATGGCATTGTTCAGCCAGTCCATACCCTTCTGCTTGTTGCCTGCATTATCTTTTTCGTATTTATCTTCTATGGCTCGGCGGGCATAGCCACTACCGGGTTGTGCATAAACGTGTTGAACCAGGAAAAGAGATGCGGCGATGATGATTGTCTTTTTCATAAATGGGGGTGATTTTGAGATGTATAAAATTAATAAATCTCTAAATGTGTAGCGATTAATTTATTGCTGTTATTTAACAGAATCTTGGTAGAGGATTGTTTATTTTCATGCACAGATAAACTATGCGCTGGAAACAACTGAAATGGCTGTTGCGGTACTATTTGCAGTACCTACCCTTTACGCTGAACACCTTGATATACGGTTTGGCCGCATACATGGCTTATCGCATATTATACCAACCGTTGCAGAAAGATGAAGTCACTCCTTTTCGCCCTTTTGTAATACTGATGGGCAAGATTGTGTTCTGGTTTTTATTAGCGCTGATAATACTTTCGGTACTGAGTACTATAGCCAGTTGGCTGTATTATCTGTGGTTGAAACACAGCAAACAATACAAGCTGGACGTAAGCTTCACTACCGAAACCGTTAACGGCAAAAAGAATAAGCTATTTCTGAATGCTGCAATAAATGGTGTATGCAGGCCCTTACTTGGTTTTGTAAAAGGACGTTTGTTTTATGATAATCATCAGATGACAGACACCTTCACCCTGCTGTCAAATAAAAGAAAAGAAAAAAGCCTGTTACGTGCCGCCATTACAGGGCGTAGCAGAATGGAACTGCCCGATATTAAAGAATATGAACTGAAAGGTGGTTTTGTATTTTTTGAAGATATGCTGCAGATATGCAAATTGGCAGTATCACAGCCTATTTCAGGGCATTTCTCTCAGCCACCTATACTGAAAGAAGATGACGACCGCGAGGTATATCCGAAGAAGACAGAAACGATGGATATACGTATAGAGCAACTGCGACGTGTGGAGGGAGAATACCTGAATTATAAAGATTTCGAATCGGGCGATGATGTGCGCCGTATAGTATGGAAAGTATATGCCAAAAGCGGTGAACTTGTAGTTCGTGTACCCGAAATGTTTGAGCCATACGCATCGCACCTGTATTTCTATGCATCATTTCAAAACAGCATGAAACAACAATGGCTTAGCGAGGGATATTATAAAGAAATGCTCAACTATTATAAGAACTATGTATGGACAGTATATGATACCCTGAGCAAAAAAGAATGGGCACTACGTTATGTCCCCGACCAACACTTTAATATCCCTGAACATCTGAACGATACTGAAAAAGCATCACGCATCATCAGCAATAGCGAATGGAATAATGAAAAGTCATTGCAACAGTATTTCAATCCCAAAAATGGAACTGTATTGTGCATTTCCTCTCTTACAGATGTAAAGGAACTGGAAATGCTACTGAATCAGGCAGACAATAGCACCGTCATTTACTTTGTAAAGCTATCTGGCGTATTCAGGCATTTTGCACCTTTAACATGGCTGAAACGGCTGCTGTTATTGCCTCCTAAAGACAGGCTGAATAAACTGAGAGCTACGTGGCTGTTTTCACCACTGCGTGCGCAGATACTGAAAAGAGAAAAGGGAATTGAAGCATTATTGAACAAAAGCAATGCCACTACAGGGGTATTATAATTCTATTATGTGTTGAATAGTTCTACACCCTGCAACCTTACAAGTTTGTATATTACGCCATTCAATCAAAACGATATTTTTATGTTAGATCAATTAATGAACATCATAAAGCAACACGGCCAACAAGCTGTTATTGAAAACAATGCAGTACCAAACGAGCATAACGATGCAGTAATGCAGGAAGCAGGCAACTCAATTTTCGGTGGCTTGCAGCAAATGATGAGCGGTGGCAATATGGAGCAATTAACAAGCCTGCTGCAGGGCAATAACAGCGGTGCCGTAAACGGCCTGTCTGAAAACTTTGCAGGTAATATTGCACAGAAATTCGGCATTAATGCAGAGACAGCAAAAAACATAGCTGGTGGTTTGATTCCTCAGGTATTGAACTCATTAAAAAATAAAGCCAATGACCCTAACGATAAAAGCATCGATTTGCAAGGCATCATAGGCTCCCTGACAAGTGGCCAAGGCGGTGGTGTTCAAAACATCATCAACTCTGTTGGCTCTCAGTTTGGACTGGACAAAGACAAGGACGGCGACGTAGATTTGGGAGATATTACCAAAATGTTCGGCAAGTAAAAAAACTACTAATTATAGTGATATGAGCAGCGTATATGCATCATATCTTTGAAATGTTTTCATGGTGATAGGGTTTATAGGGGCTGGCCTGTTTTCAGGCTGGCTTTTTTTATTTTCTAAAATGTATGTAGGATGTATGCAAATGAAAAAAGGGTCTCAAACCGTGTAGCTTGAAACCCTTTGCTTTGTAGTGACCTCGTCAGGATTCAAACCTGAAACCTTTTGATCCGTAGTCAAATGCTCTATTCAGTTGAGCTACGAGGCCATTCCCGTTTTGGGATTGCAAAGATAGGGTAAATGCCAGATTTTACAAACAGTTTTTTCGAAAATTTTATTCCAACATCTTCAAAACCGCATGGAATGTGGTATTTTGGCGGATTATTAGAAGTATATGAATATCGAAATCTGGTCTATCGGTAAGGAAAATGAGTCTTTTATTGACGAAGGTATTACTCATTACTTCAAAAAAACAAAGCCATACAATCCTGTAGAGCTCGTTATACTTCAAACACCTAAAAAATTAGCAACAACAGATATAGAAAAAACAAAACTACAGGAAGAAGAACTGATTCTGAAACGCCTGCAGCCACAACACTATCTGGTATTGCTTGATGAAAGAGGCAAGATGCTTAGCTCCCCCCAATGGGCGCAACAATTTCAGCAAATGATGAATCAGGGTGTAAAAACAGTCGTGCTATTAATAGGTGGTGCATACGGTGTGTCTGACAAAGTGCGCGCAGAGGCCAAACAAGTATGGTCTTTATCCAACCTTGTATTCCCGCACCAATTAGTGCGCCTTATATTAGCAGAGCAGGTTTACCGTGCTTTCAGCATTCTTAACAATTCTCCATACCACCATTCCTGATTCTTACGTTATATTCGTCAACACATTCAGCATACATGTCTTACTCACTCATATTTGTAATAGTTACAGTAATCATTTCACTGGCCGCGTTCAATAACGACCAACTAAGAGGCAAGCTTATTTTCTGGCCTTGGCGAATGAATGATAACCCAAGCGAATATTACAGGTTTATTACCGCTGGTTTTATACATGCCGACTATATACACCTGTTCTTCAACATGTTTGCACTATACACTTTCGGCGATGTGTTGGAGATGTATTTTCAATATATAGGCAAGCCTTACCTCTTCCCTATAATGTACCTATCGGGTATTATCGCAAGCGGGCTCCCGTCTTTTGTAAAGCATAAAAATCATAGCTACTATTCTGCGTTAGGGGCATCAGGCGGTGTATCAGCAGTATTGTTTTCTTATGTATATTTTGCCCCATGGCAAATCATCAGAATATGGTTCATACCTATACCTGGTATCATTGCAGCAATAGCTTATCTGGCATATTCTGCTTACATGGGCAAAAAGGGGAATGATAACATAGGACACGATGCGCACTTCTGGGGTGCAGTATATGGTTTCCTGTTTACTTTATTGTTTGACCCAACGCACGGACAAATCTTCTTCGGACAGCTTATGCATCCGTCTTTTTAACAACCAATACATTTTGGGTAGTTTCTTTCACCCTAAATCTTTCATCAAGGCGCATACCTGCTACCCAAACAATGCGTTTATCACTTTCCAATACCCATACATGTTCTTTTTCATGTAGCGGCACTTTGTTATCTATAAACAGTTTGCTTAGCTTCTTTTTCTTCATCCCCATTCCCAACGGATAGAAATAGTCACCTGTTTTCCACCTTCTTAGTATTAAGGGAAAGCTCAGCTTTTCGATGTCGATGTGCGCAATGTTATTATCAGAAGGTATATGGCTATTGTCATCATCTGCACTAAATACAAATTGATGCTTACCTGCATGAATACTACATGGCACAGAGTCTATCTGTATAAAGTCTGTAGCATTAAATTGCTTAGCTGTTATTATCAGAAAATCTCTGTTACGAATTATATGATGCGTCTGCGATTCTACTCTTTTCCCTGTTTCCGCTGTCAACAGATTTAGCACAGGCGTAACCTGTAATGCTGTAAAACCAAACGGGTGTAACAATTCGTAACAAATGGTAGAAAGTGGTTCGGTTTTTATCAGCTTACGCACAGGAATGTAATAATCATTACCTCTTTTCTCTATCAAACGCTTCAGCTCTCTGTCAACAGCTTTACGATATAACGTCTCAGCTTCCGAAAAACGGGTAATGCTTTCATTTACCTGTTGCACACCATCCTTAAACCACTCCTCTACTACAGGCACTATATGATGCCTTACAGCATTGCGCAGATAGTTGTCTGTAGCATTAGAAGCATCATCTCTATAGGATATTTTATGCTCAGCAACATAGCCTGCTATCTCTTTCTTCTGTGCAAACAACAATGGACGAATAATGCGTTCATTAACTACAGGTATACCGTGCAGGCCTGCAATACCAGTGCCTTTAAACAGGTTCATCAGCAGTGTTTCTACATTATCATTGGCATGATGCGCTGTGGCAATATGGCTATACCCCTGTTCTTTCCTCAGGTTTTCAAGCCATTCGTAACGGAGGATGCGGGCAGTTTCCTGCACACCTTTACCCCACTCTTCCATCTTTTCTTTTGTATCAAAACGCACATGATGGAAGACGATATTATTATCAAAACACCATTCTCTTACAAGCTGTTCATCTTTATCTGCCTCTTCCCCTCTTAATTGAAAATTGCAATGTGCTATCGAAAAAGATAACCCTGCCTTCAGAAACAAATGCGACATAGCCATAGAATCGCTGCCGCCACTTACAGCAAGCAGCACAGTTTGCTGTTTATCCGCAAACTGTCGCTTATGCCAATTCTCTATAAATCCCTTCAGTAAATCCATATCAATAAACAAGGTCTTCGTATGCTCCCTGCAATTCATTATAACTATGGTTATCCCCCACTGTTTTGGCTACTGCCATCCCCTGCTCATATATCTTAATAGCCTCTTCCTGTTCACCGATACGTTCCAGCAACTTACCCAGATGGTAGTACGTGGCAACGTAGTTAACATCAGTACCTATATTCTTTTCAAACAAAAGCTTTGCTTCCGTGTCATCGCCCAGCTTTATATACTCCAATGCCAAAGCATGGTTCAGAAAGCAGTCGTTTGGAGTATCGTGTAAAAACGCTTTTAGTTTTTCAATTCTGTCACTCATACCATACAAAATTACAAAGCATTGTTCTAAATAATCAGGGCTGCCATGTGGCAGCCCTGATATTAATTTATTAAATGACGGATTATTTAGCAATCACCAGTTTCGATTTCAGTTTCACCTCAGCATTATCCGCTACATAGGTAACGTAATAAACACCATTAGCCAGTGCAGCAGTATTAATAACTGTTTCATTAGTATTTACCATCTGTGTAGCTACTACCCTCCCTGTCATATCTATCAGGTTTATTTTACCATTTACAGATTTGCCCTCTATAGTTACAGTTACCTGATTAGTTGCAGGATTAGGGTAAATATCCATACCGCCATTAACCGAGTTAATATTCTCAACATCAGTAGGGAAAGATGTAGTAAACTCTTGTGTAAACCCACAACCGAAATCTGCAGCGAAATAACCTGCCAGTGTATAACCGGTAAACCCTGTCAAACCACGAACTTGTATGTTCCCTGCACCTGCAGCAGAATTTGCCCACCAATTCAGCCCATCGCAACCATCATCTTCTACTACAAATTTGTATGAACCAGGTCCAAGTCTAACTGTATCAGTATAGCTCGCATTAGGAGTAGTACCATCACGCTGAGCTATAATATTATTCAAACCATCATATATTTTCCAACGGGTTTCAGGTACGTTGTTAGCTTTGAAAGTAACCCTGAAGGCCATTGGCCATTGCGGAGCGGCAGAGAAATAAGATTTAAGCTGATTATTACTTGCATCTTCATCTGCACCTCCATTCACCTCTAGTATTTTAGCCGTGAAGCTGTTATTTGCACCGGTTACCTTTCTCAAATCACCCAATTCATTAAGTGTGATTTTTGTTTTTTCCATAGCGTTAAGCGTACCTGTCCAGTTATATGTGTATGTAGCGCCACCATCAACACCATACTCAATCTTCATAGAGGTAATAGCACCAGAACCTGTATTCATAACCTCTATTATCGGCTTACCACCACATGGGTTTTCTCTGAAATGCGTTTCGTGATTTGATGGTGCAATAATATCTTCAAGAGAAGCATCTTTTGCACGATTATAAGCCCCATAGTAAACTACATTACCACTAACGCCATAGCCTGCACCACCATTAGGGCTGTTATAGCTTTCAAAATCTACATCTACATCAAAATTATTGCCACCAGTTACACCAGCGAGTTTGTGTGTATTTGTAAATACAATATCGCCCGGACACCAGTTACCACGGTCATATACCCATGTACCGGATTGTGGATACAAATGGTTTTTACCACAATTATCTCTCCATATGTCTTTTTGCTCTATCTGGCTGCCATTCAGTTTCACCTGATAGTATTTTTTACAGAATTCAGAACAATAGTTCTGGTCTGCACCGTGACCGGATACGATAAACTTAAGTTCTGCGAATTGTGTATTTGCAGGTGCTGTAAGCGATTTTTGTGTTACATAGTTATCTATCGGTGTCGCACCACCAAAATTATAATAACCATCCCAAAGCTTACTGATACCTAGTACATTACGTGCAGGTGTACCTTCAACAAATGCAAATTTTACATTACCTGTAAAACCCCAGGAATATCCTGAGTAATTAATGCGAACCGTTGCACTGTCTTTGAGTAATGTATAATAATCTGTAACATCAAAAACATAACGCTGCCTCCACGTCCATGGCGTACGGGGAGAACCTGCGTTGGCGTATGGAGTGATATAACGACCCAATTCAACAGTATCGCCTGTTTTTGTCATCAGGTAGGTATTAACTGTATAATCCCAATCACCACAATATTGTGGGCTACCCGGGCATTGGTATTTACCCAAAGTCCAAATCATATACACCCTACGGTAGCTTTTTGTACCGTCAGGAAACTGCACGGTAGTATCATGGGCACCATAATGGTCCAGCCATTTGTCGGCATGCGCCTGTACCCAGGTTGTGTCTCCGTTAGCAGCTTGTGCTGAAAAAGCTGATATCGCTGCAAAAGCGGCAATAAGTAATTTCTTCATCATTAAAATGTCGTTAAATCGACGTTAAATGTAATGATTATTCAGACATCATTATTAATTGTCATGGAAATACGTGTTGCTGCGATTATAGTAGTATCTTTGCCGGCTAATTTTAATATATGCCCGGATTTACTGTAGCAATAGTAGGAAGGCCAAACGTTGGTAAATCAACCTTGTTTAACAGGTTGCTGGAACAACGTAAAGCCATTGTAGATGACGTAAGTGGTGTAACCCGCGACCGCCAGTATGGTGTTGCCGACTGGAATGGCAAGGCTTTTAACGTAATAGACACAGGTGGCTTTGTTGCCAATTCTGACGATGTTTTTGAAAAAGAAATACGCAAACAGGTAGAAATCGCCGTAGATGAGGCAAATCTGCTGCTTTTTGTATGTGATTGTGTTACTGGTATTACGAATCAGGATGAAGATATGGCACAGATACTGCGACGTTCTACTAAGCCTGTACTTTTAGTAGTGAATAAAGTGGATAACTCTGAACGTGCTTTAATGGCAACAGAATTCTATTCGCTTGGGTTCGACAATACATTATTTTTATCCTCTATATCAGGTAGTGGTAGTGGTGAGTTATTGGATGAGATTGCTTCACACATCCCTGACTCAGAGATTAAAAAGCGGGAATATGACGAGGATGGCAACGAAATAACATTTGAAGAGGTTGCAGTACCTAAGTTCGCCATCATTGGTCAGCCGAATGCAGGTAAATCTACCCTGTTGAACGCCCTGATTGGTGAAGAACGTACCATAGTGTCTGACATCCCCGGCACTACTCGCGATACTATACACACACACTACAACCAGTTTGGTAAAGAATTTATACTAATAGATACTGCAGGCCTGAGGAAAAAGAAGAACGTTTCTGAAGATCTGGAGTTTTATTCTGTTATACGCGCCATCCGCGCCATGGACGAAGCAGATATATGTCTTTTAGTGGTTGACGCCGAACAAGGTATGACAGCACAGGATGTAAACATCTTCAGTCTGGCAACTCGTAAGGGTAAAGGCGTGGTGATACTGGTAAACAAATGGGATCTTGTAGAAAAGGAAACCAACACTGCCCGCGATTATGAGAAAGTAGTAAAACAGAAAATAGCTCCGTTTAGCGATGTGCCTGTAATCTTTATCTCTGCTCAGGATAAAAAACGCATTTTCCAGGCTATGGAGAAAGCGATAGAGGTGTTTGAAAACAAACAACGCCGCATCACTACATCAAAACTGAATGAAACGATGCTGCAGGAAATTAAACACTACCCGCCGCCAATGTCTCGTGGCAATAATGTGAGTATCAAATTCGTACAGCAATTGCCAACAGCGGTGCCATCATTCGCATTCTTTGCAAACAACCCTGATTCAATCAAGGATTCTTACAGAAACTTCCTTGAAAACAAGCTGCGCAGTCACTACAATTTCAGTGGTGTACCTATTCGCATCTACTTCCGTAAAAAATAGAACTGACAGGTAAAAACGTATATAGTGAAAACGAAAAAGCTACATCAGGATAAGGTAAACATCATAACACTTGGATGCTCTAAGAATATGGTGGATAGTGAGGTATTGAGTGGCCAACTGAATGCTAACGGTATAAAAGTAGCCCACGAGAGCAATAAGTTGGATCACAATATTGTGATCGTAAATACATGTGGCTTTATAGATAAGGCAAAAGAAGAAAGCGTTAATACCATACTGGAGCAGGTAGAGCTGAAGAAAGACGGAAGGCTTGATAAAGTATACATAACAGGTTGCCTTAGCGAACGCTACCGCAACGACCTGATGAACGAGATACCTGAGGTTGATGCATGGTTTGGTACAATGGAACTGCCATTGATACTAAAACAATTCAATGCCGACTATAAAACTGAACTGGTTGGTGAGCGTCTGTTGAGCACCCCCAAACACTATGCATACCTGAAAATATCTGAAGGTTGCAACCGTACTTGTTCATTCTGCGCTATACCACTGATGCGTGGTGGACACGTATCTAAAACCATAGAAGAAGTAGTAGCCGAGGCTAAGAAACTGGTTTCAATGGGCGTTAAGGAAGTAATGCTTATTGCACAAGAGCTTACTTATTACGGCCTTGATATATACAAAAAGCGTGCGTTGAGTGATTTGCTCAAACACTTGTCAGACGTACCGGGCTTGCACTGGATACGCCTGCACTATGCATATCCTTCAAAATTCCCGCTGGACATCTTGGACGTAATGCGTGAACGCGATAATATCTGTAACTATCTGGATATGCCGCTGCAGCATATATCTAACAATATGCTGAAAGCCATGAAGCGCCAGATGGAAACACAGGAAATCTACGACCTTGTGGCTGCCATCCGCGATAAAGTACCCGGCATTTGCCTGCGCAGTACGCTGATTGCAGGCTTCCCGGGAGAAACAAGGGATGATGTAGACCAACTGAAGCAATTCCTGGAAGATGTGCGTCTGGACCGTGTCGGTATCTTCACATATTCTCACGAAGAAAACACAAGCGCATACGACCTGAAAGACAATATTTCTGCCAAAGAAAAAGAAGCCCGTGCGCAGGAAATAATGGAAGTCCAGCAGGAGATTTCTTTCGAGAAAAATCAGGAAAAAGTGGGCAAAGAATTCAAAGTAATTATCGATAAAAAAGAAGCGGGCCGCTATCTTGCCCGCACAGAGTTTGATAGTGTTGAGGTTGATAATGAAGTTATCATCAGCTCTAAGAAAGCACTGCCAATCGGCGATTTCGTAAACGTACGCATTACTAAGGCTTACGATTACGATTTGGAAGGCGAGGTTATCTAATTTATTCTGTACATCTTACCGGGCAAGGCTTTGATAAGGCCTTGCATTTCTAATTGCAGCAAAGTTGCAGCTAGTATTGAATTATTAAGCCCCGACTGGTGCAGTAGCTCATCTGCATGCATACTGTCTTTGGTTTGCAGCAAATCCACCAGTTTTTGTTCTTCAGGTGTTAATGCAAGTAAAAGCTGCCGCTGTACAGGCTTTGCAGCTTTGGGTTTGCCCCAATTCATCAGTTCTATCAGGTCATCGGGCTTAGTTATCATGGCTGCCACATTGGTCCTTATCAGCTCATTGCAACCACTGCTGCGCTTGTCTGATACCCTGCCGGGGAACGCAGCGACCTCTCTGTTGTAGCTGCTTGCCAACCTTGCTGTAATCAATGCACCGCCTTTTATATCGCTCTCCACTACTACAGTAATATCGCTCATACCTGCAACTATCCTGTTTCGCATCGGAAAATTATCTTTCAAAGCAGGCATCCCGGAATTGTATTCTGTCAATACAGTACCTCCATTAGCACTCATCTCCTTTGCCAATCCTCTGTTATTAGCAGGGTACATACTATCATGCCCGTGCCCCAATACGCCCACAGTTGGCACATTTAACTTTACACATTGTTTATGCGCAACAGTATCAATACCATCCGCCAAACCACTTGCAATCAATATACCCTCCAAATCCTTCAAGCCATCAACAAGTTCTTCTGTAAGCCTTATACCATACTCTGTCAACTTTCGTGTGCCGACTATTGCGACAACTTTCTGTGCATTCAGATTAGGATTGCCTTTGGCAAACATCAATAATGGAGAATCTATACAAGCCTTCAGCCTTTCAGGATAGTTATCATCAAAAAGCCATAGTGGAGTAATAGCATTTTCTGCCATATATGTTAATTCATCTTCAGCCTTTTGTAGTACTTCCTCATCTTTAAAGGCTTTAGCACGCATTTCGCCCATACCTTCTATCAACTTCAAATGCTTGACAGGAGCATCAAATACTGCTTTTGCATCACCAAATTGTTCCAGTAATGCCCTTCCGGTTTTAGGACCTATATTCTTAATAAATGTTAAAGCGAGTCTATATAACCAATCTTTTCCCATGGTAATGGCAGCAAATTTGCATTCACAAAAATTAAGAAAGCGACTAAAATTGTATCGCTTATCTTTGACGCCGTAAAATAAATAAAATGAAGAAATACATTTCTGTTATAGCCGCAATATTAGTTGTAGCATTTAGTGCATGCGCTAAGAAAGCATCAAAAACACCTTCTGTAACTTATGTTAAGATGGAAAGAACCGCGTGCTTTGGCCGTTGCCCTGCATATATGGTTGAAATTTATAAAAATGGTCTTATCCGCTATACAGGCCGCCAGTTTACAGAGTATACAGGTGTATATGAATCTAATATTGGTGCAAAAGAAGCTACAAAGCTCCTGAAAAAATTTGCAGACAACAGGGTTGATACTTGCCGCGAAGTATACGACAATATCATACCCGACGCACCGGGTTTATACTATGGTTTCAAAATAAACGGTAAGGAAAAAACCATTGCCAACGCTCCTTTCGGACCTAAATTCCTGAACCTGTTAGCAAGCGAAATAGACAAGCATGCTAAGCCTGGTGTAGGATGGAAGAAAATCAGCGACCTGACACCAAACAAACAATAAGTAAATTATTATAATAGAAAAGCCTCCATCAATGATGGAGGCTTTTCTATTATGCCAAACCTGTATTACAGGTGCAATTTTTCTTTCTTAGCAAGCAGTTCATCTACAGTTTCCTTATACATTTCGTCAGGCACACAACAATCTACCGGGCATACTGCAGCACACTGAGGCTCATCATGGAAGCCTTGACACTCTGTACACTTATTAGCAGTAATATAATATGTATCTACCGCTATAGGTTCATGTTTTGCCGATGCATCTGTAGTAGATCCGTCCATCAGTGTAAACGCACCTTTTACAGAAGTACCGTCTGCTATAGCCCATTCTACACCACCCTCGTATATCGCATTATTAGGACATTCAGGTTCGCACGCACCACAGTTAATACATTCGTCAGTTATTTTTATAGCCATGATATTATTATTTAGTTTTTCTGCCTGTAAAGTTACAATTTCGCACTCAGAAATTTAAATGCAAATGCTGAATACAGAACAAAGAATAGCTTTATTAGTTCAGTTGGGCGAATATATGCTATCTGATAGTGAAGAATGGGACATTACCAAAGATAGGGCTGTATCTATGAATGCATGGTTTACAAGGGGTAATGTTGAACTTGCTGTAAGCAATATCTGCGCCGAATTTCTCCAAAAAGACAAGCTGGAACAATGGATAAGTAAGTATACCCCTGTCAGCAATCCTAAAACAGTGGGTATTGTGACTGCGGGAAATATTCCTTTGGTTGGCTTCCACGATTTTTTGAGCTGCTTCATGTCCGGGCATATCACAAAGCTGAAACTATCCTCTAAAGATGAAGTTTTACTGAAACATATTATTGCCAAACTAACTGAGTGGAACAGTGAGGTGGCCAACGAGGTAATTGTTGCCGATAACCTGAAAAACTGTGATGCTTATATCGCCACGGGTAGCAATAATACTGCCCGCTACTTCGAGCAATACTTTGCCAAGTACCCAAACATCATTCGTAAAAACAGAACTTCTGTTGCGATACTTGATGGCACGGAAACAGCAGAAGAACTGGACAAATTAATGAATGATGTATTCAGTTATTATGGCTTGGGCTGCCGCAATGTGACACAAATATGTGTACCAAAAGGTTATGACCTGACTAAAATAATGGAAGCTGCCAACAATTACGCAGACATCATCAACCATCACAAATACAAAAACAATTTCGACTATTACCTGGCTATATACCTGCTGAACAAAGTGCCCTATTACAGCAACGACAGCCTTTTGATGGTAGAGAATGCAGTACCGTTTTCTGCAGTAGGTGTTTTGCACTACAGGTATTATGACAGTATTGATACCATACAAAATGAACTGAATTCATCTGAAGATATTCAGTGTATCGTAGGACATAATAATGTACCGTTTGGTAATTCTCAAAAGCCCAATCTGGCAGACTATGCCGATGGGGTTGATACAATGCAATTCCTAACAAGCTTATAACATAAAGGGCTTTCAGTAGAAAGCCCTTTACAATTTGTCAGGAAAATTGTTCAAGTACTCTATCCATTCTTTCTGCAATCTTATCATTGCATAGATTTCCGATACTGCCCTCGTGTGTGTGGTTAAGTTGTGATGTTTCATAACAGAAGTTCCCGGTATTAACCTCATTGCCCACCAGCACATATGCATCTCTGAAAGGCATACCTGCATTTACCAGATCATTCAGCCGCTCTACTGTAAATAGGTTGTTGTACATCTCAGCATCCAACACAAACTCATTTACAATCATATTCTCCAACATCAGCATTACCATATCAATACATGTCTTTATGGTATCAATAGCCGGGAACAAAATCTCTTTCGTCAATTGCATTTCCCTATGATAGCCCGAAGGTAAATTGCTCATCAGCAAGACCAGCTCATTGGGCAACGACTGCAATCGATTGCATTTACCTCTTACAAGTTCTAAAACATCAGGGTTCTTTTTGTGCGGCATAATGCTGCTACCCGTCGTAAGGCTTGAAGGAAAAGTGAGGAACATAAAATTTTGACTATTGTACAGACACATGTCCATACTTAGCTTAGCTATAGTAGATGCTATACCGGCAATGGCTATCGCTACAGTCTTCTCCGTTTTTCCTCTGCTCATTTGCGCATACACACTGTTATAGTGCATATCATCAAAGCCCAATAGCTCCGTAGTCATTTGCCTGTTTAGCGGGAATGATGAACCATAACCTGCACCACTACCCAAAGGATTCTTATCTGCCATTCTGTAAGCAACAGCAAGCATATCTACATCATCTACCAGTGCCTCTGCGTAAGCTCCCAACCACAATCCGAATGACGATGGCATAGCTACCTGAAGATGAGTATAGCCAGGCATCAGCACTTTCTTATACTGTTCGCTCAGCGATTGCAAAAGGGCAAACAACTGATTCGTCTTTCTTTTAATCTCTTGCACTGCATCTTTAAGAAACAGCTTAATGTCTACTGCTACCTGATCGTTCCGGCTACGGCCACTATGAATTTTCTTTCCTGCATCACCAATACGTTGCGTAAGCATCCATTCAATCTGAGAATGAATATCCTCACAGTCATCAACAATAGAAAAATCACCACATTCTATTTCGTCCAGTATCTGCTTTAGTGCTGCCTGTATCTTACCAAAATCTTCTCTCAACAATAAACCAACACTGCTCAGCATTTCCGTATGTGCCAGCGACCCAAGCACATCATACTTTGCCAATAACAAATCAAACTCTCTATCTCTACCAACAGTAAACTGTTCTACCAATGCAGATGTATCTGTTTCGTCTTTCTTCCAGATTTTCATACCAGTTGATTTAATAATTGTATATAGGTTTCAATCCCTGATTTTACTTCATGCAGGTAAATAAATTCATCAGCAGTATGGCTTCTTGCTGAATCACCCGGGCCCATTTTCAATGCCGGGAAAGTCATAAATACCATGTCAGATAAGGTTGATGAACCAAAAGGCTTTTTACCTAAACTAATTCCTGCCTGAACTAGTGGATGTTGTTTGTCAATTGATGTTGAGCGCAGTCTTAAACTTCTTGGCTCAACTGTGCAAGAAACATGTTTCCTTACTTCCTCAACAATCTCTTCATTTGTATAACATTCATTCACCCTTACATCTACCGTATACTTACAGCTTGCCGGCACAACATTGTGTTGCGAACCGGCATTTATCATAGTAAGCGACATCTTCACCGGCCCTAGCAATTCAGACACTTTTTCAAATTGATAGTTTGTGAACCACTCTATATCTTTCAGTGCATTGTAGATGGCATTCTCGCCCTCATTTCTTGCAGCGTGTCCTGCAACGCCTTTGGTTTCACAATCTAATACTACTAAACCCTTCTCAGCAATTGCCATATCCAGCAATGTAGGTTCGCCAACTATAGCACAATCAATCTTACCGAGATGAGGCAATAACGCAGATATACCATTGACACCCGATATTTCTTCTTCAGCAGTAGCCGCGAAAATCAAGTTATACTTCAGGTCTTGCCTGCTATAGAAATGTATAAATGCAGACAACAAGCAGACAAGACAACCTCCGGCATCATTACTACCTAGTCCGTACAATTTATTGTCCATTTCTTTCGGACAAAACGGATCATTGGTATATGCAGGATTAGGCTTGACAGTATCATGATGCGAATTCAACAGTATTGTCGGCTTTGTAGCATCATAATGCAAATTCTTACACCAAACATTATTCATCAATCTTTCAGCCTTTATATTGTGCGACTGTAAGAAGTGTTGAATAACACCTGCACTACCCTGCTCTTCTTTACTAAAAGAAGGAGTAGCAATTAGTTGTTTCAGCAAGCCTACTGCTTCAGCATACAGGCTATCAATCTCTACACTGTTCATTTTATAATAGTACCTTTTTCACCATTAATGATATTATTCAACTGTAAGGCATTACCTATTATTACGTGCTTAACACCCGCACGTATTGCACTGCATGCATTCTGCAACTTAGGTATCATACCACCGGATATCACGCCGTCTGCAACAAGCTTATCAAAATCGTTGACTTCTATTACGGGTATTACAGAAGAATCATCATTTGCATCTTTCAGTACACCATCTTTTTCAAAACCATATACTAGCGATACTTCCATATACTGCGACATAGCTTTGGCTACTTCCTGTGCAATTGTATCAGCATTCGTATTCAACAATCCCCCTTTCGCATCATGAGTTATTGGAACCAAAACAGGTGTTATTCCTGCATCAAGCAATTGCTTCAACAACAGTCCGTTAACCGCTACTACATCACCAACAAAACCATAGTCAACATCCCCTATAGGGCGTTTCTTTGCAATAATGGCATTCCCATCAGCACCCATCAAACCAAGTGCATTACAGTTGTGCGACTGTAGCTTGGCAACGATATTCTTGTTTATCAAACCTGCGTACACCATTGTCACAAGTCTCAATGTATCAGCGTCTGTAACTCTACGACCATTTACATAGTTGGGGTCTACCCCAAGCTTATGTCCTATTTCAGTTGCTATTTTACCGCCACCATGCACCAATATCTTTTGCCCATCGAGTTGCGAAAACGCTGTCAGGAAAACAGATAGCGCTTCTTCGTCATCAAGTATGTTGCCACCAATTTTAATTACGTTTAGCATGGCATCAATTGTGTTTTAGTATTTCAGACAAAACAGCTTGTGCGGCCCACACTCTGTTTTTGGCTTGATGTGTAACAATAGACGAAGCACTATCCAATACCTCACTACTCAGCTCAACATTCCTCCTGACAGGCAGACAATGCATGACTTTCGCATTGTTTGTACATCCCAAATGCACAGGCGTCAACATCCAAATACTATCGTCGCACAACACCTTTCCATAATCCCTTACACTACTCCAGTTTTTCACGTAAACGAAGTCTGCACCTTGTAATGCTTCAGATTGATTGGTTGTGATCGTTGCACCGTTGGTATAAACTTCGTCTAGCTCATATCCTTCAGGATGTGTAATAACAAAATCGGCCTGCCCCCACCTATTTACCCACTGCGCAAAAGAATTTGCCACACAATGAGGTATAGGCTTGATATGCGGGGCCCAAGTCAATACGACCTTTGGCTTTCTTGCTTCTTTGTGCTGCTCAGTTATTGTAATAATATCTGCCAGGCTTTGCAAAGGATGCAATGTTGCGCTCTCAAGGCTTATAACAGGAATGCCTGCATATTTCAACAATTGAGAAATAAACACCTCGCTATAATCTTCTTCTTTAGAGACCAATGCAGGGAATGTTCTTACACACAGCACATCAAAGTAAGCACCTAGTATAGGTGCAGCATCCTTAATATGCTCTACAGTCGTACCATTCATTATAGCCTCATCATCCAACTCAATCTTCCAGCCCTCTTTATCAAGGTTGAATACAATAGTATCCATACCCAGATTCTTAGCGGCAATCTGTGTACTGATACGTGTACGCATGCTTGGATTGAGAAAGAGCAATCCAATTCGCTTACCACTACCCAATGCACTATCCAACATCGGATTGGCTTTGTACATCAATGCTTTTGCAACCAAAGCGTTGGTATCTTTTACATCATCAACAGAGATAAAGTTTTTCATACAGCTACAGTATTATTTTTCAGTGTCATTACTTCAGATTTTATTGCCGCTATTAAAACATCTACCTCTTCTTTAGAAATATTCAATGCCGGCAATAGCCTGATTACATTTGGCTTTGCCTCGCCGGTAAAAATTTTATACTTATTCAGCAATTGCTTTTTGAGGGTAGCTAATTCTCCGTCTACATCAAAACCAATCATCAAACCTTTACCCCTTACATTTTTCAATTCTGGAATAGATGCAAGTTCCAGTTTCAAATAATCACCAACAGTTAATGCATTATCTAACAGCGCATCCTTCTCCACAACCTCAAGCACCGCCAATGCAGCAGCACAAGCCAAGTGATTACCACCGAATGTTGTACCAAGCATGCCGTGCTTAGGGTGTATGTGCGGTGCAATAGCTATACCACCTATCGGGAAACCACTACCCATACCTTTCGCCATACTGTAGATATCTGCATTAACACCCGCATAGTCGTGAGAGAAGAATTTACCACTACGTCCATAACCACACTGCACACTATCAGCGATGTAAACAGCTCCATACTTATCGCAGAGCGCTCTTATAGCTTGCAGAAATTCCACAGAAGCTACATTGATACCACCAACACCCTGAATGCCTTCTACAATGACACCGGCTATATCATTCCCATTCTCAAAGAAGTATGCATCCATTGCATCTATATCATTGAAAGGCAGAAACACGATATTCTCAGTTTCATTTACAGGTGCAACAATCCCTTTATTATCTGTAGCTGCAACGGCTAAAGAAGTGCGACCATGAAATGCTTTTTCAAAAGCGACAATCTTTTTCCTTCCTGTATGGAACGATGCCAGTTTCAAAGCATTTTCATTTGCCTCTGCTCCTGAATTACACAGAAACAACTGGTAGTCTTTCTTACCTGATACCTCTCCCAACTTTTCCGCTAGTTGTTTTTGCAATGGTATCTGAATAGAGTTTGAATAGAACCCTATGTTGTGCAATTGCTCTTCTATCCTTTTAACATAGTGTGGATGTGTATGTCCTATAGATATTACAGCATGGCCACCGTAAAAATCCAAATACTTCTCTCCATTATTGTCCCACACATAAGACCCTTGTCCTTTTACAATGGTTATATCATTCAGTGGATATACATCGAATAGTTTCATGTCATGTAATATTTAAAACGATGCCGGCTTCAATTTCAGTCCTGCATCTTCATTAAAACCAAAAATTAAATTCATGTTTTGCACAGCCTGTCCTGAAGCCCCTTTCAGTAGATTATCTATCGCAGCATGCACAACAGCTTTACCTGCAACTTTCTCAACATGCAGCACACATTTGTTTGTATTCACAACTTGTTTTAGGTCAATCATAGTATCTGACACATGTGTAAATGCAGCTTGCTGATAATAAGACTTGTATAGTTGCTTCAGTTCATCCTCACTCAATTCTGTTTTGCAATAAGCAGTCAGATAGATACCTCTAGTAAAATCTCCACGCCAAGGCACAAAACTCAATTCACTAAAGCCTACCTGCAAGTCTGACAATGTTTGCAATACTTCAGCTTCGTGTTGATGGCAAAGTGTTTTATACGCTTGTATATTATTCTCCCTCCAAGAGAAATGTGAACTCTGTTGTAATTTTTGCCCGGCACCTGTAGAACCTGTAATACCAGTTATATGAACATCAGTTAACTTGTTTGATGAAGCCAATGGCAATAATGCCAATTGTATTGCCGTAGCAAAACAACCCGGATTCGCAATTGATTTAGCAGATGCGATGCCGGATTTATATGCTTCCGGTAGCCCGTAAACAAAATCACGACAACACATATCGGCAGACTTCAACCTGAAATCTTGCGACAAGTCTATTACAACGATATGCTCATCAATCTTATGCTCTTTCAAAAACGCAGTTGCCTCTCCATGTCCTACGCATAGCATCAAAACGTCAATACATTTGTCAATAGTATCAGTAAACAACAAACTTGTTTCACCAATCAAATCTTTATGCACGCTTACAATAGGCTGACCAGCATTACTTCTGCTATGCACAAAAACCAACTCTACATTAGGGTGATTCAACAATAGCCTTATCATTTCGCCACCTGTATACCCGGCACCGCCTACAATGCCTGCTTTAATTTTCTTAGATTCCATCGCTATGCTATTGTATCGTTGTTCACTGCGTGATAAATAGCTACCTGATTACCGAATATCTTAGCAAAGCCTTTAACATCGTCACCATTCCATGTATTATTCATCTCTCCGTAAGAGCCAAATTTGCTGTTCATCAAATCGTGCTCGCTATCTATACCTGTCACAACAAACCTGTACGAGTAAAGCGTCACGTAAACCTTACCTGTTACCTGGTGTTGCGTGTCTTGGAAAAAGGCTTCAACGTTTCTCATTGTCGGGTCAAGCATCATACCCTCATGCAGCGAATTGCCATACCATGTACTCAATTGATCCTTCCAGTACATCTGCCACTTAGTGAGTGTATGCTTTTCTAACAGATGGTGCGCTTTGATGATAATAACAGGCGCAGCTGCTTCAAAGCCTACCCTGCCTTTAATACCTATTATAGTATCACCCACATGCACATCTCTGCCAATGCCAAATGATTGTGCTATTGATTGCAATTGTTGAATGGCGACCACAGGATTCATGTCGGCATTATCATTCAACCCTACAAGTTCTCCGTTCTTGAAATGAAGTACAATATCAAGAGGTTCACTTGAAGTTATTTGTGTAGGCCAAGCAGACTCAGGCAAATACCCATTGCTCGTAAGCGTCTCTTTGCCACCTACAGATGTCCCCCACAAACCTTTATTAATGCTGTATTGAGCCTTTTCAAAATTCATTTCTACACCATTTACTTTCAGGTACTCAATCTCTTCCTCACGGCTCAGACGCTTATCGCGTATAGGCGTCAGTATCTTCACATGTGGTATTGCACTCTGAAAAACCATATCAAAACGCACCTGATCATTACCCGCACCAGTGCTACCATGTGCTACAAAATCAGCACCTACTTCTTTTACATAATCTGCAACAGCTATAGCCTGTAGCATACGTTCTGCACTTACACTCAATGGATACACGGCATTCTTCAATACATTACCATACACCAAGTACTTGATACAACTATCATAGTATTTCTGTGTAACATCAATTATCATGAATGATGATGCTCCAAGAGAAAAAGCACGATTTTCAACCTGTTGCAACTCATCAATACTGAAGCCTCCCGTCTGTACAATTACAGCATGCACATCAAGGTTCAATTCGTTTTTCAGATATAATGCACAGTATGTAGTATCTAAACCACCACTGTAAGCCAACACAACTTTCTGTTTCATTACTAATATTTTTTACCAGATGATTGATTTAAGCACACGTGCTTTTTTAATGAAAAGTTTAGAGAACCCTGTCTTCTTAATGTTCAACAAACGTTCAAACACTTTTGCCTTCTTCTTAAAGTTTGTAGCCGTTTCTTCAGGCGTATAATGATCTTTCGGGTCGTACAACATAGCTGTGCAAAGACAGTTCCTTCTCTCTTTACTCATCAGTATATCGTAGTTCACACAGCTTTTACAACCTGCCCAAAAAGCATCATCCTGTGTCAGCTCAGAATACGTGACAGGCTCGTAACCCAGGTCACTGTTGATTTTCATTACCGCAAGCCCTGTAGTAAGGCCGAATATCTTAGCATCTGGATACAGCTTCCTGCTCAGCTCAAATATGTGTTGCTTAATCTGTTTGGCAAGGCCACTCTTTCTGAATTGAGGCGCTACTATCAGCCCTGAATTGGCCACATATTGGCCATGGCTCCAGCTCTCGATATAACAAAAGCCTGCCCACTCACCTTCTGTGGTAAGCGCAATTACAGCTTTCCCTTCAAACATCTTCTGCTCTACGTATTCTGTGCTACGCTTGGCAATACCTGTACCACGAGCTTTAGCAGATGCGGCCATCTCTTCGCAAATGGCATGCGCATAGCAGGTATGATGACCACCGGCCACCAATACCATAAAGGTTTGGTTCATTATGTCAGTAAATTATAAATGGAATAAATACACCGACCCTTTCGTGATGAACACACGAAGGCATCGCTTTCGAAAGCCCATTACAGGCTTCATCAACAGTTAATAACTATTGGAATAGCAGTGTATCAACGTCGCAACCAAAGACAGGTAGTACGGTTAGAAAAAACTGACCCCGTTACAGGTTCAGCAAAAAACCCACGCCCGAAGCAAACGTCTTGCGCAGCCTCGATTATAAGCGATTTCAAAAAGGTTTTTTTCATTTCTTGACGTTAATCTAAAAGAAGTATATAAAAACTTGAACGGCGCAAATGTATTCTATTTTTCATTTTATTGACCTGTTTTGAAAAATATTTTTTTGTCAATTAACAAAACTGATAGAATGCAGTAACTTCAACTGTCTTTTAGAACATATAATATGGAAGCACAAAGCAGTGTTCAGGAAATCTTCTTCAGACATCTGTTACAGTATAGCTACAACGAACAGGAACTGGATTACAGCATTATAGAAAAACATGCTGCGGCATTACAAACACTTTGCAACATCAATAATTCGGGTGCCAGTATTTTTGACCTTGCGAAAAGACAAATAGTATTCTACTCTTCCAACTACGGAAAACTACTCGGCTATGCACCTGCCGACTACGAAACAACAGGACAACTTTTCTTTGAAAGCAAAATACACACAGACGATAAACTGCAACTAAGCCTGAACGGTGTTACAGTGCTGAAGTTATTCAATAATTTTTCGAGCGATGAGAAAGTAAACTATAAAGTTATTAACGAATACAGGATGCTGAACGCACAAAACAAGTATGTGCGCCTTATAGAACAGCATCAAGTATTGGAGCTGGACGATATAGGACAGGTGTGGTTACTTGTTAGCTTTGTCGATGTGTCACCCAATCAGGAAGAATATGAAGGATCACGAAGCCAGTTACTAAATTTCAGGACAGGGAAAGTCATTCCGCTTAAAGAAACACAAAAGCAGGAGTTTGAACTGACGAAGCGAGAACTCGAAATTCTACAATTGGTAAAAGACGGGCTTCTGAGTAAGGAGATTTCTGACAAACTATCTATCAGCGTTCATACAGTTAACACACACAGGCAACGCTTTCTGGAAAAATTGGGTGCCAATAATTCATTCGAAGCTGTGATGTTTGCTACCAGATACGGGCTTCTTACATAGGCATACTGATAAATCAGTATTGAACAAAATCAGGCATAGAGGGAGCTTTGCACCCGAAAAAAAGCTTGATTTCATGATACACAGGGCAGTTTTATTGTTCATCTTACTTTGTTTAAACACTACAATACAGGCACAAACTATCAGAGGCATTATTACAGATAATGCTTCCAACAGCCCTGTGCCGTATGTTACCATTCTTATAAATGGCACTACATCTACCACAACAACTGCTGATAGCAACGGAGCTTTCATTATCAATAACATACCAGTAGGACGCTACAATGTTGAGGCTCGCCGTCAGGGATATGAGTCTTCCATTCAAAAAGAAATAGTATTAGCTATAGCTAAAGAAACATATCTCTTCATTAGCATGAAGCAAAAAATAAACGAGTTGACAGAAGTGGTTCTAAAACCCCACGTCAATAAAGAGCTTCCTCTAAACAATATGGCTACCGCCAGTGCCAGAATGCTGAGTGTGGAAGAAGCAAAACGTTATGCAGGCGGCTTCGACGACCCCGCACGTCTTGCTTCGTCTTTTGCAGGTGTTGCGGGTAATACAGGAGAGAATGGCATCATTGTTCGTGGTAATGCACCTAAGTTTTTGCAATGGAAAATGGAAGGTATTGAAATACCCAGCCCAAGCCATTTCGGCGACCTGAATTCGATTGGTGGTGGTACCTTGACTGCGCTTAGCAGCCAGGTGCTGGCAAATTCAGACTTCTTCACAGGCGCATTTCCTGCTGAATATAACAATGCTCTTTCTGGTGTTTTTGACATTGCTATACGAACAGGTAATAATCGTAAACGGGAGCATACATTTCAGATAGGTCTTGTAGGTATTGATGCTTCTTCCGAAGGGCCTTTCAGGAAAGGAGGTAAATCTTCTTACTTGTTCAACTATCGCTACTCTACCCTTGCACTGCTAGGCTCTGCGCTGCCAGACAATGCTAACGGTTTGAAATATCAGGACTTATCTTTCAAGCTGAACTTCCCTACAAAAAAAGCGGGTGTGTTTTCATTATGGGGTATTGGCCTGCGCGACAGAGCCGGAGCAAAAGCCAAAACCGACAGTATCGAATGGAAGTACTATAACGATAGCGAGCAAGACGATATAAAACAATATATGGGCGCTGCGGGCATCAGCCATAAATACTTCTTCAAAAACAGTACCTACATTAAGACTACCATTGCGACAACTGTTAACGGGACGGACTGGGCAACACAAAAACTCAACGACCAACTATCACTTGTACCAAAGAGTAGTATCGTGAATACCAATTATAACTACATACTGTCATCTACTGTCAATAAAAAATTCAGTGCTAGGCATACCAACAGGACAGGCATACTGATAACAGGGATGCAATACGATATTCAACTAAACAAGGCAGATAATACACAACAACCCGAGAGAAACATCGTAGATGCAAAAGGTTTCAGCTCTTTGTTATCAGCCTATAGTAGTTCATCCATCGGCATAACAGACAAGCTGCATTTAACAATAGGCATTAATGGACAGCTATTCACACTCAACAACCATTACACCGTAGAGCCTAGAATAGGCATCAGCCAACAACTCAGTACTAAACAATCCATTGCATTGGCATACGGTCTACACAGCAGACTGGAAAAGCTTAACTACTACTTCAACAATTCGCTGACCACGGGTGCTCAGCAGGTGAATAAAGACCTTGATTTTACTAAGGCTCATCATATAGTAGCCAGCTACAACCTTAGTATCAGTGATGTATTGCATTTCAAAGCAGAGCCATACTATCAATACCTTTATAACGTGCCCGTAATTGCAGATAGTTCATTTTCATTCTTAAACCTGCGGAACGACTGGTTCTTTGCTGAGAAGCTACAAAACACCGGCACTGGCAGCAACTACGGGATAGACCTGACGCTTGAGAAATACATATCTAAAGGCTACTACTACCTGTTTACGGCATCTCTATTCAACGCGGCATACAAAGGCGGTGACAATGTATGGAGAAGCACCAGGTTTAACAGAAACTTTGTTTTCAACTTCCTGATAGGTAAGGAATGGTACATGGGCAAGCGTAAGCAAAACATACTTAGCCTCAATACGCGTGTTTGTTACCAAGGCGGCAACAGGTACTCTCCTATCAACACAGCAGCGTCTGAGGCGGCACAAAGCATTGTTTATGATGAAAGCCGAGCTTATAGCCTGCAAACTACACCTGCCCTGAATGCCCACTTTACGGCCAGCTACAAAATGAATAAGAAAAACCGCACCAGCGAGATATCTCTTAAACTATTGAACATAACCAGACAACCAGATTTTAAAGGTTATAAATACAACCTGCAAACCAATACAGCAGAAAAAGACCTGGAATCTATATTGATACCAAACCTTAGTTACAAAATTGAATTTTAGGTAGATAATTTGTTACAAAACGGCAACAAATGAAACCACACAAAAAACACAAACTATTGATATTCAATAAAAATTATTAACTAAACGGTTACAAATGGTTACGTTTTTCCTGAAACAGTGAAAATGGTTACAGACTTGAAATATACACATGGATTTATAGTTTTATTAGTACAAATATACAATTTTTATGCAAATAAACATCTGCTATTAACCTGTTTTTAGCAATCCTAAATACTTGAACGTCGTAAAAATCTACCTAACCAGTTGGCGTATAATCCCTCTTTTTTGACGCACTTATACCCTATCTAAGTTGTGATGAAGTTGTACATTTAGATGAACACTAAAACAAAGTCAATGGCAGTTATCAATCCACATATCAACTTCAACGGCAATGCAGAGGAAGCATTTACGTTTTATAAATCAGTATTTGGCGGGGAGTTCAGAAAAATCATTCGCTTTAGAGACATTCCAAGCCCGGGCTTTACAATTGCCGAAGAAGATGCAAATAAAATAATGCACATAGCATTGCCTATAGGTAAAAGCAATGTGCTGATGGGTAATGATGTACCAACTTTCTTAGGTACAGTAAACGAGGAGGAGAACAGAAGTAAAATTTCTATCAGCACAGAAAGCCGGGAAGAAGCAGATAAAATATTTAATGGCCTATCTGCGGGCGGAACAATAGAAATGCCAATGGAAGACAGTTTTTGGGGTACATACTTTGGTATGTTCAGAGACAAATATGGTATTGAGTGGATGGTGGATTATGAACCTCGTACATAAGTTCGAGAGCCGCACAATAGCATTTCTGCAAACAGAGATTTGCTGTCGATTACTCTTTGGTCCACATACTACAATCTAAATAAACTTGTCACATAAATCAATACATATATCAGGCGAGAAGGAGTGTTTTATTTTTTTATAAATCGAGTAAAATATAAGCCATTCACTTTCAATAGATATACGCCAGGCGAAAATGAATCTAAATTCAATGTTGCTTCTTTTATACTATAATATTTCTCTGAAATGATTTGTCGTCCAAGCATGTTCAAAATATCTATACTGAAAATATTTTCTTTTGCCGTAACCTTGATATTATTTCCGGCAGGGTTAGGTGTGAGTATAATATTACTACCTTCAACTAAATCATCAACTTTTGTATATGCAACATTCAAAATATTTGAAGTAATATTATTATAAGAGATACTACCTGTATTGCACAAAGAAGACAATGCAGCATCAATTCTGTATTTGTTATTACCTATAGATATAGTATTATCAATGTATGTAGTATCTATACCAACTATTTTAAAGCTTGCAAGATTGATGAATGGGCCTCCATTGGTGCTTCTTTTTACAGTATATACCAGGTTTGACACCCCTTCGTACTTATTCCAAATAATAGATGCAGCACCTCCTATGAGATTTTTCAATGATAACCTGATTGTTTTATGCATTACAGAAGAATCAAGTAAAGTCTCCCTACTGCAACTATCCAACACAGTCAATTTATATTTATAACTCTGTGCTGTTGGATTTGAGGTAGCATCAATAAAACTTTGAACAGTACTACCGACTGTGCCAAGCAATGTATAGCTCCCATTTTCCCGATAAATCCTGTATGAATCCGTATGAGGGTACGCCCACCTATCCCACATAATAATATTCTTACCAGTTGCGGAATCAGTAGTAGCGGCACATATATTCACTGTATTTACTTGTTGTGGGCACCCAAAACCCATTACTGTAGCTTTTTGTCCATTGAACCAATCCATATAACCAACATAGGGCATACCATTTTTATCAACAGCTAAAGATGGATAATACAAATCGCCATCTGAGAATCCGGCATTACCAACTAATGTCCAATTTGTACCATCGAATTTCCTAACTGTTGTTCTTGCCGCCTGTGTACCATCTTTGTAAACTATATATGGTGTCCCTGTTTTATCAAATACAATGTCATTTTCGCCGGCATACCCACCTGAAAAACCTGCACTACCAACAGTGTTCCAATTAGTCCCATCGTATTTCATCACACAAGCCGTTTGGCTGTTTGGCACATCAGAAAAAAGCACATACGGCGTTCCATTATAAATTGCTAAGTTGGTATAATCTGCCTGACCAGTTGAAAAACCTGCTATGCCTACATTGACCCAATTGCTACCATTATATTTCATAACACTCGCCTTAAAATTATTACCAGCATCTTTGTATGCTACATAAGGTGTATTATTGTCGAATGCTAAAGATATGTAAGCAGACTGCCCAGCAGAAAAACCAACATTACCTTCTGCAATCCAATTAGTTCCGTTATATTTCATAACAGTTACTTTTTGCCCATTAGACATATCTTGATAAGAAACATACGGTACGTTGTTATCATTAAATGCAATACTAATATACATTGCCTGTCCAGCAGAAAAACCAATGTTACCTACCGCTACCCAAGCTGAACCATTAAATTTCATAACAGCAGCTTTTGCAGAATTACTCCGATCCTGATAAGCTACGTATGGGGTATTATTTTTGTCAAAAGCTAATGATGTATTATTCATGATAAACCCTGAGAATCCCGCATTGCCAACCAAAGTCCAATTAGTACCGTTAAATTTCATGACACTGGCTTTACCGCCCATCGTACCATCAAGAAAAGCTATATAGGGCACGCCATTTGTGTCTAAGGCTAGGGAAGTATAATTGCATATGCCAGAAGAAAAACCAACACCACCAAGTGCATTCCATTTCATTTGGGCATTTACATAATTGTTTGTTAGTAATGCCATTACAATACATAGAGTATACCAAAGAGGTTTCATAGTTAAATATTTATTTTGACGTATTTAGTTATAGGTCATTTAATGCAAAACAAATTCACAATTTACGTAATCAATTGATTGGATGAATAAAATTAACCCTTAAAAAACAAAGCCGCTCAAATGAGCGGCTTTTCATTATGTGATCCGGATTGGATTCGAACCAATGACCCTCAGCTTAGAAGGCTGATGCTCTATCCAGCTGAGCTACCGGACCCTTAGAGCGGTGCAAATCTAATAAAAAAAGTAGTAAATAAATCAGTCTTAATTTTCTCTGCCTTTATATGGCTGTGGTACAGGTGCTGCACCGTCTTTCAGCGCATCTACAGGTATCAGGTCCTGTATAAAATTCCAATAACCATCTACCCAACGGAAACCATCATACTGACCAGAGGGAACATATGTGTATTTGCGTCCGGGGTCATTGGTTTCAGATTCAAGCCTGTCAAAATATATTACTTTGTTTTCTTCTTCCCAGTTGAGCGATGCCTGTACTTGCTTTTTATATTCTAATATGAAACGTTGCACACGTTGGTCAGGATTGTTCTGCGACCTGATGTTGAATATCTGTGCCCCGAAAACAGGACCGTTCTCGGTCATCATCATCGGATCAAGTAGTTTTCTTTTTATTATCGGGCTTGCCTCGTTTACGCCAAACATTGTATATACAGTACCATTCTCTGTTTCTCTAGACATGATTCTGTAATACAGCGCACCATACCACTTACTACCTTTCAGCACACTGTCCTCTGCACCTTTACCCAATTCGCCCGAGCAGTCTACCAGCGGATACAGCTTGAGTTTATCGCTGTTCATCTGGATGGCACCATAATATCTGCGTGTATTTTCTTCCAGTGCAATAGACCAGTTGAATATTCTGAATTTTCTGTCGTCTGAATAAATGATATTAAAACGCTTACCCAAGCTATCAAATGCGTAATTGTAAGAACCATCCATTTTTAATGCCCTTACCAATTGCTTTACAATCCTTGCATTGTAGGTTGACATCTCATCAGGTATTTTATTCTCATACATAGAGTCAACCGTCTTAACCAGTGAGTCTTCCGTAGACCTGATTAAGGCTATATCCTGTTGAGCATTAGCGGAAGCAGTCAACATCGATGCAAACAAAACGGCATATATTTTATTCAACATCCGGGTAAAACATTTAGCTCAAACCTAAACAATTTATACGAAACGATGTAACTCAAGATGTTAAACTATGTTTTTAGAGCAAAAGCCATTATTTTCGAGCCATAAATCCGTTGCTGCATGCATCTTGTACAACAAATATTATTCATTCTTTGTGCCGGTATCTCGGTCTATTTTTTCAGCAAAAAAGTTGGCGAAATAAGGAGAAATATAAAACTGGGTAAAGACGAAGACCTGACAGACAATTCCGGCGCACGTTGGAAGAACATGGTATTGATGGCACTTGGACAACAAAAAATGTTCAAAAAGCCAATACCTGCATTCCTTCACTTGGCTGTCTATGCAGGTTTCATCATCATCAATGTTGAAATACTGGAGATATTTCTGGATGGTATTCTTGGTGTACACCGCTTGTTTGCACCTGCATTGGGCAGCTTGTATGCCTACCTGATAGGCTTCTTTGAAATACTGGCAGTGCTTGTATTGCTTGCATGTGTGGTATTCCTTATCCGTAGGAATGTGTTGAGGGTAAAACGCCTGAACCAGTCTGAACTGGAAGGATGGCCTCGTAATGATGCCAATCTGATATTGGTTACAGAGGTAGTATTGATGAGCCTGTTTCTGATGATGAACACTGCAGACCAGGTATTGCAGGCGCGCGGTGTAGAACACTATACACTTACAGAGCCATTCTGGATAAGCTCAAACTTTACAGGTATGTTTGCAGGACTTTCTGATGGTACGTTGGTAGCTATTGAGCGTGGTGGATGGTGGCTGCATATTATAGGTGTATTCCTGTTTCTGAACTACCTGCCATATTCAAAGCACCTGCACATCGTATTGGCTTTCCCGAATGCTTACTATACTCGCCTGCAACCACAGGGCGAAATGGCCAACATGAAAGAAATACAGAACGAGGTACTGTATATGATGCAGCCAGAACTGGCACCACCATCAGACGGTAGCCAGCCTGTCCAGCAACGCTTTGGTGCTAAGGACGTTACGGACCTGAGTTGGAAAAACCTCTTAGATGCATATTCTTGTACAGAGTGCGGACGTTGCACATCTGCTTGTCCTGCCAACGCAACGGGCAAAAAACTTTCTCCACGTAAAATAATGATGGATACCCGCGACCGCTTGGAAGAAGTGGGCAAAAACATCAATGCCAATAAGACGTTTGTAGATGATGGTAAATCGTTGGTACACGACTATATATCTGTTGAAGAACTGAGGGCTTGTACTACCTGCCAGGCATGTGTGGAAGCCTGCCCTGTAGGTATAGAACCATTGTCTATCATCAACCAACTGCGCAGGTACCTGGTAATGGAAGAAAGCAACAGCCCGCAGGAATGGAACCTGATGTTCAGCAATGTAGAAAACAACATGGCCCCATGGAAATTCAGCCCAGACGAAAGGGACAAATGGGCAGAAGAAATGGCTGCAGAAGCTTAATTATCTAACTCTCAGAACAAATATACTATGCATATCAAATCAATGGCTGAATACGCTGCAAATGGCGAAACACCTGAAGTACTGTTTTGGGTTGGTTGTGCGGGCAGCTTCGACCAAAGAGCACAAAAAATAACTAAAGCTTTTTCGCAGATACTGGATAAAGTAGGTGTGAAATTCGCCATACTTGGTAAGGAAGAAATGTGTACTGGCGACCCTGCACGCCGCAGTGGTAACGAGTTCCTGTTTCAGATGATGGCATACAACAATATACAGACCATGAATGCTTATGGTGTGAAGAAGATTGTTACCGCATGCCCGCATTGCTTCAATGTACTGAAGAATGAATACCCTGCTTTGGGTGGCGATTATGAAGTAATACATCATACTACCTTCCTGCAGCAACTGATAAACGATGGCCGCATCCGCCTGAAAGAAGGTGGCGAATTCAAAGGCAAGAAAATAACCTACCACGATAGCTGCTATCTGGGCCGTGGCAACAATATTTACGAAGCACCA
The DNA here is from genome assembly GCA_017303395.1 of Chitinophagales bacterium. Classification (GTDB taxonomy): domain Bacteria; phylum Bacteroidota; class Bacteroidia; order Chitinophagales; family Chitinophagaceae; genus Polluticoccus. Next base: position 334,224 of record JAFLBN010000002.1, read on the forward strand.
CGCGAAGTACTGCAAGCACTGGATGTGGAACTGGTAGAAATGAAACGTTGCCGTACCAATGGTCTTTGTTGTGGTGCAGGTGGTGCGCAGATGTTTAAAGAAGAAGAAGCAGGTACTACCCGCATCAACTTTGAACGCTCTGCAGAAGCTATTGAAACTGGTGCCAACATTATAGCTGCCAACTGTCCTTTCTGTACTACCATGCTTACGGATGGTGTTAAAAACAAAGAAAAAGAAGACAGTGTAGCAGTACTTGATATTGCTGAAATGGTTGCGAGGTCGCTTGCATAGTAATATGTATGAAACAACTGAATACAGGCGGAGGTAATGCGGATTGGGGTAGTAAAATCATCAAAGATTTAGCTTTCATAAAAAAGAAAAAGCGCTACCCTTTAACTGCCCGAGCTATTGCACCGTTGAGCAGCTTGCTATTGCTGAGTATATTGTACGGTTCATTTATCGGAAGGATTAATCTATCCAAAAGTGGTACGCCACAGCTGATTGGCATCTTAATGATTGCGCTGATATCAATAACAGCCATAACAGCAATATACAATATCAGGCAAACTTTCAGCTTTAGCAGAATAGCCACTCCTTATCATATGCAGGTGAATATGAATTTGCTGCAAAAGTTTCTGCAAAGGCAACATCTTGCTTTCAGCCAGCACCCAGAAGCACCCGAAGTATTTATGATACTCAGCAAAAACCTGAGTATACGAGGAGATTACAGAGAAGTTGTAATATTCATAGTTGATGATAATCAGGTATTATTGAACAGCCACTTTACCGGTTCGAGGTTTACCATCACTCCCCCATCCAAAAACTATAAGCTGATGGCAAAAATGCTCAAAGACTGGTTGGAGACAAACAAGCCGACCAGTACGAGCCAGTCTCTTACAGTTAATTAAAAGCCCTTAACTTTGTACAATGGATATTAGTGTTTTACAATCTGTAATACCTTCAGATTTAGCAGACAACTCGAGAGTTTGGATATACCAAAGCAACAGGGCGTTTATAGAACGCGAAGAAACTGAAATCAACGAACAGCTTCACCAGTTCTACACCCAATGGCAGGCACACGGTGCACCTGTTAAGGGTTGGGCCAAGCTGCTTTTCAGGCAGTTTATCGTAATCATTGCAGATGAAAACGATGTACATGTAAGCGGATGTAGCACCGATGCATCTGTAAGGGTGATAAAAAGTATAGAACGCCAGTACGAGGTTAATATGTTTGACAGGCTGATGCTGACTTTTTTGGTGAAAGGCAAAGCAGAAATGCTGCCATTGAACCAGATACCATATGCCATGGAAAAAGGCTACATCAGTATGGATACCCCACTCTTCAACAACCTAGTGAATACCAAAGCAGACCTGATGAAAAACTGGCTGGTACCTATTAAAGACAGTTGGTTAGCAACAAGATTGACTGCAACTACTTAATATTATTACAAAGCCTCCAAATGGGGCTTTGTACATTTTTAACTATTTCAGCTCTTTGTCAAGAAACTTACCCAGTCCCTTTCCTGCTGTAGCATAGGCTTCTTGTATGCGTTCGCCGGTATCATAATCATTACCACCAAAAGTGCGGCCGGGGCAATTTTGTACAGAAATCTTTGCAATCACATTGGAAGGATTAGCAGTTTCTACAATCCATGCTTCACCATCTATTTCAGCATTTTTGCGTGTTACATACACATTGAAGCCGGGCTCTGTATAAACCGTTTTGAATATGATAGTATATTTTTCATTCGGATTATCACCAATATTAATATCACAATACTTGGCAAAAAGCTCTTTAAACTGTGGCTCGAATCGGTTCTTACGGTCTGCTTTCCATGAGCGTGCCCAGTCATCACCTTTGCCTGATTCTTTCTTGTTATAGTCTTCTTTTTTCTTATTAATATACTCCTCCTCTGTTTCAAACTTTCCAACACCCATTTTGCTGTAGTCAAACTGAATATTGATTTTAGTTACACCTTTCAGGGCGTCGAGGCTGCCGTCTAACAAACGTACTTTCTGGGCAGAAACTGTTGTTGCAGAAAGTATCGCTAATGATACGATTGTTGCTTTAAATGAATTCATCGGGTAAATATTTTACACCAAAATAAGCATAAAATGTGCATAAAAACCATGACATAAGTCTTATATAAAAAATAATTCAATGCTTATTTTGATGGTTTCCGAATATTTTTGCACGCATAAATAAGGAGCGAGGAATGTCTGAACTGAATTATCACGGAGAGCAACAAACTGTTTTGATAAATGAAATGTATCAAAACTGGTTTCTGGACTATGCCAGCTATGTAATATTGGAACGTGCCGTACCGGCAGTAGAAGACGGGCTGAAACCCGTGCAACGCCGCATACTACACGCAATGAAGGAAATGGACGATGGCAGGTATAATAAGATAGCCAATGTGATAGGCCAAACTATGCAATACCACCCGCACGGTGATGCATCTATTGGCGATGCAGTCATCAACATGGGGCAAAAAGACCTGCTGATAGACACACAGGGTAACTGGGGTGATGTACGCACTGGCGATAGCGCTGCGGCACCACGTTATATAGAAGGCCGCCTTTCTAAATTTGCACTGGATGTCGCTTTTAACGGTAAGACTACTGACTGGCAACTAAGCTACGATGGCAGAAAAAACGAACCTGTTACACTACCGCTTAAATTCCCACTGTTGCTATCTCAGGGTGCAGAAGGTATTGCCGTGGGCCTTTCTACCAAAATATTGCCGCATAACTTCTGCGAACTGATAGAAGCTGCTATTAAATACCTGAAAGGCAAAAAGTTTGAACTGTATCCTGATTTCATAACAGGTGGTATGATAGATGTGAGCAACTATAACGACGGTGCCCGTGGTGGTAAAGTACGCGTGAGGGTACATATAGAAGAGGTAGATAAGAAAACACTTGCTATCAAAGATGTGCCGTATGGCACTACCACTACCCAACTGGTAGATAGCATACTGAAGGCAAACGACAGCGGTAAAATCAAAATAAAAAGTGTTACAGATAATACTGCCAAAGATGTAGAACTGCTTGTGCAACTTGCACCCGGCGTAACCACAGACCAGACAATTGATGCACTGTATGCATTTACAGATTGCGAAGTATCTATATCGCCCAACGCATGCGTGATTATTGATGAAAAGCCACAGTTTGTAGGGGTTACAGAACTGCTGAAACATTCTGCAGAGCATACCAAAAAGCTATTGCTTAAAGAACTGGAGATAAAACTGGGAGAGCTGGAAGATGACTGGCACTACTCTTCTCTCGAAAAAATATTCATCGAGAAACGCATCTATCGCGATATTGAGGAAGAAACAACCTGGGAAGGTGTATTGACCGCAATAGACAACGGCCTGAAACCATACAAGAAGAAATTTCGCAGAGAAATAACACAGGAAGACATTGTAAAACTGACGGAAATACGCATCAAACGTATTTCTAAATTCGACTCGTTCAAAGCAGACGAACACATAAAAGGCGTTGAGGATGCTATAGGCGAGGTAAAGAACAATATTGAACACCTGAACGACTATGCTATTGCCTATTACGAAGGCTTGCTGAAAAAGCATGGCAAAGGAAGAGAGAGGAAAACTGAAATCCGTCCGTTTGAAACAATACAGGTTCAGAACATTGCAATTGCAAACGCCAAACTGTATGTAAACTTTAAAGAAGGCTTTATAGGTACAGGACTGAAGAAAGATGAATTTGCATTTGATTGTTCCGACCTCGACAACCTCATCATTTTCCGTAGGGATGGTAAGATGATGATTACCAAAGTAGCCGACAAAACCTTTGTAGGTAAAGACATCATACATCTGGCAGTATTCCAGAAGAATGATGAGCGCACTACCTACAATATGATATACATAGATGGCAAAACAGGTATAGCATACGGTAAGCGCTTCAATGTAACGGGTATTACCAGAGATAAGGAATACGACCTCACAAAAGGCAACCCTAATAGTAAAGTCATGTATTTCAGCTCTAATGCCAATGGCGAAGCCGAAGTAATACAAATCACATTATCTCCGGGCAGCAAGGCGCGCAATAAAGTGCTTGACTTCTATTTTGAAGAGCTGGAAATAAAAGGCCGCAGCTCTCAGGGCAATCAGGTAACCAAGTATCCTATTAAGAGCATTAAGTTTAAAGAAAAAGGACGCTCTACTCTTTCCGGTCAAAAAATATGGTATGATGCTGCTGTCGGCAGGCTGAATAAAGACGGTAACGGACAATTACTTGGCAGCTTTGAAGAAAATGACAGGATTATTACATTTTATAAGGACGGAACTTACGAACTTACAGACTTTGAATTGACTAACAGATTCGATGCAGATGACGTTATAAGAATTGAAAAGTTTGCGCAGGACAAAGTAGTAAGCGCCATCTACTTCGATAAAAAAGGTGACCAGTATTATCTGAAGCGTTTTGTGATTGAAAGTCAGACACTTAAGAATAAATACAGCTTTATTAAAGAAGGCGAAGGCAACTTCCTGAAAATGGTAACAACTAAGGCAGAACCGGTAGTAATAATGAGAATGGGTAAAAGAAAGGCAGAATTGACAGAGGAAATAGTAGCACTGCACGAAATTGCAGACGTTACCGGATGGAAGACGGTAGGTACTAAAATTGCGGGTAATGAGCTGAAAGAAGTAGTTCTTGTACAAGACAGTAACGGTGGTGATGGCGACGCACCAACTCTTTTTTAATATGTTTTAAAACTTTGGTAAAAAATCCCTAATTTCACAAGCCTTTTTTGCCGTGCATAAAGGCATTATAACGAATGAAAAAAATAGAACTGGAAATTGTTGCCCTGTCGCACAGTATTACTCAGACTCATTCTTATGCAGTTGTATTAGGCGAGGTCGATGGCCTCAGAAGATTACCAATAGTTATCGGTGGTTTTGAAGCACAAGCTATAGCCGTTGCATTAGAAAAAATGCAACCCAGCAGGCCGCTTACCCACGATTTATTTGCCAATTTCATGACAACTTTCGGCATAGAATTGGCAGAGGTAATAATATACAAACTGGAAGAGGGCATATTTTTTGCAAAACTTGTTTGTCAGTCAGACGATAATGCAGTAGAAATAGACTCTCGTACATCAGATGCATTAGCACTTGCTGTGAGGTTTGGCTGTAAAATATATACCTACGAAAACATTCTGGATGCCGCGGGCTTGTACCTCGATAATCCGGAAACACCACAGACACAGGCTACCGGCGAAAGGAACGAGAAAAGCAGCGTAAAAAGCAGCAGTTTTGACAGTGACTTGAAAAACATGAGCCTGGAAGACCTACACAACCTTTTGCAACAAGTTCTGGAACAAGAGGACTACGTAAGAGCCATCACTATCAGAGACGAAATAAACAGCAGGGAAAAAAACCTTTAATTAATAAAATACTTTAAATGAAAAAAAGCCTGGTAATGGCTGCGATATGCGGCCTTGTGATGAACGGGAATGTGGTGAACGCACAGAAATGTGCGCATGACGAATTGATTCAAACCGCAATAAATAGCAGCCCTGCCAAAAAAGCTGCTTATGAACAGTATGAAAAAGAATTGAACGAACGCGTTCAGGCTTTTGAAAAACAACAGCTGCTAAACGGATCAAGTAATAAAACTACCGGTAGTAAATACGTTATTCCAGTAGTATTTCACGTTATGCTGACACAAGCACAACTTGATCAGATTGGTGGTGTATCTGGTATGTATGGCAGGATACAAACACAAATGAATGTATTAAACACAGACTATAACGCACTTAATACAGAAACAATCCCTACGGCTTTTGCCTCACTGAAAGGCAATCCTGATATTACATTTGGTTTAGCCCATACAGACCCTAATGGTAAGGGTACAATTGGTTATGAGTTGGTAATTAAACCAGCAGGCTTTACAGGTTTTGATGTTGGGGATGGTGCAGCTAAAAAAACTTCATTAGGCGGTCTTAACCCTTGGGATAATAAGAAATATCTTAACATCTGGATATTTAATATTACAGGTGCATCTTCAGGTAAAGTATTAGGCTACGCTTACAATCCTGCATTAGCAAATGCTATGGGAGATGCAAGCCTTATGGGGGTTTGCGTAGACTATCTGGCATATGGCAGAAGAACAAACTTAACACAAACATTCTATGGCAACGCCGAAAAAGGACGTACCATGGTACATGAACTGGGACACTATTTCACACTGAATCACATATGGGGCAATACACCTGTTGGTAATGGAAATTGTAGTGATGATGATGGTGTTAGTGATACTCCACCACAAAATGATGCTAACCAAAGCACTTGCCCTACATTCCCAAAAGCAAACTGTACGGGTGCTACACCGGGTGAGATGTTTATGAATTATATGGACTATGTAAATGACGCATGTATGAGTATGTTCTCTAAAGGACAGGTTACACGCATGCAGGCAGATCTTAATGGCTCAGGTGGTTCTGCAACATTGCCAAATAACACCAACCTGCTGAGCTGGCCTACAGGTATAGCAGCTACAGAAATGCAGGAAAACCTGACTATAGCCCCTAATCCATCAAACGGTGCATTTACTATTACATATCATGATTACGTAAAAAGCATAACAATCGTAAATATGTTGGGACAGCCGGTAAAACAAATAGCTGGCACAGAACAACAATCAGGTGCAATAAGTGTTGATATGACAGGAATGAGTAAAGGTATCTACACTGTACAGTGTCAATACATGGAAGGTGTAGTAAGCAGAAAAATAGTAATAGAATAATGACGAATACAAACAACCTGCAAGCAATATTTCAGCAAATGCCCGCTGATAAAGGCTTGCAACAAATTGCAGATAAAGTTATTAATAAGCAACGCCTGACCGACGAGGAGGGCGTTTTGCTTTTTGAAAAAGGCGAACTGGGCTTCGTTGGGGCACTGGCTGCATATGTTACATCTCAGCTACATGGCAGCAAGGTTTACTTCAACCGCAACTTCCATATAGAGCCTACGAATGTTTGTGTGTTCACTTGCAATTTCTGTTCCTACTCTCGCCAATACAAACATCGTGATGATGGTTGGGAACTAAGTATGGAACAGATGCTGGATATGGTTCGCAAATATGACGAACAACCGGTAACTGAAGTGCATATAGTTGGTGGTGTACACCCAAAAATGAATCTGGAATTCTTTTGCGAGGTTATAACTAAGATAAAAGCATTGCGCCCCGATATACATATAAAAGGCTTTACTGCGGTAGAGCTTGATTATATGTTCCGCAAGGCGAAACTGACAACAGAAGAAGGCCTGAAAGCATTGCAAAATGCAGGTCTGCAATCGCTACCAGGTGGTGGCGCCGAAATATTCCACCCCGAAGTGCGTGAGCAAATATGCCCTGACAAAGTAGATGGCGAAGGATGGTTGGATATACACAGAACTGCACACAAACTGGGCATGCACAGCAATGCTACTATGTTGTATGGCCATATAGAAAGCTACAAGCACAGAGTTGACCACATGAGCAAACTACGTTCTCTACAGGACGAAACAGGTGGTTTCAACTGCTTCATTCCATTGAAGTTCCGCAATATGGATAACGACATGTCTGATGTACCTGAAGTATCAGTTATAGAAGATATGCGTACCTATGCTATTGCCAGACTGTTTATGGATAATTTCCGTAATCTAAAAGCATACTGGCCTATGTTAGGCCGTCAATCAGCACAGCTTACCCTTTCTTTCGGGGTAAACGACCTTGACGGTACAATTGATGATACTACCAAGATATACTCTATGGCGGGCTCTGAAGAACAAACACCTGCCATGAGTACGGAAGATTTGTGCAATCTCATTACATCTGTAGGCAAACTACCTGTAGAAAGAGATACACTGTATAATGAAATTAAGGTTTACGATGAAGTAACCGCATAATAAAAAGGGAGGCTAAAGCCTCCCTTTTTATTGCTAATGCTCTAAGAAGTCGAGATCCTTACCAAATGTTTCTTCTGTCAAAAACGCTGCTACTACACTAATGAGCATAACAACCACTCCGGTAATTGCTGCAGCAGTGACATAACTAAACTGGGGCTGCATTCCCTTGAACATCATCACCATCAAAGGCAAAGCACCACGCACCATATTTGGTACTGTAGTGGCAGCTGTAGCACGCAAGTTAGTACCGAAGTGCTCTGCTGCCATGGTTACAAAGATTGCCCAGAAACCTGTGCCAAAGCCCAACAAAGCGCAAAGCGCATACATTTGTCCTGCAGACCCGTTGCTTTGATTGAAGTAGAGTATGATAGCCACAACTGTTATGGCATAAAAGATAAATAACGCCTTCTTGCGGCTCCGCAATGCCTGACTTACAAAGCCGATTGCAATGTCGCCAATGGAAATAGCCACATAAGCCAGCATAACCGCTTTGGCGGGATTGATGGCTTCCTGTATACCAAAGTGTGTACCAAACTCTTTTGAAAAGCCAACCAATATACCTATTACATACCATGTTGGTAAACCAATAAGAATGCTAAGCAGGTATTTTTTGAATCGCTTTCCATTGGTAAAGAACATCAGGAAATTGCCTTTACTCACTTCTGCATGCTGTATGGTTTTGAACATTCCTGACTCAAAAACACTGACGCGTAGCAGCAACAAAGTAAGGCCCAAACCGCCACCAATATAATAACAAACCCTCCAGTCGAAATGCTGAGAAATGAAATAAGCCAATACTGCACCTGAAAGTCCTATACCTGCAACCATCGAAGTTGCAATACCTCGTCTTTCTTTAGGTACCAATTCGCTCACCAGTGTAATACCGGCTCCCAGTTCACCTGCAAGACCTATACCTGCTATAAAGCGGCAAATGCTATATTGTTCTATGGTATTTACAAATCCGTTGGCAATATTAGCAAGAGAATAAAGCAGAATAGAACCAAACAATACGCTGAGCCTACCCTTTTTATCGCCCATCATACCCCATACAATGCCACCAATCAAAAGCCCCCACATCTGGTGACTAATGATTTCCATACCATTATTGGATATCATTTCTTCGCTCAATCCCAGGCTTTTTAGGCTTGGAACACGAACTATGAGGAATAATAATAAATCGTAAATATCTACAAAGTAGCCTAATGCAGCTACAATGACGGGGATGCTGAAAAGAGATGCAGTCTTATTATTTATTTGATTTGCCATCAGAAGTATCGTTATCGATATCAAAAGTTTCCTCTATGATATCTTTACCTACTTCCAATATAGGCTGTTTCTTTTTACCAAAAAACATCTTGAATAATACAGGCCCTGTCGTAACCAGAATCAGCCCGATAACTATCTTTTCAAAATTGTGTTTTACCCACTCGTTTTCGCCAAGGAAATAGCCTGCAAGCGTCATGCTGGCAACCCATGCAATACAACCAACTACATTGTAGAAGAAGAATTTTTTTCTATCCATTTCCACAACACCCGCAACAATAGGCGCAAATGTGCGTACGATAGGCAGGAAGCGGGCAAGGATTACTGCACTGCCGCCACGCTTATCATAAAACTCTTTTGCCTGTATTACGTGTTTCTTTTTGAACAGTAATGTGTCTTTTCGTTCAAACAATAAGGGACCGGTTTTTCGGCCAAACCAATACCCTACTGCATTACCAATAACACCCGCAGCAGTAATAAGTGTTATCCAATATACAAGGTTTGCAAAATCATTATTGAATGGACTTTGAGAGTTTGCAATCATCAGGCCTGTTACAAACAACAAAGAATCTCCCGGCAGGAAGAAGCCTACAAACAAACCTGTTTCAGCAAAAATGATGAACGCCACCAGATACAAACCGCCATACATTGTTACCAATGCAGCCAGTTTCTCTGCATTCATTAGTTCCTTCAATAATTCTATAAAATCGTGCATATTTTCGTCTTGGAGGCGTGAAAATAGGGAATTATTACTAAACGAAATCTTATCAACTTTCTAAATCTCCCTCCCACTTGCTTACTACTGCCGTTGCGATGCTGTTTCCTACCACATTCGTAGCACTGCGTCCCATATCAAGCAAAGGGTCTATGCCTAACAATAACGCCAACCCAGCTTCAGGAATATTGAATGTGGCAAGGGTACCAGCAATAACAACCAATGAGGCTCTCGGCACACCTGCTATGCCTTTGCTGGTCAGCATCAATACCATCAGCATACTCATCTGCGTTGCAAAATCCAGATGTATTCCGTAAGACTGGGCTATAAACAGTGATGCAAAAGTCATGTACATCATAGAGCCATCCAGATTGAAGGAATAACCCAATGGCAGTACGAAGCTCACAATTTTGTTCTTACAACCAAAACGCTCCAGTTCCAGCATTGTTTTAGGGAATGCTGCCTCGCTGCTACTGGTACTGAAAGCCAGTAATATGGGTTCTTTGATGCGTTGAATAAGTGTAATGATTCTTTTCTTCAGGAATACTGACCCTGCCAGTATTAAGACCAACCACAACACCAACAAGCCAAAATAAAATTCACCAATAAATATGGAATATGTAGTAAGTATGCCTAAACCCTGCTTGGCTATAATTGCCGTCATAGCACCAAACACTGCCAATGGGGCAAAGTTCATTACATAACCCGTTACTTTAAGTATTACATGGGCTATGGCATCCATAGCCTTAATTACTATCTCCCCTTTTTCGCCAATGCCAGCTGTTGCTACGCCAAAGAATAATGAGAATACAACTATTTGTAGTATTTCATTCTTCGCCATTGACTCTATAACTGACGAAGGAAAAACATGGTACAGAAATTCTTTCAGTGTCAATGCTGTTTTCTTGATCCCCGTATCTAATCCTATATCAGGCAATGGCAAATGCATGGCTTCTCCGGGTTTGAAGAAATTGACCAACATCATACCTAGCATCAGGCTTACAAAGGATGCACTGAAAAACCACAACAGCGTTTTACCACCTATACGTCCTACAGATTTCATATCGCCCAGCCTTGCTACACCCACTACCAATGTGGTGAATACAAGTGGCGCCACTATCATTTTTATTAGCCTTATAAATATATCTGCAAGCAAAGAAAATGGTTCCAGTTTTTTGTCGCGTGCATCTATAGCAGCTGTCTTTTCTTTTGATATGGCAGTCTTTTTTTCTATCAGCTGTTTGTAAGCATCTGTATTTGTATCTGTTACAGCTTTTATCTGTGTTTGTACAGACTTTGCAGCAGCCTCGAACTGAACTATATTTTTATTTTCATCTGCTACATAATTTGTATTAAGCACAAAGCCAAGCAGTATGCCTGCAAACAATGCAATGATGATATATAAAGTAAGCTTGTTGCTTTTCTTAGATGTGTTTATCTCTGCCATGAAACTGCATTAATGATGCAATATAATATTAATAAACCAGCTTGTCTTTGATGGTGCTATTGCCTTGTAAACCACCTGTGTGTATACATAAAATGCGGGCATTCTTTGGAAAATGCCCTGCTGCTAATTGTTGTTTAACTCCATACATCATTTTTGCTGTGTAAACCATATCGAGCGGTATCTTATTTACCTGGTAAAAGGCATTCATAAACTCAACAAGTTCATCATTCTTTTTACCAAAGCCACCAAAGTGCCAATCATCAAATAATGTATAACTGTTGTGAAGATGTGCGGGCAAGTAATTGTTTATGTCTTTACTGATGTATGCCCCACCTTTCATGGGCACATAGCCTGATACGTTTACCTGTTCGTTAAGTGCTCTTCTTATACCGCAAAGTGTAGTACCTGTTCCCGATGATACGCAAATGTGCGTATAACCTTCAGGTATATACTTTGCAATTGTTTCACTACCCTTTACGCCCAATTCTCCTGCGCCACCTTCATCTACTATGTAGTAGGCTTTATATTTTTCATTGAGTGTGGCATGATATTCAGCATCGTACTTTCTGTCGTATTCTTCTTTGGTAACAAAGATCAGTTTCATACCGAATGAAACACATTCTTTGAGTGTTGGCGTCTGTGTTTCTGCAGCGTGAATACCTCTTACTATACCAATCGACTTCAAGCCGCAAGCTTGTGCCGCAGCAGCAGTTGCTACAAGATGGTTGGAATATGCACCACCAAACGTAAGTATACCTTCGGCACCTGCTTGTTGTGCTTCCTTCAGATAATACTGCAGTTTATACCATTTATTGCCCGATACTACAGGATGTATAACATCCAGCCTCAGCATACTTACCTCTTCAACATATTGTTGATACCAATCAGCATTGAGAGGTTGTATAAATGGTTCACGCTCAGGAATTGTAGCCATACTCTCTGAGGTATGTATCGTTGTCGCGCCATTTAGGGCGAACCTTAATGAATAATTCCAAGTGAACTTTTGACTCTAAGAACGCTTCAATTTCCTTCCTCGACCTAATGCCTAATTCTTTAATCATACTGCCACCCTTGCCTATCATGATAATCTTCTGCGTTTCGCGGCTAACAATAATTTCGGCTTTTATCACCTGCAGGGTTGGCTTCTCTTCAAACGACTGTATGATAACCGCAGTATGATAAGGCAGTTCCTCATGATACAATTCATATATCTGCTGGCGTATCAGCTCGCTAACAAAGAAACGTACGGGTCGGTCAGATATACTGTCTTCAGGATAGTACGGTGGCGCTTCTGGCAAGTCTTTCAGAATAGCAGGCAGTATTTTATCTATATCCTTTTTCTTTTGTGCCGATACGGTTAAGACTTCACTCTTCGGATATTTAGTCTTAACAGCATCTACAACAGTTTGTATTTGCTTTTTATCTTTTACTAAATCTGTTTTGTTGAGGATAATGATAGCAGGCACTTTCAGTTTCAACGAATCAGCAATTTCATAAAACTCCTCGAGCGGTTGTGTAATATCGTGCATCAGTATAGCCACATCTGCATCTTCCAAAGCACTCTTTACATGCATCATCATCTTCTGATGCAATTTATATTTTGGCTCTATGATGCCAGGTGTATCTGAAAATACTATCTGATAATCGGGCTCTGTTAGTATACCTAATATACGATGACGGGTTGTTTGCACCTTTGCAGATGTGATAACTAATTGCTCGCCCAGCAAGGCGTTGAGCAAAGTTGACTTGCCTGCGTTAGGCGCACCGAATATGTTTACGAAACCGGCTTTGTGTTGTTGAGACATAGAAAGTGTAAAGGTACTATCGTGCATCAAATATCTTGTGTTGAAGAAATAAAAACAGATTTAGTTTGTTTATTCGAAAGCTTCTCCTATCTTTGCACCCCACATCGCGAGGTAGAGCAGCGGTAGCTCGTCGGGCTCATAACCCGAAGGTCACAGGTTCGATCCCTGTCCTCGCTACAAAATAACATAGCTTCATTAAAGAAGCAGAGGAAAGAGCCACGTTTAGTATTCCGTTACAGGGATGCATAACGTGGCTTCTTATTTATCCATATGTTTTTAACGTGTTTATGACAGATTATTAACATCAGGAAAACAAGACTGAAACAACAAAACACAAAAACAATTAATACTTTTACTTCACATAAAAGACACAAAATGAAAAACCTACTATTCTTAACTGTAACGGCAGCAATCGCACTCTCTTCTTGCGAAAAAAAAGCTAATGTAAACGGCGACCACGGCGACCGCTACGGTATGCTTGTAGCTAAGAGATGGATAATTGTGAGCAAAGAAGTAAACAATACCCCTACATCTATCAAAGATTGTGAAAAGGATAACTATTATGTTTTTTCTGACAATGGCAATGGGCGTTGGGAAGAAGGTGCAGTAAACTGCTATTCAGGAAGTGGTAACGGAAATGGAAATGATACCACGAACGTACCTAATAAAGAAGGCGAGGATATTACCCCTACATACACAGGCTTTTCATGGTCTATGACAGGTGACGGACTAAGCATATACATGAAAAACTTTGGTGTTCAGGGTTACAATCCTGAATGGAATATCGAGAATATGGACTTTACAACACTTGATGTACGCTCTACAGAAAAGGTAAACGGCAAACTTTACGTTTACAACATTCATCTGAAAGCACTTTAATCAGGTTTATATATCATTTTGTAAAACAGATGCTGAATATTCAGCATCTGTTTTTTTTTATACATTAAGAGCATATATATCCTTTACCCTGCCTGATATTACAAGCAGCAAACATTAAATTTGCGCTGCTACACGGGAAATGAGAATCTTACAATCTACATATCGGGTATTCTTTTTAGCACTATGCTTAGTAGCTACCGGATGTGTGAGCAGCGAAGAACTACTCCACCCCAAATCGCTGAAACAAACTAACAACAATCCCAACTTTCTCAGCGAACTACCCATTAGCCCAAGTGGTTCAACAGTCATAAAAACAGAAACACCTGGCACCAGAAGAAAATCTATAACAGCACAAGAGGCAGATCAATTGCAAGAGAAATATGGCCAGCTGATGCGTGTAGCTCCGGAGGCTGTAAAAAGCCTTTTACTGTATTCATTTATTGATGAATGGTACGGTGTACGATATCGCCTTGGTGGCAATGACAAATCAGGCATAGACTGTTCTGCATTTGCGCGCAGGTTGTACGAAGAAGTTTTTCATATAGACTTACTGCGTACGTCTATAGAGCAATATGGCATTTGCAAGTTTGTAACAGACAAAACAGAACTAATGGAAGGCGACCTTGTATTCTTCCGCGTTCATGGCAAGCGCATATCGCACGTGGGTGTGTACCTGATGAACGGACGCTTTGTACATGCTTCCATCAGCAGCGGAATCATGATCAGCAGCCTCGACGACCCATACTGGAGCAAGCGCTATGCGGGCGCAGGCTATATACCTAAAAGAGATTAGGCTACTACTCAATCACTTCTTGTATCACAGTACCCACACAACCATTTGGCATTTGTATGTGCAGTAGCGCACTCAGTGTTGCAGCAATGTCTGTCATGTGAATAGTTCTGTGTGTCTCCCCTTTCTTTATACCTGTACCGTACCATAACAGAGGTATATGCGCATCGTAGGGATTCCATGTACCGTGAGTAGTACCTGTTGGCCCATAGCCACTATACCAACCCGGCTCTAATATCACTTGTATGCAACCGCTGCGCTTTCTGTTATAGCCATTTACAATCATTTCTTTTATAGTTGCAGGAATAACAGCATCGTCCATATCCTCCATATCAACAACATAAGCTACTCCCTCTTGTTTTTTAAACCATTCGGCAACAGCTTCTTTCACATCTTCTCTGTCTTGCTTCAGACTTGCAATTCGCTTTTCATTCAGATACACCTGATAGTTGCTCAAATCCAATACCAGACTGTCCTTGCCTACTCTTTCTTTTACATAAGCGTTCACCTCTTTCAGGGCAGCACTTTCAGCTTTGTTGCCAGCAGGGATATTGATGCTTTTCAGGTAATTGGTGTTGTGCGCTGCGCCATGGTCGGCGGTTATAAACAGTGTATAATTACCTTCGCCGATTTTCCTGTCCAGATAGTTGAAAAAAGACGCCAATTCAGCATCAAGCCTTAGGTACATATCTTCAGCTTCTATAGAATTAGGAGTAAACATATGGCCAACATAATCAGGCGTTGAAAGACTCATACACAGCATATCCGTTACATCATCTTTGCCCAAACCCTCTGCATTGATGCAAGCTTTCGCAGCTTTCAGCACTATGGTATTACCACCCGGTATATATCGCAAAGCCCCATAACCTTTTGCATCTCGTTTTACCAAATGTGGGAATACGGGTGCCTTCTCACCTTTCAGTTTACCTTCATACGGATTATCATCTGCCAAGCTCAGTTTATAGCTTTCAATAGGATATATGGTATTCCACTGCTGCTTAATAAATGTATCTGCCCATCTTTTATTATTAAAACCGGTCATCCATTCAGGCAGCTCTTTCCCGTAATAACTACTGGTTACGAAATTGCCACTCACATCATCAAACCAATAAGCGCCATTGGCTGTGTGTCCTGCCGGCAATATGGCTCCTCTGTCTTTTATAGCCAATCCAAATACTTTTGCCTGCATGTTTGTTGCAAGCTTCAGTTCATCTGCCACCGTTGTAGCCAATAAATTTGCAGGGCTGTTCAAGCCTGCTTTGCTATCGCTACCTATAGTGCGCACAGTGTTATCTTCTGTGCAATAAACAGTCTTTTCAGTTGCATTATCAATCCAGTCATTAGCCACTATACCATGAATAGCAGGTACACTACCCGTGTATATGCAAGTATGCCCAGGTGCAGTGAATGTTGGCAGATAATTTATCATAGTCTGTTGACAATTGAAGCCTTCATTCATGATGCGCTTAAAGCCACCATCGCAATATCTGTTCTGAAACCTGTACAAATAGTCCCAACGCATCTGGTCAATTACAATACCAACAACCAGTTTTGGCTGCTTTGCAGATTTCTTTTGTTTTGCGGAAGCTATAGCAATACATTGTAAAAAAGCTATAGACAAGAACAAATACTTCATAAAATGGCGTTAAACACTACAAAAATGAGGATAAACGGCTTATAATAAGAGTAATATTTTATTTAATTTTGCCGATTATTTACAAAACACATTTATATCATATATGGATTTATTTGCCAAGTTTGAGAATAAGTTAGGTCCTATAGGTGACTATGCAGAACAAGCACCGGGTTATTTTGCGTTTCCTAAGCTGGAAGGTGAAATTGGTAACCGCATGTTGTTTAATGGTAAAGAACGCATTGTTTGGAGCCTGAACAACTATCTGGGTTTAGCAAACCATCCGGAAGTGCGTAAAGCGGATAAAGATGCTGCTGAACAATATGGCTTGGCATACCCAATGGGCGCGCGTATGATGAGTGGTAACTCTAACCACCACGAGAAACTGGAAAAAGACCTGGCTGAATTTGTTGGCAAACCAGATGCAATGCTGTTCAACTACGGCTATCAGGGCATGGTGTCGGCTATCGACAGTCTGTGCTCTCGCAGAGACGTTATCGTATACGATGCTGAATCTCACGCATGTATCATAGATGGTCTGCGTATGCACCCGGGCCACCGTTATGTATTCAAACACAATAACGTAGAAGATTGCGAAAAGCAACTGCAGCGCGCTACGGAGATGGCAGAACAAACAGGTGGTGGTATACTTGTTATTACAGAAGGTGTGTTTGGCATGAGCGGCAACCAAGGCAGAATCAAAGAAATTGCTGCGCTGAAAAGCAAATACGAGTTCCGCTTGTTTGTAGACGATGCACACGGCTTCGGTACAATGGGTAAAACAGGTGCGGGTATTGGTGAAGAACAAGGCTGCATGGACCAGATAGATATCTACTTCTCTACTTTCGCCAAGTCTATGGCAAGTATCGGTGGCTTTATTGCTGCAGATACACAAGTACTGAAGTTCCTGCGTTACAACATGCGTTCTCAGGTGTTTGCTAAATCGCTGCCAATGGCTATCGTTGTTGGTAACCAAAAACGCCTGGATATGCTGAAAAGCATGCCGGAACTGAAAGAAAAACTGTGGCACAATGTAAACCGCCTGCAAAACGGCCTACGCGAGCGTGGTTTTGATATCGGCACAACAAACACTCCTGTTACGCCTGTGTTGATGCATGGTGGCCTGTTCGATGCTACTCAGTTGATTTTCGACATGCGCGAAAACTATAACATCTTCTGCTCTGTGGTAGTTTATCCGGTTATCCCTAAAGGCCAGATTATTCTGCGCCTGATACCAACAGCAGCACACACAGACGAAGACATCGACCTGACGCTGAAAGCATTCAGCGAACTACGCGATAAAATAGCTAACAAAGAATATCCGCAGGAAATGCCGGATATCAAAGGCGCAATCATGCAGTCTGCATAATTGAAGCTAATATATTAATGAAGCCATCCGTTATCGGGTGGCTTTCTCTTTTTCAATAAACGGCAGAAACCATTAGCTTTGCTGCCATTACTAATATTCTTATGAAAGTATTTATAGCCGGTGCTTCGGGCCTTGTAGGCGGCAACTGTATGAAGCACTTCACTGAGCAAGGCTGGGAAGTAGCAGGTTCTTATTTTTCATTTCAGGTACCTGGCACAGTCTATTATAACACACTGCAACCGAAAGATACCAATAACTTTGATGTGAAAGCATTCAACCCAGATGTGATTGTACACTGTGGTGCTATGACACACGTAGATAACTGTGAGCTGAACCCAGACCAGAGCTATCAGCAAACAGTGCAAAGCACTATCAACCTGATAGCATTAGCAAAAGAATGCAATGCACGCTTTGTGTACATATCTACAGACTATGTGTTTGACGGCAAACAAGGGCCTTATGCAGAAGATGCGCCTGTTAATCCATTGAGTGTGTATGCACGCCACAAACTGGAAGCTGAACAATTATCGCTGAAAGACATTGACAACACACTTGTACTGCGCATTACCAACGTGTACGGAGATGAAGTACGTGGTAAAAACTTTATAGCTCGCATCATAGAGCAATGTGTAAACAAACAAAAACTGACGCTGAAACTTCCGTACGATCAATATGCATCTCCTGCGAATGCATGGGATATAGCGCGTGCCATGTTTGTATTGCTGCGCGATGGTAAACAAGGCATTTATCACATTGCCAGTACTGATTACCTGAATCGTGTAGAGCTTGCAATGCGCGTATTGAAATATTTCCCTGATGCGGAATATGATATGATACCGATGAGTACTGCTGAATTGAAACAACCTGCTGCAAGGCCTTTACTTGGTGGATTTACAAAAATGAAATTCAGCAATGAATACCCGGAGTTTATGTTTAGCAATGTAGATGATTATCTGCGTAGCAAAGTAAACAACTAACCTCTTCTCCACTTTATTCCCGATAACAATCCTGGACAAAAAATAATCCCGATGTATAGAATACATCGGGATTGGACTGTACTTACTAACCCATCGTAAGCATAACAAATATCTGAAAAAGGTTTGGGAAATGGAAATTATTTTTCCCATTTATTTCTTTCATAAGCCTGCTTATAGCTCCAATAGTTCAATTATGCCCATCAGAAACGCTATCACAATCCATTTTTAGCATATAACAGACGAAACAACAGTACAAAATAGACATTTTGTCATTTAAAATTATAAAAAAATGCCCTTTTGTCTTTAAAAATGAATTGGTATTCCTTTTGAATAGGTATGTACAAATCAATAATTGAAACAACTAAAAACAATAAGTTATGTACAACTACAGAAAAGGATACGGAT
The DNA here is from genome assembly GCA_017303395.1 of Chitinophagales bacterium. GTDB lineage: Bacteria > Bacteroidota > Bacteroidia > Chitinophagales > Chitinophagaceae > Polluticoccus. The sequence goes on from JAFLBN010000002.1 coordinate 353,426, forward strand.
TGACTCCTCGCACATTTGGTGGCATGATCGAAGACATGAACAAATTTTTCTATGATGACAACTGGAGCAACACAACCGCACCGGTAAACATCAAAGAAACTGAAAACGGCTATGAACTACACCTAGTAGCACCTGGACTGAAAAAAGAAGATTTTAAGATTAATGTAGATGACAATGTGCTGAAAATCTCTTTCGAGCACAAAGAAGAGAACAAGTCTGAAGGTGACAAATGGTTGAGGAACGAGTATCGTTTCCGTTCATTCAAGCGCAACTTCACGCTGAATGAAAACATCAATGCAGAAGGAATTACTGCAAGGTATAACGATGGCATACTGAATGTGATGCTGCCTAAAAAAGAAGCAACAGAAAAAACAACAAAAGATATTACGGTAGCGTAAGTTGATAGATTGACAGAGTGAAGAAAGCGGTGTTTTTACACTGCTTTTTATTTGTTAGTATGTATGTACAAATAAATAAGCCTTGAGTTTCCTCAAGGCTTTAATCTTATATATTTAACAGGGCTTATTTGATACCCAGTTTAGTTTTTACCAGTGGCAGAATATTATCTGATTCTTTTGCATGCAGCAATGTACCTGTGCTAGAATCGAACACGTAATCGAAGTTCTTTTCTTTGGCTACATCTTTGATTGCTTTATCAGCTTTGTCCAGAATTGGTTGCAGCAGTTCCTGCCTTTTCTTCTCTACTTTTTCCTGTGCGCTTTGGTTAGTGCTTTGGATGCGACCTTCCAGATCTTGTATTTCTTTAACCTTTACTTCTTTTACAGCATCGGTCATTGTTTTTTCTGCAGCCTGAAACTCTTTTACTTTCTTCTCATACTCTGCACTCATAGATTGCAGCTGATCTTGAAACTGTTTTGTATAAGCCTGAATATCACTTTCAGCTTTAGTCATTTCGGGCATAGCTTTCAATAGTTCACGAGAGTCTATATAGCCAAATTTTTGAGCTTGCGCAAAAGCCATGTTACCAATCAACAATCCGCAAGCAAGAAACAATACGATTTTTTTCATTTTTATATATGTACTTTATTTATTTAGGCTGTGCAAAGTAAATGCCATTATTTGTTTATTCCAAGTAATTTTAACACATCGTCGCTTTTATCCAGCTTAGGGTCTGCGTAGAACAGTGTAATACCTCCCGATTTGTCTAATACAATATCAAAACCTTTTGACTGAGCATATTTTTGCACCGCATTGTATACTTTGTCCTGTATAGGCTTTACCAGTTTCTGGCGCTCTTTAAACAAATCTCCCTCATAGCCAAAACGCTGTTTCTGCAAATCTTTGGCGGCTTTCTCTTTTTGCACTATCTCGTCTTCGCGCTTTTTACGCAAGTCATCAGACAGCATTGCACGCTCAGCTTGGTATGCTTTGTACATTTTGTCTACTTCCTGCATACGGGTATCTATTTCCGTCTGCCATGTTTTAGAAGTCTGGTCGAGTCTTGTTTGTGCGTCTTTATACTCTATCAGTTTATCTAAAATATACTTTGAATCAATTACGCAATAGCGTTGTGCATTAGCAGCCAGTGCAGAAAACACGACTACCGCAATACTTAAAACAATCTTTTTCATACTCCTTGAGTTTATAATTTTAAACAAATGTTGTTTTAACAAAATCAATCCGGTTCAAAACCAAGCATGAAGGTAAAGTTAGCTATATCGCCCATCTTGGTCGTTCCGTTTGCTTTAGAATAACGGTCGAAACCTATACCATAGTCTAAACCAAGCAAACCAAACATAGGCAAGAAGATGCGAACACCCAAACCGGCTGACCTGTTCAGTTTGAAAGGATTATAATCTTTATAGCTATTCCATGCGTTGGCAGCTTCCACAAACATCAAACCATAAATAGTAGATGTAGGACTGAGCGAGAATGGATACCTAACCTCTGCAGTATATTTATTGAATATGATTGCGTTTGTTTCATAAGGGTTCTTAAAGCCCCTGTGCGCTATTATGTCTTTACCCACAAAGAAGTTTCTGCCAGACAAACCATCGCCACCCAACTGGAAGCGCTCGAATGGAGAATACCCAATCGTTGAATTATAGTATCCCATATAACCATACTTGGTAGCCAGCTTAAAGACCATATTACCGACTATCTTCTGATACCACTCTGCAGTGAAACGATATTTGTGATACTCAACCCATTTAAACTTCTCTGCATCTGTAGAATTGGTGTAATCCTTTCCTGAGAACAAACTATACGGAGGTGTAAACTGGAATGTAAAGTTGATATTAGAACCACTTGTAGGATACAACGGTTTATCTACTGAATACCTTGACAATACAAGTTTGAAATACAGGTTGTTACTGTAACCACTGTCAAAGTTTGCCAACAATTGATAATCTTTCAACCTGAAGTTCTGATAGTTGATACCATAGGTGAATACGAAGTTATCATCAGGCCATTTGATACGCTTGCTCAACGATACACCACCACCCCATACACGCATGTATTGAGAATCGGCACGCGGAGGGTCGCCAACTGCACTGGCAAAACGGCTATACAACAAGTTTGTTGTGAGCGCAGTAGGTTTTTTACCGCCCAGCCATGGCTCGGTAAATGAGAAGTTTACAGAATTGTAGAACTTACCGTTAGACTGATAGTTGAGCGACAAACGCTGGCCATCGCCAACAGGCAACGGATCCCAGAATTTAGGCTTGAAGATATTTCTGATAGAGAAGTTGCTGAATACAATACCGATGTTGCCATAGAAGCTAACACCACCACCAAAACCTGCTGATAATTGCAACTGATCGCTCGATTTTTCAACAAGGCTATATTCAATATCTACTGTACCATCTTCCTGATTAGGCTTAGGTTGTATACCAATTTTTTCCTGGTCGAAGAAACCTAGGTTTGCAATCTCACGCTGTGTACGAATCAAATCGCTACGACTGAATTTATTGCCCGGCAATGTACGAAGTTCGCGACGCACAACGTGTTCATTAGTGCGGTCGTTACCTGTTATGGTCACATTACGGATGGTAGCTTGTGGCCCTTCTGTAATGCGCATCTCATAATTGATAGTATCGCCCACAATAGATGTTTCTACTGCATCTACATTGAAGAAAAGATAGCCGTCATCCATGTACAGGCTGCTCACATCTTCACCACCTTCAGGGCTCAATTGCTTACCCAGACGCGTATCTAACAGTTGCTGATTGTAAACGTCACCTTTCTTTATACCCAGTATCTTAGATAAAGCATCGCTGGTATATTTAGTATTGCCCTTCCATTCTATATCACCAAAGTAATATTTGCGGCCTTCTCTTACCTTGATATCAATATTTACATTCCCGTTCTTTACTGCATAGATTGTATCTTTTTCTACAGAAGCATCGCGGAAACCGAGCGAGTTGTAATACTCAACCAAAGACTGCTTATCATCATCGTATTTCTTCTGATTGAACTTAGATGAAGAAAAGAAATTGTACCTGAAGTAAGGGTCAAGTGCGTTCAAGGTTTTTGACACTGACAAGAAACCAAAATTCTTTACATACTTGCTGAAAGAGCGCTTACTTGTACTATACACACTGGTTTCGTCTGCAGGGTACAGAGATATACGCGCCATCTCTTTTGTAGAACGCAAAATGCGTTTCAGCTTCAGTTCATTAGCATTATCGTTACCAACAATATTTACCTGATTGATGTGTGTTTTATTACCCTTGTCTATATCAAAAGTTAGTACTATAGAGTTAACATTGATAGTATCAACCCTCTCCTTCGCATTAATCTTTACATCACCATATCCTTTTTCAGAGAAATACTTACGAATCCTAACAATAGCTTCCATCTTCAGGGCATCTGTCACTACCCTGCCTTTTACAAGGCCTGCTTTGTCTTTCAACTCTGTAGCTTCACCTTTCTTAATGCCTCTGAAATTGTATTTTGACAATCTTGGACGCTCTTCTACTTTAATATCAAGAAAAATCTTATTGCCTATAGTTTTGCTGATACTGATACCAACATTAGAAAACAGTTCCTGCTTCCAAAGGCTTTTAATGGCCTTGGCAACACTCTCGTCGTTTACAGGTTTTATTTTACCACCTATTGTCAGGCCTGTAACTGCAATCAACAAATCTTCATCAAGATATTTTGTACCACTTACTGTAATACCTGCAATCTCATATTCTTTATATAAACCTTCAGATGATGAGCCTTGTGCACCTGACAACCCGGTACCGGTATTGCGTCTGAGGCCAAGCCCCCCGCCTGAAGACGTAGAGTCTCCAGACAATGACAATTGTGCATTAGCGTTGATGCCCGCTAATAACGAACAGCATAACAATAGTGTTAAGCGCGTTGAGAATTTAAACATGCTGGGTTGATGTCTTTTGGATTTGTTCACTTGTTTTGCCGAATCGTCTTTCTCTCTTCTGATAATCAAGCAGCGCTTCGTATAAATTTTGTTTGCGGAATGCAGGCCAGTGTACCGGGGTAAAGTACAATTCTGCATACGACAATTGGTACATTAAGAAATTACTAATCCTGTATTCACCACTTGTCCTTATCATCAATTCCGGATCAGGAAACTGTGCCGTATTTAAATATGAATTAAACAATTCTTCTGTTACGTCTTCTTCTTTTAGTTTGCCTGCCAATGCATCTGCAACCATTTTCTTTGATGCATTTACCAACTCCCATCGAGAGCTGTAACTCAGCGCCAAAATCAAATTCAACCCTGTGTTTGAAGACGTGATTTCCATCGCCTCATTCAATTCTTTTTTACACACATCGGGCAGGCTGTCAAAATCACCTATAACATGCATACGCACGTTATTCTTCTTCAGTTCGTCTACTTCTTTACGTATAGTATTTACCAGCAACTCCATCAGTGCATCCACCTCTGCTTTGGGCCTGTTCCAATTTTCTGTAGAAAAAGCATACAAAGTGAGATAACCAATACCTATTTCTGCACAACCATTCACGATATCTCGTACACTCAACACACCTTCGTGATGGCCATATACCCTGTCCTGCCCGTGCTCTTTTGCCCAACGCCCATTACCATCCATGATGATGGCTATGTGCTGCGGCAGCTTTGTGCGGTCGAGAGATTGAAGTAAATCCATACTTATTCTTGAAACCTTTAATTTGAAAAGGTGTGCAAAGGTACAAAAATAGCAGCTTGCCGCATCTGTCAAAATTTGACACATCTAGTTTAACGCGGTTTTAACTGCATGAGAACTAAAACTTTAGATTTTAAACAGCTATTTAACAAAAAAGTGACCTATAAATGATGATTTGAGGCATATCAATGCAGATTATTTTGAGGTATATTTATACTATGGTCAATAATCTTAGTGAGTACAATTCAATTTTCAGCGAATGGGTTCGCGAAATAAGAGACGTAGATATACAACAAGACAGGATGCGTTTTCGCAGAAACATGGAACGCATTGGAGAAATTGCAGCTTATGAAATCAGTAAACACTTACCCTACAGCGTTGTAACCATCCAAACCCCTATGGGAGAATCTATTTGCCACATTCTTGAAAAACAGCCTGTTTTGGGCACCATTCTGCGTGCCGGCATACCTTTACATCAGGGGTTATTGAACTATTTTGACAAAGCAGACAATGCTTTTATTGCAGGATACAGGAAACATCACAGAGACGGCACCTTTGAAATTGAGCAACAATATATTACATGCCCAGACATTAATGGCAGGCCACTGATTATAGCAGACCCAATGCTTGCCACCGGTTCATCGCTTGTTTTGGCAATTGAAAGCCTCTTAGACACGGGAAAACCATCACAGATACATATAGTTTGTGCCATAGCCTGTACCGAGGGTATAGAGTTGCTGAAACGTAAAATACCGGAAGCTTACATATGGGCTGGTGCCATAGATGAGGAGCTGACGGCACGCGGATACATAGTGCCGGGACTGGGCGATGCAGGCGACTTGTCGTTTGGAATAAAAAAACAGTCATAACCCAACTAAAATTATATATCCAACTGTCTTGGATAATAAGATAATTTAACTTATTTTGGTCTTTCGAAACTCATTTAAACAATTCATAAACGATACCCAGATGAAGAAAATATTACTAGGAGTGGGTGCATCATTGATGTTGGCGACTTCAGCTATGGCACAGGATCCGCACTTTACTCAATATTTTGCATCACCTCTCACGCTAAACCCGGCGCTTACTGGCCTTGTGTCTTGTGACCTGCGTTTGGCAGCAAACTACCGTACACAATGGGGAAGTGTATCTCCTAATCCATATGTTACTGGTACTATCTCTTACGATATGGCGACTATGAAAGGCCGTCTTAACAACGGTGATGCCGTAGGTATAGGTGTACTTGGCTTGTTTGACAGGTCTGGTAAAGGTGGTTTGCAAAACACATCTGTTGGCTTGTCTCTGGCTTACCACAAAGCTTTCGGTCATGAAAAGCAACATACTTTGTCACTTGGTTTACAAGGCGTGTTGGTTCAGAAAAACATAGATTTCTCTCAATTGGCATTTGAAGACCAATTTGACTTCTCTACTGGTGGTACTCCATACCAAACAGGTGAAAATCTTGGCAATGCGGATCTTACGTATCCGGACTTCAACCTTGGTTTAATGTACTCTGGTCGTGTTAGTGAAAACTCTACAATGTATGCAGGCTTTTCTTACTACCACCTGACACAACCTGTTGAAACATTCCTGAACAGCAATCACAAAATACATGCACGCTACACAGGTTATCTGGGTGGTTCATTCGATCTGAATGAAAACATGGTATTGTATGCAAGCGGTATGTTCCAGTCTCAAGCTTCTGCTTCAGAAGTATTAGCAGGTGCTGCAGTTGGTTTCGTTCTGAATCCTGGCCACGATGCTGAATATGCTAAAAACACTATACTGTATCTGGGTGGTTGGTATCGTTACAACGATGCATTGGCTCCTTACATCGGTCTGGAATGGTCTAAGATGAAATTGGGTATCACTTACGACCTGAACATGTCTGGTTTATCTGCTGCAACAAGAGGTAACGGTGGTTATGAAGTTTCTCTGATATTCAACGGTTGCATCAACAAACGCGAATTCAAACCTACTTACAACTTTGCTTGTCCTAAGTTCTAAGTTTGATATAATTCAAATTAAAAAAGCTGCTCAATGAGCAGCTTTTTTAATTTACCAACTTCTTTAGTTTACGTAAATTAGCAAGAGATATACTTATACTGATATGCCACTGTTTACAAAGCTTGGAAAATATAACAATACAGCCCTTCTTTTACTACGTATAGGCATCGGGGCTATGATGATGATGCATGGCTATCCAAAATTATCAGGTGGTGTAGAAAAATGGGAAAAGCTTGGTGGCGCGATGTCGGCTATTGGTATAAAAGTATTGCCAACAGTTTGGGGCTTTATGGCTGCTATTACAGAAAGTATTGGTGGCTTGTTCTTCTTATTAGGTCTTTTCTTCAGGCCAACATCTTTCTTTCTGTTATTCACAATGGTAGTAGCAACTGCCATGCACCTTAAAGATGGCGAAACCATTATGGATGCATCTCATTCCATAGAGCTTGCTGTTGTGTTTTTATCAATGTTTATAATAGGCCCGGGCAGATATTCAGTAGATAGAGATTAGATTAGGCAATCTTTGCCGTATATCTATTAGTTACAGATCTACTAACAGAGTTGCGAATACCATCAATAATATTGTCTGTGACAAGCTTCACTAACTTGTTTGCCTTGTTCCTTATGTTCACAAGATATTGTTCATCCTCTGCCAAGGTATAAACGATGGGTATCTTGAAGTGACGTAACAATTTATGATACGTCTTTGTGATACCCGCACTTGGCACATCAGGGTTTACCAAAACAACGTCCGGCGAAAGCTCGACAACCATATCTTCTGCAATAGCATCATTACAGGTATATACAAGCATCCCACGCTCCTTTAGCACCTCTGCATCAAGGCAACTTTCGCTTTCACCGTTAGTAACCATTAATATTTTCAAACGCATAGCCTTCAGTTTATTGATACTATATACGATAGGAAAACTATGCCAGTTTAGGTTAAAGAAAACTTAAGGACTCATTATCAACCATGTTTTACAAAAACGTGATAATTGGCGGTTCAATCAAACTATCAGACTCTAGGCTTCCATTTTACAACCTGATTTTTCTGAGCTTTTACTGTTTTCAGGTAAGCGTAAATAGCTGCCAAATCACTTTCTTTCATTTTCGCGTACATTGTCCATGGCATCATAGTTGCAAAATCTTTTGTAAAGTCTATTTTTTGAGGAACATAGTTTGAATCAGCATACATTTTAAACCTGTTTACAAAAGCCTCTTTGGTCCACAAGCCAATACCGGTTTCATTATCAGGACTGATGTTGGGTGTTGTAAGCATACCACCCGGCATTTCGAATGCCCTGCCTCCGCCAAATTCTGTACCTTCTACAAACTGTCCTTTTTCAAATTTTGTGTGGCACTCTGCACAAGCAGTGGCATTTACAAGGTATTCGCCATAGGCAATAGTATCAGACTCAGCCGGGCGCTTTACAGGTTCGGCTTTTTTAGGAATCAGTCGCATTATCATACTGAATGGAAAATCAGCCTTTGATTCAGGAATATCATTTTTCACTTCCGGAACACTACGCAGGTAAGCGATGATGGCATATATATCTTCAGGATCCATCTTGCCATATCTGTGATAAGGCATAACAGGCATCAATGGTTGCCCGTTCTTATCAACACCAGTAGTAATAGTTCTGTACAGCTCACCATCTGTCCAATCTTTCAATCTATAAGGGGTAATGTTTCTTGAATAAAACACACCAGGGAAGCCCATCTTTTGGTCAAAAACCTCTCCACCTGCTCCTAATGTTCCTGCCGTTGGTGGTGCTGTAAATGTGTTCCAGTCTCTTTTAGAATGGCAATCCATACATACAGTTACACAATTGGCCAGATACTCACCACGTGCTACCCTATCAGGTGTTAATTCTACTTTCAGGTCTGCAGGCTTACCTACATCGGGCAAAAACAGTTTGACATAACCCAACAAACCAATAACGATAACGGCAATAACGGATACGGCAATACCCAGCCATTTAAAGAACTTTTTCATAGGAGCCTTGTTTAGTTTGATATAAAAATAATATCGAATTTCAATATTTCATAATAGCTTAAGCAATTTGAAACAAACCATTAGCTTTACAACATGGTAAAAGATATACTGAACGATAAGCCAACAAAGCTGTTCATTGTAATAGCCTCATTCTTTGTAGCCAATGCCCTGATAGCAGAATGTATAGGGGGTAAGTTGTTTTCTTTGGAAAGGCTGCTAGGCTTTGAGCCGCAACCATTCTCGTTATTGGGAGAAGAAGGACTTACCTATACGCTGACATGCGGTGTACTGCTATGGCCGCTTGAGTTTATCATGACCGATATAGTTAATGAGTATTTTGGTCCAAAAGCCGTGAGAAGGATATCATACATTGCTGTGGGACTGATTTGCTATGCGTTCCTGATGTTTTACCTAGCAATTGAAGTACCTGCAAATAAGGAATTTTGGATAACCAGTCATGTACAAGATGGCATACCCGATATGCAAACTGCATTTAGTGGCATCTTTGGGCAAGGCATGTGGATAATAGTTGGTAGCCTTACAGCCTTTCTGGTTAGCCAGCTATTGGATGTGTGGGTGTTTCATAAAATAAAGAAAGCTACTGGAGAAAAGAAGGTATGGCTAAGGGCTACAGGTTCTACCCTTGTATCCCAATTTGTTGACAGTTTTATTGTACTGTTCATAGCTTTCAAAATAGGTAACGGATGGAGCTTTCAGCGTGTGCTGGCTATAGGACTTGTTAACTATAGCTATAAAGCATTAATGGCGTTATTACTAACGCCATTAATATACATTATCGAAAACCGTATTGAAAACTATCTTGGTAAAGGCACAACTGCAGAACTTAAGGCAGCAGCTATGAGCAAGGATTAATAGTTTAGTTCGCGCGGTTTATATTTATTGTTAGAGAACTTATACGTAAAGTTCAATTGGAATGAAGGTGCTCTGTACAGTTGTTTTGAGACAATCGCAGTACTCTTCGTTCCAGCATTGCTTTCCATTAATGGTTGTGTTGCTCTGAAGTCTATACCAATATTTGGTGAAACCTGATAGCCAGCACCTACTACATAGCCAAGCATGAAACGTGCTTTGAAAGCATCATAACCGATTATAGGATTTTCACCCCATTGCTGTGTTACTTCTTGACGGCTTGTAGAGTTTGATACATATGAGCGGCTATACTTTTGTGTGTATTCATCAACTTTAACAGCAAAGTTGTATGTACCGTTCACACCAACAAAAGCATTCAACCTATTAGCAGAATATCTTACAGCAATAGGCAACTCTACACTGGTAGAAGAAGATATATTAAATGAATGAGCAACTGAATCCCATTCGTGGCTGTAAGTATTATTACCAATGTAATTTATGCCTGTATAATCTTTATAATTATTAATAAGAGACTTACCATTACCGAAACGATAAATACCTTTCAGTTCTGCAAACATACCCCAGTGGTCGCTGATATTCATAATACCTACAAGACCAAGTTGTACTCCCATCATATTGTATGCACCAACAGAACTGCTGATACCGGCAACAAGACCCGGATGGAAACTTACTTTGCCGAAATCTACTTTCATATTCTGCACCATTTCTTCGAAGCGACGAGGATTGTAAGCATTTTTAGATTGTTTCTTCTCCGCTTTGCTATCAAGAGAAGCACTTGCATTAATTACCTCAGGACTGTTACGTTCCATTAAAGTAGCTGAAGGAAGTATCACTCTTGGAGCCTTGTTTGTAGCCGGAGCTGCGGCAACTTCTGCAGGAACATCTACCAACTTTTCAGTAGCCACCATCCCTTGTGCAATGGTATCTACTTTACGCAGACCTTTTCTGCTACTTTCTTTAGTTGTGATAACTTCTACAGAGTCAATCGTTTTTATCTGTTTTCTGTATCTCGGGTTAGTAACTTCCACAGGCAATTGTTGCGTTTTGTTGCGTTTTGTTGCAGCAAAATTGTTGTTAGCAATAGTTGTGCTAGGTTTATTTTCATTTACCTGTACATTATTATCCACAGCTTTGGCAACAGGCGTAGTAACTATAACATTACTATTTCCGGGCTTATTTTCAGGTGTAGGACTATTTGTTACTGTATTTGATACGGTATTAAGCGTAGTATTTTTATTGATTGTGGTATTGTGACCAGCCTTGGTGATGGCGATTGTACTTGCATCTTTTCCTGTTGATGCTACCATACCGCTTTGTTTAGAACTTGTATTATCTTTTATCAGCCTACGAGCATTATCATGATAGCTGTTAGCAGCAACATCTTTCTTGTCCGAAGCAGAACTACCAGTTGTGTTACCTGCAGTATTGTTAGCTACTACTGCGCCGGATAGCATTGCGTTGTTTGCACGGTCATATTTATTAACCGAGGCAATATCTTCATCTGCTTGCGTTTGTGTAGCCTTGTAACCAGCAACACCTGCTGCAGCCAACAATACTAAACCTGCTGCGTACGAAAAGATGCGCTTCCAGCTAAAGTATGCGGCACCCCTTACAGGTTGCTCTTTATCAAGCAATTCCTGCATTCTGAGCCACGCCCCTGCACGCTCCTCCTCTTCACCGCCACTTAAGCGCTGCCTTACCAGGTCATCTATGTTAATCATGTTTTTATCCATATGGATAAAATTTATTTTTTTAAATGTAAATTCAGTTTCTCTATCTTATCTTTTAGTATCCGTCGGCCTTCTGACAAATGCCATTTTGAAGTTCCCTCACTGATACCCAGTACTTTACCTATTTCTTTATGAGATAGCCCTTCCATCACATACATATTGAAAACTGACCTTGTAGCTACAGGTAATGATTGTACCATCTCCAACAACTCATTGTAGTACATCCTGTCTGCATGGTCTTTTTCTATGTATTGATCTTTTTCTACCAGCATTATCTTCTCATTGTATCGCGAATTTTGCTTTACATAGTCTGATACTGCATGAAAGACTATTTTCCTCAACCAACCTTCAAAAGAACCTTGAAACGTGTACTGGTCTATCTTCTGAAACGCCCGCAAAAAACCATTATTCAACACCTCTTCAGCCTGTTCCGTATGATCTATATACCTTCTCACAACGCCCATCATACGCGGGTAGAACAAGTGATACAACTTCTCCTGTGCGCCACGCTCATTGCGCGCGCACCCATGAATCAGTTCTTGCAGCTCGTTCGTCTGTCCGGGTATTGTATAGCTCAATGCAATAGACAAGTAACGGGAATTAAAGATTTCCTACATAATAGACTGTAGCCACAGTATTTACGTTGGGTATTACCATTACATTTTTGAATTTATTAATAAATTTTCCAGCTGGACTATGAATAATATATCAAAATGACCATATTCATATAAATAAAAACCACTATTTGAGAAGCCCAAATAGTGGTTAAAAAGCAATTAAAATATACTAAATAGTTTTACCCGTAGGGTCTATTTCGACACTCATGAGATTAACTTTCAACCTGCTAATCATGTAGTAATAATCAATATACGGACTGTCGTATGGCATTCTGATATACAGAACAGGTTTCATTCTAGCGGGGTAGTTTTGATAATATGGAACAAAGTCAATGTTCTCCAGTTTACCATCAAAAGAATACTTGTTAGAATCTAACTTAGTCTTTACTATAGGTACTTCAACACTGTCTGTTTCTGTCAATTTCATGTATGCTTTAACATCCATGAAATTACCCCTTACACGTACGTTAACACCACCTTTCTCGGCAGTACAAAGATCTGTAAAAGTAGCACCGCTATACCTGATGACACATGACTTCCAAGCATCTAACTCATAAAATCCCCAAAGTTTATCAAATGTTTCTGCACCATAAACATGTTGATACTGTGTAACCGGGTATTTGCAAACTGGCTGAACATAGTTAGCTTCTGTCCTTCTGCATGATGATGAAAAGATAACAGATGCGATAGCTAACGGGAACAATAGAGATTTGATTTTCATAAATGTTATATTATAACAGGGTGTGAAAATACTATATTTTACAATTTTTGAAGCAGTTTTGTGGTTATATTTTTATACAATAACCTGTAATCAACTATTTTGAACAAAATCATATACCGACTAAACCAACTCTTCGAAGGGAAAACCGCCATTATAGTAGCATTGTGTCTATTCGTATTACTGATATTATCATCGGGACTGAAATATGATTTGAACGAATGGGACGAATCTCGCTTGGGTTCGAATTGCTATGAAATGCATTTAAACCATGATTATATAAACCTTTACTATAACGGAAAGCCCGACACATGGATAGCTAAACCAGTGCTTCTTAACTGGTTAATATTAATTAGTTCTAATGTATTGGGGTTTAATGAATTATCACTAAGACTACCAACTTACTTAGCCACCATTGCATTGGTTTATTTCTTAATGCGATTAATACAGCAATATGAAGGCACTAAAACAGCATTTATAACATCTCTCATACTACTAACATCAAAAACATTGTTGGGGTGGCACAGTGGGCTTACAGGAGATTATGATATGACATTAACGCTTTTCCTTACACTATCAATTTCAAGCTTTTTGCAATATATAGAAACAAAGAATCCTAAACAGCTTTTCTTATTTGCTGTTTTTACAGGGCTTGCATTTTATACAAAAGGAACCGCTGCTTTTATTTTTATACCAGGTATAGCCGCATATCTGATAATAAAACGCAAATTTATTTTAGTAGTAAAGACACGGGAATTCTTAATTGCCAGCCTGATACTGTTGGTTTTTGTGCTTAGCTGGGTACTACTCCTTTTGATATTGGGAAATCACTTCGACTCATCATTTTATGGAAGTAACAATGCAGTCAGCATACTATTCTTTGACGATACTTTCAGACGCATAACAGACAATAGCTTTCAGGATAAAACGGGCAATAATCCTTTTTTTGTTTTCGTTGCTATGGATGTGAGACTTAATCTGTGGAATTATATTTTCTACATCATACTGTTCGCGCTTACTGTTCGGTTATTAATAAACACAAAAAGCAAAACAGACAAAGCAAGTTCAACTACAAGCGAACTAATTGAACTATCATTCTGTATAACAATACCAGTATTTCTACTACTTAGCATTTCAAAAACGCAACATGACTGGTACCTAATACCATGTTTTGTATTTATAGCATACATTATAGCCCATTATATAGTAGTGGCATATGTAAAATACAGACCAATACTAATTGGTTTTACTCTGCTTACCTGCTTTACATTATCGAGACATGCGTATTATATATACTCACAACCAACAATAATACATAAGACACTGAACAGAAATAATCCAGTGCTTAAAAATGCAAAACGCATTGTTTCTGTAGGCATGCCCAAACATCATATATTCCTTTATCTGCAGTGGATGCAAATGAAAGTTATAACACTCCAGAATACCCAAACACTATCAGAACAAAAAGGCGAACTCCTATTATTGTGCAATGGCCAACTAAAAGACATACCCTTACAACAAATCCATATTATGCAAAGGTTTGATGAGTTTGTGATAGCCCGAATCAATTAATACTATACCTGATACCAACCAGCCAATTGATACCTGGCATTGGCCTGCCATTTACTACCTGATATTGTTTATTCCACACATTATTACACTGTGCTGTGCATTGAAGGTTATTACTACCTAAAGGTAGTGTATATAAGACCTGCACATTGCCCGTGTTATAAGGCATCAACCATTGCGATTCATCGACGGTTATGAAGCGATAACCGGTATAGGTATGATTGTAATTGAAGTATAGCTGCCTGAAATTAAACCCAATATTTATCTGACCATTGTAGCGGGGAGCATAAGGGATTTGCTTGCCTATACTGCCATCTCCTGATATATAGGATGAAACTGTTGTAGATAAAACATAAGATGTATTTACGGCTAAGTGCAGGTTTAGCTTGCCAAAGCCGACAGTCAGTTTATTATCGGTCTCTACCCCACGGCTGTGCACAGTTGCTATGTTATGTGGTGTCCAGATAGCGCCACCAAACCAGACTATCCAGTTGTCAATGACACGGTTAAAAACCGATAGCTCATGGTTCAACACTACTCTATTGGCAGAATTGGAATGGAATACATAGCCCGCATCTGTACTCCACCCACTTTCAGGAAGCAGATTTCTGTTACCACCGGGGTTGTAGTACAATTCATTAAGCGTTGGCACTCTATATGTTTTTTGAGCGTTTGCCTTTAAGGTCAACCAGCTTGTAATATCGTATGCAATATTACCTCCGGGCAATAAGTAGCTGTTATCGTCAACTGCTTCGCCCCTCAGATTTAATGCAACCTTCAGTTTACCGCTAGGGTTACTGTACAGGTAATTTGCGGCAAGTGCATACCTGTTTTGCGTATTTGTTTGGCTGATGCTGGCACTATCTACCCATTGTACAGATATAGGTGCCATTATCATAATGCGATGGCGCGTACCAACTGCAAAACGCATAGCAGCCTCTGTATATAGTTGATTGCTTGCATTTTTTGTATTGAGTAATGCAAGTGTGTCCTGATAGCGCATGTAGTCTCTGATATAAGACAGCTTTACGGATGTGTGAACGGATTTGTCTGTTCTATTCCAATCTGCCAATAAGCGCAATGATTCATCGCGCTGATTTTTTACTGATTGAGATTCGAACAATGCGCGGGGTACTTCTCTGTAATATTGTTGATACCACCCTGTGAGAGATATAACATTCTTGCTATTTGCTTTATATGCCACTTGCAATAAACCGACGCCGCTGCTCAAAGAGGCATTACTCATGTTACGTTTAATAGCGCCGTCTATGTAGCTGAAATTATTCTTTGCAGACTGTCCGAACCCGTTAACAGCCACGTACCATTTGCTTGTGCTGAATCCAGAACGCAGCCCCAATTGATATTGGCTGAAACTGCCTGCTACGGCATAAACTGAGTGATGAAATACATTACTGGTATCGAAGTATGGCTTTTCGTTTTCTACCACCAATGCACCGCCAACATTGCCACTACCCCACATGGCGGAAGAGCTGCCGTACACAAGGTTTATCTTATTCATCAAAGCAACAGGCAGCAGGGAAACATCTGAAATCCCCATTGCAGCATTTTGTAGTGGCACACCATTCCAATACACTTGCGACTGCGCAGCGGATGCACCGCGAAAGCTAAGTGTAGCCAAGCCATTGATACCATATGTTTTGATAAATACAGGCGACTGTTGAGCGAGCATATTTGCCACGCTCTGAAACTGATATTGCCTGAGCGTAATGCTATCGATACTTGTTATTTTTTGCCCGGGAGCATAAGTGTTGATACGCTCATCATTTGATATCTGTAGCTTTTTCTTAGCCTTGACCTTAACATCTTTCAATGTATCTGCCAACTGCCCTTTGGACACAGAAAAAGAAAGTAACAATACAATCAGTATTGCTACTCCTTTGTTCACCGTGAAAGGGGACTTGCTCATGTATTATCTTTATTCAAAATAAAAGCTGCCAGGACCTACGCCTACTGCAAAACTATTTACCTGATTACCTGCGGCATTATATACCGTTACAACACCTTTTTGTATAAAACCCTTCGGGTCTCCCACATAAATATTGCCCGACTGTGGCTCTACACCTAATGCCCAAAAGTATTGAAACTTCTGCGCAGCAACGAATGGTGCTTTAGGCAACTGAGTATCATTGATACTCATTCTATAGATACCGTTATTATCTGTCCCCCCATTGTAATCTACCTGTATGAAATACAACACATCTTTAGCAAGGTTGAATACGGGTTTTATAACATCTGACTTTGCAGAAAAGTAAAACGTCTTCATCACCTCGTCCTTACCATTCAGTTGGGTAATGGCTGCCTGCTTGCCTTTATATACATTGCCCGATACAACCCAGAGATTACCATCTTTATCTACAGCCAGGCCATGTGGCGCTCTGTTATTGATGGCAATTGCATCCTGTACTTTGTCTGTAGCAATATCTACTGTATAAATATTGCCACATGCAGTATCCCAGGTGCTGATGTAAGCTTTATTGTTCCGCATGACCATAAACTCGGGGTTCTGGTATGGCATATCTATCGTTCCGCTTACAGACATACTTTGCGGATTGATGATATAGACCTTATTGCTAAACAACGTAGATACATAAGCCTTAGTATCACTGACAGGCAATATATATCTTGGCTTAGGGATATTGATGATACCTATTTGTTTTCTTGTAGAATCAAGCACCAGCACTTTATCTGAATTGTTGATACACAGAAACCACTTATCGCCTATCCTGCGTATGCTTTGAAACACGTCTCCAAGCTTTGAGCCTGTATTTACAGTCTCATAAATATTACCGTGATCTGTAGCTGTCTTATAGTTATATAAGTACAATGTACTGTTACCGTTGCCAAGACTCCCCTCGCAGACAGTATATACATTGCCTGAAGGTCCGGTAGTAGCTGGAGGCTTAGTATCAGGCTCTGTCGGCTTGTCTTTTACACAAGCCGACAGTAGCGATACTACCAGTATACCCGATATTATATTTTGGAAATACGTTCTACCCATTTGTTACCATTGGTATCTGTTACCACAAGGTAATAAACCCCTGTAGTTAAAGATGCTACAGAAAGTTTGTTGTTAACCACAGCACCATACATTACCACACTACCCTTCATATCTGTTACAGTAGCATAAAGCTCGCCCTGTGGCGCTTTATTGAAAGCAATATTTATATCTGTTGCAGATGGATTAGGGAACACACTCATACTATTGCCCGACGCAATTGTTGTGTTCACAGAGCTTGCCCATCTCAGGTACATAGCGCCTACAGCTTCCAGATCGAAACCACCACTTACTACATTGGTAGGGTACGGGTCGTTGATTTTACGTCCGTTTTTGTCTGACTGACCATGAACGCCTATTGAACCGACAACATCCACCAATCGGATATGCGTAATATTATTGATGTCGAGGCCAGGTGTGCCAGCCAGCTCTTGCAAATCGAACGGTGTACCGAAGCCACCTATGTATTTACCTGCCAGATTATCTACCTGACGTGCATTTTCATACACACCGGAAGCTGGTGTTTGCAACGTATCTGCAAAGCTGGTAGCAGGGAAACGTGTATAGTTTATGCCATCTGAACTTACCTCTACAAATGCATATTCCAGGAATGCCTCTTCAGGATTGTTAGGATTTGCGAACCCATTTTCAAACACTACAAAGTCAGGCCCGTTACCATTATAGATTATGTTATTGAATGTAAGTACTGCTGTACCACTGTCACCAAGGCTTACCAGGAAGTTATCAGGCATGCCGATTGCGTTGGTATCTGCGCCCAATGTTGGTTTGCCTAAAGATTTATCGGCAATATCCAACCAACCACGGTTCAGCTGGCAATGTGTTGCCCAACCTTTGATTGCAGGGTCGTTTTTGTTGATGGCAGTACTGCCTGAAACAGTAGCCTGTGGCGCAAAAGGGAATAAGTTTTCCTGTGTTATGAAATTGTCTATGCAGTAGTATGCGGGCGTATTCATACCAAACTGACCAACATCGCTGGAACTGAGCATTAAACTAAGGCTATCAACCTTACCAAGTGGCATCAGGTTTACCCATTTCCATGTTTTAAGGATATAGTCTTTTGAGTTATCTGAAAAACGGAAGTCTGCCAGATACACCTCAACGCTATCCTGTTTTTTAACACCGTTATGGTAACCGTAGATTACCATTTTGAACCAGTCCTGATCATTGCCTGTAGTACCACCAAACTTTTTGGCAAAGGCATCGCCATCGCGCATACTGTTGTAAGCGTATGTAGCATTCGTGATATAAAACCCAGCAGCAAAGCCACCCTTACCGGCATTAATCAGTTTTATATAATTGTCTGATCCGTTTGCAACAATGTATTGATTAGAGCCGTTGTAGCCTTTCGCTGTTTTTGCAGAATATGAGTTGGTATAGCCACTTTTTACGCTATCCGTCATATTGGTATATGCAAAACCACTACTCCAAAAACCGCCCCATGCAGTATTATAAACGCAAGGGAAGTGAGCTAAACCATTGTCGAACCCAACATCGTTTCCTGAATTTGAGTAGTTGACATAAAACGTGTCTGTCTTTGGCAAAGTAAGGCCTTCAAAATCGGCCACAGTTTGGGCATTAGTTGCCATAGTAGCAACCATTGCCGAGATGAACAGTGTAAATCTGCGCATAATAAATTGATTAATACAATTTGTTTAATGCGGCTTGAGAGAAATTGGCAGATAACAATACAGCGATGGTTCCGGATCCATGCCCTGATTTTACCTGTGCTTTTATTCCCGAAAGCAGCGTAAATAAAAAATGTCCAAAGGCAGGTCTTCTGACTCGCTTCACTTTTTGCGGCCTTCCCATCACGCAGTAGCGTGACAGTGGCGTTGGCTGTGCAAAAAGCTGTAAAATGAAGCTTACAGCATCGGGTAATGTTCAGGATTTTCACCTGATTCCCTTTTAATTCCGTTGTTGAGCGGAAACCAATGTTGTTGCAAATGTAGGAAAATTTATCGCAGAAAGCCTTAACAAGATTTCCACCTGATAATAACAGTTGAATATACTAACCTGCCGTGCGCTGCCTGATAGCCTCGTACAATATCATACCTGCGGCTACAGAAACATTCAAAGAATCGAACTGTACGGCCATAGGTATGCGTATCAGTTTATCGGCACGCCTAAGCACGTCTTTACTAATGCCTGTATCTTCTGCCCCCATTACGATACAGGAAGGAATTGTAAGGTCTGACTCTGCAACGGGTACACTCCCCCTCATTTCGGTACCTAATACCTGAATACCATTCAGTCGCAATACGTCAATAGCCTGTGGTACAGATGGCGTGCGGCATAGCATTATCTTATGCAATGCACCTGCAGATGTTTTAATGGCCTCTTCTGTTAGTGAGGCTGATGAAGATGTCGGCAGAATAAGCCCTTGCGCACCGCAGCAATAGGCACTGCGGGCAATGGCGCCTACATTTCGCACGTCTGTAACACCATCCAACATGATAAATAATGGCACATCGCCTTTATCTACCACCATAGATATTGCGTCTTGGAGCTCTACATAGTGTAGCAGGCTTGCCCATGCTACCACACCCTGATGCTGTGCTCTGGTAAGATTATTCAGCTTTTCAACCGGCACCTGGCTTACAGGGATATTAGCATCCTTGGCCAGCTTTTTAATAGCCGTTATTTCATCGCCCGAAGCAGAACGAAGCATGAATATTTTCTCTATTGCTTTTCCTTGTTGAATAGCTTCCATTACAGGCTTGCGGCCAATAAGCATCGGGAGTGAACGTGCCGGTTTCATTGGTGTAAAGATAATGCCTGAACCGGGATTTACAGGATTTATTGGTTTTCGGCCTGATAATCTTCTGCATATGTAGCCAAACACTGCGGACACAAACAGTCAGCATAATTACCTTTTAAATGCTGAAGTACTTCTTGGCTGAGTGTGTATTGTTGGCACCAACAGCCTGTTGCATCGCTTGTACATTCAAACGAAGCATTGCACTTGGAGCATTGTTTTGTGGATGGCATAATTGCCAAAGTTAGTGCAGCGGGAAATCAAAATGAATACTATCTCCTTTATAAATGAAGTCGAGCGAACGCACTTGCCCCCAATTATCTGCTACAGTAGTATATGGCAAAACACCCGTAATAGAACCTATACCTATAGCTTTATAAAAATATTCGTACTTGCTATCGTAAGTATTTTGCATGTTCCAGGTTTTCAATTTGTACCCTGCAACATACCAATCTCCGTAAGAAACAATGTTCATTTCGGGCCATGCAAGGCAAGGCTTTACCTTTTTACTTGTATTTGTAGTATCTGAAAAGTCTAATACCATATAATACTTTTCTTCTTCAGGTCTAAAGTTGTGTCCTGCATATACCTTTTTGGCTAACGTATCTTCTCTTAGTAAGAGCGTTAATTTCCTCTTACTAAGTTGTTTATAATATTCATCCATTAATGTATCCAAGTTATTGACAATGTTATACCAATAAGAATAAAAATGATAAGTATACCCGTCAATGATGGTGTCTTTGCCCAACGCCTCAATAGTAGTGTATATGTGGACAGCAGTATCTATATCGTAAGGTCCTAAATTGGGATTACTTACTGTCCAATACTGATCATCGAACCACTCTTGAAAATGTCCTTGTGTATGTATGTACCATTTAGCATTTTTAGTAGGTATCAATGCAAAATCTGGTTCTGAATAAACTGCAGGTTTTGAAGGAGTAACGGCAGCTTCTTTTTTACAAGCCGTAAAAAGTACAGCAAATACTATCAGTGAATAGAGAACTTGTTTCATTAGGTTTTGGTTTGACTATAAAAATAACTCACACCAATAAAAAAGGCAACCGTTGTGGTTGCCTTTCAATACTATATTACACAATAGTGACTATCCCATGTTGTGGAACACTTGCTGCACGTCGTCGTCTTCCTCTACCCTTGCTATCAGCTTAAATACATCCTGTGCTTGCTCGTCTGTTACAGGTACTGTATTCAGTGGTATCCATTCCAGTTCAGAAGATATAGGTGTGATGCCTTTTTCTTCCAATGCTTTCTGCATGTTACCAAAGTCTTCGAATGCACAACGTACTATCAGTTTACCTTCGCTGTCTTCACCCAATTCTTCCAGACCGTAGTCTATCAATTCCAGTTCCATATCTTCTACGCTCAGCCCTTCAGGGTTCAGTTTAAATACACCCAAGTGTTTGAAAAGGAAACCTACAGAGCCACTGTTACCCAACGCACCACCACCTTTGTTGAAGTGAGAACGCACGTTGGCTACTGTACGAGTTGTATTATCGGTAGCTGTTACTACCAATATAGCAACGCCATGCGGAGCATAACCTTCATACAGCACCTCGTCATAGTTGCTGGTATCTTTACCCATAGCATTCTTAATAGCAGCTTCAATACGGTCTTTCGGCATGTTGAAAGACTTGGCATTCTGCATTACACGACGCAGCATCGGGTTTGTATCAGGATCAGGGCCACCTTTCTTTACAGCAATTGCTATTTCCTTACCAACGCGGGTAAATTGCTTTGCCATACGGTCGTAGCGGGCAAACATGGCAGACTTACGAACTTCAAATATCCTACCCATATTATAATTATATCTTTTATTATTCAGTTTTCAGGCTGCAAAAATAACAATCCTCTCCACGATGAGAAAATATTTTATATAAATAGGCAAAAGACAACATATTATTCCAACTCATCAAATGGCCTGAAACCCTTTATAGCAAAGCATTACAAGCAAGGTTAACAATATGTTTGTAAACAGATGGTTAAGCGCTTGCCACATTTTTGGTTAACCAGTTTTAAAGGCATCGTTAATCGAGGTTTAAATTTTGGAGAAGGCTTGTTCGTACCCCCATATTTGTATCAACAAAGCAAAAAACACAAAACAAAACACCTGCCACGGCAGCCTTTCAAAACAAAACACAAATAAAAAACACAAGTCATGCAACAAGCTATCGACATCCGCAAAAATGAAACTTCTCAAAAAATTTTGTTGTTTGTTTCTATCATCATGTGTGTGGTATTGGCAGTGAATTTGTAAGGCTTGAAAACCGGGTAGTGGTTTTCTTGCGATGATGTTCCGCTGCCCGGTTTATTCTTTAGTTCTCTCTTATCCTCTATATGTAACAGAGCCCCTTTCCAGGGGCTTTATTATTTTATTAGCTACCTTTATAAAGACTATTATCTGTTCGTACATCAACAAACAAGCGTATGAAGAAACATACAATCGTATTATCAGCCCTGCTATTGTCATTTGCATTGGCAACGAATGCACAAACAAATGCAGAAAGAGCCAAACTATCGCCATCTACCCAGCTATTCATTAAAGATTTACACAATACAAAAACTATACCTGCATCATATGTATATCGCAAAGATGCACAGGGCAATGTGTGTGTTGCTGGTATGATAAAGGTTAGCCCGTCAGTAGATGCCGCAACAATAGAAACATTGGGTGTACATATTGGTACAAAAGCGGGCAAGATATGGACAGTCTCTGTACCGTTGCAGAAAATTGAGTCATTCACACAGATAAAAGGTATTGACTATATAGAATTGGATTTACCAATAGCGCCAGATATGGATGCTGCACGTACGGTAACCAAAACAGACTCTGTACATGGCGGCTACGCACCGCTTACTATGCCATATACAGGCAAAAATGTGGTTGTAGGCATCATTGATGCAGGTTTTGATTATAACCACCCTACTAATAAAGATACCAGTGGCAATGTATGGCGCATAAAAAAGGTTTGGGAACAGAAAGCTACCGGCACTGCCCCATCAGGGTTTTCTTATGGCAATGAGATAACCAGTACAGCTACAATGCAATCTACAGGCACTGACCTAGCACAGTTTTCGCATGGTGCACATGTGGCAGGCATTGCTGCTGGTAGCGGATATGGCAGCACCGGCAACAGCCAATACAGAGGAATAGCTTTTGAAAGCGACATGGTCTTTATTGGTATCACACCCGATTCTACTCAATGGACAAATACTGGCATGTCTGATATTATTGACGGCATGAACTATATATACACCTATGCATCGTCTGTAGGTAAACCCGCAGTTGCCAACCTAAGCTGGGGGTGTACCGTAGGTCCGCACGACGGTAATTCACTGTTCAGCCAAGCATGCGATGCGCTTACGGGCAAGGGTAAAATATTTGTGTGTTCTGCAGGTAACAATGGCACGAACAATATACATCTTGCAAAAACTTTTACGGGTAGCGATACCATCATCCGTACAGAACTAACACTGGCATCGGGCATGAAAAACACATGGGTTGATATTTGGGGAGATACTTCCAAAAGTTTTTGTACCAAATTCAGCCTTTATAATGGCAGTACGGAAACGGCAAATACGGGTTTCGTGTGCCTGAATAATTCCACTAATTCATTTGCGCTTGTAGGCTCTGACGGTGATACATGTTTTGTAGATATTGTAACAGAAGCATCATCTTTTAATAATAAACCTCGCAACCTGCTTCGTGTATATAGCAAAACAACAAACCAACTGATGGTATCTGTAAAAGGCACAGACGGTACTATAGATATGTGGACTGGTTATGTACAAAAAACCCGTGGGCTTTATGGCAGTTTTGCGTCTGGCATTGTTGGTACAACTAGCGGTAATAATATCATGACTGTAGGCGACATGGCTAGTACACGCTCAGCAGTAGCCGTAGCATCTTTTGCTTCTAAAATCAGCTTTACGAATATGACAGGCGGCAGTATGAGTTATGCATCTTATGTAAATGCCAATGGTAAATTAGCACCATATTCAAGCCGCGGACCGTCTGCAGATTTCAGGACAAAACCTGATATTGCCGCACCAGGATTAATGATAGGTTCAGGCGTCAGTACGTTTGACGATGAATATAAACCATCAGGGGGTAGTGCAGACCATTTGGTAGCATCTTATCTGAACCCAAGCGATGGCAAGACTTACTACTACGCCATGCTAACAGGTACTTCTATGTCTTCTCCTGTTGTAGCAGGTATTGTATCGCTGATGCTGCAGGCAAATCCGAACCTGACACCTGCACAGGTAATTGAAGCACTGAAGGCAACAGCCATACACGACAATTATACCGGACTGGCAACACCAAATGGCAACAATAACTGGGGGCATGGTAAGGTAAATGCATTTGCAGCAGTAGCCAAGGCAATACAATACCTTGGTACAGAAAATATCCCATCGCAAGTTGCGGGCATAAACATCTACCCTAACCCAAACAAAGGAGCATTTGTGGTTGAATACAATGCAACCACCGCAGAAACGATAGACATCAGCATTACTGATATATCAGGAAGGATAGTATCTGTACAACATACTAAAGCCAATGCAGGTAAGAATGAAATACCATGCAATATGCAACGCTACGCAAGTGGATTGTACATGATAACAATCAACTCACCATCGCAAGGCAATAAAGTAATGAAGATGATAATAGAATAAGAATGATGCACAATAAAATAAAAAGAGCGGGTAATCCGCTCTTTTTATTTCTTTACGTATATCACATACTTATCTTCAAACATCGGCTCCGGAAATATGTCGTGCAAATCCCAGGCAGTAGGCTTTAAGCCCGATGCTTTTATTTCTTCTTTAAGGTCTCCTCCCTTCAGGCATATCAGCCCGTTAGGTAGTTCTTCGCTACGTTGTCCTTTGCGCAGTAATGGGTTTATCCATTTCCACAATTCGCCTAATGGTGCAACAGCACGAGACACCGCATAATCGAAGGTTCGGTCTTTTATTTCCTCTACCCTACTATGTACGGCGGTTACATTTTTTAACCCTATTGCATCTGCTACACCTTGCACCACTTTTATCTTCTTGCCTATACTATCGCTCAGCAAAAACTCTACTTCTGGAAACATAATAGCCAACGGAATACCGGGGAAACCGCCACCTGTGCCGATATCTACTACTTGTGTACCATCCTCAAACGTGCATACGGCCGCGATAGCCATAGAATGCAGTACATGCCTTGTATACAAAGAGTCTATATCCTTGCGGGATATCACGTTTATTTTCTCGTTCCAGTCTTTATATAGTTCCTCCAGTTGTCCCAATTGTTGTAATTGGTTGTCTGTAAAGTCACTGAAGTATTTTAGTATTACGTCCACCTTTGTTTATTTTTAAGCAGTATATACGGCGAAAGCGCAAAGTTATATATCATCCAGCCTATATCTGCCAATATGAAAAGGAATATATTATGCTGCTGTCCCGT
Organism: Chitinophagales bacterium; assembly: GCA_017303395.1. Lineage (GTDB taxonomy): Bacteria > Bacteroidota > Bacteroidia > Chitinophagales > Chitinophagaceae > Polluticoccus. The sequence continues at coordinate 379,309 of JAFLBN010000002.1, forward strand.
TAAGCGGCAGGCACGCTGTTGAATTATAATATTAATGACTAACCTGACAGCCATTACACCCAATGCCAATTGCCACATTTCGGTAAATAACAACATAAGAAAACTAAACCACACAAAGCTGTGCGTTAAAGCATACAATCCAAGTAACAGCTTTGTACTTGTTTTATAGTACTTGCCCGTAGATACATGGCGTTGCTTTTGTTGCAACCAATCTGCCCAGGTAGTTTTTGCAGCGCTTGTTGTTATGGAAGAAGGTGTAGCAACGATAGCTATATTGTGGCCATCCGCTACCGCATTTACCAGTAAATCATCATCGCCGGATGGCAGCTTAGACCATTCGGGAGATTGTTGCGCCTTCTTCATGGCAGCTTTAGTGCATGCCAGATTTCTACCAACAGCCATATAGGGCATACCCGACAATGTGTACCCGGTATATTGAATAAAAGTATGCAAGGTCTCCCAACGGATAAAACCATTCAACAATGAGCTATCTGCCTTGTAAGCTCCAAAACCTGCTACGAGCTGCTTCCCCTTGTGTAGTGATGCCACCATCTGCATCAGCCAACTATCACTGGCAGGCGTACAGTCTGCATCTGTTAATAGCAAAAAATCACTATCCGCAATTGTCAATGCCTTGCTTAGCGCAAACTTCTTACCAGGAAATACCCCTACATCCTGAGGAGATATATGTATAATATTCAGATTCGGATGCAAAGATTTGAACCCTTCCAGCACATTGGCGGTATCATCGTCAGATGCATCATTTACCACAATTACCTTATACATACTAATACCCGAGGCATTACTGTATCTTTGCGCCATTATTGCAGGCAGGTTGTTTCGCAGATTGGCAGCTTCGTTTTTTGCACAGATGATGATGGTAACGGGTTGAGGGTCAGTAATAGAGGTGTCATCTTCATCGGGCAACGAAAACAGCTGCACAAAGAAAAAGAGCGTATATGCCAACTGAATGGTAATACATAATAGAAAAACAGGAACTAATACCTCGCCGAACACAACCACAAAGAAAGAAAAACAGAATGGAATTTGAATTATCTGCAAGAGATAATAACAGCAAAGCTCGTGCAGGCGTCATAACAACGGCACACGGAAAGATAGAAACGCCCATTTTTATGCCTGTAGGTACAGTGGGTAGTGTAAAAGCAGTGACCCAACAACAACTGAAAAAAGAAGTACAGGCACAGATAATACTTGGCAATACTTACCATTTGTATCTGCGTCCGGGCATTGACGTGCTGGAACAGGCAGGTGGCTTGCACAAATTCAATGGCTGGGATAAGCCTATACTAACGGATAGCGGTGGTTATCAGGTTTTCTCGCTTGCCAATAACAGGAAACTTAAAGAAGAAGGAGCTGTTTTCCAGTCTCATATCGATGGTTCGAGGCATTTGTTTACACCGGAGAACGTTATAGACATACAGCGTTCGATCGGTGCGGATATAATAATGGCTTTTGATGAATGTCCACCCTACCCGAGTGATTATGAGTACGCCCGCAAATCGATGGAATTGACCCACCGTTGGCTGGCACGTTGTGTGAACCGCATGAATGAAACTGAGCCTAAATACGGTTATGAGCAAACACTGTTCCCTATTGTACAGGGCAGCACATACAAGGACCTGCGTCAGGTATCCAGCCAATTTATAGCAGATATGGATTGTGATGGTAATGCTATTGGCGGCCTGAGTGTGGGCGAACCCGAAGAGATGATGTATGAGATGTGCGGACTGTGTTGTGACATACTACCTGAAGAAAAACCACGTTATCTGATGGGTGTAGGCACACCATGGAATATATTGGAGAACATATCGTTAGGTATAGACATGTTTGACTGTGTAATGCCTACCCGCAATGGTCGTAATGGCATGCTCTTTACCAGCAAGGGTGTAATAAATATTAAGAATAAGAAATGGGCTACGGACTTCAGCCCGATAGATGACGGTATAGAATGCCCTACCAGCAACTACTATAGCAAGGCATACCTGCGTCACCTGATGGTATCGAGTGAGATACTGGCACTGCAGATTGCCAGCATACACAACCTTGCTTTTTACCTGCATTTGGTAAAACAGGCACGCGAACATATTTTGCAGGGCGATTTCAACAGTTGGAAAAACGAAATGATACCTGTATTAAAACAAAGGCTGTAAAAGCACTAGATGAAGAAACTGGATTGGTATATAGTTAAGAAGTTTGTAGCAACTTTCTTTTTCGCCATTATGATACTGGCGGTAGTAGCCTGTGTTATAGACTTGTCTGAAAAGATGGAGGATTTCGTGGCTAAGAAAGCACCTACACTTGCTATCCTCAATTACTTCAAGAACTTCATACCGCATATATCAGCACTACTGTTTCCTCTGTTTATTTTCATAGCCACTATATTCTTTACTTCAAGGTTAGCCTATAAATCCGAGATCATCGCCATACTGGCATCCGGGGTTTCATTTCAGCGTTTTTTACGTCCCTATGTGATTGGTGCGGCATTTCTCTGTACACTTTCATTGGTATCCAACCACTTTATAGTACCACAGGCCAATAAACAACGCCTTGCTTTTGAAAATAAGTATATACATACTGCTGCTTTTGCATCGGACAGAAACGTGCACCTACGCCTGTCTAAGAACTTGTATGTATACATGATGACCTATGACTACAAAGCCAATATCGGTTATCATTTTAGTGCAGAACTGATTGACAGCAGCAACCTGCACTACAAAGTGATAGCAGGGCATGTAAACTATGATAGCATCAAACATCAATATCACCTTTACGAGGTTCGGATACGATACAACGACGGAATTAATGAGAGGCTTGTATTGAAGAATGATACCATCATGTCATTCCCTTTTAAACCAAGAGATCTTGAGGAAGATGAGGCTGTAAAAGACGCACTTACCACACCTGAACTGAACAAATACATAGCGCGTGAAAAACTACGCGGAAGGGAGACCCTGAATTTCTTTTATATAGAAAAATACCGCCGAACTGCGCAGCCGTTTGCAGGCTTTATACTTACCATGATTGGCGTATGTATAGCAAGCCGTAAAGTACGCGGTGGTAGTGGGTTGCACCTGGCAATGGGCATTGTAATAAGCGCCCTGTACATTATGGCCATGCAGTTTACCACTACATTCTCTACCAAGGCAGGGCTAAACCCGATATTGGCTGTTTGGATACCCAATTTCATCTTCGGTATAGTAGCATTATTGCTATACCGCAGACAAATAAAATAACCCTCAGTATTTTGTAATTAATGCAAGTGAGCGTAGCTGTTATTGCGCCTATTTAGTACCACTTTTACGGTACACAAGAAGTCGTTGGTGGACTTATCAATAATCCTTTTACAACCCTTAGTGAAACGAGGAGAACGACGGCCTCTGTCTTCCTTGTAGTCTTCGCGTATCCAGATGGCTCTGCGGCTAAGGTCATCGTGCAATGCACGGACTCTATCCATAAGCTCATCAAAAGAAGGTGTGATACCTGTTTGCTCTATTTGATCGTATAATTCCGATACGTAAGCATTGGTTACATTCTCTGCCAAACGAGAGAACATATCCAAAAACGGGCGCTGCCCTTTCAGGTAGTCGGTTATATTTGCTATTACATTATTCATAGCCTATACAAATCTACAAAAAACATCAATATAAACAACAGAAGGACAATCCTATATACAATCAGCTGATTTTCATTTAATTGAATAAATCTATCAAACCTGAAGCTTTAGCTTAAAGATGCATTATCTAAGACAAACATTGATGGTATAGTAATGAAAAACTACACCTCAGCGTATTGGTATTGTGTACGCAGATCTTCAAATATAGCTTCGATGGCTGCAACGCTGTCTGCTGTAACAAGACGTAGGCGATATTCTTTGATATGCGGAAGACCTTTCAGGTAGTTAGCATAATGCATACGCATTTCTAAGATACCCAGTTTCTCACCTTTCCACTTCATTGCACCGTGTAAGTGTTTCAGGCAGGCTTCAATGCGTTCTTCTATGGTTGGTGGTGCTAATAATTCACCACCTGTTTTTATATAGTGCTTTATTTCGCGGAATATCCATGGGTATCCAATCGCTGCACGACCTATCATCACACCATCTACCCCATAACGATTCTTGTATTCAACAGCTTTTTGAGGGCTGTCTATATCTCCGTTGCCAAAAATTGGTATGTGTATACGCGGATTGTTTTTAACCTTGGCAATAAGTGTCCAGTCTGCCTCACCTTTATACATTTGCTTACGCGTACGGCCATGTATGGTCAGCGCTTTTATACCCACATCCTGCAGGCGCTCTGCTACTTCTTCAATATTCTTACTATTATCGTCCCAACCAAGGCGTGTTTTAACCGTTACAGGCAGTTTGGTAGCTTTTACAACTGCATCTGTAAGGCGCACCATCAGGTCTATATCCTTCAACACACCTGCACCCGCACCCTTACATACCACTTTCTTAACAGGACAACCAAAATTAATATCCAGTAAATCTGGGTTAGTTGCTTCAATAATGCGGGCACTCATAGCAAGTGCTTCTTCATCTCCACCAAATATCTGTATGCCTATCGGGCGTTCATAATCGAATATATCGAGCTTCTGACGGCTTTTTATTGCGTCACGTATCAGTCCTTCACTGCTTATAAACTCGGTGTACATAAGGTCTGCCCCCTGCTCTTTACATACTGCACGAAAAGGCGGGTCACTCACATCCTCCATAGGAGCCAGCAACAACGGGAAGTCGCCCAGTTCTATATCACCGATTTTTGACATTGCGGGTGCAAAGATACGGGGTTTTGAAGAATGTGGTAAAGCTTAATACTATACCAGTTTCAGAAACTCTTCTGTGTGATGGATGGCGTATTGCAGCAATGTAGTAAACACCTGCGGGTGCAAACGATGAAAGTCTTCATCAAGCGTTACAAACTCCTGAAATTCATCGTAAAGACGGGCAAACTCCTCAACACTGGTTTGCTTATCCAGCTCTTCACGGTTCAGCACATATACTTTCAACACATTATCTATCACTTTTGCCATTTCATGACAGCCAACTACTTCCAGCCATCCCGGCATAGTAGGTAGCAAGCCTATATAACCGTTTTGTATCAGTTGAATGAAACCACCCTGCAATACCTGCATCTGCACATAATCGTAAGATATCAGCAATTGCTGCCCTTCAGAAAGGTCATCCAGAAAATTAAAATCCTGTCTGCGGTACAACTCTTCATGCAGGGGTTGAATAAACATATCCCACAAAGCGTTATCATCTCCTGCCTGCTTTGCAGCTTCCAGGGCTTCTGCTTTTACTTCGGGTAAAAAAATGCTCGTCATAGAATCTGTAACTAAAATAGATAAAATAACTTTATTGTAATGAAGGATGCTAAAGACATATTTTCCACACAGGCAGGCACCTATGCTGCCTACCGTCCGCACTACCCCGATGCGCTGTTTGAATATCTGTATAGTGTTTGTAAAGGCTATGGCAAAGCTTGGGATTGCGCCACAGGAAACGGACAGGTTGCTAGCAGACTATCGGAACGCTTTACAGATGTGTATGCAACCGACCTTAGCGCACAACAAGTGGCGCACGCCATACAGAGGCCAAACATACACTACAGCGTACAGCGCGCAGAACACACCAACTTTGCAGACAACAGCTTCGACCTGATAACAATTGGCACTGCGTTGCACTGGTTTGATTTTGATGTGTTTTACAAAGAAGCTATACGGGTAGCCAAAGATGGAGCCGTAATAGCCGCATGGGCATATGCCCCTTTCCGTGGCAGTGAAGATTTGGATGCAGTGGTAGATGATTTTACTTACAAAACACTACACGACTATTGGGACCCTGAACGCAAATGGGTAGATGAAAAATACCAAACCATCCCCTTCCCTTTTGAACAACCCGAACATCCCGATTTTAAAATAAATGTTACCTGGAGTTTTGAGCATATGATAGGCTATTTAAACTCATGGTCGAGTGTGCAGCATTATATACGTAAACATGGCGTAAACCCTGTAGATGCTATAGCACCGAAGCTGACTCAGTTTTGGAAAAATCAGGAAGTGAAAGCACTAGAAATACCATTATTCGTTAAGATTGGCATGATAAGGAAATGAGTGGTATTAGCTAATTAAACAACTTATTTTATTACAACAATGCCATCATATACTGACATCAAAACATCTTCCGGAGTGTTATCTGACGTTATAACAATTGGCTTAGAAAGTAAATTTGAAATGCTTTTTATATACTTCAATAACATATTGTGGTCATCTATCGACTTAATATCTCTAGGTGAAAGCACATGTTCAATTACATCTCCACCTAAATGGCAGTCAATTGAAAAGTCACCAATTGTTATCACAACCATATAACATCCATCTACATCAGATTCAAGAAACCTGAAAACTTCCTCCATATTAATGTCTTTAGTTTCCCCTGATATAGAATGCCAACTTACCTTGTAACTATTATTTAAATGCCCTAAATAAGTTTTCCAATCCTTAAAATCAACATCATTGATTAAAATATCTCTTAGTGACCCATCTTCATAATAAAGGGTAGCTTTTATATAGTCCCAAGCTGCTTTATTCATCTAGTGTATATTTTTAGCTAAAATACTGATTAAACTAGTTAACATTAAACAGCCACACATAATACATTCCGCTATCTATGCCGCTCTGACATAAGTCATTTCTTTTTACCCGTTGGCTTTCGTAATTTTCCGCTCTATGGAAAAAAAGGAGCGCGCCCCGGTATACTACAGCGAATACCTGCAGCTTGACAAGATACTGAATGCCCAACTGCCCGAAAGCAGCAAAGAAGGCATTAAGGCTGATGATGAAATGCTGTTTATCATCATCCACCAAACGTACGAAATGTGGTTCAAACAAATCCTGTTTGAACTAAATGTTATCCGCGATACATTCAGGAAAGAGAATATTCCAAACTCTTCTCCCGATATATATAATTGTGTACACCGCATCAAACGTATTTGTAAAATACTGGAAGTGGCTGTTATGCAAATGAGCATCATGGAAACCATGACTCCACTCGACTTTCTGGACTTCAGAGATCTGTTGCGCCCTGCATCAGGTTTCCAGAGCATCCAGTTCAAAATGATAGAAGCTACGCTTGGACTTGGCTATCAGCAACGCCACGGACAAAACTATTATCTCTCTCAGCTGAATCAGAAAGATATAGACCGTGTGAAGGAAGCAGAAGAACAGGAATCATTGCTTGTACTGCTCAACAAATGGCTGGAACGCATGCCATATGCAAAAGCCCCACATGTACCTGCAGACTATTGGCAACAATACCGTAATGCCTACGAAAGCACGCTGCAAGATGCTGAAAAAACAAACCTAGTAACATTCGACAAGCTATTCATAAACGAAGCCGAATACCCTGCAGAGCGCCGTTTCAGCATAACTGCAAACAGAAGTGCATTGTTCATAATGCTATACAGAGATTTTCCTTTGCTGCATCTTCCATTCGAACTTGTGAGCAGCCTGCTTGAGATAGATGAAGGTCTGTCTATGTGGAGACACAGACACATCCACATGGTGCAGCGCACTATCGGCAAGCGTGTAGGTACAGGTGGCAGTACAGGTGCCGAGTACCTGCGTGCAGCTGCTGATTCACATATCATCTTTAAAGAAATCGCAGAGCTTACATCGTTCCTGTTGCCAAGACATGCATTACCCAAACTGTCTGACGAACTGGTAAAAGAATTGGGGTACAACTAAAGTATGACCCACGCAATAGAAATAAAAAACCTGCGCAAAACTTATAAAGGAGGCTGGAGTCCTGCATTAGACGGACTGGATGTGCATGTGCGCGAAGGTCAGATAATGGGCTTGTTGGGCCCTAACGGAGCAGGTAAAAGCACCACAATCAATATCCTTTGCGGACTGGTAAGTCCCGACAGTGGTAGCGCTACCATATTTGGCAAAGACTGTGTTACAGAAACACTGACGCTTCGTAAAATGATTGGTGTCGTACCACAGCAGATAGCTATGTTCAGCAACCTGACAGCTTGGGAAAACTTTCGCTACATAGGCAGCCTTTACGGACTATCGGATAAACAAACCAAAGAACGTGCACACGATTTGCTGGTACGCCTTGGGTTGGATAAGCATGCCGATAAACGCATCAATCGCTATAGCGGTGGTATGAAGCGCAGGGCTAATATCATTGCATCGCTACTACATCAGCCCTCGCTCATAATACTTGATGAACCTACAGCGGGTGTAGATGTGCAAAGTCGTGCCATGATACTAGACTTCCTGAAAGAGTATAACCAACAAGGGAAAACCATAGTTTACACATCTCACCTGATGGAAGAAGCAGAGCAGATATGTGATGAGGTGGTAATTATAGATGAGGGTAAGTTTATTGTAAGCGGCGCCCCTTTAGAGTTGATTAAAAATACTACAGACTGTAAAAAGCTGGAGGATGTATTCCTGCATTACACAGGCCATAGCGTTAGAGACTAATTTATAAACTGAGACTTTGAAAAAGATAATTGCAACCATACAGAAAGAGTGGATACTGCTACGCAGAGACGTAGCAGGTTTTATGCTGCTGTTTTTGATGCCAGCAGTGCTGATAATAGTGATGGCAATGGTGCAGGATGCCCCTTTCAAAGACTATCAGGAGCTGCGCTTTGATTTGTTGCTTGCCGATAACGACCATGGCAGGCTGGCAGATGAAATAAAATTCGGGCTGAAACAAAGCAAGAACTTCCGAGTAGTAGATAGTGTTGATGGTAAGCCATTGACTGAAGCACAATTATTGACGTTGCTGAAGGGAGGTAAATACCGTGTAGGCATAGTGATACCACAGGGCGCTACCGCAGAGGTTATCAATGCCGCAAATACTGTAGCCAACCGCATCAGTGAAAAAATAGGAATGGGAAAACTACCTGCAAGGGAAATGCGAGACAGTATGTATGTACGCATGTACTTCGACCCTGTGAGCAAGCCTACATTCCGTATGTCTATCAGCTTTGCATTGGATAAGTATATTACCTACAGTTGCAGCAACCTCTTAGTAAGCCGTCTTGGTAAGCTGGGTATGGCACAGGGAGAAACAATAGATACTGCACAAAGCGACGAATTCAAACGCATATTTCAGGGTATAGGCATCAAAGAAGAACCACTAAATGATAAAGGGCAAATCAGTAAGTTCATCAGTTCGGTACAACACAACGTACCTGCCTGGGCTATATTCGGCATGTTCTTTATCGTCATCCCGATAGCTGGCAATATGCTACGCGAACGTGAAGAACGCAGCGCGTTGCGCATACAACTGATACCACATGCACAAAACTATGTAGCACTCGGAAAGATTTTCTTCTACACATTGATATGTACTGCTCAATTTGCTGTTATGTGCGCCATAGGCTTGTGGGTATTACCACATTTAGGACTGTCGGCTCTGTATATGGGCCTGCACCCTATGGCACTAGTACCTATAGCATTGTGCATAGCACTATCAGCAACAGCTTACGGATATCTGGTAGGTATTGTATTTAAGACAGCTACACAGGCTACGCCATTTGGTGCTATATCTGTAGTTATTATGAGCGCAATGGGTGGTATATGGGTACCTGTAGATTTATTGCCGGAAGTGATGCAGAATCTTGCAAAAATATCTCCACTACACTGGGGATTAGACGCTATCAACCACATCATTCTGCGGAATGGAAATATTGGCAATGTAATACCTCACCTTATTGTACTATTGGCATTTAGCACAGTTCTGCTTCTGATAAGCCTGTATGTTAGTAGAAAGCATACTCATTCGGTACAGTAAGTAGCTATTCTATCTCCATACTCTTTATGCTGATACTTTTATTGAAAATACCTACCAGCAACAAGATGTATGTAATCGTATAACATACTGGGATTACAATAGGCTTATATTGCAGCATAATAGCATAGGTATCTTCACATTCCTCAAAACCTGCTATTTGTGGAATGTATGCAGTAATGATTGCTGGAATAAAAAGAATATAAAAAAATCTGACTTCTCTATCTTGTCGGTAAGTGCTGATAATACCTGAAATAGCAATCAAGAAAAAGAAAAAATCAACAAACAATATTTGCCAAAATGCTGCGACAATAGTATGTATTTCGTTACTGCCTCTCGCATAGATTGGTTCTCCAAAAGACAGAATGGATACAAACAGCAGATTAATCAACTGAAATATAGCATTTAATAGAAAAAAATCATTCCGCATCTACTAGATGATTTAGTAACGTTTATGATTCCTGGATTAGTATTACAGCCGTGATTTCTATTTCTCCCTTGCCAACAGATAAGTTGCCAAGTCGTACAGGTGCTTTTTGCGGCTGCTTTGTACTGCAGCCTCTTCAAGACTGTTGAATGCCAACTGAGAATAGTGTGTTACAGCTTCCCTGCAGGCAACATCGGCACCGGTATTTGTAAAGAGGGAAAGCATAGCAGGTACTTTACTTTCATCATCGCGTTGTAACAATGCATTAATGGCTGTCAGTTGCAAATCATTTGCATTTTCCATTGCTTTCAGCAACAGGTATGTTTTCTTATTAGCTATAATATCTCCACCAGGTATTTTGCCGCTTTCCGCACCAAAAGCATCCAGATAGTCGTCCTGCAACTGGAATGCAATACCGAGGTTTTTACCAAACTCATACAGCTTATCTGCATTACCTTCTGTAGCGCCACCAAGCAATGCCCCCATCTTCAGGCTACATGCCAGTAATACCGATGTTTTGAGCGTTATCATTTCTATATACTCCTCTATCGTTACATCATCACGATTTTCGAAGTCCATATCCAGTTGCTGCCCTTCGCAAACCTCTATACTTGTCTTATTGAATAAATGTAAAACCTGTTGCAGTGATGTTTTGATATGTGCCAATTGCTCGTATGCATAGATTGCCATCACATCGCCGCATAGTATGCCCGCCGTCAGCCCGTTGCGGGTATGTACGGTTGTTTGCCCTCTGCGCAAAGGGGCTTTGTCCATTATATCATCGTGTATCAGCGTAAAGTTGTGAAACAACTCTACACCCATTGCTGCACGGTAAGCGTCTTCAGTTATTTCACCAAACAGTTCATTTGCCATCAGGCATATTACAGGACGAACACGCTTGCCGCCTATGCCCATAAAATAACGGCAAGGCTCATACAGCGTTTCGGGGCGTTCAGGAAATGGTAATGTATTATTAAGCCTTGTTTCAAAAAGAGCAACTAATTCTGAAAAACTATGCATGTACTATCTTTTGCGTTTTGGTTTTGGTTTGCCTCCACCCTGCTTTGGTTTTGTTGGTGCAGCAATATTTTTTCCTTTGTTTTTGGGCGTCCTAAGCTTCCCCTGTGGTACTTCCGCCAGCGTAAAATCTATCTGGCGTTTATCCAGATTAGCACTTACAACACGCACTTTAACACGGTCGCCCATGCCAAAGCGCAAACCCGTATGGAACCCAACCAACGCATATTCACCCTCCTGCCATTCAAAATCGTCTATATCGCGCAAGTCGGCCAATGAAACCATACCCTCACATTTATGCGCTACCGTCTCTGCCCAAAAACCGAACGAAGATACGCCACTAATTACTGCCTCAAACTCTTCGCCCACATAATCCTGCATATATTCAACCTGTTTATATTTGTTGGCAGCACGCTCAGCTTCCATTGCACGGCGCTCTTGCTCGCTGCAATGACGGCACTGGGCTTCCATATGCTTAGCAGGCTTCACCTTGTCATCAAGACATTCCTGCAATACACGGTGCACCAATACATCCGGATATCGGCGTATGGGCGATGTGAAATGGCAATAGTCCTGAAAGCCCAGACCATAGTGCCCTATGTTATCTGTTGTATAAACCGCCTTAGACATCGTGCGAATACCAAGACTTTCTAACACATGCTGTTCAGACTTACCATTTACCATCTTCAGCATTTCATTGAACGAACTTGCAATACTTTCAGGTGTATGAATATCGAATTTATAACCAAACCTAGCTGCAAATGCAGTGAATATACTCAGCTTACTTTCATCTGGTGCGTCGTGTACACGATACGGGAATGGTACAGGTTTATCTTTTACTACAATGCCTGAAACATATTCGGCTACTGTACGGTTTGCCAAGAGCATGCACTCTTCTATCAACTGGTGAGCTTCTTTACTTTCCTTCACCACAATACCTATCGGCTTGCCTGTTTCATCAAGTTTAAAGCGCACCTCCTGAGATGAGAAATTGATGGCACCTTTCTTAAACCTTGCGGCTCGAAGGTTTTGCGCCATCTCATTCAGCAACATTAACACATCCTTATTGTCTCCTTCTGCACCTTCTATTATCTCTTGTACTTCTTCATACGTATATCGCCTAACAGAACGAATTACGGTTCTGCCAAGCCAATAGTCTTTTATTTTGCCTTGTTTATTGATTTCAAAAATGGCAGAGAAGGTATATTTATCTTCATTGGGCCTCAACGAACATAATTCATTAGACAGCCTTTCGGGTAGCATAGGCAGCACCCTATCAGGCAGATAGACGCTTGTAGCACGCAGGTAAGCTTCTTTGTCCAGCGCACTGTCCGGTTCGATATAGTGGCTCACATCTGCAATGTGTACACCCAGTTCATAGTTTCCACCTTTCAGTGGCTTATATGATATAGCATCATCAAAGTCTCTGGCATCTACAGGGTCTATTGTAAAAGTGAGCGTGTCACGCATATCACGGCGCTTCTTCACTTCCTTACTATCTACACCTTCCGGATATCTGGCTGCTTCTTCCAATACATCATCAGGGAAATTGAGCGGGAATCCATTTTCGGCCAATATGCTTTTCATGGCAATATCATTGGCAGCCTCATGGGTCATCACGGTTACAATTTCGCCTACAGGGTTTTTTGTCTTTGGCGTCCATTCCAGAATTTTAGCCATTACATGGTCTCCATCCTTAGCCCCATTCAGCAAATGCAGCGGGATATATATATCTACCGGCATTTTCTCGCTATCTGTTACTACAAATGCGAAATGCTGTTTCACCTGCAGGCTACCAGAGTATTCTGTCTGTTTACGACGAACTACATCTGTAATTACACCTTCTAACCTTGCACCAAACTTACGACCGTGTTCAGGCACTTCAACTCTTACTTCATCACCGTGCAAAGCATTAGCTAAGTTCTCAGGACGAATGCTGATGTCTTTGTCCATACCATCAACTATGACAAAGCCTCTGCCCCCGCGGGTAATTTCCAGTATGCCTTTGTAGGTAAGCCTACCCTTTCCATCTTTCTTTTTCTTCTTACTCATGGGTATATCAATATATTATAAAGATAAGTCGAATGCGTCAAGAACTATGTATATTTATCGGAACACTGGTTTTATAAAATAGTTATAAAAAATGTTTGGCAACAGAAGCCTGCGTTTCGACATCCTGATAATACTAAGCATCGTTTCTGAAATGCTGGCATTATTTTTTTTATACAATCAAGGTATTACCGGAAGCATATTCAATGCATTTCTTTTGTTTTTATCGTCAGTGTCGACCGGGCTGTTACTAATAGGCAAGTTTTACAATAGAGATATATCACTACAATACGGTAATAACAAAAAACTAAATAGTTTTCTACTATTTATATGCCTGGCTATAAGCCTATGGATGATATATAGCTTCAGCAATATATTGAAGAACACACCAATAGATATAAGGTGGTCGGATATTATACCTGCTATCGAAATTGTTGTAAAACGTTTCATTGATGGGCAAAACCCATATTCGCCAATGACAGAATTGGGCTATACCACACCAGTAGGTTATATGCCATTTCATTGGCTACCATTTACGATTGCTGAAAAACTGCATATAGACTACAGGTGGATAAGCTTTAGCATATGGCTCATTACCTCCATATTTTTCATAATCAGACTTAAGAGACATAATAGCATCGGTGCAACTATACTTTTTATTGTGTCTGCTCTACTCAATTTCTTTATACTCAATTACAATATCGGCATTGTTGCCATGACAGTAGAGCTATTGATTGCTTCCTATTACATGCTTTTTGTGGCAAGTATTAATAGCAATTATTTTTTAACATTAGGGGCTACCACAGCTTTATGTTTGCTATCCAGATATAGCTTTGCAATGTGGCTGCCGCTGTTCATTTTCATACTTTATGTGTCTGGGAACAGAGCTACATTCTATAAAGCTGCGCTTGTTGCTCTAGCAATTATAATTCTGTGTTATGTAATCCCATTTCTAAGCAAAGACTGGTCTCTTCCATTCCAAACCCTAAATAACTATGCCGGCATGAATTGGGAATGGCAACACCTATGCGATAACGGCCTACCATGCAACCTATTCAAAGGATTAGGATTTGCTCAGCTATTTTATAAATATTTTGGCGCCGCAAATTTCAAAGCAGCATTCACTGTATGCAGAAATGTATTTTTCATAGCAACAATTAGCACAACTGTTCTATCTGGCATCTGGTATTGGATAAACAAACAGAAAATAGACGCTAAAATATTTTCACTGGCTTCCTTAAAAATATATTTTAGTGTTTTCTCTGCCTTTATGATAGTACCATATGACTATCTGATGATTACTGGGCTGATGATATCTGTTGCCATATATGCCGAGCAAGCGCACTTTACAGTTAAATAAAGCGACATTGATGAAGTACTTATTCATATTAATAGCAATACTTAATACAATCAATTCTTACTCGCAAGACGCTTACAAAACCTGTACGATTTATACCGTAAACAGAAAATATGATACTACAAACATCACTCGATATTCCTACAACACAAAAGGTTTAATAACACAGGAAACAAAATACCATAACAAAACAAAACGCAGTGAAACAAATTATATTTTCAGTGAAAATGGCTTGTCTTGCTATGGGCTTACCACATCTCAAAATGGTGATAGCACATGGCACTGGCAAAACTACAACAATAATATATTGACAACACTGCGAACCACAAGCTTCAAAGCAGATATCCAAAAGTGGGGAGACACATTAATGCATAGTTATACATACAACGATGCAGGCCATATTGCGGAAGAGCTGATATGGCACAAAAAAAATGTATATGGTGATATTATCTTAAACACATGGAATACTAACCGAATAACCTACACATACAATAACCTTGGCAAATTGCTTAGCAAAAAGGAGTACTATATATATAGCCTGAATGATTGGGATAAAGAATTATTAAAAAGTAAAGCAGACAGACTGGAAGACACTATCAAATTAAAGTCTGCCACCTATAACTACAAGCATAACGGGTACACTCGCATCAATTATGACATCAATAATATAGACCTATATGATACTGTATATGTAACGTATGAGTTTGACAGGTTTAATCGTGTCATCAAAGAAACAGAACGGAATAAATCTGTTCTTTCAGAATCTGTAATACGCACCTACAGCTACCATCCCGAAAAACGACAAGACAGAGAAATATACTACAACGCTGCAGATAAACTGCAGCGCGTAAAAATATATGTCTATGAATAGCTAGAGGTCTCCCAGGCCAATGACCTGATGTTGTGCAGGTATTTCTATATCTCTGAAGCCTTTATGCAATAACCTGCGCCTGAAATTTTCCTGCACCTCATACTCTCCGTGCACCAGAAACAACTTACCCACCTCTCTGGAATTCTGACAAGACAGCCACTGGCACATATCTTCATAATCACCATGAGCACTCATACTATTTATGCTTGCTACCTCAGCTACTACATCGTAATGAGTTCCGAATATAGTAACCTCTTTTCTTCCTTCTTTTAGTTTGCCCCCAAGCGAATTAGGTTCACAATAACCTACCAACAATATGGTATTTCGCTTATCTCCAATATTATGTGCAATGTGATGCTTAACCCTTCCCGCTTCAGCCATACCAGATGCTGATATTATCACACAAGGCTCATTATTTTCATTCAATTTTTTAGAATCTTCTACATCTTCTACAAAATACAGGTTCTTGAAGCCGAAAACGTCTTCGTCGCTCTTCAATAGTTCTTTCACCCTTTTATTGAAGCATTCAGGATGTTGTTTTATTACAGCAGTAAGGTCTGTAGAAAGTGGACTATCTACGTAATACTTAACAGGAGGAAGCCTGCGTTCCAGTTCTAGCCTGTTGAGGAGATATAGCAATTCCTGTGTGCGTCCCAGACTAAAGGCAGGAATAATAAGTTTACCTTTTTTCTCCAGACAAGTATGTATTATATGTTGCAGTATTTTTTCTGTAGATGGTACAACCAAATCGTGCAATCTGTCACCATAAGTAGATTCCATGATTATAACATCTGCCTGAGGGAAAACTTCTGGAGAACGTAATATATCGTCATTATATCTACCTATATCACCGCTGAAAGTGAGTCTTATTTCTTTTCCATTTTCGCGAAGCTTAAGATTTACGGCAGCACTACCTAATATGTGGCCACAATCTGTGTATATCAATTCTATATCTTCATCTATCTTTAAAACTTCATTATAATCTAGTTCATGAAGCAATGGAAGTACATTCAAAGCATCATCTTCTGTATATAAAGGCTCGATCAGTTCTCTGCCTTGTTCTTTTCTTCGTTTATTTACGTGTCTTACATCTGCCTCTTGAATACGCGCCGAATCTAACAACATAATACGCATTAATGAAGCTGTGGCAGTAGTGCAGAATATCTTGCCTTTGTATCCATCCTTTACGAGCTTAGGCAAAAGGCCGATATGATCGATATGTGCGTGTGATATAATTACGTAGGTCAATTCTCTCGGTTCAAAGCCCCACTCGCTATTAAGCCTGTCTGTATCCTTTCCCATACCCTGAAACAAGCCACAATCCAACAGAATCTGCTTATTGGGTTTGAGATGTATTATGTGTTTTGAACCAGTTACAGTTCGCGCCGCGCCATGAAATGCTATCTTCATAATATCCCTGCTTTTGATTTGTAATCTAAGATAGACATTCTACTCTGCTGATACCAATAAAAAATGCCTCTGTTTCCAGAGGCATTTCTATTTAACATTTTATTGATTACTTAACCATGCTTTTGAATACTGCATCATCCAGTTTTACAGGATATTTAGCGCGCATTTCATCATTCCATTTCTTTTCCAGATAATCCTGATATTCAGCTACGACATAACCCTTAGCTTCGTTAAGGCTTTTAGGTGTTTGCGTTGTATAAACCTCATCAGCTTTAACTACGGTGAATGTTCCGTTGTCATTTTTCTTTACTTCACTCAATTTCCCTTTTGCAATACTAGCCTGAGGCAGATCTTTATATTTTGAGAATTCATAACGACCATGAGCAACAGTTACTGCATCTGGTGTTTGTTCATTATTCAGTTTCTTCATCAGCTCTTCATCGGTAGCAGGCTTTTTAGCTTGCAGCATTTTTTGTCCTTCTTTTAGTGCTGCTTCATTCTTGAATGTATATACTGCTCCGGTGAAACCAGGATCCCACTGATACTTACCCTTGCGTGTTTCATAGAATTCCTTAAGACCTGTAGTATCCTTAGAAGCTTTGCTCCACACATTACGATCCATCAGTTCAAACAACATGATACCATCTGTATACTCTTCCATCAAAGCTTTGAACTCTGGTTTTTCCTCTACAAGTTTGCGTTCTTGGTAGTCTGTAATGATATTATTCAGGTACAGATTATATACATCTTTCAATATTGCATTGCGAGCGCCCATTATCTTACCACGAGTAAGTGTTTCCATGAATTTCATCAAATCATTTTGTAAGAATTCTTTTCCGCTAAAAACGAACAAAGGCTTACTCAAATCTTTGAAATCATTATAGGTAAACATGTTCGCCTGCTTGCCGGTATCTGCAATTTTATTTACTCTTTGTTGCAACTCATCATAGTTTGCAGAGAATTCTTTAAAGCCATTTTGCTGCTTAATTTTATTCATATAAGCTTCCTTAGCTGTTGCAGATCTGCTATCGTTTTCAATTTTCTTTTTTATTGATGCATGCAGAGAATCAAGCGGCTTTAACCCTTCCTTATTTATCAATTTAATGATATGGATACCATAGTCTGTTGTAACCGGTGCTGAAATATCACCCGGTTTTTTAAGAGAAAAAGCTGCTTTTTCAAACTCAGGTGTCATTTCACCAACGCCAAATGATCTTAAAACGCCATTGTTATCCTTGGAGAATTTATCCTCAGAGTATTTCTTGACCAGTTCTTCGAAAGGAACACCTTTTTTCAGCTCTGCCTGAATACTATCTACCTTAAGTTTAGCAGCATTCATAGCTTCCTCACCTTTAGATTTGGCCACAGACACCATTATCTGCGCAACCGATGCAGTACCAACTGCCGGCCTAACATCTAGTACCTTAACTATATGGTAGCCAAACTGAGAGCGGAAAGGCTTAGATATCTTACCTACCGGTGTATTGTATGCCGCATTTTCAAACGGATAAACTGTTTGCAAGGCAGTAAAGTAGCCAATATCGCCACCTCTTTTTCTTGAGTCACCATCATCAGAAAGTGCTTCGGCTGTTTTAGCAAAATCAGCACCCTTCAGTATTGCATTATAAACACTATCTATTTTTTTATATGGCGCTAATGTATCCTTAGACTGTGCAAACTGAGAGGATGTAATCAATATATGCGCAACACGCACGTCTTTTTTCATTCTGTCATATGCCTCCTGAACAAGTTTCTCGCTCATTGCTTCATCTGTCAGATAATTTTTAGCCAATTGCTTTCTGTAGTTCATTAATTCATACTGAATAGACTGAACTGTATCAAGTCTTAAAATTTTGGCCTCGCTCACTTTCATTTTGAACAGTGAATACAAATTCAAGTATTCCTTCAATGCCTGTTCAGACATGTCCGGAGCCTTATTCATACTGTTTTTCTGATAAACTTTCAGAAATTCTTCTTTAGTAACAGGCTTATTTCCGTAAGTGAACAAAGTTTGGGCTGACACTCCTGTCAAGGTGGAGATTGCAATACAAGTAAAAAACAGCTTTCGCATGTTGGTATTGATTTTAGAGTTTGTTATTTATTACTTTCTTTTTTGCTATTTCTTTCTAAAGCATCTATTAGCCCTGCAATATTAACATAATCGAGCTTTTTTCCTTTAATTATCTTTTTGTCATCTAACAAATAGGTGATTGGCGTCATATACACATTATAATTTTCTCTGAAATCACTCTCTCGTTTAGGGTCCCATACATGTATCCATTCTTCCAATTTATTCTCTTTGATATAATCCTTCCACATTTTTTCATCTTCATATGTGGATACTGCATATATTTTTACTCCTTTCTTTTTGAAATAAGCTTTGTACATAGAGTCTATCTTCGGAATCTCCTGTTTACAATGCCCACAGTCTGGCGACCAGAATAAAAGAAGTGTATATTTAGCATCAGTCTTCCGTAAAGATTGCATCTTACCATTAACATCTGGCAAGTTTATCTCTGGGGCAATGTTGCCAATTACATTTGGCGCAATTTTGTGGGCGTGGTCTATGTATTTCTGAAGCTCTTCCTGAGTCAACCAGGTTGCCCTGCCTTTCATGTAGTAGTTTTCAACCATATACACAAAGACTGCATCCATACCCATTATCTTACTGTCTTCTGAATAATGGGTAAG
This sequence comes from Chitinophagales bacterium, assembly GCA_017303395.1. Taxonomy (GTDB): domain Bacteria; phylum Bacteroidota; class Bacteroidia; order Chitinophagales; family Chitinophagaceae; genus Polluticoccus. Next base: position 398,966 of record JAFLBN010000002.1, read on the forward strand.
CCACCATAAAGTATACTTAAATAACTCAGGGCTGTTTTTTGTCTTTTCCAACAATTTAACCCCTTCCTTAATCACACTATCTTCATAGGGCAACACAAGCTTTTTGAAAAAGTCGTCCAGTTTGCTATCATATATTGGTGTGTGTATCAATCTATCGTCTGTAAAATCAAATCCATCCCAATAGTGATCTTTATAATATAGATAAGCATACATACTATCTACAGTTTTACCATCTGACAGATAGTGTGTTCCTTCCGGAACAACAGGCATATCCATTGCATTGAATATTTTAGTAAGCATCGACTTTGGATATCGACTTTTAAAACTACTTCTGTAGTTATTTAAGACTTTCACCTCATTGTTTATCTTAGCTACTACCTTGTCAGAGTCGGCCTTGGAAACTGCCCTTGACAATTCTTTTTGTAAAACTGTCTGTTTATCTCCATAAGTTGCAATAAACTTACTGTATTCAAGAAAATATGAATTTTCAGGTGAATTAGTAAACTTCAAACCAAGTGGCAAATCTTTAACAGTAATATCTATTGAGATATCATCACCGTTGTTTAGTAATATATCAAAATAGGTTTTCTTATCTCCAAGTATTATGATATATATGCCACCCAATATTTTGCCTTTGCCCTGCATTACCGCTACTCCGTTTTTATCAATCTTGGCAGAGTCTGTTTTAAAGATGGTAGGTAATGGCTTGCCAAAGTAATGCGCCAAAAAAACAGTGCTGTCTTTTATGTCATTAAACTTCAACTGTACTTTATAGCCATCTTTTGCAAAGGTATGTACAGTTTGTAGTGATAATATTGCAATCAATATTACCTTAAATAGTCTCATCATACGGAAGTTTATTTTGCACCGTTTTTATTTGCTGCTTCTCTTTTTTCAAGCATTTCAATCACAGTACCAATATTGCTGTGGTCAAGTTTTTTACCACGTATTATTTTACGTTCATCCAGCAAATAGATAGATGGTGTGCCATAAACATCATAGTCTGCTTTGTAATTTGATGTATGCTCTGGATTATGAACATGTGTCCATTCGTTCAGGTTATGCTTTTTAATATAATCTTTCCACTGTTGCTCTTCATCACCTACTTTTACAGCATAAATTTTTACACCTTTAGCTTTTAGTTCTGCTTTATAAGCAGAGTCTATTTGAGGCATTTCAGTTTGGCAATGTCCGCAATCGGGTGCCCAGAATACCAGCAGTGTGTATTTGGCATTAACAGAAGATAATTTAGATGGCTTACCATCTATGGTTGTCATATTCAATTCAGGTGCCAGATTACCAATAACATTTGGAGCTACTTTTTGAGCCCTGTCTATATACTTCTTAAGTGTTTCATCATCTAACCAATAAGCATCCCCCTTCATGTAATAATTCTCCACCATATACACGAATACCTCGTCCATACCCATTATTTTGCTATTCTGCGCCCATTGCGTTACCCAATGGAGTGTATATTTAAATAGCTCTTTTCTGCCGCGTGTTTTTTTCAGCAATTCATTAGCTTCTTTCTCTACACTATCTGTTACCGGAAGTACCAGTTTATTGAAGTATTCATCAAGCTTCTGGTCATATATCGGCGTGTGTATTAGTCTGTCGTCATTAAAATCAAATTCATCCCAGTAGTGCGATTTAAAATAATTGTAAGCAAAGTTGCTATCTACACTTCCATCAGGCAGCAAATGCTTACCCGATGGAACTTTAGGCTCCTTCATCGCCTTAAAGATATTAGTAAGCAGCGTTCCAGGATATTGTTTTATTACACCATTTCTATAGTTCTCCAACTCTTCGCCAAGTACTTTGCCTTTATCATATATTGCTTGTGTGTCAGCTTTTGTCTTCGCATTTTTCAAGTCTTCTTCCAGCTTTTGGTTGCGCTTGCCAAAATCTACCAGATAGGTCATATACTTACTGAAACGATCATTTTCAGGAGAACCTGTGAACTTTGCAGAAGCAGGAGTAGTTTTCATTGTAGCGGTAATAGACATATCATCCCCATTATTCAACAAAAACTCAAAATAACCACTCTTGTCTTCAGGTAGTATTATGTATATACCGCCCAATGTTTTTTCTTTTGACTGCAATACAGCAACGCCGTTTTTATCTACTTTAGCAGAATCTAACTTATATATCGTTGGCAAAGGTTTGGCAAAATAATGTGCCAGATACACAAAAGAGTCTTTGTAGTCGGTAAACTTGAGTTTGATGCGGTAACCATCGGCAGCAGAAGCAGCCACAGTCACAAATAGTAACAAAAAGGCTAATAAAGTACGTTTCATATCAATTAGTTGAAAATAATTGTTTTCAGACAATTACAGACGTTCAACTTCGTTCAGAAGTTGGCAATTGTCAAATTTATACGATACAGACAGCGTTTCCTAAACTAAGGGTAGTAAATTTGCCGCTTATTAACTATTTTCTAACAGTCCACATACAATATTAAACTTTGGCACGAAAGAAGAAACCTGAAATAAAAGGCATACTGATAAGCTCTTATGCCGCAGAAGGAAAAAGCATTGCAACTTTAGAAGATGGTAAAGTGCTGTTTGTTGAAAATGCTATCCCTGGCGATGTAGTGGATGTACGTGTTACCAAAAACAAAAAAAGCTGGGCAGAGGGTAAAGTAACCAAGCTGATTACACCATCGCCAACCCGTGTAGAGCCGTTTTGTGAACACTTTGGCGTGTGTGGTGGCTGCAAATGGCAAATGGTGCCCTATGAGCAGCAAATAGCGTATAAACAACAGCAGGTGCAAGACCAGCTTACCAGAATAGGACACATAGAGCTTCCTGAAATGCAACCAATATCAGGCAGCCCGAAACAACAGTATTATCGTAACAAGCTGGAGTTTACATTCTCTATGCTCCGCTACCGTACCCATGAGGAAATTACTGCTGCAGGCGACACGGTAATACCACAAGAACCTGCGTTGGGTTTTCACGCACCTGGCTTGTTCGATAAAGTAGTGGAGATTAACCAATGTTATCTGCAAACAGAGCCTACCAATAAACTTTTACAGGTTTTGAGAGATTACAGTAAGCTGCATAATCTTCCATATTACAACTACAGAGAGCATACGGGCTGGCTGCGTAACGTGGTATTGCGCGTGGCACGTACCGGAGAGATATTGGTGAATTTAGTTATACAACACGAAGACAAGCCTAAGCGTATTGCTTTATTGGATCATTTGTTAAAAGTAATCCCGGAAATCACTACCCTTCACTACACCATTAATGGTAAAGTAAATGACAGTATACACGACCTGGAAGTACATACTTATCATGGCAAGGGTTACATAGAAGAAACACTGGAAGATTTTAAGTTTAAAATCTCACCGAAATCATTCTTCCAGACCAATACCTATCAGGCAGAGAACCTCTATCGTTTCACAAGAGATTTTGCAGGGCTAACAGGTAATGAAACGCTGTATGACTTGTATTGCGGTACTGGCAGTATAGGTATATTCTGTTCTAAAGGAGCCCAAAAAGTAATAGGCATTGAAGTTGTTGCAGATGCTATTGAAGATGCTAAACTGAATGCTGCAGCAAATGGCCTTGACCATTGCCTGTTTTATGCAGGTGATGTAGCCGATATATGCACAGACGAGTTTTTTGAAAACCACGGCAGACCTGATGTAATTATTACAGACCCTCCGCGTGCGGGTATGCACGAAAAGCTAATACAACAGCTATTGCGCATTAAAGCGCCTAAGGTGGTATATGTAAGTTGCAATCCCGCTACACAGGCAAGAGACCTCCAATTGCTGGATGCTGCCTATAAAGTAACAAGATTGCAACCCGTAGATATGTTCCCGCATACACACCACATAGAAAACGTGGCGCTACTGGAACTGAGATAGCATTATAAGATTGTACAGTCTGTACTGCTTGCGGTAGTATCTGCACCTGATACACTGCTGTTAGTCCAGTCTGAACACCAGTTTTTAGCTTTGGTTTGTGTTGTTTTCTTTTCTTGTGTTACTGTGCTTACATTGGTTGTTTTACCATTAACCTTTGTAGTTGTAGTACAAGAACATTTGTATGTCTTTTTGCAAGACGTTAAAGCTGATGCAGAGAGCAATGCAATACCTGCTACGAAGAGTGCTTTATTCATAATACTGAATTTGTAATAAAAATATAAATTGTTTATTTCGAATACAAGCAATGGCAGCCGTATTTATGAGCCATAATCTTGCTATTTTAGTAGTCTGATGCAAATACCATACCATCTATCTGCAGCCATAACTAAGGTCTATAACGCAAATAAAAGCATGGCGTTAGCTACGCTCTTACTCATTTGTATGGCTTCGCTCCTGACATCTTGCAAAAAAGCACCACAACAATGGAAAGAAATCACCAGAATAGAAACGAATACTACTGCCAATTTTTACAGCATATTGCAAAAAGGCAACAACATCATTGTTGTGGGCGGCAAACAGTTTGAAACTGCAGAAATGCTTTTATCGCATGATGGTGGAAGCAGTTGGGAACATAAAACTTTCTCTGAAGCAGGGAAAACAATGTACGATGTTTGTGCTGCCCCCAATGGCACCATTTACGCCATGGGGTACGAAAGCAAGATGCTGATATCTAAAGACAGCGGATATAACTGGCAGTTTCATCAACCAGGATTGTGGACTACCTGCAAAGCCGTTTGCTATCCGCAAAATGAAACAGGCTTTACCGTATCTGACATTGCACAACGTAATAGCGAGATTTACAGTCTTGACAGCAACAGACAATTACAATTCAAGACTGCTTATTCATTCGGGCTGAATGATATTGAAATAACAGGCCAAACAGGCTATGCAGCAGGATATGGTGTTGTCCTTAAAACCACAGATGGTGGTAACAATTGGCAGTATCTTGATATCAAGAACGATAATTTCACTGCAATAGACTATAAAAATAAAGACAATGTTTGGGTTTGTGGCAGCGGTGGTAGCATTTTTCATACTACAAACGGTGGTAATAGCTGGGAGAAAGTCCGCAATGGCAATGCATTGACAAAGAAAAGCTATCAACTGCGGGACATCTATTTCATAAATGATACAGAAGGTTGGTGCGTTGGTGATAAAGGCATCATCATACGTACAACAGACGGTGGTAACAAGTGGACTGAATACGAAAGCCAGACCACAGAAGACCTACGTTGTATATATCTGCTTGCAGACGGCAAACTCTTAGTTTGCGGAGATAATGGCACCTTGCTGAAACTGACCCGCAACTAAGCTGAACATTCATTACAAAATCAACTAATAGGGTGTATCTTTGCACACACTTAATTTTATCCATTAAGCATTTAATACATATATGCAAGCTACATTAAGCGAACAGGAAGTTGTAAGACGTGAGAAACTAAAAGAATTAGAGCAACTGGGTATTAACCCCTTCCCTGCTCCATTATTTGAAATCACACACACGGCCAAGGGAATAAAGGAAAACTATACAGAAGAGAACAAGGACGCTTATAAACAGGTATCGCTTGCAGGCCGCGTCATGAGTGTGCGCGACATGGGCAAGGCAAACTTTGCCGTTATTCAGGATGCTACAGGGCGTATTCAGCTGTATGTAAAAGGCGATGATATATGCCCCGGAGAAGATAAAACCATGTACACTACAGTTTGGAAAAAGCTGCTAGATCTTGGTGATATTATTGGCGTTAAGGGTTATGTGTTTACTACAAAAACAGGCGAAATATCCATACACGTTCAGGAGTTTACACTGCTGACAAAATCGCTGCGCCCGCTGCCAGTTGTTAAAGAAAAAGACGGTGAAGCATTTGATGCCGTTACGGATATGGAGTTTAAGTATCGTCAACGCTATGCAGATCTGATAGTTAACCCAACAGTGAAAGATACTTTCACCAAAGTAACCAAGATGAAAAACGCTATCCGCGATTTTCTGAATGTGAATGGTGCATTGGAAGTAGATACACCGGTACTGCAAAGTATTCCCGGTGGTGCTACTGCACGTCCATTCACAACGCATCACAATGCATTGGATATGCCATTGTATCTGCGTATAGCAAATGAACTTTACCTGAAGCGCCTGATTGTTGGTGGTTTTGATTGGGTTTACGAATTCAGCCGCAACTTCCGCAACGAGGGTATGGACCGTACGCACAACCCTGAATTTACCATTTTGGAATTCTACGTTGCATACAAAGACTATCTGTGGATGATGGATACCACAGAGCAACTGCTGGAAAAAACAGCCATTGCAACAAACGGCACTTCCGTAACCAATGTAAATGGTGTAGAAATAGACTTTAAAGCTCCGTACAAGCGCATCAGCATCTATGATGCTATCAAAGAGCATACAGGATTCGACATCAGCAATATGGATGAAGAAGGCCTGCGCGATGTATGTAAACAACTGAAGATAGAAACAGACCCAAGCATGGGTAAAGGCAAGCTGATAGATGAAATATTTGGTGGCAAGTGCGAGAAACACTATGTGCAACCAACATTCATTATCGACTACCCTATTGAGATGAGCCCACTGACTAAGAAGCACCGCGAAAAAGCAGGCTTGGTAGAGCGTTTTGAGCTGATAGTAAATGGCAAAGAAATAGCAAATGCCTACAGTGAGTTGAACGACCCGATAGACCAACGTGAACGCTTTGAAGAGCAAGTAGCACTTATGGAACGTGGCGATGACGAAGCTATGTATATAGACTACGACTTCCTGCGTGCTCTGGAATATGGTATGCCACCAACTGCAGGTATTGGTATTGGTATAGAACGCCTTGCCATGTTGCTGACAGGACAAGTATCTATACAGGATGTACTGCTATTTCCACAGATGCGCCCTGAAAAAACTGCTGAATAATACAACCTGAATAAAAAAATCCCGCTCTGTTAGAGCGGGATTTTTTTATTCAGCATCTTCTGCAAGACCCCATTTTATAGAAAGTGTGTCCATTACATCCTGTGGTAGTTTAGGTGTACCATCATACATACCTTTCAGTTCTTTCTGGCGGTAAGCTTCATATAGTGATACCGCACACGCTACAGATATATTCAAAGACTTCACCATACCTACCTGTGGTATAATGAAATTGCCATTGCAGTGTGTAAGGCACTCTTCTGTAACGCCTGCATGTTCATTACCAAAAACCAGCGCAACAGGTTCTGTAAGGTCCAGTTCATAAAGCGATACTGCCTTTTCGCCCAGGTGAGTAGCAAATATATTTTTGTATTTCTTCTTCACAGCAGCCATGCATTCTTCTGTGTTATCAAACTGATGCACCGTTAACCAACCTGCAGCGCTTGCAGAGCTTTTCTTACCAAACTTTGTATGGCGCTTTATCATTGTATTCAGCACGTACAGTTCCTGTATACCTACAGAATCGCAAGTACGCATTACTGCTGCAATATTGTGCGGGTCAAAAACATTTTCCATCACAACCGTTAAATCAGGTTGACGGCGGTTCAGTGCATGTGTTATCCTTTGTCTTCTTTCAGGTGTCATTACTACCTTATTTATAAAAAAATCTGCTGTAGCAATGACCACAGCAGACAAATATGTTACTCAATAAATTAACTGTGTTGATTCAGCACTACTGTAATTGCATTGTTAGTAAGCGGTTTGTTCAGAAACTGCCTTACAGACTGATAACCTTTTACCTTAGCAATATCATTTTCATTGATAGATGATGAAAGCATGTAGATAGAATAGCCTTGTCTGATATTTTCAGGCAATGCTTCAAATGCCTCCACAAACTCAAAACCATTCATCACAGGCATTTGAATATCTACAAAAACAATAGTTGGTATTGTAGTAGGTGGCAATGTTCTGATATATACCAATGCATCTGTGGCTTGCTGAAATGTATTTACACTTTCAGACCTGCCTGTGTTTTTTATTATTTTTTCTGCTATGAAGCAGTCCAACTTGCTATCGTCAACTACTATAAAGTTTAATAGTGCACTCATTTTTTATTTGCTTGGTATAGTTACAGTAAATGTTGTTCCTTCTCCATGTTTTGATGCTACTTCTATTTTGCCACCCAGTTTCCCTAGGGCATCTTTTACGTTGTATAGCCCGAAACCAGACCCCACCTCTTCATTGGTAGCGCGGTAAAACATGTTAAATATCTGGTTGATGCTGTTTTCAGGTATTCCGATACCATTGTCTTTAACTGTGATGACAGCAGCACCTTTCAATACTTCAATGGTTAATTCAACAAAGCGATCGTCCTGACCTTTCTGCTGATATTTAAAGGCATTAGATAACAGGTTGTTGAGTATAATTTTCAGCGATACATCATCTGAACGGAAACTTTCGGTTTGCGTAACCGTATTGGTAAAACGAACATTATTCATCTTACTTGTCACCTCGTATATATCGCATACTTCTTTTGCCAGGTCAGGGAAGTGTATATCCTCTATTTCCACCTCGCCACGGCGAATGCTGTAATAGTCATGCAGATTCTGGATGTAGTTATCCAGTTTCATCATGGCATTCTCCATCATATCCAGCATGCTCTTTATCTCGCCTACATCCTCGGTATTCTTGGACAGGTCTATAATACCCAACACACTAAGAATAGGGCCGCGCATATCGTGCGTTGCACTGTAGGCAAATTTATCCAGCTCGTTGTAGGCTTTCTGCAACTCGTCGTTTTTAATAGCGAGGAGTGCAGTTGTAATATAAAACTTATGTGCCTGATCTATTGAAGAACGAATATCTTCTTCAGACCACGGCTTTTTGATGTACCTGAATACATGGCCACGGTTGATGGCACTGATTACAGATTCTATATCGGCATAACCAGTAATTAATATCCTTACCGGGTTCGGGAACTCCTGACGTATTTCCTCAAAAAACTCAACACCTGTTTTATCAGGCATTTTCTGGTCGCTGAGTATAACGCTTATATCAGGGTTTTGACGCAATATGCTTACTGCCTCATCTGTATTATTGGCAATAAACACGTTGTAGTCAAAGCGGAATGATGCCTTGAAACTGACGAGATTATTCTGCTCGTCATCAATATATAGCACCTTTATTTTATCCTTATTGCTCACGTATGCAATATTTAATTTTGGTGAATAATAGGAATCTCAATAATAAACTCCGTTCCTGCACCCAATTCCGAATTAACCGTTATAGATCCGTTATGTTTTACAATAGTATTATAAGCAATCGACAATCCCAAACCTGTACCCTCTCCAACGTCTTTTGTAGTGAAAAAAGGCTCAAAAAGCTTCTTTTTGGTGTTTTCATCCATACCCGTACCATTATCCTTGATGCTTACCAATACATGAGTATCGCTGGCACTTGTAGATATGGTAAGCGCACCACCCTTATCTTCCTTGTATCTGGACTTGATAGCATGCAAGGCATTGGAAATCATATTCATAAACACCTGATTCAGCTTACCCGGGTAACACTCTACCAATGGAAGCTCACTGAATTGTTTTATAACATCTATCCTGTTATCTAACTGATTATTTACAATAACCAAGGTAGATTCCAAGCCTTCGTTAATATCTGCCTTTTTCAGGTCATCTTCATCCAGACGAGAGAAGATACGCAAACCTTTCACTATTTCAGCAGTTCTTGAGGAACCTTCATTGATACCGTTTATCAGATAATCAATTTCAGTTTTCAAATAATCGAAATCGTATTCTTGTTTCAGCTCGTCTATTTTCTGCTTCTTATCATCTACGGTTCCATCTTGCAAAGAGATTTCTTCAATCTGATTGAGCATGTCTATCACCATCTGCACATCTCGTTTCAGTGGTTTTACGTTTGATGTTACGAAGTTTATCGGATTATTGATTTCATGTGCTATACCCGCTGTTAACTGACCAAGAGACGCCATTTTCTCAGACTCAACCAATTGCATTTCTGCTTCTTTCAGGTCTTTGAGTGTTTTATTTAGCTCCTCATTCGATGTTTTCAGTTCCTGTGTACGCTCAGTAACCTTTGCTTCCAGTATGATATTTTGTTCTCTTACTATGCGTGCATTTTCTTCAACAGCCTGCATGGCTTGTGCCTGTGCAGTTTCTCGCTCCTTACGCAGTATGCTTATCTTATTGGCAAGTGCGAATGACAGTAGTACAACTTCAATAGCAGAGCCGATGGCAAGTATAGACGACGTAAAGTTATTGTAAGGGAATACACCGAAATCCTTCAGCACAAATACGGTAGCGCCAATCAGCAATACAGACCATGCTATCAGGAAGAAAAGGGCGGATTTATTGCCACGTTTCAGTACTACAGCTGAGAGGTACAATACAAACAATGAACCTATCGCTGTATTCAACTGCATTAGATTGAAGCTCAAAAGCTTCAGGCCGAAAAATATACACAGTATAGCAAATACAAAAATGCCAATTAGAACATTCAGCACTTTTGTAAGCTTGGGCGCTACCATTTTTGTTTGCAAAAACTCTTTCACAAAGACCATAGCAGCAAGACCTGCAACAGCAGGGAAAAGATATACACTGTTCTCAGCTATCCACGGAGAGTTGGGCCACAAGAACCTGAATGCATAACCAGAAAGGCTTGCCTGAGATAAAGACAGCAGAAAAATGTATAAAACGTAATACAGGTATCCCTTATCTTTTGTGGTAAAATAGATAAACAGGTTGTACAACAACATCACCAGCATGATGCCGAAGAATATGCCGAATATCACATCCTTGTTCATCAGAGATTCCATCACAGGTTTAGCATCACCAATAAACATTGGCAGCACCATCTGTTCTGCACTCTTTACTTTCAGATAATAAGTATGTGTTTCTCCCTGTTGTACATGCAGGTCGAATACGTGGTTTTGATTATTATATCTGCGTTCGCCGTATTTTTTGAATTCGCCCTCAGCCTGTTCTGTTATACGTCCATCTGCTTCGATAGTATAGAGCGTTGCCTGGTCTATTGTAGGTTGGTCCAGTTCCAGTAAGAGCCTGTCATTTTCAGACTCATTCTTTACAATAAATTTTACCCAGAAGGTACTATTGCTAACACCAAGGTTTGGAACATTGGTAGTAGCAGGCTTATATGCAGTAGATTTTACAGCGGCTTCAAATTTCAATTGGCCACTGCTGTCTTCAAGAATTGAGACTTGGCGGCCAATTGATATTACTTTTCCTGTTTGGGTAAATGATATAATCGGTTCTGCAAGCGACCTTAAACCTTGTAAGAGTAATAAAGAGAAAATCAGTACGACTTTCAGGTAATTCATTGCAGATTGTTTACAGGTAACAAAATAGCTTGTTTATCATTATAATACAAGTAATTAACTAAATAATATTGTACCTACCGGGGGCAAGAATATTATTCGGGTCAATTGCATGCTTAATATCAGACAAGAAACGGATATACGGATCATCAATACCCTCTTCCGCTTTCATCTGCATACCCATTGTGGTATCTCTGTAAGGGAAGAAACCGTTTGCCTTTAGTGTTGCATTCAACTCAGCATAACATTTCTCTGCTTGTTCATCTTCTCCCGGCACATCCCTATCCCAATTAATTGAGCCGATGATGTTGATAGCCCTTTCCGTCATACATTGCAATGATATAGCAGGTTCAAACGGGTATTTATACACAACGCTGTTTATTATCTCTATAGCCTTAGCTATATCCTTACCTGCAAAAGGCACAATCGGAGACATCCATATCATACCACATCTGTCCCTGTCAGGATTCATCTGCTCTGGTATTGGCATTCGTTTTCTCCAATATGTTTGCTTAATAGGTGTATTTTCAGGTATGCCAATGTATTTGCGTAGCAGGTAAGAGCGCAATGCATCTGTTTCTCTATCGCCTGTCACACCTTTATAATGATTATCAAGCGTTTCCATCATTTCCTCTTTGCTTATTTCAACCACAAACAACTCATCTACATACGGGCGAAGCTCTTGCTCTATGATTGATGCCTGTACTTTGCCATGTTCCTGACTAACAGAGCGTATGCTAATCTCACCATTCCATGTACTTGCCAAAGCACCAAGTGGTGTGTTGGTTTTTATATAATCCAGCACTTCATTCGGGTGAGATTTGCCAGGTGTAAATGCATGGAATGGATATTGTATGACAGTAGATAATACCCTGAAATCGTTGTACATCGTAATAGTAGGACGCACCAGCCCGCTCATAGACATATCCTGCAGCTTATCTATCAATGCAGGTAAACGATTGTTATCCTTCAGCCTGTAGGCAACCAACTGAAAGTATTCAGGCAGTTTCATCAGCCATTGTGTGAGCTTTGTCACTATCCCAAAGTTTGACTGTGAAAACAGCCCGTCTATTGCCGGTCCTGACCCCCACCTATACACATGTGTTGCCGTATGATTGCCATACCTGCCAAAGCCGGATGCAACTAACTCTCCATTGGGCAATACAGCCTCAACACCACACACAGTGGAAAACCTGTCTGCATACAAACCTGTACCTATACCGCGTTCAATGGCATTACCTACCAGGCTTGATCCTGTACTACCACCTGTAGCACTTAATATCAGTTCAGATTTTTGTTCTCTTAAAAATTCAAATAATTGCTGAAAAGTAACGCCTGGTTCCAGTGTCACATATCCCAATTGCTCATTGTAATCGGTGATACGGTTCATTCTACTCAATTCTATCAATATACTATTGTCTGCAACAGGCACACGAGAGCCATATCCCCAATTGCAGCCCCGGCTTGATGGATAAACAGGCACTTTATATTCATTGGCTATGCGTACACATGCCTGCAACTCTTCTGTAGTACCGGGTTTTACAACCAGTGCAATTTTTTGATTTGTTCTGTAATTGGTAGCTTCTGCTGCTGCTAAATAAGACTTGTCTGCAATGACATTTTCTTCGCCTACTGTGCTTTTCAGTGCGTTAATTAATTTTTCCTCTGACATGATTTTATGAAGTTTGATGGTTAAGAATCGCTTATAAATTTGGAATCTGTAAATCGTACACCACATCAAGCGTTCTGCCCTTAGGGCCTTGTTCATGCTTGTGCTGGTACGGGTTTTGCCTCAGATCAAATATGATATCGCGTTCTTCAGGATCTGCTGTTGGAAGGTTTGTTGTATCGTTTATTATTACCGCAGTGGCAATAAGATCTTCTTTAGGATAGTAAAATGTGCCATTATTGCCTAGGAATGTTGCTATTTCAAAGCCTACGCGGGCACTGTTTTTAACTGTTGCAGGGGCACAAAGGCCAAACATGGTAGTAAGTTTCAATTGCTCGGTAATGGCAACCGCAGCCCTACCCAGATACATGCTACCAATACCGAGACCAGCCACCTCTCTGCTGTTCCATAGTCCGCAAAATTCTGCTGTGCCCGCTTGTGCTTTCCTCATTACCTCTTCGTGTACAGAGGCATCCATTTCTTGTACAGCTTTTTCTATAGGCAGCAGAAACTTACCACCTGCTACTTGCACACGTGCACCTCCATATACTTTTTCACCGGTTTCAGACTCTACCAATATTACATATGTATCGGGGTCGTCAAACCACTCTACGTTGGCAGACGTTATCATTGTAATACCATAAATTTTTAAAACTTTCATGTGCCCGTCTACAAACCTATGACACGCCTCTTTGTCATCAGGTGCTCTGAAAGCTTTTATTACAATCTTAATGTCACTCATGTGCCGAATGCTTCTTTATAAAGGTGAATGGAAGGGGCATTCTCAAGTTTGTTTGTCTGAGTGTTATTATACGGGCAGTGTTTTTTATTATCATTTTGTTGTTATCCTCTAATGCTTTAGAAAATGCAGAAGTTCTCTACAATGCCGTTCTGGTAAGAAAGTTACATATAAAGAAAATCAATATTAATTTACGACAAATAATTAATAAAGTCAATAGGAACAGCCCTCAATAGGCTGAAAAGCTTAGTGGGAGGATTATATTTTTTCATTTATAACGATTTTAGCACTCTCTCTATCGCCTTAATCGCTAAATATATCTGAAATAACGGGTATGCAAATTTACATATCCTGTATGAATAATTGTAAAAATTATCCTGTTTTACACTAAAAATTGAAGCAAATGGCTTAATTTGTACTTATTATTGCACCAAAACACCCTTACACTGTACTGTAACGCACATAGCTAAAAACACATGGCAGAAAATAAAATAAACATACTTTATGTAGATGATGAACAAAACAACCTTGTTTCGTTCAAAGCTACTTTTCGCATAAAGTACAATGTACACACCGCTATAAGTGGTGAGGAAGCCATCAAAATACTACGTGCCAATCCGATTGATATCATTATTACAGACCAACGCATGCCTAATATGACAGGCGTTGAGTTTTTGGAGTCTATACTTGAAGAATATCCTGACCCGATGCGTGTACTGCTGACAGGTTATGCAGACCTGAATGCTGTAATTGACGCGGTTAATAAAGGTAAAATCTTCCATTATCTTACCAAACCCTGGAATGAGGAAGAATTGGATATGACCATCAAGCGTGCCTTTGAAGTATATACCCTGCGAAAAGACGAGAAGGAACTGACGGAAAAACTTGGTGTTACCAACGCTCAGCTAGAGTTTCTCCTAAGACAACAACTACTATCTTAAATACAGCCCGGAAGGGCTGATTTTTTATACCTAATTTTGCCGTCTGTTTCTCAACCATATATGATAAAACTAAGTGTTGTAGTTATTACACTGAATGAAGAGCGAAATCTGGCACGTTGCCTCGACTCGGTAAAAGAACTGGCAGACGAAATACTGGTAGTAGATAGTATGTCTGCAGACAACACCGTAAGTATTGCAAAACAGTATGGTGCTAATGTAATACTGCAGCCATTTCTGGGGCATATTGAGCAGAAGAATTTTGCTGCGCAAAAAGCTGCAAACGATTGGATTTTATCGTTGGATGCAGATGAGTGCCTGAGTGCTGAGCTTCAGAAAAGTATACTTCATATAAAGCAGTCTATAAGCCTGAACGCATACAGATTCCCTAGATTGAATAATTTTTGCGGTACATGGATACACCATAGCGGCTGGTATCCGGATGCTAAAATCAGGCTATTCAACCGTACGAAAGGACAATGGACAGGTGAAAATCCACACGATAAATGGGAATTATACGATACCAGTGAAAAAACTGGAAACCTGAAAGGTGATTTACTACACTATAGTTTCAACAGTATATCTGAATACGTAAAGAAAATAGAAAAGTACTCTGAAATAGCTGCACGCCTTCGGGTAGAGAAAGAGAAAAACTATAGTACTTTAAAAATAATGTTGGGGCCTAAATGGAAGTTCTTTACAGACTTTATTTTGCGCCTCGGTTTTCTGGATGGCTATGCCGGCTGGCTTGTATGCCGGCTGAATGCAATGGAAACCATGATTAAATACGCAAAGACCAGACAATATGCACAGTGGAAAAAAGAAGGAAAGCAATTCTAAATTGTCTGACGCTTCAGAACTAATAAGTATAAATAAATATATCAGCTCTACAGGCTTTTGCAGCCGTAGAGAGGCCGACAAATACATAGAGCAACAGCGTGTTACCATCAATGGTAAAACCGTAGGATTAGGTGCACGTGTAGCTGCAGGCGATAAAGTAGCTGTAGATGGAGAACCAATCAAGTTGAAGACTAGCAATAAACCTGTATACATAGCACTAAACAAACCGGTAGGCATCACATCTACGACAGATACCAAAGACAAAACCAATATCATCGGTTTTTTGAACTACCCAAAGCGCATCTTCCCGATAGGCAGGCTGGATAAGGATTCTGACGGTTTAATCTTTCTTACGAACGACGGCGATATTGTAAACAAAATACTGCGTGCCGAAAACAACCACGAGAAAGAATACATCGTTACTGTAGATAAAGCCATTACACCTGATTTCATTCAAAAAATGGGGAATGGCGTACCTGTATTAGATACCGTAACACAGAAATGTTTTGTAAAACAGGAAGGCAGCCGCAAGTTTCGCATCATCCTGACACAAGGGCTTAACAGACAGATACGCCGTATGTGCGAATATCTGGGATATGAGGTAAAAAAGCTGACCCGCATACGCATAATGAATGTGGAGCTAGGCAATCTTGTTCCCGGTAAATGGAGATACCTGACGGCTGCTGAAATCACTACCATTGAGCAATTAATTGCTACTTCTTCCAAAACTAATACTCCACCAACGGTAGTTGCTAAACCTATAACAAAGCCCAAACCTACAATTGTAACAAAAGAAAAAACTAAGCCCGAACAAGAAGCTAAGCCTGTTCAAAAAAAGAAGAAATCTTACAAAGATTGGCGAAACAAACGTTAAAGATTATATAATAGCAGGTTATAGATAGGGGTATACATTGCATTCTCTGTTCTACTTTTATAGCAATAACTAAAAAGTCTATGAAAGAAGTAATCAAAACGTTTTCGGTAGCAGCACTGTCTGCAATTATTGTAATGGGTGCTTTCTCATTCAAACCTGCGGCAAACGATGCCGCATCGCAGCAACATGTAGTATATGAATACAAACAGTTTTCTACAATAGAATCTGTAATACCGGGTGGTATGGGTCGCTCAAGAATACTTACTACAGACGATAACGGACAGATGATAGAAAAAGAGTTGAAGAACTTCTATAGTTTGGTAGGTATCAACTTTGGCAATATTGCAAACAATGACCGCGCTATAGTAGACAGAATCAATCAGTATACCAACGAAGGCTGGGAGCTAATGCAAGTATCTACAGGATCTCATGCACAGCATTCTGACGGTAACAGCTCAGGAGGTTTATTCATCACACGTTATCTGTTCAAAAGAGCTAAATAACATACTAAATATTGATATGCTGAACCACTTCTATAAGGAGTGGTTTTTTCATTGTATTAATTTAGAACAGTATCTTAGTGCTGCATGGCAAGGTTATTTTTTACTTTCTTCATCGTTGCTTGTTTTCAGTCTTTTGGCCAACCTCAGGCTATATTCAATGCAGATTTTGCTACCAGAGAAATCATTATCGATACCTTGTTCGATACACAAGACCCGGGAGGCATTAAAGCCCCTATTGTGTTTGACAAAACCATATCTGCCATCGCTACAAAAGCTAAAGAGAAAGATGATAACGGGCTTGCAGAACACTTGCGGCTTGAGCAATTTCGCTATAAGCTGAAAAAAGATAAAAAACAGGTACCCTATAAAGAGTATGAAGACCTGCTGGCATCCTTTCATAGCAAAGACAAACAATATCTTGACATTGCTGCAACCCAAAGCTTTGCAGACTATCTGTATCAGGAACGCAATCAATATGGTATTGCATTAGGCCTGTATCTGGATGCATACTATGCCTATGATAAACTTACTGAGCAAGAATTCCCACTAAAAAACAGATACTTGTATACGCTTGGTCTCGTGTATTATCAGTTTGATGATTATAAGAATGCCATTTACTATTTCAAAAAAGCATATCCTTCAAGTGGCATCATCAAAGATGAACAAACTGGTACAATCAATGCGTTAGCACTCTCCTATCTGGAAATAGCAGCCTATGATACTGCACTGCATTATTTTGAACAGCTATACAACTACGCCCAAAAAGCACAAAGTAAAAACTGGATACTGATATCTCGCCTCAACATAGGACAAACATACCTGAAACACAAGAACTATCACGCTGCCAAAAAGGAGATGGAATTTTGCAGACAGTATGCTATAGCAAACAATCAAAAGTTTGGCATGAGCGAAGCGGCTGTAGAATTATCTAAAATAGCCCTTACACAACACGACTATGCAAACGCTGCGCTTTATGCATCAGAACCCCTTACCTTATGGCGCAATATGTTTGGTGCATCATGGCACTACAAACGTTTAGAGGCCCGCCAGGCATATGAAGTGCTCAGCAAACTGGCACTGATGAAAAGCGATTATAAAACTGCCTACCTGTATAAAGATACTTTCCTGATGATGCAGGACAGCTTCGATAAACAATTCAACGCCGTTCAGTTGGCTAATGCAGAAAAAAAGTCGTTGATAGATAAATATAATGAAGAGAAAAACGAGCTGAAGTATAAACAGAAAAGAGAAGTATTGGTAAGAAACGGTTTGTTGGTTTTTATACTGTTGGGCGCAATTATAGCAGTGATGTATGTAAACAATCAAAAACTGAAACAAAAACAGCTGCTTTCAGAAAAACAAAAAGCCGAGGATAAACTAACTGATTTCACAAACGTATTGCATCAGAAATCGCAATTGATAGATGAATTTTCAAAACAATTGGAGCAATATAAAACACGAGATGAAGACGCAGAAAATGATGAAGTCCTGTTCAAATTGCAACAATCTACCATACTAACAGATGAAGAATGGGATAATTTCCGCAATCTTTTCGAGCAGGTACATAAGGGCTTTCTTCATAGACTGAGGCTGAAAATCCCTGACCTTACCCCCGCAGAAACCCGCTTTATGGTGTTAAGTAAACTGAAACTTGCCCCCAAAGACATGGCCAACATACTTGGTGTGGGTCCTTCTGCTATCAGAAAATATCGTTACCGCCTGAGAAACAAGCTCAATTTACCGGAAGATGGCAGCATCGATGAGGTAGTTGATATGATATAACGTCAGTCACAATCAATTCATTTACAACCAATTACACCTAAGGAACGTTTTCGGAACGCTCCTGTAACAGAATTGGCACTCCTGATATTTGCGATGCACTGCATGGCTGCAACATCTTTGCGCTATGCAACAGAAAAAGCATTTTCCTTTCTCACTTAGCACATATAACACAAAAATGTTACTGGTGGTACTCTCTGCACTTGCATTGTGCATGGTGGTATACATATGGTCTTCAGAGAGGATTGAGGAAATCAATAAAGCTTTCAATAACACACACAGTCAACACTAACTCTAAACATAAAATTTCACAATATGAATTTCATTCTTACAGGTGTAACAGGCGTACTGGGCTCTCATATCTTCTACGAACTATTGCAAAAGATTCATGACAACAACTACAATGGAGAGATTGTACTACTACTTCGTTCTAAAAACGATAAAACACATACTGAACGTTTTGAAGAAGTATTTACAGAAAAACTACTACCCGGATATCTGAAACAAATAGACATCGAACGCCTGCGCAGCAATCATGTAAAGCTGATAGATATGGATCTGCAAAACATCAACGATGCAGACCTAGAGATATTAAACACTAATAAAAGGTATCAACTAATACATTGCGCCGCATCTGTAAATCTTGGTAACAATGCCAGTGCTTATGAAGAAATCAGGAACATAAATTATCTGGGTACACAAAACCTGATACAAGCGCTCAGGCCATATATACATCAGGTGAGCTATATCAGCACGGCATTTGCCTACAGACCAATGGAATATAACGAGCAATATCCTGTAATGTCGGAAGTTGCATATAGAAATTACTACGAGCAATTTAAAGCTCAAATGGAAAAGGAACTATTTGAACTATGCGAGGGATATGGACTGAAATGTCAGGTCCTACGCCCCAGTATAATATGCGGCAGGCTTGTAGATCATCCGCACCATGTTATAGGCCGTTTCCTTGTTTTCTATTTGTTCGGCGCCTTCTTCTACCGCATTAAACATAGCAACTACAACGGCATGCAACTACGCATTACCATCAACTCTGCATCGGGCCTTAACATTGTAGCGGTAGACTATGCAGCCAAAGCAATTGTAAGAGCCATAGATACAGATATTAAAGAACTAAACATCGTTAGTAGTAAGTATGTACCCAACACATTTACCATACCCGTATTGCTGAAAGAAATTGGTTGGGATACGTTTGAGTTTACAGATGCTATACCTGAGAATATGAATGCTGCAGAGAAGATGTATTACCGTACAGTTGGCCCGCAACTAAACGATTACTTATTGGCACCTGATTATGATTTTGATGTAGATATACTTTCAGAGCTGATGAAGGATATTCAAGAGCCGGATATATATACTCACTTTGAGGGTTTATGCAGATATGCAGTAGAACAACAATTCAACAATATTCTTGCCTAAAACCCGAAGCATGATAACGAAACAACTTGAAGTCAAAGAACAAATATTACAATTTACCCCTATTGACGAAAGTAAAGTACCTGTAAAGAAGAAGATACTTGTACAACGCAAACAGGAAATAAAATTACCCCAGATGGCCAATAAAGCACTATCTGAAAATTGGCTGCTAAAAGAAATTGGTGATGTACACTGGGAGTTGCTGAGTAAAGGACTGGAAAGCAAATCTTCGGGAATTACCAATGCTGCAGGCGACAGGTTGTGTGCGGCATTTGTAAGAATCAACTACAGAACAAGCCAGCTGAACCACTATCTGGAAAACGAAGTAATAGATATACAAGGTAGCATAAACCGATATGGAGACAGCACCTACTTTAGTGAAATAACCGGTTACTGCGCAGATAAAATATTTAAAGCTAACCTTATGAGTTGCTTCTCTTTACTAAGTACAGGTAGCAACAAACAGATTTGTAAAAGTGTCCCTGTTACTGCTGTGAATCACATCAATAAGTTGGCCAAAATACCAATGTTGTTCTGCTCATACTGCAGCATCAAAAAAGCTACACAACAAGTTGTAAGCAACGGTATGCATAGCTTTTATATCAATGATGATATAGTAGATGAACGTAGCTATGAGATAAATCACTATCAGGATATTAACGGCGTTGGGCTACTGTATTTTGCTTCATACCCTATTATTTCAGACCATTGCGTAAATAGCTATCTGAGAGAGGAAAGTAATCTGCAATACAGCAAATATCACACTACCTATCGTGATATACTCTATTATGCAAACTGTGATGCAAATGATACAGTAATACACAGGCTGAACAACATAAGCATTACAGATAATCTGGTAAAAACAGTTGTTAGCATATACCGTAGTAGCGATATGAAAATGATAGCACAGATACTGACTGTAAAAGAAGCCAGTCCTATCCCTACACATACCACTGTTTGGAATAAACGATAAATAAGATTCTCTTCAATCTCCCCTTATACACACAAAGCCATTCTTTCCAGAATGGCTTTTACAATATGTATAATAACTACTGAAGTAGTGCTCTTTTTTAGATAAGTTATCTGCAATAAAGAAGCCGTTCTGTTGTGTACAGAACGGCTTAGTAATAAATATGGCGGCTACCTACTCTCCCGCATTGTGGTGCAGTACCATCGGCCATGAGGGGCTTAACTTCTCTGTTCGGAATGG
>JAFLBN010000020.1 GCA_017303395.1 Chitinophagales bacterium
CGGTGGCCTCCGGGTCTATAATAAGAAGCATAGTTTGCGGATGCTGATAGACCCTGGAAAAGGAGAGATTGATATGTTTACAGGGAGGCTGACACTTGAAAGACTGTACGACCTGCACGATAAATCGGGCTTTTATGCAACACTTCAGGAAAAAGGTATCAGCGGGTTGAAGGAATACATTTCACGCAGTCCTTCATTCCCGATTGCTATGGTGGTGCTGGCTTTCAACCTGCTGCGCCTGGCAGGCATGTTATTATTTTTCTTCAGCAAAAGTGTCGATGTGCGCATACGTGTATTTGCATTCCTGCTGATAGCCTATTATGTATTTATTGCAGGTGCTATAGCGCATATACGTTACTTCATGCCTGTGTCGCTTATTGCAATGGCATGTGCGGCAATAGGTTTTCAGTTACAGTTGCAAAGGCTGCGCAATACTGCTAATATTGCAAAGGGTAAATAAACCATCTTGCAACAGATTCGCAAACACATACCATTTATTGCATCGGCCATAGTGCTATTGTTGTTGATTGCCGTTTACTATCCGTATTGCAAATACTATGTGGACCCGGATGCTACTGCCTATCTTACTATATCCAAGCTATATGCAAATGGCGACTGGCTGAATGCTGTGAACGGATATTGGAGCCCGTGGAGCTGCTGGTTGACGGCGATATTTATTAAACTAGGTACTACTGCCATTGACGGTGCAATTATAGCCAATGCTATTGGCGCAGTATTACTGCTACGCATCACCCATTCATTTTTCATCAGGTATAGCATCAATAGCTTTGCACAGTGGTTGCTTTGTATGGCTTCTTCGGTGTTTCTTGCATACGCAGTGTATTATCAGAACTATGATGATATATGGGAGTGTTTCTTCTTGCTTTATGCACTGCGTCTGATGGTAAGCCACAAGTTCAGGCACACACCATTATATTGGTTGGGGGCAGGTGTGCTGGGTGCATTGGCATACTTTGCCAAAGCCTATGCCTTCCCATTTTTTATACTCAGTACACTGGCGGTAGTGTTCTACAATACCCGTGCATGGCGAAGTGCTAGCAGGGTAGAGTGGCTGAAGATATCGGCGGTAATGATTGGCACAATGGTGTTACTAAGCAGCCCGTGGTTGTTTGCATTGCATCATAAATATGGCATGTGGACAACAGGCACTGCCGGCAAGCTCAATATGTCGTGGTATCTGGTAGGGCACCCATACTGGAAGGATAGTGTAGGCTGCCTGCTGCCCGCAGGCAATGGCATCAGCTATTGGCAAGACCCGTGGCTGGTAAATGGGGAAACTCCCCGGTTCTGGAGTTCATCAGCACTTTTCATTCGTCAATTGATGAAGCTGGTGCAGAACAGTTACAAGTTTACACTCAGCAGCCTGATGATAGGTGTAGGTTTTCTGGCGGTCTGGGTATATATGGTTTGGCTGCTTTTGTTTCGCAAAGTGATGCGGCAAAAGTACCGCGCATACTATCCTGTCATCATACCTTACAGCATTTTCCCATTGCCGTTTCTGCTTATCAACTTCGAGCCGCGCTATATCTGGTATATGCTGCCTATCAGCATGGTATTGGGTATGGCAATACTGCGCAAAAGCAGGATGCTTAACCGCAATGGTATAATCTTGCTCTTTGCCCTCAGCTATGCTATATGGCCTGTGTGGGATATGAAGAGTATGTGGAACAAAGGCACGGCAGAATATAAGTTGGCGCAAGACTTAAAGCAACAAGGCATAAAGGGTAACATAGCTTCTAATGTCGTTTTTGGTATGCCTGAGGCTGTATCTATGCAAAGAGTAGCCTATTTCTCAGGCAATAGCTATTACATCATGTACAAAGCGCCAGCAAGCTTTCAGGAATTACTGCCAGAACTACGTAAGTACGACGTGAAATATTACTGTTATTATCCCCAATACAATACCAACTGGCAACTGAAAAATGAAAAGGGAGAGGCTTTGCCTTCGGTAGATATAAGTGCTGAATGTAAAGTCTTCATTCTTAACCCCTGATTAACTACAGGGCAGTAACCAACTTATTGGTTTAATAATTATCTTTGCACACTTTTTAAGGAAAAATATCATATATATATGGCATCGACAAAAATACAGGAACTGCTGGGCGACCAGGCGGGTTTTTATCTGGACCACACTTGCAAAACCATCGACAAATCTGCACTGCACCTGCCTACAGGCAATGTTGTAGATGACGTATGGCAAATGTCTAACCGTAACATCCAAACCCTGAAAAGCATTCAGGCACTGATGGGCAATGGCCGTCTTGCAAACACTGGTTATGTATCTATTCTTCCTGTAGATCAGGGTATCGAGCACAGCGCAGGTGCGTCTTTCGCTCCAAACCCTATTTATTTCGATCCTGAAAATATCGTAAAACTAGCTATGGAAGGCGGTTGCAACGCTGTTGCATCTACTTATGGTGTACTGGGTGCAGTAGCTCGCAAATACGCTCACAAAATACCTTTCATCGTTAAGATCAATCACAATGAGTTTATCTCTTATCCTAACAAGTTCGACCAGATCATGTTCGGTACTATCCGCGATGCATGGAACATGGGTGCAACTGCTGTAGGTGCTACTATCTACTTTGGTAGCGACGAGAGCGCTCGCCAGATAGTAGAAGTTGCTAAAGCATTTGAATATGCACACGAACTGGGTATGGCTACAGTATTGTGGTGCTACCTGCGCAACAGCTCTTTCAAGAAAGATGGTGTTGACTACCACACAGCAGCAGACCTTACCGCACAGGCAAACCACCTGGGCGTAACTATTCAGGCAGATATCATCAAGCAAAAATTGCCTGTTGGTAATGGCGGCTACACTGCGCTGAACTTCGGTAAAACTCACAAAAAAGTATACGACGAACTGACTACAGATCACCCAATCGACCTGTGTCGTTACCAAGTGGCTAACTGCTACATGGGCCGTGCCGGTTTGATTAACTCTGGTGGTGAATCTAAAGGTGCATCAGATATGGCAGAAGCTGTGATGACTGCGGTTGTTAACAAGCGTGCAGGTGGTATGGGCCTTATCAGCGGTCGTAAAGCATTCCAAAAGCCAATGAACGAAGGTGTTCAGTTGCTGAATACTATCCAAGATGTGTATCTGGATAACAGTATCACAATCGCTTAATTATCATATAATTTATATGCAAAAGCCGCATCAACAGATGCGGCTTTTTTAATGCCTATTCTTGCATATGTATTTGATTATCAGTTTAAACTCAAAGTTAAATTGTGGATATTTTAATGAGAAAAATTAACTATTGAGTATAATTATTCAAAGATTTTAATGTAATTTTAAAACACATGGTTAATATATGACTATGTTTTGACAAACCATTATCGTTGTATAGACATAGGTATGACAAAACAAGCCATATAATCATCGACTCTCACGTAAACATTTTTTGAAAACTATAGTTATGATTTCTATTTACAAACATGCACTAAGGATGGCTGCAGCACTTGTCTGCTTACTATCTGTAAACAACGCTGAAGCACAAACTTATTGCAACCCGAGCTTCTCTTTTGGCTGTACATCCAGCGACTATATCCAGTCGTTTTCTACAACTGGTGGTATCAACAATATCAGCAACCCCAATACCGGTTGCGCTGTGTCCAGTGGTATCAGTAGTTACATGAGTATGAAAGTGACAGCAAACCCTGGACAGACTGTAAACTATTCAGCTACGAATACACCAAGCTTTGGTGAGTATTACACAATATTTGTAGACTGGAACCAAAATGGGGTGTTGAATGACGCTGGTGAGCAAATGACTTCATTCACCTATATTAGTGGTGGTGGCGTGTTTTCAGGTAGTTTTACAGTACCTCTGACAGCTACACCAGGTATGACGCGTATGCGTGTAATGTGTGTGTATGCTACTTCATCTTTCACACCTTGTGGTACATACTCATTTGGAGAAATAGAAGATTATGGTTTTGAAGTAATGAGTCCATGTCCTACAAAGCCTACAGCATTGTTGCCAACAGGTATCAGCTCTATGGGTGCTACGCTCAACTGGACACCTGTTACCGGTGCATTAAAATATGATTATGTAGTAGATACAATAACAGCAGGTGGTGTTTGGTTGCCAATAGCATCTACAACTGCTACAACTGCTACAGTTTCAGGTTTAAAACCTGGCACATCACACTACATGCGTGTAAGGAGCTACTGTGCAGCAACATCATTCTCTCAATGGGATACAATACGTTTTACTACATTACCTCCATGTGTTGTACCTAAAGGTTTCCTTGCCAGCAATGTAGATTCTAATTCTGCAAACATTCAGTGGGATACTGCTACAAACGTTACTGCATGGCAATACATTGTAGATACTAACCGCAGTGCGCCGCTGCTCAGCAATCCCGGCATCAAAACTGTTACCAACAGGTATCATAAGGTTACAGGTCTTAACGAAGGTCGTTGGCAGTATGTACACATACGTTCTAAATGTGTGATGAATGATAGCTCCGGATGGTCTTTAGATTCGTTCTACACGCCGGTACCATGCCGCAAACCTCAGTTAATGTTGTCTAATCTTTACTCAAACAGTGCTGTAGCAGGATGGCCTGCTGTAAATACTGCTTATGAGTATGAGTATTTCTTAGGTACATCTACTACACCTCCAAGTTTGGGTACACCTATCAAGTTCTCTTATCTGCAGGTTGCAGCATTGCAGCCAAAAACTACATACGATTTGTTTGTACGTTGTAAGTGTCGTGATAATAATGTGTATTCTACATCAGATTGGAGTATTCTTGAGTTTGTAACAAATCCACCGCTTGGCATTAATAATATAAACAATGATGCAGTATCAATGAGTCTTTACCCTAATCCGGCTAAAGAAATATTGAATGTTGAAATTAGTGGTCGTTATAGTAATAATGCTGTTGTATATATTACCGATGTTGCCGGTAAAGTGATGAGTGTTGCAAACATCACAGGTAGCAAAATGGCTATCGATGTTAAATCGCTGACTGCAGGTGTGTACTTTGTTAAGTTTGCAGACGGAGAGAACACAAGCATGATGCGTTTTACGAAGATGTAATTTTTTAATAAATAGTTTTCAATAATAAAGGCTACTGCATTTGCAGTAGCCTTTAATTTTTAATAATGTTATATTTAATTGGTATGTGTATGCACTTGTTTTACAATGCAGCTTTGTTATGCAGGTTAAAAACAGATTAAAATACAAGTAAAAACTATCTATATTATGCTCGTTTACGTCTATTGATTGGTATATTAGTATCGGTAAAATATTGTTATAATAATAATAGAACCCATAAAATAATGAGCAAACTTCTATCTAAAATCGTTATCGTTTTGCTGTGTCTTGCAGCAAATTTTGCGAATGCACAGCCTCCGCAGTACGTGTTTTCTGCAACAGGTAGCAACAATGTATTCCCATTTAGCAGTACAACGAACAGAGTTCAGTGGGTGTTTAACCAAAATCAGTTTGCACCTTCGTTACCAATGGGTATGATTACCAAAATCTATTTTAAAAGTTTAAGTACTCACTCTGGTGCAACATATACCAATTTAAACATCAGTATTGGTACGACAACGTTAACAGCTATGCCTTCAGGTGGCG
The DNA here is from genome assembly GCA_017303395.1 of Chitinophagales bacterium. GTDB lineage: Bacteria > Bacteroidota > Bacteroidia > Chitinophagales > Chitinophagaceae > Polluticoccus. Next base: position 5,619 of record JAFLBN010000020.1, read on the forward strand.
GTGTATGGGCTACTGGTTTGACGAACTGTTTGTCTGCAAGTACGTACAGCACAGGCCCGGTTACTAATGGAGGATGGGTAGCCTTTACACTCAGTACACCTTACTTTTATGATGGTGTATCTAATTTCATCTTAGACGTATCACAAACGGGCTATGTTACTGGGTTCACACACCAAATGACCACATCTACGGGTAGCCGCAGGCAGTGGGGATCATCTTCAAGTACTACAATTAGCAGTAGTGGTGCCGGCCAACCGGAATTAGGCTTGGATGTAATACCTGGCTCTCCTTGTACAAAAACGCTGGCCTTGCCAACTACAAATATAGCATCTACAAGAGCAACTGTTAACTGGACACCTATTACAGGCTCTTTTAAATACGAATATGTAATTGACACTACTACGCCGGGTATGGCTATTACCCCAATTACTGCAACAACAGCTACCAGTGCATTGGTTACAGGCCTGTATCCTAACAAAACCCACTATCTGCGTGTTCGCAATTATTGTAGTGCTATCAGCTATTCTATGTGGGATACAATTGCCTTTACAACATTACCTCCTTGTAAAATACCATACGGCTTTCTGGCAACGAACATAGATAGCAACTCTGCCAATATACAGTGGACACAAGATCCGAATGTAACGGGCTTCAAGCTATTGGTAGACACTTTCAGAACCGATCCATTCCCTACCAACCCGAATATTATTACAATGACAACCAATTTTAAAGCATTAACAGGCCTTAAAGAGGGTAGATGGCATTATGTGCACGTACGTGCTAAATGTGTACAAGATGATAGCTCTGGTTGGTCTCTGGACTCATTCTACACACCTACACCATGTCGTAAACCAGTGCTTTCACTGACGCATATAGACGCAAATAATGCTATTATTTCATGGCCTCTTGTGGCTACAGCATACAGCTACGAATACTTCTTTGGTTCGGCACAAAACCTGCCTGCAAACGGTACACCTCTGAAAGTGCCTGCTTTGCAAACACCGTATCTGCAACCTAAAACAGCTTATTCTGCACACGTACGTTGTATGTGTTCTGATAATAATGTAAAATCAGCTTCAGGCTGGAGTTCTATTGATTTTGTTACATCTCCGCCACTGGGTGTTGCAAATACTGCAAATATGCCATTCCAACTGGAGGCTTATCCTAATCCGGTAAAAGATGTGCTTACCATTAAAGCTATTGGCCTGAAAGGTACTGCCAACGTACAGATAACAGATGTTAAAGGCCGTGTTATGAATACATTGGCTATAGATAAGGATCAGACTTCAGTAAATGTAAACCACTATGCTCCGGGTATCTACATTTTGCAATACACAGATAATGAAACTGTGCACAATCTGAAGTTCACAAAAGACTAATTTTTAAAATTTATGCATACATGAAAGCCGGATATTATTCCGGCTTTTTTTGTTGACAGAAAGATTAAAATCGGATTAATAATAATGATTATGACATATGCCCCCAAACGCTTTGTCAGCTTTAATCGTCTATTATTCAGGCAGATGTTTTATTGCCTGTTGAAAAGCAGTAAATCATGCCTTTGAGAATTAACTTTTTTTTATTATCATTGCTATTAGACTTAACTTTAGTAAAGTAAGATTCAATTAAAAAAATCCGCAAACGCAGATAGTATGAATATCAAACTGTACCCGAAAATTAAAAATGTATTTGCCGCAGCAAGTTTATTGCTGGCATCGCAGGTAGCTACAGCCCAGTACTGTACACCGGTTGCAGGTCTCAATGGCAACTGTAAAGGCACTACTCCACTTAGTGGAGACCACATCATTGCTGTAAAAACTTCAGGTGCAGTACAGAATATTAATAATACAAATGGTACATGTAATCCGGCTACGGGGTATACAGACTATACCAACACTGTAGCAGCAAACAAGTGTATTGCAAACGCAGGTACTAACGTAACATGTACTGTTGACTTACATAACCACGGACAGTCTTTGTATCCATATCGCATATGTGTATGGGTAGATTGGGATCAGAACGATACATTTGACAACAATGTGTACAACCCTACTACAAGAAAAGGGGAATTAATGATTCTTACTCCTCTTACATTTTCCGGCTATACTACTGCAGCTACCGCTTTTCAAACTATTGCGGTACCACCAAATGCCAAAAATGGTCTGACACGTATGCGTGTTCGTGCAGGTACTCGTAACGGACAAAATCCTCCGTTCCCTCCAACAAACTTCGATCCTTGTAATGCATTGTCTTTCCAATGGGGAGAGGTTGAAGATTATGACTTCGAAGTTATCAACCCATGTCTTGCTCCTAAATCAAAAGCACCGACAAATCTTACATACAAATCAGCAACAATCAATTGGATAGAACATCCTACTGCTATTATGTATGAATACTGGATAAGCCAGACAAATGTTCCTCCAACATCTTACGGTTACTATTACACTACAAAAACATCTGTACCTCTTCCAGATACTGCAACTATCAAGAATCTTGAATGTGAAACTAAATACTACTATTGGGTACGTAGTATTTGCGATACTGTAGGTAAGTCTTCATTTGCTTGGGAATATTCTCCCTGGAGGCTCGACTCTTTCATAACACCGCCTTGTTGTTATACACCAGAGGTTACAATCAGCTATATCACAAGTACTACTGCTATTGCTAGCTGGAATCCGGTACCAAGTGTTATACAATATGAATATGCAATGCGTTCAGATACTATTGTTCCTGTAAAAGGTACAATCACAACAGCTACAAGTATATTGCTGAAAGGTCTTTCGCCTGCTACAGAATTGTACTTCTTCCTGCGTGCACATTGCTCTCCTACACCATATTCAGAATGGGGCTTGGATTCTTTCCTGACACAGCCTGCAACTGGTATTACACCTATTGGAGAGGTTAAAGAATTCAGCATACAAGCATTCCCTAACCCGGCTAAAGACAAGGTAACACTGCGTGTAATGAAAGGCTTGAAACAAGGTATGGGTAATATTGAAATTGTTGACCTTGCCGGCCGTGTAATGAAAAATGAATACATGGAGCGTGAAGTAAAAGAAATAAGCATCGATGCACTGCCTGCAGGTGTTTACATCATCAAATACACAGATGATAAACACTCTAATGTCATCAAGCTGAATAAAGAGTAGATATCAACTTAAGTTTATACTAAACGGGGATGTAAATCATCCCCGTTTTTTTATGCATATATCGATTAAGTCAAGTACATAAAAAATCCCCTCAGACAACTGAGGGGATTTTCTTTATTTAATTTTCTTTAAACTTATTTCAGTTTGAAGGCTTTCTTAACCTTAGCAACGTAGTCCAGTTTCTCCCATGTAAAGAGTTCCACTTTTACATTCTTAGTTTTGCCATCTGCAGATTTGAATGTTTTAGTTACTGTCTGAGACTCGCGACCCATGTGGCCATATGCAGCACATTCGCTATACATAGGCTGGCGCAGTTTCAGACGCTGTTCTATGAAGTACGGACGCATATCAAATACTTCCTCTACCAGTTTAGCTATCTGGCCATCAGTCATTTTTACTTTTGCAGTACCATAAGTATTTACATAGATACCCATTGGTTTGGCAACGCCGATAGCGTAAGAAACCTGAACAAGTACTTCATCACATACACCTGCAGCTACCAGATTTTTAGCAATGTGACGTGTAGCATATGCGGCAGAACGGTCAACCTTACTAGGGTCTTTACCACTGAAAGCACCACCACCGTGTGCACCTTTACCACCGTATGTATCTACGATGATTTTACGGCCTGTCAGGCCGGTATCGCCGTGCGGGCCACCTATCACAAACTTGCCAGTAGGGTTGATGTGGTAGTTGATTTTGTTATTGAACAGAGATTTGTACTGAGGGTACATCTTCATAACGCGAGGTATCAGAATGTTCAGTACGTCTTTCTTAATGGTTTCCTGCATTTTCTTCTCTTCAGCAAAGTCATCGTGCTGTGTAGAGATAACGATTGTATCGATGCGTACAGGTTTATTATCATCGCTATACTCAAGCGTTACCTGGCTTTTAGCATCAGGACGCAAGTATTTCATTTGTTTACCTTCGCGGCGGATGGCTGAGAGTTCGCGCAGCAGAGCGTGAGCCATATCCAGTGCCAGTGGCATGTAGTTGGCTGTTTCGTTTGTTGCATAACCAAACATCATACCCTGATCACCTGCACCTTGGTCTTCTTTCTTCTTTTTATCTACACCTTGGTTGATGTCAGGAGACTGCTCGTGGATGGCAGAAAGTACACCACAAGAGTTTGCCTCAAACATGTATTCACTCTTCGTGTAGCCGATTTTAGTGATTACATCACGAGCTATGCTCTGAGCATCTATATATGTATTACATTTCACTTCGCCCGCCAATATTACCTGTCCTGTTGTTACCAGTGTTTCGCAGGCAATTTTAGAATTCGGATCCCATGCAAGAAAGTTGTCTACTAATGCGTCTGATATCTGATCCGCTACTTTATCCGGATGTCCTTCTGATACAGACTCTGAAGTGAATAAATAAGGCATTTTATACTGTGTTTACTAATAATTATTTAATGGTTCGCAATATAGGCATTTGCATGCTTTTATTACTCAACCGTTACAGATTTTGCAAGGTTACGTGGCTGGTCAACATTGCAACCGCGAAGGATGGCAATATGATATGCCAGCAATTGCAGTGGTACTATAGTTACCAGCGGTGAAAGTATTTCTTCCGTTTCAGGTACTTCTATAATATGGTCTGCAAGTGCGCGTATCTGCGTATCGCCTTTGTTTACAACGGCAATGATTTTACCCTTGCGTGCTTTCACCTCCTGTACGTTCGATACTATTTTCTCGTACGCACTATGGTTGGTAGCAAGGAAAACAACAGGCATTTCTTCATCTATCAGTGCGATAGGCCCGTGTTTCATTTCGGCAGCAGGGTAGCCCTCTGCGTGTATGTAAGATATTTCTTTCAGCTTCAGTGCCCCTTCTAGCGCTACAGGGAAATTGTAGCCACGTCCCAGATACAGGAAGTTGGTAGCATCTTTATAGATAGCAGCCAGTTCTTTTATCTGTGCATCCAGTTTCAGTGTTTCTTCTATCTTCTTAGGAATATTTTCCAGTTCGTAGAGTATCTCGCGCAGTTTAGAAGTAGATACTGTGCCTTTTTGCTGTGCTATTTGCAGTGCAATCAGCGTCAGCATACATATCTGTGTAGAGAATGCTTTTGTAGATGCTACACCTATTTCAGGGCCTGCGTGAGTGTAAGAACCTGCATGCGATGTGCGTGCTATAGAAGAGCCAATCACATTACATATGCCATATATCAGTGCTTGCCGTTCTTTTGCAAGTTCTATTGCTGCTAATGTATCAGCCGTTTCACCCGATTGTGAGATGGCAATAACAACATCACTTTCGTTAATCACCGGGTTGCGATAACGGAATTCTGATGCGTATTCTACCTCTACCGGTACACGTGCCAGGTCTTCTATCAGGTATTCGCCAATAAGACCACTGTGCCATGATGTGCCACATGCAGTAACGAGGAAGCGCTTGGCATTGTCAATACGGTTGATGTATTCACTAAGGCCACCCAGTTTTATCCAGCCTTGCTGCGCATTCATGCGTCCGCGCAGGCTGTCTGCTATTGCTTTAGGTTGTTCGTATATTTCCTTCAGCATAAAGTGGTCAAAACCACCTTTTTCTATTGCTTCAAGACTCATTTCCAGCGTTTTGATTGCCGGAGATTTCTTGATATTACCCAGTGTTTTGATGGTAAAGCTACCATCACGGTTTACCACACCATATTCCTGGTCGTCCAGATACACCACATTTTTAGTGTATTCAATGATAGGTGATGCGTCTGATGCAATAAAGAATTCATCATCGCCTACGCCTATTACCAACGGGCTTCCTTTGCGGGCAGCTATCAGTTGGTTGGGGTTGTTTTTATCTATCACAACAATAGCGTATGCACCTACAACTTCGTTAAGTGCCACACGTACTGCATCCTCAAGTGTGCTTTTGTCTTGCTTCCATACTTCTTCTATCAGGTTTACCAATACTTCTGTATCTGTATCAGAGTTGAAAGTATATCCGCGTTTTTGCAGTTCTTCTTTGATGGCTGCATAGTTTTCTATAATACCATTGTGGATGATGGCAAGATTACCCGACTGAGACAGGTGCGGGTGTGCATTGCGGTCGTTTGGCTCGCCATGTGTAGCCCAGCGGGTATGGCCTATGCCTATTGTGGCATTCAGCTTCTGTCCGTCGGTTACTTTTTCAAGTTCGCTAACCTTGCCTGCTTTTTTATATACAGTCAGGTCGCCGTTCAGCAATGCAATGCCGGCACTGTCATAGCCCCTGTATTCTAGGCGTTTCAGCCCTTTCAATAATATAGGAAATGCCTCTTTAGTGCCTATGTATCCAACAATACCACACATAGTAGTACAATGTTTATTTTACTTGAGAATAAGTTATGTTCAATCGTATTTTGTAAGCACTGTGTTTACCACCTGCTATCAGCCTGTAGGCAGCAGGGTACGTCACCGTACCATTAATACGTAAATGTAATTCATCTGCCTGATTGATAATAGCTTTCTGCACTTCTCTTGGTATGTTTATATACCATTGAGAAACGGTAATGCCATTGACGCTAACAGAGCGTTTTACACCATCTATAAAGTCTAGCGGGCCAGATTCTCCCGAAGGGTAAAGGTCTTGTATTGTATAAGCTTTGCCGCTTGCATCTACACCCACAGGGAATATTTTGGTAGGCTCAATCATTTTGTCAGCATCAGGGTCGCCTGCAAGGCTTACGCGTGTTATAACAAGTTGTGCTTTATTGATGATAGCTTTCGGTAAATATTTGATGTAAGGTATCCTGACATCGAACGCTGCGCCGGGTTCATTTTGTAGCAATATGATAGAATCAGACTTTTGCCCCGTGAGACCTTTTACGTACTGATAGGCAGGGTAGCCATTATAATTGCGTGTAATGCGGTTAAAGTGTGCACAATCGCCGGTAGTATAGTTCAGGAAGTTTGTCGAAACTTTATCTGGTGATGTATTGCCATTCTCGTTGTAGTAAAATGCAATACTGGCTCTTGAGTAGTCTGCAGAACCTGAAAGGTAGAAATAAGGTATTGTTTTGATGATGTTGTTATTAGTGTCCTTAGCCACTATGTATATGCCTTTCATTGCAGATATAAACTCCGCAGTATTATTGGCGTTTTTAGCTATCGTCAGCAGTTCATTCATGAAGGCTGTTTTCAGCTTCAGGCGCAGATGCGGAGCCCTGTTGCTACCACCAACTTTTACAGAATCTCTCAGTCTGTAAAGATTGATGCTGTTAGATTCATTCAGCTGATTGCTCCAATCTACAGCCTTATATTGTTTGCTATAGTATGCCGTGTCTTTACTCATGTCTTCTGTAACACGGTATACTGCAAATTCTTCAATTGCGCTCTGGTTGGTGGTATCGCCCCAACTAAAGCCTGTATATGGAAGTATCAGTACTGCTGAGTCTGGTGTAGATGGCAAGGAGAGGTTGGCTGCTGTAGGTACCAGTTGCATATAAATGCCCAGATTGGTTCTGCCAAAGAAGGCATCGTTACTGGTACCTAGTCCGTGAATGACATTGGTACTTGTTGGTGTGAAACCAGTAGCCAGAGAGTCGTCCTCTACAGTTGTGGCATATACGGTTAAAGTATCGCCAATGGCGTTCGAAAAAATATTATCTGAAGCGGGTGCTATACCTGCTTTCAATATAGTATCCTCTTTGCAGCCTGTAGTACTGATGGCAATGCCCGATACCAATACTGCAGTTGCAAGATTCAATAAATTGTTTTTCAACTTGGTAGTTATTTTCAGCGAAAGTGATAAAAGAAATACTAAGACTCTGTTAAGCTTTTATACAAATCCAGCAGAGAGCTTACATCCTCTTTCCAGCTTTCTTCATATTTCACCACTTTTTTGTAACGGCTTGGTTTCACTTCATCTGCTATTGCACTGTCAAGTGTTTCTGAACCATGTACTACTACATCGGCATATTTGCTGCCGCCAAGCGTCAGTGCCAGGTTGGTACCGTCTTTGAATATATCCAGATCTTTTTCTTTAATATCTGCGCTTACCAGTGCTTTTTTCACAAAGCTTGGGTGCAGTTGCTCTGCAAACTGATTGTCCTGCGCCGTATATACAACTTTAGAATAGCCGAAAACAGGCTCTTTCTTATATGCAGTTTTGAGGTATGCAGGTATCAGCGATGTCATCCAGCCATGGCAGTGGATAACATGCGGAGGCCAGCCAAATTTCTTAACAGTTTCCAATGCGCTTTTGCAGAAGAATATCATACGTTCCGCATTGTCGTCAAAGAAAGTATCGTTGTCGTCGCGAAATACGTGCTTGCGTTTGAAATAATCATCATTATCCATAAAGTACACCTGCAGGCGTGCGTTTGGCAATGATGCAACTTTGATTATCAACGGATAATCGTCTTTATCTATAATAACGTTGATGCCCGAAAGGCGTACTACTTCGTGCAGGCGGTGGCGGCGTTCGTTAATGAGGCCGAAACGAGGCATAATAACACGTACCTCAAGGCCTGAATCGAAGGTTTTTACTGCCAGTTTGTTCAGTATATGAGCAAAATCTGTAAACTCAATGTAAGGTGATAGTTCGTTAGCTACAATTAAAACACGTTTTTTCTCTGCAGACATTCGGAATGTTAGATTAAAACAAGAAAAAAAATTAAACTTGCCGGAAATTGTCTGCAAAATTACGAAAATATTATATTCCAACCCCGACAAATAAACGGATAAGAGTAAAAATTACGGTATGGTCATATTTAAAAAGGTTGCTGATATTCAGTCTTATATAGCTTCTCTGCGTGCAGAAAACAAGAAGATTGGTTTTGTGCCTACTATGGGAGCCCTGCATAATGGCCATATTTCGTTGGTAAAACAGGCTAAAACAGCCGCAGATATAGTTGTTTGCAGCATTTTTGTAAACCCTACACAGTTCAACGATAAGAAGGATTTCGAAAAATACCCTATTTCTGTAGAGGATGACGTAAAAATGCTTATAGAGGCTGAATGCGACATTCTATTGCTACCATCGGTAGATGAAATGTACCCTCACGGCACAGAAAAAATGCCTGTTTTCGATTTTGGCTACCTGGATACCATATTGGAAGGGGAGAAACGCCCGGGTCATTTTAAAGGCGTAGGGCAGGTGGTAGCCCGCCTGTTGGATATAGTACGCCCCGATAAACTGTTTATGGGGCAGAAAGACTACCAGCAGTGTATGGTGGTGAAAAACCTGCTGGGGCAAATGGGCAGCCAAATTGAAATGATAATAAGCCCAACACAACGCGAGGCAGACGGACTGGCTATGAGCAGCCGCAATCGCCGCCTGACAGACCCGCAGCGTGCATTGGCATCTATTATATACCAGTGTCTGGTATCTATCAAAACAAAACAGACGGATAGCAATTTTGCCATCGTGCAGAAAGAGTGCATAGATCTGATGACCGCTAAAGGGTTTGAGGTAGAATATATCTCTCTGGCAGATGCTAACGACCTTACGCTGCTAAGCAACTACGAAGTTGCTCGCCCTATGGTCGCGCTGATAGCTGCCCGAATAGGCGAGATAAGGCTGATAGATAATATGCTGCTTCAGTAGTTTAGAAGGTGTAATTAAACCCCACACCGTTCCCCGTTACACAAACACCCTCCAGTAGTTTGTACCATTGCTTGTTTTTGTGTTGATGCAGTGCATACATAGTGCCATCAAAAACCAACAGGAATATGCCCTGCATGGCAACAGACTTGCCATACCCACGCCAGCGGGCAGAATTGTCTAAGTCGTCTGCATAAGATATCAGTGCCATGCCACTGCCAATGTAAATTACATCCAGCCCCGCATTTATCAGAAACAGGCGTTTCCCGCTTTCATATCTGTCAAGCATTTTGTCACAAGTCAAGGTTTGCCCCGCTTCTTTTCTGGCACCCATATAGCCCATACCGGCAATGCCCATGTTTACAGCACCCCACAATGCATTCATAGTATGGAAAGATTTCCATTCTTGATCTGTGGATGCCAGGGCACCGGCTACACCACCAACTATATTGGCAGCACCCCACACACCGAGTATCGTCATGCCTGTTTTGTTGGTAGCAATACGTTTGTTATTCAGTTGTGCAAAAGCAGCATCATTTATCTTCAGGCTTTGTGCATTGCAATGCATTATGACAATGCTAAAAAGTATGGTAGCAACTATGCGCATAGTGGAAAGATTTAAGACTATAAACGAATGTAAACAAGAAAAGGTTGCCCATGGGCAACCTTTATAATATCTCATTTATCAACTAGCTAGTCCACTTTTGTAATCTTTAGCATATTGGTAGGGCCGTGGTCTATGATAGGCGTACTACCTGTATTTACAACAACATCGCCCATTTTTACCAGTCCTTTATCTTTCAGTATGGCCAGTTGGTCTTTGAAGATGGTGTCAAGGCTTTCTTCGTGTGCGTAGAAAAATGCCTGTACACCCCAGCTAAGGCTCAGCTGATTGACCAGAGTTTGTGTTTTGGTAAAGATGAACAGTGGAGAGCGCGGGCGAAAGCTGGATAGCATAAAGCCAGTATAGCCGCTCTGTGTCATCCCTATCAGCGCATTGGCATTGATGTCTTTTGCTATCTCGCAGGCATTGTAGCAAAGCGCATCGCTTAGGAAAGAAGGCGAATGTGGTTGTGGTACAAGGTTGCGGTTATATACTATCTCTTCTTTTTCTACCTCGCCTATTATGCTCACCATGGTTTTGATAACCAGTTCCGGGTATTTACCCATTGCAGTTTCGCCACTCAACATCACAGCATCAGCACCTTCCAGTACGGCGTTGGCAACGTCTGTTATCTCGCTACGGTTGGGGCGTGTACGGTCTATCATACTCTCCATCATCTGTGTGGCAATGATAACGGGTTTGGCCCTGTGTATACATTTGCGGATGATGTTTTTCTGAATCATTGGTATCTGCTCCAATGGCAGTTCTACACCCAGGTCGCCACGTGCTACCATTACAGCATCTGATGCCAGTATGATTTCGCGCAGATGTTCCAGTGCCTCGGGCTTTTCTATTTTAGAAATGATTTTGGCAGGGCTGTTTTTAGAACGCAATATTTTACGCAGTTCATGTACGTCTTCCGGACGGCGAACAAAAGACAAGGCTACCCAGTCTATCTCCTGACCGATGATGAAGTCCAGATCTGCCAGGTCTTTTTCAGAAAGTGACGGCAGCGATATTTTTGTGTCTGGCAGGTTTACACCCTTGCGTGGCAGCAATGTGCCCGATGTCAGTACCTCTACCTGTACCTTATTATCATCTGTAATAGCAGTAACCAGTACTTCTATCTTGCCATCGTCCAGCAATATTTTTTCGCCTATGCGCACATCTTTGTGAAAGGATGGGTAAGAGATGTAAACACCATCTTTATTGCCAAGACGTTTTTCGTTGGTAAAGAAGAAGGTATCGCCTTTTATCAGTTCCATTTCACCATTCTCTATATCACCTACGCGCAGTTTAGGTCCTTGCAGGTCGGCCAGAATGGCTATGTTGAAAGGAAAGTCTATGTTTATGCGGTGTATATGGTCTATTACTTCTTTGTGTTGTGCATGTGTGCCGTGCGAGAAGTTGAGTCTGAATACGTTAACACCGGCTTCTACCAGTGCCAGCAATTTTTCATAAGTGTTACAAGCCGGCCCTACGGTAGCAATAATCTTCGTTTTGTGCAGCATTTATACTGTCTGTTGGTTATTTGTACAAATTTCAGTCTTTTAAACCACATTACCCATAGTACAACTGTTATGGTTTTGCAGTATTTTTCTATAAAAAGATATTTATTTTAATTTTTATAAGAGGCTTCTGTACTGCATTATATATACGATGTAATTTTGCCCGTTTTTACACGGGTGCAATTATCAAATGAGGGCAGTATCTTTCGGTAAAAGTTGAAAATTTATGAATGCAACAAACAAAATGACTATTGCAGCCCTCATCGCTGCCGCATCGCTGACTGCCTGCCAGGGTGGTGGTGAAAATAAAGATGCAGCAAACAAACAAACTGAACCAATGGCTTTAGCTGCCTCGCCAGACAGCACAACACTGCCGGATACCTGCCTCACTTGTATTCCTGTAGATTCTGCTAACAAAATGATTAACAGCTACATTACCAGCCTGAATGGTAACAGTGGTAATGAGTACCTGTACTCGCTGATAGCAGATGCCGACGAACTGCGTGAATACCTGAATGCAAATGGTAGCGTAAAACATGTGAAGCTGATGTTTGCACATACATTGAGCTACATAAACAGCGGACATGGCGGAGAAAACTGTAACACCAAAGCAGGAAAACTGACACTGATTATAGCAGGATATGACGCAAGTGGTAATTATGTGATTGGTACAAATGGGGTAATGGATAATTTATCTCCATGTCCAAATACTTGCCCAAGCACAGGCAGTGCATCTTCAAATATGCTACCTGCGAATTAGTATGAGCCATTACGAAATTAGATTGTTATTAGGGGGCTTAGCAATGAGTTTTGCTGTAGTAACAAGCATGCTAGTTCGTAAAGAGAAAAGTGTATCAATTAAGATATTAATGTTATTAATTGTATTAACATTATTAAACGAAATAATTGCTACAATATATGCTTACAAAATCGGGAATAGTAATATTATTTATGGGTTTTATAATCCAATAGAGCTATTCCTGATTTGTTTATACTACAATTATAGTATCGATAATTTTACTCAAGGACGTATTGGTATCGTTATAGGTACTTTTGGACTGTTAATTGGGTACGTAAATTATTTCATTATACAATCTCCATGGGAGCTGAATAACTTTTACCTGTTGTTTGAGTCTTTGGTTGTAGTATTTCTATGTTTGTATTCATTTTATCGTTTGCTTCTTTCAGATGATAATCTAATACTAACTAGATCTCCTCATTTTTGGGTTACTTCAAATTTTTTATTTTATTGGACAAGTACATTGTTTTTATGGGGGACTTATGGCTATCTGACTAAAACTGCTGGAATAGCAAATGATATTTTATTGAATGTTTTGCTGATTGTTAATATGATAACTTATCTAGGCTTTGGTTCAATATTTATTTTATACAATAAAATGCAAACTGTAAATGGACGATAGCTCTGTATTATTCCTCTTCATAGCAGGTACATTGTTGCTATCTCTTTTCGCCTTCTTTCTTGTCATCTACCTGCAAGTACAAAAGCGAAAGCAGAACCGTTTTCGTATAGAGAAGGAACAACTGGAGCAGGAGGTATTGCGTACAGGGCTGGAGGTGAAGGAGCAGGCAATCAACACTATGTCTCGAGAGTTGCATGATAATATAGGTTCGCGCCTCAATGCTGTTATGCGTTTTTTACATGTAATACAAGCCACAGAAGATAAAAATACCGTTGCAGAACTTGCGAAAGAGTCGCAGGGCTTATTGGGTGAGGTTATAAAAGATGCACGCAACATCAGCCATGTACTTAACAGCGATTATGTAATGAACCACGGCCTTGTAGAGGCTGTGCAGAAAGAGGTAGATTTTGTAAAACGCTCCACAGGCATCGATGCACTGGTACTTGTAGAGGGAGATTATTACAACTTCAACAGCGGTCACGAACTTATCGTTTTTCGCATGATACAAGAGGCAATTTCCAATACCATAAAATACGCAAAAGCTACTAACTTGCGCATCAGTATGAGGTACACAGATAGGCTTTTTGAAATGAAGATTACAGACAACGGAACAGGATTTGATACAGATGCCGCAGCAGACGGTATAGGGCTGGCAAACATGAAAAATCGCGCAAGAATGCTGAAGGCAGATTTTGCACTACAATCTAAACCCGGACAAGGCACAACATTGTTACTAACCTTAAATACTAAACAATGACAAACGACGGAAAATATACCGTTGCACTTGCCGACGACCACGCCATACTACGCAAAGGGTTAGTGTATATCATCAACACATTCCCCGATTTTGTTGTTACCATGGAAGCATCAGAAGGACAAGAGCTGATAGATAAAATAGAAAAAGCACCTGCCAGGCCCGATGTGGTGATTATGGATATACACATGCACGGCATGAACGGCTACGATGCTACCAATTTTATAAAGAAGAAGTGGCCGCAGATACAGATACTTGCGCTATCTATGCACCACAATGAGTTCAGCATCATACGTATGCTGCGTTGCGGTGCCCGGGGCTTCCTACCCAAAGAAGCAGGCCCGCAGGATTTGCACGCATCTATGCTTGCCATTCTGGATGGGTACACTTACTATTCCGACCTTATATCTGAAGAAGTAGTAGCGAAAGCAGAGGATAATGTTTCTACCAAAATGATGGACCTTACAAAGTCTGAAATTACCTTTCTGCGCTATTGCTGCTGCGATTATTCCTACAAAGACATTGCAGATAAAATGACCCTGAGCCAGCGTACCATAGACTGGTATCGAGACAAGTTGTTTGAAAAGCTGGGTGTAAAAACAAGAGCAGGGCTAGTTGTCTTCGCCCTGCAATTCGGTTTGGAACCATTAGAATAAAAAATGCCCCATAGTAATAGGAATTTATAGGGGCATTTTAATGGTAACAGTTCGTTTACAAGAGGTGTTTGTAAATGGAAAAGGGTAGGTAAATGTTTTCAGTTTTCGTTGGTCTCCATGGTGATAGGGCTTACGGGTACAAACAAAACAAACTTCACAAATCTACCCAGCCAAGACCGAATAAAAACTGTGAAATACACTGGACTTTTTTACTTGTATTTTTATTAAAAAATGAGATGCTATTTCGTATTATTTAATTGAAATACAACGATTTGCATAAACAGTTTCCTGAATTATAACAAATTTTCAAAAAACACATATTTTAAATATCTGTTGTGTTGTAGGAGGCTGAAAAACAATATGCTACGATTTTAGTAGCCAGCCAGAAATTGTGCAACCTTGCGATGCCCACGTGTATTCCAGTGCTTGTCTAGCGGGTAATAATCGTCAATATCCAATACCGGTGTCAGGTCGGCTAAGCGGAAGTGTAGTTTGTTGCAAACATCTACCACCAGTTTGTAAGATACATCCTGTTGCCCTGATGCATAATAGCTGAATGGCGGAATGTAAATGATGGTTACCTGCGCCTGTTGTTGTGTTTGCAATGCTGCCAGGTTTTCGGCCACATATATAAAAGCTTCTGCTCCGTTTAGCCTGTTTGTTGTAGCCTGGTAGTCTTTGTACACATCTTTGTTGCCCATATTTTTTATGGCGGCGATGGTATAAAATACAAGTACATTCTTTGCAGCAAGTTTGCTGTGTATCATCCATTTTTCGGTAGCATCCTGCCACTTATCAAATGCTGCTTTATCGGGTGCATGCAGCTGTATATTGTTCCCGTTTTTTACGAAATAAGGAAATGCATTGAAGGAAGTGTTTTCATTGTCCTGCAAATCGTTGGCACAGAAAAACAGAAAGATGCGCTTGCCTGGCAGCGGACCTCTGCGTTCCCAGGCAAATAGTGTAAGCAGTTCTTGTATGCTGCCATAGCCGGGTACGCTCATGTTCAGTGCCTTTCGCCCGGTCAGCTTTTCATATTGTTTTTCAACGCCGTCTTTTTCATCCACGCCCCAGCCCCAGGCATAAGAGTCGCCCAGCATCAATACATCAGGATTGTTCAGCGAAGCATTATCATCTCTGTAACCAAGATTATTGGTAGTGATGGTAGAAGTGAATTCTTTGTTGTCATAAGGTGTATTCAGGTTGGGAGCCATGGTGTAACCCCTGCCTGCATCAAAAACTATATTTTCTGTATGATACTGAAATACATCCCTTGTACGGAAGTATTGCGCATTCACCATTCTGTCTGTTTTCACTATCTCTATACCTATGGCAGCTAGAATAATTGTAGCAAAAAATATAACGAATGAAAATATAATCTTCTTAATCATGCAGGGACGCCTTGTTCATTTACCAGAATATAAATTTACAGTTTTGTCTTGATTTTGTCATAGCCATTTTATTGTCAAAAATGACAATGTGTATTGACAATGCGCTGGTCATGGTAGTAACTTTAATACAGTAGATGACGAAGGCTTTGCACCGGTACAAGGTTTTTCGAATTGTTCTTTGCAGATAAATTTTCAGGTATGAAGATGAAACACACTTACCCGTTTTCCCATTTGGGGGTCTTGTTAATATTCCTGTTCTTTCCTCTTTTCAATTATGCTCAGTCAAACTGGTTTCAGTTCAACACACCTCAGTATTTCAATCAAGCAGCTACCTATAGGTCTTTTTATCGTGTACCTGTAGACTCTGTGTACAGTATTGTATTTGGCAAGCGCAAGATTGCTGCAAATGAACCTTGGCTTAAACAACCTGCATATATGGTTGGGGCCTCTCAGACAGATTCCCTGATGGCTGCCGATATTCCCGGTGGATATTATTACAGCATAGCTATTGCAGGCAATCAGGTAACGGGGAATGTGCATTATAAATCTACTTTCGATACGCATATTATTGATCTGCGCGATTTGCAATTGGTGGTAACTAATGCAACACAGCCGGAAATGCTGGAAGTTTATGAGGCAGGCGTTCCCGTACCATATAATTTTCTAATGCATGGCTATGTACTAAGCCCTAAAAAAGGCCGAGTGATAATGGTGAAAAAGGGTAACGAAATGAAGCTGTTTCGTACCGGTAAGCAATATGAATGGTATCCTAATAGGAACAGAAGAACCGGCAATTATAGTGGTGGACGTGCAGATATGCCTCGCAACTTTTTAGGGTATCTCGTTACCAATAAGCCCATGTACTATCCCGGTGATACTGTTAAGTATAAGGCATATCTTTTATATCCTGTTGCCAAAACACCGGTACAGGAACCGTTGCGTATGCGCCTTACAGAATACGGGTATTACGGATGGAATGATAATACAAGAAACGGCTTTTTGCTGAAAGACAGTTTAAAACAGGAAGCCCCTGGCGTTTATTACGGAGAGTTTGTATTAGGCGATTCGGTAAAACCTGATAAGGATTACTACCTGATGCTGCATGGGCAAAACAACATTCTCAGCATCAATTGTAAGATAAGGGTAGAGGACTATATACTGGATGAAATGAAAATCTCTGTTAAAGCAGAGAAGAATCGGCTATTCCATCGGGGAGATAGCATTCAGGTATTTGTAAGCTCATTTACTACAAACGGATTGCCGGTGTTAGATGGCAGCATCAGGATGGTGGTATTACCATACAACTACAGTGGTGAAGATAGTGTTACTTTTTTACCTGATACATTGGTAGATATGACAAAGCCCGCAGATGTGACGGGAGAAACATATATGAGCTTTTCTACTACAGGCTTCCCCGACCTTACAATGGACTTACGTTGCCTGATAAGTTTTACCAACGCAAACTTCGAGAAGAAAGATACAGTGCTGAATTTCAGCATCACAAAAATGCCCTGCTATATTCAGGTTACAGATTCTGCAAATTGGTTCAGAGCAGAACTGATACAGAATAAAAAGAGTATTAATGGTGTTGGTTGGCTAATAAGAAACAGGCAAAAAATACCAATCAGATATCCGTACACAGACTCATTAAAACCTGAATATGGTACGCAATGTTTGTTTAGTGTGGATGCTAAGGGCAATACAATTGAAACATATAATTACAATAACAGAAATGCAGCTGTACAATTCAACGACGACTATGTGCAGGACACAGCTTACTTATCTGTCGTAAACCCCAACCATGTATGCGTGCGATATACTGTATATGCCGGTAATAAGTATGTAGGATGTGGTGCACTGACTAGAGATACAGTAATTAAGATTGCCAAAACAAAAGGTGCTGTTGTTACTTTTTTAACTGCATATATGTGGGGGCAAAATATCATTACCGGTAAGTTTGAAATTGAAAAATATGAAAACCACCTACGTATAGATGTTAAGAAAAAAGATGTGATTTATCCCGGGGAGAAAGATACTATCAACATCAACCTGAAAGATGCTGAAGGCATGCCAGTACCACAAACAAACCTTACTGTGTTTGCATTCAATGCACAGTTTAAGACAGACAACGTGCCGGCTGTACAACCAGACGCTATTACGCATCAGGGGTTGGATAAACTGCCGAAACACAGGCTGTCATTTTATGAAATTCATCATAATAATAACGGTACAACATGGAGCCTTACAAAGGAATGGCTTAACTTCTGCAATGCTGATACTGTGTTTTACTATAAAAACATTGTATTCAACCCTACAGGTGTAGCATGGTATTCATTTCCCGTTGCAGAAAATAAACCTGCACAACTAGCAGTGTATTTGCATAAAGATGGCGATTGGTTGGCACCTGCCTATATAGACATAGACTATCAATTGCAGCATATAGCTTTTGCAAACTATACTACAAACAGAAATGCACTGATAGTTTCTCGTGGTAATCATAGTATAAGGTTTAGGGTACAAAACGCCCTTTATGAAATCAGAAATGTCATTGTGTGCAACGGCATGAAGACAAACCTGTTTATAAACGTAGCAGATTTAAAGAAAGTAAATGCTGATTCAATACATCCATTTGTGATTGCATATGATATGCCCGATACATTAAGTTACAGCGAGAAAGATGCAATAACACGCAATCTCCTGTTTTTCAGAAATGAAAGATATGAACCTGCTTATCTTATTCAAGGTAACAGACAATATGTGGTAGGTAAAAGTAATACGGGGTATGGTTTTGGTAGTTTTTCAGCTGTTGGTCCATTTAACATGAATGATTCCATTGGCTTTTGCCAGTATAACAATCAAAAGATAAAATTCAGTCCTGAGTATGGAAATGTTATTGCTTTAAGACCGGGTATGATGCGTGTAGAGAAATCAGATCCGTACAATTTTGTAACAAGAAATATGAGTGCGGGCAAAGAGTATATCTATCCCGAAAAGGTTTTAGATACGCTATATGATTACGGGAAATTAAATGATGGTGTTATCCCTGTACATGCTGCTGTAAAAAAAGATAAGGTTTACAAGCTGGCTATGTTTTTGGGGAATGGAGTACCTGTAGTAAATGCTGCCATATTGAGATTAGTTAACAAAACCGCTTATGGCATTTCACAACTGATTATATATAATACAGCAGATACCGCATTGCCTCGATTATACAATTACTACAACAGCCGTACAGATATACCACTAGAGCCGGGCAGGTATCATATCTATGTTTCTTGGCAAGATTCTATGGCGTCTATGTATGAATATGTTGCAGTAAAGCAGGGAGGGGTAAATATATTTCCCTTGTATCGTGAAAACATGATGCCTGAGAATCTGAAGCATGTAAAATGGTTAAAGGACTATTTCTATTATCAATACGATAGCGTTAAAAACATCAGGTTTACAGACTATAATACAGACAATCCGCAGTATAAGCTCTTTAAAGGAAAAGCAGGCATTGCAGGTACTGTTACAGATAATGCAAGAGAAGCTGCTATCGGCGCTTTTGTAGAGGTGTTAAAAGACGAAAGGATCATAGCTTCGACAATAAGCGATGAAGAAGGAAATTACCTGCTTGACTTGCCTAAGGGCATGTACACCGTGCGTATTAAATACGCAGGTTTTCATACATCTGTAACACAGAATGTAATTGTTACTGATGGTAAAATGACGAATCTTAACATCATGCTTTTTATTGATAGTAAACAATTGCAGGATGTTGTTGTAACACAATATAAAGTGCCACTCATTAGCTCAGATGAGCGATTGACGATTACATCCGAAGAAATTGAAAAGATGCCTACACGTAGTACAATGTCTGTAGTGTCTCAAAGTTCAGGGGTTTACCGGTTAGGAGATATGAATATTAGCGGGTCAAGAAGTGATGGTGCCGTGTATATCATAGATGGCATAAAAGTGTATGCTTCCAGGGGTACCAATCTTGCTATGGGGTCAATAGATATGTCGGATGTAATGCAAAGCAACCGCGCTGCAAGCTATGGTTTCTACGACAGAGGTGTTGAGCCAATTAGTCGTGCGGGCAAGACGAGTGCTGTAAAGGATTTTATGGACAAGTTTGCCGGCAATATGATATTAGCATCCGGTATAAGAAAAGACTTCAGAGATTGGGCTATTTGGGAGCCTGCTTTGTGGACAAATGCCGATGGAAATGCAAGCTTTGTTGTTCGTTATCCGGATAATGTAACAGCGTGGAAAATGTATGTGCTTGCCATGAATCAAAAACGTTTTGCAGGAAAAGTGATGCGTTTCACACAGGCATTCAAGCCATTAGCTGCAGAATTAGCAGCTCCGAAATTTTTAAGGTATGGAGACACCGTAGAAGTTGCAGGTAAGTTGATGAACTATCTGTCACAGGCCTACAAGGTAAAAGCAAGGTTTGTAAAAGATACCACTGTAGTGGCAGAAGATACACTTACTGTAAATAATGCCAAAGTACAGATGTTTAGTATTGCTGCCCCTGCGGTTAATAGCTATGATACTGCGAGTGTTGCTATAGGGTACAGTATGCAGTTGGAAAATGGCTTTACTGATGGAGAGAGTCGCACTCTGCCGGTGTACCCTGTTGGGGTTACAGAAAGCCGGGGCATGTTTGTTGATATGGTGCGAGATACCACAGTGTATAGTACTCCGGATGTAAAGAATGGTAAATATACAGGGGTGGCGCGTGTATTTGTAAATGGTAGTGTGCTGGATGTGATGATGGATGAATTGAGAAACCTGAAGCAATATCCGTATGGATGCACAGAGCAGTTAACATCAAAATTACTGTCGATATATTATGAGGAAGAAGTGAAACGTTTACTGGGAGATAAAAATCTGAACAATGTAAAAACAAAACGAGAGATTCTGGAGAAGCTCATAGCAGCACAGAATAATGATGGTTCTTTCGGTTGGTGGAGAGATAATTATACCGACTACCGGGTTACAAACTATGTATTGAGTACTATGCAGAAAATTAATAAAGATGGCAGCCTAGGTTTCATTGTAAGGAAAGGTTTGGACTTTTTGAGCAAGAAAGTAGAATACATGCCTGACAGAGATAAGATAGCAGCAATGGCTACATTGTCTGCTGCAGGCTATACCCTAAACTACAGACAGTATATGGAAAGCATGGATACTGCCAGGCTTACAGTTTATGATCGTGTTGTGATAGCCAGAATATGTAAAGAGCAAAAACTGCATTACAGGAAATTGTTGGATAGTTTGCAAAAATTCATACATAAAACGCCCAATGGTACTTATCTGGGTTATGCAGGCTACGATTGGTATAGAAACGACCTTGCAACAACGCTTCAGTATTATCAGTTGGTAAAAGATGACAGTATTTACAAAGTGCAAAAAGAAGATTTGGTAAAGTACTTCCTCTTCAAACGTAACAATGGGTACTATACCAACACAGCAGAAAGCGGACTTGTATTGACAACACTGCTGCCCGATATGATTAAGGATATGAAT
This sequence comes from Chitinophagales bacterium, assembly GCA_017303395.1. Classification (GTDB taxonomy): domain Bacteria; phylum Bacteroidota; class Bacteroidia; order Chitinophagales; family Chitinophagaceae; genus Polluticoccus. The sequence goes on from JAFLBN010000020.1 coordinate 27,143, forward strand.
ATCAAAAATGGAGAACCTGTACGCGCATCAGTGGCTATTACAGGTGCATTGAACGATACCGTCCGTAAGTTTCCTGCAATGTACACTGTTAAGAATATAGCCCCACGTTTTCGTTTCGATAAAATAGGTGCAACGCCTGCTTATGTATCTGTGGTGTACGATTATTACAATATCAATCCGCTGCCCAAAGAAAATGTTTTTAAAGTGAAAACCGTTTTCATGAAAAACAAAGACAGTGTAAGAATGATGAAGCAGGGAGAGCGGGTAGTATTGAGAACTACTATTGTAACTACAAAAGAAACAGAGTATGTAATGATTACAGTGCCTATACCCGCGGGATGTATACAAGTAGATAAGAATAATAGAACTTATTATGAGAACAATAGAGAAAACTACAGAGACAGGACTTTGATATTCTGTGGCAAATTGCCGGCGGGTACATTTACATTCGATGTGCCGCTACAGGCAAGGTATAAAGGTAAATTCAACCTGAGCCCAGCGAAAGCAGAGATGATGTACTATCCTGATGAGTACGGTAATACTGCAGTAAAGAAAATTGAGGTAAAATAGTAATGGTTAAACGAACAAGTGCCGCTCTTCGGGGTGGCACTTGTATTATAATTGCAGCAGTCCTGCTTTGTAAATAGTATTCATTGGTTTGTTGTCCCAGAATAGTTCAAAGTCTTCCAGTCCCGCAGCCTCATAGCTTTGTTTTACTTCCTGCAGTGTCATCACTTTTGCATTGCTGACAGATAGCTGTGGTAGCAGTGCTTCAAACCATAAACCTTCCGGTTGGTTTATGTTGATGGTAAATGTTTCTGTTTTTGTTTGGAAGGTGAAAGAGGTCATCTCCCATGTATTGCCTTTCTTCGATTTTGTGTAGTGTTCCACCTTCGGTGTATTACCAATCAATACAATTTTAGTATTCGGCTTGCCGGCAGTATATGCTTCTTCTTCCAATGCTTTGATGATGAAATCGGGAGCAATGGTTGTCTTCGGTATTTTGAAATCGAACCATTTGTGCAGCGGATAATCGAGGCATGCACCGTGCATATAATTGTGCAGTGACTTCTTCAGTCCGAAGCTGAAGCTGCTGTGGTCTACACCTGTTGCTTCGGTATATTCCAGGTCGTTATTCGCAAAACTACCAGTACCCGGTGTTGTTATTGTCACGCCATATTTTTCAGGATTCAAACCAACAGGGCTGTGTGCTGTCAATGCAAACTGATGCCAGAAGGCAGATTGCAATATGCCCGCATCAAACATCTGCCTAACCATTTCCAGACTGTCAATTGTTTCCTGTTCCGTTTGTGTAGGGTAGCCATACATCAGGTAAGCATGTACCATAATGCCAGCTTCGGTAAAGTGTTTATTTACCTTAGCCACCTGTTCTACAGTTATACCTTTGTCTATCAGTTTCAGTAATCTGTCAGATGCTACTTCCAATCCACCCGATACTGCTATGCAGCCCGATGCTTTCAACAACAAACACAAATCGCGTGTAAAAGCTTTTTCAAAACGCACATTTGTCCACCAACTCACCACCATTTTGCGGCGAATGATTTCCAATGCCAGTTCGCGCATCAATGCCGGTGGCGCAGCCTCATCTACAAAGTGAAAACCTGTTTGCCCTGTTTGTGCAATCAGTTCTTCCATTCTGTCGCACAGCATTTGTGCGGCTATGGGCTCGTATAGTTTTATGTATGGCAACGAAACATCGCAGAAGGTACATTTGCCCCAATAGCAGCCATGTGCCATGGTTAGTTTGTTCCACCTGCCATCGCTCCAGAGGCTGTGCATAGGGTTTACCACCTCTATTGCGGAAATATATTTGTCGAGCAGCAGGTCGCTATAGTCGGGTGTGCCTACCTGCCCTTGTTTATAATCGCTGCAAGACGGATTTTCGAAGTAGGTAACTTCACCATCGTGTAGTGCAAAAGTTCTTTTCAGTTGTTCAGGTGCCAGCTTTCCATGTACATAAGCTATCAGGTTTTCTATCGGTGCTTCACCGTCGTCAAGCGTTATGTAGTCAAAGAATTCAAACACGCGCTTATCGCTCAGCGAACGCAGCTCTGTATTTGGGAAGCCCCCACCCATCGTCACTTTTATATGCGGATGATTCGCCTTCAGCCACTGCGCACTACGAAATGCAGCAAACAGATTGCCCGGAAATGGTACAGAGAATGCCACCATAAATGGCTGCACATCCTGTACACGTTGTGCCAGCAACTCTATTGTAAGCGTATCAATAAAACTAAGCGGTGCTTGCAGTGCATTATACAGTTCATCAAAGCTATTGGCACTGCGCCCCAGTCTTTCCGCATACCTGCTGAAACCAAAATGTGGATCTACACATTCCTGTATCAGGTCGCTCAGGTCTTCCAGATACATGGTGCACAGATGCTTGGCTTTGTCTTGCGTACCCATCGTGCCAAAGCCATGAGACAGGTCATCCAGTTGTGCAAACCTGCCTGCTTCGGGTAGCAGGTTGCGCTTACATACCAGATGTGCCAATGTAGGGTTATGCCCTTGTAAAAACGCAATGACAGCATCTATGGTTTGTATGTAGTCGTTTTGCAGGGCTATAATGCGTTTTGCATTATCTGAGTATTCGCCAGTAGTATCTATCTGTGCAAACAAGCGCTGCAGGCCTTCTTTCGAAAAAAGCGCGAGCGTCACCTCTATACCCATATCTGCCTGTACGGCAGGTATGCCTTTGGTATTCAGGAAACCCTTCAGGTAGGCTGTAGCCGGGTAGGGCGTATTCAGCTGTGTAAAAGGTGGCGTTATTAATAGTATGGGTGCGCTCAAAATGTATTTTTCTGTGGCGCAAAAGTACTAAATAAACAAAACAGGGGCATTGCCCCTGTTTGCCTTCAATTTAATCACCCCGATATTAATTGAAAAAGTATTTAACACCCACTTCTACGCCTGCATTCAGGTTGTAGGTAGTTGCACGGCCTGCCGGGTAGCCAATGGCATCTTCGTCTTCGGCGTTTGTAAATGCACCGTCAAAACGCAGGCCACCATCTACATATAGGTTCTTAGCCACATTCACACGTACACCTGCACCTATCATAGCACCAAATGTTACTGTTTCATACTGGTCTTTTGTATCTATTGTCTGGTCTTTGCCTTTAGTGTCTACATTCAGTTCAGAGTTTGTCAGTATGCCAATTTGCGGGCCGGCTTTTGCTGTAAACATTACTTTCTTTGCAGGGTTGGTATTGTAGCTGAAGTACACTGGAATCTTTACATAGTCAAGACGTTTTTGGTATTCCAGCCCCAGCAAATCGTAGCGCTGGCCTTGCATGCTATACAGTGCCTCAATACCTACACCCATGTTTTTGTTGAAGTTGTAACCGCCACCTACGCCAAACGATATACCGAACGTGGTTTTCGATTCTATGTTTTTATCATCCTGGTCATCTGCGTTGTACATTCTGCTGATGCCCGGTGTGCCTTGTACACCTGCATAAAATCCTTTCTGTGCTTTTGCTTCGTTGCCTGTCGTAAAAATGCCTAATACTGTCAATGCAGATAAAAGAATTGTTTTTTTCATTACTTTAGATTTTAGATAATTAGTTTTAAAAATTGATTTTCAATTTCAGCATCGGTTGCCGCCGGTGCTGTTTTATTTTCAATGTGTCGGGGTGTTTTTCGAGGTTTTCTTAATTGAGCGCTCAGTTACCTGTTTTTCTTTTGCGACACAAAGTGACGACTTTTTGCCTACCCGAAACAAACCATACTCAGCGAAGCGGAAAAAATATCAACGGAAGCGGAAACCAACGTATTCAGGTGGAAATAACCGTTCATGAACCCAAAATGCCCGTTCGTGAATTGTAATATGTACACCTGCCAGCCTGTAATAGATATTTACAGGAAATACAAAACAATGAAAAAACTATTCTATAGCCTGATGGTAACGGCAATATCGCTGGCATCTTGTACCAAACAAAACAATGCTGTACCAACAGGTACTACAAATACCACAATTACAGATGCAGACTTTGCAGATAATAAAGCACAGGTAGTAAGCGGGCAACTGAAAACAACAGAACCCGGTGTTACGCTCGACTATGATTTTGTGATTAAGGAAGTATCTGCAGATAAATACATGTCTGCCATCAGGCTGAATGGAATAAGGCTGAATGGCACTAAGCTGAATGGTGTAAAATTCAATGGTTCTCAAAGTGTGTATAAAGCTATAGTGATTGGTATTAACACGACTAAGGAAGACCCTGCTACACCTGCTATAGCATCTAAGGTAGAAACAAACTTTGCCATACTCCTTGATGGTGCCAAAGCCGAAAAAGTAGGTGACATCATCATCTTTGAACCGTTTACTTACAAAGAAGATTTGGTAAATGAAGTAGTAGATGTTACGGTGAAACTGACTATTGGTGGTGGCAGTGTAGTGATAAAAGATAATTCAACTGTAGTGTTGGGTGGTTCCACAATCAGCCTGAAAGAAAATTCGAATATCATTATAACAGGTGGCAATATGGTAATGACAGACGAGTCTTCATTCTTTGTTACAAAGAGCGGTATGACGGTAGAGCAAAATCCGAGAATCAGTATAGTTAGACTGAGGAAGAGTACATTGCAAGGTCAAACGTACGGTAGAGTTATAGTGATTGTAGATAATGACCCTAATAATGAGGTTGCAAGTCTTACTTATGAGCCTGCACCAATTGCGCTGGATCCGAACAAGCCGGATGTGCTGACTAAACTGCCGATTATGGAGTTTAAAGAAACGCATTATAACAAACAGCAGGGTATGCACCGCTATGAAAGCACGCAAACATGGGATGCCGTTTATGCAAAATATGGCTTGAAACCTATTATGGGTAAAGAAGGTTTCAGAATACACCAATTGAGAAATAAATAATTGTTACCCCTATGATAATCCCCGTAACAAAGCCTCCCGTAAAGGAGGCTTTGTTATTTTAATTACTTTCGCTGCAAACTAATTATAACTGATGGCAACGACTAAGATTACGGTAAACAACAATGGCTCTCTGAAAATAGAAGGCGATTTTGAAATAGTAGATAAAGATGGCAATACCTATGGCTTGCAGGGCAGGGAAGTGGTAAGTCTTTGCAGATGTGGTATGTCAAAGAATAAACCTTTTTGCGATGGTGCACACAAAGGCCATTTTGAGCATGATGCACAAGCTTTTGATTTGCCACCTAAGAAACAAGCATAATTTTCTGAAATCTTCTTATCTTTAGTATAGATGTAAATAAACAACAATGAAAACCGATGTAATGACAACAGTTTGCAGCGGTGCACGTTCACCGCAAGATTATCAGACACCAGTATTGCATATTGCAATGCCGTGTTGTTGCTGTTGTTGTTAGTTTCCGCAGGTTTTTGCCCACCATACAAGGGGCTTCATTTATTATTTAATCTTTTACTAAACAGAATTTTTATGTTGAATATAAATTTCAACCCCTTTCCTGTATTGGAAACGGAAAGGCTTGTACTACGCAATGTAGAGCACAGAGATGTGCAGGAAGTATTTGAGATACGCAGCAATGCCGATACAATGCAATATATACCACGCCCGCTTGCCAAAACGCTTGACGATGCAATGGGTGTCATCAATATGATGCGTGGTTTTACCGAACGCAACGAGCGTATCAACTGGGCTATAACAGAAAAAGGCTCTGATAAATTGATGGGTATAATTGGTTACCCTAATATCAGACCTGATGCTCATCGCGGTGAAATAGGATATGTTATGCATCATGATTATCGCCGCAAAGGTTTTCTCTACGAGGCTTTTATAGCATCGCTCAACTATGGGTTTGATGTTATGAACCTGCATTCTATAGAGGCCATTATACGCCCCGAAAATGCAGCATCAATAGCTGTGGTAGAAAAAGCAGGCTTTGTCCGCGAGGCTTATTTTAAAGATTATATCTATCACAATGGCAGATATTGGGACGAAACTATCTATTCATTAATAAAGCCTGCTGTTTAGCAGGCTTTATTTTTATTAGCTTCCTCGTGTTCCGCCTGTTTTTATAGGCTTCTTACTTATGTTGGCAGTCTTGCCGGGTTTTACAAACGATTTTGCACCGGGTGCTGCTGTAGGCTTCGCGCCTTTGGCACCTTTCTTTGCGTTGTTCTTTCCGCCGTTCAATAATGACATAGTTCCCTGTATTTGTGTTCTATAAATGTAAGATATTATTCGCTTACCTCTTTATCCGTTCTGCGGGTGCCGGCATATAGTTCATATTCCAGCAGGCGGCAGTCTATGGTAGCGTTGTAAAACTCTATTCTACGTTTAGCTTTCAACCCTATTTTTTTGGCAAGGTCCATATTGCCGGTGAATACATAGCCATGATAGCCTTTGCATTGTTGTTTCATAAAGTCGCCAATGCGTCCATAGGTAGCTTCCAGTTCGTCCAGCTCGCCAAGTCGCTCGCCATATTCCGGGTTCACCATCATTACGCCTGCTGCATCTAGTGGTACTTCGGTTTGGGCAAAATCGCAAACGGCGAAGTCTATCATATCTGCCACACCTGCAGCTATTGCATTCTTTTTGGCATTGGTAATGGCTATGTTGCTTAGGTCTGTAGCTATTATTTTCAGCCCCGGTACTTCTTTTATCTTTTGGTCCAGCTTTTCCATTTCCTGCAGATACACTTCTTCATCGTATCCTATCAGATGCATAAATGCATAGTTGGTACGAAACAGCCCGGGCCTGGTGTCCGATGCTATCAACGCAGCTTCTATAGCCAGTGTGCCCGAACCACACATGGGGTTGATGAACGGGCTCTTTCTATCCCATTGACTGGCATATATACATGCACTTGCCAGTGCCTCCAGCATAGGTGCACGCCCCGGTATCTTACGGTAGCCGTGTCTTGCCAATGAGTCTCCCGATGTGTCTATGAATATTTCAGCGTCTTCATTCTTCCAGAAAAGGTGTACCACAGCGCCATTCAGCTCTGCACCTGTAGAAGGGCGATTGCCTGTTTTCTCGCGCATGCGGTCAACAATAGCATCCTTTACACGCAGGTTGGCAAACATGCTGTTGTTGATGGTTTCGTTCATCACATTGCTGGTGATAGAAAAATAACCGCCATCGTGTAACAGTTTTTCCCATGCAAGGTTCTTCACCACATTATAAATACCATCTGCATCAGTAGCATGAAAAGCCTTCAGGCTGTATAGTATCTGGCTGGCGCAGCGCAGGTTCAGATTCAGTACTATGCACTCGTTGATGCTGGCATGCAGCTTTACACCTGTAATAAATGTTTCTTCTATTTCAAACCCCAGTTCACGTACCTCTGCTTCCAGATAAGGAGCAAGCCTTTTGTGGCAGGTAATAATAACCGGCGCTTTTGTTGTGTATATAGACATATCAGGCGGTAAAGGTAAGCGATGAAAACCGCATAAACAGGCGGTATTGTTATTTTGTAACAAAGCGCGACGTTATACAAAAAAATAAGAGCCCTCTAAAGGGCTCTCGTTGGGTTGTTATATATATAGAGAGAGAGCAGTGTTATATAGCGTTGCTATGGTTGAACAGCAATTGCCTTGATGTGAGTATTTCTTCAGCCATTTTCTTAAAAAGTTCTTTGCCGCTTTTTTCAGAAATGTATTGTTTGTTAAACTCTTGTCTGGTAAAACCGCCAATCACAGATTGTTGTTTTTCATGGTTGTAAAGCTTCCAGTATGCCAGCCTGTTTTCTGCAATGTATGCAAGCTCCATTTCGCCAATGGCACAGGCATTGGTTGTCAGGTAGCCCATGCTCTTGCCGGGAGATGTAAAACTGAAGCGAAGTGATTCCTTGTTTTCAAAAGTCAGGATTATTTCGTCGCCTTTATTCAGCGGGAAAGATTTGTAGGTACTGTAGAATTTGATGTAGTTGATATAGTGATAGGAGCTGAAGCTGATACCCAGAAAAGAGTTTCTTTTGTATGGTGGCAACTCTTCGCAGATATTGTTCAGTATTCTGAAGTTGCGTCCGTCGTGCATAAAAGGGAAGGTTTTGATAAACTCTTCGCCGCGTATGCCCGCCAGTTGGGTAATCTTCAGCACAAGACGTTGTATTTCTTGTGTTCCTTCGTTTATTACAGATGCTCTTGCATCATAGCCTGTTCTCATTTGGGGATGTCTTTTAAAAATTAGCGTAGATTATTTTTTGTTTTCAGTTTTTTTGTTTGATTAAAAATAGGACAGGGCTGTGTTTCAGGTGTTACATGTGTTTTAGCATTAGGTTAACTATTGGTAAAGGGCAATACTTTACCTGTTGCGAATATTTTGTATATTTGCAACCAGAATGATTTTTTTCATTGTTTACGATATTTTCATATCAAACAAACAATTGAAAATACAGAGAGCCGTACTTATACGGCTCTCTGTCGTATAAGAAGGTTCAGATAGCCATTTCTAACAACATGACATCTCTTTGCGACTTGATAGCGTGAACGCTTTTTGCCTGTCGCATGTACTCTTCTACAGCCTTTTTAATGATTCGTTTACACCCGGTGGTCAATTTGATGGACCGATAACCTTTCCCTTCTTTGTAGTTCTCTCGTATCCACTCTGCACGCATGGTCAGCTCTGTACTTAGTGCTTTTACCTTGTGCATAATCTCCTCGAATGATGGAGGGGTGCCGTTTTTTTCAATGTATGAGTACATGTCTTCTATGTACTCACCTGTGATGGTGTTACTGATCTGCTCAAACAAGTCTTGGTACTGCTTACCATAGACCCGCTGATGCAGGAAGTCAGTGATAGTCGTTAACATAATAGAGTGTCTTTCGTTAAAATAAAAAATGGGGTAAAATCTCGTGATAGCTGTTTATATGATTATCATCTCATATCGCTCATTATGTTACTTCAAATATAGTCATTGAAATCTGAAACTAGTATACCGCAGATTGGGTATTTTGGGTTAACATATTGTTATTGCCCTGTCCATTCAGCGTATAGTATACATCGGTGTTTTGCCTGCGCACGTGCAATGCAGTCATTTTGTTTGAGTTATATATGTATTCGACTATCCTGCCCTTCGCACGATAGGTATTTTCTTTTAATTGCTTATTAATCTTGTATCGCTTGCCATCTATGATAATATGCTCCTTTCTTATTGAGATATTGCCTGTCTGTTCCTTTGTTTCGCTATGGTCTACCGCAAAAAAGTCGCTGCCAGTGTGTATATACATCACTTTGCAGTAGGTGTAGTCTTGTGCATAGCCACTGATGGCTACACATAGCAGTATGATAATGAATAACAGGTTTTTCATACTCTTTTGTTTTAGAAGATTACTTGTTTTCAAGGTATCGGACTTTGCGTGCTTTTTGTTTCAGCACAAATACTACATTCTCTTTTTCTTTGTTCATCAAGTCTATTTTGAAGCCCGACTGTTGTGCCTTGTAGTCAGAGTTTTCAAGAAATGCCTGGCTGATGCGAACATTATATACACCTGCAGGTACAGACAGCTTAAAGTTGCCTTGCTTGTCTGTAAGTGTACTGAAGCGAATACCCACAGAGTCTACAGCAGTTATCTTTATCTGGTCGGGGCTAAGTTTTGATGTGCTGAATGAGTCTGATATAATGCGTACGGTACCTGTTATTTCTTTACCCTTCTTGAATGGCATAGTAAAGGTGATGTTGTTGTCAACTGTTATTATCTGATTAATGCCGTTGATGGGCACCAGATTTTCATTGTTGGTTTGTACATGTATGTGGTAGTCGCCCTTCTCTATGTTTTTATATTTTATTTCGCCATCTCCGTTGCTGATAAAAGGCATATTATTGATGGTCATCTTCACATTTTCAACAGGCATTTCGTCTGCATCCATAGATTGGTTATTGTTCACGTCATTAAACAAAACCAACTTCAATGTGTGATATTTTTTGTTGAAGAGCACAGGCACATGCAGTTGTTTGCTGATGGCAAGCTGTGCTGTTCTCCTGTTGGCGATAGGCAGCCCTGGGTCGTCTGTTTGGCTTCTGAAGGGCACAAAGCAACTTGCATTGATAGAGAAGCCACTCTTCGGCCCTGTATATCCGAGGCTTCCGCCTACACCACTGGTAAAGAAATTATCTTTCAGGCTTTTCGACAGGTTGTACCTTACAGTACCGTGCATCCTGCTTCTGAAAAGGTAGAAGTTAACGTTGGGACCGCCGTTTACCGTTTCTGTATACGATAGTATTGTTTGCTTGCCGTCTTCGTATCCTGTTATGGGTGTGCGTGTATATAGCATCATGAACCCGAAGTATTTGGAGCTGATGTCTGCAGTAGATGTGATGATGAAGAGGTCTTCTTTGCCTGGCGTAGGGTCGTCTCCGAATGCACTTTGTATATTCAGGTTAGATGTCCATTTGTTGCCCATTTGCCATCTGCTGAGCACATCAAAAAAGTAAGATGTCTTCAGGCCGCCATTCATAAACGACAATCCGTTTTGCTTCAGCAGACCTGTACTGATGGATGTTTGAACCGATTTGGAAAACCTGTTGTACCTGATACCAAGTCTGTCTATATTGTAAGAAAGCAGGTCTGAATTGAATAGGCTGTCTCTCAGGAAATTCATCATCATATAGCTTGATGAATAGAACAGGCCGATTCCTGATTTTTTGGTAGATAGTGTAATGTCGTGGTTGTGATATATCAACCCTCTGTTAATGCCCGGAAAACGCTTATCGTAGTAGTTAGCAGTAGATGAGAATGTGATTTTATTTTTAGAAACCCGGAAACCATAGCCGCCCGATATCCCCATTTGTTTCGGAGCGGCCTGATTTCGCGGGTTTTCCTCGTATCCTGCTCTCGCAAGTATGTTAAAGGTTATATTTTTCTTATTTATGAAAACAACATCGTTTGATGAAATATAGCTGTTGATGCCTGTGCCATGGTCTGTATTAAACATCAGCGTGTTATTTACAGTTGCTTTTTTCAGGCTATAGTTCAGTATAGCAGCATATACATCATTCTGAAAGTATGACTGGCCGTCTCTCATTACAGCTATCAAGCTGATGCCTACGCCATTCAGGTTGTATGTAACATCCAATCCTCTTATTGGGTTTGTTACAAAAAACAATGGCAGATTTACCTGCCCTGCGCTAACAGTAAGGTTTTTACTGTTGTACTGCAGTTTGAAAATATGTTGTTGCAAGCCTGTAGGCATGTTGCCAAACTGCTTACTTCTGTATGTAAACTCAAAACTTCTGGCGTTTTTGAACTGTATCCTTCCTCTTGCGGCTCCGTATATACTGGTTCTTTCGCCAAAAGAAATAGCTCCCATTTCTAACCTGAGCGGTATGCCGCTGTAGGATGATCTGTTGTATTTGCCTTCCTCTGCATATTTCTGCAGTTGAAAGTAGTTGTTGTACTGTTGTCCTATGCTGTTGGTTACATTGAATGTAATGGTCTCTGAATTTACATTGGCAATCTGATAGTGGTTGAGTTTTATCTCGTGAGTATAGTTACTGTCCTTGCCCGGTTGTAGTTTTATAATTACAGAGTCATCAATATTCAGTTCATAGTTTTTGTACTTCAGTACATAAGTATCTTCAATGTTGCCTGTGTTTTTCAGGTATATCTTGAAACTTGCGGTGGTATTTACCTTGTCTACTTCTATAATGTCACTCTTAGGCTGCGTTACAAATGTTTTACGCTCTTTAGTACGTATACTGTATGCAGCTTCCTGCGTGTCACTTGCTAGTTCACGATACCAGATTTTGAACTTCACTTCTGTCCATTCAGATTTGGCTGTGGGCAGTTTCAATAAATTAACGGGTACACTTATCTCCTCACCGGGAGATATGTTGTAATACTCATCATCACCATCAATGTACTTATTTCTGGAGATGTTCTTCCAACCGAATGGTACAATGGTACGTACTGCTATTCTGCGTACCTTTTTGGTATTATTTGCTATGGTGACTTTGTTAGCCAGCAGATTGGTATTTTCTGCAGCTATCAATGAGTCTTTTAAAATTTTTACCTTAACTATATAGTTGCCGGGGTTGGCATAGCTACGCGTTGCAAAAATGGCAACCAATAGTATACACCATAGCTTAAATAGTGGTATTGTATGTTGGTAACGATTCATGGGGATTGAATGCGTTAATGTTTGAGATTAATGAATAACCTCTCTTAAATTTCCTCAAGGGGGGTAAAATAAGCCCTCTCTACATATCGAGAGGGCTCATTGCATTTTACTGCATCTATTATGCTTAGCCTATGCAGGCGTAAGATTAGATAGTAGTAGCAGTGATAGTTACAGGCAGAGTGTAAGTACCGCCTTGGTGACCGTAACCTGGAGTCAGGTGTACATTCATACCCCAGTTAGCAGTAGTGTGGCCCATTGGATGAGCGAACAGTGTAGTACCTGCGCTGTTCAGAGCAGTGTTAGCTGGCAGTACGCTAGTTGCGCCAGAAGGAGCACCTACTACAGTCAGTTTCAATGCGCTAGCAGCCATTGGGTAAGTTTGAGAAGCACCACCGCTCCAAGTGAAGTTTGCAGGGCTAGTAGCAACTACGTTGTAACCTACGCTAGAAGCGATAGTGAATTCGAATTCACCAGCACCTGTAGGCAGAACTTGTGGATTTTCAACCAGATCCAGACCATTGTCATACTCTGCGATTGTGTTGAAAGTGTTGCTGATGAAACCTACGAAAGGCAGGTTAGTACCAGGTGCACCATTCTGAGAAGATGGAGTCAGAACGATTACTTCATTCAGGATAGCGCTTGTGTTCAAAGTGCTTACTGCTGTTGTTTGTGCTTTTGCAGCGAATGCAGCGATTGCTACTGCTGCTGTCAGAACGATTTTTTTCATTGTTTTTCGTTTTAAATGGTTTGAAAAAGTTTGTAATGCAAATCTCTATCAAAACAGAGGCGGATGTAAACTCCTTTATTAACATTTTTAACACAAAACAATGTATCATGGACAAAAGCAGTTTTACATCTATTCTGCAACATCGTGTTGCGAATATATTATTGCCTTGTACTGCTTTACTATAAAGGGTTTCAGCAAAACGTTATTGGTTTCATTTACTGTTTTCATATTTTATATTTTACGTTTTTATGTTGTTTTATTGCTGTTTACGTACAAAATTAAACAGTTGTATGTAGGCGAAATATTATATGAATGCCTGTTTTTGCCACCAAAAGCTTTTAAAGTGCTTGTAGACAGTTGTTTATGATGAATTTATTGTGACTTATTGATCTAGGTCAATTCTTGAAATGCTCAAATAGAGCAGGGTTATCCACATGAACTAACAGTGAATCCACAATTTTGAAACAAAGAATGTAAATAATAATATGATGAAAATTGCCCGATTTAGGGTGTGTAATACACTGCGAAAGTAGCGCCCACATTGCTTTTGGCCTGTAGAATTACTATCTCTCGCCCTCCTGAAACTCGTAGAATTAGTATCGGGGCAATAAAAAAGGCCGGCATTTGCCGACCTTATAATGTTGATTATGAATTCTTTAAGTAGAGTAGTAGAGCTTATTTCAATTCTATTTCCAACTGCGCCGCTTCAAGAGGCACTTCATCGTCATTGGCATCTATCATGGCAACAGCTGTGTATTTGCCCTTCGGTACAGTGTCTGGAATAACAAAATCTATATTTCGTACCTGATCGGGAAGTATTTTAAACGGATCTTTCCCTTCTTTGCCCGGATACACAGTTATTTTCTCTCCGCTTTCTTTAGACAGCAGTTCTATATAAGATATACACCTTAATAATACACTGCCCTGGTTTTTGCACGTTATGCGATATTGCCCGCGTTCCAGCATCGGAGTGAATGATGTCATTTTCAAATCTTTGCTCAATACAGTAGGTGGTGTTTGGTACACCTGTACACCTACACGATACGATTTTTCTACCGATGCATCTATATTACCCGATTTCTGATTGGCTACTTTTTCCTTCATACCTTCCAGAAATATCATGGCCCATTTCATTTCAGATATTGCAGCTTCAGAGTCAGGTACTTGTATTGTAACAGGCAGTGTACCTATAGTATTGCCGGGTATTTCAATAAAGTTGTTAGATAACTTCAGCCATGTGGCGCAAGAACGCGGATGTTTACCCGGTTCCATGTAGGTAACGTTCGAGTTTTCGTCTCTTATAAAGTCCGTTAGTGATACTTTGAACTGTACAGGGCTGTCCAGTGTGTTGTCAAAGTTGATATTGAGTGTCTGCGTTTGCCCTCTGTCTGCAGTGAAGTAAAGCGTTGCAGGCAGTATTGCCACACCTTTCTTTTTATTGTTGTTTTTGGCACGTGCATTTTCGCTCAGTTGCTTAACCTGCGTACTGTCAAGCTGTTGTGCATAGCTGCATGTTAATGATAAGTAAAGCGGGATGAATATTAGCGCTCGTTTCATAAAATGGAGTATTATTGGGGTATAATATAAAAAACACGCCAAATATAGGAAAAGCCCCTAATACTACTATGTACAGAATAATAATATTTTTGTTATTAACGAGCCCTTTACAAATTTTAGCTCAGGGAAACGGTAATAACAAGATATCAGTTCAGGCAAACAGGCCCATTCAGTTTTCCTATAATAATATAGAAGAGTTACAGCAGCAGAAAGTATTGACTAATGCACTGGAGTTGAAGCTGAAAGTAAAGGAGTACAACTGGAATGTTTTTGCAAGCCTGGTATCTGAAAACAATTCATTTTACAACACTTTTAATAATAAACTGGCACTCAGGCTTCAGAATTACGATTCGTACAACGCCAATATAAGTCGCACGGATGTTGTGCTTTCTCAAGCACAGGCATTACTGTTTACACAACCGGCAGTACAACATTCACAACATTTTAATTTCTATTATGATGTGGTGTTATATCCTTTTACTAACTTCGTGCCGTCGGGACAGTTCAATTTTTCTATTGTTTTTACAATGACAAGGCCGTGAAACGAATACTTTTTATATTATCATTATTACCCCTCTCCGCAGCAGCACAGTCAAACGGTAATGCCTATGGTATAGGCAACAGCGCATCTGTAAATGGTTCTGTAAACATGCCATCTCTTATGCGTATCGATGTTACTGATCATCATAAACAAGTAGTCCTGAACAGGATTGAAGATTATGAAAATGGTAAAGTAGCTTATGATATCGCAAGTCTGAATGTAAAGAGTTCTCGCCCGTGGATAGTTAATATTATGACAGAGGGTCAGTATGCAAGCCCATCATCGGCAACATCAAGCCGCACAATGCCTGTCAGCATGTTTTCTTTTAAAGAATCTGCAAGCGATCAGTTTGTGACTGTAAGTACGTCTGCTCGTCCTTTGATAAGGAGTACAAACAGCAGTCTTGAAAACAGCTATACGCTCGATATGTTGGTGAAGCCGCCATTTGGCCACCAGTCAGGTGTTTATACTACTAACATCATCTTTACACTTACGCAGCAATAAGGCACACCCATTGCTATTATTGTTTAGGAGCAATATAGCCGGAAACCGTACTGTTTATTTTGGTAATTAGGTTTTCTATCGATAATACTTTCAGTATCATCAGCATTTTATTACTAGTCTTGCTGATTGTCAGCTCTATGGTGATATAGTCAGGGCTTTTCAACGCCTTCACCGCTTCGTAATTGCCTTTTTCATATTGCCACTTGTAGCCGCTGTATGCGCCAAAAGAAGAAGAGTCGCCTTCGCTTATCTGTCCTTTATATTTACTTACCAGTGTATCAACCAGCATTTTGTTTTTCTTCTTGTCAAAGCTGATGCCGTCAAAGAAGTTAAACCCGTCTGACCCCTTGAACGTTATTTTATCACCATTGTTTTCAAGCGTCAGTGTTTTCGTGGTTTTTACTTTGGTTTTCAGTTTTGGGTATTCTTTGTTGAAGCGTTCGTACTCTGCGGCAGAGATGCCAAAGTTTTTATGATAGGGTAGTATGGTGGCTGTAGCATGCTGCTCTTTATAGCTCTGAAACCAAACACGATTGTCTGTAAGTGATTTCTGATATTTTTTGATGATTTCCTTTAAATCGGCTGGTACATCTTTTTCAAGTACCTGAAAATCATATTGTCCCGCAGGTAGCCAATTGCTGATTTCTGTTATGGCTTCGTCTTCATATACTACCTGTTGGGAAAAGGAGTTGTTGCTATAACTTATTATTATAGCTGCAGTTACACATAGTATTTTTTTCATTTCAATAGTAGTTGGGGGTAAAATCGTTAGTAAAGATAGACATCACATCCAGTATTTTCAATATTAAATTTTAAAAAAATCTGTAACGTAAATACACATTTTGTTGATTGTTTGTGGATAATTATATATGTTTACTGTTCCCCAGCTAATTAGTGAGTTAACAATCACAATGTATTTGTTATGATTCGTGCGTTACTTGTAGCAGGATTTCTATTTGTTTTTTCATTTACCTACGCCCAAACATGCCCCTCGAACGTAGATTTTGAACTCGGCAATTTTACCAACTGGCATTTATTCCGTGGTACTTGTTGTCCTATCAATACACCTACATCAGGTACTTCTTCAGGCAGGCATACTATCACAAGTGGTACAGCCACAGACCCTTACGGAGGGTTTCCTATTGTTGCGCCCGGTGGTGGCAGTTACTCATTGAAGTTGGGTAACAGCAACACAGGTGCGCAGGCAGAAAGAGCCAGGTATTTTATTCGCATACCATCTGGTATAAATAATTACAGCCTGATATTCAGATATGCGGTTGTGTTTGAAGACCCCGGCCACGTAGCAGCAGATCAACCACGTTTTGAGGTAAAAGCTTATGACTCAATAACAAATGCCATCATTAATTGTAGTCAGTTCAATTATATAGCCACATCGAGTCTGCCCGGTTTTACGGTTTCATCCATCAACAATGGTGCTCTATACAAATCTTGGTCTACTGCCAGTATCAATCTTTCGGGTTATGCCGGGCGTACTGTTGCTGTAGACTTTGCGAGTGGAGACTGTGCGCAGGGAGCACACTTTGGTTATGGTTATGTAGATCTTAACTGCGGCTTGTTCCAGATATCTTATAATGCCTGCGATACTTCATCTACTGTTTCGCTGAGCGCCCCTCCGGGTTTCAATTCGTATGTCTGGAGAGATTCTTCAACATGGTCTACAGTAGGCACGGGACAGTCTGTTACAATAGCAAGGCCTACTACAACCAAAACATACGCAGTCATTCTTACACCTTATACCGGCTTCGGTTGTCCTGATACATTATATACCAAGGTTACCATTAATAATCTGGCAGTAAACGCTACAAGAGATACTACTATATGCAGGGGTAGCAGCATACAACTGAATGCAAATGCTACTGCAAGTGCCACGCCTATTACATACAACTGGACACCGACAACTGCGCTCAGTTGTTCTACTTGTGCCAATCCAGTAGCTACACCACTTACAACAACCACATATTATGTTACGGCAACTGATGCAAACGGCTGTACGAAAAACGATACCGTTGTCTTAACCGTCAGCAATCCGCAGGTAGCAGTTGCCAGGCAGCATGTGTCTTGTTTTGGTGGTGCTAACGGTACACTTACGGCTACACCATCGGGTGGCTTTACGCCATATACGTATAGCTGGAATACATCTCCCGTAAGGACTACAGCAGCCATCAACGGATTATCTGCAGGTACTTATATACTTACCATGACGGATAATGCAGGTTGTGTGGTAAGAGATACTTCGGTAATAACACAGCCCACTTTGCTGAATGCTTCCATCGCAAGCAGGGTAAATGTGAGTTGTTATAACGGTACTAACGGTAGCGCAACGGTAAGTGTATCAGGAGGTACTGCACCATATACTTATAGTTGGAATACAACGCCTGTAAAGACAACTGCTACAGCCACCGGGCTTGGCGCAGGTAGTTACATAGTTACTGTTACAGATAGTAAAGGCTGTATTGATACGGCAAATGTTACCATTACACAGCCAACCGTATTGAATGCATCACTGGCTTCAAAAACGAATGTGAGTTGCTTTGGTGGCAATAATGGTAATGCGACAGTCAGTGTATCAGGAGGTACATCGCCCTACACCTATAGCTGGAACAGCAGTACAGTGCAAACAACAGCCACAGCTACATCGCTGCCAGCGGGTACATATATTGTTACGGTAACAGATACACTGGGTTGTATCGATACTGCTCTGGCAGTAATAACACAGCCTTCGCAACTCAATGCTTCTATTACAGCCATTACCAATGTCAGTTGTTTTGGCACGGCAACAGGTAGCGCTACTGTTACAGCAACAAGTGGTACATCACCATATACTTATAGTTGGAATACATCGCCTGTACAAACTACTGCCACCGCATCGGGCTTGAATGCAGGTAGCTACATAGTGACGGTAACAGATACTTTGGGTTGTACAGATACAGCATTGGCTGTCATCACACAGCCTACTGTGCTGAACGCGTCAATAGCAGCATCTGCCAATGTGAATTGCTTTGGCGGAAACAACGGCACCGCATCGCTGAATGTAACGGGCGGTACAACACCATATACCTATAGCTGGAATACATCTCCTGTACAAACTACAGCCGCTGCAAGCAACCTTGCTGCAGGTACATACATAGCCACAGTAACAGATGCCAAAGGTTGTACGGATACAGCAGTAGTTGTCATTACACAACCTGCAGTACTGAATGCGAGCATTAGCAGCAGTAACAATGTGCGCTGTTTTGGTGAGCAGAGTGGTAACGCTACAGTGAGTGTCACAGGCGGTACATCTCCATATACTTATTCGTGGAATACCACACCTGTGAAAACGACTGCTACAGTGGCAATAGGAGCGGGTACATATATTGCAACGGTAACAGACAGTAAAGGCTGTACCGATACGGCACTGGTAGTAATAACACAACCTGCGGTATTGAATGCAAGCATTGGCAGCAGTACCAATGTCAGTTGCTTTGGTGGTAGTAATGGTACGGCAACCACTACAGTTTCGGGTGGTACGTCTCCATATACATATTCATGGACTACATCGCCTGTTCAAACTACTGCTACGGTAACTACGCTCAGTGCCGGTAGTTATATAGTAACTGTTACAGATACAGTGGGGTGTATAGATACAGCACTTGTTACCATCACACAACCAAATGTGCTGAGTGCTGCAATACCATCGCATACAAACGTGAGTTGCTTTGGTGGCAATAACGGTACTGCAACAGCTGCAGTGTCAGGTGGTACAGCACCATATACCTATAGCTGGAATACGTCTCCCGCACAAACAGGTACTACGGCTACTGCATTGGCAGCTGGTGCTTATACGGTGACCGTAACAGATGCGAAAGGCTGTATGGCAATAGCTACGGTTACAATATCGCAGCCAACAAAAGTCAGCCTTGCATTGAGTTCAAAGACCGATGCAACTTGTAATGGTATAAATAATGGTGCAGCTACTATTGCGGCTACAGGTGGCACATCGCCCTATACATATTGGTGGAACACCACACCTGCACAAACAAGTGCATCTGCAACAGCACTTGCCGCAGGCAACTATATAGCTGTTGCTACAGACAGTGCAGGTTGTAAAGACACATTAGCCATAGTAATATCGCAACCGTATGCGCTGAATGCAAGCATCGGTAGCAAAACAAATACAAGGTGTTTTGGCGAAGCTAACGGTAGTGCTACGGTAAGTGTATCAGGTGGTACATCTCCATATGCTTATAGCTGGAATACTGCACCGGTACAAACTACAACTACAGCAAGCGGACTTGCCGCAGGTACGTATATTGTAACCGTTACGGATGCCGGTGGTTGTAATGATACTGCATTGGTAGTGATAGCACAGCCCGCAGTATTGAATGCAAATATTAGTGCTACAACAAACATCAGTTGCTTTGGTGGCAGCAATGGTACAGCAACTGTTAGTGCTACTGGTGGCACAATGCCATATACTTATTTATGGAATACCTCTCCGGTGCAAACCTCTGCTACAGCTACCGCATTGCCCGTTGGTAGTTTTGTGGCAACCGTAACAGATGCGCTTGGTTGTACTGATACTGCAAATATTACCATTACACAGCCAACTGTTTTGAATGCTGCTGTTACAGCACACACCAATGTCAGTTGCTTTGGTGGAAATAATGGTACAGCTACCGTATCGGCAACAGGTGGCACAACACCATACACTTATGTCTGGAATACATCTCCTGCACAAACAACTGCTACGGCAATCGGTTTAGCTGCGGGTACTTATACAGTTGTGGTTACAGATGCCAAAGGTTGTACATCTACAACATCTGTAGCCATCACACAACCTTCTCAGGTTAGTTTATCATTGGTATCTAAAACCAATGCAAGTTGTAATGGTATAAACAATGGCACTGCAACTATAGCAGCTACAGGTGGCACGTCGCCATATACCTATTGGTGGAATACCACACCTGCACAAACAAGCACTACAGCAACATCATTGGCATCAGGTGGTTATATGGCAGTAGTTACTGATAATGCAGGTTGTACCGATACACTTGCAGTTGTAATATCTCAGCCCGGTGCATTGAATGCCGGCATTGGCAGCATAACGAATGTGAGCTGTAACGGTGGTGCTAACGGCGCAGCATCTGTTGTCACAACAGGCGGCACGTCGCCATATACATACACATGGAATACAAACCCTGTGCAAACAGGTGCTACGGTCTCATCTTTAGCTGCGGGTACTTATACAGCTACTGTTACAGATGCTATGGGATGTTCTGATACTGCTGTAGCAGTAATACAACAACCCGCAGTACTTACGGCAAGCATCTCTTCCTTTGCAAATGCTACTTGTTTTGGTGGTAACAATGGTAGTGCTACTGTAAATGCTACGGGTGGCAATTTGCCATATACTTATTCATGGAATACATCTCCTGTTAAAACAACACAATCTGTTACGGGTTTGTCTGCAGGTACTTATCAGGTAACGGTTACAGATGCCAAAGGCTGTTCTGCCATTGCAACGGTAAATATTTCACATCCCGCACAGTTGAATGCATCAATCAGCAGCAAGATAAATGTTAGTTGTAATGGTCTAAGTAATGGTGCTGCTACAGTAGCAACAACCGGTGGTACTACGCCATATACTTATACATGGAATACTACGCCTGCGCAAGTTGCGGCTACAGCAACGGCATTGCCGGCAGGTATATATATAGCCACTGTAACAGATGCCAACGGCTGCAGCGATACGGCAGTTGTAAGCATATCGCAACCTGCTTTGCTGAATGCGGGTATTACACAAAAACAAGATGTTAGTTGTAATGGTTACACAAATGGTAGTGCTACAGTAGCTGCTATAGGCGGTACACTGCCATATGCATACAGTTGGAATACCAACCCTGTGCAGATAAATGCAGTAGCTACATCGTTGCTGGCAGGCGCTTACATTGCAACCGTTACGGATGCTAATGGCTGTACCGATACGGCAATGGTTACTATCAGTCAGCCAACTCAGTTGAATGCGATAATTACAAGCAAAACCGATGTTGCTTGTTTCAATGGTAATAACGGACAGGCTACGGCGACTGCAACAGGCGGTACATCTCCATATAATTATTCATGGAATACTTCGCCAGTACAATCTTCAGCTACTGCAAACACACTGCGCGCAGGTGCGTATGTTGTAACGGTAACAGATAATAAAGGTTGTACGGATACCGCACAACTTAGTATATCGCAACCTGCACAACTGATAGCTAGTATAGCTAGTAAAACAGATGCACTGTGTAATGGTAACAGCGATGGCACTGCTACGGGTAGCGCAACGGGTGGCACATCGCCTTATGTCTATAGCTGGAACACGAGCCCTGTACAAACAACACTTACTGCTACCGCAATTGCAGCAGGATTCTATACATTGACTATAAGAGACCAAAACGGCTGTACTGCTACAGATACGGTGAGCATTGCAGAACCTATTAAGATAAAGGTAACCGTTGAGCCACTTGATAAAACATGTATTGGTGCTTCTTCAGGTTCTGCTGTTATCAAAGCAACTTCAGGTGGTATTGCACCATATACTTATTTGTGGAATACTACTCCTGCATTTACTACTACCTTGGCTACAGGCCTTGCAGGTGGAACATATAGTGTAAGGGTAACTGATGCCACAGGTTGTTCTGTAAATGAAAATGTTACAGTACTCAACTTCCCGCAATTGCAGTTGGGTACATTGCCGGATACAGAAGTATGTCCGGGCAGCAAAGTACAGTTGATAGCTACAGGTGCAAAAACATATAGTTGGTTTGCTGAGCCTACATTGTCATGCCTCAATTGTGCAGACCCTGTAGCAAGCCCCGTAGTTAATACGAGATATTATGTTGTGGGTATCGATACCAACAATTGCCGCGATACTGCAGGCACAATGGTATCTATAATTCCTAAACGCAAAATGGATGTTGGTGCAGACCTTGAAATATGCGAGGGCGATCAGGCGCAACTACATGCCGACGGTGGTAAGGAATACACTTGGTTCCCTGTACAATCATTGAATGACAATAAGAGCAGTGCGCCAGTTGCTATTCCAACACAAACAA
Source organism: Chitinophagales bacterium (assembly GCA_017303395.1). Classification (GTDB taxonomy): domain Bacteria; phylum Bacteroidota; class Bacteroidia; order Chitinophagales; family Chitinophagaceae; genus Polluticoccus. Next base: position 49,652 of record JAFLBN010000020.1, read on the forward strand.
CGCGATACATGGCTGTCATAAAGCAGAATGAATGTTATACAGATACCTTGTATCAGAACGTAACCGTACGTGCAAAACCATTTGTAGACTTAGGGCCAGATCTTGATGGTGTTGTAGGTGCGTCTTTCAAGCTGAATGCAAAAACATCGAATGTTAATAAGATAGAGTGGCTGCCACCAACAGGGCTCAGCTGTGTTGATTGCTACAATCCTGTTGCTATTGTAGATAAGTCGATAGTGTACAAAGTGGTAGTATATAACGGCGAGCAGTGCAAGGCAACGGATGACATAGCTATCAATGTAAAGTGCGATGAATCTATCATTTCATTACCAAATACGTTTACACCCAATGGAGACGGGGCTAATGATATGTTCTGGCCAATATCGAAAGGTGGGATTATCGTAGACAAAATGCTGGTGTTTAATCGCTGGGGTGAAAGAGTATTTGAGGCGTATAATATACCTGTGAACGACCCAAGCAAAGGTTGGGACGGTACTTTTAAAGGAAAAGCGTTGACACCTGATGTGTTTGTGTATATAATAGAAACGAGATGTATAACGGGAGAGAGAATCGTTATAAAAGGAGATATTTCTCTGATTCGTTAATCAAACAAAAAGCTTGTATGAAACAATTAGTAGTTGTTATTATGGTAATGCTGTTTGCCAATGCAAATGCACAGTCTTATCAATTGCAAAAAGAGGGTAGCAGTATTACTGTTTTGCAGAATGATGCAAAGACAATCGTATCAAATAATACGGATGCAGCTTCTGTTATGGACTATCAACAAAAGATTTATTTCATCAGTAAAGATGGTGACGGTGCAATAAAAGCCTACGATGTGAATACTAAAAAAACGACTGATGTTGTGAGTGTGGGAATGAAGAGTGAGACAGGCTATGTTGTGAAATCTGTAGTGAATATGATACCCGATACAAAAGGTGGCAAAATCTATTTCACTACAAAAGATGTATACCGTGGCAATGTGCAATATATGACTTGGAGATACGATATCAGCACCAAAGCATACGATGTGTATTGCGATGGCAAAGCATTGTCTTTATCACCCGATAATGTATTGGAAGTAATGTTTACGGGAAAAGACATGAACGGACAATATGAGCAAAAAGCATACTTCAATGCATCATATCGTCAGCTGATAAAGCAGGACGATAAAGTGTATAGTGCTGTAAAATAGTGCAGGGTTCTAAAACAAAGCGACGCATCCCGATATGGGATGCGTTTGTTATATCTGTTAGTTCACATTATTTGCAACACGCCATTCTATATAGAATATTGACAGTATAATAATAATTTCTCCAATGAAATGCATGATGCCCAAACTTGTAAGTGTATGCCTGTTTATTATTGTTAATGCCGCGCTCGCAATACAGTAGCTGAGGTTTGCCAAAGCTATTATGCGGATGTACAATTTGTACTTCTTTGCAAATAGGTAACCGCAAAATGAATATAAAGCAAAGCATGCGGCTACGGCCGACAGTGGTTGCAATACGTCTGTGGGCATGCCAAACAGGTCTACATTTTTTGCCAATACAATGCCCAGCATTAATGACGTGGTAAGTGCACCAATAGCATCAATCAATAGCATTATTCGCGGTTTGCCTGTCAGGTAGTTTATTGTCTTTTCTACGCTCATTTTAGTGTTTTGTGTACTTGTTATTGCCTCGGTATTGAATGGGTGATATGGTTGTTTAATTAGCGATGCAATGATATAACATTGATAACACCCATTAGTTGACTTAAGTCAAATACGCAGATAACTACTAAACAGATTGTTGAAGACTAAACTATCTAAAAACAAAATACCCGCTCATTGAGCGGGTATTTCAGGACTTCAGTGCCCAGAACAGGAATCGAACCTGCACTCCATTGCTGAAACCAGATTTTGAGTCTAGCGCGTCTACCAATTCCGCCATCTGGGCGTGCTTGTTCAGCGGGTTGCAAATGTATTTATTCTTTCTAAAATCCGCAACAAATATTTTTTGCGGAAGTAATAATCTTTTATTTGTAGTAGAATTTCTTTTGATGTGTTTCCTTTTTCAAACTGCTGCAACAATGGTTCCACATCGGCTTTCCATGCGTCCAGTTGGGCATTCAGCATATTATGAGCATCATTTTTATAGGTTTCGTTTTCAGGGTCCATCTCATATTCACTGATGCTCTCATTCAGGTCCATCATCTCCATCAGGAAGTCGGGCGGCAGGCTGTATTTCTCTTCATCTTCCAATAGTTCATTCATTTTCAGAATATATGCCATCGTAGCATCTGGATTCTGCAGCACTTTATAGGCATCGTTATTCAATGCTGCCATGCGCAATACTTCCGCACGCTCCTCATCGCCCGCCAGTGTAAAGCGGTCTGGATGATACCTCCGGCTCAGTTCGTAAAACTTCTTTTTTACTACTGCTGCGTCAGGTGCAAAACTCACAGGGATGTCATATAATTCAAAATAGTTAACCATGCGGCGAAATCAGTATCTTATCTTTGAGTGTACAAATGTAAGTAAGATGATTCGTATAGGCTTGATACGCGAAAGGAAATCACCCGCAGATACCCGTGTTGCCCTGACACCTGAGCAATGCGTGCAGATAATGCAGAAACACCCAGGTTTGAAGATAGTTGTAGAACCATCGCCCGACAGGTGTATACCCGATGCCTACTATGCGGCTGCCGGTATAGAGCTGAAGCACGACCTGAGTGACTGCGATGTGCTGCTTGGTATCAAAGAGGTAAGGGTAGATGACCTGATTCCCGGCAAGACTTACTTCTTCTTCTCGCATACCAAAAAGAAGCAGCCATATAATCAGAAGCTGATGCACGCCCTCATAGAAAAGCGCATCCGCATGGTAGATTACGAATGCCTTACACATATTGATGAGCAGCGTATCCTCGGTTTTGGTTTTTATGCAGGTGTGGTAGGCGCGCACAATGGGCTACTTACTTACGGGCAAAAATTCGGGCTGTACGATTTGCCTGCAGCACACAATGTAGATGGCTTCTCAGACCTGCTGCATGCTTATTCAGAAGTAAAGCTGCCCAATATCAAAATAGTAGTTACAGGTTCCGGGAAAGTGGCCAGTGGTATTGTAGAGGTAATGACGCATTTCGATATCGAATCTGTAGAGCCTGAAGACTTCCTTACACACCAGTACGATTATCCTGTATATACGCACCTGAAAGGTGGCGACCTCTATGCACGTAAAGACAACGACCTTTTTTCGCGCGATGACTTCCACGCCAATCCGCATGCATATAAATGCCTGTTCTCTAAGTATATTCCGCAGACAGATATCCTGATGAACGGTATCTATTGGGATAATGATATTGCCCGCCTGTTTGAAAAACAGGATATTCAGCGCAACGATTGGCGTGTTAGTGTAATAGCAGATATCACTTGCGATATTGATGGCTCCGTGCCTATCAATGTTGGTGCATCTACTATAGCAGATCCTGTATATGGTATAGATCGCAAAACATTAGCGAAAGTAAATCCGTTTCAGAATACGCGCGATGTGATAGATGTGATGGCGGTAGATAACCTGCCAAACGAGTTGCCACGCGATGCTTCACAGTATTTCGGTGCGCACTTCGAGAAGTTTATTCTGAAAGAGCTACTGAGTGGCAACAGCGATATCATTCGCCGCGCTACAATCTGCGAGGATGGCAAGCTTACTCCTAACTACGAGTACCTCAGCGACTACGCGTATAAATAATTCTATTGTACATGTACTGATACTTCTGTATTATTACTAATATAAAACTATGTCTATTTACAACCGCATAGCAGGGCAACGCATTGCCCGTATCGAGGCATTGAGCGATGGTGTATTTGCCATTGCTATGACTATACTTGTCTTCAATCTGAAAGACCCATTGGAACATAGCGTACAGTCGGATGCAGAGTTGTTGCTATCGTTGAAAAACATGTTGCCTGCATTTCTCAGTTTCTTCCTCAGCTTTACCACACTGGGTATATTCTGGACAGGGCAGAGCACACAGTTTCACTACATCAAAACATACGACAGAAACCTGAACTGGATAACACTCTTCTTCCTGATGGCGGTATCTGTATTGCCATTTACTACAGATGTTCTGAGCCACCACATCAATAATAAAGTATCAATACTGCTTTATTGGCTCAATATCCTTTTGTTGGGTATACTCATCTACATACACTGGTTGTATGCAGAAAAGCATCAGCAACTTGCGAAAGACGAACAGATACAAGCTGTGGCTCATGCCATTAAAAGACGTGTAATAATTGCACAGGCATTGTATTGCTTTGGTGCGTTACTTTGTTTTATCAATACATATATCAGTATAGCATTCATCATAGCCGTTCAGCTCAATTATGCTTTCGGTATACTGAATCCTAAAAACAGAAAATAGTTATGCATACAGGAGACCATTATTCGCTTACCGAATTCCTATTGTGGACAAGGAGAGATATATACAGGCTATTGATAATGGCCGTAGTGCCTACCGTCTTATATGCTGTAGGTGGCTGCAGTTGGCTCACCATACCATGGGTGCCTATTGCTATGATAGGTACAGCAGCTGCTTTTATTGTGGGTTTCAAAAACACGCAAACCTACAACAGGCTGTGGGAAGCCCGGCAGATATATGGTGCCATTGTAAACAGTAGCCGTTCCTGGGGCATCATGTCGCGCGATTTCGTGGGCGATAAAGATGCACAACGCACCCTCATCTACAGGCATATTGCATGGCTCACGGCTCTGCGTTATCAGTTGCGCGAGCCCCGCAGTTGGGAGAATATGGTAAAGCCATACAACAAAGAATACAAGAAGTATTTCACCGTGCCCGAAGAGCAAACAACGCTTGAAGAAGAACTAAAGAAATATCTTTCTGCGGAAGACGAAGCCTATGTGTTGAGTAAAAAGAACCGAGCCGCACAACTGATAGCCATGCAATCGGCACATATAAAAACACTGCATCAGCAAGGGCTTATCACATCGCTCAATTATGTAGAGATGGAAAATCTATTGGTCAATCTCTACGAACAGCAGGGCAAGTGCGAGCGTATTAAGAACTTCCCTTACCCTCGTCAGTTTGCGTCTATCAATCTCTTCTTTATTCGCCTGTTTGTTTTTATTGTGCCTTTCGGTTTACTCAACGAGTTTCAGAAATTGGGGGCTAATATGATATGGCTCAATATCCCTTTCAGTCTGGTAGTAACATGGGTATTTACATCTATGGAAAGAGTGGGAGAGGCTACAGAAAATCCTTTTGAAGGCAGCGCGAACGATGTGCCTATATCGGCCCTCAGCCGTACTATAGAAATAGACCTGCGAGATATGTTGGATGAAAAAGACCTGCCGCAACCTTTAACGCCTGTCAACAAAATATTGATGTAGTATCAGGCATTGCCAAGCAATGCTGTCACAGCTTTGTTGATAGTGGTGTATTGAAACTGAAAGCCTGCCTGCTCTGTCTTATGACTGCTGACGGTTGCGCTTTTCAGTACCTCTATGCTCATTTCTCCCAGCATTATTTTCAATACAAATGCAGGTACTGGTATCGGTATGCTGATGCCCTTGCTGTTTTTGCGGATGGAATACATCAGTTGGCTTTGTGCTACAGGTACAGGGGCTACGCCATTATATACGCCTTGCATCATTTCGTTTTCAAGTGCATATACGAACAGTGCTGCAAGGTCTCCAATATGTATCCAGCTAACGGTTTGCTTACCGCCGCCAAGTAGCGGTGCAACGCCAAATTTTACAGGTTTGGCAAATTCTTTAAACGCGCCACCTTCCGTGCTCAGTACGATGCCAATACGTATCAGCACACGGCGTATTTTCCCTTCTATACTTTCGCTGGCTTCTTCCCATGCTTTGCAGGTGCTGCCAAGAAAATCTGTAGAAGCATTGTCTGTTTCTGTAAATGGTCTGCCCCCTTTGTCAGCACCGTAATAGCCTATGGCAGATGCGCCTACAAAAACCTTGCAGTTTGGTGCGTGTTGCAATATTTTGTTGGTAATGAATGACGTACCGATAGTGCGGCTTTCCAGTATCTGTAGTTTGCGTTGGGGGGTCCACCTTTTGTCTGCAACACCTTCGCCTGCCAGGTGAATAATGCCGTCCAGTTGTTGCAATGCAGCTATGCTGATGTCTTGTTTGTTGGCATCCCAATAGGCGTAGCTGACACCATCACTTTCGGGGCGCAGGTGTCGGGTAAAGATGATAACCCTGTAGCCCTTATTTACCAGTAGCCTGGTAATAACCCTGCCAACCAACCCTGTACCGCCTGTTATGCCTATCGTTTTCATATAGTTACAACAACATGCAGGCGCTTTTTGTTTCGCATAGACGTTGCTTTGCTCAATTTAGTTAGACTAAAACTGTTAAAAAAATCTAACTCAATACAATAATAATTCTCAGCCTGCGTTTTTAATTGCAAAAGCAGCTTAATGAAGAAAACTTTACTCAAAAGAATCCCTGAAAAAACGCCCGACCAACCAGTAATGAAACTGAATGAAGAATTGAAAAGCGAGGTGTTGACAGATTTGGTACAAGACATGAAACCTTTCCTGCAGGAAGCCGCAGCCGACCTGCTGAAACCGCGCCCCGAATTTATGGCGCAATTGTTCCAAAGGGTTTTAAACTAATTCCACAACCGTTATTTCAGGCAGTATGCCAAGCCTGCCGGGGTAGCCGAGGAAACCAAATCCGCGGTTAACGTACAGGTATTGTTCACCTTCCTGATAGAGGCCCGCCCATTTCTTGTACACATACTGTACAGGGCTCCATTTCAGCCCGGGTATTTCTACACCCAGCTGCATGCCATGTGTATGCCCGGCAAATGTCAGGTCTATATCTGTATAGTTTTTGCGTACTTCAGCATCCCAATGCGATGGGTCGTGCGATAGCAGCATTTTGAAAGGAATATTCTTTTCGCGCAGCCCTGCAAAGGCATCTGTCATCTTACCATACTTAGGGAAGCCCGCTTTAGCGCCCCAGTTCTCGATACCTACGATTGCTATTTTGTCCTCGCCTTTTTCCAGTACCACGTGTTCGTTCATCAGCAGGCGCCAGCCCATTTTGCCATGTGTTTCTTTCAGCCAATCCAGGTTTTTCTTTTTTTCTTCAGCTGATGGCCACTGTACATAGTCGCCATAGTCGTGGTTGCCAAGTGTACTGTACACACCTAGTGGTGCAGTCAGCTTCGAGAATATGTCTGTGTATGGTTGTATTTCGTCTGCCTTGTTATTTACAAGGTCGCCTGTGAAGAAGATAATGTCAGGTTTCTCTTCCATTATTTTCTCAACGCCTTTCTGCACAGCATGGTGACTATCGAAGCTGCCGCTGTGCACGTCTGATATCTGCACAATCTTCATGCCCCTGAAAGCAGCAGGCAGGTTTTTAAAAGAAAGCTGCACTCTGCGAATACGGTAGTTGTATCTGTTTCTGATACCATACATAAAACCGCCGAGCATGGTACCGCCCAATAACAGTGCCGTACGTTGCAGGAAGATAGAACGGCTGATGCCCGTACCGGTAGCCTCCGGTATAGAAGTAGCAGCAATGGCAGGCTTGCTGAATACGCTCCACATCCATACAAAGAAGCGGCGCACCTCGTCGCCCAGCATCACAATCAGTATTACTACTTTGCCCAGCAAAAAGCCCATGGTAAAAGCTATGTATATATTGCGCACTAAGTGCGGCACTTTTGCCCAGTCTATAAACCTGAAGCTGAGGAAGCCTGCCCATGTTATCACCGTCAGCAGTATATATACTACCGTCATGATGGTTTTGGCATTTTGCGGCAATGTGCGCATGGCACTGCGTACTACTACGTAAGAGTAGTATTCTGCCAATAGTATAAGGCCTAAGAAAATAAGAAACCTCGTCATCGTCTTTTATTGTGCTTAAAACTTCAGGAATTCGTCTATTTGTGTTTCTATTGCTTGCAGCGTCGTTGGTTTCAGTACTTCCCCGTTTTCGCCTATTTCTTCGTTTATGCGGCTGATGGGTATTTTGTTGTACAGTATATGCATGCGCAGGTAGTGCAGTATGTTGGTCATATGGTCCAGCCCGCGCAGGTTGCCTGCACGCCCGTCTGCCACACCTACCAACATGGCTTTTTTATACCACCATACTTTGCGTATGTCGCTGTTATCCATCATCAGTTTTAGGATACCGGGAAAGCTGCCGTTGTATTCCGGCATTACCAGTACAAACTTTTCACTTGGTATCAGCATATCCTGCTCCATCTGTTTCATTTCATCGCCACGCTCCCATACCGCTTTGCCTTCCAGGTTCAGCAATTGTACATTATCATATTTGGCAGATAGCAACCTGTGATACAAGGTTGCTACTTTCAGTGTCATGCTATCTTTCCGGTTGGTGCCGGCTATTACTGTTATCATAAACGAATGCGCAAAGTTAAAGGCCTTTCTGAATAGGTTGATTAGTTTATTTACTGATACGTTGATTGTTGCAAACTATTTAACTAAAGTCAAACACCTGAAAACGAATAGTGTTTATATGACAAATGTCATAATGTATAGTGCCTTTAATCATATGTAGCCTGGGCACCTCTTCGGAGCTTTGTATAAACTAAAAAACACAATCTATGAGAGGGAGAATTTTATTGGCTTTCATGGCCTCATTTTTTGCAGTATTTACATCATTTGCAGGTATTGGTAAGAAGGACACAGTAATGATTTTCAGGCCGGCTCCGGGGCTGAATGATACTACAGACAACGGCGGACTGAACGGCGGGATGGATGCTTTTGCGCAACAACCGTATCCGAGTAATAACTATGGCGATAATGTTGCCATTTACTCAGCACCAATCAGCAATTGTAACAGTACACATTCGGTGTCTTTTATCAAATTCGATGTAGGTAATCTGCCCGATACGGTAGATTCGGTATTTGTCGGCTTTACCCATTTCGACCACACGTCTTATTGCTATTCCAATTGCAATGCAGATTTCTATTTTCACCGCATTACCCAACGTTGGTACGAAGACTCGGTAAACTATAGCAATCAGCCATCAGCAGATACTGCTTTCTACGGACCTATTAATATTACATTCCCCAACAGCTTTGGAACAAGGGAATACAATATAACCGAAACCTATCGCCTGTGGCGCGACAGTGTAGTGACCAATTATGGCTTTGTTATCAAATCCCCTACGGTAGGTTGCAATAATGCAGCGGTCGTTTTCTATGTTCACTCTTCCGACGATACGGCTGTAAGCACCCGCCCATACCTGAAGATTTACTATAAAGTAGATACAGGTAGCATTGATACCCCTGTTGCTATTGCTCCATCGGCAGGGCCACAAAATGTGTTGCTCTATCCCAATCCTGCCACATCGCAGGTTACCCTGCAGGCCGATGTGGTGCGAGGTGGCGGAGGTTGGTGTGTGCTTACAGATATTACGGGCAGGGTAGTGTATATGCAACAGCTCAATTGGCAGAGCGGACGCAACAAGCAAACCCTGCTACTGCAAGGCATTGAAAAAGGATTGTACTACTATACCCTCTACAGCCCCGATGGCCGCTACAGCGGCAAACTGCTGAAGCAATAGCGCAATATGAAACGAAAGAGCAAGCGCCTGATACTGTATCAGGCGCTTTGTTATATGGCTTTTTTGTAACGACTTTAGTATTCTACCTCAAAAGGGTAATGTCGCCCTTTACAATGCGTTTTTCATTGTCTCCTGCTACGGTGTAGCTAACTACGTAGTAGTATACACCTATGTCACAAGGTATTCCATTATAAGTACCGTCCCAAGCCTGGTTTGTGCTACCACCATCAAATACGAGGTTCCCCCATCTGTTATATACCTTGAAGGCTATTGAATTGACAGGGCATATTACTATTGGTTTTATTTTATCATTTCTTGTATCGTTGTTTGGAGAAAAGGCACTTGGAACTTTTACACAATTCTCGCAGTCGGCCATTGCTATAGTAATGCTGTCAACTTTTTTATCACATCCGTTACCGATTGTTAGTGTGTACAGCCCCGGTGAATTGGGTTGTGTGCAACAAATAGTTGCTCCGCTATTCCACAAGTATTCGGTTACACCTATTACAGACTTGCCAATAATCAGTTCGCGTTTGTCTTTACAAACGGTGGTATCATTGCCCAGTTCTATATCAGCGTCAAAAGGTATGTGCGATACACGATAGTTGGTAGTTACCAAGTCGCATCCTGATACGGCCCTGCACCAATATTTTCCTGTATCTGTTATGGTAATAGATTGTGTGGTTGCACCATTGTACCACAGGTAGTCTTTGGCATTTGCTATATTATTGAGCGTTGCGTTAAATGGCCTTTTTGATACACAAACAAGCGTGTCTTTAGCGATGTTAGTATAATTTTGGAACGTCCTTACGTGAATGGTATCAATATGCAATCTGCAGTTTTCAGCATAACTACAGTAATATGTTCCTGTATCGCTTACATTAATAGTTTTGGTAGTGTCGCCTGTATTCCACAAATAGCTGTTTGCTGTTTGACCTGCAGATAGCGAAATTGTAAATTTACCATTGTAATGACATCCGTATAAGGTTTGCGATGTAGGGATGGTTTGAGCATAGCCTACTACGCGGAATGTGTCAATACGCAAATCGCAGGTGTCTGATCCTGCATGGCACCAATACATTCCGGGTTGTGTAATAAATATTGACTGTGTTGTAGCGCCTGTATTCCATTTATACAACTTGGCATTATTAATAGATGTAAGCTGTAGCGGCCTGATATCGCAGATAGAGCTATCATGAGAAAAATACGTAGTGTCGCAATAAAAATCTTCAACAAAAACATCGTCTATGTAGTAGTAGGCAACACTGATAGCAGGTGACAACGGTGGTACAGGGGTAATTTGTTTTAATGCCGGAAGGTTGCCATCTAGCATACGCCCAATAAGCATGTATTGTTCGCCACCTTTGGCTACATAAGATCCGGATATTTTCATCCAATTGGTAGTGTCGTCCAGAAAATTGCCTGGTATACTATTAATGCTGTACGGTATATTGCTGAACTCTGCAGGCAAGCCCGGTCTGTACATCATGGTATCTGAAAAGAACGCACCTAAAACATTTACTGCAACATGGTTAAATGGATTAATATTTTTTTCAGCTAAGCTCGCCCAATAACCTGCTCTGTATCTTTTATTTGCAACCATAGGTTGCGTCAACTTACAGATAATATATTCCGATGACCCTGATGTGTTAGGAGTGCCATAAAATGCATATATCCCTGCATATGCATTACCTGTTTTTGCTTGTTGTATGCCCGTAAAATTAGAAGGAATTGAAACCAATGTTGGTGAAGTCGCACATTTATTATGATAATCGGGTGTCCCCAATCGTGCCGGATTTGCCCAAGACTGTACAGTAGGGAATAGACTGAATGTGGGGCTGTAGCCTAATGCTCCTAGTGTTGTAGGGCAACTATTATAAAGTTCGAAACTGGGATTGGGTACAAGGTTTTGGCTACTTGCCTTTATTGATACACAGAAAATGAATATAAGGGTAAATATGTTATTCATGTAGTAATAAAGTAAACTGAAGATAGAGAAAAAATGTGATGTTTATGAATGTTATTAGTAGATTGTTTTTCCTCAAATGTGGCATTATGTATGTGAAAATTATCTTGCGGTTACCAATTTTGAGGGGGTAGGTTCAAACAATTACAATTACATATGGCAATTGTCAATGTCATTCATTTTTTACCGCAAAACCTATTTATCCCCACAAAAAACAAACATTCTTAGGCTCGCCCTTGCATATTCAACCAATAATTACCATTTTTATAAGCCAAATAGGGTTATTTATATGAAAAATACGATCTGGTTGTGTGCTATTATAGTAGGAGGTGCTTTGTTTTCAAGCTCTTGCTCTAAAGTGTACGACTGTAAGTGTATAACCGAAATCACAGACACCGTTTCTAAAGAATCATACAAAACCAGTACAGCGTCCAAGAAAAGAGAAAATTTCAAAGGCGTGGCAAAAGCCAAGTGCGAGGAAGAAAGTGCAAAGTACTATCTGGGTAATAACAAATATGTTACAGATTGCGCGCTGGACAATAACAAATAATTAAAACCAACTAACCAATATGCAGTAGTGGCGTCCCTTTCGGGCGCCATTATCTTTTTGTATAAAACGTGTATATTTTGTAAATTTGTAATGGTAAAGCCATTATAGGTATCGCCCCTGCAAAATGGTTACAAACGGTTACGTTTTTTCTGTAACCATATGTCTGCCCGAAAAAGATATTAACAATCGCGAACAGCCTCATTTATTAGTTCTGAAATAATATTTGATGTATGTTGTAAATGTTTAATGTTTTGTGGCATTCATCACTAAAAAAAGTTATTTTCGCAACATCCTGCAAAAGATAGGTGCCGTGTAGAAGGGGTAAACAAAACGACAGATGCACTTGATTGATTGCAGTCAACATAAATTATATATATAAATGGGATGTGGCAACTGTGGCACAGGAGCCAATGGAAAACCCGGTGGTTGCAAAGGAAATGGTGGGTGTAGTACCGGCGGATGCAACCGCATGAATGTTTTCGATTGGTTAAGTTCCTTGCCCTTGTACGATAGTGCAAAACCTTACCCGATAATTGAGGTAAGTTTTAATAAAGGCAGCAGAA
>JAFLBN010000021.1 GCA_017303395.1 Chitinophagales bacterium
TTGCGAGTCCTGACAGCAATATGTGTGTGCCATCAACAGGTCTTACATTCTACAGCAACTATACGAATGGTGGCAGCACACCTGCATTCCAGTGGATAGTTAACGGTACAGACGTACCTGGTGCTAACAATGCTACATTCTTTACAACTGCATTGAATAATCTGGATGTAGTAACGTGCAGATTCAGCAGTAGTGCATTGTGTGTGTTCCCTGAAGTAAGCAGCCCTGTTACAATACATCAGTATCCGGTGTTGAAACACTCAGTGAATATCACAATGACAAGTGTTGGTCCTAATACAACCCAGTTTACAGCTAACATCATCAACGGAGGCACATCTCCGATGATTCAGTGGTATAAGAACGACAAAGCAGTACCTGGTGAAACAAACCTGACCTATACGGCAAGTGGCCTGACATCAAGCGATCGCATCAGCGTAGAGGTAACGAGCAATGCAATATGCGCTACGCCTAAATCGTTGATGAGCAATTATGCAAGTGTTAGTACCGGTATCCACAATGTGGAAAATGCAGGTCTGAAATTCGGACTGTATCCTAACCCTGTATCAACTGACAGAGTGAACCTGATAGCAGACAGAAGTCTGCAGGGCGAAACAGTAGTAAGGTTGATCAACAAACTGGGCCAGTTGGTGTCTGAGTACAAAGTAACGATTGTGACAGGTGCGCCAACAGAGATTGTAATCGGTGACATAGCAGCAGGTACATACTATCTGCAGGTTATCAACACAACCGAAAACATCAAAACAAACATCAAGTTTGACAAGAATTAATCTTGTCAGTCTTTAAATAGAAAAAAGCGTCGGCATTTGCCGACGCTTTTTGTTTGTTATAAATCACAATTTGAAAATATCTTTTAACATGATTATATAATATTAACAAAGCTGTAATAAGGATATTCAACAGTCTTGAATTACTTTTGACGTGAAAATGAAACTCTTCGTCCGTTTTTTTCTGGCTATCTGCTTCCTGCAATTGGGCTTTCTGGGCTCGGTGCAGGGGTATGTGCAGGCAGATAAACAGGTATCACGGACAGTACATTTTTCATTCAATCATCAATTTACACAAAGTTTTACAGACGTATTTGATGGGCATCTGGAATACAATATTACTCCTGACACCAAAGCAGCAGTAATAGATGTAGAGGTTTTGGAAAGTGAGCATGAGGAAGATGACGAGCGTGAACACATAACTCATGTATCCAAAATTGCATCAGCCGAAAACTATTTTCTCGCATTATTTAATGTCTTATTAAGAGACCCTTCAACGGGTTTTTCAAACAAACATCTGCCCGACAACGGGGTTGTTTTGTTTACTGCTCTACGCAAGCATGTAAGGCTTTGCGTATTCAGAGTCTGATTTCTTTTCAGGATGCAATAGTCATCCCTTTCCTACATTTTACTGCTGCACAATAATCACATCGTGGATGTGAATGCAGCTTATGGGTTACGTACGTATCCATTTATTCAAAAATATCATATTGCACTAACGCAAAGTTTATGAAGAAAATTCTCATTGGCATGAGCGTATGCTCCGTGCTGTTTTATGCAAGTTGCTCATCAGACAAAAAAGAAAAAGAACCGGAAACTAAATTCCTTGTTACAAACCCTGTAAAAGCAGACACGTCCATCACGCAGGACTATGTGTGCCAAATACATGCTATCAGCCACATTGAGGTGAGGGCACAGGAACGTGGTTATCTGCAAAAGATATATGTAGACGAAGGCCAGTTTGTAAAACAAGGTCAGCTACTCTTTCAAATCATGCCAAATCTTTATCAGGCAGAGATGCAAAAAGCAGAAGCTGAAACCCGCTATGCAGAAATTGAATACCAGAATACCAAACGCCTTGCAGATGGTAATGTAGTGGCCCCAAACGAGCTGGCAATGGCTAAGGCTAAATATGATAAAGCAAAAGCAGAGCAAGCACTCGCAAAAGTGCACCTGCAGTTTACCGAAATCCGTGCGCCGTTCGATGGTATTATCGACCGTTTTCAGGTAAGGCTTGGTAGTCTTATTGACGAAGGCCAGTTGCTGACTACACTGTCTGATAACAGGCAGATGTGGGTGTACTTCAATGTACCGGAAGCTGAATACCTGACATACAAGACTAACATAAAGAAAGATAGCTTGATGAAAGTGAATCTGCTGATGGCTAATAATGAGCAGTATGAATATCCGGGTGTGGTAGAAACAATAGAAGCAGACTTCAACAATGAAACGGGAAACATCGCATTCAGGGCAACCTTCCCGAATCCTAAAAGCCTGCTAAGGCATGGTGAAACAGGTAATATTCTTATTCAGCAGGCACACAAAGGTGCCATCATCATCCCTCAGAAAGCTACGATGGAGATTATGGATAAGAAGTATGTGTATGTTGTTGACAAGAACAATAAAGTAAAGCTGACATTGATAGATATAGCAGCTGAAATGCCAGACTTGTACATTATTAAAGATGGCCTTACAGAAAATGACAAAATACTGCTGGAAGGTATGCGAAAGGTTAAGGATGGCGACCAGATAAAATTTGAGTACGAAGATCCAAAGACAGTAATGAACAACCTGAAGTTACCTTCAGAATAAGCTAAGCATTCAAAAAATAGAAATCAATGTTCAACATATTCATCAAAAGGCCTGTCCTGGCGATAGTGATTTCACTTGTCATTATCTTCATGGGCGTACTGGCCATCAATACGCTGCCAACATCGCAGTTCCCGTCTATTGCCCCTCCAAGGGTGGTAGTAAGCGTTGCTTATCCGGGTGCAAGTGCCGATGTATTGGTGAAATCTGTACTCATACCAATGGAAAAAGCCGTGAACGGTGTGCCGGGTATGAAGTACATGACCTCTGACGCAGTAAGTGCGGGCGAGGCAAATATTCAAGTGGTATTCGATTTGGGTACAGACCCCAATCAGGCGGTTGTAAATGTAAAGAACCGTATAGAACAGGTAACGAACAGGTTGCCTGTGCTGGTACAGCGCGAGGGTATCATCGTAAACATACTGCAGCCAAACATGCTGATGTATGTAAACGTATATAGTAAAGACCCGAAGACCGATCAGAATTTCCTTTACAACTTTGCGAGTGTAAACATTCTGCGAGAACTGAGCCGTGTAAAGGGTATAGGTAGCGCGCAGATACTTGGTAGCCGCCAGTACGCTATGCGTATATGGTTGAAGCCCGACAGGATGCGTGCCTATAATGTTTCTACCGACGAGGTAATGGAGGCACTCGCCAACCAGAGTGTTATCGGTTCTCCGGGTAGGATAGGCCGTAGCGATGGTAAGCGTTCCGAAGCATTGGAATATGTACTTACTTATCAGGGCCGATACAATCAGCCTGACCAGTACAAGAATGTTATTGTGCGTGCAACACCGAATGGTGAGATATTGCACCTGAAAGACATTGCAGATGTAGAGTTGGGTAGTGAGTTTTACGATATCTATTCAGATTTGAATGGACACCCTTCTGCAGCCATCGTATTGAAGCAAACCTATGGTAGTAATGCTAACGAGGTAATCAAAAACATCAAATCAAAACTTGATGAGATTAAGTCAGAGTCTTTCCCTCCTGGTATGGACTATGAAATCAGCTACGACGTATCCAGCTTCCTCGATGCATCTATCGAAAAAGTTGTGCACACGCTGGGTGAGGCATTTATCCTAGTGGCAATCGTAGTATTCCTGTTCTTAGGAGACTGGCGTTCTACGTTGATTCCTACACTAGCCGTGCCGGTATCATTGATTGGTGCATTTTTCTTTATGCAGATGTTTGGTATCAATATCAACCTTATCACACTCTTTGCCCTTGTATTAGCAATCGGTATCGTGGTGGATGATGCCATTGTGGTGGTAGAGGCCGTGCATGCCAAGATGGAAGAGGAACATCTGTCGCCATACAAAGCGGTCAAGAAGGTGTTACGAGAAATCAGCGGTGCTGTAATAGCCATCACGCTCCTGATGACTGCCGTTTTTGTACCCGTTGCATTTATGACGGGTCCTGTGGGTATCTTCTATAGGCAGTTCTCTATTACAATGGCATGTGCTATCGTGCTATCGGGTATTGTGGCATTGACACTGACGCCTGTGTTGTGTGCTATGATATTGAAGAACAATCATGGCAAGCCGAGGAAGAAAACACCAATCAATCGTTTCCTCGATGGGTTTAATAGTCTGTTCGAGAAACTTACCGGCAGATATACTTCTTTGTTGAAGCATATTGTTAATCGCCGCGTAGTTACGTTCGGTATACTCATCGTATTTGGTATTGGTATTATTGGTATCTCCAGAGATTTGCCTTCAGGCTTCATACCTAACGAAGATCAGGGTATGATATATGCCATCATTCAAACACCACCGGGTGCTACGCTCGAAAGGACAAATGATGTTGCGCGTCAATTGCAGAAGATTGCAGAGAAGGTAGAAGGCATCAAGTCTGTATCTGCATTGGCGGGTTATGAGGTGTTGACAGAAGGGCGCGGTTCTAACGCTGGTACATGTCTTATTAACCTGAAAGACTGGAACGAGCGCGACCATACAGTAAACGAAATCATTCACGAACTGGAAGAAAAAGCGAAGGAGATTCCCGGTGCAACGATTGAATTCTTCGGCCCGCCGGCAGTACCGGGTTACGGTGTAGCAGGTGGTTTCGCACTGCGCTTGCTCGATAAAACAAATAGTGATGACTATCGCGATCTTGAAAAAGTGAACGACCAGTTTATGGCAGCACTGCACAAACGCAAAGAACTGACAGGCCTTTTCACCTTCTTCAGTGCCAATTATCCCCAGTACGATCTGGAAATAGATAATCAGGCAGCTATGCAGAAAGGTGTATCTATAGGCAAGGCAATGGACAATCTTTCAATACTTATTGGTAGTACCTACGAGCTTGGTTTCATCAGGTTTGGTAACTTCTTTAAAGTATATGTGCAGGCATCTCCAGAATACAGACGCTTGCCTGAAGACATCCTGCAATTGTATGTGAAGAACAATCGTGATGAGATGGTGCCTTATTCAGCCTTCATGAAGATTAAGAAATCGCATGGCTTGAATGAGATAACACGTTACAACATGTATACCTCTTCGGCTATTCGTGGCGAGCCTGCTCCGGGTTATAGTAGTGGTGAGGCCATTGCTGCTATACAGGAAGTGGCTAAGACATTGCCACGTGGTTACGATATAGATTGGGAAGGTCTTTCGAAAGATGAGGTGGGACGCGGTAACGAGGCGCTCTATATCTTCCTCATAGTATTAGCCTTTGTATATCTGGTATTGGCAGCGCAGTACGAAAGTTTCATTCTGCCATTGTCGGTAATATGTTCTTTGCCTGCTGGTATATTCGGTGCCTTCCTGCTCATTAAGATGTTGGGGCTTGCCAACGATATCTATGCACAGGTAGGCCTTGTAATGCTTGTAGGGCTATTGGGTAAGAACGCGGTACTGATAGTAGAGTTTGCAGCGCAGAAGCATTTACAAGGCATGAGTGTCTTGGAAGCTGCTATAGAAGGTGCTAAAGTGCGTTTCCGTCCTATCCTTATGACATCGTTCGCCTTCATCGCAGGTCTTATTCCGTTAGTGTTTGCGCATGGTCCGGGTGCTATTGGTAACCGTACTATTGGTTCATCTGCATTGGGTGGTATGTTGTTTGGTACCATCTTCGGTGTGATAGTTGTGCCTGGGTTGTACTACATCTTCGGTACCATAGCATCCAAACGCAAACTGATAAGAGACGAAGACGAAAATCCGTTGTCAGAACGCAAGATACTGGATGAAGAAACAGACAATGATAACGAACAGGGAAACAATCAACACCATTAACAGTTCAAATTCATTAACATGCTAAGAATAAAGAGATATCAATATATAGGGCTTGTTTGTTTGTCGTTGGGGTATGCTGCATGCAACACACCCAAGTTGGCCAAGAAAACAGAAAATAAAAACGTACCTGCCAGTTATAACGACTCGCAGGATACTGCTAACACAGCTGCACTTAAGTGGCAGGACTATTTTACGGATCCTTTCCTTCACGATTTGATAGATACGGCTCTAAAGAATAATCAGGAGCTGAACATTACCATGCAGGAAATAGAAATATCGCGCAACGAAGTACGTGTCCGTAAAGGGGAGTACTTGCCATTTGTTGGTATAAAGGCTGGTGCAGGGGTAGATAAAGCAGCTCGGTACACCAATAAAGGTGCGCTGGAAGCCAATACGCAAATAGTGCCTGGTGAAGAAAGGTCTGAGCCGTTGCAAGACTATCTGATTGGTGCCTATGCCAATTGGGAACTGGATATATGGAAGAAACTGCGCAATGCTAAGAAAGCAGCCGTAGCAAGATATCTGGGCAGTATAGAGGGCAAGAATTTCATGGTAACGAATCTGGTTGCAGAAATTGCAAACTCGTATTATGAATTGCTGGCATTGGATAATCAGTTGGATATTGTAAAGAAGAATATCGAAATTCAGACCAATGCATTCGAGATTGTGAAGCTGCAGAAAGAAGCAGCACGTGTCAATGAACTGGCAGTACGCAGGTTCGAGGCGCAGGTGCTCAATACAAAGAGCCTGCAATACACCATTCAGCAAAAGATAACGGAAACAGAAAATCACATCAACTATCTGTTGGGTAGATTCCCGCAACATGTGGCGCGTACCGATAACGGGTTTATTGATTTGGTGCCACCTGTTATACAGGCTGGTATACCATCGCAATTGCTGGCAAACAGGCCCGATATCATGAAGGCAGAACAAGAGCTTGCTGCTGCAAAGCTGGATGTGAAAGTAGCACGTGCAAGATTCTATCCTTCTGTTGGTATTTCTGCATCGGTAGGGTACAACGCTTTCAATCCTACATATTTCTTCAAGTCGCCAGAATCAATGTTGTATTCGCTTGCGGGCGATCTTGCTGCACCGCTTATTAACAGGAATGCAATCAAGGCAACTTATTATAGTGCCAATGCAAAACAGATACAGGCAGTGTACAACTACGAGCGTACTATTCTGAATGCATATGTAGAAGTGATGAACCAACTGGCGAAAATCAATAACATGCAGCAGAGCTACAGCCTGAAAACAAAACAGGTAGAGGCACTTACCAAGTCTGTTGATATATCAAACGACCTTTTCAAATCTGCCCGTGCAGACTATATGGAAGTATTGCTGACACAACGCGATGCCTTGGAGGCAAAATTTGAACTGATAGAAACACAAAAACAAAAAATGAATGCTACTGTAAATATCTATCAGGCACTTGGTGGTGGCTGGAGATAATACGCGTATATTTTTTCTTGTGATAGTACAGCTCTCTGATATTCCATTTTAATGGAAATAATCAGGGGGCTTTTCTTTTGTGGCATATCCTGTTGCGTAGATTTTGTAATTTGCTTAATGTATAACACCACCGCTGTTGTAATGGACGATTTTATAATAAAATATATATCTGCATATATAGAGCTCACTCCTGAAGAGGAGGATATTATCAGGAACCAAAACCTGATAAAACCTTTTCCTAAAGACACTGTTTTGCTGGCAGAAGGAGAGCATGCCAGAGAATGTTATTTTGTATTGAAGGGTTGTGTGCGCAGATACCATATTATAAACGGTGAAGAACGTACAACAGATTTTTATACAGAAAATCAAAGTATCATCCCTGTTAGCTATAGCACAAAAAAGCCTTCAGAGTATTTTCTGTCTTGTGTAGAGGATACTGTCATTGCTTTAGGTTCTAATGAAAGAAATGAAGAACTCATAAAACAAATACCCAAACTGGAAACAATGCTGGTACAGATGGCATCTGAAATGCAGGCGCAGAACCAGATAGAGATGGATAATTTTAAAAATCTGAGCCCTGAAGAAAGATATCGTAACCTAACAGAAACAAGGCCAGATTTGCTGAACCGTGTTCCACTCAATTACATAGCCACGTATTTAGGTATCACTCCCGAGTCGCTAAGCAGAATAAGGAAGAGGATATCTCGCAATCGCTAAATAACAATTAGCTTAAGTTAATTTCTAATGCATAGCATGGGTGTAGGTTTGCCTTTCAAATAAGGTAAATCAACATGATAAATTTTTCAGAAAGAAGACACAGAGTAGATGCTATAATTACAGGTGTGTTTTTCATAGCAGCAGCAGTTACATCCATCATTGGATTAAAGCTATACCAGCCTGCAATTACAGGCGATGATTATCTTACACAAGCTTCTCTGCATACACAGCCTGTTATTATTGGTGCTTTGAATGAGCTGTTTTTAGTAGCCACTGCATCTGGTACAGGTATTATGCTATATCCATACCTCAGAAGGTATAACGAGCAAATGGGCTTGGCATATTTCTGTTTCAGGTTGCTGGAAGCTATCCTGATACTTATCGGCACCTTATCGGTATTAGCTATTGTATCGCTTAGCAAAGCGTATGCTGCTAATCCTGCTGCCGATGTGGGTGCTTATAAGGCAGTTGGCACAGCGCTCATCGCAATACACGATTGGACTTTTATGCTAGGTCCTAATTTCATGTTGGGCATCAATACGTTTATATATAGTTATGTATTCTTCAAAAGCAGGCTGATACCACGCGCATTATCTGTAATAGGTATAGTAGGTGCTATCATGATATTCATAGCAGCACATTTAGAAATGTTCGGGGTAATGAAGCAGTTGTCTGTCGGTGGAATGGTGATGGCTATCCCTATTTTTATTTATGAGATGTCTTTAGCAGTCTATTTAATTGTAAAGGGATTTAATATTAATGCGATAAAATCGTTGCAATAATCCTCCCACATGTTATTATTTATCAAAAAATTGTAAGTTGAGTATGTTTCAATACTTCTTCTATGAATAAAGATGTTGAAGCTTATCACAATGCACTGACCGAAACAGATAAACAGATTTGTGAATTGCTGTATAAGGAAATAACTAAAGCATTGCCCGATGCTGAAAATAAGGTTTGGCACAGACATCCGGTTTGGTTTATTGAGGGGAATCCGATAGTAGGGTATAGTAAGCTGAAAGACTGTGTCAGATTATTGTTCTGGAGCGGTCAGTCTTTTGATGTGCAGGGTCTTGAACCTGAAGGAAGTTTTAAAGCAGCCGAAGCCAGGTACACTACAGTGAAAGAGGTGAAGCTAAAAGATTTAAGAATTTGGCTGAAAGTAGCACCTACTGTTCAGTGGGATTATAAAAATATCGTGAAGCGCAGAGGCAGATTAGAGCGATTGGTATAATAGGAATTGATATAAACAAAGCAGCCACTTTATAAGAGTGGCTGCTTTGTTTTGTGGCCTCGTCAGGAATCGAACCTGAATCTGGAGCTTCGGAAACTCTTGTACTATCCATTGTACTACGAGGCCATTATTGTTCCGAATTATGCTGAGCAAAAATAAGTTAACCGCAACAAAAAAAGGCAACCATTATAGTTGCCTTTTTCTTGTACCACGTACGGGAGTCGAACCCGTCATTCCTCCGTGAAAGGGAGGCGTCTTAGCCGATTGACCAACGCGGCGTCCCTGTTTGGGATTGCAAAGATAGAAAGGTTTTTCTTTTCTGCAAAAACTTTTTTCGAAATTTTTTCAGTGCGAAAATTAAGCTCCCATCATTGCATTGATGATACCCAAAAACTCTTCAGCTTTCAGCGATGCACCTCCTATCAGACCACCATCTACATCTGCACATGCAAACAGCTCTGCAGCATTCGATGGCTTGCAGCTACCACCATACAGTATAGTCAGGTTGTCAGCAGCAGCTTGTCCGTATTGTGCAGCAAATACACTACGTATATGCGCATGCATATCCTGTGCTTGTTGGCTGCTTGCAGTACGTCCTGTGCCTATAGCCCAGATAGGTTCGTATGCTACAACAACGTTTGCCAGCTGATGTTTGTGTAAGTGAAACAGCCCTGCTTTCAGTTGTGCTTCAACATAATCGTTTTGCGTACCTGCATCGCGAACAGATAGCGGTTCGCCACAGCAGAAAATAACTTTCAAACCATTGTCCAGTGCAGTGTCTGTCTTCTTAGCCAGCATTGCATCTGTTTCGTTAAAATACTCACGGCGCTCAGAGTGGCCAATGATTACATAAGCAGCACCTGCATTTTTTATCATGCTTGCTGCTACTTCGCCTGTGTACGCACCTGCATTTTCTGTGCTGCAGTTTTGTGCTGCTACATGCACGTGGTCTACATCTTCTATCTGATAGAATGTGTGCTGAATGTTGATGAATGGCGGTGCAATCACTACTTCTTTGTCAGCATTCAATGCAGGCAATCCTTTCAGAACACCCGATACCAGTTCGTGTCCTTCTTCAAGGTTCATATTCATTTTCCAGTTGCCTGCTACAATTTTCTTACGCATTGTTATATATTATTATGTATGGTTTTTATTTAGCAAATAAATCTCTTTGCGATGTTGTTTTGTTGAATATGTATTGATACATATTTCTTTCGGCAGGGCTTAGTTCTTTATTACGTCTTGCCATCATACGTCCGGCAGTTTCCATTGCACGGTCAAAGCTGTATGTCGTCATACCCTCGGCGCCGCCCCAACAAAATGATGGAATAAATTTTTCAGGAAAGCCTGCACCAAATATATTGGCAGATACACCAACCACAGTACCTGTATTAAACATGGTATTGATACCACATTTAGAATGGTCGCCCATAATGAGCCCGCAGAAGGTAAGCCCTGTTTTTACAGATTTGTTGATGTGTTCATCCCAAATCTTCACCTCATCATAGTTGTTTTTCAGGTTGCTGCAATTGGTATCTGCACCCAGGTTGCACCATTCGCCTATAATCGCATTGCCCAGATAACCATCGTGTCCTTTATTGCTGTTGGCAAAATATACCACATTGCTCATTTCGCCGCCTACTTTACAGCCCGGGCCAATGGTAGTATCTGCATATACTTTTGCGCCCATCTTTATCACAGCATGTTCGCACAGTGCTATAGGGCCTCGCAGCATACAACCTTCCAGTATCTCTGCATCCTTGGCAATATATACCGGCCCGGTAGATGCATTGATGATGCATCCTGCATTTATGATTGCACCTACTTCTATAAATAGGTTTTCAGCACCCGTTACGGTTACACCCGCAGGTATTGGGGCAGATGTTTTATTGTATGTCAGTAGTTTGTAGTCACCACGTATAGCCTTGCCGTTGTTGGCAAATATGTCCCACACATTTTGCAATGCGTATGCATCGCCATCGTATTGTATTGTGCCTGTAGTAGGCAGTTCTTCAATACTGTTTAGCGCACTGGCAGTTCTGAAGGCAATAATCAATTCGCCTTTAGCCAGTACGTCGCCCGTGTTCAGTGCCGATACTGCACCTGCTATTGTCGGGTTGCCGAACACAGCCCCGTTTATATACAGATTGTCGTTGGTAGTGTTTTGCAGAAAAACTTCCTGCAGGTAGGGTAGAGTAAGTGTACTGCTCGTGGTAGCTTGCAGCAATTGCTCCCATCGCTCGCGCATTGTCAGTATGCCGCAACGTATGTCGGCTACCGGGCGGGTATGGGTAAAGGGCAACAACCTATTTCTTACTTCCGTGTCGAACAGTATGATATTCACCGATTGATGTTTGCCACTCTTCGTACTACCGCCACAGGGCGGGATAGAGTGAAGTATAAATCAAAAAAAATCCCGACAAAAGTCGGGATTTTTCGTGCGTAATGCAAATATGATAAGACGTTATTACTTTTTCTTTTCGTAACGTTTTTTGAATTTGTCGATACGACCTGCTGTATCCACAAACATAGATTTACCAGTGTAGAAAGGGTGTGAAGTGTTAGAAATCTCCACTTTTACCAGTGGATATTCGTTACCATCTTCCCAAACGATTGTTTCTTTCGTAGCTGCTGTAGAGCGTGTCAGGAATGTGTACTCGTTTGTCATGTCTTTGAAAACAACTAAACGGTAGCTTTCCGGATGTATTCCTTTTTTCATTGCCTTATTTTTTAGTGCATGGATTTTGCCATGCGGTTTTTTAATTATTAGAGTGTGCAAAGGTAGGTAAAATATTCTATTACTAAGCAAAATATTTACATGCTTGGTCAAATATTTCCCTCACCATCGCATTTTAGTTATCTTTTTTAGCCTTGTAGCCGTTTTTAATCAGCTTATCAAGGTCTTCTGCAGCCTGTTCGGCAAAGTTATATACACCTATAATTTTGCCATCCGGACCTATCAGGCAGGCTTGTGGTACAAAGTTAATACCATATGTTTTTGATACTATTGAACCCCAGCCCTTCAAATCGCTCATATGAAACTTCCAGTACAGGCTGTCTTTAGCTACAGCCGCCAGCCATGGGTCTTTTTCCTGATCCAGCGATACACTCACTATCTCAAAGCCTTTTTTAGCACCTTTTATCTTTTCCTGGCTGTATTTCTTGTACAATGCTACCAGTCTTGGGTTTGCCCTGCGGCATGGACCGCACCAGGATGCCCAAAAATCTACCAGCACAACACGTTTTTTGTACATGTCAGATAGTTTTACAGGTTGGTCGTCCACGCCTTTCATCTCAATCTCAGGTGCCTGCACACCTACTTTTATGGTGGTGTTGCCGTATTGTGCATTGGCAGTCAGGGTGGTAAATGCTAATAATAAGCCTGCTAATATCTTCTTCATTTTAATAAATACTATAGTTAAAGTTAAGGGTTAAGTACCAATTACAGATACAGTGTCAGCCCGTCATATGCAAGGTGCATGCCTTGGGGCAGGGTAGCCTCTACCTCATCATGTAGCCCCAGTTGATGGCTGATGTGTGTAAAATAAGTGTTCTCTGCCCCCACTGCAGTAGCGACGTCAATAGCCTCTTTCAGGGTAAAATGAGACGGATGCGCTTCATGTCTCAAAGCATTCAAAACCAATACTTTGCTACCCTTTGCTTTATCTAATTGTTCAGGGCTGATGTAGTTGGCGTCGGTAATATATGTAAAGTCGCCTATTCTGAAGCCAAGTACTTCCATTTTGTAGTGCAGTACTTTTATCGGATTAAATTTTAATCCATTGATTTTGAATGAAATGTCGCCGTTAATTGTATTTAAATCTACCTGAGGTATGCCAGGATAGTTAGGTTCCTGAAACACATACTGAAATTCACGTTTCAATACCTCTTGTGTATTCAGGTCGGCATATACGTTCATGGCCTTCTTGTCGTGAAAGTTATAAGCCCTTACATCGTCCATGCCTGCCACATGG
Organism: Chitinophagales bacterium; assembly: GCA_017303395.1. Taxonomy (GTDB): domain Bacteria; phylum Bacteroidota; class Bacteroidia; order Chitinophagales; family Chitinophagaceae; genus Polluticoccus. The sequence continues at coordinate 13,208 of JAFLBN010000021.1, forward strand.
TCTTTATGTCCGTGGGTAAAGACAATGGCATCCAACCTGCGTACATTGTATCGCAGCATCTGCTGGCGGAAGTCCGGGCCGCTGTCTATCACAACGCTTGCCTCGGGGGTGTCTATCCATACAGAGGTACGCAGCCTGTCGTTCCGCTTGTCTTCAGATGTACAAACAGGGCAATCGCAACCTATAAAGGGAACGCCTTGGGAAGTGCCGGTACCTAAAAATGTAATTTTCACGTCCTGTTATTCTGTTTCGCTTTGTGCCGTTCCTTCTTCCGTACTTGCCTCTTCTTTACTTGGGGCACTCTTCAATTGTTTGTACCATTTCTGCATTTCACCGCTCAGCTCGTCCTCGTTTATGTCAATTGTCGGTAAAATTTCTATCAGTGCGTTGATGCGTCCTTCTACACTCAGAAACTTATTAATCACGGCCACGCGCCTGTCTTCCAGTATACAGTAGCCCGAATTGAAAGTTCCTTTCTCGTAGCGTATGATGTACCTGGCCTCTTCAAAAAGCTGTTCCAGTTTTTTAAGGGTGTTTGCCGTATATTTGAAGCTCATTTTTGCAATGCTGGTTTCGATGGCTAAAATTAGAAAATTCGGGGGATTATTGTTGGCACAGCTTGTATTTCTCTGCTTTTCTCAAAGTACATATGCACAAAATTACTATGAGGAAAACGAACGTACCTTTTATGGCGGCCCTGTAATAGGTGCTAACTTTGCACAGGTGGACGGCGATAACTATGCAGGTTACTACAAATCTGGACTGAACGTAGGTGGTATTATATATGCCAAGTTCGGGCAGCGCTTTGCTGCCAGTATGGAAATTCTGTATTCTCAGAAGGGTAGCAGGGGGCACAAATCGCAAAAAGCAAATTTTACCAAAGAGGTTGTTATTCAGAAATATGGTATTGCGCTCGACTATGCAGAGATACCCCTGATGGTGCATATACACGATAAGCGTAAAAGCCATTTCGGTGTAGGGCTTTCTTTCTCACAACTGATAAGTGCAAACGAAACTTTAGAAACAAATAAACCTGTTTACAACGATACCATTAATGTAAGCAGATATCCGTTCAAACGCACAGACCTTAATTTCTTAGCAGGTTTCAATCTGCGTTTGTACAAAGGATTGTTTTTCAATGTCAGGTATCAATATTCATTGATGCCTATACGTACAGATGTGAACTATGATTATTCTCGTGCCAAGCAGTATAATAATCTGTATGTAGTTAGACTGGCATACATCTTCGGCGAAAAGTATTGATATTTCGTTAGTTTTATAAAGGTATGAGCGAGCCACGGTTTCCTGTTAGTTTACCTCTCCGCCTCGATTGGAGCGAGATGGATATGTTCGGCCATATCAACAACGTCTCTTATTTCAAATACATACAGGCTTCACGTGTCAATTACTGGGAGGTTTGCGGTTTTCAGGAGTCTTTTGCGGCAACCAACGTAGGGCCTATGCTGTTATCTACAGGTTGCTGGTTTATACAGCCCTTATTTTATCCCGGCAATATAGTAGTGCAGGCGTCCGTTACTTTTATAAAGAATACCAGTTTCGGCATTCGTCATCGTGTATTGAATAATAAAGGCGAAATTTGTGCAGAGGCAGAAGATGTAATTGTAGTTTTTGATTTCAATAACAATACCAAAGTGCCTGTGACAGATGAGTTGAGGAATAGCATACAGCAATTGGAAGGCACCGTTTTTTAGAACAGAAGTATGAAAAAAAGAATACTGGCATTATTGTTTGCACTGGCTCCCGTAGCATATGCATCTGCACAGAGCAATTATTATGTGGAAGATCCGAACCTGTTTCGTGGTATGGTAACAGCAGGCATCAACCTGACACAGATTGATGGCGACAACTATGCAGGTTATTCCAAATCCGGCATTAATGCAGGTGCGGGTGTTTATACCATGTTCGGCAGCGAGTTTGGTGCGGGCCTTGAAATGCTCTACAACCGCAAGGGTAGTGTGGGTAAATACAAACAGACGTCCAGCAATCAGGCATTTACCATACTGGGCTACAAAGCCATATTGAACTATGTTGACCTTCCCGTACAACTGTATTACTTCGATCAGCGTGGCGACCACTTTGGCGCCGGTATATCTTACAGCAGGCTTATCGATCAGGCAGAAACATTTGATACCAACCCGCAACAAACACTGAAGTCAGAAGATTACCCCTTCCGTAAGAGTGACTATTGTATGGTGCTAAGCGCCAATGTGAAGATTGTCAGCAAGTTCTACATCACAGGACGCTTCCAATATTCTTTGCGCAGTGTGCGTGGCAATGTGCCTCCGGGCTTTGGCCGTACCGAGCAATACAATAATGTGGTTACTTTTCGGTTAATGTATTTATTCAACTAATAGTATAGAATGCGTAAAGTCCTCGCCATATTAGTACTTGTAGCCTGCAGTTTTGCTGCCGAGGCGCAGATAGGCAGAGGCTATTTTACCAACAATCCAGACCGTAAGTTTTATGGTGGTTTTGCTGCCGGGCTCAATTTCTCGTCATTGAGAGGCGATGCTTACGAAGGCTACCGCAAAGTGGGGCTCAATCTGGGGCCTACGGTCTATGTAAAGCTGCTACCCAAACTGCTGGCAAGCCTCGATTTGCTCTATACCCAAAAGGGCTGCCGTGGTGTACGTGTACTGGAGTCTTACTACTCCGGGCAGTTTATAGAATCTTACAGTGTAAATCTTAACTATTATGAAGTGCCAGTGGTGCTGCACTATCTGCTGAATGATAAGTGGAACATAGGCGCAGGTGCGGCTTATGGTGGTCTTATCAGTTCTAAAGAAGATGCCTATACAGACCAGCCTTTTACGTTCAATCCCTCATTAACAGCTTTTCGTACAGAAGATATCAGCTATGTACTGGATGCAAGTATGCAGTTCTACAAAGGTTGGTTTGTAAATATGCGCTATCAGCAGTCTATGGTTACCATTCGCGATGTGCAGAATATTCCTTACTACTTCAGCAACGGTGCAGGCAGGCAAGGGAATTCATTGTTTTCGCTCCGCCTCATCAGGCTGATACCTTAGTTTTTCTCTTTCTCTTTATAGCTGGCAGCATCCAGTGCAGCAGGGCTCCAATGCTTGAAGAATTCTGCAATCTTTTCTTTGCTGTGCCCTTTGCCTTCTTCCAGATAGGCCGAGTTTTGTGTATGCAGCCTGTTGCCTTTGGCATCCAGCACTACAAATACAGGATAGCCAAAACGCTGCGGATAGCCCAGCGAGGCTAGTACTTTTTCGTTCTTGTTTTCGGGACTGTAGTTCAGGTGTACCACAACAAAATTATCGTCCATCTGCTTTTTCAGTACGCTGTCGCTTTTTACCGTATTATGAAAGCGAATGCACCAAACACACCAGTTTCCGCCTATCTGCAGCAGCACATGTTTCTTTTCTTTCGCAGCCTGTTTTACGGCATTGTTTATCTGCTGCTGGGCATCTGCCTGCGGATTGTATATTGTTGGCTTTTCTTCCTGTGCAGTTGCTTGCAGACTACAAAGTGTGAGTGCTAAAAGGACAATCAGTTGTTTCATTTCTTTTTCTTGCTTTTGCCAAATATGCTGAAGCCCGGTGGGTTTGCCTGCAGTTCCTTCATGCTTTGGTTGGCGGTGTCCAGTTGTTTGGTGGCATTGGTATAGGTGCTTTTGTCTGTAGCCATTTTATGCACACTCCCTGTTTCTTTGCTCAGATCATTTACAGATGTGCGTAGCTTCTTCACGTTGCTGCCTATATCTGTTAGCTGTTGCTGCATGTTTTTATCGGCCAACCCTTTGGTAGATTGTTGTATGTCTTGCAAGCTTTTCTTCCATTCTTTGCTGCTATTAGCCAGTTCTGCACTGCTTTTATTGGCAGATGCTATGCCGTTTACAATGCTGTTATCCTTATTCAGGTCTGCAGAAATACCCTCGTATTTTTTGATGCTTTTCTCAAAGCTTACCAGTGGTTTTATAAACTTGTTCAGCAGTCCGTTTTGTATCAGTGCATTAATACCACGCAGGGTAGTGTCTGCACTGTACAGCAGATAGTGGGCGGTTTCTGCCAAAGGCTCTACTTGTGTATTAGCAGACACACCACTGTTATCTATATCAGATAGCAGCGTATCGCCGGGTTGCATATAGTTTTTGCTATTGCTATATACAAGTGCTATGCTTTTGTCTCCCAACAAGCCTGAAGAGGTAAGGTAGGCTTTTGTGCTATCGGGTATTTGCATGTCTTTTTTCAGCAGCAAGGTCACTTTTACAAGCCCGTCGGGTTGTATAGATACGTCTTTAATTTTGCCAACACGCACCCCCTTCACCATTACCGGCGACGACTGTTGCAAACCCTTTACAGTGCTATAAAAAGCAATGTATTCATTGGGTTTGCTACGTATGAAATTGTTGTATATAAACACGCCGCCCACTACAACGGCTATTGTAGCGATGGTAGGTATTATACTTTTCTTTTTGTTTGGTTCCATTACTGCCGGCTAAAAATAGGTTATTTTCAGGCAGTTGAGGGTAGCGAGGCTTCTTATTTATTAACGTCCTCTTTTGCTGGCTCTGAAAGATTTATGGCCACTACTACGTGGTGGTTTATTGGTACCGCCACAGCTTTCAGCAATCATAGCAACCAGAATTAAACCTGCTATCAAGGGAAATAACTTTTTCATATAAAAACCAATTAGTTAAATATAGGATTTTAAAGCACAATTATCATGAAAAAATGCTGTATTCCTTAGCTTCAATACATTATATTTGTAATCTCAATTGTTTTTATGAATTTATTTATTGGTAATCTAAGCCCTGAAACCACCGAGCCTACTTTAGAGAAAATGTTTTCTGAATTTGGCGAAATCATATCTGTAAAGATTGTAAGAGATAACGAAACCGGTTTGTCTAAAGGTTTCGGTTTTGTTGAAATGGCTGACAAATTTCACGCTTTCGATGCGATTGATAATATCGACATGACTTTCCTGGAAGGTCAGATAATATCTGTGAAAGAAGCTAAACCTAAAGCTGGTCCTGGCGGCGGCGGTGGCTACGGCAACCGTGGCGGTGGTGGCGGTTACGGTGGCAACCGTGGTGGTGGCGGTTACGGTGGCAACCGTGGCGGCGGCGGTGGTTATGGCGGCAACCGCGGTGGCGGTGGTGGCTATGGTGGTAACCGTGGCGGTGGTGGTGGCTACGGCGGAGACCGTGGTGGTTATGGTGGTAATCGCAGTGGCGGAGACCGTTATAACAACGATCGTGGTGGTTACAACAATGATCGTGGTGGCTACAACAACGACCGTGGCGGAGATCGCTACAATAATAATGACCGTGGTGGCGACCGTCCTACTCGTTATACCGGTGGTGGTAATCGTCCGCAAGGTGGCGGAGGCCATAGAGATCCGTTCAATAATGGTGGTGATCGTGGTGGCTACAATCGTCCGAACAATAATACAAACAACGACGACGATAAATTCAATCGCCTTTAGTAGTTTCCCGTCCGTTCACCATTTTAGTTCAAACGGATGGAAATAATAACAAGTAAAGCAACTGTCAATAAACTGATAGCCGATGCTGTGCAATCGCATAGTATCGGCTATTGTTGTGTAGTTACCATATCTCTATTTTACAATATCTCGGTTTAACACATTTTTGGCAACAGTTGCCAGTTACCTTTTGTGTGGTTAAGGTATCAATCTTTATAAAACCTCAACCAATATGCGTTACAACAAACTTGTATGGCTGCTGTTGCCGGCAGCACTGATGGCTTCTTGTGCCAATAATGCAGAGTCTTATGTGAAATCTGCTGATTCTGTTGTAGTCTCCAACGACCTTTCTGATATCAATTCACCTTCGCGAAAGATTATTCATACTGCCGATATCCGTTGTCGTGTCAGCGATGTGTACAAGTCTGTAGATACGCTGGAACGTATGGTGAATGAATTGGGCGGTATGATAGCCGAGAGCCATATGGAGAACACCACTACATCTGTACGTTCTGTGCGCTTCAGTGCAGATTCATTGAAGCAGGTGACTGGTTACACCACAACAGCACATCTTACACTACGCATCCCGAATTTCTTTCTCGATACAGTCATTCGCAAAGTGCCGGCACTTGCTACGTTTATAGATACGCGCACTATGCAGCGTCAGGATGTGACGCTGAAATACCTTGCCAATGCCATGAAAAACCAGGCGGCAGGTATAGCACCACCTGCTATTGCAGATAAGAAGAATGGTGGTGTAAAAGAGAATAAGGCTGTCTCATCTCCTGCAGCACTTGGTAACGATACTGTAATAAACCGCCGTATAGAAAACCTGCAGATACTTGACGATGTAAACTACGCCACACTGAAAGTAGATTTATATCAACCTGAAAAACTTGATGTGCAGATAGTGGCAGATACAGACAGAGCGGCATCCATCCCTTTTGGTTCGCGTTTACTCCTTGCACTGGGCGATGGCTGGCAGATGATGAAGGGGTTGGTGATAGTACTGTTAACTGCTTGGCCTTTATGGTTGTTGGTAGGTATAGCGCTGTATGTATTTATTATTATGCGCAGGCGCAAACTCTTGTTTTTTGCTAAGTAATTGAGATTAATTATGTTATTTACATGAAAAACCAGTGTTTACACTGGTTTTTTTGTTGAAATGAATTTTTACTTTCGTGCAATCCTTCTATCCTTTTGTTGTTGCGTCAACAAAACTATATGTAACCCTGTGTATTTATTTCAATCACTATTCCATACTAAAACAACACAACCAATGAAAAAACAAATCACATCTGCAATTGCTATGGCAGCAATGTTTGCTACACTCAGTAGCTGCGGCGATGCCGAAAAGCCAAAAGAAGGAGAGGAGATGAAGGCCGCCGCACCATCCGGTACAATAAAGCCTGTGCCATTGCCCGACCCTCAGATTCCGGGATATAAATATCCTGAAGATTCGCTGGTAATAAACAGTTGGATCAATAGTAATGATGAAAAGAGTATTGCCAACCACGGCTGGGGCATCTGGACATCACTCAATATGTCTTCAGGGCAACAGTACGAAGGACAGGATTTGAGGGTGTTCGAAACATGGCTTACCCCGCAAGACATGCAGGCACTGATGCTGGCAAGCGAATCTAAAAACCTGAGGATGGAAAACGTAAAAACATCAAGGGGTACACTGAGTTCGCCCAATCAGTTTTTGCATGCTAAGAAGGCTCGTCTGAAGGCAGGAATGGTTAGCGATGCACAGGAAGACCAGCGTGTAGTAGGCTTTGTAAAATACGATCCTACGGCAGCACAGTTCGCTGTCAGCAACAAACTGTTCGATTCTTTGGTGCTGCAGTCTATGCTCGACCAGGGTAAAACAGAAATACCTCAGTTTCCTAACACGGGTATGACATTGAAGCCTGTGTTTGAAATCGTAACGGAAGATACACTACAGGCTTGTGGTGGCTACTACAAGCTGAATGTATGGACAGGTCTTCCGCCAAAACCTATCTCATATCCTGAAGGTAGCTGGCCGGGTTATGTATATGTAGATCCGAACAACGGCGGACAAGGTAATGGCAGTGTAGATATAGGTGGCAAGCATCGCACACCGCAAACTACCTACAACCTGAACGACTTTGTTCACTTCAAGCTCGATAAACAAACGGCTGCCGAACTGAAAGCCAATTTCAACATGCAGGCAAAAGAAGGCGATATTGCCATACTGGTTGCCATGCACGTAACAAGTAAAGAAATCACCCGCTGGACATGGCAAACATATTGGTGGGCACCAAATGCCGATAATCCGCCTGCACCAAGCTCTGCTGCAATTGCAGCAATGCGTCCTTCACAATTGCAAGGGGCTCCTCGCCACTATGCTATGTCGCAGGCATATACCTTCATCAATCCCAATCAACCGCTTACAGGTGGCAACAACATAGGTACATCTATCTATGCATTCAATCCATACCTCGAGGCTGGTTTCGACCCGAGTGTGTTGGGTAATTCTGCCATCGTAATCACGAACGGTAAGAAAGTGGTGAACAACTACGGTGTGCTTACCAACTGTATGTCTTGCCATGCTAATGCAAACTATGCACCTGCTTCGGTAACTACAGGTCCGGGTTATCTGGGCGATACATACATAGATATGAACAACCCTACATTCAAGGGTACGCTTAAGTTAGATTTTGCATGGTCTATACAGGGCAACCTGATAGGCGTTAAACGATAATGCATTTTACCATCGCTATGAAAACAAACGGGACTCAATAAGAGTCCCGTTTTCTTATTTCTTTTCTTCCTGTTTCTTAGGCAGTGGTTTGCGTGGCAGCATTTCAGGTCGCATAGCAGTGTGGTACACTACCGATGCCATAATGATAGATGCCTGCATCATATCGTTCTCGTTTACACGGTCGTAGCTATCCATATTGGTATGGTGTGTACGGCTGCCATATTCCAGCGGGTCTTGTATAAACTGGAATGCAGGTATGCCGATGGCATCAAATGGTATATGGTCTGTAGAACCTGTATTACGGTTTGTTACCGTATGTGCCTCCAAGTCTTTGAAAGGTGCCAACCATGCACGGAAGATAGGCACTACGGCGTCGTTGCTCTGTGCGTAGATGCCACGTATTTTACCCGCACCATTATCCAGATTATAGTAAGCTGCTATCTTACCATGTTCAGCTTTCAGTTTCATGGTTTTCCTGTCACCGATGTGTTTTTTTACATAGCCAGTAGAGCCAAGCAGTCCTTGTTCTTCACCACTCCATAATGCAATGCGTATGGTGCGGCGGGGCTTTACACCTGCTGCTTTCAGTATGCGTACGGCTTCCATACACACTGCAGTGCCTGCACCATTGTCTGTAGTGCCTGTGCTTGCATGCCAAGAGTCCATGTGTGCACCCAGCATCACCACCTCGTCTGCAAGGTCGGTACCCGGTATCTCTGCTATTACATTATACTCTGTGCTGTCATTCATCAGGAAGGTAGTCTGCACATTCAGCTCCAGCGATACTGTCTGCTTTGCCTTCAGTAATCTTTCTATTCTGTTCAGTTGTTCTATACCCATTTCTAGTTCGGGTACCACAGGCTTCGCATCCCATGCGCGGCTGGCACCATTGCTTGTAAAAACAGTCCCCATCGTACTGCGGCGCACACAGCTAAGTACTGCTGCTGCTTTTTCTGCATACAGAAAACTATCTATAGCATACCTCGATGCACGCACTGTTCGGTTGATGGTGGGTGCGGCTTTTTCATCTACACCCTTTGCCACGTGCGGGTCTTGTTCTATGTTGCAGAGGTCTTCGTCTGTGAGGCGTTTTGCATCTGCGTTGAAGTTGGGCATTGCCAGTTGGTTGCTGGCTTTTACCACAATCTTGCCCTGCAGCTTGCCGGCATACTGTGCCATATCGCTCATGGTTTCTATGTTTACCACAACGGCTTCACCTTTTATGGTGCCGTTGGTGCCCGGTGTCCATGCTTTGGGTACGGCTATCAGTTGCTGATAGTAGGGTGCCGTCATGGCTACGTAGCAGTGCTGGTATTCCCATCCTTTACCGAATGTACCCCAACGCTCTATATGTGCATTTTGCAGCCCCCAGTCTTCCAGTTGCTGCCTTGCCCATGCCTCGGCATTCTTCATGCCTGTAGAGCCTGTCAGGCGTGGGCCTATCATATCTGTAAGATGCTGTAATGTGCCCATCACTTTCGAGTTATTGAAACCTTCCTGCTTTATTTTGGTAATCGTTTTCAGATATACTTTCTCATCATCGCCCGTAAAGGAAACCAAAACGATAGATGCGAATACAAGTAGCGGAATAAACCGTTTTTTCATTGCCCTGATTTTAGTGGCAATAAGATAGTACAAGAAAAACGTAATGTGTAGTGTTGTTGAAACATATTGTACAAAATCCCCCTCCTTTTGCTAATACTTATAAATATCCCGCAGAGACTTATGTATTTGCCAATAGCTGCCAACAGTGGTATTTGAATTGCAGTCTGTTAGTAAAATGCAATGTTTATGAAACAGATATTTCTAATCACACTCTTAGCACTTTCTTCATCTGCACAAGCGCAGTTAGTTAATTCCGGTTTCGAAAACTGGACAATGGTAGGTAGTACCAACAGGCTCGATGGCTGGATGCACATGGTTGGGTTCAGTCAAAATCCCGGTCCCAATTTCTTTGGCACATGGCGTGCCGATACCGCTGCTGTTGGTACACATGCGTTAAGGCTTTCCCGCTGGTACAACTATACCTGCGACTGGATAAGGCAGATAGCCCCTGTCAATGCCCGTCCTTATGGCATTAGCGGGCTGTATAAATATGAGGAGACAGAACTGCATGGTGGCAATCAGGACTCTGCACTGGTAGAGATGGTACTTACAAAATGGAATGCTACAACATTAAAGCCCGATACTGTAGGCACAGGGGTAAAGATGCTGCTGGCGGCAAGCACATTTACACCTTTCAATTGCCCTGTTACATATACATCTGCAGATGTGCCTGATACAGCAATCATCAGTATGCGACCTATGCCATGGGGCTCTCCGCATATAAATATGACAGGCTGGGGTTCTTACCTGACAGTCGATGATATTTCTTTTCAGGAAAGAAGCACAGCGGTAAAAGAACTGACTGCTAATAACCTACAAGTATATCCAAACCCTGTTGCCAACAAATTGTATGTAAACACAGATACCAAAGCAACAGCATGTATTACAGATATGACTGGCAAAGTATTACAGACAACAATCGTAGATAACAACAGCGGAATAGATGTATCTCGTCTACAGCCTGGCAATTATTTGCTGACGATAGATGGCGCAGATAAACAGGTTGTGAAATTTGTAAAGGAATAAGAGGTTTTCAGGGGTTGGTACAGGTGGGCAGTATTGTCCACCTGTCTGTATTTAAAACGAGAATAATCACCGTTTTTACGTAAATTTGTAATAGTAAACCATACCATGAACTACTATCAAAACACCCTTTGCGTCTCTGCGTCTTTGCTGTTAAAAACACCCGGCAACAAAATACAAGCAGAGAAAAAATGGAAACCTACCTGTCCGGTAGGCAGGCAAATTGAAACAAAACACCTTTTTAGCAATGTGTTACAAAAGCATCGTCCCGAAAAACCGTAACCGTTTGTAACCATTTCCCCCAAAAACTAGCAAAACACTATCAAATACTATCAACAGATATGAAAACTTATCATGCACGCGCTTCGTTTTTCAACCCAAACCTTGGGTTATCAACATCCGAGACCTTTTGAGGTGGATAGGTAGTAAAACGCATTTTTCTTTCTTCTTTCTACTCGTTACTTTTGACTTAACAAGAGATGTCAGACCAGTATATAGTATCGGCCCGTAAATACCGCCCCCAAACCTTTGATACGGTTGTGGGGCAGGAGCATATTACCACTACGCTCAAAAATGCCATTCGCCACAATCATCTGGCGCATGCGTATCTGTTTTGCGGTCCGCGTGGTGTGGGTAAAACTACCTGCGCCCGTATATTGGCAAAGACCATCAATTGCGAAAACCCGACGGCTGATATAGAAGCCTGCGGTACCTGCGCTACCTGTCAGAGCTTCAACAACAATACATCGTTCAATGTATTCGAGCTCGATGCTGCCAGCAACAACTCGGTAGATGATATCCGTAACCTTACAGACCAGGTACGTTTTGCTCCGCAACAGGGTAAGTACAAGATATACATCATAGATGAGGTTCACATGCTGAGTGCTGCGGCCTTCAACGCCTTTCTGAAGACGCTGGAAGAACCGCCACCGTATGCCATCTTCATCCTTGCCACTACAGAAAAGCACAAGATACTGCCAACCATCCTCAGCCGTTGCCAGATATTCGACTTCAAGCGGATTACTACTACAGACATCGTGAACCACCTGCACAGCATTGCCACCAAAGAAGGGGTAGTAGCACAGGAGGCTGGCCTGCACGTAATAGCGCAAAAGAGCGAAGGCTGTATGCGCGATGCCCTGAGTATGCTCGACAGGATAGTAAGCTTTACCAATGGTATGCTTACCTACCAAAGCACGATGGAGCACCTCAACCTGCTGGATGCTGACTACTACTTCAAACTGACAGACCATATACTTTCTCAAGATGTAAGCGGTACGCTGCTGCAACTGGATAGCGCACTGGAACGTGGTTTTGAAGGAGATGTAATACTGGAAGGTATGGCAGAGCATCTGCGCAATCTCTTGCTGTGCAAAGACCCGCGTATGGCCAAGCTGCTGGATGTACCCGCAGACCATAAGCCTGTCTTTCACGAAAAAGCCAGTCAGACACCGCCGTCATTTATCATTTCTGCATTGAATGTGGTAAACGATAGCGAGATTAATTATAAGAACGCTACCAACAAGCGCCTGCATGTAGAAATGTGCCTGATACGGCTTTGCTACGTGCTGCAGGTAACATCGGCATCAGCCGGTGACGAAAAAAAAAACACTGATAGCATAGGTTTTGCTCCTACAAAGCCACAGCCTGCAGTAGCCGCACCGGTTCAACTCCCGTCTTCACTACCACAAGCACCGCCACCTGTTCCGCAGCCGGCACCTGCAAAGGTTATAGATTTGGCACCGCCTCCGCACGATGTGCTGCCCGCAAGCATTACTGCAGAGCCAGAACCTGTTATGCAGCCAAAGCCTGCACCGCAGCCTGCCATACCTGTGCAGCCACAGGCGCCGAGCGTCAATCCTTTTTTTACACCGCCGCCGCCCGAGGCTACAACTACCACACGCCGCATCAATAAGAGTTTTATAGACCTGGATGCTGTGATAGATGCAGAGTTGAAGAGCCAGCAGGCAGAACGTAAAGAGGTGACACTTGAACTGGTGCAAAGCATCTGGCAGATGTATAAAGACAGCATACCACCTACACGTAGCTCGCTCCGCAGCCAGTTGACGATGATGGATATGGAGTTTTACCCGCCCGATGAGGTGCGCATCATCTGCAAGGACGAGATGATAGAGTCTGCTGCCAACAATGAAAGGAATACACTCATTGACCTCTTCCGCAAGGAGTCTGAAAACCCGCTGCGTGTTCGTGTAGAGCTTCGCAAGGATATGGTTATCAAAGAAGAAGGCCCCAAGGTGCTGAGCAAGCCCGAAGTGCTGGAAGAGATGAAGAAGAAGAACCCCTCATTGGCCAAACTTTGTGATGCATTGAATATGCAGATAGAGTGGTAAGCAGGGCAGTTTTTCGATAAATAGACTATTTGATAATGTGTGCAGCCAATTTGCCAATAATTAAGGCATCGGGTTGCTGAAAGAAACCAACATTTGTGTTACTTTTGACACTCAAAAACCAATAACTAAGACACGACTTATGGCCGAAGCGATACGAATGCCGTTGCTGAGCGATACGATGAAAGAAGGGGTGATAGCTGAATGGCACAAAAAAGTAGGGGATAAGGTAAAAAGTGATGATATATTAGCCGAAGTGGAAACGGACAAAGCTACTATGGAAGTAATGCCATATGTAGACGGTACTTTGCTGTATGTAGGTGTAGAGAAAGGGAAGGCTGCTAAAGTAAATGATATTATTGCCATCGTAGGTAAAGAGGGTGAAGACTTCAGCGCATTGCTGAGTGCTGCACCTGCTGCATCTGCACCTGTTGCTGAAGCACCTGCACAAGCCGCTACTGCTGCTCCCGCAGCGGCTGCACCTGCACCAAAGCCGGGCGATGCAACTGTTATCCGCATGCCGCTGCTGAGCGATACCATGAAAGAAGGTAAGATAGTAGCATGGCACAAGAAAGTAGGCGATAAAATCAAGAGCGATGATATAATGGCCGAAGTGGAAACAGACAAAGCCACTATGGAAGTAATGCCTTATGTAGATGGCACCCTGCTGTATATTGGTGTACAGGAAGGTAACGCTGCTAAGGTGAATGAAATTATAGCTATCGTGGGTAAAGCGGGCACAGATGTAGCTCCTTACCTTACAGATGCTCCTGCTGCTCCGGAGGCAAGTGCGCCTAGTGCTGCGCCTGCACAGGCTGCTGCTTCTGCAACTGCTACTGCTGCACCTGTTGCTGCAAGCACTAACAGCGATGAAAGGGTAAAGATATCTCCACTGGCTAAGAAGCTGGCTGAAGAGAAAGGTATCAACCTGAGTACCGTAAGTGGTACCGGCGATAATGGTCGCATCATCAAACGCGATATAGATAACTACAAACCATCTGCTGCACCTGCTGCTGCAAGCGCACCTGCAAAAGCTGCAAGCTTTGTACAGGCTGCACCTGTAGGTCAGGAAGCATATACAGACAAGCCACTGTCGCAAATGCGCAAAGTGATAGCGCAGCGCCTGAGTGACAGTATGTTTACTGCACCGCACTTCTACCTGCGTATTACGGTAACGATGGACAAGGCGATGGAAGCCCGCAAAGCTATCAACGATGTATCGCCTGTTAAAGTATCTTTCAACGACCTGATAATAAAAGCATGTGCTATGGCGCTGCGCCAGCATCCTGATGTTAACAGCAGTTGGATGGGCGATTTCATCCGCCACAATCAGCACATACACGTAGGTACTGCTGTGGCTATAGAAGATGGCCTGATAGTACCTGTTGTTAAGTTTGCAGACCAGAAGTCGCTATCGCAGATAGCTGCAGAGGCTAAAGAACTGGCAGATAAGGCTAAGACCAAGAAGCTGCAACCACAGGAGTTTACAGGCAATACATTCACTATATCTAATCTGGGTATGATGGGTATAGATGAGTTTACAGCCATCATCAATCCGCCGGATAGCTGCATACTGGCAGTGGGCAATATAGTACCAACACCTGTTGTAGAGAACAACCAGGTAGTAGTACGCAACCTGCTGAAACTGACACTGAGCTGTGACCATAGGGTAGTAGATGGTGCTGTTGGTGCGCGCTTCCTGCAAACACTGAAAACACATCTGGAAAACCCGGTGACAATGCTGGTGTGATAGTCAATACAAGACGTTAGTAAGTATAATTATAAAAGGTGCCTTAAACGGGCACCTTTATTTTTGTGGTTTGTAAAACCCTCAATGAAAAAGCCCTTGCTGTGTAGCAAGGGCTTTTATATGTTCTAAGCGGTTAGGCTTATTTTTTACCTTTACCTGCAGTAGCTTCAGCGCTTTCTGCTTGTTTCAGCGCACGTGTCATTACTACAGATGCTACCGGGATACGTGGAGAGTTCATGATTTCGATGTTCTCAACATTTACATCCTGAACACGAACGTTACCGTTCAGTTCCAGATTTTCGATGTTCAGTTCCAGGTTCTCACGCAGGAATTTAGGATAAGTGCGCACTTTCAGGCTCTTAACTTTTACTTCCAGACGACCACCCGCTTTTACACCCACCGGCTGACCAACGAATTTCAAAGGCAGGTTAGCTATTACTTTCTTGTCATCAACCAGTTCCAGCAAGTCAACGTGGTTCAGTTCATCTGTCAGAACGTCGAACTGCAGGTCTTTCATGATACAAGTGTAAGATTTACCATCTACAGTGATTTCTGCCAACTGGAAGTCAGGCGTGTAAACCAATGGACGGAAAGACAATTGGTCTGCACTGAAATGGATTGTTTCTTTACCGCCGTAGATTACAGCCGGTACTTGACCTTCAGAACGAAGACGGCGAGTTGCAGTTTTACCGTGTTCGCTTCTGCTTTTACCTTCAATTTTTACAACTTTCATTTTAAAAGTTTTGTATTTCAACACCGTGCGAATACCCGTCAAACATACGGACGTTGAAATGGTAGTTAACTAATAATGTACGCTATTGATGAGCGGACAGGTTTTTTTGTTTAAACAGTCTTTATGATTTAGTTGATTGGTTGATTTGCTGCCTTGTTAATCGGTATTAGTAACCAATCAACAGATAAACTAGTCAACTACTCAACTATTTTTTACCATGTACAAATAAAGAACTAATCGACTTGTTCTCGAAAGTATTGCGGATAGCCACTGCAAACAGTTCTGCCGTAGACAATACTTTAATCTTAGAACATTCCCCTTTCAGTGGTATGGTATCGCAAACAACCAGTTCTTCCAGTTCAGAATTCTGTATGTTTTCGTATGCTTTACCACTCAGCACCGGGTGTGTACAGAAAGCGCGTACAGACAATGCACCGCGTTCTTTCAGTATAGCAGCAGACTTGCTCAGTGTGCCCGCAGTATCGCAGATATCATCTATCAATACTACGTGTTTGCCGCTTACATCACCTATTACCGTCATTGCAGCTACCTCGTTGGCGCGTTTGCGTTGCTTGTCACAGATTACCATGTCAAGGCCAAAATACTTGGCTACTTCGCGCACCCTGTTGGTACTACCCACGTCGGGGGACGCAAAGATAAGGTTTTCCATGTTAAGATTTTCAATATATGGTATGAAAATCGCAGAGCTATCCAGGTGATCCACCGGAATATCAAAGAACCCTTGTATCTGCGGTGCGTGCAGGTCCATCGTCATTACCCTGTTTGCGCCTGCTGTTGTCAGCAGATTTGCCACCAGTTTTGATGCGATTGCCACACGTGGCTTGTCTTTCCTGTCCTGACGGGCAAAGCCGAAGTAAGGTATAACCGCTGTGATATAACCGGCAGAAGCACGGCGCGCAGCGTCAATCATCATCAGCAGTTCCATCAGGTTGTCTGATGGGGCAGATGTAGATTGTACCAGGAAAACATAGTCACCACGGATTGATTCATTGAATACCGGCTGAAACTCACCATCACTGAACTTCTGGATTGTGAGGTTGCCTAATTGCTTACCAAAAGATTTGGCAATCTGCTCCGCCAGGTATGTAGAACTTGTGCCGGAGAATATCTTAACAGATGACTGCATGAACATTGTATCAGAATGGAGTGCAAAAGTAAACAAAGCATGTGGTACTATAAAGAGATATTTACGCTGAATTAATGATTTTATTTTCAGAATATTTTGAAAATTCAAAAAGGTGTATTTATCTTTACATTATGAAACTGGAAGAGGCAAAACAGCAGTTTATAAATAGCTGGGGAGTGATAGGCACACAGTGGGGTATTAACCGCACCATGGCGCAGATACATGCGTTGCTGATGGTGAGCGCAGAGCCGCTGAGTGCAGATGATGTGATGGAGCAACTACAGATAAGCCGTGGTAATGCCAACATGAATATACGCGAGTTGATAGACTGGAAGCTGGTAGACAAAGTATTGAAACCGGGTGAGCGTAAGGAGTTCTTTACCGCAGAGAAAGACATCTGGAAAGTGGCCATGCGCATTACCAATGAAAGGAAGCGCAGAGAATTAGACCCGATAATTAAAGTATTGGAAGAAATAGGTGAGGTAGAAGGAGATAAGAAAGATAAAGATGTGAAAGCATTTACAGACACAGTAACCCAATTGCAAAAATTTGCCAAGCAGGCAGACAAAGCACTCAGTAGCCTTACAAAGGCTGACGAGAATTGGTTTACAGGAACGATACTAAAGTTGTTTAAATAGTTACTTTAAACGTTTGCAAAAACAAAGCCGGAGCAATCCGGTTTTATTTAGCGAAACATCTTTCAATAAATTCTGAAAATTCAATAACAATGACAAAGAGCAGCCATCCTCCCTAAGTGAATAAAGCCATCAATAATTAAATATCCAATTCACTTTTTAAAATCTGTTTTATGAACAACATCATAGTATTATACGCAGCCTACTTGCTGATAACCATCACAGTAACCATATGGGTAGCCCGTACTTTGTTCCGCAACGGTAAATTGTTTCTGGTAGATATTTTTCATGGTAATAAAGAACTGGCAGAGGCTGTAAACAATCTGCTGTTGGTTGGCTTTTATCTCATCAACATAGGGTATGCGGTATATACCCTGCAAGTGGTAGCCGACGTAAACAGTGCCCGTGCAGTGATAGAAATATTGAGTCTGAAAATTGGTGCCATCATCTTGATACTTGGTTGTATGCACTTCCTGAATATGTTCATCTTCTTCCGCCTGCGCAAAAGGGCGCTGATAGAAAAACGTAACCATGAACTGGGTTATTAATTGCTAAACAGAATAGTCAATTATGAAAGAGCTATTAATATTGAAACGTATAGATTTCTGGTTGCAGCCTATAGCGGTTGTAGCACCGATGATTATAGGTGCCATTATTAACGAACCATGGCTTGCAATGTGTATTCATTTTTCGCTGGGAAGTGTGCAGGTAATAAGCTGTTTGCTGAACAGGTTTTTTCTGAAATGCGAATACAGAGCAGGAAGCAGAGGATTGTATGAGTTGGTGTTACTGATTTTAGCCATCGTAGGTGTACTTGCCCTGATAGCAGCAAATGGAAACAGTTCGGATGGTGAAGGTTTTGCGATTCTATACCTGCTTGTAATACTGATAGCCGGTATTGTAATGGGTATATGGTATATGATACTCAGCTTTAATGAAGCAGACAATATTGAAAGGCTGATAAAACAAAAAGAAACTGCGAACGAAAATAATCTGATTGTTTAACGCATCAATTTACTAATATGAAAGAGTTATTGTTATTGAAACGTATTGACTTTGTGGCACAGCTACTGGCAATTGCAATTCCTATACTGCTGGCAATTACCACAAAAAATGATGAGATTTTTTTTATGATATACTTTAGCCTTGGAGGTGTGCAGGTGCTGAGTTGTCTTATAAACAAAGCAGGCCTAGACAAAGAATACAGAGACGGTGCAAGAACAGGCTATGAAATAGCACTATTGATAATAACTGTACTTGGGTTAATAGCGTTATTTGATGCATACAACCCAAGCCATAGAGGTGGAAACTTTGCTATGATGTATTTATTCGTAATGCTACTAGCGGGTTTTATTATGGGTATGTTGTATCTGATAATAAGTGCAAACGAAATGATATTCATAGCTAAGCTGGTAAAACGCCACGAACTGATAAAATAACCGTTATGCTGAAAGGTCTGAAAATAGTAATAGCCGGCGGTACAGGGTTTATGGGCAATGCCATGGCCAATGCATGGGCGGCAGATAATGAAGTCATCATTCTGACAAGACAAAGTCGCAAGGCTGTAAACAATAGTTATGGCAAGGCATATTTCAATTCATCTATCCGCTTTGTGGTATGGGGAGAAGGTAAGTCGGCCAACTGGATACAAGATCTGGAAGGAACGGATATACTCATCAACCTGGCAGGACGCTCTGTAAACTGCAGCTATACTAAAGCAAACAGAGAAGAGATAATGAACAGCAGGGTTAGCGCTACGAAAGTGCTTGGTAATGCAGTGAAGAAACTGCAACGCCCACCAGCATTGTGGCTCAATGCATCATCTGCCACCATATACAGGCACGCAACTGACAGACCACAGGACGAGGAGATGGGCGAGATACAAAACGATTTTTCTGTGCAGGTCTG
Source organism: Chitinophagales bacterium (assembly GCA_017303395.1). GTDB lineage: Bacteria > Bacteroidota > Bacteroidia > Chitinophagales > Chitinophagaceae > Polluticoccus. Next base: position 32,557 of record JAFLBN010000021.1, read on the forward strand.
TAAAGAATGGGAGAAGGCTTTTAATGAAATAGAATTGGCTAATACGAGAAAGATAATCATGCGCACAGCAATAACGCTGGGCAATGGCGGTGTATTGGTGCCTTATAAGAACTTAGTGAAGTACGGATTGGGTGGAAGGCAGGGTAGCGGCAGACAGATGTTTAGCTGGGTGCATATAGATGATGTATGCAGGATAGTAGAATGGTTTTATGAAAACAAAGAAGCATCGGGCGTGTACAATCTCTCTGCCCCACACCCTGTAAGCAACGAAGTGTTTATGCAAACTCTGCGCAGCAAAATGCATGTTGGTTATGGCTTGCCATCACCTGCATGGTTGCTGAAACTGGGGGCAATGTTTATTGCAACCGAAACAGAGTTGGTGCTGAAGAGCAGATGGGTATTGCCAACACGATTGCAGCAAGAAGGGTATGTTTTTAAGTATCAGGATATTGATGCAGCGTTGGGTAGCCTGGTATAAGTCTTAATAAAATGATTATAGCCCTATAAGACGCTACGGTTTATTATTGTATAATTTTGCCTTCTAAATAATAAAACCATTATGAGACGCACTGCAACTGCCGTATGGAACGGCTCCGGTAAAGATGGCAACGGAACTATGACTACTGCCAGCACAGTATTGACAAACGCACAATACTCTTACAAAACAAGGTTTGAAGATGGGGTAGGTACAAACCCTGAAGAACTGATGGCTGCTGCGCATGCAGGCTGCTTCAGCATGAAGCTTTCTTTTGTATTGGGAGCAGCAGGTTTCACTCCTGATGAAATACATACAGACTGCGCTATCTCTCTGGAAGGTGGTGTGATAACTAAAAGCGAACTGACTGTAAAAGCTAAAATACCTGGTATTAGTGCAGAGCAGTTTCAGGAATGTGCAGCTGATGCAAAGGCAAACTGCCCGGTATCAAAAGCATATAATTGCGAGATAACATTAGATGCATCTCTGATTTAATTAACTATTAATTAAACTTTAAATTTTCTTTAACAAAACCGGCAAAATGTGCTGGTTTTTTATTTAATTCGTAATAGAAATCATATTGATTACTCGCTAATGTCATCGTGGGGGCTTTGATGTTAGTGTAGATTACATTCAAAACGAAATAACAATGGGGGGCATTATTTCTAAGGGAATAACCATTGCTGTATTGGGACAAACAAGGCTTAGCGAATTGCTTGCATTTTCGCTGGCAGATGTTGGCTATACAGTGCATTATGGTGTGAGTGAAGAATTACCTAAAAGCTCACTTTTTACAATTTTCGACCACGTAGTACAGGAGTCGGTAACAGATGCATCTGCTGCTGCAGACATCATTTTATTGGCATGCAAACCCGAGCAGGTTTCGGAGCTGGCATACTATATGGATGATGTGACAAACAAAGTAGTGATAGACCTTAGCAGTTTCCTCAGCGACAGTGTAACATGCGCAGGACATTTGCAGAAGATAAGAAACATCACAGGTTCGTCGCAGATAGTATCTTGCTACAGCGTTATCAACAATTTCGACTTTGTGTGCTATTTCTCTAAACGCAATAAAGAGCCTATGTGGCTGATGGGCGACAGCAAGAAAAGCAAGATTGCTGCCGACTTCATCTTTCAGGATATAGGTATTGGTATGTGCAGAGATGCGGCTACAATAATAAAGCCACAGACTGTTGGGGCTGCGGCTTTAGCTTCGTAAGATATTTGTTGCAGTGGCATTACCAGCCACTTGCCAGTACATCGGCAATGTGCATGGTTTGTATCGGAAGGTTGTTCTTTTCGATATAGCCCTGTACGTGCATCATACAAGACACATCTGTAGTTATCATGTACTTAGCGCCTGTTTCCAGTGCGCTTTGCACTTTGGTTTGTGCCATACCAAGTGATATAGCTTCGTATTTAACAGCAAACGTACCACCAAAGCCACAGCAGGTTTCACATTCCTTCATCTCTACCATTTCCAGCCCACGTACATTGCGTAGCAATTGGCGAGGGCCTTGCTTGATGCCGCATTCGCGCAGGGCACCGCATGCATCGTGGTAGGTAGCTTTGCCTTCCAGTATAGCGCCTACGTCTTCTATCTTCAATACCTGTGTCAGGAATTCTGTAAACTCGAACATATTGCTACGCACTTTATTGCTCAGCAGGTGCTCTGCACTGTTCTCCAGCATCTTGTCGTAATAGTTGCGCACAAAACCTGTACAAGAACCACTAGGACCAACGATATAGCCATCACCTTCAAAATCGTGCAGAAACTTCTTGGCAACAGCTTTGGTGTCATCCCAATAGCCTGCGTTGAATGCGGGCTGTCCGCAGCATGTTTGTTTGGTATTATAAGAAACTTCGCAGCCTAGCTTTTCCAATACTTTCACCATATTCATACCCGTTTGCGGATATAACTGGTCTACAAAGCAAGGTATGAAGAGTTGTACTTTAGTCATTAGTTGAGCTTTTCGAAAGAATGGTAAAATTATAATCAGTTGTCAGCGCCTGCAAGCATGCGGCTGTTCTTAATCATCTTCAGTGCTGTAATGGCTGCTTCTTCGCCTTTGTGGCCATGAGGCCCACCAAGCCTTTCCCATGCCTGTTGCTCATTATCAAGCGTCAGTACACCAAATATAGTAGGGATGGGCAATTCCAGATTCAGTTGCGTAAGCCCTTCTGTTACTGCTTTGCATACATAGTCGAAATGGGGTGTACCACCACGTATCACTGTGCCGAAAGCAATGATAGCTTCGGGGTAGTTTGGATTCAGTACGCTTGTTTCCCAAATTTGCTTGCAGACAAAAGGTAGTTCAAATGCACCGGGCACAGCTATTTCGTGTGTTATGATGGCATTATTCTCTGCCAATACCTTGTTACAGCCGTTCCGTAGTTCTGTAATTATCTTTTCGTTCCACTCTGTATATACTACAGCTACTTTGGCGCCTGTCAAAGATTGCAGTGCCGAAGTATCGAGTAATGATGTGCTATGTGCCGATTGTGCCATAAAAGAAAATCCCCTTTTCGCCGTCAAAGGTAAAAAGGGGATTTTAAATAAACTGATGAAATATTAATTCAGTTCACCCATCATGCCGAGGTATTTCTCAACATCGCGCGCTTGTTCGCTTTGCGGGTACTCGTCTTTAATAGTCTGATAGTATTTTTTTGCTTCGTCTTTCTTGTTGTTCAGTTCGCAAACTGTAGCAAGGCGGTACAGATAAAGCGGTGTAAGCATGTTATCGTCTTTGTTGCCGATAGCTTCTTTGTATGCATCCATAGCTTTGCTTGCATTGTTGTTTTCCATGTAAGCATCGCCCAGTGCACCTGCAGCAGCATATTTTACCATTGTGCCTTTAGCATCAAAATCTTCCAGATATTTGATGGCGTTTTTGAAATCGCCTTTCTGCAAATAGCATACACCTGCGTAGTAATTGCAAAGATTAGCAGCTTTGGTACCACTGTATTTTTTCATCACTTTCAGGAAACCCTGATGTTGGCCATCACCATTCAGTGCTTTATCTACAGAGTCGGCCTCGAAGTAGCGCTGTGCAAATGACATTGCAGTAGCAGCTTTTTCTTCGCGAGGACCAGCGTACAGTTGGCTATATGCAAAATAACCTACAACAGCAGCCAGTACTACTGTTACGATTGTATTGATGCGCTTTTTGTTGTTTTCATATTTTACCATCAGGTTGTCAAGCACCTTCACTTCTTCAAAGTCAGTTACTTGTTCTGTACCCGGAGTATTTCTAGCTGAGTTTGCCATTTAATTATTGAAAATTTATAAAATTCTGTAAGTGGTTTTAGTAAGATATTAGTCTGTAATATAAGGATAGTTTTCGTCTACGTAAATATCCTTGTACAGTTCGCTGTCATCAGGCCATGGGCTTTCTTCCGCAAAACGTACGCTTTCATCTACCTGTTCTTTTATTTTCTCGTTTATCTGCTCAATCTCTTCCTCTGTAGCCCATTTATTGTCCATAATGGTTTTCAGTACCTGATTGATAGGATCTTTTTCTTTGTACTCTTCCAGTTCTTCTTTGGTACGATACTTGGCAGGATCGCTCATAGAGTGACCACGGTAGCGGTAAGTTTTGATTTCGAGGAAAGTAGGGCCACCTTTTTCGCGAGCGCGCCTTACAGCACGTTCCATAGCCTTGTGTACTTCTTCGCAGCTCATACCATCTACGCTGTCGCCAGGCATATCGTATGCATCGGCAAGGCGATAGATGTCGAGTGTTTTAGATGTACGCTCTACCGAAGTACCCATTGCATAGTAGTTGTTTTCGCAAACAAATACCACCGGCAGGTTCCACAGCATAGCCATGTTAAAGGTTTCGTGCAGCAAACCCTGACGTGCAGCACCATCGCCGAAGTAGCAGATAGTAACCCTGTCATTGTTGTTGTACATATCAGCAAATGCAATACCTGCACCTAGGCCTATCTGGCCGCCAACGATACCGTGGCCTCCAAAGAAGCGCTTTTCTTTGCTGAAGAAGTGCATACTGCCACCTTTACCTTTTGTACAGCCTGTAGCCTTACCGTAAAGCTCTGCCATACATTCGTTGGGTGTCATGCCCTTTGCTATAGCCAAACCGTGGTCGCGGTAGGCAGTAATCATATTATCGTCGTCGCGAATTGCAGTCATGGTACCTGCAGCTACAGCTTCCTGACCTATGTACAGGTGGCAGAAGCCGCGTATTTTCTGCATACCGTATAGCTGGCCGGTCTTTTCTTCAAAGCGGCGGAGCAACAGCATGATCTCGTACCAGTATAGATATGTTTCTTTTCCGAAAGTAGTCTGCACTGTTTTTTTAAATTTGTGCGAAAATATAAAAACTTTCGCTGCTTTTTTCGCTTGGCCACAATTAAGAAGATAACATTAGTACAATTTCGCAACTATTCGTCCCGAACCTTCGAGTTTGATGCGGGCGTAACCTGCATTACAGGGCCTAACGGCAGCGGAAAAACCAATCTTTTGGACGGGGTGTACTACCTGTGCTATACCAAAAGCTATTTTACCGCCTACCAGCAACAATGCGTGAAGCTGGGCCTGGATGGCTTCAGGGTAGAAGGGGCTTTTGATAACGAGGTGATAGCCTGCAAATGGCAATTGGGCAAAAAAGAGCTGAAAGCCAATGGGGTAGAGTATGAAAAGCCTACCGACCACATAGGTAAATATGCTGCTGTGATGGTAGCTCCTGATGATCTGGAGCTGATAAACGATGGCAGTGAACCTCGTCGCAAATGGGTAGATGGCATACTTAGCCAGACGGACAGGGGCTATCTGGAATGCCTGATGCGCTATCAAAGAGTATTGCAACAGCGCAATGCATGGCTGAAGCTGCATGGCAATAGTGCCAACCCGAATTATGTAGAACTGGAATACTACGATGCTCAGTTAGCGGCTGACGGTACTTATATATATAATAAACGAAATGCGTTTGTGTTGGAATTTCTTCCCTACCTGCAAACCTACTACCAGCAACTGACCGAAGGGAAAGAAGTAGTGCGTATCGACTACCAAAGCGATATGCATCAGCAACCGCTGGCTACCTGGTTGCAACAAAGCCTGCAGCACGATATGCGCTTGCAACGTACACTGCGCGGCATACACAAGGACGATTTGCTCTTTGTGCTGAACGGTACGCCTGTAAAGGGTTTCGGGTCGCAGGGGCAGAAGAAGAGTTTTTTGTTTGCACTGAAGCTGGCGCAATACAAATACCTGAGTGGTATACTTGGTTTTAAACCCATACTGCTGTTGGATGATGTTTTTGAAAAGCTGGACCAGCAACGGATGGAAGCCCTGCTGCGCATCATTCGCGGAGCAGATTTCGGGCAGGTGATACTGACAGACACACACGAAGAGAGGGTGAAAAATGCCTTTGGAGATGATGCTGTAATAAGCGTAATCCAATTATAATGAGCCTTGTATGGCTCTGCTGCAAAGGGAAAACGAAAGTTTTAGCATTATAACAAAACCTTAATACCCGCTTATTTGTTGTATTTCAGTTATATACATTTTGCCACTACAGGGTATGGTATAATTTATTTATTTGTTGCACGAAAAATAATCTGCATTCATTACCTTTGGTGGCGTTAAAAAAACAGGACATACAGCTTACATAATATGGGTTACGTAAAAGATAAGTTCAAAGCGGTTGCCGACGAACAAGCGAAAGAAATCAAGAATATCATTGCAGAGCATGGCGAAATGGTATTGGATAAGGTTACAATAGCACAGGCATATCAAGGTATGCGTGGTATTCCGGGCCTTATTACCGAAACTTCATTGCTCGACTCTAACGAAGGTATCCGTTTCCGTGGTTATTCTATTCCTGAACTGAGGGAGAAACTTCCGCATGCAGAAGGTGGTAGTGAGCCACTGCCTGAAGGTTTGTTTTACCTGATGCTGACAGGTGAAGTGCCAACGCAGGAAAATGTAGAACACATCTCTGCTACTTGGGCTCGCCGTTCTCACGTGCCGAACCACGTTTTCGCAACTATCGAAGCGTTGCCTGTATCTACGCACCCGATGACGCAATTCTCTATTGCGGTACTGGCACTGCAAACAGAATCTAAATTTGCCAAAGCATACGAAGAAGGCATCAGCAAGAAAGAATACTGGGACTATGTGTATGAAGATACAATGACCCTGATAGCTCGCCTGCCTCGCATTGCTGCATATATCTATCGCCGCAAATACAAAAACGGTGAACACATTCAGCCTGATGGTATGCTGGACTGGAGTGCAAACTTTGCACACATGTTGGGCTTCGACAATCACAGCTTTGCTGAACTGATGCGTTTGTACCTGACAATCCACAGCGACCACGAAGGTGGTAACGTATCTGCACATGCTACACACCTGGTAGGTAGCGCACTGAGCGATCCTTACCTTTCTTTCGCAGCTGGTATGACAGGTCTTGCAGGTCCGCTGCATGGTCTGGCAAATCAGGAAGTTATCCGTTGGATAGAAGAACTGCAGGAAAATCTGGGTACGTTGGAACCATCTAAAGAACAAATTGCACAATACATAAAAGATACACTGGCTGCAGGTAAAGTAGTGCCGGGTTATGGCCACGCAGTATTGCGTAAAACAGACCCTCGCTTCACAGCGCAGATGGAGTTTGCAAAAACACACTGCCCTGAAAACCCTACAGTAAAAACTGTATGGAATGTGTATGAAGTAGCACCTGCAATACTGGAAAGCACAGGTAAAATCAAAAACCCATGGCCTAACGTAGATGCGCATTCAGGTGCATTGCTGAAGCACTACGGCCTTGTTGAAGAAGATTTCTACACTGTACTGTTCGGCGTTAGCCGTGCACTTGGTGTACTGGCAAGCCTTTGTTGGGACAGGGCATTGGGCTTCCCGATAGAACGTCCGAAGTCTATGACTACTGAGTGGGTGCAGAAATTCATCGCTAAGAGTCAGGCAACGGCGTAATTAGTAGATAAGTTGACTGGTTGATTTGTTGACCGGTTATATATAATTCAAAGCAGACAGTATAACGCTGTCTGCTTTTTTGTTTATAGTATTTTAATAGCTGTGGCGCGGGGATAGTTGCCATTAATAAATTATCTTTGCGCTCCATTATACTAATATCAAATCATAATTAATTTAAATCGGTAATGAGCAATAAGGGTCCTATTTCACAGTTTATACAACACCACTACCGCCACTTCAACGCGGCTGCGCTGGTAGATGCTGCAAAAGGTTACGAAACACATTTGCTGGAAGGTGGTAAAATGCTGGTATCGCTGGCAGGTGCAATGAGTACTGCAGAGCTGGGTATATCATTGGCAGAAATGATTCGCCAGGATAAGATAGCTATCATCAGCTGTACGGGTGCCAACCTTGAAGAGGATATCATGAACCTTGTTGCACATACACACTATAAGCGTGTGCCTAACTACCGCGACCTGAGCCCGCAAGATGAGTGGGAACTGCTGGAAGGTGGTTTCAACCGTGTTACAGATACTTGTATTCCTGAAGAAGAAGCATTCCGCCGCATACAGCGCCACATCGTTAAGATATGGAAAGATGCAGAGGCGAAAGGTGAGCGTTACTTCCCGCACGAGTTTATGTACAAACTGTTGCTGAGCGAGGTAATGAAGCCTGACTATGAAATAGATCCTAAACACAGCTGGATGATTGCTGCTGCTGAAAAGAACCTGCCTATTATAGTGCCGGGTTGGGAAGACAGCACCATGGGCAACATCTTTGCATCTTACTGCATCAAAGGTGAGCTGAAAGCAAGCACTATGAAGAGCGGTATTGAATACATGATGTGGCTGACAGACTGGTACCGTGCAAACTCTGGTGGTAAAGGAGTCGGCTTCTTCCAGATAGGTGGTGGTATAGCGGGCGACTTCCCGATATGTGTAGTGCCTATGATGTACCAAGACCTTGAATGGCACGATGTACCGTTCTGGAGCTATTTCTGTCAGATTAGTGACAGTACTACGTCTTACGGTTCTTACAGTGGTGCAGTACCTAATGAAAAAATCACTTGGGGTAAGCTGGACATCCACACACCTAAATACATTGTAGAGAGCGATGCTACCATTGTAGCTCCGCTGATATTTGCGTATCTGCTGGGTTGGTAGTTTTGTTGACAATAGATATTACAAAGCGGTGGCTGAGGCTGCCGCTTTTTTTGTATTTGCTCCAGTGCTCCATATATTAACAGTTGGAGGATTGGAGCAAGTGGAGCAGAGAATAAACCTACTTATGTCATTGCCCCATCAAGGTCGTCATTCCGACGGTAGGAGGAATCTGCAGAGCATTAATATTGTTAGCTCCATTTTGCTCCAGTGCTCCAAGTACTGGTAGTTGGATTTGTGGAGCAAGTGGAGCAGAGGGTAATACTATAAAGTAACATCATCGATAACCTGTATGCCTCTGGCTCGAAGTACAATTGCAAGTTCTCTCAATGTTCTGTTAGATAGTGTGAAAAAGTAATATCGTTTCCACTCATTGTTTCTTCTCCATACCCTTATGCGTGTTAGCTTTCCAATTCTTTCATAGCGAACATTTATCAAGTCATCAAGCTGAAAGCGATTGGGAAAAAATATGGTTTGATAGTTTTTTATGTAGAATTTATCCTTTGATATGCTGATAATAAACGTGTTGACAGATAGTATAAGTAAAGTAATTATGATTAAGAATATTATAAAAGATATATCAGTATCATTTTGAAGGATACATCTATCAAGTACTTGTAGTAAGATGAGTACGAGTGGAATAGAGAGAATTCCCAGCACAGAAAATATAAAGGAACCTTTGAAATAACGCATTATGTTCTCGTCAGGCCTTGGGCTTTCTGAAATGACAATAGTTCTCAGGTGTTGTTCTATTGCAGTATAATTTTTACAATAGTTCTGGTGAATAAATACAAAGTCGCCGTTCTTAAATATTACACATGCGCTATAAACTTTACGAAGCAAGTGAAACCAATGTTCTCGTTCAGTATACACTATTTTTTCAATGTCGGTATTCAGATATGTTTTTTTACTGATGAGATTTTTGATTACAATTTTATTGTCATAGAACTTGATGTTAGGGATAGGATTGAATATTTCGTAGAAGAAGCCAGTGATTAGTATGATTGTGAAGGCGATATGTAAGATGTGTAAAGTTGGATTATGATATTGCAAACGAGTAAAGAAAAGTAAGGTTATTGTAATAGTCAAGAACAAGAGTATTCTCACCATTAGCTTAAGGGGATATTTTTTGGTTCTAATCATACTTTAAATTAATGATACTAATTAAGGTCTGGTTATTCGTCTGCTCCAATGCTCCAATCCTCCAGGCTACTATAGTTGGAGCAAGTGGAGCAACAGTGCTAATGCTCAGGAGATTTCTCGTTACACTCGAAATGACGCGAGTGGGTTTGTCCCTGCTCCATTTGCTCCACAAATCCAGTTACTATAAATTGGAGCACTGGAGCAAGGTCGAGCAAAATTGGTTTACCCTTTCACCCTTCCCAACAAATACTCCATACCTACCAACTCTGCACAGGTAGCTATGGATGTAATGCTGACACCGAGTACGCCGTGGAGATTTACGTTTTGGCCTGTCAATAGCAGGTTGGGTATTTTTGTGCGGGTGGCTATGCTTGTTTCTGCAGGTTTGTTGATGTCTTTGAGGATGCCATAGAGCGAGCCTTTGGGTGAGGCCGTATAGTCGCGATAGGTGAGGGGAGTGGCTGTGCTTTGTGCAATGATATTCCCTTTTAGTTGGGGTATGCGTTGGTATAGTTTATCCAGCAACAGTTCGGCACGTATTTCTTTAAATGCTGCGTAGGCATCGCCCCTGTCTTGTTCGTGTCCTGTACGGTTGATGATGTGTTCAAAAGGTGCTACCTCGCTATAGTGCATATAGCTGAGGACAGATATGCTTTCGGCATAGCCGGGGTGCTGTGCATCTTCCGTAAAGAAAGCCGCATAGTTGGCAGGCCATTGCTGTGGTTGGTATTGTGCTGCATCCCAAGCGTTGTTGCTTGCATTCCAGTAGATGTTGTAATGGCGCATCGGCACCGTGCCGGGTTTCAATACCACATTCAGCATAAAAGTAGATGTGGTTTGTTCCAGCCCTTTAATGCGCTTGCGGTATGCGGTACGAAACAGCGGACTATCTACCCAATCCAGCAATACCTCAGGAGCTACATTGGCTATGAATTGCTTGCCATAGTAGCGTTGCCCGTTTGCGTCTTCTGCATAGGTAATGCTGCCATTTTCTTCTGCTAACTTTACTACTTCCGTATTGCGAAATACATCGCCGCCATGGGCCTGCAATTGCTGCCACAGGTATTTAGATATTTGGCTACTGCCCGGCATCACTTTGTGACTGCTGTGTATATAGCTCTCTGTTACCAATGCATGCAGAAAGAACGGTGTTCGCTCTGCCACGCCTGCATACAATAGGTTGTTGCCCGCCAGTACGTTTTGCAGTTTGGTATTGTTGGTAATGTCACGCAGTGTTTGGGTAACGCCCCAATTGCTCACCGCTGCTTTCTCATCTGCACTGCCATGCCTTAAGCGATAGAGCGGAAAATGATCGCCGACTGTGGTAACGGTCTTTATATATTTCTCTAATGCCTCATGCTCGCTAGGGAAGTAGGGTAGCAGTTGTTCTACAAAATTATCAAGCCCTTGTGCGTGCGGGTACATCACCTCTTCATCGCCAAAAGCTATTTTGTCAAACGCATTAGCATCATAAGCCTTAAGCGAAAGCTTGTCCATCACGCCTGCATACTGCAGTATGGTGTGCAGGGTATGCCCTTCGCCAAGCCCGCCTATGTAATGTACACAACTGTCAAACACTTTTTTGTTGAAGGAAAAGGTTTGGAGGCAACCGCCTATCTGCTTATCGCGCTCCAGCACACATACTTTCATGCCTTCTTTGGCAAGGATAACAGCGCATAGCATACCGCCGAGGCCGCCGCCTGCTATCACTACATCGTATGTCTGGTTGTTTGTCAATTGTCTTTATTAAGAAAGTCAGGACACTAAGCCCTGACTTCAAATATATTGGTTTGTACGAGTTCTTATTTAGCAAACATCATTTCGCCTATATCTGCCATGATGCGTTTAGCAACATTGTTGGCAGTTGTCTCGTTAGCACTCTCTGCATAGATGCGGATGATAGGTTCTGTGTTGGATGTACGCAGGTGTACCCAGTCATTATCGAAATCTATGCGCAGGCCATCTTCTGTATTGATAGGCTGCTTGCTATATTTTTCTTTTATCTGCGCGAAAATGTGTTTTACATCCACGCCTTCATTCAGCTCTATTTTGTTTTTAGAAATGAAGTAATCGGGGTATGTGCCGCGTAATGTCTTCATGCTCTTACCGAATTTTGCCAGATGCGTCAGGAACAGCGCAATGCCTATCAGTGCATCGCGGCCGTAGTGTAGTTCGGGTACTATCACACCACCGTTACCTTCACCACCTATCACGGCATTTACTTCTTTCATTTTCTTTACCACATTCACCTCACCCACCGCACTCGGGAAGTATTGTCCGCCATGTTTCTCCGTTACATCTTTCAATGCGCGGGTAGATGACAGGTTGGATACTGTATTACCTTTTTTATGACCGAGGATATAATCTGCTATTGCTACCAGTGTATATTCTTCACCAAACAGGCTGCCATCATCGCAAACAAAACACAGACGGTCAACGTCCGGGTCAACTGCAATGCCCAGATGCGCATTAGATTTTGCTACAGTATTACAAAGCTCCGTCAGGTTCTCCGGCAGTGGCTCAGGGTTGTGTGCAAAGCGTCCTGTTACTTCTTCATTTATTATTGTGATGTTCTCTACACCCAATGCACGCAGCAGTTGTGGTACAGACAGCGAACCTGTAGAGTTTACAGGATCTACCACCACGCTGAAGTTTTTAGCCTTGATGGCTTCTACATCTACCAATGGGTGTTCGAGTATAATGTCTATATGTTTCTGTATGTAGCTGTCGTCGTGTTTCAGGCTGCCCAGATGATTTACATCTGCATAGTTGGGTTCTGTAGTGTTTACATAGTCCAGTATCCATTGGCCTGCTTCTGCACTCAGAAATTCACCTTCATGATTCAGTAGTTTCAGTGCATTCCACTCTTTAGGGTTATGGCTTGCCGTCAGGATGATGCCACCTGCCGCTTCTTCCATCTTCACCGCCATCTCTACCGTTGGTGTAGTGCTCAGTCCCAGGTCTACCACATCTATGCCACAACCTTGCAGTGTTGCCGTTACCAGATTGCGAACCATCTCGCCCGATATACGTCCGTCACGTCCTATTACTACCTTCTTACCTTTGCCTTGTTCTGCTATCCATGCTGCATATGCAGTGCTGTATTTTACTACGTCCAATGGTGAAAGGCCGTTGCCGGGTTTACCACCTATAGTACCCCTGATGCCTGAAATTGATTTGATGAGCGCCATGTAATCTTAATGCTGTGTTTTGGTAGTGCGAAGATAAGCGTTTAGCTGTGCCTTGTAAATGGTGTGTGGAACTTATTTGCGTTTGTTAAATGTGTATTACGGATTTTTAACATTTATCTTTTACACATTACTGGACAATGACAGACTATTTTCTTTCTTTTGTCATCTAATCTCATACTATGCAACCTTTATTAAGCAATTTCAAAACCCGATTGGTGGCACTGGCCATACTGACGGGTGGGGCAACCGGTGCTTTTGCACAAGACCTGAAAGCAGTTATTCCTGTAGACTCCAAAGTGAAGAAAGGAAAATTTGCCAACGGACTTACGTACTACATTCGCCCGAATGCCAAGCCTGAAAAGAAAGTAGAGCTGCGCCTTGTTATCAATGCAGGCTCTATACTGGAAGATGACGACCAGCAGGGCCTTGCTCACTTTATGGAGCACATGAACTTCAACGGTAGTAAAAACTTTCCCAAGAACGAGCTGGTAAGCTACCTGCAGTCTATAGGCGTAGAATTTGGTGCCGACCTGAATGCTTACACAAGCTTCGACGAAACCGTATATATACTGCCTGTACCTACAGACAAGCCTGGTAATCTTGACAAAGGCTTCCAGATAATAGAAGACTGGGCACATAATGCTTTGCTGACAGATAAAGACATTGACGACGAGCGTGGTGTAGTACTGGAAGAAAGCCGTATGGGTAAAGGTGCCGATATGCGCATGTTGGATAAATACCTGCCTACATTGATGAGTGGCTCTAAATATGCAAGCCGCCTGCCAATAGGTAAGGACGATATCCTGAAAAACTTCAAATACGATGTTATCCGTCGTTTCTATAAAGAATGGTACCGCCCCGACCTGATGGCTGTAGCCATAGTGGGTGATATTGACGAGGCTACTGCGATGAAGTACCTCAAGAAACACTTTGAGGGTATGAAGAACCCTGCTAAAGAACGTAAGCGTGATGCATTTGCGATACCTGCACGTACTAAGCCGGAGGCGATGGTGCTGACAGATAAGGAAGCTACTGGCAATCAGTTGCAAATCATCTTCCCTTCTGTAAAGAAAGAAGACGAAACTACACTGGGTGCTTACCGCAACAACATCAAACAACAACTGGTAACACAAATGCTGAACCAACGCCTCAATGACTTGGCACGTAGTAGCAATCCTCCTTTCCCGTTTGCAGCAGCAGGCTTTGATGGCTGGGCTCGCGGATATGAGAGCTTTACCGCTTTTACCATGTTTGGTGCAGAAGGTCCAGAAAAAGCATTGATGGCACTGACTGCTGAATTGCTGAGGGCAAAGCAATATGGCTTTAACAAAAGCGAACTGGAGCTTGCTAAGAAAAGCAGCATGAACTTCATTGAAAAAGCATATAACGAACGCAATACCACAGAGAGTGGCAACTATGTAGGCGAGTATGTGCGCAACTTCCTTGAAAATGAACCAATACCGGGTATTGAGAAAGAATACGAGTATTACAAAGAACTGATGCCGGGCATTAGCATAGAAGAGTTGAACGCAGAAGTGAAGGAGTGGATGAGCAACATGAACACTTTCTCGCTGATAACAGGCCCTGAAGCTGCTGCTGACAAGCTGCCTAAAGATGCACAACTGCTGACGATGGTACAGAAAGGTTTTGAACAAACTGTATCTGCCATGGAAGAAAAGAAAGTAGCAGAGTCGCTGCTGGATAAGAAACCAACACCGGGCAAGGTAACAGCGCAGGCAGAAGACAAAGAATTTGCCGCTACTACCTACACACTGAGCAATGGTGTGAAAGTAACACTGAAGAAAACAGACTTCAAGAGCGATGAAATACTGATGCGTGGTATTAAGAAAGGTGGTATGAGTAATTATACTGTTGCAGACAGGTTCAATGTACAGTATGCTACACAGGTAGTAGCTTCTATGGGTTATGGTAACTTTACGCCTACAGACCTTGAAAAAACACTGTCTGGTAAAACCGCTAAGGCAGGCCTTTCTATTGGTGATATCTACAATTCAGTATCTGGTAATAGTAGTGTGAAGGATTTTGAAACTATGCTGCAATTGCTGTATCTGAAAATGACGCAACCACGCAAAGACGAAGCATTGTTTAAAGCATTTGTTGACAAATCTAAAATGCAGGTACAGTTTATCTCTGCCAATCCGCAGGCTGCATTCTTTGATACTATGTACCATGCTTTGTACAACAACAATCCGTTGGCACCTATTGCCGTACCAAGAGCTGCATACTACGATGCCATCAACCTGAACAGGGCAATGGAAGTGTACAATGCAGAGTTGGGTAATGCAGATGGCCTGGAACTATACCTGACAGGTAATATAGATGCAGCTAAAGCACTGCCACTGATTGAAACATACATCGGCAGCCTGCCTACCACTGGCAAAAAGCCATCATTCAAAGACAATGGCCTGCGCCCTGTAGCGGGTGTTCATAAGTTTGAATTCAAGAAAGGTTCTGAACAACAAAGCCTGATATTTGGTCTGAACACAGGAGAGATAAAATACTCAGAAGACATGAACCTGAAAGCACAGGCACTTGCAGAACTGTTGAATATTAAAGTAGTAGAAGAGCTTCGCGAGAAACTGGGTGGTATCTACAGTGGTGGTTATGGTGCTAACGTAAGCCAATATCCTTACGAACGCTTCAGCGTGAATGTGTACCTGCCTTGTGGCCCTGAAAATGTAGAGAAACTGCTGACGGCTGCTAAAGAGGTAGTTGCTAACATTAAGAAAAACGGTCCTGATGCTAAAGACCTGGATAAGGTAAAAGCACAATGGCACGAACAACGCCGCGATAAGCTGAAAGAAAACGCCTTCTGGAATGAGAAGATGGAGTCTGTAATGTTCTGGGGCAGAAGCAGAAACAATCTGTTTAACTACGACAAATGGATTGATGGCCTGACACCTAACGACATTAAAGAAGCAGCAAATGTGCTCTTCAGCGGTAAGAACGAGTTTACAGCTATCCTGTATCCTGAAAAAATAGAAGAAAAGAAATAAGGATACTGATTGATATAAAGAATAACGCCTCGTGTAATACGAGGCGTTTCTTTTTGTATACTAACCCAAATATTGTTTATCGGTTGATGTGTTGACTAGTTGGCATTGTAACAACAGGTATATTCATCGTGATAAGGTTTGTTTTTTGTTTAACCCCCTATTGACAGTTTCACTAATCAACTAACTCACTATTCCGCAGGTTGTAATGCGGCACGTATTTGTGCTTCTATATCGTCTGTCACTTCAGGATTATCGTGCAGGAATTGTTTCACCGCATCGCGGCCTTGTCCTATCTTACTTTCGCCATAGCTGAACCATGAACCGCTTTTTTGCAGTATGCCCAGTTCTACACCCATATCTATTATCTCGCCTATTTTGCTGATACCCTCACCAAAGATAATATCGAACTCTACCTGACGGAACGGAGGTGCTACTTTGTTCTTCACCACTTTTACACGTGTACGGTTACCGCTTGCTACATCACCATCTTTAATCTGGCTGATACGGCGTATATCCAAACGAACAGATGCGTAGAATTTCAGTGCGTTACCACCCGTTGTAGTTTCAGGGTTGCCAAACATAACACCAATCTTTTCGCGCAGCTGGTTGATGAAGATGCAGCAACAGCCTGTACGATTGATGGTAGCCGTCAGCTTACGCAATGCCTGGCTCATCAAACGAGCCTGCAAGCCCATTTTGCTGTCGCCCATTTCGCCTTCCAGTTCGCCCTTAGGTACCAGTGCGGCTACAGAGTCAATAACTACTACATCTATAGCACCCGATGATATAAGACGGTCTGCAATTTCCAGTGCCTGTTCGCCATAGTCGGGCTGAGAGATGATGAGGTTATCTATATCTACACCCAGTTTGCGTGCATAGCTGGCATCAAAAGCGTGTTCGGCATCTATTATAGCACAGATACCACCTTTCTTTTGTGCCTCTGCAATGGTGTGTATTGCAATGGTTGTTTTACCCGAAGATTCAGGACCGTAGATTTCTATTATACGGCCACGAGGAAAACCACCAACACCCAGCGCAACGTCCAAACCAAGTGAACCCGTACTGATGGTGTCAATATTGTCTTTTTGTTTATCGCCCAACATCATCACGGAGCCTTTACCATAATCCTTCTCTATCTTGTCGAGGGCTAACTTTAATACTTTTAATTTGTCATCTGCTGCCATTGTGTTGTGATTTTAATCTGCTAAACTAATTTTTTTCAAAGATATAAACGTTTTGTACAAGTTTAAACATTTGTACAGAAAAGTTATCCACATTTGTATGGAATTGTAAGTAATATTTACTGATTACGTAACTTAAATTATTGTTTATCAATTAGTTACCATGTTATTATGTGATTATTGTACAACTGTGCATGTGTTGTATATAATACATAAATGGTGTGTATGAAGCTGATACTTAAGCTGTTTGATAGTAAAAATACCCCCTTCTTGCTGCAGATACAATAAATATTAATGCCCGTTATAAGACGGGTGTTCCCAAAACAAGCATGTCTGAAAAAACAGATGTAATCTAATACTGTTAAGGGTTTCGGGAAATTCTCTGTGCGATTTTGTTGCCAATCATCTACCCAAAAACGATGCAATAATGATACAAGCTGCCCTGAATGTGCCGGTAGTTTTGTTGCAGGATATCGGAGAAAAAACAGTCGCGACGTTTTACGGATACCACAAGCCGGAAGCCGAAAAGGAATATAGAGTAGGCACTCATCATTTAAACAGTACAACAATGAAATACATTATCAAAGGCACACTGCGTGGTCTGCTTTGCTCAGATTGCTTTATGCACCTTTCTCGGGTAAGGGTGAGGATATACAATGCATCTGACGATAATATAACAGCCGTAGCGGCAGCAGATGCTGCGCAAACTTTTCACCAACTGACGGAAGACGAGGTGAAACGTAAAAGCAAAATGCTGATAGCTGAAACCGTAACAGACAGCGAAGGCAATTAC
Organism: Chitinophagales bacterium; assembly: GCA_017303395.1. Classification (GTDB taxonomy): domain Bacteria; phylum Bacteroidota; class Bacteroidia; order Chitinophagales; family Chitinophagaceae; genus Polluticoccus. Next base: position 50,472 of record JAFLBN010000021.1, read on the forward strand.
AGCTTTGAACTGACGGAAAAACAATACAAAGGCGGGGCTTACGAAATAGATATAGTGCTTGATACCAATTTTGGTAAAGAACAACAAACCAAAGATGCGAAGGAATACCAGTTCCACATTACCACAAGGCAACCTGAATTCAGGGAAAGAGATATTGTACAACGTGCTATACTGATAGACTACTGGCGCTACGACATCATTGCTAAATGGTGGTGCCGTATTCTGCAAATGCTGGATCTGTGGGTGATATGCGGACGTGTGGTGGATTGCGAAACCAAACAGCCGATACCGGGTGTAAAAGTTTCGGCATTTGACAGAGACTGGATACAAGACGACCCGCTGGGCAGTGCGTTTACCGATGCCAACGGCTATTTTAAAATATACTATACCTCTGCTGCATTCAAGCAGACACTGCTGAGCCCGTGGTTGAATATTGAATGGCAGGCAGGCCCCGATATTTACTTCAAAATAGAGTCGTCATCAGGTGCTGTATTGCTGGCTGAAGACCGTAACACAGGCCGCAGAGAAGACCGTGCTAACAGAGGTAATTGTTTCTGCGTGACACTTTGTGTGAAGGATGGCCCTGTAGCCAATGAAACACCATGGTTTACACACATCGGCAACTACAGCATCACCAACGATATAAGCGCTGCAACAGGCCGCACCGTACAAAACCGCAGCTTTGCTACAGGCATTGATTTCGGCTTCTTTGGCAATGTGAAGTTGGTGGGCTATGCTACCAAGCGTGTGCCAACAGCACCGGGCAGTGCATTGCACTATCGCTTCCGCTACAGCACAGACGGCAGTACATGGCAAAACATTACTGCTACACAAATGACACAGGCAAGGCTGAAAGTGGCAACGCGTATGGTGCCATGGGGTAGTGGTACTGCTTTTCAGGATGTGGTGATAGACCCGCTACAGGCAGCATCTGCACCTGATGCACTACCTGTATTCGACCCGATGAACCCATCTACACCACCGGCAGACCATGTACTGCACCCTGATGCCAACGGCTGGGTACGTGTAGATCAGCCTGCATTGGATAACGGCTTCTACGGGCCGCTGATGTGGCTGAACACGAACACCATAGTACCGGGCGGTGCAGGTGCAAGTGCGGGCGATGCTGCAGGCAACCTGCCATCTGCACCACGAAACGGACATATTGTACACATTGCCTTCCAGACAACGGACAACCCTGCTACGCATACCAATCCGGGCGACCCTAACTTTAACGAGCAGGTAATGCAGGCACACATTTATGTAAACAACTGGGGCGAAGTAAGCTTGCTGAAACTGGATGAACTCTTTGCAGGCAGTGGTGGTTGCACACCAGTGAGTGCAAGTGCTACGGTACGCTATACTGCAGACCATGAATTGATTGCAGACTGGGGCTTGGGTGTTTCATCGGCAGCTGTGCCGGGCGGTATCACCATCAATCACTCGCTGACGGCAGGTAGTACTGCACGTGGTAATGCGCAGGTGTTTAATATGGCTGCACCGGGCGAAACAACACCGCCGTTCAGCGCATGGCCATCATGTGCATACAGCCTTGTACTATCTACAAGACGCAAACTGACAGATGGTGAAAACAACGACCATGCACGCAGCAACCAGGTAATATTCTGTAAATAACAGTTTCTTATAAGGCACTGTTTAATTATGATGCGCCTCCTGTTATCAGGGGGCGTATTATTTTTTCACGCTTTTTCACGGTTTCATGGTGTGTAGAGCGTGAAAACGTGAAAATCTGTTCCACTCATTCCACACGTTCCACTCGTTCCATCTGTTGAGGAAATGGAATAATGGAATAATGGAATATCGGAACAAAACACAGATGCTTGTTCCACTTGTTCTAATCCTGTATGTTGGAACACTGGAACAAAATGAACATTCTATTCCACACATTCCACACGTTCCACTTGTTGAGGAAATGGAATAATGGAATATTGGAATAAACTGTCCCAAGTGTCCCATTCGTCCCACAGTATTATATTTTGGGACAGTGGGACAAGGTGAAACACGTATGATATTATCCGTGTCATTGCGAGGAACGAAGCAATCTCACGATAATAATTGTACAGGTATTACTGTTACTTTATATAATTTACAATGAAGAATGAAAGCCATGAATAATAATATTGTAATGTTAATAGGTGCTGGTGGTATGATACCTTGGGGAGCACCTACAACAAATAAGCTAACAGAGATAATCAGAACAGATAGGAGCTTTAAGACTTATACAGGTCAACCAGCAGGAGACTGGTTTTACAATAAATTAGCTGGCCTTTATCATAAGGATACACAATCTATAAACTTTGAGACAATACTTAATTCCATAGAGTATTTAACAACATTTACAAGCTCTAAGTACAGAGATAGTATTTCGATGTATAAGAATATTATGCCTGCATTTTTGGAAGAGAAAGAAAGCCTAATGGAGTTGTTGTTGTTTGATAGAATTTATGAAAAACGAAATGATTATTGGTATATAGAAAGGAATAAGTATAAGTCAGTTGGTATTTGGAATGATTATGATTATTTCTTTGATAACTTATATAAGCATTATATAAACTGTATTGTTAATAACGTTGAAAAATATGCACTGAAAAGTTGCAATGATATTTTAGATAAACAATGGAATAGTTTTATTGGTTTTATTAATAGTATAACACGTATTTATACCACTAATTATGATGCTCTGATTCCTAAAATTTCAGATAAACATTTTTTCGAAGGTTTTTCAATGATAGATAATCAATTAAAGTTCGATAACAAAAAGGTTTTGAAAGAAAGTAACGTGGATTGTTATTATAATTTACATGGTTCTATTCATTTTGATTTTGATTTTCCTTATAGTGTTACCTATAATCCTGATAAAGCTGTGTATAACTTTGGTAATGGTAGTTCAGGTATTGATGATGTTGACCAAGATAAAAGAAAGCTTATTAAGTCAAATTTAGTTTCTGGATATAATAAGTCGTCAAGAATTTTAAATACACCATACGCACAGTTTTATCATAGTTTTTATACTGATTGCATTAATACAGATAAGATTATAATTATTGGTTACTCATTTGGAGATAATCATGTAAACAGTGCATTAAGAACTGCATTCGGTCTAAATGATAATTTGAAAATCAATATAATAGATTGTATGGTTTATGATGAGGATGTTTCAATCAAAACTGAATATGATTGGATTACAATCGAAGGGAAGGGAGATGCGTTTATTAATGAAGATTTCGGAGTCCATAAAATTATTACTAAAAAAGAGCAGCGTGAGAGAATAAAGATATACCGAAAAGGGGTTGAACAGTTTTTAAAGCATGAAGAGTGGTTTAATATGCTTTAGAGTATTGCATGACAGTAATACTTTTCACAATTATTGTCTTATATAATTACAAACCTGCTTCGTTCCTCGCAATGACGCCAGTATTGGTATAGTGTCCCATTTGTCCCACTGTCCCATACTATAAAACCACGGGACACTTGGGACAGTGTGGGACAAAGTTGTTTTGTTCCATTTGTTCCATGTTTCAAGTATTGAGTAATAGAACAAGGTGGAACAGAAGGTGTGTTTGTTCCAATATTCCAATATTCCATTTCCAGAACAAGTGGAACGTGTGGAATGAGTGGAATATATTTTCACGTTTTTCACGATTTCATGACTATCACAGCGTGAAAACGTGAAAAAAGATAAATCGTGAAAGTAAGTACTTGTTTAGAGTTAAGCTCCCCTCCTGTTTTTAGCCTGCCTACCGCAGGCAGGGAGGGGATATTGGCGGAGATATTCGAAGCATATCGTTGACAATCGGGGAGGTTGGCTCGTTGCGAGTATCAGACCATCTCCCCCTCGTTTCACTCGGGTACTCCTCCTTATCTAAGGAGGAGAGCTTTTTATTTTATTACACCATACCCTGTAGCTTGGCAACTACGGTATCTACCTCTGCTTTGGTATTGTGCCTGCAGAAGGAGAAACGGATAGGTACAATATCGGCTGCGTTCTCGGGGTACAGTTCTTTTATTACATGGCTGATGCTATTAGCACCGCTGCTGCATGCACTGCCACCACTTACGCAGATGCCTGCCATATCGAGGTTGAAGAGCAGCATGTCCGACTTTTCTGTCATCGGGAAGCCTACGTTCAGTACCGTATATAGGCTGTTACCTTCAGCATCGCCATTCAGCAGTATATGTGGGAATGTGCTACGCAGTTGCGCTATCATGTATTGTTTCAGCTCCTGTATATATTGGCTGTCCTGCTCGTAGCGTTCTGTAGCCATTTCCAGTGCTTTGGCATAGCCCACAATACCATACAGGTTTTCTGTACCTGCACGCATATTGCGTTCTTGTGCGCCGCCGTTTAGCAATGGTTGTATTTTAATGTCTTCGTTTACGTAGAGTATGCCCACACCCTTTGGCCCGTGAAACTTGTGGCCTGCCGAGCTGGCAAAGTGTATATAAATATCGTGCAGGTTGATGGGGTAGTGCCCGATGGTCTGCACCATATCGCAATGGAAGATGGCATTGTATTTACGACACAGTTCGCCCACGGCTTTTACATCCAGCAGGTTGCCTATCTCATTATTGGCATGCATCAGGGTTACGAGTGTTTTGTCGTCACTTTCTGCAAGCAGACTTTCAAGGCTTTGCAGGTCTATATGCCCGTTGGGTGTCAGCTTTACAAAGCTCAGTGCTGCCTGTCCTGTTTTGTGCAGGTATTCAACTGTATGCAGCGTAGCATGGTGCTCTATGGGCGATGATATGATGCGTTTGCAACCAAGGTCGCGTACCGAAGCGTGTATAGACGTATTACTGCTTTCCGTACCGCCCGATGTAAAGAATATCTCTCCCGGGTTGGCATGCAATATCCTTGCTACAGACTTTCGGGCATTTTCTATCGCCATTTTGGTTTCCCTGCCATAAGAGTAGATAGACGAAGGATTACCGAATTTCTCCGTCATATATGGCATCATTGCACTTAGTACGTCCTGGTCCATTGCAGTAGTAGCTGCATTGTCAAAATATATCCGCTGCATAATCGGCTGCAAATTTACGTAAAACTGTATTGTCTGCTGTTAATATTCGCCGTAGCTTAGTTTGGTATTTAGCAGTAGGTATAGATGAAAAGATTGTTATTTGTTTCCTGTTTATTATCAGTATTTAGCGCAGGTGCGCAGGATAAACCTGCCATACAGTTATCGGCATACGGAGAGGTTTATTATGGCTATGATTTTAACGAACCGCAAGACCATAACCGTCCAGACCATATTGTATCGTATGGCAGGCACAACGAGGTGAACCTGAACCTTGCCTACCTGAAAGCCGCCTACGAGAGTAAGCATGTAAGGGGGAATATAGCATTGATGACGGGTACCTACAGCAACGCCAATTATGCAGCAGAGCCGGGTGTACTGAAAAATATACTGGAGGCAAATGCAGGGGTAAGGCTTAGCAAAAAGCAGGAACTGTGGGTAGATGCGGGCATCATGCCATCGCACATAGGGCTGGAGAGTGCAGTGGGCAAAGACAACCGTACCCTGACACGCAGCCTGATGGCTGATAATTCTCCATATTTTGAAACAGGTGTACGCCTGAGCTATAAGAGTAAAAATGAGAAGTGGTATGCAGCATTGCTATACCTGAATGGCTGGCAGAACATACAACGCAAGCCCGCCAACAATACACCCGCATTTGGCTTGCAGCTTACCTATACGCTATCAGACAAGCTGACCATCAACTACAGCAATATTGTATGCAATAACGAGCCCGACAGCCTGAGAAAATGGCGTTGGTATCACAACTTCTATGCAGTGTACAAACCAGCCAAACGATGGGAGGTAGCAGCAGCATACGATATAGGCGCAGAGCAACTAAGGAAGGGTGACAACACCTACGGACTGTGGTACAGCCCTGCGCTGATAATAAGATATGCAGCAAGCAAGAAGGTAGCCATAGCTGCCCGTTGCGAGTATTATGACGATTACTATGGCTTAGTAGTGCGTGGTGCTACATCACGCCAATTCAGCACATGGGGCAATAGTCTGGGTTTAGACTACAGCATCAGCAAGCATGCTATGTTTCGTATAGAAGGTAAATACTATAGTAGTGGCCAATTTGTGTTTGCCAAATACGGTATGCCTATAAAGAACAATCTGGTAACTACTGCTGCGCTATGTGTTTGGTTCTAACCATTTCCCAAAGCACCACACCCATGCTTACAGATATATTGAGTGAGTGTTTGCTGCCAAATTGAGGTATCTCTATGCAGCCGTCTGCCATAGCCATCACTTCATCGTTCACGCCGCTTACCTCATTGCCAAATACCAATGCTACAGGTTCGTTGTTCCATTGCAGCATATTAAGCATGGTGCTATTGTGCGCCTGCTCTACGGTATATATTTTATGGCCTAGTGCCTTAGCATGGTTTACGGCATCCATGGTGGTTTCAAAATGCTTCCAGCTTACCGTTTCTGTAGCTCCAAGCGCCGTTTTATGAATATCCCTATGGGGTGGCGTTGGGGTATAACCACAGAGGTATAAGGCCTCTATGGCAAATGCATCGCCTGTGCGGAAGGCACTGCCCACGTTGTGCATACTGCGCACATCGTCCATTATCACTATTACCGGATGCTTTTCGGCAGCTTTCATTTCATCTGCACTCAGGCGTTCCAGCTCTTCCATCGATTTTTTGGTAAACATGCCGCAAAGATATGATTGGTTGCAAATTCTCAAATTCCTTATATTTGCAAAAAATAACAAGTAAATGAGTTCAAGAGAATATCAAATGGGTGGTATTCAGTGGCAAACACAAGAGGATGCTCAAGAGGATGTACTGGTAGAGGAGATGCACAACCTGATTGTGTGGAACGATGACGTAAACACGTTCGACCATGTCATCGAGTCGCTCATGGAAATCTGCGAACATTATCCTGAACAGGCAGAACAATGCGCACTTATTATTCATCACAAGGGAAAATGTGGTGTAAGAAAAGGCACTTTTGAGATGCTGCGCCCGCAAGCCGAAGCTCTTATAGACAGGGGCATTCAGGCAACTATCGATTATTGATTTATGAATTATAGCAAAACAGAAATCCCCTTGTAGAAACAAGGGGATTTTTTGTTACCTCTCGCATTTATCCTTTTGCTTTAATGGATAT
>JAFLBN010000022.1 GCA_017303395.1 Chitinophagales bacterium
ATCTGTAATGGCATTTATGCGAGCTAATACACCATTCAGTGGAGTGATGCCTGCTTTGTCGATAGCTGCACTGTCCATGCCACTGCGGTACATATCTCCCACTTTCTGGTCGGCACTGCCTTTGGCTGCACTTTTATTATTAGCAGCAGCATCCAGCAGTTCGTGCAGTGCTTTATAGTTGTTTTCCTGCAACTCGTTAAAGCTGCCCCAACGTGTCTGGTCGCCCGGTATAGGGTTGTTTTTCAACCAAGTACCGTTTGCGTACATAAAGAAGTCGTCGCCCGGGCGGATGGTAGTATCCATATTAGCCGGGTCGAGCAGCTTGCGAGTAGCAGCAGCATCGGTATTGCCGCCGCCATTCTGCTGGCACGATGCTAATGCGAGCATCGCAGCACCTGCAAGTAGAGAGTGCTTCAGTTTCATCATTCTGATTTATTTAAGACATTAAAAGTAGTATAAAACAGTAGTGTTTTATATCATATTAAGATTTTCGCGGGGTGAAAAATCGGGTGAAAATATTTCAAGCTATTTTACGCCTGTCCCGCCTTACGTGCTTTACCTCTATAATCCCCTGGAAGTAATACATTTTGCGTGTTATCAGGTCTCGGCAGCGGCTGCGTGTGCGCAGGTGTTCCACTACCTCAAAAATGCTACCGTCTTCCATTTCAAACCAGTGGCCAACTTCAAGGTCATCTACCAGGCAGTAGCCGGGTTTACGTTCGTCGTAGCGGTACAGTGCTTTGTACAGTGCAGGGTCTGTACAAGTACTGGCAGATGGATTGCGCAGGTAGGCAATCAATGCCTTTTCTACATCTGCCGGAAATATCTGCTTGCCGATAAAAGGTATCAGCACATGGCGGAACTGTGTTTTCCATTCCTTGCCGTGTGGTGGTACATCGTTTTTAAAATGATTGAAGGTGAGCATGTGTGCCAGCTCGTGCAGCAGTGTTATCAGGAAACTGTATTTGTTCAGGTTAATGTTGACCGTTACCCTGTGGTATGGGTCTGCATGTGTAGGGTTGCGATAGTCGCCAAGTACCGACTTGCGTTCGCGTGTCAGCGTCAGGTGTATAGTGTGGCTCATGAAATAAGGTGCCACCAGTTCAAATGTGTTCTCCGGTAAAAAATGTTTTAGATGATACAGAGATGTTTCCTGCTTTTTCATATCACTTCACTCTTGCCATTTTTGATAGTATGGTCGTTTCTACAACAGAATACACAGCGTATATACCGAATAGGACGAACAATGTTGGTTTATGAATATCTTTTTTATTAATCATTACATATATCAATACAGAAGCCATACACACAAACAGCTTCAGGAAGGTGCCGGAGTACACACCTCTGATAAAAGCCTGCGGCCTGTTTTGTATTTGTTGCGTAACCATAAAATAGCTTGCCGCAGATAGTATCAGCATCAGTATGTTAGCGCCCATCATTACATTGAAGCGAAACTCGGGCATGGCCGTTTTCATGTAAAAGAATACGCCCGATAATACTGCAAATACTGCTACGATAGCTATTATAAAAGTTCTGTTCATTTACGTGGTTTGTTAAATTCCTGTATCAGTTGCCACAGCGATACCACCAGTGCTATCAGCGGCAGCGATACAGTAAATAATGGAAATTTCCAGCCTGTTTTACTATCCAGCCAACGGCCTGCAAGTACTGCCAGTGCCAGCATCACCATCCATTGTGTTGCCAGCCCTGCGTAGCGCATCATGTTGTTATCAGGCTTTTTGTTTTCCATTGCTTTATTTTTTTGCAGGTTGCAATGCACCTTTTTTTATCTCTTCATTCATCGGTACCAGGTTTTTCATGGCTTCCTGGTTTACGCGCTTCATGTCGAGTTTTGTTGTATCTAGTTTCATTTTTACATCGCCCGCTATCACTTGCCTCAGGTTGTTTTCAAAATCTTCCTGCGCAGCAGTGAGGTCTGTCAGCGAATCGACAGTACGTTTCAGTTGTATCACTTCACGCCTGTCGCTACCGCCTGCATAGCCGGGTATGTAATATTTCAATGGTGTCAGCAGCAGTATGGCAACTGTTACTACTATTACAAACACAAAAATGCTGCTGAATAGTATGTATAGTTTGCGCATGGTAAGACGAAATGATGCAACTTCCTGCAGCGAGGTGTCATCAATAAACACTAAGCGATAGTGTGTATTGAGCCGCTTGAAAATATGTCTGCGTCTTGCCGGCCTGCTCATAGTACCAAAGGGAGTGTAAATTAAGGTTTAACTGTGATGAAGACAATTTTTTAATGTCGCTTCTTTGTTAAATTGATATTGTATAATGTTTAATGGATTTTGTTGCAGTTTGTTGCACTTGTTGTATTAAGGTTTATGTTATAATGTGTTGATATTCATATTGTTGTGAATAATTTTGTTGCAATTTGTTGCAGATTTAGTGGTTTGCAAAAATTGTTGCAGCAGCATTGGATTGCAGATAAATATGCAGAAAGGCTCATGGAAAATGGTTTACGGTTCATTATAGCAAATATAAATATAAATATGCTTTATTTGAAATGTATATTATGCTAATGTGATGGTTTGTAAACGGTATTAAGAGTTTAGCGGGATTTTCCTATTTTTGATGAGTATGTAAGGTGTCTTAATATATACCTGCAATTAAGGATTGCAGGTATAATATTTTACGCATTTTACAGTTATTATTATTGAAGCAAAGCACATTAGAACAATATTGAGCCCTCAGAAAATATTAGTTTTTATCATCATCTTTTTCTGCGCCATGACAGGCGGGCAGGTAAGCTATGCCCAGAAATCGCAAAAAGATTCTGTAGCGGCTGCCCGCAAAGCACAGGAAAAAGCTAAGGAAGCTGCCGCCAAACAAAGAGAGAAGGAGCAGGCTGAAAAACAAAAAGCCTTGCAAGCCAGCCGCGATAGCATGGCAAAAGCACGTGCCAAAGAAACCGCACAGAGACAAGCAGCACAAAAACGCACTACAGACAGCATAGCCAAAATACGCAAGCACAAGACAGACAGCCTTGCCGCCATCCGCAAATACAGAGAAAGCAAGAAGTATAAAGACAGTGTAGAAAAGGCTAAGGCGGTGAAACTGAAAACACTGCAGGCAGCCAGAATGGCGAAAGTAGATAGTGCCAAAGCTGCGCGTAAGAAGATAACAGACAGCACCATTGCTGTGCGCAAAGTGAAAACAGACAGTGCCCGTGCCGTAGTGAAGAAACGCACAGACAGCCTGACTGCCAAACGCAAATACAGAGAAAGTAAGCGCTATGCAGATAGCGTAGCCGTGGTAAAGAAAATGAAAACGGATAGCCTGATGGCTAAACGTAAGGCTTTCAGTGACAGTTTGAAGGCGCACAGAAAAAAAGTGACGGACAGTTTTGCCAAAGTGAGGAAGGGCAAGACCGATGCCATAGCAGCTGCACGAAAAAAGAAAACAGACAGTCTGCTTGCGATAAAAAAAGTAAGGACAGACAGCCTTGCCAAGGTGAAGGAGAAGAAAGAGAAAGCGCAAAAGGCTAAAGAAAAAGAACGGGAGCAGAAACAACAGTTGGCTTTTGAACTGAAGATTAAGAAAAAGCAGAAGGCATATACCAACGAGAAGATGCTGAAGCGCAGATGGAGTGTGCCAAGGCAGATAGTACAAAATACATTTACGCACTACAACTACTTCTTTAACGCAGATAAGAAGATGGACGAGGCATTGGCCAATATGCTGCGTACCAAGAAGGATAACTATGATTCCCTATTGGCCTTGTTCCCATTCAACCCGGACAGAGACTCCTCGTTGTTGTCATCAGATATGGATAGTATTATCTACAAGGCATCGATGGGCATACAGATACACGACCCCCGTACCAAGTGGGGAGACGACTTGTATCTGTTGCTGGGGCAGGCATATTTTTACAAAGGCAATTATAACGAAGCCTCTGCATCTTTCCGTTATATACTGAGCCTGCGCGACAAGCGTAAAAAGAAACCTAACCAAAGCGAGAGCCTGTACACCAAGAAAAGCGGTAAGGGGCTATCTATAGCGCAGGAAGAGAAAAAAGGCATGTTGTCGTTTTTGCAACACAGGTCTGTGCACAATGAGTCGCTGCTGTGGCTATCGCGCACATATACGCAAATGAAGCAGGAGGGTAATGCCGAGTCTGTAATAGACCTGTTGGAAACAGACCCTAACTTCCCGAAAGACATGCAGGGAAGGCTGGCATTGGAAAAATCATTCATCTACCTGAACCAGAAAGACTATAAAGCAGCCGCCACACAGCTGAATATTGTGGCAGACGATAATAATATGCCCAACTGGATGCGTATGCGTTCGGCTTTCATAGCAGGACAGATATCGCAAAGCAGGGGAGAGTACACCGCTTCTGCAGCCAGCTTCCGCAAAGTAATAGACCTGAACCCGAAAGTTGATATGGACTTCTATGCACGCAAAAATCTTGCATACAGTATGATGTATGCCGGCGGTGCTCAGGAGGAAAGCATTGCATCGCTGAAGAAGGTATTGAATGATGGTAAATATCAGCCATACTACGAGCAGGTATATTATATACTAGGTCGCCTTTCTGCAAACAGTGGCAACAATGCAGAAGCGATTAATTACTTAAATGAAGGCATACGCTCTCCGAAATCTACCCCTAAGCAGAAAGGGTTATCGTTCGCTACATTGGGTGGTGTTTACTACAAACTGGGCGAGTACGAAGCTGCAAAAAATGCTTATGACAGTGCAAGCGCTTTTGCCAGTTATATGCCGGGTGATTCGCTGATTGAACTAGCAGTAAAGCGTAGTGCTGCATTGGTAAGTATTACCGGTCCGCTGAAAACTATTCGTGAACAGGATAGTTTGCTGGCACTGGGCAGCATGTCTGAAAAAGAAATGCGTGCAGAAGTACGCCGCTATATACGCAAACTGGAACAACAAAGAGCAGATAGTATTTTCAAATCTGAGCAAGTAACTACCACAGGTACAGGTGCCAATAGTACGGGTGGCGGTAATACGCCATATGCCAACTGGTACTTTAATAATACGGCATTGGTACAACAGGGTGTAAACGAATTTAAACGTAAATGGGGCAACAGACAGCCTGTAGATAACTGGAGGCGTAGTGCTGCTGCAGGCAACATGAACAACAATAGCAGCACCCAGAATAATAATAGTAATGCAGGTGAAGGGCAGGCTATTGAAGTGGATGAAAATGGGATACCAACAGAAGAAGCACTTGTAGCATTGATACCCAGAGATGAATCTGCAAAAGGAGAGGCAAGGATGCTGATACGCAGAGCATACATGGATGCCTCAAACGCATATATCAAAGACCTTGAAGACTATCCGCCGGCCACGAAGCTGATGGATACATTGGGTGTTCGCTATCCTACGCATGAGTATAAAGACGAAGTTTTGTACCTGCGATACCTGATATACATCAGACAGAACAAAGTAGCAGATGCAAGGCGCTATGCCGATGAACTGCTGCAGCAATACCCGGATAGTAAATATGCACCATTGGTGAAGCCACGTGAAAGTGCAGTGAATAATAACCCGGGAGACATTAGCGAAGGTGCTTTCTATGAGGAAACATATGGCTTGGTGTTAGATCATAAGTATGCATGGGCGCTGGATAAAGTGAAGCAGGCAAGGGTTAACTATCCGGCTGGTAAATATGCCAAACGCTTTACGATAGTGGAAGGCATATCGCTGGCAGGTATGGCAGCATTCAAATCGGCAGATTCTCTGATAAAAGGTTTCATAACAGAGTATCCTAAAGACTCACTGAGGCCTTGGGCAGATGCTATATTGAAATACATACAGCTGAATATGCCAAAGGATACGGCAGTTGGCAAAGTAGATACTTCAAAAGCTACGGGAGCATCGCCAATGTCTGGCGGACCTTCTGCAACACAGGCTAAACCATTGCCGAATGCTGGCGGTGGTTTCCCGCCGGATGTAGATCCCGCGCCTAAACCTGCAGTGAAATCAATACCTGCATTTATTTATAGGCCCGAGGATGAGCATATGGTATTGTTTGTATTTGGCGGAATGGATTCCAGGGCATCCGGTTTCCGCGCTGGGGTTACAGACTTTAACACGTTCAAATTCAATAATCTTGGGTTGAGTACGGATATACAAGTTTTGTCTCCGGAAAGTGGAATTGTGGTTATCAAAACATTCAGAAACCTGTCTGCAGCCAAGATATACATGAATAGCCTGAGAAGTACCGGACAGCTTTACAGAGAATACAAGCCGGGTGAATATCAATTGATATATATATCGGCAATGAACCTTGAAAAGCTGACGATAGACAAGGATATGAAAGCCTACCTGCAATTCTACAATACCAGTTATAAATAAAACTAAAGCGTGTATTTGCCTGCAAATACACGCTGCATTTCCCTTTTTTTGACTTTCTTCGTAAATTACATAGTACAGTGTAGCTTATGGATACGATAGTCAGAGAAGCATATAATCTTAACGAAGAAGAAGAAAAGAAATTAATACTCCGCGAGTACAGGGCATTGTTACGTGCGCTGAAGCACCGCATCAAAAAAGGAGATAAAAAACTCATTCGACGTGCCTTCGAAATTTCGGCAGATGCGCATAAGGACATGCGCCGTAAATCGGGCGAGCCATATATCTTACATCCCTTAGCCGTTGCCAGAATTGTAATTGAAGAAATTGGATTGGGTGTAACATCTACCATCTGCGCATTGTTGCACGATGTGGTGGAAGATACCGAGATAACACTGGAGGATATAGAAAGCGAATTTGGCAGCGTTTATGCCAAAATTATAGACGGCCTTACCAAGATATCTAACGTAGTAGACCTAAAGTCTGATACTACAGTACAGGCCGAGAACTTCCGTAAAATATTACTGACCCTTGCAGACGACCCGAGGGTAATATTGATAAAGCTGGCAGACAGGCTGCACAACATGCGCACACTGGAAAGCATGAGCCGCGAGAAGCAATTGAAGATATCGTCTGAAACAACGTATATCTATTCTCCGCTGGCGCATCGTCTGGGGTTGTATGAGATAAAGTCTGAGCTGGAAGACCTGGCGTTGAAGTACACACAGCCCGAAGTATATTGGGAGATAGCACAGGGGTTGAAGGAAACAAAGCGTGAACGTACCAGATATATCAACGAGTTCATCAAGCCTATTAAAGAAGAACTGCAGGCATTGGGTCTTGACTTTGATATCTATGGCCGCCCCAAAGCCATACACTCTATCTGGAACAAGATGCGCACCAAGCATGTAGCTTTTGAGGAAGTGTATGACTTATTTGCTATTCGCATTATCCTTAATTCTGCACAGGAAAAAGAAAAAGAAGATTGCTGGAAGGTATACTCTGTTATTACCAACTTCTACAAGCCAAGTACAGAAAGGCTGCGCGACTGGATAAGCGTGCCGAAAGGTAATGGCTACGAGGCTCTGCATACAACAGTAATGGGCCCGGGTGGTAGATGGGTGGAAGTGCAGATACGCTCATCGCGCATGAACGAGATAGCAGAGAAGGGTCTTGCTGCGCACTGGAAGTACAAAGAAGGTGCAGAGTCGCCCCAGGAAAGTAAACTGGATAGCTGGCTGCAACATCTGCGTGATATTTTGAGCAATCCAGATACCGATACGCTCGACTTCCTGCAGGATTTTAAACTCGATCTTTTTACCGAAGAGATATACATATACACGCCGAAAGGCGATATGCGCGTGTTGCCGAAAGGCGCCACCGCGCTCGACTTTGCATTTGATATACACTCCGAACTTGGGGCACGTTGTATAGGTGCAAAAGTAAACTACAGGCTGGTGCCACTGAGCCATCAGATAAAGAGTGGCGACCAGGTAGAGATTATTACATCATCCAAACAAAAACCATCTGAAGACTGGTTGGCATTTGTTACGACTGCCAAAGCCAAATCTCGCATTAAATACTACCTGAAAGAAGAGAAACGCAAGATAGCTGAAGACGGAAAGGCAATGCTAGAGCGCAAGCTGGAGCACATGAAAGTGCCATTGTCTGCACACAACATTCTTGAAATGTGTTCTCATTTCAAAAAGCCATCTTCGCTCGATTTGTTTTATGCATTTGCAGTAGGCAGCCTCGATCTGAAGGACCTCAAAGAATTTACCATACACGGCGACAAGCTGGTGCAGCCACCTAAGGAGGTGAAGATAGATACGAAGAATCTTATCTCTTCAGACGAGTTACTGAAGCAAAAACCTGCGAAGGGTGCAGAGCTCATCATCTTTGGCGAAAGCTCTGATAAGATTCTCTACAAACTGGCACAGTGTTGTCAGCCAATACCTGGCGATGACGTATTCGGGTTTATAACATCAGGCGAGGGCTTGAAGATACACCGTACCGACTGTCCGAATGCGCCGCAATTGCTTGCCAACTACGGACACAGGGTAGTAAAAACCAAATGGGCGAAGAACAAAGAAATATCCTTCCTCAGTGGTGTACGCATCCTCGGGCTGGACGATGTGGGTGTGATACAGAAGATAACCAACGTAATATCAGCAGAGCTGAAAATGAACATGCGCTCTATCAGTATCGATTCTCACGATGGTATTTTTGATGGTACCATCATGGTGTATGTGCATGACAGGGAAGAGCTGGATACCCTTTGTCAACAACTGGCAGCATTGGATGGCATCAGCTCTGTAGAGCGTCTGGAGGCACAGGAGTAGGTAAATTGTAGTATGAAACTTTAAGCACAATAAAACATTATGGATGCAGGGAATAGTAGCAAAAGGCTTGCTGTGTTTGTTGTAGTGTTATTGGTGCTTTTCGTTACTCATAGTGTAAAGGCGCAGATTTGGAATTTGCCTGATAAGTCTAATATTATACCCCCGTCATTTCCTGCTTTTGGTAAAAGCAGGGTTGCGCCGGAATACACACGTTTCTTTTATTCAGAATTGCCGGCCTGCAAACACTATGAATTAACAATAAGGGATGGTAAAGTAATAGACAGCTCTGTGTATGATAACAGATACTTAGTGTATTGTAAAAACCAAGCAGCTACATATCTGTATTCTTATAAAAATAATTATAAACATATTATAGTTGAATGTAGATTAAGTGACAATTTAACTGAGCATCAAGAGTTTTATTATAATAACGACAGATGTCTTGATAGCCTGACTGTTGCAACTATCGATAATGGGAAAGTAGTACAGTTTGTTGTATTAAAATGTTGTTTAGGGGCATCGGGACGTCTAAATACAACGAATTATTATCATTATGAAAGTCCTGCAAGGCACCGTTTACATGAGAATTTATTGCTTGAAGATTTTGTATACAATATGTCATTTCCGGTGCATGCCAGTGCTGAAATTTATTGCCAAGAACTTGTTTGTGATTTACAAAAAGACAAACATATTTTTAAATATTGTGAAGATGCTTCATCATTATTACATCTTTCTATACGTAATTTGCCCTGTGTCGCTAAAATGTTAGATAGAGTTAGCAACATATATAGCTATATGTTTGAAAATGACTCATTGATATGTTATAGAGAGTTTCATGATAGAAATGAGAAAAATACATACAGGTCTTCTTCGATGCCAGAAATAGGGGATGTAACGTATTTATACACAAAATTTGATGGTTGCCTTATAAAAAGTTATCGTACACACTCTGGAAGTGGCATTTTTAAAAACTTCAATAATCAGTTTTTTGTAAGAAAAAAATATAATATGTTGACATCGCAAATACAAGGTAGCTATATAGCTTTGCATGCCATGGATGGAGGGGGCAATTCTGATACGACTATTAATAGGGCTATGTTGAGAAATAATATGATTACAGCGTTTGCAGAAACAACACGAGATGGTGTTGCTAAATTTGTAGTTAAACGTTTTAGGTTGTGATTATATTAGGTAAAGTAAATGAGTCATACATTCTTGGTATTACATGGAGGAAAAATAACCACAGCAAAAAGAAGTATATAGCATGAACATACAAAAGAGTAGTGCAGACCTGTATGCTGCCTACAAAGAGACAACACAGAAAGCTGCAGACCTGAATAATGCATCGGCAGTATTGGGTTGGGACCAGGAAGTGTATATGCCTGCAAAGGGCTTTGAGGTAAGGGGTAGGCAATTGGCTACACTTGCATCGCTGGCACACGAAATGCTGACATCTGAAGCTTATGGCAATCAGTTGCAGGAACTGGCAGGCAGGGGCGACCTTGCAGATGATGAAAAGCGAAATGTAGAACTAAGCCTTGAAGACTATAACAAGAACAAAAAATTATCAGCAGCATTTGTAGAGGCCATCACACAGCAAACAAGTGCCAGCTATAATGCGTGGATACAATCGCGTAAGGAAAATAAATTCGGCATATACGCACCCGAGCTGGATAAGATGATACAACTGAAAAAACAGCAGGCATCTATGTATGGCTATGAAAGCAATCCGTACGATGCATTGCTGGATGAATATGAAAAGGGCGCAAGTGTGGTATTGCTGGACAGGGTGTTTGGTGATGTGAAGCAACAATTGCCTGTTTTGCTTGATAAGATAAAAACAGCACAGCAGGTAGATGACAGCTTCTTCCTTCGCAACTATCCCAAACAGGCACAGTGGGATTTTTCTATGGATGTGCTGCATGCTATGGGCTACGATTTTGAAGCAGGCAGGCAGGATATGTCTGAGCATCCTTTTACTACATCTTTCGCACCTACAGATGTGCGAGTAACAACGAGGGTAGATGAAAATAATTATTCATCGTTGCTGTGGAGTAGCATACACGAGGGTGGGCATGCATTGTATGAACAGGGCCTGCCGATAGAACAATATGGGCTGCCATTGGGCGCTGCTGCATCTTTGGGAATACATGAATCACAATCTCGCCTATGGGAGAACAATGTAGGCAGGGGCAAACAGTTCTGGCATCATTTCTACCCGAAGCTGCAACAATATTTCCCACAGCAATTGAACGATGTTAGTGTTGAAGCGTTTTATAAAGGCATGAACAAGGTAGAACCATCGCTGATACGCACAGAGGCTGACGAGGTTACATACCATTTTCATGTGATGATACGTTATGAAATAGAGAAGGGACTGATGAACGGAGACTTGTTTACAGAAGACCTGCCTGAAGCGTGGAACGGACTGTACAATAAATACCTCGGCGTATCTGCACAGGACGATAAAACAGGTGTATTGCAGGATGTGCACTGGGCGCACGGTAGCTTTGGTTATTTTCCTACCTATTCATTAGGTAGTTTTTACGCGGCACAGTTTTATCAGCAAGCGGCAAAGGAAATGCCCACACTGACGGATGATATTGCAAACGGCACACTATTGGGATTGAGAGAGTGGTTGCGCGGTAAAGTGCATCAGTATGGCAGAAGGTATACATCTGAAGAATTGTGTAAGCAGATAACGGGAACGGGGCTCGATTTCAAAGTGTTTATGCAATACGCACACGAAAAATACGCCGGTATTTACGGCTTCTGATAATTATGGCAAACCTGCATCTATACAAGTACAACGAACCTCTGGAAAAAGAGGAGCTTGTGTTTTTGCAGCAAAAGTTCAAGAAAGAAAATACCATGTTTTATAAGGTTGTCCGTATACTCATGGTGTTTTGTTTTGCCTGCCCTTTTCTCATGTCGTGGTTCAGGGCGTGGAACGACGAGCCCGATCCGTTTTCTTACAAATACTATTTTGGCGGTGTGCTTTTTCTGATGGTGTTTTCGGGGGGCATTGCATATAGTGCTTATTACTTTACGCTCCGCAAACTGCGCAAGGATATACAGAGCGGCACCAAAACCATAGAGCGTGTAAACGTGACACGCAAGCAGTATATGCCACAGAACAATACCTATTATCTGTACCTGAGTTCGCCCGTAAAACTGAGTATAGAAGTTAGCATAGAGGACTACAGACAGGTGGGCGAGGGCGATGAACTGAGCATAGAATACGCTACGCACTCCAAGTTTTATCTGGGGTATTTCTGATCAATCGGGTGCAAAATTCAAATGTATTACCTTTGCAGCCCATGATACGCATAGGTAAGATAGTAGCTACACACGGACTGAAAGGTGGTTTGATAATGACCCATGTTGCAGGAGAAAGCAACTGGCTGGAAGTTGGTGCTGTATTGTTTGTGGAAATAAGGAAAGACAGCCAGATACCACATTTTGTATCGTCTGTGAAAGTAGCTAACAACGAAGAGTATATCATAACAGTAGAAGATGTAGAAACGGTAGAGGCAGCCAAGAAGCTGGTGGGCAAGCATGTGTATGTAAAAGAAGATGTGCTGAAAGAAGTGAAGACAGACAGCCCGCTGATGTGGATAGGCTTTAATCTGGTAGACAGAGAAAAAGGTGGATTGGGGCCGATAGCAGACGTGATACAAACAGGGCATCAATGGCTGGCAAAGCTGGAGATAGAAGGGAAAGAAGTGCTGATACCATTGGTGGATGATATACTGATAGAGGTGAATTTGCGCAATAAGTATGTGCGTGTAGACCTGCCCGAAGGCTTGTTGGAGGTGTATTTGGGTAACTAAAAAAGCAAAAAGAAAAATGAAAATACCTTTCTTTTTACTTTCTAATTTTTTGATTTTTCATGCGAATAGATATAATAACGGTTGTTCCTGATTTGCTAGTAAGTCCCTTTAGCCATTCTATAATGAAAAGGGCACAGGCAAAAGGCTTGCTGGATGTGCAGGTGCATAACCTGCGCGACTATACGCCGTATAAGCAGGCACAGGTAGATGACTACCAGTTTGGCGGTGGTGCAGGCATGGTGATGATGCCGGAGCCATTGGCAATACTGATAGAGAAGCTGCAAGGTGAGCGTAGCTACGACGAGATAATATATATGACCCCCGACGGCAAGCAGTTTGAGCAGAAAACCGCTAACATGCTATCTATGAAGGAGAACCTGATGATTATCTGTGGTCACTACAAGGGTATAGATGAGCGCATCAGGGAGCATTTTGTGACCATGGAGATATCTATTGGCGACTATGTGCTGAGCGGGGGAGAACTGGCTGCGGCTGTGGTGGTAGATGCCATTGGCAGGCTGATACCGGGAGTGTTGAATGACGAGACTTCTGCGTTGTTCGATTCTTATCAGGATGGACTGCTGGCACCGCCTGTATATACCCGTCCGGCAGACTTCAGAGGATGGAAAGTACCCGACGTGCTGCTGAGCGGCGACCCTAAAAAGGTAGATGCATGGCGTTTGGAGCAATCGCTGAAGCGTACCGCAGAGCGCAGGCCCGATATGATGGACGATGATAAATAGGCTGAAATAGCTGAAAAGACTGATTTATTGCGTAATTTTGCATTTGTAAAACAAGCACAGGTAAAAAGATTTGAGAGATTTAAATTTAAATTTTGAATTTATCAGAGTACTCATTACCTTTGCAGACCCAAAATAATACTAAAATGGATACCGTAGTAGCATTTGTACAAGAGCAGATGACAGGGAAGAAAGATTTTCCAAAGTTCAAAGCCGGTGATAACGTAACCGTTAATTATAAAATCATTGAAGGTGCTAAGGAACGTATCCAGGCATTCAAAGGTGATGTTATCAAACGTCAGGGTCGTGGTTACACGCAAACTTTCACTGTTCGCAAAATGTCTGACGGTGTAGGTGTTGAGCGTCTGTTCCCGCTGTACTCACCAAACATCGAATCTATCGAAGTGCACAAAACAGGTCGTGTTCGTCGCGCTAAACTGTTCTACCAACGCGATCGTCAAGGTAAATCTGCACGTATCAAAGAAAAGAAATACATCGCTGTGGCAAAATAAGCCATCCGGTTAATATTATTAAGAAAGTCCCGCTCTGCAAAGATGCGGGACTTTTTTGTGCCCATGTCTTGTTAACGCATGGTTAAGCGCTTGTAAATCTGTTGTTAATGCATGGTAGTAATTTGTTATCAGGTTGTTATCGGGGGCAACTTAGCCTATTAACAATTTACCTCTCAAATAATAAGGCTTATGAAAAACAAACTATTGATTGCTGCATGTGCACTGGCATTTGCCACATCTTGCAATAAGGCTACCAATACAGCCATCCCAACAGCAAATAATGCTAATACTACAGAGACTGCAGACCAGCAATCTACAGCAATGTCAAAAAGCAGTGGCAGACCATTTAAGGGTAGCCTCAGTTATAGTATCAACACATCGCTGGGCTTGCCATGCAACTGTGGTCCGCTGGCCACTGTAGGCGATTTTGAGGGTACAGGTACTGTTACACACATGGGCTTGCTAAAGGCTAAGAATAAAACATGCGTAGCACCTATCATTATCAGTGGTAACTATGTAGGCAATCAGGTAACGGTGCAGTGTGCATCTTTTGTGGCTGCTAATGGTGATGAGATTTACTGCAATATTCCATCATACAATCTAATGTTTACTGCTAATGGTACTGCAACAGGTACGTTGGAAGCAGAGTTTACAGGTGGCACAGGCAGATTCAGAAATGCTACTGGCAGCTTTACCGGTACTATGACTGTGCCTTTGAGTAATCCCGGATTGGCAGTACTGAGCAATATAAACGGTACTATCAATTATTAATTACGACAGTTTGTTCTGTTTGATAATGTCCCTGCATTCATCTGGATGCAGGGACTCTCATTTTATGTAGAATTAATTTCGTTTAATTGGTAAACTGTTCATTATCTGCTATATTCATAGGGTTAACCGGAGCATAATTGCTCTTATTTAGAAAATATTTAATAATTTCGCGCAAAATTTTTAAGAGTATGAATTGGAACCCTGCAGGAATGGTGGAAGAATTGACTTCTACATCGCACAAACTGGCTAAAGGCTACGAGACATTGCAAAACATGGAGGATGTGCAACTGGCAACAACACCAAAAGAATTGGTGTGGAGCAGCGGCCACGTGAAAATGTACCATTACATCCGTGAAACACCTGCTAAGAGCAAAACTCCGGTGCTGGTTTCTTTCGCTATGCTGAACAGGCACGATGTGCTTGATTTGCAACCAGACCGCAGCCTGATGAAAAAGCTGTTGGAAGAAGGTCTTGATATATATATCATGGATTGGGGCTACCCGACAAAAGCAGACCGCTACGAAACAATGGAAGACTACATCGACGGTTATATGAACGATGCGGTTGACTTTGTACGCAAAAGCAATAAGGTTGATAAAATCCACAAAATGGGTATCTGTCAGGGTGGTACATTCAGCATGATATATGCATCACTGTACCCTGAAAAACTGAAATCACTGACTACATACGTTGCTCCTTACGAATTCAGCACAAACACTTGTATGCTGTATCGTTGGACAAAACACATAGACGTAGATGCTATCGTTGACAGCGTTGGTACTGTGCCGGGCGAAATGGTTGACGGTGCGTTCGGTATGCTGAAGCCAAGCATGAACATCAGCAAATACATCGGCGTGATGGACAGCCTTGGTGATAAAGATAAAATGGAGAACTTCCTCCGCATGGAAAAATGGAAAGGTGATTTGCCTGCCATTCCTGGCGAGATGTATCGTAAATACATCAAAGACCTTTTCCGCGATAATAAACTGATAAAAGGTGAAATGACACTGGGTGGTCGTGCTATCGATTTGAAAAATATGACAGTTCCTTTCCTGAACGTATATGCTACAGACGATAACATCATCCCTAACGAAAGCACATTGCCTATCATGGATGCTATCGGTACGAAGGATAAAACAAACTATCCTTTCCCGGGTGGCCACATTGGCGTGTTTGTTGGTGGTAAGAGCCAGAAAGAGCTTGCACCTGCGGTAGCTAAATGGGTAATAGAAAGAGGATAGTTTTTAGTTGATTGGTTGACTTGTTGAATAGTTAACCGGTCAGTATTCGGAATAAGCTCATAGACAAAAGGTGTGCGTGATGCGCACCTTTTGTTTTATATTGAATAATAATAGAAGAACGGAATTGATACACACAGCACATAAGCAGTTTGCTATACATCATGCAGTATTATCTAATGGCTGCAACATGGCATATATAGACGAGGGTAGCGGAGAACATACATTGGTATTCGTACACGGCCTTGCCACCTATGGCGGCAGTTGGAAGTACCAGATAGAAGCACTGAAAGAACATTACAGATGCATAGCGGTAGACTTGCCCGGTAATGGCTATTCTGACAGGGGCAACTACGATTACAGCATACACTTTTACGCAGGGTGTTTATACGATTTTATACAAAAGCTGGGCTTGAAAAATGTGGTGTTGGTTGGCCACTCCATGGGTGGGCAGGTAGTGCTGCACTTGCTTGAAAATGTACAGGATGCTGCCGAAAAGCTGATACTGTGTGCACCTGCGGGTTTTGAAACATTCACCCCGCTTGAAAGTACGATGTACAAATCGACCATCAGCACACTCGATATGTTTAGCACACAAGAGAACAGCCTGCGGCAGAGCATACGTACCAGTTTCTTTCAGTACCCGAAGCAGATAGATGATATGGTGGAAGAATTGGTGCAGATCATGCGCTCGCACTCTACACGCAGCTACAGGCAAATGGTAGATGCATGTGTAAACAGTATGCTGGATGAACCTGTGTTCGATAATCTGGGACTTGTAGAACAACCAACACTAGTGCTATTTGGCGAGCGCGATGCGCTGATACCTAACCGATGGATACACCCTGTAACAACGCAACACATAGCAGAAAAAGCTGTACACAAAATGCAGTATGCCAAACTGGAAATGATAGCACAGTGCGGGCACTTTCTGCAATTAGAAAAGCCGCATCTTGTGAATGCGGCTATCAGAAAGTTTGTGGGTTGATTATTTCTTCATTCCCGGATATTTCATCTTGAAGCCAACCATTGCATCACGCAGCAGCTTGGCTACAAGATAAGACTTGTACCAGTTCTGGTCGGCAGGTATAATGTTCCATTCAGGTTCGTTGCACTTGTTGAAGACCTCTTCGTAATAGCCCATATAGGTATCCCATAGTTGAGATTCCTCAATATCTTTGGCATTGTACTTCCACATTTTCTGCGGCACTTTCATGCGTTCCTGCAGGCGTGCCAGTTGCTCATCGCGCGATACGTGGAGGTATAGCTTTATGATGTGTGTATTGTTGTGGTTGGCAAGCATCTTTTCAAAATCGTTGATGGCAGACATGCGTTTTACGGCAGTCTTATCATCTGTGATATTGTGTACACGCGTTACCAATACATCTTCGTAGTGAGAACGGTTGAAAACCTGTATCATGCCCTTTGCAGGTGCATGTTCGTGTATGCGCCACAGAAAGTCGTGACTCAGCTCTTCGGGCGTAGGTACTTTGAAAGATGTTACCTGTACACCCTGTGGGTTCATACAGCCAAATACATCGCGTATCAGCCCGTCTTTGCCGCTGGCATCCATGCCTTGTATTATTACCAGTATGCTGTGTTTACCTTCGGCATACAGCAGGTTTTGCAATTCATCAAGCTCGCCCTGTATGGCAGCCAGTTTCTTTTTAGTAGCATCTTTATCAAGTTGCTTGGGTGCTTTGGTATCTATTTTACCGAGCTTGATTTTTGCCATAACGGAAAGAAGTTTGTTATTGATTATTCATCGAAACTGCTTAGCATTTTACGATATGCTTTGATGAAGATAGCACCGAGGTTTTTGTGCGGTGGTATATAATCATCAAACATGCCTTTGGCTGTTTCCCTGCCTTTAGCAGCAAAGTAGCCATTCAGCCCACGCCAAGACATTATCCAGTCTACATCATTACCTGCCAGTATCTGGTCGTTGATGCTGCGGATGATAGGCTCGTTCACACTCATAGAGCCTACTTGCTTTGATGATATGATATGGGCATCAGGAGAGTGGTCGAGTACTTTGCCCAGATTGTGATAACCACCACAAGAGCCCAGCATTACGATTTTTGTTTCGCGCTGCAATTGGTCTATTGTAAGTGGCAGGTGGTAGCTATGCCCGCGGTGTATAACCACAGATGGGTGTATCTCTTTTTCTGCAAGGTATTTTGCCAGTTCTTTCTGCGCCTCTTCATCACCGGGTTCAGGTATTGGCAGGTTTGCATAGATAACTATCTTCTTGCCTTGCAGCGATGATATTTCTGCCCAGTATTTATTGGTTACAACTTTCCATTTGTCTTTCGGGAAATTGCCCATAAAGCTGGTGTAAGAAGTTTTACCATCTTCATCGCCATAGAAGAATACCTGCTCATATACAATACCCGAATCGTTGGTAAGGTTTTTATTCATTACCATGCTGATAGGTGGCAGGTTCAGCTTGTCTGATTGCATAGCCGCTGTAGTGCTATCCATACCTTTCAGGCCTTCAAACAGTGTAGCCAGCAAGCCATATACTATCACACCTTTTTTACTTCGGAATTTGTATGACGCTTCGTAGTTGTCTTTTACTTGTTTTTCGAGAAATACTGCAAGGCTTGAGTCTTCAATACTGCCGAACGCATCTGCAACGTCTACTGCGTCTTCCAGTTCATCGTCCTTACCTTGTTCAAGGCCTGCGATGAAGCTGCGCATCAGGTTGTTTTTATTATCCGCATCCATGGTGCCTAGGAATGTAGTAAGTGTATTGTAACCAGCACACATACGGATGAACGTACGGAATTTATCGCGGTGTACTTTTTCAAGTAGTTGGTCACCCGTCATAGGCTTCATGCGTTCCAGCATGCGCTTGTAGGTACCAAGGAAGCTACTGGTATATATTTCATCCTGACCGTAAACCATGATGAAATACAATACCTCTGGCGGGAAGTTTTCTATACACTTGAAGCGAACAGGGTCTTTCTCTTCGTGCAGGTCGTTCATCTCACGGATGTACTTCATGCTGCGATACTTTAATTCATCTGTATAGGTATCGCCACCCAAAGACACTTGTTCCAGTTTTAGCCTTACAAGATTCTGATAAAACAAATCGTGGTTGCTTGTTATTTGGTCTATCTCTGCGATGGTCTTTTTCTTAGTGTAGATATCGTTGAGGAAAGGCATTGCCTTCAGTGGCGATTTAGATTCCTGCGATATGCGTACGATGGTTTGTACCAACGGGTCTTTGCTACGTTTTACGGCATTGCTCAGTACATAGTTGGTAGATGATGCATAGCTGAAGAGTTCGTTAGGCACTACTTTTGCAGCAGCGGCAACTATATCGTCAGCATAGCTTTCGTTGGCAAACTCGCTGAGTCGCTTTATCATTATCTGCGGCTCCTGCTTGCCCATTTCTGTGAAGATGAATATGCGCTCTTCACTACTTGGTTCAAACAGATACTTGACGTTGTTCAGCGTCTGGAAATTGATGTTCTTTTTCACAAAATCCATGCTGGTGCCTTCATTGCGTGCAATGATAAGATCGCGCATATTGTATATCTGCTTGCGGTAGAAGACAGGGTCTGCTTTTACATCAGAATTAAAAGCAAATAGCATTTCGTTGATGGCTTTCAGGCAGCGTATTTTTTCCTGATTGTCCATTATGGCATCTCTGGTTTTCTGTGGCAGGTTCTCTACCATTTTTTGCATCTGGTCTACCACCTGAAACATAGCAGTATTCAGGCCAAGGTTGATAACAGAATCGTCTGTATAATACAACTCACGATTGCGCATCACACCATCCGATGCATCAGCGCGGTTTTGTTCCTTGTCTATTTTATCGTGCCACATCTGCCTGTTGCGTGGTATGGGTTGCAACAGTGTGTCTATTTCGTAGATGCTCGGCTCTTTCTTCTTTTCTTCTTTCTTTCTGGTGCGTACCGTTTGTGCATCGGCAGGCATTGCAAAAGAACAGGCTATTACCGGAAGTAATAAATATAGATAGTAACGATTCATGTATGTTTTATTAGTGCATATGTGCCTGAGGCACAAGCATGAAACTACAAAAATAAGAAAAGCCGCCGTGTTAAGGTTATTCTAAACAAACGGCGGCTTTAAAATAGTATGTGTAAGCTATTACATTTCAGGATATAGCGGGAACTGTTGCATAAACTCGTTCACCTCTCCACGTACGGTCGCTATTACCGTTTCATCGTCAGGAGACATCAGTACACGGTCGAGCCAGTTGATGATGTATGGCATGTGTTCCTCTTTCAAGCCACGGGTAGTAACCGCAGGCACACCTATACGGATACCTGAAGTGATGAACGGCGATTTATCATCGAACGGAACCATGTTTTTATTAATGGTAATATCTGCATGCACCAAAGTGTTTTCTGCTTTTTTACCACTAATGTTCTTGTTGCGAAGGTCTATCAGCAACAGGTGGTTGTCTGTACCGCCCGATACTATATTGTACCCTTTTTCAAGCAGGGCTGTAGCAGCAGCCTGCGCGTTGTTGATTACTTGTTGTGTATATGCGCCGAATTCCGGTTGCAGTATTTCGTAGAATGAAACCGCTTTTGCAGCTATCACATGCTCCAGCGGGCCGCCTTGTGTACCAGGGAACACAGCGAGGTCTAGCATCTGGCTCAGTGTTCTTGTTTCGCCTTTAGGACCTTTTACGCCCCATGTGTTTTCAAAGTCGGTCTTCATCATGATGAGGCCACCACGCGGTCCGCGCAATGTTTTGTGCGTAGTTGTGGTTACAAAATGACAATGATCGAACGGAGAAGCGAGATGTTTTTTAGCTATTAAACCTGCAGGGTGAGAGATATCAGCCAGTACCAATGCGCCTATTTTATCAGCAACGGCACGGATACGTGCATAGTCCCAATCGCGGCTGTATGCAGATGCACCGCATATAATAAGTTTAGGCTTGTGTTCCAGTGCCTGTTTTTCCAGATGGTCGTAATCTACAATGCCATCTTCCTTGCGTACACCATAGTGTACTGCATTGTACAGCTTGCCCGAAAAGTTTACCGGAGAGCCGTGTGTGAGGTGACCGCCCATGCTCAGGTCGAGGCCCAGGATGGTATCGCCCGGCTGCAGGCAAGCCAGCATTACAGCTGCATTTGCCTGTGCACCACTGTGCGGTTGCACGTTGGCATATTCCACACCAAATATTTCTTTTGCACGGTCTATTGCCAGTTGTTCGCTTTTATCCACCACTTCGCAACCACCATAGTAACGGCGACCGGGATAACCTTCCGCATACTTATTGGTCATTACGCTACCCATAGCCTGCATAACCTGTGCACTTGTAAAGTTTTCAGAAGCTATCAGCTCAAGGCCACGGCGCTGGCGTTCCAGTTCTTCATGTATAAGCCCGAAAATGGCAGTATCTCTTTGCATTATTAGATGTAGATGTTTTGGGATGCAAATATAACTATATGCAGACGCTTATCGCAGCAATTTTGATATTACAAGCAATGCTATCTGTACCACGCTGCCAAAAGTGCCTACCACGGCATACCAGAGTGATGCGATATTGACTATCAGCATTGCCTTCCATGCCCATGGCTTGTCTTGCAGAAAAGCGAGTGTGATGTATAGCCCGGCAAGCCCCCAAACAACAAAGATGAGCTTCATGGTTGTAGATTCGGGATTGATACCAACTTTTTCTACTGCTTTGCTCCACGGGCCCAACTGGCCTGCGTGTTGTCCCGATTTAGGACGGATATAATCGCCGGTAGCCAATGCGCGGCTGCCGTCAAAAACCATGTACCCGAAATTGAGGGTAGCCATGATGATGATAATCCACTTGATGAACATAGCTGAGAAGATTTATGTCTAAATGTCGGGAAAAATTACGGCAAGTAAAACAGCTATGCTATTATGTGCAGCATGTACCAGAGCTGTAGACCAAAAAGCTTTAACAAGATTCCGTTTATAGAAGTAATAACAATATCCTAATGTGAGGCCCTGCAGAAATGCAAATATGATATACATAACATCGTAATAATGCATAAAACCAAATATTAGAGATGATATAAGTATAGCCCAGAAGTATTTATTCTTGATGTGTATCCACTTTCTGAATATCCGGAATAAGAGATATTGGTACACAAATGTTTCTAATACGGATGTGACTATGATATTTAAAGGTAGCTGTTCTAAGTTTGCAGGGTCGGGTGGTTCTTTCAGTTGTGTTACATCCCAGAATATTTCCACAATTCCTTCAATAGGTATAAGCATAATGATTGTAGCATAACCCGCAAGCAGAAAAATAAGTAGCTGGGTAGGGTAGTTTCTTGCACTTAGAAAACGAAGGGTTTTAAGGTTTAGTTTTTTCATCATTGTGCTATAAATACAGGTATATCTACTTTATGTCTTAGGGTGTTGATGGTTTCCCCAAATATAAAATCTTTAATGCTTTTATGGCCGTGGCTGCCCAATACCAACAGATCACAATTGTTTTCTTTTACAATGCGTGCTATCTCGTCTTTGCGATTTTTGAAGCCCAATATGCCTTGTGCTTTCAAAGACTTATCTGCAAACAATTGAATATACTTATCCAGATAGGCTTTGTCTTGCAGGGTTTCATAGTCGTTGGCTTTGTCTTGCAGCATGCGTGCCTGTGCGCTTTCCACAATGTGTATCAGCAGGTATTCGGTATCTGCATTGCCCAGATGCATGGCGTATTGCATTACGATACGGTCTGTATCGGTATAGTCTACCGCCATCGCTATTTTACGGAATGGTTTTGATATGCCTTGCAATGCATCCATTTCAGGTGTTTTGTGAATATTTATATTTGCTTCTCTGCGTTGTAGTATGAATGGATAAACAGTAGTAATTATCAGCAGTACTACAATGCCCAGCTCACCACCAACTATCAATGCTTTGACAAGTGTACTGTCTGTTTGTGCTATCCAGTCTGCAGCAGTTTCGTATACTAATTTAAGATTTAAAGCAACGATAATGGAAGCGACTATCCACGCAGCAATTTTTACAATCGGCTTGATGGTGAAGATGCCCATACGTTTTCTATCGCTGACAAAATGTATGAGTGGTATTACTGCAAATGCTAGTTGCATGCTTAATAATACCTGACTGAAAACCAGCATGGCATCTACTTCCTGTTCGCCCATTATCCATATTACCAGTACGGCAGGTACTATGGCCAGCATCCTTGTCAACAGTCGGCGTACTACAGGGCTGATGCGCAAACGCAGATAACCTTCCATTACTATTTGCCCTGCAAGTGTACCCGTAACGGTAGAACTTTGGCCCGCAGCTATCAATGCTATGGCAAAGAGGTGCGATGCCCATTTATTACCAAGCAAAGGAGCCAGCAATTGGTGTGCATCTTTCAACGAAGCTACATGCTCGTTGCCACTGGTATAGAATACAGCTGCGGCAAGAATGAGTATAGCCGCGTTTACAAACAATGCCATGTTGAGTGCAATGGTACTATCCCACACATTGAAACGAATGGCTTTTCTGACAGAAGCATCATCGCTGTTTATCTTGCGTGTTTGCACAAGGGCAGAATGGAGGTATAGGTTGTGCGGCATAACCGTTGCTCCAATAATACCAATGGCAATATATAAAGCAGCGTTATTAGGAATGGAAGGGACAAAACCTTTTACCAGCTCATGCATATCGGGCCGTGCAAAAAACATTTCCAGCAGAAAGCAACCACCAATGATGGCTACGAGCGTTATGATGAATGCTTCCATCTTGCGCATGCCCAGCTTCTGCAGGTAAAGCAGTAAGAGCGTGTCGAGAAAAGTGATGAGCACACCAAATAGTATGGGGATGCCTAGTAGCAGATTAAGACCAACAGCCATGCCGAGTACTTCGGCAAGGTCGCAGGCTGCAATGGCAAGTTCTGCCAGTACATATAAGACAAAGTTTACACCACGTGGATATACCTCTCTATTGCATTGCGCCAAATCTTTGCCTTGCACTATACCAAGCCTTGCGCTGAGCGATTGCAGCAGCAATGCCATCAGGTTGCTCATCAGCAACACCCATATCAGTTTATAGCCAAACTGGCTACCACCTGCAATATCTGTAGCCCAGTTGCCCGGGTCCATATAGCCAACACTTACCAGATATGCCGGGCCGAAGAATGCGAAGAGTTTCCGCCACTTGCTGCCACGCTTTTCGGGGTCTATAGAGCCATGTACCTCTCCAAGCGACTTATCATTTACCCTATCCATTATTTGCTCTAAATAAAAAGTTAGACAAATCTAAAAATAATATCTCAAAGTCATCAAACAGTAAGGGAAAATAATTTCAACTAAAAAATTAGTTGATAAACTAAATGTTTAGTAGTTTTACTAAAATCTTAGTTGGAGTATATGAAAACCAATCCCAAAACACTTACCAAAGCCGAAGAAGAAATAATGCAGGCGCTATGGCAGCTTGATAAGGCTTTTGTAAAAGACATAGTCGATTTACTGCCGGCCCCTAAACCTCACTACAACACAGTCAGCACCATCATCAAAATTTTGTGCGACAAAGGTTTTGTTGGTTATGAGTCGTTTGGTAAATCCAACAGGTATTATCCGCTGGTGCAAAAAGATGAATACAGCAAAAAGACTATGAACCAATTTGTGAGCAAATACTTTAATGGTTCGTTTGCAGGCATGCTCTCCTTTTTTGCACAGGAAAAGGATATTACCGTACAAGACCTGGAAGCAATTCTGAAAGAACTGAAACAATCACCCGATAAAAAATAAACACTATGATGTACCTCATTCAAGTAACGGCATATACGGGCATACTGTATCTGGTATATGCATTATTGCTGCGCAATAAACCTATACATGCATTTAACAGGGCGTATCTGCTTGGCGCAGCATTGCTGCCTATGGTGTTGCCGTTCATCAAACTGCCAACATATAACCAATACTTTCAAAATACAAGGGTAGCAAATGTGCGCCTGCCCGAAGTAATTGCTGCGGGCGGTTACGAAAAACATGTAATGACACAGACGGTCAATTGGGTATTGATTGCATATGTTGCGGTAGCCTGTTTATTATTTGCCTTGTTTGTATATAAACGCATACGCCTGCAAATGGTAATACGCAAAAGTACACACATACAGGAGAAAGGCTATACCATACTGCTGAATACCACCTACGGACCGGGAAGCTGGGGCAGATATATTTTCCTGCCCGATGAAACCATCAATGAAACCATTATACAGCACGAGGCTGCGCACGTGTATATGAAACACAGTGCTGATGTGGTGCTGATGCAACTATTGCAATGTATCTGCTGGCCCAATCTGTTTTTGCATGCCATCAATAAAGAGCTGAAGCAGATACACGAGTTTCAGGCAGATGCTGCTGTGGGTATGGACAGGCAGCAGTACAGCGAACTGCTGCTGAGCAATGTGTTTGATACCTGTACACTACCGCTGACACATTCATTTAATATTCACCCTTTAAAAAGAAGAATCGCTATGTTGAAAAAAAGAAAAAGCCCTATGGCTATCGTATTTGGTGCTATAGCAATACTTGCAACAAGTGCTGTTTTGTTTAATGTTGTTGCCATGCAAAGCTGCAAACCCAAGAAATGGGAAGTATTGCAGGCAATGCAGGTAGATAAAGGAGCGGAATTTGATGGAGATATAAATACATATATTTCTGAAAACTTGAAGTATCCTAAAGAAGCAATGGACAATGGAATAGAAGGCAGGGTAGTGATAGGTTTTAAAGTAGATGAAAATGGATATGTAAAAGATCCACAGGTAGTAACAGAAAATTATAGCTATGCAAATGGTACAAATGGGAACGGTATAAAGCCTAATTTATTAGCTACCGCTGCTATCGATGTAATACAAAAAATGCCAAGATGGACACCAGCTGAAAAAGACGGGAAGAAAGTAGCTATGTATTATCAGCAACCATTTACATTCAAAATCGGAGGTAAAGAAAAGTTTGTTATTAGCAATCAGGCTCCCGAAAAAACTGAGAATGGTTATTCATGGAAGGTGTCATCATTACAGCCAATAGAGGTTGCGGTTAATAATAATATAAATCCTCAAACGGTAAATGTGTTGCAGCGCGTTTACGACTTGTTAGAACAGCGAGAAGCCGAAATGACCGGAGATTTTGATAAAACGCTTGGTAAAGCTGCTGTTTCGGGAGATTTTTCAATATTAGCAACTATGCAGCACAGAGATGCCACAGTTAGGTTCTTGAAGGAAAAGAAGGCGTTGCTGAAAGCTGAAATAGAAGAGCAACAATAGCAAGATGAAATTTTAAACATCCGTACAATATTACATCCTCCCACTTCGGGAGGATTTTTCTTTTCGTATCTTGCAGCCCGTTATGAGTAAAGAGATTGTAGTTAGTGGTATCCGTTCTACGGGCTTTTTGCACCTTGGCAATTACTTTGGCGCCATGCGCAACTATGTGCGTATGCAGGACGAGTTCAATTGCTTTTTCTTTGTGGCAGATTACCACTCGCTGACCACACACCCCGACCCGAAAGACCTGCGTGGTAATGTCTATCGTGTAGTTGCAGAAAACGTGGCTTGTGGCCTGGACCCGGAAAAAGTTGCACTGTACGCACAAAGCGATATACCGGAAATACCGGAACTGTATCTGATGCTGAATATGTTGGCATACAAGGGAGAACTGGAAAAAGTGCCAACCTTTAAAGATAAAGTACGTACACAGCCCGATAACGTAAACGCAGGTTTGCTTACCTACCCGGTGCTGATGACGGCAGATATATTGATACACCGTGCCGTAAAAGTGCCGGTTGGCAAAGACCAGGAGCAGCACGTAGAGATGGCACGCAATTTTGCCAACAGGTACAATAATCGCTACGGCGAATTGTTCCCTGAACCATATCCTTTCAACTATGGCGACTCGCTGATAAAAGTGCCGAGCCTTGATGGTACGGGTAAAATGAGCAAGAGCGAGAATGCGAACAGTACATTGTATCTGGCAGATACGGACGATGCCATCCGCAAAAAAGTAATGAAGGCAAAGACTGACAGCGGCCCTACAGCGCCAAACAGTGAAATGCCTGATTATATCCAGAATATATTCCAACTGATGAGTCTGGTATCGACTGCTGAAACGGTAGATACCTATAAAAAGGCTTATAATGAGTGCAATATCCGCTATGGCGATATGAAGAAGCAACTGGCGGAAGATATGGTAAACTTCATAGCACCGATACGCGAAAAAGCTGCCGATTTGCAACAAGACGAGGCGAAGATTCAGAAAATACTGAGGGAAGGTGCAGAGAAAGCCAGGGCAAGCGCATCGGTTACCATTTCGGAAGCACGGAAGCGGATAGGGATAAATTATTATTAAAAACAGCCCTCTCCACAAGAGAGGGTTATTTTTTTAGTTTTTGGTTATTATATTGTAACACAATACGCAGCGGATTGCTGAGATTATGGCGCAGAAAAATACAATCAAACATATTGCGGTAGCGGGCAACATTGGCTCGGGAAAAACAACACTCACAGCAAAGCTGGCTAAACATTTTAAATGGGAGCCGCACTTTGAGGATGTTGACCATAATCCGTATCTGGTAGATTTTTACGAAGACATGCATCGCTGGTCTTTCAACCTGCAGGTATATTTCCTTAACAACCGTTTGCGCCAATTGCTTGAAATACGCAATGGCAGCAAGAGTGTAATACAAGACCGTACCATCTACGAAGATGCATACATCTTTGCGCCCAATCTGTATGAAATGGGCCTGATGACAAAGCGCGATTTTGAAAACTATGCTTCGCTGTTTGATACCCTGCGTAAACTGGTGAATCCGCCTGATTTGCTCATATACCTGAAGGCATCAATACCTACAATAGTAGACCAGATACAAAAGCGCGGCAGGGATTATGAAGAAAACATCAGGCTTGATTATCTCAAGCGCCTGAATGAATTCTATAACAAGTGGATAGACCAATATACCGATGGCCCGCTGTTGGTGATAGATATTGATAAATACAACTTTGCAGAGAAAGAAGAGGACTTTGCAGAGGTGGTGCGCCGTATAGACGCACAAATCAATGGTTTATTCTAAATCCGGTAAAATTTATTGTAACTTTTAAAGGCTTATCCCGATATAGGGATAACGGCGGGATTGTTGTGCCAACAACCTGTTAAACTCAAACCATCAACTGTATGAAGAAGATCGTTTACCTGATAATATGCCTACTGATACCCGCACTATCTTTTGCAGGTGTGCTGAAGGGTGTAGTGAAAGATAATAAAGGCGAGCCGTTGCCATTTGCCGTAGTCTTTATACAGGGTACTACAACAGGTACTGCAGCCAATGCGGAAGGTGTATATGCGCTGACATTGGCACCCGGTACACACAAGGTGACGGCACAGTATATGGGTTTTGAGCCGTCGGTATTCAATGTTACAATTACAGGCAACGAAACCGTAACGCACGACTATAAGCTGAAAGAGCAATCGATGCATATGAAAGAGGTGGTAGTGAAAGCAAACGGCGAAGACCCTGCTTATGCTATCATCCGCAAAGCTATTAAGCGCCGCAAGTTTCACCTGGAGCAGGTAAAATCATTCCAGACAGATATATACCTGAAAGGATTATTCGGTACCCGCAAAACACCTAAACGCATATTGGGGCAAAAGATAGAAAAAGAAGATCTGGGTGTGGATAGTGCAGGTAAGGGTATATTGTACCTATGCGAGGAAGAAGCAACGTATTATTCGAAAGGGAATAAAGAACGCACTATCATAAGGGCAGTACGCGAGAGTGGTGAGCCGAATGGTGTTGGTTTGTCGAGAATGCCGCCGATTGTTACTTTTTACGAAAATAATGTAAACATATTGCAGGGCATCACACCGCGTGGTTTTATATCGCCCATCAGCGAAAATGCATTGCTGTATTACAAGTACAAATACGAGGGTGATTTTACCGTAAACGGCTATGTGGTAGATAAGATAAAAGTGACGCCTAAACGCGAGTACGAACCATTGCTGACGGGCTACATATACATTGTAGAAGAAGACTGGGCCATTCACAGTCTGGACCTCTTTGCTACAGGCAAAGCAAACTTGGAACTGCTCGATACCATTCGTATAGAACAGTTGCATTTGCCACTGAAAAAAGATACTTGGGTTATTAAAAATCAGGTGTTGTACCCGAGCCTCAAGATATTTGGTTTCGATATTTCGGGCTACTTCGTGACGATATATAATAAGCAGGAAGTGAACGGTAACATACCTGATACCATGTTCAGTAACAAGATAAACAGCAGCTATGCGGCTGATGCCACCAAAAAAGATACCAGCTACTGGACACAAAACCGCCCTGTACCGCTGAACGAAGCAGAGCGCAAAGACTACCGCGATAAAGACAGCTTGCGCCTGAAGTATGAAGATCCTAAGTATGTTGACAGCATGCGCAGAAAGCGCAATAAGTTCGAACTTATGTCGATTGTAATGGGTGGCTACAGTTTTTCTACCAAGGGCAATAAACACAGGTTCGTTACCAATTCTTTGCTCGATGGCATGGCTGGCTTTAACAGTGTAGAGGGGCTGAATGTAATACCGAAAATCTGGTGGACACATAATATAGATACCTCGCAATACCTGACGGGCAAGCTGGCAGCAAGATATGGCTTCAGCAATACGCACTTGAATGTAATGGGTAGGTTTATGTACACCAAACAAGATAGGAAGTGGATTGGCCGATTCTGGAGCATAGGTGTAGAGGGAGGCAAGTATGTATATCAGTTCAACCCGAACAGTAGTGTAACACCTTTATATAATACCTATACTACACTGGTATTGGGGCAAAACTATATGAAGCTGTACGAGCGCCTTGGTGGTGCACTAATGTATAACCAAAGTCTTGGCAATGGCCTTAGCTTTACCCTGAAGGCAGGCTATCAGCAACGCAACCCTGTAGAGAATACAACAGCCTACACATGGTCTAATAAGCCAAAGCTGACGGATAATACACCGGGCGCATTAAAAGGGCTTGGCTGGGCAAAACATGATGCAGCTATAGTGAGTGTAGGTATAGCATACAGGCCGGGATATACATACACACAATATCCCGACTATAAAGTAGCTAACAGGAGCAATCTTCCGCTGTTCAGGCTCAACTATCAAAAAGGTATTGCAGGCATTGGTAACAGCGTAACAGATTTTGATAAATGGCGCTTCAGTATAGAAGACGATATGAACCTGAAGCTGTTTGGCAGTTTGTCTTACAAAATAGCAGCAGGCGGTTTCATGAATGATAAATACGTAGGCTTGCCTGACATGATGCATTTGGCAGATAACCAGTTGTTGCTGGCTGCGCCATACTTAAACAGTTTCCAGTTAGCTACCTACTACAAGTATAGCAATACGCAGAAGCTGTACGGAGAACTACACCTGGAATACTACATGAAAGGCCTGCTGACAAATAAGATACCTCTGCTGAGGCAGGCACGTTGGTATTTTGTTGCTGGTACCAATACATTCTACGTAAACAACAATAACTACTATATAGAAGCATTTGGTGGTGTAGATAATCTGGGCTACAAAGCTATGCGCTTCCTGCGTGTAGATTTTGTGTACTCCTGGGATAATTTGAATAATCAATATTATGGCTTCCGCTTAGGTATAGACCCTACAGGTATAATACGTATAGGTTCTCGCGACAAAGGGGAAGAATGGTAGGCATGCAGGACTTAGTATTGTAGCGGAAAACAGTTAGTTTTGCCGCACGATAGTAAGACTACCGATATTATGAAAATACTGATAACAGGCGGCGCAGGTTTTGTAGGATCAAACCTTGCAATCAAGCTGAAACAAAAATACCCTGCATACTCATTCGTTATATTCGACAATCTGAAACGCAGGGGTTCTGAACTGAATCTGCTCGATTTCAAAAAACTGGGTATAGAATTCGTTCACGGAGACATTCGTAATCCTGAAGACCTTGAACAACTAGGTGCTTTCGATTGCATGATAGAAGCATCTGCCGAGCCTTCAGTAATGAGTGGCTTAGATGGTTCGCCAAACTATGTTATCAATAATAATCTGGTAGGTTCTATCAATTGCTTTAATGCTTGTATCAAAAACAAAGCAAGCCTGGTGTTTCTTTCTACCAGCAGGGTATATCCTATCAGCCTGATAGAAAACGCTAATTATACAGAAGAGGCTACACGCTTCTCATTTACTGATAATCAAAGTATTGCAGGTATCAGTTCTAAAGGCGTGTCTGAAGCGCTGTCGCTGGATGCTGCACGTTCTTTCTACGGTACTACCAAACTGGCTGCGGAATATCTGATAAAAGAATACGTAGAGTTTTACGGACTGAAAGCTGCCGTTACGCGTTTTGGTGTAATAGCAGGTCCACGCCAGATGGGTAAGACAGACCAAGGTGTAGTAACACTCTGGATGGCAAGGCACTACTGGCAAAAAGGCCTCAGCTACATAGGCTATGGTGGTATGGGCAAGCAGGTGCGCGATATGCTACACATTGACGACCTGATAAGGTTGGTGGATATGCAGATACACAACATGGATAAGTTTGACGGCAAGGTGTACAACGCGGGCGGTGGTCTTGCAGGTTCTGCATCCTTGCTGGAAATGACGCAGATATGCAGCGAGATAACGGGTAACACGATAGATATAGCAAGTGTAAAAGAAAATCGCCCGGCAGACTTGAGGATATATATATCAGATAATACAAGAATAGAGCAGGAGATAGGCTGGAAGCCTGAGAAAACCGCGAAAGATATTTTCACAGACATCTACCACTGGATAAAAGATAATGAGGCTGAACTGAAACCATTGTTAATGGGATAGTATGCAGGCTACAAACAATACTCATAAAAGTAGTATATGGACAACAATAGTACCCGCTCTGCTGGTACTATTGGTCTTTAATGTACAATTCATCCACTATCCTGCACTGATGGATAGTGGAGACCCCATCCATGGCCTCGACCCATCGTGGCAAATGATGCTGACCCATGCACTGAAGCATAAATTGGTGTGGGGAAAGGATATAGTTTACACATACGGTCCACTCGGCTTTCTGGAAACAAGGGTTGCTTATGGTATTTCTCCCATATCGCTGTTGTTGTTTGATTGCTTTGTGTTGTTCAACTTGTTTTCAATATTTCGTAGTTACATACAACAAGCATCTAATAAATGGATAGCTGCCGCATTGCTTACAGCATTGGGCCTTGTATATACCATGGATGGCAGCACTCCATGGTTGTTGCTGTTTTTTATATTCTACAGAATGAGGTTGGTGTACGATAAAGGCAAAACAACTGATGTAGCGTTGCTTATTGTAACAATAGTACTCTGTATGTACATGAAGTTGAACACAGGGCTTGTGAGCATTGCTGTATTTGTAGGGTTTCTTGTGTTGATGATAGTGCAGAAGCGTGTTTCACTTTTGAAAGGGGGAGTATGGTTTGCTGCATTGTCAGGTTCAATATTCGTTACATCGTTATTATTGCATGTGTCGCTGATATACTACATTAAGGGCGCGCTGGAAATTGTAAATGGCTATGTAGCTATCATGTCTTTGCCGGGCAGTAGATATGCAGTAGCAGAGAAGAAAATAGATATACTATTCCTCTTGATGTGTATAGCTTATCTGACTGTATCAATAATAAGCATCAGGAAGAAACGTTGGGATAATATCTTTTTTGCACTTGTGGCAATACTGTTTCTGTTCTTGCTGAGAAAGCAGGCTATAACAAGAAACGACTGGGGGCATTATCTGGAGTTTTTCTCTGCCAGTTCGTTGGTGTTATTTTCCGGTGGCGTGTTGCCGGAAGGTAAAGCTGCTAAATACGTAACCGCTTATACTGCACTATATATAATGATATTGGTGGCTTTTGATGCGCGTATGCGTACGCCAGTGCCATTAGTAATGTCTAAAATACAGAGCAAGAAAGTTTACCTGTCAAGCTTTACGCTGTCGGCTAAAGACTATCATCAGGCATACAAACGCAGGCTACCGTTATCTGTACTGAATAAGATGGGTAATAAGAAGGTAGATGTTTTTCCATGGGATGCAGCTTTTGTGTTGGAGAATAAACTGAATTATGCGCCACGTCCTGTGTTTCAGTCTTTTTCTGCATACACACCATATCTGGCAGAGCTCAATTATCAATATTATGTGCAACATGCGCCTGAATTTGTACTATACGATTATGCTTCGATAGATGACCGCTATCCGTTTGCAGATGATTGTATGACGCAGTTAATATTGGCAGAGAATTATAATGTTGCAGATAGTTTTTACTCTAATGGTAGGCAGATGCTTTTGTTAGGGAGAAAAAATGAAACAATCGTGCCGTTTTCATTGTCAGCGATTGAAGTAGAAAATCTTGATGCCGATAAGCCTGTAGCTACTACAAATGTTTCTTTGGTGAAGATAGATTTAGCAATCAATACGCAAAATAAGATGCTACGTATGCTAAATAGGGCTCCACAGGTGTATGTGCAGTTTTATTTGAGCGATGGTACAAAGCTTAAGTATAAGACTTCTCAAAAACAGCTTGCTTCAGGCATTTATACAGCAGCTTATATAGATAATATCAAGTCTTTCCATAAGTTTATGGAAGGAACTGCAGTGCGTAGTATTGATAGTGTAGAAATATTAACGGATGAAAAGTGGAAGGACAAGAAAATGAAGATAACCCTCTTTACAAAAAACTAAACCACCTAAGGTATTACAATGAACAAGATATTGGATACTAAAACTCTATTGAAGATAGCTGCACTAGTGATGGCAGTGTTTTGCTTTACAACTCCATTTGCAGATCATCCGCATCTCAGTTATCCTAAAGATGTATGGTTGGGTCTTGATGTTTCCTGGCAGGTAATGTTGGGCTATGCTTTAAATAAACATTGGCAATGGGGGACTGACATAATATATACATACGGTCCTTTAGGGGTGTTGGCAACACGAGCAGGTATGGGTATTAGCAGATGGGTTTTCCTATTATTTGATTTTTATCTCATTTGCAACTTCTATTTCCTGTTCAAGGATTTTTTATTGAATGCCACAGAAAAGTTTATCGCATTATTGGTGGTTTTTGCAATTACTTTACTATTAGATACAAACATTGGTGGGGATTTATCCTGGGTAATTACTGTTTTCTCTTTCTACTGGATGTATAAGTCTTACCAAGAGCCTCGTTATGTTTATTTTCTACTATCGGTATTAAATATTGTATTGTGTTTTTATATTAAGCTGAATGCAGGTATCATTGGTTTCTTTTTCTTGTTTGCGCATCTGGCCAATCTTTTGATTTTTAAAAAAATTAAACTTCCAAAGGTAGCAGCAATACTTACCGTTGCCATTGCTTTAGTATATACAGGTGCATTATTGTTCAATGTAAATATTCTTTCCTACACAGTCGGTGCATTTGAGATTATCAAGGGCTATAACGATGTCATGTTTTTGCCGAGCAAAGGCAATGAAAGGATTGAACATAACGTAAATATACTTTTTGTCGCTATTATGTTGCTATATGGCATTTACGTTTTGTTGGCAGGGAAAGAAAGGAAGTTTTCGCTCTTATTCTTTGCATGCATTTCATTTGCATACATTTTCCTCTTGCGCAAACAAGCTATATTAAGAAACGACCCTATACATTATTTTGAGTTTTATAAATATGCGCCAATCGTTTTTTTGAGTGGTGCTTTTGCTCTCATAGATAAGAAATATCAAAAGTTTACTTACGCAGCTTCCCTGATAGTTGTATTGTATTCGTTGTTTTTGATGTCAGAACACCCTTATAGGCACATAGATGATGCATTTAAAAACAGGTATTTTTCAGCTAAAGATTACTTAAAACAATTTGGGGATTATAACTCTCAAACACCATTAGAAGGTTCGAAAATACGTGCATTGCCACAAGCGATTTTACAAAGAATAGGCAATCAATCAGTTGATATTTTCCCCTGGGATAGCGAAGTAGTTATTGAAAATGGTCTTAATTACAAACCAAGACCTGTTTTTCAATCATTTTCGGCCTATACCGAGCGATTGCAGCGTAAAAACTATGAGTTTTACATAAAAACACCGCCGGAATACATAATATATAATTCGGAAACAATTGACGGCAGGTATGCGATGAATGATGACTTTTTAGTAAATCTTTTCATTAGTAAAAATTATACCTTTGCAGACTCTTTTACCTCTGGAAAAGAGCTCAGGTTGTTATTGCAGAAAAAAGCAGTGACATCTCCGCTTATAGAAGTTATTACAAAGGAGGTAAAGACAAAGATTAATGAGGATATCCCTGTTGAGTGGGTTATGACGATGAAGGTGGATGTTAAGTACAGTTTTGCAGGTAAACTGCAATCTATATTAAACAGACCACCGCTGATAGGTATAGAAATGACAGATATGAATAACCACAAACGGTTTTATAAAATATCTGTAGAGTTACTGAAGTGTGGTATATTCCTTGATAGATGGATAGCGAATGCCAATGGATTTGAAACCTATTTGCGTGATAAAAATATGCTCGACGTATTCAAAACCGTGGTGATTAAAGCAGATGAACAATATTTTGAAAAGGAATTAAATATAAAATATATAAACTATAAATAACATGGCTAATATTTGTGTTGTAACAGGTTCTTCCGGTTTGATTGGTAGTGAATCTGTTGAGTTTTTTTCAGAGAAGTTTGATAAAGTAGTAGGTATAGACAACAATATGCGTATGCGCTTTTTTGGTGCAGACGCTTCTACAGAATGGAATACAAGCCGTCTCGTAAACAGTATCGGCAACTTTGAGCACCATGCCGCAGATATACGCGATATTGACGCGATAGATAAAATTTTTGCACTTTATGGTAAAGACATCAAACTGATAGTACACACTGCTGCACAGCCAAGCCACGACTGGGCTGCGCGCGAACCTATCACAGATTTTACTGTAAATGCCAACGGTACACTGAATATGCTGGAAGCTACGCGCAAACACTGCCCTGAAGCGACTTTCATCTTCACTTCTACCAACAAAGTATATGGCGATACGCCAAACTATCTGCCATTGGTAGAGCAGGAGCATCGTTGGGAAATAGATGCATCGCATCCGTACTTTGCAAAAGGTATTGACGAGAGCATGAGCATTGACAACACGAAACACTCGCTGTTTGGTGCATCGAAAGTAGCGGCAGACGTTGTAGCGCAAGAGTATGGTAAATACTTCGGTATGAATGTAGGTATCTTCCGCGGCGGATGCCTTACAGGGCCTAAGCATAGCGGTACACAGTTGCACGGTTTCCTGTCTTATCTGATGAAGTGCGCCATCACAGGCGATAAATACACTGTGTTTGGCTACAAGGGCAAGCAAGTGCGCGACAATATTCACTCTTGGGATCTGGTAAATATGTTCTGGCATTTCCATCAGGCTCCACGTCAGGGTGAAGTGTATAACGCTGGCGGCGGCCGTTTCTCAAACTGTTCTATGGCAGAGGCAATACAGATTTGTGAAAAAATTACCGGTAAGCCTATGAACTACTCCTATTCTGAAACTAACCGCATTGGCGACCACATCTGGTGGATAAGCGATACTTCAAAATTTGAAGCACATTATCCGGGCTGGAAGCTGAACTATAATATTGATGACATCCTTACTCAAATTCACCAGGCTTTCCTGACAAGGGCAAAGGCTTAATAGTAACATGAAATTATCGGTTGTAATACCAGCGTATAACGAACAGGAATCGCTGCCCGAATCGCTGCCACAGATATATGCCAAGCTGAAAGCCGCGCAGATAGACCATGAGATTGTTGTTGTAAACGACAATTCGAAAGATGGTACACTGCAAGTTTTAGAAAATCTCAGTAAAGAGATTCCTACGCTTGTGCATTACACAAACAAAGGCCCCAATGGTTTTGGCTATGCCATACGTTATGGCCTGGAGCGCTTTAGCGGAGACTGTGTAGCTATTATGATGGCAGATATGTCTGACTCTCCAGATGATCTGGTAGCTTTTTATCGTAAAATGGTGGAATCTGATAGTGACTGTGTGTTTGGTAGCCGTTTTATGAAAGGAGGAAAGGTAATTGATTATCCGAGGCACAAGCTGTTTCTTAACAGGATGGTAAATAATGCAACACGTATTATCTTCCGTATTCCATACAACGATTTTACGAACGCGTTCAAACTATATAAGAAAGAGACCATAAAAGGTGTTGCACCTATTATGTCTCCACATTTCAATCTTACATTAGAGTTGTCGCTGAAAGCAGTGATCAGAGGTTATTCATTTACTGTATTGCCCAATAGCTGGACAAATAGAAAGTATGGTAAATCGAACCTGAAGATAAAAGAGATGGGGAGCAGGTACTTCTTTATATTCTTGTACTGTCTTATAGAAAAATTCTTCTCAAGAGGAGATTATCATAAAAAAGCCTGACAATCGTCAGGCTTTTTTGTTGTATGCTTTATCCAGTAAGTTCAGCAATGGGCTTGTCATAAAGGTGGTAACTAATGCCATTATCACCATCATGGTAAATATCTCTTGAGACAAGATGTTGAGGTCGTAACCAATGTTCAGAATTACCAGTTCCATCAATCCACGAGTATTCATTAACGCACCGATAGAAAGACTGTTATAGTTGTTTTCTCCTGTAAGCTTTGCAGCTACAGCACTGCCACCAAGCTTGCCCAACACTGCGATGAAAATGATGAGTAGTGTAACAGCCCAAAGTGTAGGTGTATTTACTGTGTTTATGTGTGTGCGAAGACCTGTGATTACAAAGAACAATGGCAACAGTAGAATTAATGCAACGTCTTCAACCTTGTCTGTTACTATTTGCCTGAAATGCCATTGCTGCGGCATAATGACACCCGCCATGAATGCACCAAACAAGGCATGTACGCCAATTAGCTCTG
Source organism: Chitinophagales bacterium (assembly GCA_017303395.1). Lineage (GTDB taxonomy): Bacteria > Bacteroidota > Bacteroidia > Chitinophagales > Chitinophagaceae > Polluticoccus. The sequence continues at coordinate 37,668 of JAFLBN010000022.1, forward strand.
TACACAAAGAGCTTAATAACATTACAATAAATATGATGGCAATGGTTGATTGCTTGATAAAATTGTTTTCCTGCGCTTTAGCCAGTTTGTTCATAAGCGGGCGAACGATAAATACCATCCCCAGCATATAGGCAACTGTTGCCAGCAGTGTGTATACAGAGCCTGAGAAAGAGTGAGCTTTTATGATAGCTATCACAAATGCCAGTGCAACCCATCCTGTAACGTCGTTAAGTGCTGCACTCGTCATGGCAATAGCTTCAATGCGTTTATCGCGTAGCGTGCGCTCTCTGATGATGCGAGCAAGTACCGGGAACGCGGTAATGCTCATGGCAATACCCATAAACAATGCAAAGGCATAAAACGGTACATCTTTAGGCGCATAAGAATCGTGAAGAAAATAAGCCAAGCAAACGCCTAATGAAAAAGGTATGATGATGCTTGCATTGCTGATGGTAACTGCGGTACGTGCTTTTGTTCGCAGTACGTCCAGATCCAGTTCCATGCCCACAACAAACATGAAGAGAATCAAACCTATCTGGCTTAGGATACGCATCGTATCGAGTGAGCCAGGGGGGAATATTGCTTGCAGATATGCAGGAAATAATGAGCCGAGTATTGAAGGTCCCAAAAATATCCCTGCAAGTATTTCGCCCATTACGGTAGGTTGCCCCATTTTTTTAAATAGGTAGCCGAATATCCGTGAGGTAATGATAATAATGATGAGCTGTATGAGAAACGCGCTCAGGTGTTGCGTCATTGTTGTTTGATAGTTTGGGTATGCTTATAAATAATTATATTATACGGTGTTTGCTAAAATAATAAAAACTATTTGCCAAAACGAGGGTGGAACTTCTCCAGTGTCTGGCGAAGGTAAGTCCTGTCAAGGTGTGTGTATATTTCAGTTGTTGTAATGCTTTTGTGTCCCATCATTTCCTGCACTGCTCGCAGGTCTGCACCGGCTTCTACCAGATGTGTGGCAAATGAGTGGCGTAGAGTGTGCGGGTGGATGTTCTTTTTAATGCCGCTTTTGGCTGTCAGGTCTTTCAGTACCAGGAATACCATAACACGCGACAGGGCACTGCCTCTGCGGTTGAGGAATACGATGTCTTCATTGCCTTGTTTGATGTTTACAAAACTGCGTACATGGTCTTTGTACAGCTTTATTTGCTTCACAGCGGTTTCACCAATTGGCACCAGGCGTTCTTTATTACCCTTACCTATTACACGTATAAAGCCGACATCCAGGTACAGATTACTCAGTTGCAGGTTTATCAGTTCACTCACACGCAGCCCGCAGCTGTACATGGTTTCCAGCATGGCACGATTGCGTTGCCCTTCGGGAGTGCTGTGGTCTATGGTATTAAACAGTAGCTCTACTTCATCAATACTCAGGAATTCTGGTAGTGCACGTTTCAGCTTGGGCGCTTCCAGTAGTTCTGTAGGGTCTGTTTTTACAACCTCTTCCAGCAACAGGTATCTGTAGAAAGATTTTACACCGCTGATAACCCTTGCCTGTGTGCCAGCACTCAGTTCCATTTCGTTGATGTGTGCAAGGAAAGCCTGCAGGTGTGTGAGCGATACATCCTCGGGCCCTGTCCCTGCGTTTGATGAGCGCATGAAATCGCCCAACATGGCCGCATCGTGCATATATGCCTCTACGGTATTGTCAGACATGGAGCGTTCCAGTTGCAGGTACGCTTTAAAGCCTTTCTGGTATGCTTCCCACACGGCGTTGCGATATTAGCTGTGCATTGCATCCAGCCAATCGGCCAGTTGCGCTGCTTGTTCTTTTGTTAGTTTAGATGCTATGATGCTTTCCATGTTTTGTTGCATGGTCGCTTCTGCATCTGTCAGCAGGGTAAGGCCTTGTTGGGTAATACGGATGTCTACCATGCGCCTGTTTTCCTTACACTCTGTTCTTTCCACAAAACCTTTGTCCACTAGTTTATCTATAAGGCGAGATACGTTGGACATGCGTTGCAGCATACGGTTCTGTATCTCAAACAGGTTCATGGCTTCGCCATTTTGCCCGCGTAGTATTCGCAGTACATTATATTGTGGTTCTGTAATGCCAAAAGGTTTCAACGACTGGTTTGCATTACTTACAATCCAGCTGCCCGTGAAAATGATGTTGAGCATTGCGCGAGCATAGGGATCCTTAATTGGCTTAGTTTTAATAAGCTCCTCAATAGTTGGCATAAACGGCTTGCCTTTTTCTTATCTTGCTCTAAAATACAAAAAGATGTTGCAAGTTGCTATAGTAAATGGACCGAACCTGAACCTTGTAGGTACAAGGGAAACGGATATCTACGGCGGCGAATCGTTGGATAGCTATTTCAAAAAGATGGAAGAGCAATTTCCGCAAGTAGCATTTACCTATTACCAAAGCAATGTAGAGGGAGAGCTTATTAACTTTTTGCACAGTTGCCGCGGGAAGATAGATGGCATCGTCTTCAACGGTGGTGCATACACACATACCAGCATTGCCATCCCCGATGCCATTGCAGCCATCAATATACCTGTTATAGAAGTACACATCTCTAACATTTATGCAAGAGAAGAATACCGCAAGACATCTTATACAGCAGCCAAATGTGTGGGTTGCATAACCGGGCTTGGGCTGAATGGCTATGCACTGGCCACACAGTATTTTATAAATACACTAAGCGCGAAAACCTCTTAAGAAATCTGCAACAGGCATCCGCTTTTTGCCTTCTATCTGCAATTCATCTACATACAGCCAGCCATCTGCTGCAGCAAAGCGCAGGTAGGTTTTACCATCTGTATCATAGCTGCCGGCCTCTTTGTTGGTATTTGCAAGCTCGTAGTGAGAAGTATATATCTTAAATACCTTGCCTTGCAGCATGGTATATGCAGCAGGTATGGGAGACATACCCCTGATGAGGTTGTGAATGCTTACAACTCCATTGCCCCAGTTGATGAGTGTATGCTCTTTAAAAATTTTCGGCGCATGTTTTATTTCTGTGGCAATATCTGCCTGTGCTATTTCCTGTATGGTTCCTTCTGCCAATCCTTTAACCGTTTCCACCAATAGCTTGCCACCTTCTGCCATCAGTTTTTGATACAGTGAGCCAATATTGTCCTCGGGTAAGATGGCTACTTTAGTTTGTTTCAGGATGTTGCCTGTATCTATTTCATGCTTCAGCTTGAAGGTGGTAACGCCTGTCTCCGTTTCACCATTTATAATAGCCCAGTTGATAGGAGCTGCACCACGATATTGTGGCAGCAGCGAAGCATGCACATTGATAGTGCCCATTGGTGGCATATTCCAAACAACCTCAGGCAGCATACGAAATGCTACAACGATGTGCAGGTCGGCATGAATAGCTTGCAGTGCTTCTACAAATTCAGGTGCTTTCAGTTTTTCAGGTTGCAGTACAGGCAGGTTTTGTGATAGTGCGTATTGCTTTACTGCAGATGCATGGAGTTGCATACCACGTCCTGCGGGTTTGTCCGGCGCTGTTACAACGGCTACTACATTTGCACCTGCTTCTACCAGTGCCTGCAAAGAGGCAACAGCAAAGTCGGGCGTACCGAAAAATACAATCTTTAAATCCTGAAAGCTTGGCATAGGCCGCAAAGCTACTACACAGAACAGATTTTTCAGGCATTGCTTAAACTTTCCTATCTTTTCTGAGTCTATATTACAAAGCACCTTCAGATAAATGCCCCCAACGGCAGCACATACAGAAGACAGGGAAATACTGGCTCTATTTAAAGATGAGCAGATGCGCGAAAGTGCATTTACCCAACTGGTACGTAAATATCAGGAGCGTTTATATTGGCATGTACGCCGTATGGTAGCCGACCATGAGGATACGAATGATATATTGCAAAATGTATTGGTGAAGGTTTGGAAGAATCTGGGCGAATTTAGGGAAGAAGCTAATCTGTATACATGGATGTACAGGATAGCTACCAACGAGACACTCACGTGGATAGAACAACAGAAGCGCAGGGCTTCGGCTTCATTGTCTGACCATGAAGGGGTGCTGGAAAATAAGCTGATAGCACAGAAAGGATATGATGCAAGACGCATTGAGTGGAAACTGCAGATGGCTATACAGTCGCTACCCGAAAAGCAAAGGGTGGTATTCAATTTAAGGTATTACGATGAAATGCCTTATGAACAGATGGCGGATGTATTAGAGACATCGGTAGGCGCGCTGAAGGCGTCTTACCATCATGCGGTGAAGAAGGTAGAAGCATTTTTGACACAAGATTAAACGAAAAGGTAATTTATTAGTCTAACTATAGCAATGAGTAGTGCAAATGACATATTGCAAGAGTTGAGGGGGCTGGAAAGTAAACTGGCAGATATGCCTCGTACCATGCCGTACGAGGTGCCTGCCGGATACTTCGATGCGCTGCCTGCTGCTATGCTGGATGTTATAAAGGCAGAATTGGCTGCAGAGCCTGTGCTGCATTTGCCGAAAGCAATGCCTTATGAAGTGCCCGCAGGGTATTTTGAAGGCTTGGCAAAAAGTGTGATGATGCAGGTAGAAGAACCATCGTTGCCAATGACTAAAGAGATGCCTTATGAAATGCCTGCCGGCTATTTTGAAAACCTGCCTGCACAGGTAATAGCGAAGGCAAAACAGGAAGAAGCAGCACAGAAAGTGCCGAAAATAATTGCCTTACCTGTATGGAAGACGGTAACAAGAGCCGTGGCTGCAATACTGGTAATAGGTATAGGATTTGGTTCGCTACGCTACCTGAATGCAGATAAGCCGATGACTGCCGAAGGACAACTGGCAGCATTGCCAAAGGATAGCATCAATGAATATGTACAACTGCATATAGATGAGTATGAGGCAGATGCTATTGCAGGTACACTGGAACAGGCAGATGTAACCACATTGACAAATAAACTTTCTGCCGAAGAGATTGAAAACTACCTGAATGAAACAGGTTGGGATTAAAAATATAATATTGCATAAGGAAATGAGACGGGTAGGATATATTATACTGATACTGTTAATGGCTTTCTCGGCGCAAGCGCAGCCGGGGAAACGTATGGAGCGCATCCATGCCATTAAAGTGGCATACCTTACCGATAAGCTGCAACTGACATCTGAACAGTCTGAAAAATTCTGGCCTATTTACAACCGCTACGAAGAAGAACGTTTTGCCATAGGACGTAAATATAGGAAAGATGCAATAGGCGAAGGTAAAACACCTGAAGAAGCTATGCGCAGTATAGATGACGATATAGAGATGCAGGAAAAAATGCTGGAGCTTCGTAAGAAGTACAAAGAAGAATTCCTGAAAGTAATATCGCCCAAGCAACTAGCAACACTTGTAGAATCTGAACGCGAATTTAAAAAACTGCTGTTGCAGCAACTAAAAGAAAGGCGAGAGAATCGTGGTGGCGGTGGCAGACTACGCTAGTCAAAGCTTGGCTACCGCGCTCTTTACATCGTGGTAAAAAAGAAATTCCCAATCTTCCTGCTTGCCTTGTTCTGCATACTGTTCGCGTAGTTGCATGGCTTTCTTGCCATCAAAATCGTACTTGGCAACATACTTCATTTTCATCTGCTTCAGTTGTGGTGCTTCGTCGCCACCAAAGAAGATTTTGTGCTCACCATCCTGAACCAGATAAACAATATGCTGCGGACAATGCCCGCCAGAGTGTGTGTATTTGATATAGCCATCAACCTCACCTTCTTCACCATCCAGCCAATGTACTTGTGTAGTTGTAAGCAGTGGTTCAATATCTTCCGGGAGATAAGAGGGGTAGCCGGTGCTTAATGCGAAATCGGCTTCAGGGCGATAGATGTAGTAAGTAGCATTCGGGAATGTCGTTTTCAGCACACCATTATCATCTTTATACACAAGGCAGCCTGCATGGTCTTTGTGCAGGTGCGATAACATTACTTTGGTTACCTGCTCAGGGTCGTAGCCTATATTGCGCAGGTTGTCGTGTATCTGCAATTCGCCATTCGCATTCTTAAAGCCAAGCCCTGTATCGAATACAATAATGTCTTTAGACGTAACAACCAGAAAAGGTTGAATCTCTACCAGCAGCGAGCCGATAGGCCTGTCCGTCAACTCATCTTCGTGCAGGTTGAATGGTACAAACTGCTTATCGTGCCCTATTGTAAATACGCCCTCAGATAATGGGAAAATCTTAGCCATTGCGGTGCAAATGTACGTTACTATCTGTTAGCGAATCATTACCTGCCTGTCAGAGTCTAAGCGCAGCATAATGAACATGAGGATGCTGAAAGACAATAACGACGAACCACCATAACTAAGGAACGGTAGCGTAATACCGATTACAGGTGCCAATCCGATAGTCATAGATATATTGATGGCAAAGTGGAAGAACAATATAGATGCAACACAGTAGCCATATATACGGCTGAAGGCAGAGCGTTGTCGCTCGGCAAGGTATATAAGCCTGAGCATCAGCGATACATAAAGTGCTATCAATATACCACTACCAAAGAAGCCAAACTGCTCGCCAATGGCACAGAAGATAAAGTCTGTATGCTGCTCGGGTACAAATTCGTTTTTGGTAGATGTGCCGTTCAAAAAGCCCTTGCCCCAGAAGCCGCCTGAACCGATGGCTATCTTAGATTGTTTTACGTTGTAGTCCGATACATTGCCTTTCTTCTCATCTTTCTTCTGGCCGGACTTCATGTAGCTTTCTGGTACGTCTTGACCAAGCGTAGAGTAGATGCGTTCTATCTGGTGTTTTTGCAGTACATACTTAAACAATACAGGCACCATTACCTGCGAGAATAATATACAGACCAACCATGCACCTACTAACAGGATGCGCGCAGATACGTTTCTTTTCAATTCCCTGCGTATCAGGTAGCCGCCTGCTGCTGTTAGTGCTGTGATGATGATAAATAATACGAGCCTGTCTACCAGTAAGGACGCAAGTGTAAGTGCTACAAGCGAAAAGCCAATGATGAGGATAATATTAGGCAAACCTTCGCGATACATTACAAGGAAGAAACAGAAGTAAACCAATGCAAGCCCCGTTTCTTTTTGCAAAATGATGAGCACGGCAGGTGCTAACGCAAATGCTGCACCTATCAGCCTGTGGCGTAGTGTTTGGAAATTGGTATCGGGCGATGAAAGGAATTTGGAAAGCGCAAGTGAGGTGAATATTTTACAGACCTCGCCCGGCTGAAAACGTAAACCAGGAGGACCAAGCCACGAGTGAGAACCTTTAACATCGCTACCTGCGAATATGGTAATGATAAGTAAAGAGATGCCAATTGTATAAGACAGGTATGCAAATGAGGAGAAGAACTTACTATCTGTAAATATGATAATAAGTCCAACAAACAATGACACGCCTAACCATATAAATTGTCTCATATGGTTTTTGTTCATCATGAAGATGCTGGGGTCTGTGCTGCGGTGTTCTACAGAAAACACGGTCATCACCCCGATGAATACAAGCGACAGATACAGTACTAATGTAAGTGTATCTAACCGGCCGAATATTGATTTGCTCTGTGCGCTCATGAAAACTTATGATGTAGTGCTTTCTTATTTGTTTTTCTTAATGTAATACTTGTTGAAGAATCGCATAGCTTTGATAGAATCTTTAGCAAAGGCGATGCTATCTGTAATGCGTTTCTGGTCTTCTCTGCGTTGCATCCTGGCGGCATCGCGCAGGCGTTGTGCAGAGTCTATGGCGTAAGTGTATTTGTTTACAAGGTTGGCATTGTACATTTTTTCCTGAAGCCCCTTGCGCTTGCTCGACACACTGTCAAGCAGATACTTTTCAATCATCAGGCTGGCAACAGGGCCCGCCCAAGTTGCACCAAAGCCTGCATTTTCTACCACCACTGCAATGGCAATTCTCGGGTTCACCCTTGGTGCAAATGCTACGAATACAGAGTGGTCTTTCATCTTCATCGCCTGTCCGTTTACAACAGCTTTGTTTTCTACCGTTCCCGTTTTGGCACATATTTCTATGCCTTCCATTTTGGCAACGGTTCCGGTGCCATGTTCTACTACATCCTGCATACCTTTTGCTACCACATCAAAGAAGGTGTCGGGTATGTGTGTTACCACGTGTTTTTCATGATACTTCTTCAGCAATGGATCGTTAGGATTGTTGCCGATAGACTTTACAAAATGCGGTGTATAGTAATAGCCTTTGTTGGCAATGATACACATAGCATTTGCAAGCTGCAGTGGAGTAAGAGCTATCTCGCCCTGACCCATACCTACGAAGAGCATAGTACAAGAGTTCCATGAACCATTGTACATTTTGTTGTACGTGTTAGAGTCAGGTGCTTTACCACTCATTTCAAAAGGTATATCCACGCCTGTCGGGTGGCCAAAGCCAAAGTCGTAACAGTATTTGTGCCATGCCTGCACACCTTTCTTCACGCCACCGAATTTTTTGTTATCTGCAATCAGCCTGAATACGTGCACGAAATAAGCATTGCAAGAGTGTGCCATAGCCAGTCGAAGATTGGCAGCGTGGCCGCCACCTGTGTGTGTACAACCTATACGCTTGCCACATGCATAATAACCACCGGCACATGGGTAGCCGAATGAAGGAGTAATAGCGCCAACGTCCAACCCTATCAATGCTGTCATTGGCTTCATGGTAGAGCCCGGTTGGTAATATGCCTGTGTTGCACGGTTCAGTAATGGTTTGGTAGCATCCCGATATAGCTTACTGTAGTTTTTTGTGCGTTCTGTGCCTCGCAGTAGGTTGGGGTCGTAGTTCGGTGCACTCACCATAGCTAGTATGCCACCTGTTTTGGGGTCTATGGCTACAACTGCGCCCAGTTTATTGCGCATCAGTTTTTCGCCAAGCTCCTGCAGGTCTGCATCCAGATAGAGCTCCAGATTTTTACCGGCAATTTCTTGTGTATCGAGTGTGCCACCTTTGTATGGTTCGCGTGGACGGTTGAAGTTATCACGCTCCAGAAAGTGTACACCACGTTGTCCGCGCAGTACATCTTCATAGCTGCGTTCCAATCCGTTCATGCCTGTATAGTCGCCTTGCTGATAAGATGCATATTGTTCTTTCTTCAGCATATCGGGCGATACCTCACCAATATATCCCAGCATCAATGCTGCACTGGCACGCGGGTAGGTACGCCTGAAGCGTTCTGCCATTTCGAAGCCGGGAAAATTGTACATATTTTCCTGAAAACGTGCTGTTTGCTGTGCGCTCATTTCTTCAATGAAAACACCCTTGCGCATTGGCCCGCTTTTGATGCGGGTTTTGTTTAGCATTTTGGTAAAGTCCTGCGTAGTAATGCCCAACACTTCGCAGAGCGATTGTGTATCGAGCGATTTACCAACATTTGATGGTGTTACCATTAAATCATATACACGCTCGTTATAGAGCATGGGTTTGCCTCGCCTATCCAATATAGCACCACGTGGCGGATAAACAACTTTGCGGAAGATAGCAATATCATTTGCCATCACCTTGTATTTATCTTCTACCACCTGCAGAAAAAAGAGACGTATCAGCATGATGATAGCCATGCTGATGAATATGGTTCGAATAACGAACTGACGCGGGTTTGCCGCTATAGACATGTGTTGAAAAGTATTAAAATGGGTGTTGATTGCAAACCTACTCCAAAAACATGATTTTCAAATGAGTGAGATGCGAATAGAGCGGCATATTTATCCCCGAATGTTATTTATTCTAAAAAAATAATTGTGAGAAAAGTTTGTCTGTTTTCAAAACACCTATTACCTTTGCAATCCCAATGACACCAGTGAGTCCGATGGTGTAAAGGTAGCACAACTGATTTTGGTTCAGTTAGTCTTGGTTCGAATCCAGGTCGGACTACTTTAAAAGGGTTGAGAAATCAACCCTTTTTTTTATTGCCACTAATTATCACCCCTTACGACTTTTAAGATTTACACTCATTAATCTTATATTTAAAGTCAAACTAACAGAAACCCCTATGTTCAATCGTCGTAATTTTTTGAGAACAGCTTCCGTTCTTTCTGCAATGTCTTTTGCAGAAATGGAAGTGATGGCTGCCATGCAGTCTTTAAAGACTGATAAGCCGATAGCAAATGACGACGATAAATACTGGCAGAACGTAAGACAATTATTCCCGCTAACCAAAGACATGACATACCTGAATAACGGTACAATGGGGCCATCGCCATATCCTGTAATAGAGGCAGTGAAAAATGGTATGATGGAGGGCGATCATCACGGTGGTTATGGTGGTTGGGAAAACACGGCAAAGAAGCTGGCAGCTTTTGTTGGTGCTGATGAAAATGAAATAGCACTGACGCATAATGTTACAGATGGCATCAATATTGGGTGCTGGGGGGTACCGCTACGAAAAGGAGATGAAGTAATACTAACAACACACGAGCATGTGGGGAATGCCTTTCCGTGGCTGAACCGCAGGAAGCTGCATGGTATAGTTATCAAAACTTTTACGCCTGCATCAACTGCTGCAGAAACACTGGAGCGTATTGAAGCATTGATAACAAACCGTACACGTGTGATAGCTGTGCCGCATATACCATGTACACAAGGGCAGATACTGCCTGTGAAAGAAATATGCACACTGGCAAGAGAACGCAATATCTATTCAATAATAGACGGTGCACATGGTCCCGGTATGCTGATGCTCGACTTGCATGATATGGGTTGCGATACCTACGCATCTTGCTGCCATAAATGGATGCTTGGCCCGAAGGGGACAGGTTTTCTGTATGTGCGTAAAGCATTTCAGGAGGTGCTGCAAACATATTTTGTAGGTGGCGGTAGCGATAATGGCAAATGGGATATGGCATTGGAAACACCCAAGATGGGTAAGTATGCAGACAGCGCACACCGCTACTATGGCGGTACGCAGGCTTCTGGCTTGTATAAGGGGGTAGATGCGGCTATCGATTTTATTGAAACAATAGGTATGGAAAACATCCATAACCGTATCAAATATCTTGGCAATTATACACAACAGCAAATGCTGATACTCGGAGACAGGGTTGAACTGATAACGCCAACTGAAGACCGCAGCCATTGTGCAGTAAATGGTTTCCGTATAAAAGGTGTAGAATATGCAAAGTTTTATGAACAATGTGCTAATAGTAAAATCCGCATCCGCAGTGTGGCAGAAAACGGATTGAACTCACTACGCGTATCTACCCACATTTATAATAATACCAATGAGGTTGACATGCTCATTGCAGAGATAAAGAAAGCCATCAGTTAGTATTTGCTTTTTCCTTCAGATAGCCCAGCATACCATCCAGATAGTATTTCCTCATTTGGTATGGATATGGCTCATACAGTGTATTGTCTTCGCGGATGCTATATCCTTCTTTAAAATATTGCGATGCCAGTTCTGCATTGGCAAGTGCATCTTTATATTTACCCATGCGTGCATAGCATTGTGCAGTGTAGTAATAAGCGTCAGCAAACTGTTTGTATTCCTTAATAGCCTTGCTGAATGTAGTTATAGCTTTTTCATAATCGTCCATCTCATATAGTATAATGCCTAGATAAAAGAAATGATTGGGATGCACCCAGTTCTCACCGCGTTTTTTGATGGTTTCATTTACACAACCTTCTATATAATATTTGCTGCTGTCAATATGATTCAGCTGCAAATGGCAAAGGCCTATGTAGAAGTTGTAAGGGTGGTCCATTACATAGCCTGTGCATTTTGGGTTTGCTTTTGCACGATAGAATAGTTGCAGCCCTTCCTTATAGTTTTTTTGAAACATCGCTGTCATAACTGCGGCATAGTCTAGCCAACGTTCAGGGGCATATTTCACTGCACTGTCCAGGTATGGTCTGCCCACCTCGTACTTCCATGCTTTGTATAGTGGCATAGATTTTTGTTGCCAGTAGTAGGCATGTGTCGGTATTATCATCAGTGCACTATCCAACAGTTTATCTCTTTGGGAAGAGAATAATGGTTGACGCCATGCTCTGTGCAAAAAGCTGTCTGCGAGGGCAGAGTCTGCTTTGCTATATGGTTGTGATATAGCAGTAAACGTGTTTAATAATAACAGCAGCGAGAAAATGAGCTTCATAGATTGTTGGTTTGTAGCATAGACAAGCGCCATTTGCAAAACGTAGAACGTGAGCATGTTAGTATTGTGTTAAACTGAATGTTACAGTTTTTTGTATGCCTTTTTAATGTGCTCTTAATGCCAAAATACGGAAACATGAAAGAATAATCGTATGTTTATACTAACCACAAAACTCTTGTATGCGCAAATTATTACTCGCTACTTTAGTTGCATTCGGATACGCTGCCAATGCACAATATGTTTTCAAAGAATATGATATCAATATTTCCGGTAGTTCTGAACCCCGAGAGCTGACAGTGATGAACGGACGTTTGTATTTTACTGCAACCACAGCTGCATACGGACGTGAGCTTTATTCATCAACCGGTGTTCACCCTAATGCAGGGCTTGTGTTAGATATAAGAAATGGTCCGGTAAGTTCGGATGTTGCAAACCTCACATTGCTAGGTAGTAATAAGCTCATCTTCACTGCCGATGACGGTACGGGTAAAAGCATAGAGCTTTGGCAGAGCGATGGTAGCTCAATAGGTACGACAATGCTGATGGATATACGCCCGGGTGGCGTTTCCAGTACGCCAATGAACTTCAAAGCCTTCAACGGCAAAGTATATTTCAGTGCCTTTGGTTCTGTTGCAGACCAGGATCTTTGGGTGACAGACGGTACAACAATTGGTACTTACTTGTTTAAAGATATTAACCCTACAGGTGGTAGTTATCCTTCAGGCTATCATGAAATGGGTGGAAAACTTTATTTCAGTGCGTTTACAGATTTGGAAGGAAATGAAATGTGGGTAACGGATGGTACTGATACAGGTACAAAAATGGTAAAGGATATACAGGTTGGTGCTATAGGGGCATATCCACAAAATATATTCAGTATAGGCGGTAAATTAATGTTTACAGTTGCTGCTGCACCACCTGTAGGTAGTGTAGCTAATGAAAGTGATGGAACTGCAGCAGGTACTAAAATGTTTATAAAGCCCGGGTTTAATCGTTTTAATAGTGATTTTATCATACCATGGAAAAATAAAATATTTCTTCACGCAGGCTATCTGGGGCCAGAGGCTTTATGGTACACAGATGGTACTGTAGCAGGAACTGATAGCTTTAAAAGAGTACAAATTGCAGGATGGCCTGTAATATTCAATGATAAGCTTTACTTCAGTGGTTCCACACCATCTTCCGGTGTAGAGCTGATGGTGAGTGATGGTACGAAGGCAGGTACAATATTACTGACAGATATTATTGCTGGTCCGGATGGTTCTAATCCATCGTATCTTACAGTTTACAAAGACAAGCTATACTTCATTGCACAATCATCATTAGGCGATACACAGTTGTATGTTTCCGATGGTACAGATAC
>JAFLBN010000023.1 GCA_017303395.1 Chitinophagales bacterium
TGAACGTAACGATAGATACTATGACCAGAAAACCCAACCCACGCGGCACCCATGGCACAAGGCTATCTACACTGTCGAAGACAATGTAAATGACATAGGCCGTGATGGCTATGGGGCTGAGAATCAGCAGTCCCTGCAAAAACGAACGAACAAATATGGCGGCTAATCGGCGCATCTTAATTATGACAGGGCAAAGGTACAAGATTGCAACAGGTAAAACTATATTTGCTAAATTGTAAATCTGTTAAACGTAAGCGATACAGCCCGTATATGAGAAAAGCCCTGTTGTATGCCATCTGCCTGTTTGCACTACCGTTTATTGCATCGGCACAAAACAAAGCGTGGGATGGCTTTGGCATAGAGAGCTACTACATAGCAGGCAAGGCTTTCAGGCATTCTAAAAAAATGAAGGCCGATTTCCCCGAAATGTCTCCCGCCTACGAGCTGAACTTTGTACAACAAACCTACGGAAAGGCTTCGTGGCATCAGCGCCGCAGGTATCCTATTGTAGGGCTTAGCATTGCTTATACGGTATATGATAAGGACGTGATTTATGGCAGGGCTTTCAGCATCAACCCCAATATCCGCATACCCATTATAACTGGGAAAAAACTTGAGTGGTCTGTAAGGGCAGGCTTTGGCGTGGGTTATATTACCAAAGTGTATAGCCGCTACCCCGATTGGGATACGCTGAACACTGCCATGAGCAGCCACATGAACAATTATTCTTATTTTACTACAGACCTTCGCTATCGCGTTAATCAGCATCTGGATATACTGGCAGGAGCCAACTTTACCCATATCTCTAATGCTGCATTGCGTCAGCCCAATTTGGGGATTAATAAATATGGCGCACATATAGGTGTCAGGTACTCGCCTGTCGGCAACAATCCAGATAGGATAATGCGCAAAGAAGCGCCATTGAAAAACAGATGGCTGGGACAGGTGAGGCTGAGTATGGCTGGCAAAGAAGCCAGTGCGCCAGATGGGCCTATGTACCCGCTCTATCTGGCATCTGCATTTGCCAGCAAGCGCTATTGGGGCAAAAATAAACTGATGCTGGGGCTGGACTATGAGTATCATACCGACATATACATGTTCCTGAAAAACAATGAAATAATGCCCGGAAAAGAAAAACAAAACTCGTGGAAAAGCAGTGTGTTTGTAGGTAATGAGTTTTTGCTGGGCAGGATAGGTGTGATGTTTCAAGTAGGCTATTACCTGAAAAAAGATGCTCTTACACAAACAAAACTATACCAGAAGTTGGGGGGCAATGTGTATATACTGCAACAGGAAAAAGGCATTTTGAAAGAGCTGACTGTACATGCTTACCTGAAAACCCATACCGCCGAAGCAGAACTGGCAGAGGTAGGTATTGGTGCGGCTTTTTGACGGTTGTATGATACTTCGGTGCTTACACATCGTATCTTTATATCATGTTTCGCCTTTCCATACTCCTGATTGTACTGCTGCCATTCCTTGCATCTGCGCAGCAGGAGCAGCATCAGCTACAGGTTATAAAAAATTGGGATACGGCATATTGCTATTACTATGAGCTGGGCGAGAAAATTCAGAACCTGTACTTTGCCTACGACAAAGGTTATGAGCCCAAATACAATTTCAAAGATGTAATGTATAAAACGCCTTCGGGTGATAGAATTATCTATGTAACCGCCAAAATCATTTCCTCTCCCAAAATCAAAAAACTGACCCGCTACTACAATATAGAGTTCGAAGGGCTTGATACATCGCTCAACATAGGTTACCACCCTTTTACTATTGAATATTTCAACGAAAGTATTGTCAGGTATGGCATTATCCGCAATAATGCATTGGATAAAGATGCCGTTTACAACCTGATAAGCCATTGGCGGAAGAAATCCAACATCATTACAGACGAAGAATTTGCTGAAAGCAGCAGTTGCAACTATAACAGCAGCCCCTATAGTGTAGATGCTTATGCAGACAGCTCTTACGTGCAGGTTCGTGGCGATGAGGTGTATATTCAAAACAACCTGTTTGCCCGCTACAGCAGCAATAAAATGACTTATGCCACACCCGGGGCATCAATGGAAGACATGTTTTTCTATTTTACCACACCCGGCGGTATACGCTTTGGAGAGGTTAGGCTGATTGCTTACTATCCATACATATACATATCATCTCCATATCTGAAAGAGCCCCTGAGGGCATACATCCCCGTGCGCGAAGAAAAGCGCCTCATAATGACCTGCGCCAAAATATTGAACATCTGCCTGCAGCAGCAATAGTATGTTTAAGCAATAAATACGCCTTTGCTGTGTTTTTATTAAGTTTGTGGATACGTTATGAGTGGTACCATTACAGAGTTTTTAGCTAAGAGCAAGGTAAAAGCCGGCGATTTGGAACACAAGCGCAAGCTTAGTTTCAATATTCAGAAATATGCCGAAACAGTAGTGAAAGGTAAACTGCAGTTTGCCGACCTGGAACTTGCGCGCAAAAAAGCGAAAAACATCAAATGGAAAACCATTGAGAATCTGGATAGTTATCTGGAACAATTCGAGAAAAATTTCACAGCGCGAGGTGGCAAAGTAATATGGGCAGAAGATGCGAATGAAGCATTGCAAGCTGTATTGCAGATATGTCAGGAGAAGAATACGAAACAGGTAGTGAAATCAAAATCGATGGTGACAGAAGAAATTCACCTGAACGATTTTCTTGCAAAACATAATATTGAATCTGTAGAAACAGATCTTGGCGAATACATTCAACAATTGGATGGCGAAGCTCCATACCACATTGTTACACCTGCCATGCACAAGAGCAAGGAAGATGTTGCAAAACTGTTTCATGAAAAGCTGGGTGTAGAACCAAACCTTAGTCCTACAGAGCTGACACAGATTGCCCGCCGCAACCTGCGAGAAAAATATATTACTTCTGAAGTAGGTGTAACGGGTGGCAACTTTCTGATAGCAGATACAGGTGCTGTATGTGTTACCGAAAACGAAGGCAACGGCAGGCTTTCTACTGCGTTTCCTAAAACACATATTGCTATTGTTGGCATCGAGAAAATAATACCATCGATGAGCGACCTTGCGTTGTACTGGCCACTACTGGCTACTTATGGTACAGGGCAGAACGTAACGGTATATAATACCATCTTCACCGGTGGTCGCCAACCAGGCGAAAACGACGGCCCTGAAGAAATGTATGTGATCCTGTTGGACAATGGGCGTACTAATCTGCTACGCAAAGAAGTACGCGAAAGCATGTACTGCATACGTTGTGGTTCTTGTCTTAATGCTTGTCCGGTTTATAAAAATATTGGTGGCCACGCCTATGGTACTACCTATAGCGGGCCTATAGGTTCTGTGATATCTCCGCACCTGAAAGATGTGGCAGAGTTCAAGCATCTTAGTTATGCATCGAGCCTTTGCGGCAACTGTACAGAGGTCTGCCCGCTGAAAATAAACATCCACGAAATGCTGTTGGAAAACCGCCACATTGCAGCAAGCGAAGGGCTGAATGGTTTTACAGAAAATGCAGGATGGAAAATGTGGAAACTTGCTATGCTGAACCGCTCGCTGATGAATAGTGCAGGGGCAGGCATTAAAGGCAATGTTGTCAACAAGCTCTTCAGCAAATCGTGGGCAGATGGCAGGGGCGATGTACACTTTGCACAGAAATCATTCAACCAGCTTTGGAAAGAGCAGCATAAATAATTTTATGCATTGCCTATGAGCAATCCCGTAGTTATATACAGCCCGCAATCCAGCACACGCCTGCTGTATATACTCAACTGGGTATTCAATATCCGTATGGGTATAGAATACAAGCTCACACATCAACGAGAAGAAAAAGTACATCTTGCATACGGAGAAAAAATAGCGGGTGCTATATATATTCCTGATGCACAATTGCTCCGGCAAAAAGGCATCAACCAACATACTATAAATACAGGTAATTGGAACAATACACCAACGCTGTATGCAGATGCAAATGGCGATATACAGTTCGATATTTTTTCGGCGATATTTTTTCTTATTACCCGCTACGAAGAATACTATAGTTATACTCCGGATAAACATGAGCGTTATCCGCACACAGATAGTATACTTTATAAAAACAATTGGCTGGAACGCCCAATTGTTGATGAATGGATAGAAGCACTGCGCAGATTGTTGAATGAAAAATGCGGTTTCGACATCAATTCAAAATCGTTCTCTTTTCTCCCTACATACGATATTGATATTGCATGGTCTTATAAACACAAAGGCATTGTGCGCAATGCAGGCGGCTTGTTGAAAGACATTTCGAATCTGAAACTTAGTGCCGTTGCCAAACGCTTGTCGGTTAATATCATCAATGGAGAAGATCCTTACTTCGCGTTTCCATTTATGTATTCGCTGCACAACCTGTACAAATACAAACCGATGTTTTTTGTACTTGCTGCGTTGAAGACCGATACATACGATAAGAACATAAACCCCAACCATAAAGCCATGCAAAAACTCATTCGCAGTTTTGCAGAGCAGGGTACGGTGGGTATACACCCGTCATACAACAGTGGTAAGAACAATCAGCTTTTCAAAGATGAGAAAGCGGTGCTGGAAAAAACTATCGATAAAAGCATCGACATTTCGCGACAGCATTTTATCAGATTATTTCTACCACATACTTACAGACAACTTATTGCAGATGGTATTACCGATGATTACAGCATGGGTTACGGCACACATATAGGTTTCCGTGCGGGTACAGGTAGTTCTTTCTATTGGTACGATATTGAAAATGAAAAACAGACGAACTTAAAAATTCATCCTTTCTGTTTTATGGATTCTACTGCGCATTACGATATGAAGCTAAGTGCCGCAGAAGCATTCACTCGCCTGGAAAAAATGGAGCTGTTTCTACGCGGCACCAACAGCAGGTTGATAACCGTATTCCACAATTTTTCTTTGGGAACCGATAAGGAATGGAATGGATGGCGCGAACTATACGCTAAATATCTGGAGCGACACAGCCTTGTCTGATTATTTTTTAATAAACACGCGGGTGCCTACATTGACCCATTTAAACAGGTCATCTACATCTGCATTTTTTAGTGCAATGCAACCGTCTGTCCACCCGATGCCCATTTCTATCATATCATCACCTCGTGGCCATATGCCGTGTATGCCTACATCGCCACCTATACGTGCATCTTTCGGAATTTTCCCTGCTTCTTTCAGTTTCTTGAAGGCTTCCTGATTTTTTTCATTCGGATAGTTCAGCAGCATGAACTTGTTGTACTTGCTGCTGTTACGCTTGTCTGCAATTTTGTACCAGCCTTCGGGCGTGCACCTGTCGCCTTCCATACACTTATTCATTTGCGGCTGCGGACCAAATACCGCTTTGTACCCACGTATCAGTTTTTTCTTATAATAAACGTGAACGCTGTAGCTGCTCTTATTAATCAGTAGCCATATAGAATCTCTGATAATAGTATCCGGATTGATTGCCACTTTTACACCAACTGCAGACATGGCTTTTGAAATGACAATCGTTTCGGTAACACGGATAGAGCGTTGTGTATATTGAACTTCACGGATAGTATTACCCTTTTCATCCACATACTCTTTTGTTACTTTCAGGTTGGTAGGCCTGTCATAGTCTTTTATCTGCTGCACTTGTGCAGTACTCGCTATTGGCATCAATCCAATAAAAAGCAATAACAGAAAACTTTGCAAAGGGTAAACGCAATGGGGTATGTTTTTCATCTCTCAATACACTGTTAATAACACGATAACGACTCACTAATCTAACAAAAAATACGGACATTAAGATATGTTTGCTAACTTTCGGTCATGCTTGCGCTTACGTACACAGAGGAAAATTATCTGAAAGCCATTTACAGTATTCAGCACAATAACACCAGTGGAGAAGTATCTGTAAATGAGATTGCAGATAAAATGCAAACCCGCCCGGCAACTGTTACAGATATGCTGCGCAAGCTTTCTGAAAAGGAATTGATACACTACGAGAAGTACAAAAAAATTCAACTCTCGGATACAGGTAGCAAAGCTGCTCTTTCTATACTAAGAAAACACAGATTGTGGGAGTCTTTCCTGCACGATAAACTGAACTTTTCCTGGGATGAAGTGCATGAGGTGGCAGAGCAACTGGAACATATACAATCTACAAAACTGACTGAGCGCCTTGACGAATTTCTGGGATTTCCTGAATACGACCCACATGGAGACCCTATTCCCAAATCGAACGGCGATATTCCTGTATCGCGAGCTAGTTTGCTGAGCGAAAGAAATGTAGGTGATGTATGTAAAATAGTAGCTGTAAAAGATACTACAAGTGCATTCCTGCAACAACTGGAACGCTTTAAGCTAAAAATAGGCAGCCGCATTACCATTACAGAAATAATGCCTTTTGATAAAAGCATATTGGTAAGTGCAGACGGCAGTAGTTTTCAACTCTCAGAAAAGATAGCTGCTAACCTGCTGGTTTTATAGCAGGCTTTTTGTACACAGGTACTGTAGAGCATGGTTCTCCGTACATCAGCGATTTTACAACCGGGCGCAGCTTTTCTGTAACTGCTACATAGGCCGCATCCGGTACATGTATATCTCCACAACCTTTTATTACCACGCGCTTATCGTCGTATTCTGCGATGTTGATATTATTTATGGTATTCAAGAGGAAATGTTTTTTCATCTCATCTGCTGTGCCGAAATATACTGCATTTGCTAGTGGCTGCAGGAAAGATGCTGCCAACATATATGCCCATACAGGTACTATTGCATCTGCACTGCATATTACTGCCACGTATTTATTTTCATACTGGCTCCAATCGTGTTCTGGTAATGCTGCACGATAGTCCTTCTCGCGCAATATCATTTCGCGAAACAAAAATGGCTTGATATCAAATATGGCTATCTCTTCGTCTTTCAACAAAAAAGCTGCAAGGTCCAATGTTATTATACCACTCTCTGCTACCTTATTTCTTATTGGTTCCATATATGATGCAAAATTACTCATAATGCTTGTGAAGAAAAAAAGCCTGCGGTTAGTACCGCAGGCTTTTTACTGATATGCCGTTAGATGAATCTTATAGATTCTCTACGTTGTATTTAATCTTAGCCGATTTTTTCAGTGTTTCCTGTACACTACCCATTACGGTATTACGCAATTGCATCATCATCATCATTTTCTCCTGAAAATCTTGTTCAGGAGCTGCTGCTACAGGAACATTATATTTATTAATCAGGCTTATGAAAAATACTGCGTCCTGTCCTTTAATAGCAGGTGATACAGTGTTTGGTTGCAATTTGCCTGAGAATACATAACCCAGCAATCTAGGTTCGTAACCCAGTTTGTTTATGAATGGTTGTGATGCGTTAAACGAGTCTGAACGTTGCAGTGCTTGATTTGTACTTGTAGAAAGTGATTGCAAAGAGCTTACAGATTTGTATTGATCCATCAGCATTTTTGCTTTTTTCTCATTTCTTACAGCCATTTCAATAGCTGGCCTGTTGTTCATATCTAACTTCATGAGGCCCGGTTCTTGTTCACCGCTCATTTTAGCAACTATGTAACGACCATTGAGGCTGAATACAGCAGATACATCACCTTTTTTTGCAGCATACAACCAACGCACCAATTCACGGCTGTTGCCCAGACCATTTACCATGAAATCTGTTTCTTTTATACCCTCAGCTACACGCTTATTGATATTTTCTTTTTTCACCGCTTCATCAAATGCTTTTTCAGAATTGTATTTACCTGCAAATTCTGATGCTTTTGCATAAGCGGCATTGTTTGTATTCTGACCTGGTTCCAGCATACGGCTGATAGTAGCCAGTTTCAGTGCCGGTTGAACACCTTTTTGGTCAAGTATTTCTATATAGTGGTACCCTGCATAACCGCTATTACTAACTTTTACAATTTTCTTTTCGCCTGTTTTACCATCGAAAATGAAGTCTGCAAATTCTTTAGATAGTTGTTCTTTCTGTTGCAGTGTAAAAGTGTATTCTCCATTAGTTTGTTTGCTTCCTTCATCCTGAGTGTATTTAGCAACCATCTCACTGAAGTTTGCGCCACCTTTGATAGCAAGCTCCACGCTGTCAATACGTTTTTTCACTACACTATCCGCAGCAACAGGTTGGCCACCTTCTTCTGTTTTTATGAGAATGTGGCGGCATTTTACAGAATCCGGCAGTGTTTTTCTATCAACTACTTTTGTCAATTTATAAGAGTTGTTCTCGTAGTATGGTCCGAACACAGCTCCAGTAGACAATTTCAGAATTGAATCTGCATAAGGAGAGAAGAAAGAACCTTTATTTACATAAGATGGATTGTATTGTTCATCAGAATTTCTGTTTACAATACTTTCTACATCTGTAGTGTTAGCAAATTCGTTTTTTATATTATTAAGAACACCTAAAGCGTTTGCAGTATCTTCCGAACTTGGTGTCAGGTCGAATGCTACATAGTCTATGCTTCTTGATTTATCAGCATTGTAGAATCTCTTTTCATTTTTCTTCATGTATTCTACAAGCTCTTCTTCTTTAACCGGAACTTTATCATCAGGAATAGTAGCGTAAGGTATCCTTACGAAATCGATACCTACATATTCAGATTTTTCTTTCCTCGATTTTTCCAAGAGGTATTTAGGAACATAGATTGCTTTTGCTGTCAGCATTGTGTATTTCTTCAATGCATTGTTCTGCAGCACATAATTTTTAATAGTCTGCCATTCTTCCAGCAATTTTCCTGTAGGATCTACCTGATTAGCTTGTTGTTCAAATGCTTTGATACGTTGCGGATCAAACATTTTCGTTTCCGGATTCTGGAACCACTGATACTGCCTAACTATAGGATCAGCGTTCATACCATATATCAGTTCTTTTTCTTCCTCAGGTGTTGTCTGTATTCCCAGTTTTTCGCATTCTGCTTTTACCAATTCAGCATTAACTAAATCTGCAAGTGCTTGCTGGTTTATCTGTGCTCTTGTTGCATCATCCAAAGGACGACCTTTCTGACCATAAGAGTAAAGTGTTTCGTAGTCTTTTACTTTTTGGCTATATGCTTTTACATCTATAGCTTCACCATTTACTTTAGCAACGCTATTATCTCTACCAAAAAGAGAACCTAATGGGCCATTTGATGCATCCATTAATATAAAACCTACCAGCGAAAGGGCTATTACAAAACCAGCAACTTTAGCGTACTTATTCCTAATTTTCTGAATTACAGACATATCACTATTATGTTTATTACAGGGACGGCAAATTTATACGAAAAATTGAGATAATAAAGCCGTTTTACCTTAATAATACAGATTTATCAATTATATTAATAATATAGTTAATTCAACTAACCAGTCTATTAACTGTATGTTATCCAATTCTTATTAAAACTTTAATGTTATTAGACTGGTGTGTTAATTACTGTGGATAGCGAGATTATAACACCCCGTGTAAATGGAATAAACCTGATGATGTGGATAAGCGAATTTTTTTATTCTAAGAAATCAGTAGGTTATAATCACCATTCTCATAAATTCACAACAAGTTATTTATCAACGCATTCTGTAATCCACATTTCCCATTTTTTTGTGGGTATCCTTATTTAACAGGGCTTTAGGCTGTTAATAACTAATTGCTATATAGTGGACGAACTAAATTCTTTTACTTTGCAAATAGAATAAGTGATTATTATCCCCAAATCCACAGTCCTTATTATAATAGTCCTTTTTTTTAAAAAATCTTTTTATTAATACTACTATGAATGTGCAAATCGAAGAAGCTGAAAAAAATTTGACGAAAATTGGATTTCTGGATCTGGAAATTGACCCATCGCTGGATTTGTTTGCAGAGATTGAAAAGCTAAAGAAGGAAAAGAATGCTGTAATACTTGCTCACTATTATCAGGAGCCGGATATACAGGATATAGCTGATTATATAGGTGACAGTTTGGGCCTTGCACAGAATGCTGAAAAGACGGATGCAGATATTATAGTATTTGCAGGCGTACACTTTATGGCAGAAACTGCAAAGATTCTGAATCCTGATAAAAAGGTATTGTTACCTGATCTGAATGCTGGTTGTTCTTTGAGTGACAGTTGTCCGCCCGCACTCTTCAAGCAATTCAAGGACAAACATCCCGACCATATTGTTATATCATATATTAATTGCTCTGCAGGTATTAAGGCATTGAGTGATATCATATGCACATCTTCAAATGCAAAGCAAATTGTTGATAGTTTGCCAAAAGAGCAAAAGATAATATTCGCTCCTGATAAGAATTTAGGTGCATATATCAATAAGACAAGTGGTAGAGAAATGGTGTTATGGAATGGCGCTTGTATGGTGCATGAAATATTTTCATTGGAAAAAATTACACGCCTCAAGGAAAGACATCCTAATGCTAAAATGATTGCACATCCTGAGTGCGAAGAGGCAGTATTAAAGATTGCTGATTATATAGGTTCAACTACACAATTATTAAAATATACACAAGACTCAGGTTTCAATGAATTTATCGTAGCCACTGAAGCGGGTATATTACACCAAATGCAAATAGCTTCTCCCGATAAAACTTTTATACCTGCACCACCAGATAATGCATGCGCATGTAACGATTGCCCGCACATGAAGCTCAATACTTTAGAAAAATTGTATCTGTGTCTTAAGTATGAGCAACCTGAAATACTTATGAATGAGGAACTTAGGCTGGCTGCAAAGAAACCTATAGATAAAATGTTGCAGCTTAGCAGGAGTTTTGGCCTGATATAAGAAATGATTATTTCTCATTTTGTTAAATTTTTGTAAATTGATACCCTATTTATAACAAATTAAGCATTATGAGAAGATTTTACTTAGTAAATCTGCTTGTAGCATTGTTTACAATAACAGCTACCAGCAACGTTTCAGCGCAGTTAAAAAACTTTTTGGGACCAAGGCTTTATGTACACGAACCACCAGTAATTGGTTACAAAAGCTTCACTTATTCAAGTAGTACCACTACTCCTTGGGGTCGTGCTTTGGATTCTACCTGGAAAAATGTGCCACTGGTAAAAAGTGTTGACTCACTGGGTTGTGTACAACCGGGTACTGCAAACTATACTGGTAAATGGGTTTTAATCTGGCGTGGTACTTGTCAGTTTGGTGAGAAAGCAAAATTTGCTCAGGACAAAGGTGCTGCAGGTGTAATCATCATTAACAACGTTCCGGGTGCTGAGCCTGTAGGTATGGCTGCAGGTACTGCGGGTGGTTCTGTTACAATACCTGTATTGATGGTATCTAACCCTGAAGGTGCTGCTATGTGGAATACGCTTGGTACAACGCCGCTTACTATATCACTGTGTGTTTGGGGACTTGGTAATGCTAATGACCTTGCATTAGTTCCTAAATCAGGTGCATTGACAACAGGTGCTACACCATTGAATCAAATCAGCGGATCTAGCGCTACTGCATACAAGCAATATACTGGTGCACTGATTGCAAACGTGGGCACAAATGATCAGACAAACATCAAACTGAAGTCTGTTATTACTTTCACGCCTACAGGCGGATCAGCATCTGTTGTTTTCCAGGATTCTGCTGTTGCGACTAACTTTAATACTATCGATTCTATAATCAGTATTACGAGTCCTAATGTCGGTACATTAAATCCTACTACTACTGGTGTATATACTACTACATATACAGTAAGTGCAGACCAACCTGATGATAATACTGCTGATAACTCTTTTAGTTACAATACTTACATCACAAACAACATCTATTGTAAAGGTCGTACGGATGCAGCAGGCAATCCTACTATCACTAATGGTTTGCGTTTCGGTTCAGGTACATCCAGCTTTATTTGGGGCCCACTTTTCTACGTAAATAAAGGCGGTTATAAAGCTCAGGCATTACGTTATGCTATTAATGATAACGATACATCTAAACACTCTTTGGATCAAATTACTGTTGCTGATAAGACTTCAATTTCTTACCTATTGAAATGGGTTGATGGTTCTAACGGTGGTTCTACCGATAACATCATTCAAGCTTCTGAAGTTGAAATCAAAGGAGCTTCTATTTATACATTTACAAGTGCAGACTCTAATAACAGACTGTTCACTTCTATCATGGGTGATAAAGATGGTAAAGCAGGTATTGTAACGCTTGATGCTAATTCTTGGTATTGGGTTGTAGTTGATATGCCTGGCCCAACCTTCCTGTGTAGTGATGACTCGTATAGTTATTTCACAAGGTCTCTGGCAGCTGATAACCTTACATCTAGTGTTAAAGATTATTCTACTCCAATGTTCCTTGGTTCAATGTCTACATTCACTGATAATGGTTCTCAGAAAGCTAATATGTTGATTGGTGCAACTTCTGCAGCTGCGGCACACTTGATAGACTCTGTATCATTCCCTAGCTCTGATGGTGTTCCTGCACTTGCATTGGAACTGAGTCCATTCCAGGTTTCAGTAAATGAAGTAGCTAATCAGGGTATGAAGGAGTTCAGTGTTTATCCTAATCCTGCTACTACATCGGTTAATGTTAAATTGAATCTTTCTCAGAAAGCTGAAAAAGTACAGATTCGCATCATTGATGCTGTTGGTCGTCGTATGATGACTGAAGATTATAATAACTTACAAAAAGAAACGCTGAATATCTCTACAGAGAAACTTTCTGCCGGTAACTACTATGTTGTGTTGATAGCAAATGGTTCTGCAACTGTTCAACCATTCGTTGTTACAAAACAGTAATCTGTTTTAATATTTCCTGAAGGGAGCTACTCTATGTAGCTCCCTTTTTTGTGCTCATACAATTCAGTTAGACCGCTGTATTAATATCTATTTTACATTTCTTAATTGTGTATTTAATATTTATTGAAAAATTGGTGATTTTTTACCTGATTTAGTGTTGTTTTTTGCACTAATCATTTTTTATGAAAGGAATACACTAAGCCTGTACATTGGGTTTGATTATGAAATTTATATGGAACTCTTTTTAACAGTTTTTATCTTTCGCTTTTTATTTAGTTGTCAGATATTATAGCTGCCAACTTTTTCATAATTTGTAAAAGCCAGCGTCTAGATTTTTATCGAGACTAATAAAAAGGGTTCCACGTGGAACCCTTTTGTAGTTATCAGGAAGAATATCTTAAAGCTTGTACTGAATACCAATGGAAGTATTGATGGTTGTATTTCTATCACTCAGATTATTTTGCATTGCATAACCGTAGCTTAATGTTGGTATTCTCATAGCATTTGCACCTATTGTAGCCGT
The DNA here is from genome assembly GCA_017303395.1 of Chitinophagales bacterium. Classification (GTDB taxonomy): domain Bacteria; phylum Bacteroidota; class Bacteroidia; order Chitinophagales; family Chitinophagaceae; genus Polluticoccus. Next base: position 13,260 of record JAFLBN010000023.1, read on the forward strand.
GAATGATACCTTATTGCTATGCCTGTAAACTAAAGTATTTATCATTCCCAGTACTAGATTTGTGTTAGTATTATAAGAACGTCTATCCCTGTGTTCGCTAGTTTCTTCTATTATGTAACTGACAGTTTCTTTAGTATATACCTTCATCAGCCCAACAGTAATACCCATGTAATTGCTGAATCTTTTCATTGCAGGACAATGTTCTTTTATCTTAGGGCAAATGATATCGTACTGCACACTTGTATTCAGTACAAAATGATTATTCTTTTCCTGGTACCAATAGTCACTATATGTATTACCACCTGCATTATCTTGCCCCCATTGGTTTCTTGTTAGCCCATATCCGTCTTTCCATGAGAAGTTTGACAGGCTTATTTCATAGGCTAAACCATTATTTGTCTCATATCTTCCGGCTATTTCTTTATTCCAGCAATTGTAATAAGCGTCATTGCTGTTCATTTTTGTGTAGTACCTGTTCATACCTGTACGTATACCAAGGTTGAATGACTGGCTGTATGCTGCGCCAGTAAAGCTTAAAAGTGCTATTGCAAATAGGTATTTCTTCATAAGTAGTGTTTGGTACAACTAAATTACGTGAATTAGTATTCTTATTGGTGATTAATAACAACTAATTCCAATACTGGTTGTACCTTTGCTGCCTATGTTTAAGGAGTATGATGTAATAGTAGTAGGAGCAGGACATGCAGGTTGTGAGGCTGCCGCTGCTGCTGCTAATATGGGTTCTAAGGTCCTTTTGATAACTATGAACATGCAGACTATAGCCCAGATGAGCTGTAATCCTGCTATGGGTGGTATCGCAAAGGGACAGATAGTAAGGGAGATAGATGCTTTGGGTGGCTATAGTGGTATTGTGAGTGACAAGAGCATGATTCAGTTCCGTATGCTGAACAAGTCTAAAGGACCTGGTATGTGGAGTCCACGTACGCAGAATGACCGTATGCTTTTTGCACAGACCTGGAGGGATATGTTAGAGGCTACTCCAAACGTAGATTTCTGGCAGGATATGGTGAAGGAACTAATTGTTTCACGTGGAACAGTGTGTGGTGTTGTGACAGGAATGGGCATAGAAATAAAATCTAAGGCTGTAGTCCTTACAAACGGAACCTTCCTGAATGGTGTTATCCATATAGGTGAAAAGCAGTTTGGAGGAGGTAGAATGGGCGAAAAAGGGGCTACAGGCATTACAGAACAGCTTGTTTCCTATGGTTTTGAGAGTGATAGGCTTAAAACTGGTACTCCGCCGCGTATAGATGGACGTAGCCTTGACTATAGCAAGATGGAAATACAGGATGGAGATGAGGAAATAGTAGGCTTCTCTTACCTGCCAATAGAAAGAATTAAGCCGGAACAACAAAGGGGCTGCTGGGTTACCTACACAAGTCCGGAGGTTCACGATATCCTGAAGACAGGTTTTGAGAAATCTCCGATGTTCCAGGGAAGAATACAAGGTACCGGGCCACGTTATTGCCCAAGTATTGAGGACAAAGTGACTCGCTTTGCTGAAAGGGAACGCCATCAATTGTTTGTGGAACCTGAAGGTTGGAATACGGTAGAGATTTATGTTAATGGTTTCAGTACTTCTTTGTCGGAAGATGTGCAGTATAAAGCACTACAAATGGTGCCCGGGTTTGAGAATTGTAAGTTCTTCCGTCCGGGATATGCCATAGAATATGATTATTTCCCGCCTACACAGCTCAAATTCACCCTCGAAACCAAGCTTATCAATAATCTTTTCTTTGCAGGACAGATAAATGGTACTACAGGATATGAAGAAGCTGCGTGTCAGGGTTTGATGGCAGGCATCAATGCACACAGGAAAGTAAAGGAACTGGAACCTGTTGTATTGCAGCGTAGTGACGCCTATATAGGTGTGCTGATAGATGACCTGATAAATAAAGGTACAGACGAGCCTTATAGGATGTTTACCAGCAGGGCAGAATTCCGTACACTCCTCAGACAAGACAATGCAGACCTACGTCTTACAGAACTTGGGCATAATATTGGTCTGGCAACAGATGAAAGATTGGCATTAATGAATGCTAAGAAAGAGAAAGTAGATCGTATCAAAACTCTATTGGCTGAATATCCTGTAGAACCTGCAGATGCTAACCCGTTTCTGGAATCAATAGATAGTGCTACACTGAATGAACGTAGCCGTGCTTTGAAAATCCTGCTTCGCCCGGGCATTAACCTGAAAGATATGCAGGCCGCTTTGCCAGGCTTGAAGGAAGCACTGAATGAAGATGATACTCTTGCTTTGGAACAGGCAGAGATACAAATCAAGTACGATGTGTATATAGAGAAGGAAAAGGAACTGGTTAAGAAGATGGCAACATTGGAGGATCTTGTAATACCTGATACATTTAATTATGATAAGCTGTCTGCACTATCAACAGAGGCACGGCAGAAACTGAAGAAGATAAAACCACAAACACTTGGGCAGGCCAGTAGGATAAGCGGTGTTAACCCAAGCGATGTTCAGATACTAATGGTATACATGGGGCGTTAAATACAGAAGTCAAAACCTAATATTGGTTTTGACTTCTTACTTTTAGGGTGTTATTAATTATGTCTGCAAGAGAATCCATATACCGTTTCTGCAACTACCAGCTGCGTAGCCATCAGGAAGCCCGCAACAAACTATACGAGCTTGGTTGCAAAACACCAGAGATAGAAGAGCTGATTGCAGAACTGATAGAGAAGGGGCTATTGAACGAAGAACAATATGCCCGTGCCATAGCCCGGGGACGTTTTAGGCTGAAACAATGGGGAAGAGTTAAGATAATACAATATTTAAAAATTCATAAAGTGTCTGACTATTGCATAAAGAAATCAATGACAGAGATAGACCCGGATGAATACTATGAAACCTTGCAGAAGCTGGCAACAAAGAAATGGGCTGAATTGAAGAGCGAAAAACTTGTTCCCATCCGAAAGAACAAAACATATCGCTATCTGTTACAAAAAGGATATGAAGGAAGCTTAATAAATGAAGCGATAAACGAAATATCTAAGAAATAATAAAATATATTAATATAATATCTTCTTTTCATACATAGATAATCCTAACAGTTCTATAACGAAACAATAAACCATATCTATATATTATTCCATACTTTTACATAGATGCCCAATATGGTTCAACAAGTAACAAACGGAGTAAGTGTTTCCGTAGAAACATTTTACCAGTCTGCTCAGTCCAATCCACTGAACGGTGAATACTTGTTTGCATATCGCATTACCATAGAAAACCTCAGCGTTGTACCCGTGCAGCTGCTCTCAAGACATTGGTACATTGTAGATAGTAATGGTAGCAACCGTGAAGTAGAAGGTGAAGGTGTTGTAGGAGAACAACCTATTATAGAGCCGGGAGATTCTTATCAATATGTATCTGCTGCCAACCTGCGCAGCGAAATTGGTAAGATGTATGGTACTTACAATATGGTAAGCCTTTACGATAAAAAAGGTTTCACGGTAAACATACCGGAGTTTCAACTGGTGGCTCCTTTCAAGATGAATTAATTTATTTGAATACAGCATTCTTGGCTGTCCACCAAGGGTGTATTTCGTAAGCCAATCTGCCTGCAGCTATTGCCGGGTCTGTATTTAGTAGCTGTTCCACTTCTTCTTTTCTTTCACAATCAAAAATGAAAATACCACGCCAGTTTCCATCGTCACCAAATGGGCCAGCAACCAGTATTTTCCCTTCTTTAGCCAATTTACCAATATTGGCAAGATGCCCTGCTTGTAGCTTATTTATGATTGCCGTTTCGGTAATCTCATTTCTGCGTTCTCCTTTGGTAAGCATTACAAAGTAGTACTGCTTCATGGTGTATTCACCATCTTTAAACGTCTTCTCTGTCTTATTTTGACCAACTGCTGTGTTATATATAGTCAATGAAAAGAGAAAGCAAATGATGTATTTCATATAATAATATTTATAGCTATAGAATTAACTTATTAATGACGTTAATATAAGATATATTTTCCTTACCTTTGCGCGGCAAAATGAGGCCCTTCCTTATTTCACAATATGGAAGGGTTGTTTGTTAAAAGAGGCACAGATTATGAATATTCGTAACATAGCGATCATCGCACACGTTGACCACGGTAAAACTACGTTGGTCGACAAAATCATCCACGCAACAAAGGTGTTCCGTGACAATCAGGAAACAGGTGAATTGATAATGGACAGTAACGACCTTGAGCGAGAACGTGGCATCACCATCCTGAGTAAAAACATTTCTGTAAACTATAAAGACGTTAAGATAAACGTTATCGACACACCGGGTCACAGTGACTTTGGTGGTGAAGTAGAACGTGTACTGAAAATGGCTGATGGCGTATTGCTGTTGGTGGATGCTTTTGAGGGCCCTATGCCGCAAACGCGTTTTGTACTGCAAAAAGCATTACAACTGAATCTACGTCCTATAGTTGTTATCAACAAAGTTGATAAACCAAACTGCCGTCCTGATGAAGTGCATGACGCAGTATTCGAACTGTTCTTCCAATTGGATGCTACAGAAGATCAGCTGAACTTTACAACTATATACGGTTCTTCAAAACAAGGTTGGTTCAATACTTCATTGACACCAACTGAAGATATCACTCCGTTGCTGGATACCATACTTGAAAAAGTACCTGAACCTAAAGTATCTGAAGGTACAGTACAGATGCAAATCACTTCTCTGGACTATTCTTCGTTCCTGGGTCGTATTGCTATCGGTAAAGTAACACGTGGTGTACTGAAAGAAAACCAACCAATTCAACTGTGTAAGCTTGATGGCAGTTTTACAAAAGGCCGCATCAAAGAACTGTACACGTTTGAAGGTATGGGTAAGAAAAGAGTAACTGAAGTATCTGCAGGAGACATTTGTGCTATCGTAGGTATTGAAGGTTTCCAGATAGGTGAAACAGTTGCAGATTTTGAAAACCCTGAAGCATTGCCGGTTATTCCTATAGATGAACCTACAATGAACATGCAGTTCAGCATCAACAACTCTCCATTTTTCGGCCGCGAAGGTAAATTCGTAACCAGCCGTAACATTCGCGACCGCCTTTATAAAGAACTGGAGAAAAACCTTGCACTGCGTGTACAGGATACAGACGATGCGGATAAATTCCTGGTTTATGGCCGAGGTATCCTTCACTTGTCTGTATTGATAGAAACAATGCGTCGCGAAGGTTTTGAATTGACAGTTGGTCAGCCACAGGTTATCACTAAAGAAATAGACGGTAAGAAATGCGAGCCATATGAAACATTGGTTGTAGATGTACCGGGCGAGTATAGTGGTAAAGTGATAGACCTTGTTACACAACGTAAAGGCGAAATGCTGATTATGGAAAGCAAGGGCGAAATGCAACACCTTGAGTTCGATATCCCATCTCGTGGTTTGATAGGTCTGCGTTCTAACATGCTGACTGCAACTGCAGGTGAGGCTGTAATGGCACACCGCTTCAGCGAGTACAAACCATGGAAAGGACCAATACCTGGTCGCAGCAATGGTGTACTGTTGTCTAAGAATACTGCAACTACTACAGGTTATTCTATGGATAAACTGCAGGACAGGGGTTCATTCTTTATCGATGCAGGGGAAGAAGTTTACTCTGGTCAAATCATCGGTGAGCACATCAAACCGGGAGATCTGATTGTAAACGCAACAGAACCTAAGAAACTGACGAATATGCGTGCAAGTGGTACAGATGATGCCAACCGCATTGCTCCGAAAATACAAATGAGCCTTGAAGAATGTATGGAGTACATTCAACAGGATGAATGTATAGAGATAACACCTCAAAGCATTCGTCTTCGTAAAATAATGCTGGACGAAAACGACCGTGCTCGTTTCCAGAAAATGATGAAAGCAGAAGCTTAATAATTATAGAGAACGCCCGCAAATAGCGGGCGTTTTTATTGGCATCATATGTATCTATATGGAATTGATATAGGGATTGCCTAATTTTGATTTTATGACTACAGAGCAAAAGCTGCGCAAGATACTCTCGGAAAGAATAATGATAATTGACGGTGCAATGGGTAGTATGATACAGACTTACAAATTGCAGGAAGAAGATTATCGTGGAGAACGTTTTAAAAACTGGCACAAAGATGTGAAGGGCAATAACGACATGCTCGTTATTACCCAACCTCATATCATCAAAGATATTCACAGGCAATATCTGGATGCCGGTGCAGATATTATCGAGACTAATACCTTCAGTGCGCAGGCCGTCGCATTAGCAGATTATGATATGCAGGAATATGCATACGAGATAAGCTACGAAGCAGCACGTGTTGCAAAGCAGGCGGTAGAGGAATACAAAAAAGATAATCCCGGTGCAGAAAAGTTTGTGGCAGGTGCAGTAGGGCCTATGAACAAAACATTGTCATTGTCTCCAGATGTAAACGACCCGGGATATCGTGCAGTAACTTTTGATGAAGTAGCGGATGCATACTATGAACATATAAAAGGTATGGTAGATGGCGGTGCTGATATACTGCTGATAGAAACCATCTTCGATACGCTGAATGCAAAAGCTGCAATCTTTGCGGCAGAAAAATATTTCCGCGATACTAACAACCGCCTGCCCGTAATGATATCGGGAACTATTACAGATGCTTCGGGCCGTACACTTAGCGGACAAACACTGGAGGCATTTTATATTTCGGTATCACATGCCAATCCGCTGAGCATCGGTTTGAATTGTGCACTTGGTGCGGCGCAGATGCGCCCGTATGTAGAGGAGCTTTCGCAAATAGCATCTTGCCATGTTAGCTGCTACCCGAATGCAGGCCTGCCGAATGCGATGGGTGAGTATGATGAGTCTCCTGCCATCACCGCATCTATCGTTTCAGAGTTTGCATCAAACGGTTGGGTGAATCTGGTTGGCGGATGCTGCGGTACTACGCCTGCACACATCAAAGCAATAGCAGATGCTATGAAACATTTTAGCCCAAGGCAATTGCCTGAATTAGTAACGGCTTAATATTTAACGAAAAATAATAATGAGAAGTGGCGGATAATACCCGCCACTTTTTTAATTTACGTATGCACAAATAAATCATCATCCTATGCGACTAATAACTGCTATAGCCATTTGTATATTTTCTATAAATACTGTTTTTGCAGGCGATGCAAAACTATCGGGTAAAATAACAAACAAACTGGCCGATGAGGTAGAGGTTTCTTACTACACCAATCTGCTTAACTATTCACAGAAAAGCTTGACTGCAAAACTATCAGAAGATGGTAGCTTTTCTATAACAGTTCCGGTAACGGAACAGTATCTGCAGATACAAATACAAAACGGAAATCAAGCGACAGAAACATTTATACAATCCGGAGATGATTTGAAACTGACAGTTGATGGTAAAAACTTTGACAGTACACTGAAGTATACAGGCAAAGGTGCTGCCGTAGGCAATCTGATGGCAAAGCATGTAATGGAATATAGCATGATGATGATGTTTGGCTCGCGTATGCAGCAACACTATACAAAAGAGCAGGAAGAATTTATTAGCGCAGCAAATGCTGAAATGAAAAAAGAACTGGACTTTCTGGAAGCGAATAAAAAAGGAGTGCCTGAGTCTTTTGTACAATACTGGAAGACGTGGTATCAATACAGTGTGTATGATGAAATGATTCGTTACACTTATATGCACAAGATGATGAAAGAACGCACATCAAGTGTTGTAATGAAAAAAAAGGACTACGCTATTTTGGATAAAGTGCCTATTGCATTCAACGATAATTATATCAGCATACCAAGCTATGTAAGCTATGTAACAGAACTGTACCCAAACAAGTATAGAGCTATAACCGATGAAGACACAACAATACCGGCAGAGAAAATAAATGAATTGAGAGAGGCATATGTAGATAAAGAAGTAAAGACAAATATGCCGCCTAAAACAAAAGAATACTACTACGCAAAAAACGTATATGACAACATAAGAAACAACACAATTGCAGATGTAGAAAAAAGATATGCAGCTTTTCTGACAATGTATAAAAACTCAAGCTACGATAAAATATTGTCTGATGCTGTAGCAATAAAAAGGAAGAAAGCAAAAGGTGCCCCTGCAATAGAATTTGACTTTACAACAATGGAAGGACAGCAAATGAAACTGTCGGACCTGAAGGGCAAAGTAGTGTATATAGACTTCTGGGCAAGCTGGTGCGGACCATGTATGCGCGAGCTGCCAGCTACTAAAAAAGTAAAAGAGCACTTCAAAGATAAGGACGTAGTATTCCTGAATGTGTCTATAGACGAAGACACGAATGCATGGAAAAAAGCTATTGAGAAAAATAATATCACAGGTATACATACATGCGAACCTGGTGGATGGAAAAATCGTGTTGCGCAATTGTATGGTGTTAATAGTGTGCCATCTTATTTCCTGATAGACAGGAACGGTAAGTTTGCATCTGAAAACACACCACGCCCTAGCGAAACAGAGCAGCTGATAAAAGAAATAGAAGCTGCGCTGCAATAAGCATTAACACAATTGCAACAATATTCATATCTAAATAACCACGGCATAACATTGCGGTAATCTTTAATTCGTCTTTTTGCATAACCAAACGCCCGCTATGGGCATGTAGATGGCAAAAAGAGAAGTTGATATTGTGGTGCTTTCAGACATTCATCTAGGTACATACGGATGTCATGCGAAGGAGCTGCTGCAATATCTGAAAAGCATCAAACCTAAAGCCGTGGTACTGAACGGAGATATCATAGATATCTGGCAGTTTAGCAAACGTTACTGGCCCGCAACACATATGATGGTGATGAAACACCTGGTGGGCCTGATAGCTAAGGACATACCTGTCTATTATATCCCCGGCAATCATGATGAGATGCTGCGAAAGTTTAAAGACTTTCAACTGGGTTCTCTCAAAATCACCAACAAACTTTCCCTGAAGATAGATGGTTCCAACGTGTGGATATTCCACGGTGATGTGTTCGACGTTGTAATGCAGCATAGCAAATGGCTGGCGAAGCTGGGGGCAATTGGTTATGATACACTGATACTCATCAACCGTTTTGTAAACTTCATTTCTGAAAAACTAGGGAGTGGCAAAGTATCGCTTTCTAAAAAAATAAAGAACGGTGTAAAAGGTGCAGTTAAATTCATCAACAAATTTGAATCGACTGTCTGCGAAATAGCCGCGGAGAATAAATACAAATACGTTATCTGCGGGCATATACATCAGCCCGAAATCCGCACGGTAGTTACAGAAAACGGTGCGGTGATATACATGAATTCCGGCGACTGGATTGAAAACCTAACATCTCTTGAATATGCAGATGGTAAGTGGAGCATCTACAAATATTTTGAAGACGAAGTAGCACAGGCAATAGACATCAATAAAAAGAAGCAATCGAAAGAAACGCCGAAACAATTGATGGCAACACTGATGCAGGAGCTGAATATGAAACCAGATATGCCCGGTACAACAGAAGCAGCATAAGCCATGAAGATATTATTTGCAATACAAGGAACGGGGAACGGCCACCTGAGCCGTGCAAGAGATGTATATCCTGAACTGATAAAGTACGGAGAAGTAGATGTACTGATAAGCGGTATCCAAGCCGATGTACAAGTACCATTCCCTGTTAAGTACAAGATGTATGGTATGAGCTTCATCTTTGGGAAAAAAGGTGGTGTAGATATTGCAGAGACTGCAAAAAAACTAAAGCTCTTCAAACTGATAAATGACATCAGAAAATTTCCGATAGAGGATTACGATCTTGTGATAAATGATTTTGAACCAATATCTGCATGGGCATGCAAGCTGAAGCGCAAACCATGTATAGGCCTTAGCCACCAAAGTGCTGTATTGCATAAACGAGCACCCATTCCTAACGAGAGAGATTGGAAAGGAGAAGTGGTGCTGAAGCACTATGCGCCCGTTACAGATTTTTACGGTTTCCATTTTCGTGCATACGACAAGAATATTTTTACCCCTGTTATACGCAAAGAAATTCGCGCATTGCAACCCACAAACCTCGGACACTATACCGTATACCTGCCTGCGTATAATGATGATGTGATGGTGCAACAATTATCGCAGTTTGAAAACGCACAGTGGAAGGTATTTTCCAAACACAATAAAGAACCATTCAGCTTTAAGAACGTACACATACAACCTATAGAAAACCGTGCATTTATAGAAAGTATGGCAAGTAGTGCAGGTGTACTTTGTGGTGCAGGTTTTGAAGGCCCTGCAGAAGCTATGTTTCTTGGTAAAAAGCTAATGGTAATACCCATGCAGGAGCAATACGAACAGCAATGCAATGCTGCTGCATTAGAAACGCTTGGCATACCTGTAATAAAACAACTCAGCAAAAAATATCACGAACGCATCAACTGGTGGCTGGTAGCGGGCGAACCTGTAAAAGTTGATTTCCCCGACCAGACAGCAGACATAGTTGCGCAACTAATAAAAGAACACGCACCCAAAAGCTATGAAAACATACAAAGAACGCTACCTGCTGTTGGTTAACAGGCTATACGACTTGGGTATGCTTGCCAATAAAATAATAATCGCTATTTGCCTTTGAAAACAGGCTTACGTTTTTCAAGAAACGCATTTACCCCTTCTTTAAAATCTTCGGTACTACCTGCTTCTACCTGTACATCTTTTTCCCGGTCCAGTTGCTGCACCAGTGTGTTGTTGTAGGTTTCATTCATCAGGCGTTTGGTAAGGCCCAAACCTTTGGTAGGCATTTGTGCCAGGTTAATAGCTATTTGCTTAGTATCGTTTTCAAAGGTTTCGTCGGGGAAAGATTTGTATATCATACCCATAGCAACAGCTTCGTCTGCGCTTACTTTATCGCCCAGCATAGTCAGTGCCAGTGCGCGCTGCATACCTACAAGACGTGGTAGTATAAAAGTACCTGCACTGTCAGGTATCAAAGCTATTTTGCTGAAAGCCTGTATGAAAGATGCACTCTTAGCAGCCAGTACTATATCTCCTGCCAATGCTATGTTGGCACCTGCACCCGCAGCCACACCATTCACTGCAACTACTATCGGCTTTTCTATTTTGCGCATGCGGATGATGATGGGATTGTAATGCTCGCGTACAATCTTTTCTAACTCCGGTCCTTGCGGGTCTATCGCTTCAGCAAGGTCTTGCCCTGCGCAGAAAGCTTTGCCAACGGCACTCACATAAATACTTCTTACAGTTTCATCATCTTCACAATTGTCCAAGGCTTCCTGATATGCCAATGCCATTTCGCGGTTGAAGCTATTGAATTTATCAGGACGGTTGAAGGTGATATAACCTACACCATTTTCTTTGGTAAGAAGTATTGTGCTCATATAACAAAATTACAGACTAAAACTATACTACGCTTGTGCGGACTTTGATTTAAACATTCGCTCCTTGAAATAATTACCTATCCCAATTACGCTGGTTACATTCAGTGGAAATTCGAGTAATACATGGAGGAAGCTCAGGAATACAAGCCACTTAAGCCCGCTGGCATAGTCATTAATATAAATGGCTACACTAATAAGCCAAAGAATGATAACTGCCGCAAAGCGAACCTTCGGCACATTGTGCCATTGAATGATTTTTGTTTTTGAAAACCAGTTGAGGTAGTGGTAAGTATAAGCAAATGCGATGAAACGCATCAGCAAAATGCCGTCTTTAGAATGGAATATGATTTTATCCCATGCTGTCATATCGTTTTGCAATGGAACATCATTCACATGCATCAGCCATTGCATATTTACTACTTTGAATAACTGGTATGCGCCAATACTATAGTCTGTTGGCGGGTAGAATGCCCTGTCGGGGAAGATATACATGAGTGCAAAAGGACAGAGTATCATTGCTATGACAGATGGTATGCCGAAACGGCTCTGGCTTTTCAGCGCACCGTATAACATGAATATAGCAGTGAAAAAATATACATGTATAAGTGTAGGTAAGAAGACAGTAAAGAATACTTTGTAATTGTGCGATACCTGCGATGACAGTATCAAAACGGCAATACCACCAATCTTGTAATAAGGATTTTTTACTGTTACGAAGATGATAGAACTGAGCAGCCCTATATATGCAAGGTTAGCATCAAAGCCATCGGGCAGGTCTATTTCAAGGAAGTTATCGAAATACTTAACCGTAATCAATAAGCCAACAACCACTAGTATAATAGCATCGTACCTGCTTTTTGTATAATAGTTTTTATCGTGCAGCCAGGATATTTCTGTCAGGTAATGCAACGGGCCCAGTATGGCATATGAGAAAAGAAACAATTCAAACGGTAGTACCATAGCAACACAGCACGATACTATCATCAGCAATATGTTTGTAATGTCTATCTTTTCTGTGGCAGTCAGTTGCATGGGTATTCTTGTTCTGTATTGCTATGTTATTAAAAATATATAAAATTACATAGTACAGATGTTATAATTTTAAAACCAGTTATGCTCGTAAAAGTATTCGGCAGTGCCGTTTATGGTGTAGAAGCAATCACCATCACCATAGAAGTAGATATAGTTGGCGGCGGACAAACAGGTTATTTCATTGTTGGCCTTCCTGATAATGCAGTAAAGGAAAGTACAGAACGTGTACTATCTGCTATCAAAAATACGGGCTTTGAACGCCCGCGCAATAAAGTGGTTGTAAACATGGCGCCTGCCGATATCCGTAAAGCAGGTTCTGCATACGATTTGCCCATAGCAATGGGTATGCTTGCTGCATCGGGACAAGTACCTCCCGCAGAACTGGATAAGTATATCATCATGGGCGAGCTTTCGCTGGATGGTTCTGTACAACCAATAAAAGGTGCATTACCCATTGCTATACAAGCACGTGCAGAAAAATACAAAGGACTGATACTGCCGAAAGCCAATGAACGCGAAGCAGGCATGGTGAATAATCTGGATGTATATGGTGTAACACATATCAGCGAGGTAATAGGCTTTTTTGCCGGAACTAAAGTGTTGGAACCCGTTACGATAAATACTCGCGATGAGTTTTTCAATTCGCAGTATGAATTTGATCTGGACTTTAATGATGTTAAAGGACAGGAGAATGTAAAACGTGCATTGGAGATAGCCGCCGCAGGCGGTCATAATGCAATACTGATAGGTCCGCCGGGTGCAGGTAAAACAATGCTGGCAAAAAGACTACCTACCATACTGCCACCACTCACGCTGCATGAAGCACTTGAAACAACCAAAATACATTCTGTAGCAGGTAAGATGCCTGGTAACGCGTCACTCATATCGCGCAGACCATTCCGTTCCCCCCACCATACAATTAGTGATGTAGCACTAGTAGGCGGTGGTGGCAATCCACAGCCGGGAGAGATATCATTGGCACATAATGGTGTTTTGTTTCTTGATGAATTGCCTGAGTTTAAAAGAACGGTGCTGGAAGTAATGCGCCAACCGATGGAAGAACGCAAGGTTTCAATATCACGTGCAAAAGTAAGTATCGATTTCCCAGCCAGCTTTATGCTGATAGCATCTATGAATCCGTGTCCGTGTGGCTACTTCAACCATCCTGAAAAAGAATGTACCTGCAGCCCCATGATAGTACAACGATACCTCAATAAAATATCGGGTCCGTTACTGGATAGGATAGACCTGCATGTAGAGGTAACACCTGTATCATTCAACGAATTGTCTTCTCAGCAATCTTCGGAAAACAGCGAGAGTGTTAGAGAACGTGTATTGAAAGCACGCGACATACAGGCTAAGCGTTTTGAAGGTGTACAGGGTGTATATGCCAATGCACAAATGAGCAGCAAGCAATTGAAAGAAATATGCCAGATAAACCAAGTAGGGCAAACATTGCTGAAAACTGCTATGGACAGGCTGAACCTTTCTGCACGCGCATACGACAGGATACTGAAAGTAGCACGTACCATTGCCGACCTTGCAGGCAGCGATGATATAAGGCCTGAACATTTGGCTGAAGCTATCCAGTATCGCAGCCTCGACAGAGAAGGCTGGGCGGGTTAGTGTGCTTCTTTCATTTTATCTGCCAATGCTTCTTTGTACACTTTCAGGCAGCGTTCGCGTGCATCTTCGTGTACTACAATTGGTTTAGGATATGAGAACTCCTGAAACTCCGGTACCCATTTCTGAATGTACTTCAAATCAGGGTCGAACTTCTGTGTTTGCAAGTATGGATTGAATATCCTGAAATAAGGTGCAGCATCGCAACCACTACCCGCTGCCCACTGCCAGCCACCATTATTGCTTGCAAGGTCAAAGTCTAAAAGTTTCTTTGCAAAATAAGCCTCGCCCCAACGCCAATCTATAAGCAGGTGCTTGGTAAGGAAACTTGCAACAACCATGCGTACACGGTTGTGCATATATCCCGTAACGTTCAGCTCTCGCATGCCGGCATCTACAATAGGATAGCCTGTTTGCCCGTTGCACCATTTCTCAAACTCTTCTTCATTATTACGCCATTTGATATTGTCATAGTCTTTATGGAAAGCTTCGCTGACTACACGCGGAATGTTCCATAATATCATCTGGTAAAATTCGCGCCATATCAATTCGTTCAGCAGCTTTTCGCTGATGGCGCTTGCTTCTCTTGCCAGCTTGCGTATGCTGATGGTGCCAAAACGAAGATGTACACTAAGGCGTGTTGTTCCTTTTATGCCAGGTATATCTCTTGTTTCGTGGTAGTGCTTTGCTATATCTGTGTCAAGCGCTGGCAGTACAACATCCAGGTCTGTTTTTTGAAAACCAATAGCTGCAAGAGATGGTAAGGCTATTGCAGGTTGTTTATAGAAATTGCCAAAGTATTTTTCTGTAGGGTAAGACTTAAGATAAAAATCGTTCAGCTTTGCTTTGTACTTTTTGCTGTACGGTGTGTACACAGTATATGGCTCACCGTTATCCTTCATCACTTCATCTTTCTCAAAAATCACTTGGTCTTTGAAAGTATACAGCGGTATACTTTTTTGTGCAAGAAAATCGCCAACCAGCTTTTCACGCATTGCGGCGTAAGGCTCGTAGTCATGATTAGTATATACTGCGGCAACATCATATTTTTCAGTCAGTTGTTTGTAGCAATCAATAGGTGTGCCATGCATTACATGCAGTGTGCTACCCATAGCCGTAAGTTGTACCTGCATTTTTTCTAAAGCACGATGTATGAAATCGACACGCTTATCTGCTTTGTCTTCCAGTTCTTCCAAAATGTTGGCATCGAAAATGAATACTGGCAATACAGGATTGCCACTGCGCAATGCATGATAAAGCCCTGCATTATCTTCCAATCTTAAATCTCTGCGAAACCAAAAAACGGAAACTTTCATTTTGCTATAACAACAGACTTCTAATTTTGTTTAACTTTAGAAGCTAAGCTAAGATTAATCTTTAACCGCCCTTATGAAAATCATACATTGGCTAATACTTATGCTTTTAGTTGTTTCGTTGCCGGTATTTGTGCACCTAGACGACGCCCCTGTTCAACTATGGGATGAAAGCAGACTAGCTATGAGTGCCTACGAGATGTCGCAAAACGGTAATTTGTTGGTGCCGACATTTCAACATAGTCCTGATATGTGGAATCTTAAGCCTCCATTTATGATATGGTGCATGGCATTATCTATTAAGATGTTTGGTGTTAGTGAATTGTCTGTGAGATTGCCAACAGCTATTGCTGCGATATTTACATTTACGTTGCTTTTTCTATTTGTTTACAAAGTACTCAAAAAGCCATCGATTGCTTTTATAGTATGTTTTGTATTAGTAACATCTGCCGGCTACGTGCGTATGCATGGTATAAGAACGGGAGACTATGATGGTATGCTTGCCTTGTTTACGACCGCTTATCTATGCTTTTATTTTCTCTATCTTAATACTGAGAAGACTAAATACTTCTATTGTTTTTTCGCCGCATTATTTCTGGCATCGATGACAAAAGGAATCGCCGCGTTTCTATTTTTACCCGGTGTGTTTTTATATACTCTATTTGCAAAAAAGCTGAAATCTGTACTAACAACTAAACACCTGTATATTGGGATTGTTTTATTTTCAGTTTCTATGATCGCCTACTACGTTGTTCGGGAACAATACAACCCCGGATATTTTAAAGCTGTATGCGAAAACGAGCTACTTGGCAGATACACAAATGTTATTGAAAATCACATTGGCCCCTGGCACTTCTATATTAAAAATATGATTGACTACAATCTTATTTATTGGTATGTGCCATTTTGTTTTGCGCTGGTCTATGCCATCTATTCAAATCATGATGAAAAACACTTAATAATATACGCGGCCTTAACTGCAATCACTTATTTAACAGTAATTTCAGCATCGAAATCAAAACTATTATGGTACGACCTGCCTGTGTATCCTATGATAGCAATACCTGTGGCCATATTTATTAACAGTGCATTCGAACTATTAAGAGATCATAAAAATGTAAAACGCTCGCTGATAAATATTTTCACAGTTTTTGCGATAGTAATTTGTGGTTTTGCATATTTACATACAATGAATGATGTAATGCACCCGGTTAAAGATTATGATATGGATGCCAATCAGTACATGGCTTTATATATGAAGGAAGCTAAGCAGGATATTAGAAATATTAACGGCTTTGTTTTTACGGATGATACCAAACAAAATCAGAACATACTCTTCTATTACAACATATTGAAGGATAAAAACAGGTTGCAGTATAAAGAGATGAAAAATTTGACAGAAAAAGATACCATCATTATGTTCTCTGAATCAGAAATCCATAAATTAAACCAAGACTATTATGCTAAGGGTTTAGATTGTTTTGCCAATGTTAAAACATTTGTGATATATGGAAGAAAATAATCCGGTTCTATCAATCGTAGTTCCCGTGTTTAATGAAGAAGAAATCATAAAAGAATTAGCAATTCGTATTCTCGATGCGGCAAATAGCATTACAGAAAATTATGAAATCATATTTGTAAATGATGGAAGTAAAGATAATACACTTAAAAACCTTAAAACAGCTTGTGCGAACGATAAGCATAGGTTGCACTATATAAGCTTTTCCCGAAATTTTGGTCATCAAATAGCTATCACTGCTGGTATGGATTACGCCAGGGGAGATGTTATTATTACCATTGATGGTGATCTTCAGGATCCGCCCGAACTAATACCAGAAATGTACAATGAGTTTTTAGATGGTTACAAAGTAGTTTACGCTAAACGCAGCAAACGAAAAGGTGAAACATTATTTAAACGTGTTACAGCAAAAATATTTTATCGTATGTTGGCACGTTTAGTATCTTTTGATATACCGCTGGATGTTGGAGATTTCAGACTCATCAGCCGTGATGTGCTGGAGTATTTGAAACAAATGAAAGAGTATGACAAATATATACGCGGACAGATAGCTTGGTTAGGGTTCAAGAGTACTTATGTAATGTTTGAACGCGAAGAACGTAAATATGGCAAAACAAACTATCCATTTAGTAAAATGCTGAGGCTTGCTTATAATGGAATTACAGCGTTTTCTGATTCTCCACTGAAAATTGCTACAGGTGCTGGTTTTATAGTATGTTTTATGTCATTTATTATAGGAATATACGCCCTATATAGCTACTTTATTTCGCATGATGCCGTACCAGGATGGGCGTCTACCATAATTAGCATAACATTTTTGGGAGGTGTACAATTATTATCACTTGGTATATTGGGAGAATACATTAGCCGCATTATTAACAATGTTCGAAACAGGCCCCTTTACGTCATTGATGAAAATACTACTGAGGATAGACCACAATTATAGTTTATTAATTTTCACTGTCTTCAAATCAATAATATTCATCGGGTTGGCTTTAAAGCCCGTGATGCGTTTGGATGTAAAGTGCATTAGCCTGTCATATATCAATGGTATTACAGGTGCGTAGCTCATAACCAGGCTATCCATCTGCATGTAACGGATGTGTCGTTGGCTATCGGGCAGGTTCATACATTCACCATACCATTTATCGAAGGTTGCATTACTGAATCTTGTATAGTTAGGTGGTGCAGGAAAGCGACCGTTGAAGAATGCGAGAAAGGTTTCTGCATCGGGATAGTCTGCTATCCACTGCGCACGAAACATCGGTGCTTCTGAGCGGCTCATTTGCTGGCGCAGTATATTGGGTTGTATGATTTCTACTTCCAGCGGTATGCCTACTTCCTTTACCTGTGTGGCAACAAAGTTTACAATATCTGCCCAGTTTTCTGGTGCTAATACATGCAGTGGTTTCAATCCTTTGCCATTCGGGTAGCCTGCCTGTGCAAGCAATTGCTGTGCTTTTGCAGGATTGTAATTGAACCCGAAGCGTCCGCTGCTATCGTGCCCCGGTATACCTTGTGGAATGAAGCCAGATGTAGCAGGCAGGACCGCACCATTGCGGAAATAGGTTGCTATCTTTTGTTTGTCTATCGCATAAGCAACTGCACGGCGTACAAGTGGGTTCAGTTGCGGATTATCTTTTACCACATCTTTTGTGCTATCTGTAAGGAAGCCAATGTATTCGGTATTCAGATAAGTTTGCTTGCGTAAATTGATGCGATTGGAAAAATCCTTCTTCAACTCCCCGTTCTTGCTCAGCACCAGATCTTTGAAAGAACCATCCAGTCCGTTTACAAAATCTATCCTGCCCTGTAGCAACATCATAAACTCTGTTGCCTTGCTATCTATAAAACTTATCTGCACAGCATCAGCATATGGTAGATTTTTGCCTTCGGCATCGTGCTGCCAGTAGTTAGGATTTTTGTGCAACACCAATACATTACCCTCATCCCAATAATGAAACTTAAAAGGACCAGTACCACAGGGATGTGCACGAAAATCTTTGCCCCATTTGGTAACAGCCTCGCGCGGCACTACGCTACAATAGGGCATGCTCATTATTTGTGGCAACGGTCTGAATGGTGCATTCAGCCTGATAATGAATGTGCTGTCATCTATTGCTTTGAATGGTTGTGCTTTATCAACACGGTCGTTGAATATCCATGCACCGGTAGATGCAGTCGTAGAATCAATCAGCCTATTGAAACTATATTCCACATCAGCAGCTGTCATTTTTCTGCCTTTGCCGTTTGCAAATGCTTCATTGTCCTGAAAGAAAACATCTGTGCGCAGGTGGAAAGTGTATTGCAATCCATCGGTACTCACCTCCCAGCTTTTTGCAAGCGATGGTGTAAGCTGCAAGCTTTCATCTGCTTCTACCAATGTATTGTACACCATGTGGTCGGTCCACATATTATACAGGTTCTTGGCAAAAGCAGGGTCTATGCTTTCCAGTGTGCCGCTGCTATAGTTCAGGTAAATGGTATTGGAACTGTGTTTGCTATCGCTGCCGCAACCGCTTAAACTCTGCAACAATATACCTGCTGCTACGTATAACATATACTTATATGAACGGTGGAAACACGAAAATGACATTAACTGCAATTTAACTGAAAAGCGCATTAATTTTGGCGAAAAGAAAACAGCAATGGCAACGAAGCTTTCGGTAAATATAAATAAGATAGCCACTTTGAGAAACAGCCGTGGAGGCAACAATCCGAGTGTGCTGAAAGCCGCAATCGATTGCCAGCTGTTTGGTGCTGAAGGTATTACTGTACATCCCCGCCCCGATGAGCGTCATATTCGCTACAGCGATGTAAGGGAGATAAAACCCATCATTACGACAGAGTTTAATATAGAAGGCAACCCTACTGAAGATAAGTTTGTGCAGCTGGTGCTGGATGTAAAACCTACGCAGGTAACGCTGGTGCCGGATGCGTTGGGCCAACTGACATCTGACCACGGGTGGGATACTATTGGACAAGCAAAATACCTACGGGAGATCATAGACGTATTTAAAAAAGAAGGCATTCGTGTTTCTATATTTGTAGACCCAGTAGATGATTTGATAGCCGCAGCTGCCGATACAGGCACTGATAGGGTTGAGTTGTACACAGAAGCGTATGCTAAAAGCTATTTATCTGATAAACAGGCCGCTGTTGCACCATATATTAAAGCTGCAAAAGTTGCTGTTGAAAAAAAACTCGGCCTCAATGCAGGGCATGACTTGGATCTGCATAACCTGCAATACTTCGCTTCTTCCATCCCTAATTTATTGGAGGTTTCCATTGGTCACGCATTAATATCTGATGCTATATATCTAGGGCTGGAAAACACGATACAACTTTATAGGAGACAATTGGCCCTATAATCAACAAGAAATCCCCAAAATTTAATCTTTCATTTCTTTTTCAATTAATTGATTTTAATTGAATTATGCATGTTTTTATTTTATTTATAAAATAATTGCTAACTTTTCCACATTTATACACAAAAAATAACAGTTTATCCACAATTTATATAAATTTGTGACAAGATTATATGTAACGCTTATTCACAGTCTGGATTCATTTCAAAACAAAAAATAGGGGATACGCTAAACCAGACAAACCAACGTATGAATAAATACTTGTACGCATTTTTGTGTGTATGCTTTTCTATCCTGTCTGCTAACGTAGCCTATTCGCAGGTTCCGGTGGCAAACTTTAGTGCAAGCACTACATCGGGATGTTCACCCATCGTATCAAACTTTACAGACCTTAGTACCAATACCCCAACAAGCTGGTACTGGGATCTTGGCAATGGTAGTACCTCTACCCTTCAAAATCCGTCAACAACATATATCAATCCCGGAACATATACCGTTACACTGATAGCCACAAATAGCAATGGTGCTGATACACAGGTATTTACAAATTACATAACAGTAGCACCTTCGCCTACTGTTGCGTTTACAGCAGACTCTACCCCATCTTGCCAGGTGCCGCGTACTATAAGTTTTACGAACAATTCTATAGCTGGTGGTTCGGGTACAACAACATATCTATGGGACTTTGGTGATGGTAATACATCTTCATCTGCAAATCCTACCCACACATACACTGCTTTTGGCAATTATACGGTTACACTACTAGTAACAAATGGTAACAGCTGTTCTAAATCGCTGATAAAAAGTAACTATATAAAAATATTACCAAAGCCAACAGCCTCATTTACAGCTACAGGCAATAATTCTTGTACGTCCCCTGTAACAACAACTTTTACAAATACATCAACCGGGGCAGTTGCTTACGATTGGAGTTTTGGTGATGGTGGTACATCTACCGCTACCAACCCAACTCATATATATACTGCAAATGGTTCGTACACCGTTAGGCTGATTGCAACAAATGCTGCAGGCTGTAAAGACACATTTACGAGTAGCTCTTTTGTAAATATTGGAGCACCGAATGCGTCATTCAATGTAAGTTCACTTTCTGTATGTACAGGTAAAACGGTAAACTTTACCAATACATCTACCCCAGCGGGTTATACAAGTGCATGGAGTTTTGGTACAGGAGGTACATCTACCGCTACCAGCCCTACATATACATACAGCAGCGCAGGCACATACACTGCAACACTTATTGTTTCAAGATCTGGCTGTAGTGATACAGATTCAAAAACTATCACTGTAAATCAAAATCCTAGTGTCAACTTCATAGCGTCACCTACAGAAGCTTGTGCTGCACCGCTTACAACCAACTTTACTAATACATCAGCAAACGCAGTATCATACTTGTGGCGTTTTGGTGATGGTA
Organism: Chitinophagales bacterium; assembly: GCA_017303395.1. GTDB lineage: Bacteria > Bacteroidota > Bacteroidia > Chitinophagales > Chitinophagaceae > Polluticoccus. Next base: position 34,900 of record JAFLBN010000023.1, read on the forward strand.
ATACGTCTACCGCAGCCAATCCTTCAAATACTTACAATGCACTTGGCAGCTACACTGTAAAACTGATAGCTACTAGTGCATCAGGTTGTACAGACTCTTTTACAAGAACAACCTATGTAAAGGTACAGCAACCGACAGCTACAATAAGCATCGGTTCTTATTCTGGCTGTGCACCTGTAACAATTTCATTTACTGCAAATATTACTACCGTTATACCAGTAAGTAATTACACGTGGGATTTTGGTGATGGTTCAGGAACGGTATCTTGTTCTACATGTAATACGCAATCGCATACATACACATCATCTGGTACCTATACAGTAACACTTACTTATACTACTGGTAGTTGTACATTAACAAAAACAACAACAGTAACAATTGCAACGAAACCTTCTGCTGCTTTTAGTGCCACACCAACTGCATTGTGTCCCGGAAGTCCTGTAACATTCAGCAATTCTTCTACAGGTGCTACAACCTATACATGGCTATATGGAAATGGTGGCACATCTACAGCTACTAACCCTGTGTACAACGGATATACAAGAGGTACATATACTGTAACGCTTATAGCAAATAATAATGGTTGCAGAGATACTGCTATCAGAACTAATTATGTAACAGTGCATCCGCCCGAGGCAAATTTTGGGCTTGCAACTTCTTGTACCAACAGGTCTACAATTACATTGACAGACAGTTCTGTTGGTGCCAATACATATAGTTGGGATTTTGGAGACGGAGGTACATCCACTCAGGTAGGCGGTACTTTAACACACACCTATTCTACCCCGGGTACAAAAACAGTAACACTGAATGTATATAACACAACATTTGGTTGTTCAAGTACGTTGACAAGAACAGTAAATATTCAGCCATTGTCGCCTGCATTTACTGTTACGGATACTACCCTTTGTAAAGGCGAGACTACAACTTTTGCCGTTAATACACTTGGTACAGGCCATCTGTATACATGGTATTTTGGTAACAATACTTCATTTACCACAGCAGCGGAATCTTTGTATTATTCTTACCCTGCAGGTGGTACTTACAGCCCAAAACTGGTAGTAACTGATGCGTATGGTTGTAAAGATTCTTTAACCAAAGTAAACCATGTACGCGTAGGTAGCGCCAATGTAGATTTTTCTGGTACACCACTTATAGGTTGTTTACCATTTACCGCAACATTTACCGATCTCAGTACACCTAACGGCGGGTTCGCTATCACAAACCGTGTATGGGATTTTGTGTACGGCGGCTTGCAGCCAACTACCAACACCACTATTTCGTATACTTATATTTATGGTGGTACATGGCCTGTAAAATTGGTAGTAACTGATGCTAACGGCTGTAAAGATTCACTAATAAAGAATAACTATGTTACCGCAAGCAAACCGGTAGCACAGTTTCAAACACCTGATACAAATATATGTGTGGGTCAGACGGTGCAGATGTATAACTACTCAGGTGGTGCAAGCTTCACATGTATGTGGTATTGGGGAGACGGAGGAACATCTACACAATTAACTCCTACACACATATACACAGTACCTGGTATTTACACTGTGAAATTGGTAGTGACAGATATGTATGGCTGTAAAGACTCCATGACAAAAACAGCATACATCAAGATAAACAGTCCGGCGATAGGATTTACAATGAGTGATACGGTGGCAAATTGTCCACCACTTCTGGTAAACTTTACCAATACTTCTACTGGTGTATCAAGCTATGCATGGAACTTTGGCAATGGTGGCCAATCCTCTCTTGCAAACCCTACTGCATTATATACCTACCCGGGAGTGTATAATATAAAACTGATTGGCACTACGAATGCGGGCTGTAAAGACTCTCTTACCAAGCAAGTAACTATATACGGACCTACAGGTTCGTTTACCTATACACCGATAGCAGGTTGTAATCCTGTAACGGTAAACTTCTCTGCAACTACTACCAATGCCACATCGCTGATATGGGATATGAGTAATGGTTTTACACAGACAACAACAGGCAATACTTACAGCTATACATATACACAAACAGGCCAGTATTTACCAAAATTAATATTGAGTGACGGTGCTTCATGTCTTGTACCGATATTTGGTACAGACACTGTAAAGGTAGATAAGATGGACGCTGATTTCAGCTTCTCGCCAAATGCAATTTGTAACGCAGGTACTGTACAGTTTACAGATACGGTATTATATACAATAAGTAATGTTGTAAGCCGCAGTTGGGACTTTGGTGATGGTGGCACAAGTACCGTACACAATCCTTCTCATGCATATACAGCACCGGGCAACTATAATGTAAGATTGATTGTAACCAATGCACAAGGTTGTAAAGACACTATAATAAAAACCGTGATAATACATTATCCGCCAAATGTAACGGTATCAGGAGCATCTTCAATTTGTCAGGGAGCAACAACAGGTGTTGTACTTACAGCAATTGGTGCATCTACTTATTCATGGGCTCCACCTACAGGGTTGTCTTGTACAAACTGTGCAGTTACCACTGCATTGCCTGCAAGCACAACAACATACATAGTTACGGGTACTGATGTAAATGGTTGTACTGATACTACACATGTAACTGTGAATGTAAACAACAGACCTAATGTAAATGCATCTTCAAATAAAGCTGCGGTATGTATAGGCTCCAACGCAACACTTACAGGTAGTGGTGCAACAAGCTATGTATGGACCCCTGCAAGTACATTGTCGTGCAGTACGTGTGTAAGCCCTGTAGCTACCCCAACTGCTACAACTACATATATTGTAACAGGTACCGATGCTAACGGTTGTACTGATACTGGTGTAGTGACAATAAATGTAAATCCATTGCCCACAGTAAGTGCTGGTAGCAATATAGCCATATGTAATGGTTCGTCAACAACGCTTACAGGTAGTGGTGCAAGTACCTATGTATGGACCCCTGCAAGTACATTGTCGTGCAGTACATGTGTAAGTCCTGTAGCTACCCCAACTATTACAACCACATATACCGTAACAGGTACCGATGCTAATGGTTGTGTGAATAGCGCAAATGTGACAGTTAGTGTAAACGCCCTGCCAACAGTAAGTGCTGGTAGCAACGTAGCCATATGTAATGGTTCATCAACAACGCTTATCGGTAGTGGTGCAAGTGCCTATGTTTGGACCCCTGCAAGTACATTGTCGTGCAGTACATGTGTGAGCCCTGTGGCTACCCCAACAACAACAACAACTTATACAGTAACGGGTACGGATGCTAACGGATGTTCAAATACAGCTAACGTAACGGTAACTGTAAATAACTTACCAAACGTTAATGCCATATCTAATAAATCGGCTGTTTGTATTGGCTCTACAGCTACACTTACAGCAAATGGTGCAACAAGTTATGTTTGGACACCGACTGGTAGTTTGTCGTGCAGCACATGTACAAACCCAATTGCAACACCAACTACTGCAACTACGTATACCGTAACAGGTACCGATGCCAACGGTTGTGTGAACACAGCGAATGTAACAGTAAATGTAAATGCTTTGCCTGTGGTAAGTGGTGGTAGTAACGTAACCATATGTAATGGTTCATCTACAACATTGAATGCAACGGGAGCATCCACCTATGTTTGGACCCCTGCAAGTACATTATCGTGCAGTACATGTGTGAGTACTGTAGCAACACCAATAACAACTACCACATATACCGTAACGGGTACGGATGCTAATGGTTGTGTGAATACATCCACTGTAACGGTAAATGTAAACCCATTGCCAAATGTAAGTGCTGGTAGCAATGTGGCAATATGTGCAGGGGCATCAACTACATTAGGTGCAAGTGGTGCGACAAGTTATGTGTGGACGCCTGCAAGTACATTATCGTGCAGTACATGTGTGAGCCCTGTAGCTTCACCTGCAAGTACTACTACATATACATTAAAGGGTACGGATGGCAATGGATGCTCTAAAACTGCAACCGTTACAGTAACCGTGAATCCGTTACCAAATGTAACAGCAACAGGTAGCAATGTGGTTTGTGCTGGCTCTTCAACAACATTAACTGTTAACGGTGCGACAAGTTATATATGGACGCCATCTGGTTCATTATCTTGTAGTACATGTGTAAGCCCAGTGGCTACTCCATCTTCACCTACTACATACATAGTAACAGGTACTGATGCCAATGGTTGTATTGATACAGGCATGATTACTATAAACATCAATACAAAACCTGATGTGGATGCAGGTATAGATAGAACGATATGTTTTGGTGCATCAACCAATTTATCTGCAACTGGTGCGGTAAACTATCAGTGGTCACCATCAACAGGTTTATCATGTTCTGCGTGTGCCAATCCTTTAGCAACACCGGCCACTACCACATTATACAGAGTAGTAGGTGTCGCCGCTAATGGCTGTAGTGATACGGATTTTGTAAATGTAACTGTGAATCCTTTGCCAAACGTTGCCGTAACAGGTATAACAACAATATGTGCAGGCTCTAATACTATATTAGTGGCAAGTGGTGCCACATCTTATGTGTGGACACCAGCAGGCTCATTGTCTTGCTCAACGTGTAGCAATCCTGTAGCATCACCGGCTGCTACAACATCTTATGTGGTGACAGGTACAGATGCCAATGGATGTACGGACACAGGAAAAATAACAATAACTGTGAATCCGCTACCTGTATTACAAACCACAGGTTCGGGAACAATATGTGAGGGTACTACAAGACAACTGAATGTAACCGGTGCAGCTAACTATAATTGGTCGCCTGCTACCAATCTTTCTTGTATTGCTTGTAGCAATCCTGTAGCCTCGCCTACCACTACCACTACTTACACAGTTACTGGTACAACAAATGGCTGTTCTATTTCGGCTACTGTTACTGTAAATGTTTTGCCTATGCCCGTTCTGTATGTTTCATCAGACCAGACTATTTGTGAGGGTGGAAAAGTTAACCTAAGTGTAGGAGGTGCAGCCACTTATGTTTGGACTCCTTCATCAGGACTATCTTGCACTACTTGCGTAGATCCGGAAGCATCACCTGCTAGCACTACTACATATTTGGTGACAGGCACAAGTTCCGATGGGTGCTCTAACACGGCAAGTGTTAAGGTAACAGTAAACCCTAAGCCTAAAGTAGATGCCGGTGAAGATATAGTGATATGTGAGGGTTCTTCTGCACAATTGCAGGTAACTGGCACAGATACCTACACGTGGACTCCTTCAGCTACACTTTCATGTTCTACATGTAGTAACCCTGTAGCGAAGCCGTTGACAAATACGACGTATACAGTAATAGGCCAAGATAATATTGGCTGTAGTGATTCGGATAAAGTGACTGTTTCAATAATAGAGCGTGGTCCGGTTACTTATGGGCCTGATGCAGAATTCTGTATCGGAGGCTCTGCAGAGTTGTATGCTACGGGAGGATCTTCTTATACTTGGATACCTTCCGACGGTTTGAATAATCACCAGCAAGCCAAGGTAAAAGCTGCACCAAACAATACGACAAAATATACCGTTATAGTAAAACAAGGAGATTGTTTCGTGGATACAGGATACATAAATGTGACGGTACATCCATTACCAGTTGTAGAGCTTGGCCCTGATGTGACAATTGGTGGCGGTAATAGTACGCAACTCAGGGCTGCAGGAGATAATATAGTAATATATAGTTGGACTCCTTATTACCAACTTAGTTGCGATGATTGTTCAAGCCCTGTAGCATCGCCAAGACGTACTACAGAGTACAAGGTAAATGTGACAGATAGGTATGGCTGCGAAGGTTCTGATAATATTACTGTACGAGTACTGTGTGAAAACGGACAAATATTTATACCAAACACATTCACACCGAACGGTGATGGTATAAACGATATGTTCTTCCCACAGGGCAAAGGTTTGGATTATGTGAAGAGCTTCCGTGTGTACAGCCGCTGGGGCGAACTTGTATTCTCAAGAGATGATATGAAGATAAATGACCCTGCTTCAGGTTGGGATGGTACTTTCAAAAATACACCACTGAAACCGGATGTATTTGTGTACGTTATCAGAGCCTATTGCGAGTCTGGTGAACTGATAGAGTTGAAAGGTGATATTTCGTTGGTCAGATAATGTGTAACTGCTAAAAAAGATTTTATCATGAAGAAATTATCAATTGTATTATCTGCCATTATGCTGCAAACAGCGGCTTGTGCGCAGGATATACACTTCTCGCAGTTTTACGAAAATGCAATTCTTCGTAATCCTGCTCTTACGGGTATTTTCAGCGGCGACTACAAAGCCGGTGTAAACTATCGTACGCAGTGGAGCAATATTTCTGTTCCGTTTCAGACAATGCTGGCATCTGCAGAAACACGCATTGCAGTAAACAGAGAAGTTGGGGACTATATAAGCTTCGGCGTAAGCGCTACTTACGATCGTGCAGGCAGTATCAACTTTACCAGTATGCAGGTATATCCTGCTATCAACTACAATAAAGTAATGGCAGACGGTCGCCGTTCTTATTTGTCAGTTGGTTTCACGGGTGGTTATATACAGCGTGCATTCGATATGTCGAAAGCTACATTCAGTACACAATATGTTAATGGTGGTTTTGACCAGACGGCCGCCACTGGCGAAAACATGCAGAATGTAAGTATGCAGGCATACGACCTTGGTGCTGGTATGAGCTTCAATAGTACTATAGGTTCTACAAGGAATGTAAACTATTATATAGGTGTTGCAGGTTATCACGTGGCAAAGCCAAAACAATCTTTCAATGATAACGGTGAAGTGCTGCGATTGGATACTAAATGGACGGGTAATCTTGGTGTGAAAGCAGCCATTACAGATCAGATGGGCGTTACAGTACATGCCAATTACACTACACAGGGGCCATATACAGAATTTATTGCGGGTGCACTATTCAGCTGGAGAGCAACAAACAGTGAAATGTCTAAATCTGTAATACTCTACGGTGGTGCGTTTATACGTGCAAAAGATGCGTGGATACCAACAGTGAAAATTGATTACAATCAGTATTCTGTTACTGCTTCTTACGATTTCAATACATCGGGACTAAGGCCTGCTACTAACGGTACTGCAGGTTATGAAATATCATTATTCGTACGTGGCCGCGTTAAACATCGCGATGGATACAGGAGCAGCGTTGCCTGCCCTCGTTTCGAACAGATGCTGGATGGCGAAGGTGCGGAACAATTTTAGCGTTACATATAGAGGATAGAAAAAGCGATGGGTGTCTACCCATCGCTTTTGCATTTAAACTAAGTTGTAAAAAACTGATAGATTACTGTGCGTTGTACACAAATTTGAAGCCGATACCGTGTATGGTTTGCAGCTCAACACCTGGTTGTTCTTTGATAAACTTGCGCACTTTGGTAATGAATACGTCCATACTACGACCGAGGAAGTAATCTTCTTTACCCCATACATTCAGCAGTATTTCATCGCGCTTCAGTACACGGTTGGCATTCTGTACCAGAAATTTGATAAGGTCTGCCTCACGCTGTGTAAGCTGATGCTCTATTTTATCATTTTTCAATACCAGATTGTTGTAGTCAAACTGTAGTGTACCCAGCATTACATCTTTAGGAGAGTCATCTTCTTTCTTACGGGTGCGTTTCAGGAATACCTCAAGACGCAGCAACAACTCCTGCATGTTAAATGGCTTGGTGATGTAGTCGTCTGCACCACTACGGAAACCAGCAATCTTATCATCATCCATGTTTTTGGATGTGAGGAGCAATATCGGAATACTTTCGTTTTTCTGCCTTATCTGTGTAGCAAGATGCATACCGTCTTTTTTAGGTAGCATTACATCAAGCAGGCACACATCAAAGTTGTGCTTCATAAACTGCGCCCATGCAGTTTCTGCATCAGCACAGTGTATTACTTCATAGCCGTTGTTAGAAAGGCTATCACGTACTACATAACTAAGCGTCGGGTCATCCTCTACTAAAAGTATTTTGGCTTTATCGGGCATATGAATTCGATAATGTTTTTCTGAATTGTCTTCAAGTTATTATTGAGCAAAACAAAATACACACCATGTGTATGATGTCTTGATAGGCTTTACGGTTTTTAACGATTTAAAAGTAAGCAAAACCCTTTGCCTATGCAAGTTCGTATATAATTATTTTGACCAAAAGATGTCGAATTATTTACGATATATTACATTTAACTTTAGCATAATTTGATATGCGTTACTTGCTATTTGCAATTATTCTGTTTATTACCGGCTGCAAGAAGGAAAAGTCCGAAAATCCCATAACTGATAAAAAGCCTGTTCATACTACACAACAATCTTCAGGTGTTTCTGCTACGCCAAATAATATCCAATACAATCCTTCAAAATCAGAAATAGGCTTTGCTGATAGTTTCAAAACATACTATAACAGAAAAGGGAACAATTACTGCGATAATAATGACTACGCATTGACACAATACACTTTTCTGCATTTTCGTGCTATACTGGATAGCAGTTGTATCTATGCGACGGTAGATCCTACCAATCAGTCAGATATCAATAAACTGTTCGGTTTTGCCGACTGCACAAGCCATCACCAGACAAATAGTGCCCGATTTGGCTGGAATTGGGAGAACGGTGCCATGCATGTATATGCTTATTGCTATGCAGGCAATGTGCGTAGTTATAAAGAATTAGGTACCGTAGCACTAAACAAAGCCTTTGATTGCAAACTATACGTACTGCCCGATAGATATGTTTTTGAACTGGAAGGCAAGAAAGATACCATGACGCGTGGCTGTGCAGATAATGCTGCCATAGGCTATAAGCTGCTGCCCTACTTTGGTGGCAATGAGCCTGCCCCGCACGATGTGAGGGTAAAAATCCGCGAGATGTAGTTTATTTTTTCTTTACTACCCTGTCAGGGTTTTCGTTGAGGAAGGCTGCCCAGCTTGTTTTCTTGGCTTTGGCAGTTGTTTTCTTGACGGGTGTTTTTGGTACGGGCAGTTTTGTCTGGTAATGGTGGCACAGTGCTACGCCAACAGCATCGGTAGCATCCATAAACTTTACATCTTCCTGAAAGCCCAGTGTGTGTTGCAGCATTTCCCACAACTGTTCTTTGCTGGCATTACCACGCCCTGTTATAGACTGCTTTATTTTCCTTGGTGCATACTCTTCTGCCCTTAGCCCGAACTTCATAGCAGCCGCAATGGCAACACCCTGTGCCCTGCCTAGTTTCAGCATACTTTGTACATTTTTGCCAAAGAAAGGAGCCTCGATAGCTACGGCAGATGGCTTGTGCAGCGTGATGAGCGTTTCCATCTTTCGGTATATCAATTCAAGGCGTTCTGCATGGTCATCGTGCTTAGATAATTGCAACACCCCCATTTCCACCAACGAAACCTTATTTTTGTTCACGGCTATCAGGCCATAACCCATAACAAGTGTACCGGGGTCTATACCAAGAATGATTTGCGTATCCTGTTGCAACAGCAAAAATTGATTTGAACAAAACTACTAAAATATGGCTTAATTATGTAATCGGCGGATGCATATCCTTACTGCTTTTGTGGGGTATATGGTTGCAGGTTCAGAAGCAATTGAGCAAGGTAGATTGGGACGCAATCTGGGTAACAGGCCCGATGTATCTGTTGATAATAGCCATTGTACTGATGCCGCTGAATCTCTTGCTGGAAGCGAAGAAATGGCATTTGCTGGCTGGCTCTGCACAACCGCTTACGTATAGGCAGGCGCTCAGCAGTTATTTTGCAGGTATAGCTGTTTCACTTGTTACACCCAATCGTATTGGCGAATATCCGGGCAGGCTTTTGTACCTGAAACGCAAGAATACCATCAGGTTGGTAGGAGTGTCGATACTCGGTGCATTGGCGCAGATGCTCACGCTGTTTATTTACGGCCTTGCAGGGTTGATATATTACAACATACATTTTCCCGGTACGTTTTCTACCATTGTATTGGTGGCATGTGCCGTAGTACTGGTAGTAGTGTTTATAATCTATTGGCGTTTCGAAACATGGATGCCGATAATAGAGCGCATCAAATGGCTGCGAAAATATAATGTGTATGCAAAGCTGCTGAAAAGCTTTACCCCTGGGCAACAGTTAACAATTCTTTCAATATCACTATTGCGCTATGGTATCTATACGGCACAATATTTGTTTTTGCTATGGTGGATGAACGTAGATGTACCTGTATTTGGCGGCTACATGATGTCGTCGTTGTTTTTCTGGGTGATAGCTGTGATACCGTCTATAGCCCTTGTAGAACTGGGTGAGCGCGGACAGGTTGGTTTATACCTGTTTCATCATTTCAGCGACAATACAGTGGGCATACTGGCGGCAACTGTGGGTATATGGGCCATCAACCTGATACTGCCTGCTGTGGTGGGTAGTATATTATTATTCAGGATGCGTCTTTTGCGTTGATTCGTTTCGCTAAATTTATAATGCAAAGAATGGACTGCATGAAAGCTACCATGAAATTTTTACTCCCGATATGTATTGCACTACTGGCAGGTACTAAACCCGTTGCGGCGCAGCAGGTAGATTTCTGTGGTATTAAAAACACCAGTTTCAAAGAAGGGGAAAGGCTGAAGTTTAAAGTGTACTACAACATGGGTATGATATGGGTAGGCGCTGGCGAAGCTGTTTTCAATACCAATATGGAAAGCATGAATGGCAGGCAGGTTTACCATATAACAGGCGATGGTAAAACCTACAAATCGTACGACTGGTTTTTTAAAGTGCGCGATAAGTATGAGACTTATTTAGATGCAGAAACAATGTTGCCACAGAAATTCATCCGCAATGTAGATGAGGGCGGCTTTAAGATATACAACCACGTAGTCTTTAATCATTCTGTAGGACAGGCAGTTTCTACCAATGGTCCGTTCAAAATTCCCGCATGTGTGCAGGATGTGCTTTCAACAATCTACTACGCACGAAGTATAGACTACAACAAATACAAACCGGGCGATAAAATACCGTTCTCCATGTTTCTGGATGATAAGGTGTACAACCTGTACATCCGCTACATGGGCAAGGAACGCGTAACTACCAAATATGGTACGTTTAATGCCATCAAGATAAGCCCGCTGCTAATTGAGGGTACCATCTTCAGCGGTGGTGAAAAAATGATGGTATGGGTAAGCGACGATGCCAACCACATACCTGTGCGGGTAGATAGCCCCATACTGGTAGGTAGCATAAAGGTAGACCTGGTAGGCTACGACAGGCTTCGCCACCCGTTTACATCGCTCATCAGCAAGGAATAATCGAATAAATACCGTTTACTGGGTATTTTATGCCAAACGTGGGGGTAAACACTATATTCACCCGTTTAGTTTTCATATTTTTGCACACTTTACCAATTATCCTTATTGAATATGGTATCCCTAGGGGGCAAAGCGATAGACATTGCAGCATTTGAGCAGATTGTACTTCAAACAAAAGAAGTGAATCTGGCAGCTCCTGCTGTAAAAGAAGTGACGCGTAGTTATGACTTTCTCCGCACCTTTTCTAAAGACAAATTGATATACGGTATCAATACGGGCTTTGGCCCTATGGCACAGTACCGCATCAACGATACTGACCGCAAGCAGTTGCAATACAACCTCATCCGCAGCCATAGCTCGGGTATGGGGCAGTTGCTTTCTCCGCTGCATAGCAGGGCTATGTTGCTGGCAAGGCTGCATACCATGCTACTGGGCTTTTCGGGCATACACCCCGATACCGTGCAGCTGATGACAGACCTGCTGAATAACGAAGCCTACCCTTGTGTATATGCACATGGTGGTGTAGGCGCCAGTGGAGACCTCGTACAGCTGGCACACCTGGCGCTTGGCCTGATAGGTGAGGGCAATTTCTGGTACAAAGGCAAGGTTACACCTGCCAAAGAAGTGTACAAAAAACTGGGCCTGAAGCCGATGGATATACACATCCGCGAAGGTTTGGGTATGCTGAATGGTACGTCTGCTATGACAGGTATTGGTGGTGTGAATGTGATAATGGCACACAGGCTGGTGGTATGGAGCATGCTAATGTCGCTGATGGTGAATGAGATGATGGAAGCGTACGACGACCATTTTTCTGCCGAACTGAATAATGTAAAACAACACAACGGGCAACGCGCCGTAGCAGAGTGGATGCGCATATTGGGCAAAGACAGCAAGCTGATGCGCAAGCGCCACGAACATCTCTACGACAAGAAGGTAACCGTTGATGTAATAGAAGATAAAGTACAGGAATACTATTCGC
>JAFLBN010000024.1 GCA_017303395.1 Chitinophagales bacterium
GTGTACCAATGGTCGTGGTGCCGCTGGCAAATGACCCGCTCGCGTTGCTCAACTGCACACTGAAAACATTGCCGCTATTGAAGTTGTTAACATTGTTAATTGTATAGGGTACCTGAAATGTATCGCCGGCACATATCATACTATCCGCATACAAATTATTAATGCCAGTAGCCAATTTTACTACTACTGAATCGATATAGTAATACACCATATTAGAATACGAACCACCGCCACCACTAACACTGGTAAAATTCATGGATGTGTAAGGGAGTGCCCCTCCTATAATAATATTATCATAAGCAGAGTCAGCAGTAAAGTATCCAACTAATCTTGTCCAATTTGTTTTGTTAGTAATTGCACCATATGAGATATACGAAATTTTAGGAGTAGTTGCCAGATTTGCAGATCCACTCACAGTAGTTGTAGGTCCATTATCATAGAACCATACTGACAGGTCATTAGATGTAGTACTATTGGTATCAGCAAGAGAAACTGACATTGAAACCTCATACATAGCGCCAATAGTAAGTGGTGTTATCTGTCTGGCCAGATATTCTTTATAATTCGTTGTCGAACCATTATAAATGAATACACCACCATATCCATTACCGCTAGCAGCCAATTGCCAACCTAATAGATTAGCAGGCACGCCAGCTCCGCCGGTTGCACATGTATTATAGTAGTCTGATGAGCCTCCATGATAAGCCCGCCATCCTGTGCAATTTGCAGCCTGACTTAAACTTGTCGGGCAGCTCGTATAGTATTCAAAATCTCCATTAGGCACCATATTCTGAGCGCTTGCTAGAAAACAAGTGAGTAACAGAATAAGGGTTACAAGTTTTCTCATAAAAGAAATATTATAACCATAAAGATAGCTATACGTATATGGACAAGCATATCACGACTGTTCTAAACCGATTAAATACACATTAAAAAAGGGCGGCAATCGCCACCCTTTTTAACTATTGGTTACAATGACTTATTTACCCTTGTAGGTAAGTCCCATGTTGTATAACATGAATGCCCACTTATCTGCCTGCTCCTGAATTATCATGGCAGTAGGCTTGCCTGCACCATGACCTGCTTTTGTTTCTATCCTTATAAGGATAGGATTGGGTGAGGCTGTCTTTTGCATTTCCTGCATTGCTGCCGCAAACTTGAATGAGTGAGCAGGCACAACACGGTCATCATGGTCTGCAGTCATAATCATTGTTGGCGGATAAATGGTATTTGCTTTTACGTTGTGTACAGGAGAATACTTCAACAGATATTCAAACATCTCTTTGCTATCGTTTGCAGTACCATAATCGTATGCCCAACCTGCACCTGCCGTGAATTTGTGATAACGCAACATATCTAATACACCAACAGCAGGGAATGCAATACCAAACAAATCCGGACGTTGTGTAATGCATGCTCCTACTAACAAACCTCCGTTGCTACCACCAGAAATGGCCAGAAAATCGTGCGATGTATATTTTTCTGCAATCAGATATTCTGCTGCAGCAATAAAATCATCAAACACATTTTGCTTCCTCATTTTGGTACCTGCATTATGCCATTCATCGCCATACTCTCCGCCACCACGAAGGTTAGCAACAGCATATACACCACCATTCTCCATAAACACCAGATTGCTGACACTGAAAGAAGGTGTAAGGCTAACATTGAAGCCACCATAACCATAAAGCATAGTAGGGTTTTGGCCATTCAGTTTCACACCTTTTTTGTACGTGATAATCATTGGTACTTTCGTACCATCTTTTGATGTGTAGAACACCTGCTTGCTCTCATACAAGTTCGGGTCGAATTTTACATTCGGTTTTTTGTATAGCGTAGATTTACCCGTTGCTATATCGTACTTAAAGATAGTAGATGGATAGATATATGATGTGTATGAGTAATACAGTTCTTTCTCATCGCGCTTGCCACCAAAACCACCTGCAGTGCCAAGACCAGGCAATTCAATCACGCGCTCCTGCTTACCTTCCAGACTGTATTGAAACACCTGCGATACAGCGTCTTTCAAATATTGTGCAAAAAGTTTGCGTCCACATGCACTAACAGATAACGGGAATTTAGTTTCAGGAATAACATCCTGCCAACCTGTAGGATCCTGGCTGCTTGCATCCGCCACAACCAATTTGCGGTTAGGCGCATTCAAGTTGGTAAGTATATAGAGTTTACCATTTTCAGCATACACCACATCGTGCTCATTATCAAAACCTGTTATCAATGGTACGATAGAAGACCCGGGCTTTTTCAAATCCTGTATGTATAACTCATTGCCATATGTTGCATTTGCGGCAGAGATAATCAGATAATTCTGATCTTCTGTAACACCACCACCAATATAACGGCGTGGTTGTGCATCACCGCCAAATACGAGTATATCATTTTTCTGGTCTGTGCCCAGTTTATGATAATACAACTTATGGTTTTGTGTCATACCCGAAAGCTGGCTGCCTGCTTTGGGCTTATCGTAGCTGCTGTAGTAAAAACCATCGTTACCTTTCCACGAAGTACCACTGAATTTCACATCCATCAGCGTATCGCCGATTTGCTTCTTCGTCTTTGTGTCCAGCACAATTACTTTGCGCCAGTCGCTACCACCCTCAGATATCTGGAAAGCACAAAGGCTGCCATCTTTTGTAAAATCTATACCAGCAAGTGAAGTAGTCCCGTCTTTAGAAAATTCATTCGGGTTCAGAAACACCTCCGGAGCCCCTGTCCCCTTCTGACGATACAGAACAGACTGATTTTGCAAACCATCATTTTTGTAGAAATAGGTATACTCTCCTTCCTTGAAAGGTGCACTGAACTTTTCATAGTTCCAAAGCTCGGTTAGTCGTTTCTTGATATTATCTCTGAACGGTATCTGCCCCAGATAACTATTGGTAAGTTCATTTTGCTTATTAACCCAGTCTTTAGTGTCATCAGACATATCGTCTTCCAACCACCTGTAAGGATCTGCTACCTGCTTTCCAAAAAAGGTATCTACTGTGTTGCCTTTTCTGGTTTCAGGGTATTTATCATATGTTATGCCTACAACTCTTGACACCGTTGAAACTATTTTAACTTGTGCAAAAGAAGGCTGCACAGCTATTAAAGAAAGAAATAATAAACCTGTTCTTTTCATTACAGAAAATTTGAAGTCCGAAAATAATGTAGTTTATCCATACTTAACCCATATACACATATTTACATTTACCATGTACAATAATCAGATGATTAACAAACCTTATAAGGTAATATTGGAATATGGATGCTATTTTTGTACACACCCATAATAGGATTTTCTGAAACGATTTCTGAAAATATTACGCAATACCATCCTGATTATCATCGGATTAGTGATATGCCTTGTGCTGTCACTCAACTTTACGCCCGTACAAAACTTTGTAGTGGGTAAGGCAACCAAAATATTGGAAGATAAGCTAGGCACTAAAGTTGAAATAAAACATGTAAGAATTGACTTTCTGAACCATGTATTGATACAAGGGCTTTATGTAGAAGGCAAAGCACAAGATACCCTTGCATACATAGGAGAAGTAAGGGTACGGATAACAGATTGGTTCTTTCTGAAAAACGGCACACCGGTATTGAAATATGCAGGGCTGAAAAACACATACGCACATCTATACCGTACGCGAACAAGTGCAGACTGGAACTATCAGTTTATTGTAGATGCATTTGATTCCGGGCCATCAACAAAGAAGAAGAAAAAAGATAGTGGTGGAAACTTTGAGATAGACCTTGAAAAAGTAGAACTGGAAAATGTACGTTTCCACATGGACGATGCATGGGTAGGTAGTGATATGGATTTTGATGTGGGCGATGCATTGATAGACGCAGAAGAAATCAACTTCAAGAAAAAACTGATAGACCTGAATAAGATTCGATTTGGCAAGGTTGCCATCGTAATGCGCGACTATGAAGGCGGACGACCACCAAGACCTAAGAAGCCAAAGAGCAACATAATAGACACTACAGCTTTTAATACAGATAACTGGAAGATAGCTCTTGATAACCTGCATCTTGAAGATTGCTACTTTGGCATGGAGATGAGTAACAAACCGCCACTGAAAGGGGAGTTTGATACAGACCACATGCGTGTTAGCACCATTAATATAGATGCCGATGACCTGAGCATTACAGGCGATACACTGAAAGCTAAGCTGAATAATCTAAGTGCTAAAGAGCGCTGCGGACTGGTAGTAAAACAATTCAAAGGCGATGTTACGGTATCGCCTAATGCAAGCATTGTAAAGAAGCTATTGCTGGAAACGAACCACAGTAAACTGCAGCGCTACTATGCCATGCACTATACACGCTTCCCCGATTTTGAAGACTATGTAGATAAAGTGCGCATGGTGGCAGATTTCGAAGACGCTCACCTTGATATAAAAGATGTAGCCTACTTTGCCCCTGTACTAAAGCAATATGCATATGTTGTAAACATAGCAGGTAAGGTAGATGGTACTGTTGCTGACATCAGCGCCAAAAATCTGTATATATCAGACGGGATATCTACCGTAAAAGGTAATCTGCGAATGAAGGGCCTGCCTGATATTGACAACACATTTATCGACTATCAGAACGGAGACTTGTATACTAACGCAAACGGCATATTCAGATACGCACCCGAACTGAAGAATAATAAAGATGTAGCAATTGACAAACTAACCAGCGTAAGCTTCAAAGGAAACTTTACGGGCTATATCAACAATTTTGCATGCAATGGTGTGTTGGCTACCAACTTAGGTACTATTACCAGCGATGTGAAGATGAAGATACCGGAAGGTAAAAACAGCAATGCATTATACAGTGGTACCATCACTTCAGAAAGTTTCAATATTGGCGCATTGCTTAATCAAAGCACATTAGGAACAGTTACACTGAATGCTAAAGTGGATGGTAATTCATTCGACCCTGCACTGGCACACATCAATGTAGATGCCAATGTGAAGCATTTTGATTTTAATGGTTATCGTTATCAAAACATAACCATTGATGGTAACGTAGAGAAAAACAAATTTGGTGGCAATCTGCTGATAGACGACCCGAATCTTGCACTTGCATTCTATGGTAATATAGACCTTAGTCAGAAATTGGTTAGGATAAATGCGAAGGCCAACTTGCTGAAGAGCAATCTTGCGGCATTGAACCTGATTAAAGACAGCATTACCGCTACTGCCGACTTTGACCTTGACTGTGTTGGCAGCAGCATTGACAACTTCTCGGGCTTTGCTAAGCTGTACAACATCAACATGGTACGTAATGGTCATAGGTTAGACCTTGACTCTGTATATGTAAACGCAGGCGAAGAAAACGGACAGAAACTGATAACTGTAGAAAGTAACGCGCTTACCGCACGCATCAAAGGTCAATACGAGCTAAGTAAACTTCCCTACTCTTTCCAGTACTACTTATCGGGCTATTTGCCAAACTACATCAGCAAACCAACACAAGCTGCACCACCGCAGGATATAACATTCAATATAGTAACAAAGGAAATAGACAGCCTTCTTGGTATTGTAATTCCGAAAATAAAAGGCTTCAGCGGTGCTACAATAGATGGCAAGCTCAACACATCGAGCCAACAATTGCAGCTGAATGCCAACATCCCTTACGGCGAAGTGAATGGCATTTTGCTACGTGATGTCATCATTACAGGAGCAGGTGACTTTAGTAAATTGGCTGTAGATGCAAAAACACAACGAATCATAATCGGAGACAGTGTCTTATCTGGTGCACTTGAAGTAAATACTACACTTGCTAATAATGACCTTAACTTTAAAATAGCCACTACATCGGCCGATAAATATGGCACTGCTACACTGATAGGTAAAGTACACACTGCCAGTGACTCTGTATGGCTGACAATGCAACCATCAGAACTATATCTGAACGAAACAAAGTGGGACATACCAAGTGCATCACTTTTGTACAGCACAAACTACTTGTTTATAGATAAGTTTGAACTAAGCTCGGGCTTGCAGAGGATAAACGTCTATTCAAAGAACGGATTTACTACTGGCACCACGCCACCACTGATAGCAGAAATCAAAAATATAGATGTATCGCAATTGGGTAACGTTGCAGGCTTGTCAGATTATCAGTTGGATGGCCGTATAAACGGTGAACTGAAAGTTGATGACCTGTTTGGCAATATGTTTGTTACCAGTAACATACGCGCAAGCGATGTGAAAATTGGTGCAGACACAATAGGCAATGTTGTTGTTGCAGGCTCTTACGAAGCCAACAAACAAAAAATACATCTTGACAATTCGAGCGGGGTGTATCGTGGCAATGCTTCTATTACTGCATATGGCGATATGTCTTTTGACAGTACGAGCAAAGAATCACTAAAAGGGAAACTCCAATTCAACAACACGCCTATGTCTTGGCTGAACCCTGTACTCACAGGTTTTGTAAGCAGGCTTGGCGGTATTATCAACGGAGAGGTGAATATAGCAGGTAGCGCAGTTGCACCGGATATAGATGGGAACATCAAACTGAATGATGCTGCCATGCGTATAGATTTTCTCGGTACTTACTACACTATACCTAACGCAAACATAGCAGTAAACAATACCAAGATTGACTTGGGTAAAATCACTTTGTATGATGTAAACAAAAACACTGCTACCCTTTCAGGACAAATAAAACATGACAGGTTTAAAAACATGAACCTGAACATTAATATGTCATCGCCTAAGTTTGAAGTGATTAATCTGGACGAAACAGAAAGCGAACTATTCTATGGCAACCTGATAGCACGCATCAAACAACTAAGTGTAACAGGTGATATCGATAAAATTATCTCAATCAATATACAAGGTGCTACACCTGTAGAAAAATCGCACCTGTACCTGCCTTTGAGCAGCAGCAGTGGATTGGGAACATACAACTACGTAACCTTCAAATCTTACGGTACCGAACAACAAGCTAAAAAGAAAAGTGCGGGTAAGTTATCCATCAGCATAGAAGCATTGGTAAAAGACATTTGCGAGGTGAGCCTTGTAATGGATCCTGCAACAGGCGATGCCATCAATGCAAGTGGTAATGGTACGCTGCGCATAGAGATGCCTGCTAATAACGATATGCGTATGAGTGGTATATACACCATCAAAGAAGGTGACTATACATTTACGCTCAAGCAGCTTGCCTTCAAACGAAACTTTAAGTTGAATGAAGGAAGTAAAATATACTTCAACGGTCCTATAGACCAAACACAACTTGATGTTACAGGTAAATACACCACAAAAGCCCGCTTGATGGACTTGCTGAGTCAAGGCGAGAAAAATCTTATAGCAGGCAATAAACGTGAAGAAACTGAAGCAAATGCTCAACAGGAAATTAACATCCTGCTCTTCATGAAAGGCTCTATGGGTACACCTAAACTTACATTCCAGCTAGAGCTGCCAAGCAATAGCAGTGTTGGTACTGTGGGCTATAACAAACTGCAATACATCAACCAAAGCAACTACAGCTTGAATAATCAGGTAGCATCCCTGCTACTTATCAATACATTCCTGCCTGAAGATGGCTTAGGCGATGGTTCCAGTGCAGTATCAGGTGGTATCAGCAATATCAGCCAAATGCTATCGGGTCAGGTATCTTCTCAGCTGACCAATGTGCTGAATAAACTGACAGGTGACGAAAGTCTTAGTATAGATTTTAAGTACAAAAACTATAGCCTTGGCAATGGTGCTGCAGATGCTTCGAGCAGAAACGAAGTATCACTTGGCGTGAAGAAAAATCTATTCCGTGGGCTGGTAAACGACAGGCTGACACTGGAAGTTGGTAGCTCTTACGACTGGGGTAAACCTACATCTAACAGAAGTGCCAGCAACTTCAACCCCGTGGGCGACTTCCGTTTACAGTACCAATTCCGCGAAGGTGGCAACCTGCGCGGCTATATATTCCGTACCAATAACTTTGATGTTGTAGATAGCCGTAACATAGCCCGTGGCGGTGTGGGTGTCAACTGGCACAGGTCTTTCAATACTTTCGGTGAATTCTTCCGTGGACGTCATTACCTCATCAGAAAACAGGAAGAAGAAGCGGAAAAACAAAGACAGGCAGACTCTATCAGGGACAGTTTTATGGGTGTTGGTACACAGTAAAACAGTGAATTATTCAGCTATCTGCATCAGGTAACCTTCCAGTGTTTTAGCAACGCTATCCCAACCAAATCTTGATTGCATAACATGCATACCTTTAGCGCCTACTTCTTCGCGCATTTGTTGGCTATTCAATAGTTGTATTACACTCTGTGCAAATTGCTGCGGGTCTGTTTGCATAATAGCGCCTTCACCACTTTCTATACCAAGACCTTTAAAACCTATATTAGAACATACAACAGGCACACCCATTGCCATAGCTTCCAGTACTTTGTTTTGTGTGCCTGCACCAAACCTTAGTGGTGCTACTACTACACTTGCCTGATTATACACAGCGGCAAGGTCTTTTATAAAACCTGTTACCTGTACATCGTCAGATGCAAGGTCTTGCACTTTCTTCACAGGGCGTTGTCCTGCAATGATGAACTTAACCTGCGAGTGTTGTTGCTTGATGATAGGAAACACCTCTTCTACAAAGTATTGCACTGCATCTACATTCGGTGCATAGTCCATATTGCCTGTAAAAAGCAATGTGTGATTATGGCTGTAATCATGTCCGCCGGCTTTGAAGGTATCAAGGTCTACACCATTGGGCAACAGGTTGATATTGCTGATGCTGTGTTGTTCTTTCAGATACGCAAGGTCTTCTGCAGAGCATACTAAAGACATGTTGTATTCGTGCATGATGCGCTCGTACTTCAGTACGCGCTTTTGCTCTATTGTTTCAAAAATCTTTTTGAAAGGATTTTTCTGCGCCTTCATTCTGCGCTCCCAATACAGCGAAAAAGCATCGGGCATATCGAGTATGCGTGGCAGTTCTTTATGCTTGGCAAGGTATGGACTCATGCGAAGGTGCTGGACATGGATGGCATCAAACTTATCAGCAGCCAATACTTCTGCCAGCTTTTGCCGCATGGCAGCAGAACGGAAGTATAACACCTGTAGCGGTGTGCCATCCCATAAAGCCGCCAAGCAATTAGCAGCCGAGCGCCACTTGGGCAGGTATATGAAATGTACTTTCGTAAAAACTTTTTCCAGTTCTTCTTTATATGTAAGGTCTTCCTGCGATTGCGCAAAAGTGAGCAAATGCAGTTCGTGAGACTTTGACAACCTTCTTGCAAGGTTGAAAATCTTCAACTTATCGCCACGATATGGCGGATACGGTACCCTGTTGGCAAAAAAGAGAAACTTCAAAACGGGCTGGCAGTTTTGCGCAAAATACTATTTTAATATTTCGTGACCCAGCTTGTCGCGTTTTGTTTGCAGGTAAAACTCGTTGTGCGGGTTTGGCTTTATCTCTATTGGCACATTTTCTACTATCTCCAAACCATAGCCCAGTAAGCCGGCACGTTTGCGCGGGTTGTTGCTCATCAGCCTGATTTTAGAAACACCCAGATGACGTAATATCTGCGCACCAACACCATAATCGCGTTGGTCGTTTTTGAAACCAAGTGCCAGATTTGCCTCAACGGTATCCTTACCTTCTTCCTGCAACTTGTAGGCTTTCAGCTTGTTCATCAAGCCAATGCCCCTACCCTCCTGATTCATATAGAGTACAAGGCCCTTACCTTCTGCTTCTACCATTTCCATAGCAGCCTGCAGCTGGTCACCACAATCGCAACGGAGCGAATGCAGTATATCGCCCGTGAAGCAAGAACTGTGCACACGCACCAATACAGGTTCGTCCTTAGCCCAATCACCTTTTTTCAGTGCAAGGTGTTGTTCGCCCGTATTTGTCTGGCGGAAAGCGATGAGTTCAAAATTGCCATGTTTAGTAGGCATCTGCACACGTACTTCTTCCTCTATCAGGCTTTCGGTACGCAGACGATATTCAATCAGGTCTTTTATAGAGATGATTTTCAGGTCGAATTTCTTAGCTATCTCCATTAGCTCAGGCAGGCGTGCCATGGTGCCATCATCATTCATGATTTCTACCAGTACACCTGCAGGTTCAAAACCTGCAAGGCGAGCTAAATCTACCGTAGCTTCTGTATGGCCCGAACGGCGCAAAACACCCTCACCACGCGCCCTTAATGGGAAGATGTGACCCGGGCGGCCCAGATCCTCTGGTTTTGTATTCGGGTCTATCAATGCCTGCACAGTCTTTGCACGGTCGTGCGCAGAGATACCGGTAGTACAACCGTTGCCAATTAAGTCTACAGATACTGTAAACGGAGTCTGGTGCAATACTGTGTTATCCTGTACCATCAGGTTCAGGTTCAGTTCTGCACAACGTTCTTCTGTTATGGGAGCACATATCAAACCACGGCCGTGTTTTGACATGAAATTGATTATTTCGGGAGTTACATTGCGCGCTGCGGTTACAAAGTCACCTTCATTCTCGCGATCCTCATCATCTACCACTATCAATAGTTTTCCGTTACGGAGGTCTTCGAGCGCTGATTCAATAGTATCTAACATATTATCTCTTTGTCTTTGATATTTTCAATAAAATATCGGGCACAAAGGTACAATCTATTGTATGTAAATGGTGTATAGAGGTATCAATTATGCTGATGGAAACGGACGAAACGGTAAAAATGCTGCACGGAAAGCCAAACACATTAAAAGCATCTATCTATCAGCTAGTAGTTGCTGTAGTTTAGCAGACAATCGCGCGGCTAAAAACTCATTATTATATAGTTGTTTTACCAATACGGAAGCTTCGTTAGCTATTTGATTCACAAAGTCGGTATTTGTCAAAGCCAATTGAATAGCGTCTGCAAATGCCTGCGGCGTATCTGCAAGCAAATAGTGTTTACCCGACTGTGCATCTATACCCTGCATGCCTATTGTGGTGCTGATAATCAGTTTCCCCGCCGCCATGGCTTCCAATATCTTCACCCTAATGCCACCGCCAGAACGCAGTGGGACTATGAGTATCTTTTTATCTGCAATGAAAGATGCAGCATCGACTACCTCACCCAAACAATGCATACCATCACCAGTCAATTCTTTAAATGCATCGGGCATATTGCGGCCTGCAAAGTAGAATTGAAAATCGGGGTTCTGTTTACGAACAACAGGCCATACCTCCGTAGCAAACCAGCGGATAGCATCCTGATTTGGGAGCCAGTCCATAGCGCCAATATGATAGCCTATAAGGCTTTCGTTGCCTTGTGGTTTAATAATTGTCGCATCAATACCAAAAGGTATAGTAAGCATCTGTTTTGGTGCAATGCTGTTATTAACTACAGCAGCATCAGTATTTGTAATAGGTATCAGCAAATCGTATTGCTGCCATACCTCTTGTTCATAGCTTTTGATACGTGCAGAAAGATTTGAGAGATACCATTTCTTTAACGGATTACCTGCTGCACCGGCCACACGTTGCCACACCTGCCACTCTATGTTGTGCAATCTGAGTGTCAAAACAGCATTGGTAGCCTTTCTGATAGCAGGGAGATAACCTGACATGAAAACACTTTCCACCTGTACCACATCGGGCTTGAAACTATTGATAGCATTTAGGATTGCATCCTGAAAATGCCCATGCATAAAACGCTGCGCATGGTTGGGCTGCTTGCTAAAGAGTAAATTTTGTAATACCCCAAGTGTAGATACATCGTTGTTTACATCAACAGTCTCAAACTTATAAATGTCTTTATAAAGCCCTTTGAGTACACCCTTGCCTACGCTATGCCTGCTGGTATTCATAGACAGCAGATACACTTCCCATCCTTGCAAAGCATACCCACTCACCATGGCATTAGTAGCCAGGTTGCCACCGTCATTCAACGGAAATGGCACACGATTGGTTAAAATAAGGATGCGTTTTGCAGGCATAGTGCGAATTACCAAAATAAAACGCAAGTTTAAAAAGTTTATTTTTACAACCTTAGCATAAATGGGCAAATCCAAACATATCGTACTGACCGTAACCAACGATCTGAACTATGACCAGCGAATGATACGCATTTGCACATCTTTAGTGTCGGCAGGGTATCAAGTAACGCTGATAGGCTTTAAAAGGAAGAAAAGTAAACCACTTATTGAGCATCCGTTTCAACAAGTGCGCCTGCCTATTATAGCCGAACAGGGGAAACTGCTATATGCAGGTTATTGGTTCCTATTGTTTTTCTACCTGCTATTTAAACGGTTCGATGCCATTTGCGCCATAGACCTTGATACAATACTGCCTGACTATTACGCTGCACGCATCAAAGGCAAGCCTTATGTTTATGATGCACACGAGCTATTTACCGAACTGAAGGAAGTTGTTACACGCCCATCTGTAAAGCGTATGTGGGAATGGATAGAACACCATACCGTACCACAATGCAAGTACAACTATACTGTTGGCGAATACTGTGCCCTATATTTTAAAGAGAAGTACAATAAAGACTTTGCTGTGGTGCGCAACGCAACAGTATTGCGTCCACTCACTATACCAGAGAAAAAGGAGAAATACATCTTGTATCAGGGCTGGGTGAATGAAGGTCGTTGTTTTGAAGAACTGATACCTTCCATGCAGTTTGTAGATGCCAAGCTGATAGTATGCGGTGGCGGCAACTTCTTTGCACAGGCACAGGAGCTGGCGGTGAAATACGGTGTTCATGATAAAATTGTTTTTAAAGGCTTTGTACCACCGGATAACTTGAAACAATATACCATCAATGCCTACATAGGGCTTACACTGTTTCATGCCATCAGTAAGAGCAATGAATATTCACTTGCCAATCGATTCTTTGATTATATGCACAATGGTGTACCACAGGTGTGCATGAATTTCCCGGAATACATAAAGGTGAATGAGCGCTATGAAATAGGCACGCTGATAAACGACCCTATGACGCCTGAAGAAATAGCTAAAGCACTGAATAGGTTACTGAACGACACAGCATACTATAATCGCCTGCAACAAAACTGCCTGCAGGCACGCGAACACTATTGCTGGCAAAATGAAGAGAAGACTTTGCTGAAGGTATGGGAAGATGTATTCAACACTAAAACATCAGACAGATGAAAATAAGTGTTGTGATACCTGCCTATAATGCTGCTACGTGTATTGCTAATGCAATACAATCGTGCATGCAACAAACAATGCAACCGCATGAAATAATTGTGATTGATGATGCCAGTACTGATAACACTTGCGATATAGTTGCACAATACAAAGATGTAAGACTATTCAAACAAGCAGCAAATCGAGGTCCATCAGCAGCACGCAATCGTGGCATCAAAGAAGCTACAGGTGATGTGATTGCATTTCTGGATAGTGATGATACATGGGCGCCTGAAAAGCTTGCTGCGGTATATGATATATTCAGTAAGCACGATGAGGTTGTTTATCTGGGACATCCTTATATGCTGTCAGCAGAACAAAAATCAGCCAGAACAAATAACCTATCGACACTTAGCTATACATCTGTCCTGCTGAAAAATCCTTACCAGCCTTCGTGCCTTTCCATTCGCAAAAGCATGCCGTTAAGGTTCGATGAATCATATCGTTATTGTGAAGACCATGAACTATCTATACGCGTAGCGTATCAATACAAAGTGCATTGGTTAGCAGATGCATATACAACACTTGGCAGGCCACAACTTAGTACGGGAGGAGCCTCGGCCAATATTTGGAAAATGCGCAAAGGGGAATTGCGCTTGTACTCATCTGTTTACAAACACAACATAATCTTCCTATTGTTGATACCATTCTTATGGATATTCAGCATAGGTAAAATGATTCGCCGCCTTATTTTGAAGTAATTATAGTCCTACTGCAGATATTTCTCTTACTCCACCGTGTTCTATACGTACTACACGTGCAGGGTATTTCTGAATAATACCGTAGTCGTGCGTAGCCATAATGAACGCCGTATGATAATCACGACAAATATTGAACAGCAATTGCATAATTTCATCTGTCGTATCGGGGTCAAGGTTTCCTGTAGGTTCGTCGGCAATTATCAGCTTAGGGTTATTTAGCAATGCACGTGCTATATCTACACGTTGCTGTTCACCACCAGACATTTCGTAAGGCATTTTAAAGCCTTTACCCTTGAGGCCTACTTTGTTCAGTACGTTTTCAATTTTCTCTTTCATCAGGGCTTTGTCCTTCCAGCCTGTTGCGGTAAGAACAAATTCCAGATTATCATGAATGTTTCTGTCTGTCAGCAAACGGAAATCCTGAAACACAATACCAAGGTTTCTGCGCAACAACGGTACTGTTTTCCAAGTCAGGTCTTTCAGGTTAAAACCTGCAACTTCGCCCTCGCCTTCACGCAGATATAAATCTCCGTACAGTGTTTTCAGCAGGCTCGATTTACCACTACCCGTCTTACCTATCATATATACAAACTCGCCCTTACTAACCTGAAAATTCACGTTGCTGAGGATGAGGCTGCTACCTTGAAATATATTACCGTTCCTAATAGAAACAATTGCTGAATCGTTCATTCAAAGAAAATGCTTTAGACAAAAATAACAGTTAAATCCAGTAAGTAATCATAAAATTATAAAAATGAAGAAGCCTCCCTGTATGGGAGGCTTCTTTCAATATTGAGAAACAAGTGTCGATTATCTAACAACCAGTTTTTCTGTTTTTGTTTGTGCACCTGCAACAACATTTACGATGTAAATACCTTTTGCCTCGATAGCATTTGCAGGAATTTCTACACGGCTAAGATTAGAAGACAGTACTTGTTCTGTACGATATACAACTTTACCTGTGATATCAGTTACTGTTACTACAGACTGAGCACCCATGCTACCACGAACTACTACATAAGCTTCTTTAGTAGTTGGGTTTGGCGCAACTGCTATGTTGTTATCGCCACCAACCAGCGTATTAACACCCTGAGGGAAAGAGCTAACGTTGATACGGTCGATATAATAGTTATTACCTACGCTTTGGTCGCCAAATACGAAGTTAGCAAATGGCTTGTAGCGGAAGCGGAAATAAACACGTGTGTCACGAGCAGCTGCAGGTATATTCAAGCTCTTCAGATCCCAGTCTTGCATAGACAATGGAGCATACGGAGAAAGTTGATTACCACGAGCCAGATCTGCTTTTGTCAACGTAGCCATTTTATTCCAAATAGCACCACAGTCTGTTGAATATGAAATTTCCATTGAATCAAGCATCAAAGCAAAATCATTTGTCCTCCACATACCTGCATACATAAAGTTCAGATTGCAGTTGCCATTCTTCATACCAGACAAATCGAATGCAGGAGAGAAGAAATCATCAAAATCGCCTGCTAATTTTTGTGGATCAGCATATGCAGATGCTGCACCTGTTAGTGCATTCATACCTGCACGGTCATCATAACCTTTGTAAACGATAGAAGAGTTATCGTAGTAACCTACATTAGCAATTTCCCATTTGAAATTGTTTTTGTAGTAGTTAAATATAGGCCATCTTTCGTTTTCTGTAGTATTGTTAAACTCCTGGAAGAAGCCGTTAGGATCTATTTTAGTTTTACCATCTGCAACATAGATATCTCTTTTTTCAACTGTAGAATCACCTGCATTTGATGTTGCTGTAAGTTTAACTGTAGCCCAACCTGGCTCAGAGAATTTAACACCAACTGTACCTGTCATTGCTGTAGAAGTAGCAGGAGTAGCACCATTAGAGAACGTCCAGCTAACAGAAGTTACAGTATCTCTCCAACTTTGGTTTTTGAAATTGAAAGTTTGTTCATCTGCACAAAGGAAATAAGTGCGTTCAGGAGAAATACCTACAATTTTTTCAACGGAGAATTCAGCTACTGGCTTCATGTCGTTTCTAGGAGCCATCGTACCTGAAGGTGTCATTATACCGGTAACTTTCAAATTCTCTTCAGTAATGAGGTTATTCCTGTTACCTACTGTGCTTTTCAGTGCAGCACGCATCCTGTCAACTTGCATGTGCGTGAACATGATAGGACAATCTGCATAGTCCATAATGTTTTGCACGTTTGTTGTATCCGGGTAGTCTGCTGTATCATTAGTATTAGGACCTGTAGGATATACTTTATAATAACCATTAGCACAAGTAGAGTCATAAAGCACTACATTGTTGTTGCAGTTACCTCCGCTTTGAGGGTATCCTGCTCTACCACTACCAAAGTGACCAGTTGTAGGTGGAGTATCATCAACTTCATCATCACCACAAGCCTGACTAACACCTTGGTTACTGTTATTCCAAGGGTGATACAGATTCAGATAGTGACCAATTTCGTGTTCGTATGTTTTTTCAGATGCATTTGTGAAACTTGCACCACCTATGATACCATCATAGAACGAGAAACCTGCTGCTGTTGCCGGGAAAGTAGAATAAGCAGCTACTACACCTGCAGAAGCACCACGGCCAATCCTACGGATCAACCAGATATTCAGATATCGTTGAGGAGCCCACAAATCAAATTTTGCCTGATCATCACCACCTGTTGTTAAGTAGTGTTGTCTGCGTGTAATACCGGTTGTAGGATTACCATATGGATCCTTGTTTGCTAATACAAACTGGATGTTAGGCTTACCTATATATGGTTTGAAAGGTGCTATTACATTTGCCAGGTCTGTATTTTCTTTCCTGAATGTAACATTCATCCTTTTAACCCACTCATACACTGCATTATCAGTGATATATTCTGTGCCGAAGTCGTGTACAATATGCACAACTACAGGTATATACACAGTACTATAGTTACTGTCTTTTGTAGGGGTGTAAGGGTACACAGTTTTTGCATTAGCATTGATAACACGTTGTGTCAGCATGTGTGCCTGATACTCTTTTTCCAGCTGTTGCTGATACTGCTGTATTACCGGGTAAAGCCTCCTGTAGTCGCTATTTACTTCATCTGTAGCGCAACTTTGAGCTTGAGCATTAGCCATGGCAAACACAGCCGACAAACACAAAATAGATTTTTTTATCATTTGTATGTTATTAATATACGAAAGTAAAGATTGTTCCAAAGATAGCTATTCCTGTTAAAAAATTGCAAAGTTTTTTGTCACAGAAATACTATTTAAATGTAATAATTACGTCATTAAATATCGGCTAAAAAACCAGTCTGATATACCACCCCCGATGAGGTATTTGCTATAAGCTTAGCCTATTACTTGATACTTTGCTACCTGACTAATACCAGGTCTCCTTTCTTTTCTAATGTTCGGCCATCGGTACATGTATATCTCAGGTAATAAGTATAAGTACCCATATCCTGTGGCACACCATTTAGCCTGCCATCCCAACCGGCAGATTGATTAGTTGTTTGAAATACCTTTTGCCCCCATCTGTTGACAATTATAAACTGTTTGACGTCCTGATTACCTTTAGATATTATCCTGAACAGGTCATTTTTGCCATCACCATTTGGAGAAAATGCATCGGGAATTGACACATCACAACAATTTTCTGTAGAAATATATGTACTATCGGTACTGTGACACCCATAAATATTTTCAGCCTTAATATATAAATATCCAGTTGTACGTTTTGATGCCAACACCCTGTTCATATCTCTGATGTTATAGATTGCATCTCCAGACCACGTGTATAACAAATCGTTGCTGTAAGATGCCTTAACAGAAACAGTATCGCCTATACAAATAGTATTTTTATCTATACTTTCAATCTTCACATCGGGCTTTTCATATATCCCTATTGTATCAAAATACGCTGGAGATATACATCCATATTGAGACTTTACAACTAAAGCAACAACCTTAGTTCCGATCGTATTCCACTGAATATTGTATATTTTATTTTGCTCTACTGTGGTCAACACACCACCATCTGTTGCAAAATTCATTGTACTGGCAGCATCAGCCATTGTTTTCACAACAACCTTCTCGTTTATACATGCATAAGGCGGCATTTCAATTTGCCCTGAAGGTAGAGGGTGTACTTGTATCTTAATGGAATCGTTCGCATTGCAAAATGAATCGGCAACGTTAAGGTGTACCGTCCACAAGCCCGCTTGTTGCCATTTTATGCTATATGGACCGCTGGTGTCACCACTACCTACTGTAGCATTACCAAACGTCCATACAAATTTTGTTTTACTGATGTATGTTGTTGTGTCTTCAATTAATATTTCATCTCCCACGCACACTTCATTTGATGTAGCTACAATATGTGGCTTTAATGCAGGGTGTATAATAACTGTTACTTTACGCCTGTTGCTCTCACATCCAAACATATCTGTTTGGGTAACATACCAATTATAAACACCTGCTATACCCGATGACGGAACTGGTGCAGCTGAAACACCTGCTCCACCTGTGGCCTGTGTGTACCATAGGATATTATTTCCCGCAGCGTACAAGGCTTTTGTAGATGCAAACTGGCAGTATTGCAATGTATCTGTAGTTGCAGGCATAGCAGACCTTGGCTGTACAACAACCCTAATACGTGCCCGCTGGCTTTCACAATTGCTAACTATTTGGCTAACATAATAATAATAGGTACCGGGAACAATAGTAGATGGAATGGGCGCTGATGGCAGTGGAGCACCTGCAATAGCAGTATCATACCATTGCAGATTGATACCTGTGGCAACTAGTGGCGTGGCCTGTTGCCCTTGACAATAACTAATAAGTGTATTTGCTACAGCAGGTGCAGCAGGCTTAGCATTAACCACAGCTATTGTACTGGCAGGCGATGATACACAGCCATCAACAGTTACAACTACAGTATAGGTACCTGAATGAGAAGTGTTAGCAGGCATAAATACCGGAGACTGAGTTGTTGTAGCAAAACCACCCGGACCAATCCAGGCAAACGTAGCATTGGGCAGTGTAGATACATACAACTGTAAAACATCGCCTTCGCACACAGGACCACTATTCGATACGGTGGGTGTTCCCGGTGTTGGTTTTATTGTAACAACTGTAGATGCAGGTTGTGAAAAACAATTGTTTTTGCTCGCAATCAAAGTATAAACACCAGATTGAGATGGAATACCGGATGGTATTGTCGGATTTTGTAAAGATGAAGCGAAACCCCACGGACCTGTCCACGACCATGTAACACCTGAGGAATCGCTGGTGCCGGTAAACACAACAGTACTACCCTGACAAATAGGTGTGTTATTATTCGCAGTGACAACCGGTGGATTAGGGTCTGTCAGTGTTATTGGCCCTAATACATTCGACACACAGTTGTTAATAGTAGTAGTGATGTGGTAAGCCCCGGAACCTAGCGCCGGAATTATAATACGCCCCAAACCATCGGCAGTAGCTAAAAAACCTGGCTGAACAACTGAATTTTTGGTATAACTGACACTGTAAATATTACCACTTGTCATGCCCCCTACAATTATACTACCATTAGCTCCTAAACAGGTGACAGGATTATTTTTTGCACTTAATGAAATAACAGGAGGTGGCGGATCTGAGACTTTTAAATCTGGCAACGGATCTGAAGAGCATCCCGTTGTAGCAGTTATTTTTATTTCTGAATAGATACCCGCGGTTAATGATGGTATGGTTATAAAACCTGTTGGCGATGTAACATAACCCACAGCAGGCTGTGTAACACCATTCTTTTTGTAAGTAACGGTAAAAAATGTACTGACAAGCATACCACCAAGTGTTATGCTACCGTCGCTGCCAAAGCATGTAGTAGTATTACTTATAGTGTAACTTCCAATAACTGGTGCGGGCGTGGGGTTTACAACTACAGTAGTAGAACTTGCAGGAGATATACAGCCATTTACAGTAGCAACAACTGTATATACACCTGAATGAATCGGCTGTCCGTTTGATATTCTTGAAACACGCAAGGTATCTGTATAACCATTTGGACCAGTCCATGAATAATACCCATTAAGCATACTATCTGCCTGCAACACTATTGTATTGCCAGAACACAATGGGCTGTTGCTTACAGCATTTGGTGATGGTGGTGTTGGATAAACAGTTACATATGTAGTATCGGGTGCTGATATACAATTATTCTTAGTAGCAGTAAGGATATAATTGCCTGACTGATTTGGCAATACATTATTAAATGTAACTACAGGCAATGTTGACGAAAAGCCGTTAGGGCCTGTCCATTGCCATGTAACCCCTGCAGAATCTGCAAAGGCGTATATGGAAAAAGAGCTACCCTCACAAACAGGCGAATTGTTGGAGGAATTGGCAACGGGTGGCTTAGGATCTGGCAGATATAACGGCAAAGTAGTATCTGATGCACAACCCAGTAATGATATTGTAATGCGTGAGTATAATGCAGCATTCAAATTCGCAATTACTATCATACCAGTAGAACCGGAGTTGCGAATAGAAGGAGCCTGCGCTATACCGTTCTTAAAATAATTAAGGGTGTAATTTTTATTTATATCTAAACCGGACAGTGTGATAGAACCATCGGATGCTCCACAAGCTGTTGTGCCTGTATAAGAAACACTTCCAATTATTGGTTTAGGATTTACTACAACAGTAGTGGTAACTGTATTTGATTTACACCCGTTCAAAGAAGTATAAACACTATAAATACCCGCTGCAGCAATTGGTGTATTAGATATAGAAGGATTTTGTACCGCAGATGAAAAACTATTAGGACCACTCCATGTATAAGAAGTTCCAGTTGCAGAATTGGCAAACAGATTTAATGTGCTTTGTTCACAAACCGGAGTATTACTACTTATGGAGGAAATTGCAGGCTTTGCTGTTACCTGCACTGCTACAGTATCAGGCCGAGAATAGCAACCAAGCTTCGAGGAGCTTAAATAATAGACTCCACTAGCCGTTGGCTGTGCAGAAATAATTTGCGGATTCTGTATCAGAGAATTATACCCTGCAGGGCCAGTCCACCTGTATCCATATCCGGCAGGTGCGGTAGAAGAAAATAATTTCAATGTATCACCCTGACAAATATTTGTAGTGGCATTAGCTATCAATGTATCGTTTCTGATGTCTAATACAGCTACAGTAACAGTATCTCGGTTTTTACTACAATACTGTATCCCTGTATTCTGAACTACATATTGCGTAGTTATTAATGGCTTGGCATACGGTTGCCTGCACGTAGTACAGCTAAGTGTAGAAAGTGGTGCACCACCGGGCAGTACAGTCCAGGTAAAAGCATTGCCGCCCACAGCAAGCAGCGATACAGAATCACCATAACAGATTGTTGTGTCTTTTATGATGTCTGTAATCGGCCATATATACACGGGGAATACAAAAGTTTGCGCTACACTTACACCTGGAGAAACACATGTAGAGTCTTTTGCAGTTACAGTAAATATTCGCAGACCAGTATCTAAGGTATTAGGTGTCCAACTGAAACATCCCCTTACCGAATCAGTTTTTTGTCCCGTATAAGTTACTGTTGCTCCCGGAGTTGCTGCTGCTGAGTTATCTGAAGCTACAATGATAGCAGCAGTATCATTAGATTTGAGATCGAAACAAAAGCTTAGGGGTACTTTTGCACATGCCTCGATACGCCCATTTACCATTGTACCACCCGTAATAGTTGTAGATACTGTATTGGCAATGGGCGCAGTCACAGCACAGTTAATTACCTGTACCTGTATATCTCTCATTACAGAGCCAATAAAAACACCATTTCTATATTCATTTACACGAACAGTCAGTGTATTAGAACCAGTTACAGCTGGCGTAAAAGTCATTTGTCCGGTAGAGGCACTTAATACAAAAGTATTATTGGTCTGAAAAGGATTATTTACAAGGTTAAATGAGGGAGTTGCAGAAGCAAAAGACAATGCATATGGGTTGGTACATCCGCCTGATGGCGATTGCGGCATTATGAGTTCAAATGCAAGAGAATCTGAATTAGGGTCAACACCGCCATTATTATATGTATATGGCTGATTTATACAAATAGAAGGTACTGGTTTTACTGAAAAATATGGAGAAGAATTACCCGGTGCAATTACATTATTCAAAGTGGCTTCACTATAAAAATCTCCGGTAGGTCCGCCCCCGCCTAAATTCACGCTACCATTTCTTGCTGATATCCCCACTGAAAACCTCCATAAACTACACGCAGATGGTAGCGTAACATTGGCCGTATACCACCACTCTCTATATCCAGGCACTGCTGAACTGGTATTTGTACATGTTGTACCAACACCGGGACAGCCTAAACTAACAGGACCGCCATTAGGGCTTCCGTCTGGCAATACTGATAAAGGATATAGTATTGTAGTTAATGTTGTATTAGTACAAGTATTCGTATAACAAAGGGCTAAGTTGGCTGGTGCTGCAATGCCAGAACAATCACGATAAAATTTAAACGTGATTTTGTAGGTAGACCCTTGCAACCATTCATAAATTATCTCTCCACCAGCGGCATGAGATGCACGTACCTCATATGCCTGAAAAGAAAAGACAAGAAGGAACACAAAAACAATAAAACGTTTCAGGTTTGTCGGTATTTGAAACATGATTAAGGAATATGCTGCAAAACTATCTGATAATAGCCTATTAACCTGAAAACACGCATTAAATAGGCATGAAAAAATACATTTTCAAGACAATTCTACAATACAATAAACAGACAGTTAAAAAATCAGATAGGAGAAGATACAAAAGACTTAAAATAAGAAAGGTCACTTATGAAAAGTGACCTTAAGTGCCCCGGGCGGGACTTGAACCCGCACACGCATTGCTGCATACAGGATTTTAAGTCCTGTATATTTTGTATTCTTATGGTTTCATATTTCGTTAAAGCCCTTATTTTACTGCATTATTACAAAATATCACATCAATAAAATACAGAATAAACCAGTAAATGTTGTACCTTTGTTGTACCAATTAATCTGCTGAACCATGGGAATAACAGCTACTACAAAGATAGTTCTTCGTCAAAAACAAAAGAAAGATGGCACTTATCCACTTGCCATCAGGATTACTAAAGACCGTAAGACTTCCTTTATCCATTTAGGTGTTTCATTACATGAAAATCAATGGGACGAAGAAGCACAAACAGTCAAAAAATCGCATCCAAACTCGACGCGCCTGAATCAGTTTATCAAGAAAAAAATCTCTGAATCAACTGACACAGCTTTAGATGCCGTAAATACTCAAGCTGCAACTTCAGCAAAGACTATTAAGCAGAAAATTAAACCCGCAAGTGGCAGTTCCGTATTTGCTCAGGCAGACTTATATATTAGCAGGCTCGAAGCTGACAGAAAGTATAATCGTCATTCCGCAGATAAACCAAGGGTCAAACACCTGAAAGAGTTTCTAAAACATGATATTCCATTCTCAGAATTAACAATGCCCATGCTAAAGCGGTTTAAAACATGGCTCAAAGCTGAATATGAAATGTCAGAACGAAGTGCCATCAACCATTGGGTTGTTGTTCGTTCAATATTTAGTCAGGCAGTCGATGAAAAAGCATGTGACCCAAAATACTATCCCTTTGGGAAAGGGAAGCTGCAAATTAAATTCCCGGAAAGCCTTAAAATTGGTGGAACGTCAGAAGATGTCACAGCAATTGAGTATGTGGATTTAACGGAATATCCTGAGCTGAATCATGTACGCAATCTATGGCTTTTCTCTTTTTACTTTGCAGGGATGCGGGTGTCAGATGTCCTGCGCATGAAATGGGCTGATTTCCAAAATGGGCGTTTATATTATTCAATGGGTAAAAACAATAAGGCCGATAGCCTTAAAGTACCAGAAAAGGCACAACAAATACTAAACCAGTACATTGACCAGAAAGATGACACTGATCTTGTATTTCCTGAACTAAAGGGCTTGGTCAACCTTAATGACCCTTTTGCTGTACAGCGATGTATTAAAGTGAAGCTGAAACCAATTAATGAAAATCTTAAGGAGGTCGCAAAAAAGTCAGGGGTTAGCAAGAAAATATCAATGCACATATCACGTCACACATTTGGCAACATATCAGGTGATAAAATCCCTGTCCAAATGCTACAGAAATTATATCGTCACTCGACAGTAACTACAACCATAGGCTATCAAGCCAGTTTTATTAACAAGAGTGCAGATGATGCTCTAGATGCTGTAATTGGGAAATAAACGACGTCATATCAATCATCAGTATGTAATTGCAAATTGATAACATTAATATTAGCAGTTTAGTGTTGGAAGCACTATTCAACAAATGCTCGAAAAGAAATAGGAATTGACCTGTTTATTATATTTCCATGAACGAGTATATTGTAAAACTGAGAGCCAGATTTATTACTAGAGTTAAAACGTACTGACACTCTACCAAATTTACTTGGGAGCACTGGTTCTGTAGTGTATTCGGTAATAGTACAACCACAAGAGGCTGTTACTTTATTTATTATTAATGGGATATTGCCAGTATTTTTAAATATAAAATCGTGTGATACTGTATCTCCCATTTTAATATAGCCAAAATCAAATTTATACTCTGAGAACTCAATTGATGTTGTCGGTTCTGCATTGCTACTAATAGGCCTTGAGTATAATACAAAAGGCTTGTTAGTTTTTTTTTGTAGAAAGTATAGGATGGCAGTACAAATAAGCAATCCAATAAATACAATTATTACAACTCTTTTCATTCAAATTACTAATTTAGTTTCGTATATGAAATTATTACCTTTCTTCTTTGTTTTACTATACTCTTTTAAATGTGAATCTCAAGAATTGTACAAACGATGCGGTTGGGGGTCTTTTGTTTCCAATGTAGAACTAAAATATGAAGGAAAAAACGAGACTCCTAAATGGTCGCTCAAGTCGAATTTTAATAATAATACAATAAAATACGACATACCATTGGTCTTTCATTTTATACTTAATCAACAACAAATTAATAAACTAGGAGGATTATATGGAATTAAGCAGCGGGTACTTAAACAAATTGCAGTAATTAACGATGCTTTTCAAAATAATAAAGATACAGCACTGATACCGCTTGCATTCAGACATTTAACAGGGAGTGTTGATATTCATTTTCAGCTAGCAAGAGTAACACCTGACAATCAGGAAACCGATGGGATTGAAATTAAGGTAACAACTCAAAATGGAATATCATCGAATGGCATTACCGGCTCTGGAATTGGCTTTAGCGATGTAAAATATAATAGTAGCTTGGGGCTTAGTGGTTGGGACCCAATGTCATATATTAACGTGTGGGTCATCAACCCTTTAGCAGACAATAACGGCTTTAATTACTCTGCATTAACAATATCTCCACTGCTACTTTCTGAGTACAAATCAATTCCTTTTCAAGAGCTAGGGATAGTTATGCACTATGGGACATTAGGTTCAAGAAGTGATTCAAGTGAATTCTTTCTACCAAAATTTGACAAGGGTAAAACCCTTATTCATGAACTAGGACATTTCTTTGGCTTAAAGCACATTTGGGGTGATGATAATGGTAAATGCCTAATAGATGG
This sequence comes from Chitinophagales bacterium, assembly GCA_017303395.1. Classification (GTDB taxonomy): domain Bacteria; phylum Bacteroidota; class Bacteroidia; order Chitinophagales; family Chitinophagaceae; genus Polluticoccus. Next base: position 25,418 of record JAFLBN010000024.1, read on the forward strand.
CGGAGCAGATGATGACATTGAAGATACACCTATCCAAGCCAATTCAACTTCAGGATGCCCATCATTTCCAAAGTATGATAAATGTACCTCAAACAAGTCTGGCATTATGTTTATGAACTATATGGATTATACAGATGATGATTGTAGCCTAATGTTCACTAAAGGACAATGTGATAAAATCAGTACAAATATTTACTCAACTGATATTCTATTTTCACTTACGCAACACCCAAACATAACTGCAAATAATAATACTAATATTAATTATCTTATATCCCCAAATCCATGTAAAAACAAAATCTACATAATATTCACTCAACCTTCATTAGGTTTAAAAAAGATTGAATTATTAAATAGTATTGGACAAAATCTTGATGCTCAGATAATAACAAGCCAAAGGGGATATTATAACTTCGAGGTTTCTCAATATTCAAATCAAATGCTATTTATTAAATTAGTATTTGATAATAAGGTTGAGATAAAAAAAATCTTAAAAAACGAATAGCATGTATGTGAAGTGGCCGCACATACATGCTAACTAAGATTAGAATGTTACATAGTAATATTCTTCGTCGTCATCATAAGAATATGTACCTGCAGATATAACATAGCTAGAATTTTCGACACCAGTTAACTGATCCATAACATCAGAACCAACAACCAAAGTTGCCTGAATATCCATTGAACCATCTTCAAAATAATCTTTCCAAGTTTGGCTCATAAATTCTTTTCTAAATGAAAGTACAAGATGGTTATTTGAATTTAACCCAGCTTCACCACTAGTCCAACCTGTACCAGGATTAACTACGAGCGGATTTGAATAAGTAGTAACTTTACAGCCAGAGCCCGAATTACAGCCTCCATTAGGATTCACGGCACCAAATTCTGTTTTTGTTGGGACTCTAACAATTATTCCATCCCATCCTTTAGCACTACTTTGTAGTGCAGTAGATGTTCCAGAATTGTTAGTTTGAGGGACGTTTGCAACTTTGCTACAACTAATTATTAATGAAGATGCACATATTGTAGTAACAACAAAGCCAAGAATTGCTAATTTTTTCATTTCGTTTGATTTAAGTTTTAGGATAATTTTTTGCCACTTATTGTAAATGTATTAATAGTTACAAATATCCAATAGTGTATTTCACAATTTTTTATTTATTTACAAATTAATTAATATTGGGAAAAACACTAACTGTGAAACGATATACTTTTTTAATTGTAATTATACTAGTTCATTCAAATATTGCCTACTCGCAACACTCCGCGCTTCTTTCAAATAGTAGAAACGATAAATTTCATGATAGCCTAACAATATTTTGGATGAAAAATTACAGTAACGATGCGTATGAAAAAGGAACAGAAGATTTTGTAGCTATTGATGCTTGGCTCGATGGATACATTCAAGACAATGTACCATTTGAAATTGTTTTTGACAACGGTACTTTTACAATAAACGATTCTCTATTACCTAAAAAAGATAATGACCGATACATACAAAAAATTGACTCATTCCTAAATAAATATGGTACAAGCGCTCCTAACAGAACGTTTAAGGTCTATTCACAGGGACACAAATTTCAACCAGAAAAAAGTCTAGGTACAGAATTAGACTGTAGGTATAAAATCAGCAACGGTATTATGATTGACAAAAGTCACGGCTTTGTTGTTCCTAGAAATATATTGTCCAAGGACTCATTGTTAGTTAAAGCATTAATTCAAGATATATACATTGTTAAACCTACAAAGGTTTCTATTAGATGTAACGTTTCTAAATGTTGGATTAATGGTTTAGAAACTAAACCTAATCATACAGCTAAATACCGTGAATTAATCCAAAACAGTACAGGCATTATTCCTAAATCAGACCAAGAATATGTTAGTAAGTCGATTACAAAACAAGAAATAGAATACTTCATCGATAGAGATTAAACAAGTCTAATTTTATAATTTCAACAACTTATTACTTAATGAAGTAACTTTTTTGATTCTTTATAATCTAAACGCTGAAAAGACATTTTTAAAAATAAAAAAAGACTATTAGTGGGTATTTTTCACGTATAACGACACCGTTTTTTAACGGCATTGATAAATCCCTTTCATAGCTTTAGATTTGCTAAATAGTCCAACCTCCTGTCAGGGCATTCGTTTTATTTAAATAGAATTCTCTGTATGACAACAAACAAAATAATCAGCATAGCCCTTGCCGATGACTACCCTATTTTCAGGAAAGGTTTACGCCTCTCAATTAATGAATTTTCCAATTGCGCAGTCGATGTTGAAGCCAACGATGGCCTTGAACTTTTGAACATACTGGAAAAAAGGACAGCTTTGCCAGATGTATGCCTGCTCGATATTAGCATGCCTAAGATGGACGGCTACGAAACTCTAAAGATTCTGAAAGCCAAATATCCACAGATAAAAGTTATTATGCTTTCGATGCACTATAATGAATATGCAATCATTAAGTGTTTCAGGGATGGTGCAGACAGTTTCTTACCAAAAGAAATTAATCCAGAGGAGTTGCATTTAGCTATTAACAAGGTATTTGAAAGCGGCTTGTATTACACAGAAATCGTAAATCAGCATGTGAATAATGTACTCCACAACAAGGCAATGAATACAAACCTGTCAGAAAATGATATCAAGTTTCTACGCTTGTCATGTACAGATATGACGTACAAAGAGATAGCCGAAGAAATGGGCCTAAGCCTGCGCACCATTGACGGCTATCGCGATAAGTTGTTTGAGCGATTTAAAGTCAGCAGCAGACCTGCATTAGTAGCAATTACAATTAGTGCCGGGATAAAGAAGATTGATAATTCGGAAGAATTTAAACGAAGTTAATTAGAAAAACAACAGAAAGACTATTCGCTATACTTGCCTAAAAGGTCTTAAATAACCATTGTGTAAGTAGTTAATCTTATACAAAACTGATTGCATTTGTAAAAACTAATGATTTAGTCTGGTGCTATTTTTTCATATAGTTCTTGCAAAAAAGCCTTAATTTTTTATGCCCAAATAGTTTCGGTTTATGAGAAAATACCACTGGTATTGGATTGGAGTAACAATTATTCTTTTTGCTGTAACGACTGGTGCAGTATATCAAATTAGTGGTTTGCAAAAAACCAAGCTAATACTTTTTACAACTGTAAATGCTTTGGTATTTATCCTATCATTGGTCGCCAACATTCTGCAAATTGGAGGGCCAAGAATGTTTAGAACTTCTATTAGAAACTGGAATTACAGTTTTGATACAGCTCATAGCTTATTGAATAAAATTGAAGAGTCAGGGGTCAAGATTGACGTCGTAATTGGCTTAGGGCGTAGCGGCGGTATTTGGGGTGGCTGGATTGCAGGCAATCTTGGTTCTCTGCCATTCTATGCAATAGATGTCACTTATAGTGTAGATGAACATGGTGGCAGAAAAGTTGAATTTCCAAACGGCATTGAAATACTTGATGCTGTAATAAAAAGCAATTCAAATATTTTGATTATTGAAGGCGCAGCATCGACTGGAGCAACCTTTATAGAATTCAAAAAGATTTGCACTGGTAAGTATCCTAATACTAAATTCAAATATGCTGTTCTTTTTAAAAATAGTACTGCTGCAATTTCTATTGATTATGTAGGAAAAGTTATTGACAATAATTGGCCAAAAAAATTCCCTTGGCATGTCACTGACCGCTACAGGACTTACACCAAAGAGTAAGATTTACTCATAGTTCATATCTCGATTTACAGTGCTACGATAAAGAAATACACAACAAAAATTTGTACAACTACAAACGAGCGTTTGTAGTTGTACAAAACACATTCGTTTTAGAGAGTATTCACGATTTTACCATTTTCCGACCTCGCATTCCGCAAGGGTTTCAGCTATACACAATATTCAATCTTTCACTTTTCAGACTGAAAGCTGTACAAAGATAAACGCTCGTTTGTAGTTGTACGCGGCTGCCTTCTGAACCTTGCACCTATGAGGTTTCTAAATGACATCAGGCATGAAGATGGCTTATGCGTATTACCGTGTTTCAACCAAGCGGCAGGGTAAATCCAGGCTGGGGCTTGATGCACAACAAGCGGCAGTGGCGGGCTTTACCCAATCCAACGGTTTTACCATCGCAGGAGAGTTCATTGAAATTGAATCAGGCAAGCGCAATGACCGCCCTGTACTGTTGCAGGCACTGGCGGCCTGCCGGAAGCAAAAGGTAACGCTGCTGATTGCAAAACTGGACAGGCTCGGGCGTAATGTAGCTTTTATCACGAAGCTGATGGAATCAAAGGTTGATTTTAAAGCGGTTGATAATCCTTATGCAGAAAAAGTAGTCGTTCACATGATGGCAGTCTTTGCAGAGCATGAACGGGATATGATAAGTCAAAGGACGATTGCAGCATTACAGGCAGCCAAACTGCGAGGCGTGATTTTGGGTAAGAACGGACGGGAAGTTTTATCAAAGTTGAACCATGAAAATGCAGTAGGCTTTGCCATGAAAATGAAGCCTGTCATTGAACGAATTAAAGCCCGTGGCATTTGTACGGTTCGGGCTATAACCAGTGAACTGAACCGCTTGCAGATACCAACATTTCGGCAAAACTGTCGATGGCATGTCACAACGGTACAGCAGCTTTTAAAGCGTATCAATGCACACGCAGAAATATTGATACCAACATATTGAAACAACTTAACCAGATATAAAACAAAGGAACATGAAACCAAGAAAGATTATTACCACTATTTGTGCAGCAATGGTGCTGTTTGCTGCCTGCAAGAAAGACGATAGCTCGGCAACACCAAGCCCTGCCCCAACACCAAGCAAAACACCAAAGGAATTGATTGTCGGTACATGGTCTATCCAGTCGGTGACGACCAATGACCCTGCCAATCCTGACCCGATGCCAGCCTGTGCCAAAGATGATATACTGACCATCAAAACCGATGGCACGTGTGTAGCCGATGCAGGGGCAACCAAGTGTGATGCCTCAGAACCGCAAACACAGAATGGCACATGGAAACTGGATGCTTACCCGACACTGGAACTGGTAACACCGGGTGACACCCTGCAAAGCACTATCAAGATTATCCAACTTGATGAAACCACCCTGAAATGGGAGCGTGTGTTTACCCAAGTAAGCCCGACCATTTTCACCTACACATGGAAAAGGAAATAATCGTTTAAAATCAACATTACAATATGAAACAACAAATTCTACTCATTGCCGTATTTTGTGCACTGGTATTCGCATCTTGCAAAAAAGACTGGACGTGCGTCTGCAACACCAATACAGGCATCAAGAACTCGAATACAATCTATATCGAGCAAGTCAATAAAAAGACTGCCAAAGACCGTTGCAAGCTGCACGACAAGACCTATCAAAGCGGCAGCGTGACGGTGATAGAAACCTGCGAACTGCAATAACCAAGGGGTGGTTTGATTATAGGTACAAACAACAAACAGGAAAAGGCTGCCAATGGCAGCCTTTTTATTTTACTCATGCGAATAGCCCGAACTGTTGCATGGTTTTCTGCTTGACAGGCTTGTCATGGTTCAACCTGCGTGTCAGGTAATGCACGGTAATATCTTCATTGCCGATAATTGCCCATGCGGCGGTTAATGCCCTTGACCTTGTGTTGCGTTTGCTGCGTTGAATGTCCCAAGACAATTTCATCAGGCGGGATAATTTTTGATTGTTCATTTTATGCTGTTTTAAAAGTGACTAAACCCAATTCGGCAAAAAGCCTCATTGGACTTTGATAAGCCCCTTTTATGCGTGGTGACGAATGGCAGTCAAGATTTTGGTAAAAAGAATACCACTTGGGCGTGGCGGTATCTTTGCCCCCAGCCACCGAAACAAAAACTGGAGATTGTTTTTGCCAAACCGCAGGCAAGCGAAGGACTGACGACAGGAAGGGCGTAGCGCAGACCTTGCCCGCCATCCGTCACCCGGCATAGCTTTGCTGGCACAAAGGCCCAATAGGAAACATTCAATCAATAGAGATAAAGCAATGTAAGCGGCAGCTTTCTTTGCTTGCCTATGACTTATAAATATCTGCTCTACAAGAGGGGATATTTATATGGGTGTGATGACGGACAAAAAACAAAGCCCTGCTGAGGACAGGGCTTTGATTGATATTGGCAATAGACTATCACGAGTTTTTAAGGTCGCCTTTAGGTTGTAAGGCTTCGTCCTGCAACACATACTAACCATGTTGTTGTCTGATATTAACTATCTGGCATAAAATATTTTTTTAGTACGTGAATATTTTTTATATTAGATATATAATCTAAAGGGATACAAATGTTCCAATTTTTAGTGGATGCATTCTATACCACCTATCACTAACAAGGGCACTTTCTAATGTTCTTTAATCCTTTTAAAAAGTTCAATAACAATAGATTACTGTTAGCTGCCGAAGCTATAGCGGCGATACAACAAGCAAAAAAAATACTTTGCTCGATGTACAATGCCAACAAGGCAGCATTTGGAATTGATGAAACAAAGACTGTAATTGGCTGTGATGTTGAAACCAAGAAAGTAGACAATTATATCTGCGATGAAATAACAGGTAAGGTTACTGTTGTTAAAAACTGGACAGACTATTCAATTAAGTTAAAAGTTGAGTAATTGACTAATCGGCTGGTATAACTTTTGTTCTTGATATTTTAAACCTGATTTTAAACTCTTAAAACCTGAGATAAAAACCTCTCAGTATAATAAACGAAAATCAAAATATTTATCTCACAAAAAGTGGGTTTCTGCCACCCCACTATAATAAAAAGTAGCAAAAATGAAGAAAGTATCTATTTACTAAGGGCTTAGAACCGTAATTCTTACCCTCATAACGCTCAAAAATAATTGAAGTATGAGTAAGAATTACACATCAGAGTTCTACACTGAATACGAATCTGTATTAATTGATATAGGGCAAATACAAAATAATATTCATGCCCATAATGGCAATTGCTCATCATTAGAAAAAGAGCTATTGAACCTACACATAGCTATTGCCAAACTCAACAAACAAAAGACGCAGACAGGAAAATCTGAAGCATTTAAAGAATGTCAAATAATACTCGCAAAAACCTATATAACGGCAAATAATAGTTTGGTTAAGTGCTATGAAGAAATGATAACAACATTATTAAAAGCATTTCATCCTGAAACGATAAATATCGTTTTGGGTTCAGGGCGCAATTTATATGAAGAAAAACTTGTTGAATTTGAAGCCCTTCAGACCCAGCGAATGCTTGACCTTAATAACAATAAGGTAGTTGATATAAAGCAATTATGCGAAGGTTACGAGCAAGCCTGTATAAGAAATTACCTTGGTATTCTTCATAAAAAAGAGTCAGAGTTAATCCGCCAAAATGTACTGATTAGGCGAAAAATATTAATGAACATGACACTTCAAGTAGTTGGAATAATAACTGCTATCTGTACAGTTATAACACTGGCCTATCAAAGAAAAACGGACGCAAGAGAAGAGAAGAAATTTCAGATTGAACATACCCAGAAAACTAGAAATAAGAAAGCAATGTAAGCAACAGCTTTCTTTGCTTGCCGATGATTTATAAATATCTGCTCTGCAAGAGGGGATATTTATTGGGTGGAAATGAAGGGTAAAAATAAAGCCTTGCATACTACAAGGCTCTGATTGATATTGGCATTAGACTATCACCAGTCAATTTGCAATTCATCTGCTAGAAGTCTGGCAGTTTCTTCAAAACCCAGCCAAGCGAACCAGTTTTTAAGGTCGCCTTTAGGCTGTAAGGCTTCGCCTATGGACTGTTCAAGGTCGTAGCGCAGCTCTTCGATTTCATGATAGTGCTTATCGTAAAATTCATGTGTATCGTTGTAATAAATAAGGCTGCCAATCATGCCGCTTTGGCAACCGTGTGAAAGCAGGTCTTTGAAAAAGCAGCTAATATCATCGCTGTCCAGTGCCTCTCTGGCTACGGCAGCCTTGAGTGAATGTGGGGCGTTATCAATAATCCCGCGCAATTGTCTTTTTAACCTAGTCTGTGTACCCATAAGAACCTCCTTGATGTAGAATTAATCATGCGGAAGTCCTGACGAGGTGTTATAAAGGCGTGCTGTCAAAGAGGAACTCGCCAGAGGCAAATCATTGACTGCCAGCCTGCATCCCGTAATTTTGCATGGCTTAATTAATCAATGGCGGTGTTGTACGCAGTTGAGAAAAATAATTAAGCGCTGGGTTGTAAAAAAAGCTGTAACTTGCTGAATATCAAACAATCAAGTAAAAGTGCATCGTTATGCGTTATGTTCCTTACATCGGATTTTTTATAGCCGGGTTATTGCTCGCCTATTTATTACTATACTCATAGCAAACAGAACAAACAAGAGAGAGAAGAGAGGTAGGCATTTCGCTTACTTCTCTTTCCTTTTTACAGCTACAATGCCGCTCCACCAGTGGGACATTGTAGCTGCTCAATCGACATTCAGCTCATGAACGGAGCGTCGCCTTTACATTTACATCGACATTCATAGCTTGTAACAAGACAGTTTGTTTTGTTTCTCTCTATTTTGTGTCAGGCAAAATGGTGAACTAAGAGCGTCGCCAGGTTCAAACCTAACCGTTGCATCAGACCATTTTGTTTTTTAAAAGGTTATTCAACTTAAATAGAATGCCGGGAATATAAGCCCAGTAAAGGCGTGAGTGTATTTAACCTTATTTATTACTTCTTAAAAACTGCTTGTAATGAAAACATTATTTGTTGGTATTGATGTGTCCAAGCTTTGGCTTGATTTATCCGTAACTGGGGAAATTGGAATAGAGACACATCTACGTATTGATAACAATCTCTCTGGATTCAAAAAAGCCATTCAATGGCTAAAAAAAATGAAGAAACAAGAGGAATGGTTTATCTGTATGGAACATACAGGGGTTTATGCCCAACCATTGTGGTACTTTTTGAAAGAGAAAGGAATTGAATATAGTGTAGTATCAGGGTCGGTCATATCAAGTGGATTATCTATAAAAAGGGGTAAAAATGATAAGCTCGATGCCTTAACGATTGCACGTTTTGCTAAACGCTATTCCGATGAGTTAACGCCGCATATACTAGCATAAAGCTGAGTACCTCCCAAAAGAGGTATAGCATAGATAAACATTGCAGTCATGATAGAGTTTACTATCAAAGCAATGACTACAGCAAATTTTGAAGTGATTCTTTCTGTAGCTATGAAATTGAGTAAGCCTGCAAAAACTACCGCAAATCCTCCACCAAGAAACCACAGCTTTTCCTCACCTTCAAAATGGCAAAATAAGGCAAAATAAGTATGTACTAAACCCAACAGGATAACAGCCGTAGCAATAATTCTGATGATGATCTTCATGTTGAATGTTTTAAGCGCAACAAGATTTATCCATTTGTATAGGTGGACACTTTACAGTTCCATAACTGCAGAATACGCAACAATCACCTGTTTTGGGTTTTAGACGCGTTCCACAGCTTTCACATTCGTAAAAAAAAGTGCAAGCATCTGTTGGCATAGTTTCCTCTTTCTGATGCCCACATTTGGGACATGTAATGATTGATTGCAGTTCCACTTTTTTGCTTTTTTTATATTGGCGTGTTCTATAGAAATCGGCAATCGATGAAAGCAGCATACCAAACATGCCGGCGTAAAGAATATTGAGCCAATAATCTGCCTCCACTAAATAGTAACTAAAAAATATCAAAGTTGCCGATGGAATAGCTATTAGTAAAGGGTGTATGGATTTGTGCATACGGTATGAGAGAGCTAGCCCTCCAAGAGACAGCAACGTCAGAAACATGAATATAGTCATTGACCACTCGCCGAATAACTCAAAACTGCCTACGCCCAAGGCTGTAAGAATAAAGCCAAACAAGGGAAAGCAACACGGGGAAGTAATTGCAGTTAGGAATAACCCAAGAGTTCCGATCTTTTGGAGATGAAGTCTCATTTATGCTTTATTTGGCTAATCGCAGCTTTCAATTTCCGAAAGTTTTTTTTCATAGGCGTGCGCTATTTTGTCAGCTTTTTCCTTTCCAACACGATTAACAATGATGTTGTAGGCATCTTTTCTCCACCTTTCTTGTGTTGAATCACTTGTAAGGTTCTCCAATGTTCGCACTTGCACTAACTCAGTTTTGAAGTAGTTTTCTATATCGCTTTTGATTGTAGCTGCCTGAGTGCTATCAACAAAGCCTTCCTCTAAGGCAAAACCAGTAGTTTGAGACGCAATTACCCCTGCTTCTTCTATGCTTAGTTGATCGACATCCATTCCTTCGTACCATCTACCTTTGTCTCGGAAACTTGCACGCAATTCCTTTAGAATTGATGTATCGGTAATAAGTTCTGCTTCTATATTGTTTTTGACAAATAGGTCTTCTAACATTTGCTCATTAATAGTATTATGACCGTTCCAAACAAATGCTATCACCGTCCCCTGGCGATTTGTCCAAGACTCTTTTACAGCCTTCTCCTTCTCTGTAGCTACAAACAAAGGTTTAATACGGCTACCGCAACCTATTTCAGGCGCAGCACCACATACTAACGGCACTTTATAAAAGGAAACATCTTCTTTTACGGTATTGGGATTCGATTGGCATCCCAATAAGAACGTTGCTGCAATTGTAATGAAAAAGATTAGCTGCTTCATATACTATGATTTTATAGCTTCCTGATTATGATTGATATGCTTGAAAAATGGAGTAAGTATCTTTCTGTGGTTTAACTTAAGAGAATAGTAGATAGTTTGTCCTTCTTTGCGAGGCTCGATAATATTTCCATCCTTTAGCTTTCTTAAATGCTGTGAAATAGCAGGTATACTCATTCCCAGTATGTCACTTAGATCACAAGGACACAGTTCTTTTTCTTCATCTAGCAGATAAAGAATTTTGAGTCTAACTTCATTACCTGCCAAGTCTAATACACTTGATAGCTCTTTAAATGAAGAATCACATGTTTTAATTTTTTCCCTGCAATCTGTTATCTGCTCTTTGTCGGCAAATTGCCTAATGCACGTTTCCATATCGCGAAGATATGAATTTTCTTATTTAAGCAAATGCTTAAATATTCTTTTAATTGGATCAAAATCCTAAAGACGATATGCGAACTCGAATAAAAAGAAAGAGCGAATATTTGGATAAACCATAGAATGCAACTATGTTTAACAGCAATAATTCTGCTGATAAAATAAAAATCTTGTTCTCGTTTTCAGGTGATAGGTTCTGCATTGTACCATGCTAAATCCATAGCATTTTCAATATAAGCCATTATTGTTTGTTGCCTGTTCAGTGCAAGTTCAGATTTCTGAAGTGTCAATAATTCTTTAAACTGCGGGCTATCTGTTCCATATTCCTTTTCAAATTGCAGCCAGTCATAATCAAGTCTATGTCGCAGGCTTTCGGGTATATCGTCCTGCTGCTCATCCGTTTTAACATGCCATAGCTCAGCCATGTGCTTTTCACGAACTGCACGAAATTCATCCAATTCCTTTTGATGCTTCTAGTGTAATTCTTCCAGTTTCATGATGTAGCGTTTCCTAATCAATATCCATCCCCCTCTCACGGTCACGCCCTGGCTTTTGTTGCAATTGCTGCTTAAATGCTTCGCGGCGTTTTTCTTTGTCCTTTTGTTTATCCGTTCCTGTATCAGCCTTGTTTTCGGCAAACTTCTGCTTCACATCTTTGTCTGCCTGCTGTCCCGTCACACCCGGCTTGTTCTCTTTAAACAGGTCTTGGGTGTTCTGCTGTTCAGGTTGTTGCTGGCTGCTCTTGCCAGTCATGTCTTTACCATTGTCTGCAAACTGTTTCTGCATGGTTATAATTTTAGTTGTTAAATTCAGTGTCTGTTTGCCAGTACCGCCGCTGCGTTCCTGTGCGTCATTCTGATTTTTACGCGCCAGCGCTATAGCGTCCTTCTCTCCTAACAGGGTTTCATGGCGCAGGCGGGTGCGAACCTCTTTCAGCCTCACGCCCTGCAATTGCCGGGTAAGGTCGTAAGACCGTCCATTCTCGTCCACGACCATGTAAGGGCTGCGGCCTGAACCTTCTGATATAATATACCCGTTCTGCCGTGCCGCCTTTACAAACTGCGCCCCTGTGCCTGTCTGATGCCACAAGGCAGACAGAGAGGCTTTCAGTTCCGGGCGGTGCTTGTTCCGGTGCGGGGTTGGTGCCTGCCCAAAAGTGGCTTCCATTTCTTTCCTGGCACGGTCTTGCGCAAGGCGCGAAAAACTGTCACTGACCATTTTGCCCTGTTCATGCGAGTATCGCTCCCAGACCACATGCGCATGGGTACGCCCTTTCTTGGTATGCAACACAATCGCCCGTGACTGCTCTTCCAACCCTAACTGCTTACCGAGGATGTCAGCAGCCAGCAGCCAGTGGTCATCATTCATGGCAGCATCTTCACCGATAGCAGGGTTAATCTGTGCATGGTATAAACCCTTTTCACTTTTCGAGAGTTCAGCACTCACGCCCATCAGGAATACTGCACGGTGCAGGTCTTCGGTTTCAGGGTTAAGTTGTCCGTTCACGTCCAGAATGCGGATAGCTTCATTCTCTTTCTTTGCCAGCAGGTAATGGGATAGCTGCCGTGCATTCCCGCGACTATTCCCCCTGATGACCATGACCTAGTTCCTTTGCGATTGTTGCCGTTACCTGTTTAATGCCCTGCAAGGCTTCGTTGATTAATTCAACGGATAAGCCTGACAGGCTGTCTGAATCCGCACGGCGGTTCAGCGCCCTTGCAATCTGGTTGGCATTGCTGCCGACCTTGTTTAGTTCTGCCTGCAAGCGAATGAGCATTGCACGTTCCGGTGTTGCCTGTTTACCATGCGGCTTGCTGCCAATGGTATGGACACGCACGAAATCACTCGGTGTCAACCCAGCCTGTTTGGCTCGTTGCACGAGTAATTTTTTTTCACCTGCGGTGAACCGAACCTTGAAAACAAGGTCGCGGTTTTCACCGCTCCCTTTCGTGGGTCGTGCCATAAAATCCGTTTGCGGGTTTATTGTTTTGGTCTGTTGAAAGCTGCAAGCAGAGGGTCAAGGGAGAAAAGTGCAGCGTTCTCCCTTGCAAGACGGTTTGTGCCCAAAACTTGTTTTTGTGGCCACAAACCACGTCTTGCAACAAGACTAAAACAATAGCTCACTCACACTGCGCTGTCAAGGAAAAAACGAAAAATTAAACATCAATTCAATGACATACGATACAGTTTCATGCCATGCAACCTCGTTCAGATTTCAACAAACTATGTGCAAATTTTTTTTGAAGTACGGGAATGCTGCACAAAAACACAACCGGAAAAACACCGAGAATATTCAAGAAAAACACTCCTGTGTAAAAACGGGCTGCATTATATATTAGCATGATAAATCTCCTCTGTATGAATGCCTCCGGCAAAAAGCATTTATTCGATGTTACTTCCGAAGAGTTGCAATTATTATTTGAACGCCGTCCCAATCCAGAAAACAGTACAAGGATTATCCTTTGGATAGCAACTGTCGTTTTGACGCCAATCACCCTGATTGGTTCTCTGCTTGGATATGTGCGTGCCTATAATCGTTTCATGCGTCCAAAAGACGAATACCCTGAGTTTTATCCGATGCGTCCGATTGTGCGCATAGCTATGTTGCTAGGTGCGCTTTTGATATGGGCGGTATTGTTTGCCTGCATGTTTGTGATTGTGGAGTTCGTACCAGTCGACTGGCTACGGGATGGGACAATATGGTACTATATCGGCATTAACCTGATATTCGGGTTATTCGTCTTCCTGATATTCAGGCGGTGGCGTATCGGGATGCATAATGCTTTGGTCGAGGGCAACAAATTCGGTTCTGCCCGGTTTGCCCGTCCAGATGAATTAGCCCCGTATTTGCCCATGAAGGGCTTTTATATCGGTGGTGGCTACAGCTTTCAGGATAAGGGGCATATCCTTACCGTAGCCGGCACAAGGGGTGGCAAAGGCACCAACCTGATTATCCCGAACCTGTTAGGCGCCAGCGACTATCAGGGGTCTTGGGTCGTAATAGACCCCAAAGGTGAGAACGCGGCTATTACCGCACGTTACCAAAGGGAACGGGGACAGAACGTGGTTGTCCTAAACCCGTGGGGGCTGCTGGCAGATAGCCTCGGGGAAGCCCATAGTTATAACCCACTCGATATACTGGCAGACAATACCAATATTAACCTTGTAGATGATGCCCAGATGATAGCGGAAATGATTGTCCCGATAGACCGTAATGATCATAACAAGTTCTTTACCGATAATGCCAGGGCGATTATCGCAGGCTTGCTGCTGCACATGGTGACGTTCGAGGACAAACCGATTGAACGCAGTTTAAAGACGCTATGGGAATGGGTACGTCTGCCAGAAAATGACTGGATAGAGTTGCTTGCAGATATGAATGTCAATGACCATGAGTTATTTGGCAATACGGTAAAGCAGGCTGCCAACGAAACTGCCAAATTGATGAAAGCAGGCGACAAGACCTGGGGTAATATTATTTCCTCGGTATTGCAATGCACCGACTTCCTAAAATCCCCTGCCTTGCAAAAATCAATGGAAAGCGGGTTTGACCCGAAAACTTTATCAGATGGTAAGACTACGCTGTATGTAATTATTCCAGCCGACAAGCTGCAAAGCCACGCAAGATGGTTGCGTCTGGTGGTGACAACCAGCATGCGGGCTGTTGTGCGCAAGCCGAATAAAAGGGTTGCATTCCTGTTGGATGAATTTGCTGCGTTGGGTTATCTGCCGGAAATAGAAACGGCGTTAAGTACATACGCAGGGTTTGAGATTACAGTATGGACAATCCTGCAATCGCTGATACAGCTAAAGGCACATTATAAGGATAATTGGGAAACCTTTGTCGGTAATTCTACAATACGCCAGTTCTTTAGCGTCAATGATAACTTTACGGCTGAATATGCCAGCACGGCAATCGGTGAAACCTCGCATGTTGTTTCAGAGAGAAACAGGTTTGGTCTGGGCAAGTCTGAATCCAATAAACGACCATTGGTTACACCTGATGAATTACGCCGTGTATCAGGTAAAAACATCTTCGCCTTTATTGCTGATAATGCTGTGACCTATTATCCGAAGCTGCCTTATTACGAGATGCAGCGATTGAATGATAATGGCAAGGTGAGGTTTGACGAAAATCCATATTTTAAGGAATAAATATTATATTTAATAATCTCAAAAAACAATTCTTATGAAGAACTACCACCAATTTATTGACGATTTGATGATCACTGTTAATGCCGCTGTAACAGGAGCTGAGCTGCATTCCTTAGCACGTAATAGACAGTTAAACGCCACTCTACGCTGTGCTCGTTGTGTCTCAACAATATATTTATCTGTTGACCAAATATATCATGCGCATCTTCATAGAAATGCAGCACCACCAAAGGTAACCTGCCCAAATTGTAACTGTACAAGCGATAGTCATGAATACATCGGCATTTCAAGATAGCTTAGATACAGAGCAAAATATTATAGGGTCAATTAGCAGGGGTGATATCAGAGTAGTTCTATTGGCTATTCTGGTAATTGCTTTGCCATTTTCGCTGTATTACTCATATAACCTGTATCGTTCTGGCACTTTTAGAAAACCATACACCGCAACATTGATAAGCGGTATGGCAATTGCGTTTGTCGTTGTAGCTGCTATATTCTTTTCAAACTTTACAGATGTCCTATTATTACTAATTCCTGTAGTAATATATTTTCACAATAAACATCTTGGCAAGAATAGGTCAGAAGTTAAAACGATAAATTTTATAAATCCAAGAGATTTAGAATATAGCAATATACTTTACTCTATAATTTCTGAGTTCTGTAATTCGCACAATAGTTCATATAAACTTAATCGTATTGCATTTGGTGTCGGCACTGCTATTACTCAGAACAATGCCTTCAAAACTTCGATTAAAGAAAATCCACACGTCATCATACTTGTTGCAAATGAAACCAATGATGATTTATTTAAAAATATTAAGTCTGCTTATCAAAGTAACATTCCAGTTATATTAGTCGACTATCCAATTTCAACCGATGATTTTGTTTATAATAAAATTTCGCCTGTTGCACATATTTCATCTGACTTTGAATTAGGCGGAAAATTAGCGGCAAAAGCAATGATAAATTTAATAGACGAGAAAGGTAATATCATAATTATTTCAGGGCCAAAAAATTCAGAGTCATCCGAAATCAGAAGGAAGGCCTTTATTGGTGAAATAATTGAATGGGCTCCTGACATACATATTTCATATTGTGGATATGTAAATGATTGGACGGAAGATGAAGCGAGAAAAGTATTTAGAATCGCAAAACATAAGCTTGCAGAAAAGAAAATTAATATTGATGGAATATTCTGCTGCAATGATACTTTAGCCTTAGGAGTCTTGGCTGAATTAGGAGATGCAAACATTGCGGTTATTGGTTATGATGGAATCAAAGGTGCAATTGAAAGTATAAAAAGGGGTAAACTCGCAGCAACTATTGATGTACAAATTAATGAACAAGCGTCAGCGATAATTGATGAAATGAAAACAGCCTTAGAAACGCCAACAGTTCATATAAAAAATGCATCCAAGAAAAAACCTATTGAGCCTAAGATTGTGGAGAATACAGTGCCTAAAATAAAAAAGAGAATTACTAACTATAAAGCTATCCTCTTTGATATGGATGGCTTGATGCTCGACAATGAAAAGTATCAGCTCGAATCGTTTAATTTGGCATTAAAATCTCATGATATCACATTGACGGATAAAGATTGGAATAAGTACGTCGGCATGTCTCAAAAAAACATTTTTCTTGATATTGCTAAATGTTTTCCAGAGGTAAAGATGGATTTGCAGAATCTATTATCATTAAAGAAAACAGCATATTTTGGTGTCATTAAAAACAATTTAAAACCAGCAAAGGGTTTATACACTTTACTTGAATATATTTATCAACATAGGGAATTAAAATGTGCAATTGTATCTTCTTCTCCAAGGACAGATATAATGGAAATCGTGCAACTTCTTGGGATTGAAAAGTACTTTCATGAAATAGTTTCAGCGTATGATCTTGATAAACCTAAACCTAATAAAGATTGTTATTTATTTGCATGTACAGAGTTAAAAGTATCACCTTCTGAGTGTTTAGTTTTGGAAGATTCGGAGGTTGGTATTCTAGCTGCTAAGGCAGCAAAAATGGAATGTATTGCTATACCAAACGAATATTCTAAACATCAAAACCTTTCACATACTAGTCATGTGTTAGAAGATTTGGAAAAAATTATTAATTTCCTTGATAGCAATATATCATAACTCGAATTTACACAAAGATGCCCGATTGCTCGGGCATCTTTGTGTAGAGAATTATTGATGACTGTTTATATAATCTTTAATATCTTCTGCTCTCCACACTGTAATGCCAGTTCCTAATTTTACAGACTTAGGGAAACGCCCGGATTTTACACCATTCCACCATGTAGTCTTACTTACTGGGATATATTTCAACACGGTAGGCAAGCGCAAAAAACCAGTTTCAAGCAGTTTATCAATTTCAGTTTCAATCATTCATTGCCTTTCGTTTTAATAACTAATACGCACTGGATTTAACACAGTGCCTTGATTCTTTTTTTGGGGGAGCGTGCTTATAGTTGATTTCAGAAATTAGGTGTCTAAAAAAACGATTTTTATAAGGGGATTAATGAAGGAATATAATCCGCATAACCAGATGACAGCCTATTAGGTTCACTTGGATAAGAATCTACCCTAATCACCATAAAGTGTCAAGGACTATATTCCTACTTGAACTGTTGTATCCAGATAAGGCCAAAAACAGGCTTTGCTCCATTTTTTGAGCAATAGTTCGAGATTAATCCTTGCAGCTCGTATTGAAACTTCATCTACTTCAGCATGGACGTCAGATATTCTTGTCATTGCTCTGAAATCTGCACGACGATTATCTAAACTTTGCTTTTCCGAAATTGTCTTTTTTCAGTCATACGCACTGCAAAGTCCTCCACAGAAATACTTCACCAAATAATGATGATTAAAACGTTATCTAAGATTTAGGACTGGAGGGAAGGAGTCTGTGAGGAACAATTTTAGTTTATTCTGGCAATCTATTCGTTAAACCCCACGGATTTATTTTTTGGACGCTATCGTTAATATTTGAACGTGTCTCTGCATAATCACTTTTAATATTTGTATTCTTACTTTCTCTACGCATAGCATAAGCAAAAGATTGTAATAGAGCTCACAATACTGCCTAAACAATAATAGACGCTTATAATCCTTAGACCAGATGACAGCTTACCTTGACAAAGTTGCATCGATTAGATACTGGTGTGTATCGAGTGTTCGAATTCGGATATGTATCGATTATTACTGGGGGTACATTTGGGGGTATATATAATTTTTGAATTCAAAATTTGTTTATCCTTTTCAGTGTAATAACAGTAGAATTCAATTGCCTTCCTCTCCGCCATTATGCTGTTCATTGAAAATCAATACAGTTCAAAAAATCAATTAAAACAACCATTAAACTAAGCTTGCTGTTCAATTCGGTTCAGCTAAGAGCCTTGCAATTCAGGTGCACTGGGGGTACAATTGGGGGTATCAAAACCGCACCCACAGGAATGTACCCCCAAATGCTTTCTGACCGCGCAATAACCAATGCCAAAAGCCAAGCTAAACCTTACAAACTCTCAGATTCGGGCGGGCTTTATTTGCTGGTCAATCCGAATGGGTCAAAATACTGGCGATTAAAATATCGTGTAAAAGGCAAGGAGCAACTATACGCTCTTGGGGTGTATCCTCTAATTTCCCTGAAAGATGCCCGAAGAAAGCGAGACGCCCTGAAAAAGCTTATATCTGAAGGGCTTGACCCTAAAGTGCATGAAAAACAACAACAGGAAATTGAAGCCGACCAATCTTTAACGTTTAAATCTATAGCTATAGAATGGCATGAACAGAGAAAAGCAAAATTATCGGATGGTTACCACAAAGAAATCATGCGGCAGTTGGAAAATAACGTATTCCCGGTTTTCGGCGAAGACATCGTTTCATCGATAAAACCGCCCACTATTTTAAAATGTATTAGGATAATAGAAGAGCGCAATGCGTTAGATATGGCTAAACGTATGTTGCAATATATAAATCAGGTTTTTCGATACGCCCGTAATACGGGTCGCATTGAAATAAATCCTGCATCTGATATGCGAGATGCACTTAAAGGGCGTAAGAGAAGGCATTTTGCCGCCTTTACTTATAAAGAATTACCAGATTTCTTAAAAATATTGGAAGAAAACCGGCCTCGCTTATTCAGGCAAACTGTATTAGCGACAAAGCTCTTACTGCTAACTTTTGTAAGGACAAGCGAGCTCATTAATGCAACCTGGAATGAATTTGACCTTGAAAATAATATGTGGACAATTCCAGCACAGCGCATGAAAATGCGTCAACCGCATCAGGTGCCTCTTTCCCGACAGACGTTGAGCATACTAAATGAACTGCGAAGCCTTTATCCTAAAGCGGACTATATCCTGCCAAGTGTTTTTAACTGGCAAAAACCCATTAGCAATAACACTGTTTTAAAAGGTTTGGAGCGATTGGGTTACAAGGGCAAGATGACCGGCCATGGATTTCGTGCGCTTGCATTAAGTACTATCAAGCAAAAGTTAGGTTATCGTCATGAGGTCGTTGATAGGCAACTTGCGCACGCGCCAAAAAACAATGTTGACAAAGCCTATGACCGTGCAGATTTTATAGAAGAACGTATCATTATGATGCAAGATTGGGCCGATTATATAGATAAACTTAAAGAGCTGTAAATTTTACGTGTATTAGCTGTATTAGCTAATACAGCTAATACAACTAATCAATATCAATTTCCTTGTTAACATCTTGTGATTGCCCTGAATTATCCTGCAACTGCTGGCGTACACGTTCACGCACAGCTTCTTTTTTACCAGCTTTCAAGCCAGATTTATACTGGTCATGGTTGGAGCGCTGGATGATGCCGTCCAGGTCTTTACTGTCACCACGCTGCAGCCAGTAGCCATGTTCAAAGCCTTTCTTGTATATCGGGTCAATTGTTGTTTCCTCGCTCATCAGAATGTGTCTTTTGCGTGTTTTTCAATAAAGGCTTCTATACTGTCACGGTCATAGAGGATGATGCGCGGCTCCGGCTGTGAGAACCTGATTTTTCCTTCGTCCCTGAACTTCTGTAATGTGGTTTTGGATTTAATGCGCAGCATCTGCATGGCTTCGTCACCGTCAATCCATTTATCACGTGGCTTGGCGTTAAGCTGCTGCCTTATTTCGGTTACAATGCGTAACACAAAATCATCAAGGGCGCTATCTTCCAGTACAACAATTCCCATGTAAGCTGACAGGCTGTTTTAACGGTAAATGGCAATATCCTGTTCCTCAAGCGGTCTTGTAAGCCCGTGAGCCTCGACAGGGGCATTGCTCATAATCATGCTGTATGTTTCGTTATTAAAAACATCAGACAGGTAACAATAACGAATAATGGTTATCAGCTCGCCCCTGTAAATATGATGCCCGCCAAAATGCCTCTCAAGATTGTAAAACTGTAAATCCTCCGGCATGGGGTTATTCGTATAAATGTTGTCAATATACTCCACGACCCGGGTAACAAAATCCTTTGACACTGTGTAGGCCTCGTCAAACAGCCCTGCATCTGCTTCGTTAATGTGGAAGTACGGGTACATGCGCCTGCTGGCGGCAAAGGCAAGTCCGTTAGAGATAAATTTCCGGGTCGGTGTCGTTGAGCGGAGGGCCTACCGGGTGTTGTTGTCCGGGTTGTAAGGCTGGCCAGT
>JAFLBN010000025.1 GCA_017303395.1 Chitinophagales bacterium
CAGTATATGTACCTGCAGGGTATGTAAAGCCCGGAGTAGCTTCATACATTACGCTGAATGTTTGGTTGCCACCGTTCAAACCATTGCTTATCAGGTTGGCTGCTGTAGCAGACAATGTGTTGTATGCAGTAGCGCTGAATGGAGTAGCAATAGTACCACCTGTACCGTTAGCGCTTACTTTCAAGCCCAGCACACCACTTACAGGCATTACAGGAGCAGGCGTTGTAGAACCAGTGTAAGAGAAGTTTGCCGCACTTGTTTTTACAGTTACACCGAATTTCTTGTTAGAACGTACTTTCAGTTGTTGTGCTGCAGATTCTACACCGTTTGCATAGTCGTTAACTGTGTTGAAAGCAAGGTTTACTGCTGCACCTGTTGCAGAGTTG
Source organism: Chitinophagales bacterium (assembly GCA_017303395.1). Classification (GTDB taxonomy): domain Bacteria; phylum Bacteroidota; class Bacteroidia; order Chitinophagales; family Chitinophagaceae; genus Polluticoccus. The sequence continues at coordinate 387 of JAFLBN010000025.1, forward strand.
TTGCCTGTGAATGTCAACTCGATAGCGTTGCTCAGATTCAGGTTAACTGTCTGTGTAGCTGTAGATGAAACTTGCGCTTTAGAAGCGAAACCTACGATTGAAAATGCTGCGATTGCGATTACTTTTTTCATTGTGTTGTTTTGTTTTTTGTTTTGTTAATTGATGAATTGTTTGTGTTTGTATATTTTTTGCTTTGCTTGGTTGCTGCCTTACGGGGCTGCTGTGTGTTTTTTTTGTTTGTTTTGATAATGCAAACATACACCCGCAAACACCCCTGTCACATCACTAACCTTAGTAGTTTTATCACTATTTATCTGCTTAACAATCAATTCACAATCAACACTTTAGCCAACTGTTTAACACCGCGCAACATAACTATCAAAATCATTCTACAGTATCAAACCCTGATTACCGGCTAACTGATTCTAATCAAAAACCAACCAATAAATAACCATAAAAAAAGAGCGCCTGAAAAGACGCCCTGTATACATATAGAGGATATAAAAAAACTTACAGCGTATCATGACGGCGTGTTGCATCACAAATACAATTCAAATATAGCGCACCCCTACACCTGTTACATCCCTACAATTAGGGATAGGCATGCAATAAAAAAGGCACCACTTGGGTGCCTTGTTACATATTCTGAAGGATAAGAATTAAAGTTGAGTAGCAGTATAAACTACATCTACAGTGTAAGTACCTGCAGGGTATGCAAAACCCGGAGTTGCATTGTACTGGATGCTGAATGTTTGGTTGCCACCGTTGTTACAGTTTGTCAACAGGTTTTGTGCAGTTGCACCCAAGTCAGCATATGCTGTTGCGCTGAACGGAGAAGCTATAGTACCACCGGTTGCATTTGCAGGAACACGCAGATCAAGAACACCCGCTACAGGCATTACAGGAGCAGGCGTTGTAGTACCTGTGTATGAGAAGTTAGCGTTGTTAGTTTTTACTGTTACGCCGAATTTTTTGTTAGAGCGTACTTTCAATTCCTGGTTAGAAGAGCTAACACCGTTTGCATAATCGTTAACAGTGTTGAAAGCTAAGTTGACAGCAGCACCTGTAGCTGTAGTAGATCCTGTGAAAGTCAATTCGATTGCATTGCTCAGGTTCAGGTTAACTGTTTGAGTAGCTGTAGAAGCAACTTGTGCTTTTGCTGCGAAACCTGTTACTGCCAGTGCGATGATTGCGATTACTTTTTTCATTTTAAATGTGTTTTGTTTGAATTATTTGATTAATGTTTGTGTTTGTTTGCTATTGTGATACAAAGATGCAACGCGGAATACGATATTGACGAAAAACCGGGCCTCCTTAACCCTGTCTTAGCAAGCGGTTAACGGGCAATTAACAACTCTTACTGCCGATAAAATGGCACCAAACCCAATACAGCATGGGCATACAGACAAAAAAAGCGCTCTTTTCAGAGCGCTTTACCCACATTAACCATTTACAAAAACCACCCCCTATTATGAAAAACCATTATATTGATATTAAAGCTGCGTAGCAGTGTAAACTACATCTGTAGTGTATGTACCTGCAGGGTATGCGAAACCTGGTTCAGCTTCGTACTTCACGCTGAATGTTTGGTTGCCACCGTTTACACCATTGCTTATCAGGTTTGCTGCAGTATTGCTCATCGCTGTGTATGCAGTAGTGCTGAATGGAGAAGCGATAGTACCACCTGTACCGTTAGCTATCACTTTCAAGCCCAATACGCTTACAGGCATTACAGGAGCAGGAGTAGTTGTACCTGTGTAAGTAAATGATGCACCACTTGTCTTTACTGTAACACCAAATTTTTTGTTAGAACGTACTTTCAGTTCCTGTGTAGCAGATTCTACACCGTTTGCATAGTCGTTAACTGTGTTGAAAGCCAGGTTAACTGTAGCACCTGTTGCAGAGTTGTTGCCTGTGAAAGTCAACTCGATTGCGTTGCTCAGGTTCAGGTTTACTGTTTGTGTAGCAGTAGATGATGCGTTCTGTGCTTTTGCAGAGAAACCTACGATTGCCATTGCTGCGATTGCGATTACTTTTTTCATTGTGTTGTTTTGTTTTTTGTTTTTGTTAATTGATGAATTGATTGTGTTTAGAAATTATTGTTTGCTGCCTTACGGGGCTGCTGTGTTTTTTGTTTGTTTTGATAATGCAAACATACACCCGTAAATGCCCCTTTCACATCACTAACATTAGTAGTTATTATCACTATCTGCTTGGTTAACAAGCCGTTTACAAATCATTACATAAACATAAAAAAGCGCCGCATTGCGACGCTCTTTATATCATTCTCACGCTTATCAATATTAGAGTTGAGTAGCAGTGTAAACTACATCTACAGTATATGTACCTGCAGGGTATGTAAAGCCCGGAGTAGCTTCATACATTACGCTGAATGTTTGGTTGCCACCGTTCAAACCATTGCTTATCAGGTTGGCTGCTGTAGCAGACAATGTATTGTATGCAGTAGCACTGAATGGAGTAGCAATAGTACCACCTGTACCGTTAGCGCTAACTTTCAGGCCCAGAACACCACTTACAGGCATTGTAGGTGCAGGAGTTGTAGAACCTGTGTAAGAGAAGTTTGCTGCACTTGTTTTTACTGATACACCGAATTTCTTGTTAGAACGTACTTTCAGTTGTTGTGCTGCAGATTCTACACCGTTTGCATAGTCGTTAACAGTGTTGAAAGCAAGGTTTACTGCTGCACCTGTTGCAGAGTTGTTGCCTGTGAATGTCAACTCGATAGCGTTGCTCAGATTCAGGTTAACTGTTTGAGTAGCTGTAGATGCAACTTGTGCTTTTGCTGCGATACCTACGAATGACAGTGCTGCGATTGCGATTACTTTTTTCATTGTGTTGTTTTGTTTTTTGTTTTGTTAATTAATGAATTGTTTGTGTTTATTTATTTTTTGTTTGTTCTGTTTGGTTTGCGGCCTTACGGGGCTGCTGTGTGTTTTGTTTGTTTGTTTTGATAATGCAAACATACTACCACAAATACCCCTGTCACATCACTAACCTTAGTAGTTTTCCTACTAATGTGACGGTTAACAAGGCGTTTACAAATGCTATTGTTGTGTGGCGGTATAGATAATATCTACCGTATAAACACCAGGTGGGTAAGCAAAGCCCGGCGCAGCACGATACACGACGCTTATATTTTCAGCGCTGCAACTTTCACCGTTTATTATCAGGTTGTTATCACTGTCTTTAATTGTATGGTAATTGCGAACCGAGAATGGTGCGGCAACTGTACCACAGGTAGTATTTTGCAACACACGTATACTCAGCACACCATCTACAGGCATAGTGGGTTGTGGCATAGACACACCGTTGTATGTAAAATGCGGAGCCATAGCTCTGATGGTAATATCGAACTTCTGTTGCGAGCACACACGCAATTGTTGCGGGTCTGATACTACACCCTTTTCAAAATCGGTTGTGCTTTTAAAAGCAAGATGTACCGCGTTATTATTTACCCAGGCAAGCTCTATGGCATTGTGCAAATCTAGCTGCACTTGCTGCACAGCATTAGCACCGGCAGTTTGCGCATCGGCAATGCGAAACTGGATAGTAAGAATAAATAACAAAACAAATCTGCGCATAGGCTGTAGACATTAATATTGTTTTGTTCATCAGTAAAATTAGTCATCTATCCGGCATATATGCAAACAAAAAAGAGCGCCCTTACGGGGACGCTCTTTATATAATTCTATAACTATTGTTTCAGATTACAGTTGAGTAGCAGTGTAAACTACATCTGTAGTGTAAGTACCTGCAGGGTAAGCAAAACCAGGTGTTGCTTCATACATTACACTGAATGTTTGGTTACCACCGTTATTACAGTTTGTCAAAAGGTTAGCTGCAGTTGCAGAAAGATCATTATAAGCTGATGCGCTGAATGGAGAAGCGATAGCACCACCTGTTGCATTTGCGCTCACTTTCAGTGCCAGCACACCTGCTACAGGCATTACAGGAGCAGGAGTAGTAGAACCCGTATATGAGAAGTTAGCGTTGTTCGTTTTTACAGTTACACCGAATTTTTTGTTAGAACGTACTTTCAGTTCCTGTGCAGATGATGTAACACCATTTGCATAATCGTTAACTGTATTGAAAGCCAGATTAACAGCAGCACCGGTAGCAGTTCCTGATCCTGTGAATGTCAGTTCGATTGCGTTGCTCAGGTTCAGGTTTACTGTTTGTGTAGCTGTAGAAGCAACTTGTGCTTTTGCTGCGATACCTACGAATGACAGTGCTGCGATTGCGATTACTTTTTTCATAATTGTTTGTTTTTGTTTGTTTGCGATTTGTTTTTGTTAGTTGTTTTTGTTGTTGATTGTGATGCAAATATGGGGGCAAGAACAGCCGATGTTCAAATTTTCATGCTTTGTTAACGCCCGTTTTGCAAGCGGTTAACAAGCAGTTAACAACTGTAAATCAATGACTTATAAAACAAAACCCCTGCAAACCGCACTGGTGGCGTGTTGCAGGGGTATGTAACAAACAATTAGAAATCAACAACTAATATTACTATGCCTGGGTGGCAGTATAGATTATCTCCATTGCGTATGTACCTGCAGGATAGGTAAAGCCCGGTGTAGCCCTGTATTGCACACTGAAGGTATTGCTACCGCCCGGTGTGGCATTGCTAATCATGGGCTTGCCATTGGTACTTAATGATGTGAAATTGCTGTGGCCCGATGTGATGACGCCACCTGTGTTATTATTATACACCTTTAGACGCAGCACAGAAAGCGGCATTTTAGGATCTGCACCTGTGCCTGCAAAGCTGAAGCGTGAAGTCCTTGCCTTTACGCGTACATTAAATTTCTTGTTGGAACGCACCTGCAATTGTTGCTCTGCAGATACAATACCGTTTGCATAATCGTTAACGGTCACAAAATTCATCTGCGGATTTGCACCTGTAAGGATGGTAAGCTCAATAGCATTGCTCATATCAAGCTTTACGGCTTGTGTTGCAGCAGAGTTGGCGCTCTGGGCAACAGCCGCGGCCATCATCACTGGCAGCATTACGGCGGTTAAAAGAATCTTTTTCATACTTGGCGGTTTGTTTGTGTTTGTAAGGCAAAGATGCAACCACCATGCCCCAACAGCCAAGAAAAAACAGTCGGTTAACCGTCCCTTAGCAACCGCTTAACGCACGCTTAACATATTAAAAACCGCTACAGTAGCGCATTTCAGCCACATTGCATTGATTAACAGTCGGTTCAACATGCTGCATTTCTACGTATTAATTTCATTCGCCATGTAGTGTTCACCAATACCTATTTTTTGATATCAACCACTTATACATTAGCTATTTTTAAATAATTTTATTATCTTAGTCAACTAATACAACCTTCTGTTAAAAAAACAGCTGCACTACAACCGTATCTCCTGAATAACTAAATTTATTCATTAGCCTCCTCTATAGTAACGTCAGTTGATCACACTTTAATTTTTTAAGGGAATGAGTGCAAAAGAACTTGTAATGGCGATACTGTGTAAGCCAATAAGCGGTAAAGAATTGTTGCAGACAGAGAAGGCAAACAATGTAATCATACACCGGAAGCTGGAATACGCTCCCAAAGGAGATACAAGCAGTGTGGAAGACTACCTGAAGGGCCTGCGAAGGCTACCTTTGAAGCTGATGTTTATATTCTCCATCGGCGAGGCTATCGTTATCAATACACAAAAAGACTGGGACGAAGTAGGCCGCAGACTGCTGGCTATGTAGTGGCTGTTTTATGTAGAGACATGTTGCAGAATAGTATCGAGTACAAACTCAGTATGCTCAAATACAAGTTTGTTTTCGAAACGCAATACTTTATAGCCAAGATATTTTAGTTGCTCATCACGCTCGTAGTCATTCTGATTAGCAATCGGATTATTATGCACTTCACCATCAAGTTCTATCACCAGTTTGGCAGCAGGGCAGTAGAAGTCCACGATGTAATTCTCAATACTATGCTGCCTGCGAAACTTATGGCCATCTAGCTTACTGTTTTGTAAAATCTTCCACATGGCTGCCTCGGCAGGTGTAAGATTGCTGCGCAATTCCCTGCGTCGTTCTTTCAGGTAGCCTACGTTTTTTATCTGCCCTTTGCGCATGAAATGAAATTACATAAAACAAGGTAAAAAGCTCTCCTCCTGTTTTTAGGAGGAGTACCCGAGTGCAACGAGGGGGAGGTGGTAAATACTCTACGCGAGCCTACCACCCCGATTGGCTTACGACATGCTGCGCACGTCTGCGCCAATATCCCCTCCTAAAAACAGGAGGGGAGCTATACTAATATTACTTTGTAAGACATTTACTACTAAGCATGAAACTTATTATTAATCACATTAGTTTTTACTAATAATTCTTCATGGTTTTCAAGATGCAGAATCCATTCAACAGTAGTACCAATAAAATCACGCAAATCTTTTAAATCAAGCTGTGCATGCTTCCTGTAGTAGTGTGCAAAATCATTACCTAACCAAGAAGCCCTTTCTGCAACATCAATAAGCTCTTGATGGTTTAATTTTTTCACCATTAATCTTAACTGTGTATTGCTCTGGGCTTCCTCTTGTGTTATTTTTCCTTTAGCAATTAAATAATCTTTTACAAGAAACTCTAATGCTTTTCTATATCCCATTCCAGCTAATTCTGTAAGACCAAATTCTTCTGCTTTTTGTGCTTGTTTAAATATCCTATTGAAATCAACAAAATATTCCTCTACATACTCACTTTTAGGATTATCATCTACTTTGTTTAAACTTTGAATTTTTTCATTCAATATTTCTAAAGTATCTATTTCTTTCTTTAAAGCATCTATCCACCACTTAAAATGTGATACTGCATTTCTCCATTCAAATCGATTAGTCAACAATTTACGACTCGAAGGATGTATGTAAGCCGCAGTGATTGCAGTTTTCACATTGCTGATATTTCTTGCAGTGACCGAGAATTCAAAATAAAATTCGGTTCCAGTTAATGTAATTTTTACTCTCTCAGAATTACATGGTCCAATCACAAAGTTTTTAAGTAAAAACTTAGAATCCTCAATCTGATGAATTATTTCAAGTTGTTTTTCACTATCAACTGTAATCATATGCAATAATTAATGCAAATATACTTCAACTTTTAAATGGTAATCGCTGTAGCTCCCCTTCTGTTCTTAGGAGGGGATATTGACGAAAGCTGCGGAGCAGGCTTTTGTCAATCGGGGTGGTTAAACTCGCGTAGAGTGTTTACCACCTCCCCCTCGCTACACTCGGGTACTCCTCCTAAAAACAGTAAGAGAGTTTTTTATCATATACACTAATAAATAACACCTATCCCCTCACCCAACATTACCACCCTCAAAATTGTTAGATTTGCTATCTCCTTTATGGCAAAGAAAGCAACAGCAATCAGCAACGATTTATATACCACAGAAAACCTGCACCGCGATGATGACAGCATCTTCATCAAAGGGGCGCGTATGCACAACCTGAAGAATGTAGATGTAGCCATCCCGCGCAATAAACTGGTGGTGGTAACGGGTGTCAGCGGCAGCGGCAAAAGCAGTCTTACGATGGATACGCTATTTGCCGAAGGGCAACGCCGCTATGCGGAAAGCCTAAGCGCCTATGCTCGTCAGTTCCTGATGCGTATGGATAAGCCCGATGTGGATTATATACGCGGCATTTGCCCTGCTATAGCCATAGAGCAGAAAGTAACTACACGCACGCCACGCAGCACCGTGGGCAGCATGACGGAGATATACGATTACCTGCGCCTGCTCTTTGCACGCATCGGCAAAACATATTCGCCAGTAACAGGCAATGAAGTGAAGAAAGACAGCGTGACCGATGTGGTAGATTATGTAAGCAAACTGGCACATGGCGCCAAGGTGCAAATCATCGTACCGCTTGTAACCCGCTACGGACGCAGCGTGAACGAGGAGCTGAACATCCTGTTGCAAAAAGGCTTTAGCCGTGTACATGCCAAAGGCGAAGACAAACCGATACGTATAGAAGAAGTACTGAGCGGCGATGTAACACTGCCAAAGAAAGATATCTTCCTGCTGATAGACCGTATCGTTACCAAAGATTTTGACGAGGACGATTTGCACCGCCTTGCCGATAGTATCCAGACAGCCTTTTACGAAAGCGAGGGCGAATGTACGCTGGAGATTGACGGCAAGAAGATGATGCACTTCAACAATCGTTTTGAGGCCGATGGCATTGTGTTTGAAGAACCATCGCCCAATATGTTTTCGTTCAACAATCCGTATGGTGCATGTCCGCAATGCGAGGGCTTCGGGCAGGTGCTGGGTTTGGATGAAGACCTTGTAATACCTGATAAAAGATTGAGTGTATATGAAGGTGCGGTAGCACCGTGGAAAGGCGAAAAGATGAGCGAATGGCAGGCATCCTTTATGCGCAGTGCCGTGAAGTACGACTTCCCCATCCACAAAGCTATTATGGACCTGAGCGAGAGCGAACTGCAATTGCTGTGGGAAGGCAATAGCAAAGTAAATGGCATCCGCGATTTCTTTGGCATGGTAGAACAGAACCTGTACAAAGTGCAGTACCGCGTTATGCAGGCTCGCTATCGTGGGCGTACTACGTGCCCCAGTTGCCGTGGTATGCGCCTGCGAAAAGAAGCGTTCTATGTAAAGATTGCCGACCATCATATAGGCAACCTGATGCTGATGCCGTCTGCAGACCTGGCACAATGGTTCGATAAACTGAAGCTAAACGACAACGACACACAGATAGCCAAACGCATACTGTTAGAAATCAACCAACGCCTTAAGACCCTGCTGGATGTGGGCCTTGGCTACCTGACGCTGAACCGCCTTGCCAATACACTGAGTGGTGGTGAGAGCCAGCGCATACAGCTTACCAAATTCCTTGGCAGCAATCTTACAGACTCGCTCTATATTCTGGATGAACCGAGTATAGGTTTGCACAGCCGCGATACCGAGCGATTGATAAAAGTATTGAAGAATCTGCGCGACCTCGGCAATACCGTAGTAGTGGTAGAGCACGATGAGATGATGATGCGCGAGGCAGACTATATTATAGATATGGGTCCGCTGGCAAGCCACTTGGGTGGCGAGGTAGTGGCTGCAGGCCCTTACAAAGAGCTCATCAAAAACAAGATGAGCCTTACGGGGCAATACCTGAGCGGTGCTATGACGATAGACCCGCCTGCATCTCACCGTCAACCCAAAGGCAGCATACGCCTGGAAGGTTGCCGACAACACAACCTGAAAGATGTAGATGCAGACTTTCCGCTGAATGTGATGTGTGTGGTAACGGGCGTGAGTGGTAGCGGTAAAACAACACTAGTAAAATCGACCCTGTACCCTGCGCTGATGAAGCATTTTGGTGAAGGTGTAGAGCGGCCGGGTGTGCACAAGTTCCTTGGCGGAGACCTGAACCGCATAGCGCATGTAGAGATGATAGACCAGAACCCGATTGGTAAATCATCGCGCAGCAACCCTGTTACTTATATCAAAGCATGGGACGAAGTGCGTAAACTGTTTGCAAAACAACAGCTATCTAAAATGCGTGGCTTTGCAGAAAAGCATTTCTCTTTCAATACAGATGGCGGACGTTGCGATACCTGTAAAGGTGAGGGCGAAGTAGTTGTAGAAATGCAGTTCCTCGCAGATGTGCACCTGCTGTGCGAAAGCTGCAAGGGCAAACGCTTTAAAGACGAAGTACTGGAAGTAACCTACCGCACCAAGAGTGTGTTTGATATACTGGAGATGAGCGTGGATGAAGCCATAGAATTCTTCAAAGACGAGAAGAAAATAGCAGCTGCACTGCAACCACTTAGTGATGTAGGCCTCGGTTATGTGAAGCTGGGCCAAAGCAGCGATACCCTGAGTGGTGGCGAGGCGCAGCGTGTAAAGCTCGCATCATTCCTCGGCAAGGGTGCGGCAAAAGAAAAAGTACTTTTCATATTCGACGAGCCTACAACGGGTTTGCATTTTCACGATATCAAAAAACTGTTGGCATCTTTCAATGCCCTGCTAGACCAGGGGCATAGCATCGTGGTGATAGAACACAATACTGATGTTATAAAATGTGCGGACTGGGTGCTGGATATGGGCCCTGAAGGCGGCGTAGGCGGTGGCAAGCTCCTATACGCAGGCCCACCCGAAGGCTTGAAGAAAGTGAAAGAAAGCTATACGGGGAGGTATATGTAACTTGTTCTTATGCATAACAACATTCTATTAATCCTTGCACTGTGCATTATTTTCTATACATCATGTAAAGAACATAATAACGATGTCAGCAGGCTAGTATATCATGATGGTAGAATTGAATTTACTTTTAAACTAAAGAATGATACTCTGGACTATAAGGTAATAATTGTAAGCCCACAAGGCGATACACAACGTATATTATACTTAAAGGATTCATGCAAACATGGCATAGACAGCACATTTCATAAAAATGGAAAAGTAGAATTTACCGGAAATTGGTATTACGGATTCAGAAAAGGGACATTTACTGAATATGACAGTTTTGGCAGAAGAATTGCAATCAGGAGATATATTATCATAGCAGATTCTTCCAAGTCTTACCTAAACGAGGTCATAAGGTTTAACCAGAATGGCGACACATTACACAACACCAGCACTTATTACGACTTATACAGTTCATCAAAAACAGATACTATCACCAATGGGGAGAAGATTAGCTTTAAAATCGTATTAAGAGGTGCACTTTTTGATAGTGCTTATGTCAGTTTTTGCGATTTAGATAAATATTATCGAACAATTGACAGTTCTTCATGTGACACTTTCTTGATGCAAAAGATGTCAATCTCATTACAGCATATCAAATATAATATCGGCGAAAATATTTATTCAGGTACAATCATCAACTATGGAAAACCATTCGACACAAGTCAATATAAACAATCACAAATAAGGATTATCTATTTCAGACATAGCTACTACGTAAAGCCATAATTATGCACAAAGTAAACCTCTCTGAAAAGCTGGCATTGTTTGCCGAACACTGGAGCCCCAAGATTGTGGGCGAGCTGAATGGTCAGCATGTAAAGCTGGTCAAGTTCAAAGGGGAATTTGTATGGCACAAGCACGATGCGGAGGATGAAATGTTTCTGGTAATAAAAGGCAGCTTTCGTATGGAGTACCGAGATAAAACCATTGTGCTGAACGAGGGCGAATTCCTGATAGTGCCCCGCGGCACCGAACACCGCCCCGTAGCAGACGAAGAAGTAAGTGTACTGTTGTTTGAACCCGCCACCACCCTGAACACAGGCGATGCAGACAGCAACCTCACAAAGCATCAACTCGATTGGATATAACCCAACCAAACTTCCACCTGCATTGTTATCCGTAGCATGAAACCGATAAAAGGCAAGCAAATACTGGAACAGCTTGGCCAGCACAAAGGCAGCTATTACTATATAGATGTAGCCGCCACTGTTGTAGCAAAAATGCCGAAGCAAAAAGCCACACGCCTTGTATGCGATATAGATGGCAAGCTATCCTATAGTTGCGGGCTGAACCACAAAGGTGATGGTAATTTCTTCATCATCATTTCGGGCAAAAACCTGAAAACACTGGGCAAGAAAACGGGCGATACCATTACCTATACACTAACGGAAGACCCCAACCCGCTGGGCGTAGCCATGCCCGAAGTACTGGAAGCCCTGCTTGCACAAGACGATGATTGCAGAAAGATATTTGACAGCTATACAGACGGCAGAAAACGCAGCCTCATCCATATAGTAAATGGCGTTAAAGACATCGACAAAAAAGTGCAAACTGCTCTCAACTTCTTATCGGGCAAGATAGTACCGGGCAGAAGAAAAGCATAAAACCACAAGCTTTAACATACATCTGTGTATCAGAAAATATACTGTAGCGAAACCGAAGCACGCAAACCTAAGTCATACTCATTTTGCTTTACAGTTATCTTGCTGGCAACACTGTTCGTCATCACGCCATTTACATAGTTTTCTGTCAATTGCTCCTGCTCTCCAGCGGTGCGTGTATATGCAACACCTGCACCAATCTCAGCACCCAGGTATATCTTTTTGAACACCTGCCTGTACAAAGACGCCTGCAAAAAAAGGCCTGACTTCAGTTGCTTTGGTAATGTCTGTGCTATCAGTTCTTTCTTCCGCTCTTTGGTTGTATTCTCGTAGGTGATGGTTTCGTAAACACCATCCTGTGGCTTTACAAACTCCAACGGCAGCAGCAAACCTATGTTTGTAACATATTTTTTCAGCTTAAAACTTTCATACACCGACAACCCTATGTAGTAAGACTTATAATCTCTTGCACCTTTCTTAGTAGTGGTACCTGTAGATGTTACAAGATTAACATCGCCTTTTGCAGTAGCATTGGTAAAGCCAAACTCTGCAGCTATACCGATGTTATTCTTGAATGTATGCGCATACCCGATTGAAGGCAAAATGCGAATATCTTTTTCTGTAGTTTTTGATGTGTAAATGCTGCGGGTAGTCTTATATCCAGAAAAGCTGTTGAGGCGCAACATCAGCCTGCTATCCTGTGCATCAGCCTGCAAACAAATACCAGCCAGAGCCAGTAACAGGATTATGGTCTTCTTCATACAAAAAGGTTGAAAGGTTGTAATCTGACGCTAACTAACGAAAAAAATGGCAATTCTGCCAACGGGCTTGTTAAAGAGCAACGAAAACATCACGACAAATAATTTAATATATACCTATTTTATTGGTAAAAAGATATATAGTATATTGCAGCCACAAAGCGGGTATGCCCCACCTGCAGTTTTTTTTTTACGAAACCCTCCATGTTGCATGTTTTGGTCGAGAGAGATAAATGATCGAGACTATCATTTACAAAACAAACAACATCAATTATGACTGCTATATTAAACGACACTCCGATTGTGCACAATGAAGCTGCACAAAGATTTGAAATGCATATTGACGGTCATACTCCGTTTATGGAATACAGCCGTACGGGCGATATGCTTATCATTGCACACACAGAAGTACCACCTGCGCTGGAAGGCAGAGGCATTGGTAAGATGCTGGCCGAAAAAGTATTTGCTTATGTAGAAGAACAAGGCTGGAAGATTATTCCTCTTTGTCCGTTTGCAAGCTCGTACATCAAGCGCCACCCAGAGTGGGACAGGATAGTACACCACGTGCTATAGTCACTTGTACCGTTTATTGTTTAATCTAATCCAAGATCGTCTACGATTTTGTGGTGGAGTTGTATGCTCTCTACCCCAATACCGCACTTCTCACTTGTATAATATACAACCACCCGCTCTATCTCATATAGAGAGGCTATGTTACCAGCATTAATAAACTTATCCTGATTCAATGATAGCAACCAGTCAATAAAATCCCTAACACTTCTCACTACGATATCTTCCTGTTCTCCTACACCTAGTAAGCCTGCTAATAAACTATTGTTATATTTAATATCAGGGTTTAAATCTCTTGGAGATAATGAAGGCATCTCAAGCCCCAAATCATTGCTCATTTTATCCCAAAGATTTTTTCGGTTTGCGAGAGGGATGACTTCACCAATTATTGTTGATGGAGTAAACTGTTCTCTTGGAAACTGCAACTCTTCAAAAGCATAATCACGCAACACATAAAACAACATTTGCGATTTACACTTCTGTCCTTTGTTGATGGCAATATATTTTGCAGCACATTGTGCAAACTCACCTACGGTTCTTACAGCTTCAATCTCAACATTAGGGATACTAATTCCAAAATGCTTTTCTACATCTACTACAAGTTCTACAGTATCTAATCCCATACAGAGTTATTTTCTACGGCATTGCTGCTATCAGGCGTTTGGTATAATCATTATGTGGTTGTTGCAATACCTGCGTAGCATCGCCTGCTTCTACAATATGGCCTGCCTGCATTACCATTACGCGATGGCTTATGTAGTGCACCACGTTCAGGTCGTGAGAGATGAACAGGTAAGTAAGATTAAATTCTCTTTGCAGGTCTTTCAGTAGGTTCAGTATCTGCGCCTGCACGCTCACGTCCAGTGCCGATACGCTTTCATCACATATCATCAACTGCGGACGCAATGCCAATGCGCGAGCTATACCTATACGTTGCCGCTGCCCGCCGCTGAACTGGTGTGCGTATCGCTTCATGCTATCGGCAGGTAGCTGCACCAGGTCCAGCAATCGTTGTGTTTCTTTCTGCAATTCGCTACGCGGTACTATGTTATGTGTACGCATAGGTTCTATGAGCATATCGCCTACCGTCATGCGTGGGTTCAGCGATGCATACGGGTCCTGAAACACCATTTGTATCTGCCTGCGGATGCGTGTCCAGTCTTTAGTGTGCAGCTTGGCAATGTCCTCTCCGTTAAAAAGTATCTGCCCTTCGTGTACAGGCAGCAAACCCATCAGGCTGCGGCTGATGGTACTTTTACCGCAACCACTCTCGCCCACAAGCCCTAAGACTTCTCCACGCTTCAGTTCAAAACTCACATCATCTACCGCTTTGAAATAATCTACAGGTCTGCCCAGCCAGTCTTTGTTTTCGGTAAACCACACACGCAGCTTATTCACCTGCAATATAGTATCACCAATCGGCGCATCTGTTTGTTGTGTAGCCGCAGGCATTTCCCCATTCAGGAAATCTGACACTATCAGCAGGCGCTTGCCTTTGTTGGCAGCATTGGGTTTGCATGCCAGCAATGCTTTTGTATATGCATGTTGCGGATTGCGCAATACATCTGCAGCCTTGCCATATTCCATCACCTCGCCCTGATACATCACCAGTACCTCATCTGCTATTTGCGATGCCAGTGCAAGATCGTGCGTAATGAATATCATAGCCGTTTGATGCTCCTGTTGCAGGTTGCGCATCAGTGCTATCACTTCCTGCTGCACGGTAACATCCAGTGCCGTTGTAGGCTCATCGGCTATCAGCAGCACAGGCTTGTTGCACATAGCCATGGCAATCATCACCCGTTGCTTTTGCCCGCCCGATAACTGATGCGGATAACGTTCGTATAGCTTTTCAGGATTGGGCAATTGCACTTTGCGCAGCCATTCTATAGCCTGCTGTTTGGCTGTGGCTTTATCTACCTGCTGATGCGTTAGTATTACCTCTGCCAGTTGCTTACCTATTTTCATCACAGGGTTCAGCGAGCTCATAGGCTCTTGGAAAACCATACCCATTTCCTTACCACGCAACTGCTGCCATTGTGTATTGTCAACAGCGTGCAGATTGTATGTCTGATTGTTGGTGTTCAATTGCAAGCTACCGCTTATAGCTGCACCCTTTGGCAGCAAGCCCATCAGCGATAGTGCCGTCAGCGATTTACCACTGCCACTCTCGCCCACAATAGCCAGTGTCTTGCCCTCTGCTACTGCAAACGATATACCCTTTACAGCAACAAAATCGTCGAAAGAGATTTTGAGGTTGGTGGCTTGTATGATTGGAGTACTTGGCATTGAAGCTAAGATACGAAGATGTATATCAGATGCCAGTATATTAATCGCTAAACTTTTAATTAAATTGTGAAATATCCTGATAGCAATGAGAACTATACTTTATATACTCTTCTTCATATTTATTGCAAGCTGCAACACTCACAACAATAAATATTTATTTGATTTTGACGAAGCAACACACTACTACTATGAAATAGAAGAAGATTCTCTAATGAATATGTGGACTAAAGAAAACAAAACAGACAAAGAAAAGAAAATCATAAATCTGTTGATAGATGACATTCCTTATTCTATCAAAGACAGCTCATCTGTAAAAAATCTTGAACGCTATGGCTTTATAAAAAAGCAAATCTCTAACTCTGATAAAAGTAAATTAAGGGAAGCAATTCGCAGAAAAAAAGTGGCCGACTTTGAAGAAACGACATGTATTGCAGAATATAGAGACATTATAATATTCAAGAAAAACCACAAAATCGTTGGAGTCATAAAGATATGTTTCGGATGCGACCAATATTTGATAATAGACTCTAGAGGCCAGAAACAAGACTACGAAGAACATATCCACATGGGAATACTATCACAAATATTACATCCTAATAATTAGCACAAAATGGCACTACTCATTGCACTAAAACTGCAAGTGCTTAACGGTATGCCCGTTATTAATGAGTTGCTTAAGCGATTCTATACCTATTACCAAGTGTTCATCTACATATTTCTTGGTAACGCGCGTATCGCTGGCAGCGGTCTTTACCCCCTCGGGTATCATTGGCTGGTCTGATACCAGCAGCAATGCACCCGTAGGTATCTTGTTATAAAAGCCAACAGAAAATATGGTGGCGGTTTCCATATCTATCGCCATGGCGCGTACGCGGCGCAGGTATTCTTTAAACTCCTCATCGTGCTCCCATACACGTCGGTTGGTAGTATATACAGTACCCGTCCAATAGTCGCGGCTATGGTCGCGTATGGTGGTAGATATAGCTTTCTGCAAGGCAAACGCAGGCATGGCAGGCACTTCGGGCGGAAAGTAATCATTGCTTGTACCCTCTCCACGTATAGCGGCTATCGGCAGTATCAAATCGCCCACTTTGTTTTTCTTCTTCAGCCCGCCGCATTTGCCCAAAAACAAAACAGCTTTCGGTTTGATGGCACTTAATAAATCCATCATGGTAGCGGCAGTAGCACTACCCATACCAAAGTTGATGATTGTAATACCATTGGCAGTGGCGCAAGGCATAGGTTTATCGGCACCTATCACTTTCACCTTATGCATCTCTGCAAAACGCTCTACATAGTTGGTAAAATTGCAAAGCAAGATGTACTCTCCGAAATCTTTCAGCGTCATGCCCGTGTAGCGGGGCAGCCAATTCTTTACAATCTCTTCTTTCGTCTTCATCTTACTTAAAGTTACGAAATGTCTGCCGCATTGGCACTGCACGCATAAATCAATATCTTGCACGCATGGTTTCGCTCCGTGATTTCATACTTAGTGTATCTCCCATATCAGAATCTGCATGGCAGGATATCAATGCTTTATTCCAGCCAAAGCTACTCCGCAAGGGCGACTATTTCATTACCGAAGGAAAGACCGCTACACAGATAGGCTTCATCTGCAGTGGTATAGTACGTGCATTTGCAAAGAACCAAAACGGACAGGAGTACAATAAACATTTATTTACCGCGCCATCATTTATTGGTGGCTATGCATCGTTAATCACAGGCAACATCAACAAGATAAATCAGGAAGCACTGACAGACTGCGAACTACTGGTAGCAGACTACAACAAACTGACTGCCCTATACGATAAGCACCCCGATTTTGAACGTGTGGCACGCAAGCTGGCAGAATTCTTCTTTGCAGCTAAAGAACAACGCGAAATAGAACTGGTAATGCTGAGTGCCGAAGAACGATACCTGCTATTCAGAGAGCGTATGCCGGGGCTGGAATTTGAGATACCACTCTACCATATCGCATCCTATCTGGGTGTATCGGCAGTGCAACTAAGCCGCATCAGAAAAAACCTTGCACGATAGCTAATCTTTACATAGGTTAATTTTCTTCGCTGTCTCAAAAAATAGTTTTGCATTGTAAACAACAAACAATGCAAGACAAGTTCACCTATTTTATACTGCTGAACGCAACCAAACACTGGCTGCGCCTTTCGCGCGATGAGCGTGGCAGCTATTTCGAAAAAATAATAACCCCTATTTCTCAGCGCTTTGCAGATACACTGTCGTTTCGCTTTTTTGATGCTGAATATTTCAATGCCAATGTATCAGATGTATTGATGCTTGAAACAACCAGTACACAAGACTATATGCTTTTTATAGAATACCTGCGCGATACGGATATATATACAGTTCCATATTTCGAGATAATAAATATTATACCTGCAAAAGAAAATGCCTACAAAGAACTGGAAGGCATGATGAAATAATATGAAACAACTACTGATAATATTCATGATGACGATGAGCGCTGCCACCGCGCAAACAAAAAAAGTACTGTTTGTAATGAGTGCTGCAAAAGAGCTGCCATTAAAAAACGGCAAAACATACACACAAACAGGCGTATTCCTCAGCGAGTTTTACCTGGCGTACAAGGCCATTGCAGATGCGGGCTACAGCATAGAAATTGCCACACCACAGGGCATAGCATCATCTATAGACAATGAGAGCTATAAGGCCAAATACTGGAAGGGACAGGAAGTACTTATCGGCGAGGCAAAAACCTTTGTTACAACAAACCCGAACTTTCTGCATCCGCACACACCTGAATATGCGCTGCAACATAGCAATGAATATGCAGGCATGGTAATACCTGGCGGACAAGGACTGATGGTAGATTTGATTCACGACAAAACCATCTTACAAATAATCAGCAAAATGGCGGAAGACAAAAAAGCGGTGGGGTTGATATGCCATGCGCCCGCACTGCTGACATCTTACACAAAAGCAGACAATCCTTTTAAGGGATACACGGTCAACTGCATTACCGGGTTTGAAGAATTCTACATAGAACGCTTTGTAATGAAAGGTAAGCCTTACAAACGCAAAATAGCACGCTCATTAAAAAAACTGGGATTCAGCTATAAAAAGGGAGGACCGGGCAGTAGCTTTGCCGTTAAAGACAGGCAACTTGTTACCAGTCAAAACCCATACTCCAACAATAAATTCAACGCGCTGTACCTGCAGGCATTGGAAGAATATGCTAACAAACCCTAATCACTTCTTCATCCTGTATATCTGCTGCGCCACAATCGATACCATCGCTATCACGTACACAATACCCAAGCTGCCCCTATGCACAAAATCGCAAATGGCATAACCCATGATAAATGCATTGATTAATGACCAGATAACAATTGGCTTACGTAAGGGATTTTCTTCTGTTGCCATAGCGGGGAGATTTGCTATAAAATTACCGAATGTTTGTTGTAATTTATGTATCAAACCGACTTACCTATGCGCTTATTACTTGTGCTACTAATACTATTTTGCAATACCAATTTGCAAGCGCAGGACTATTTTAAATACCACGAAGGCATCATCAAAGCCGAAGAGCAGATTTTTGTAAAGCAGCAGTATGACGAAGGGCTGAAAACCTATGCCGATATCTTTAAGAAATATGATTTTGTTTTTGCACACGATTGTGTAATGGCGATGCAGATAGCCCTCTTTCGCAACAACGAAAAGCTGTTTTTACAATTCACTACCAAAGCCATGCAAAACGGGCTTACTATTAAACATTTCGATAGCCGCATGATGGCCTATTTTCAAAAACACCCAATCTACAACCAATACAAAGACAGCATTGCAAGCATATATAGGCTCAACAGGCCATACTATCTGAAACGTATAGACACCATAGCATTGGGCAAAATGACACAATTATTCAGCAACGACCAGCTGGAGAAAAACGGACTTCCGACGCTGACGATGAAGAATAATGAAAGGCGGTATCTGCCACAGATAACAGAAACCATGAATCAACTGCTGAAACTGATTGCAGAACGTGGCTATCCATCTGACAGGCTGATTGGCATAGATTGTCAAAACCTGCTACGCGAATTGAGCACTACACGCATGACACCTTTAGATTATTACAAAAAGTACAAGGGCGACCCATGTTGCAATATCAGCCAAAGCCAGTTTGAATTTGATGAATACGCCCTATCATCAGGCATGATAATGCCAGTTATCATACACTATGGGGGTGATGTAAAAGATAGATTCGACAAGAGAAAATACTTGTCTTATCCGGATAGTTTCTACATCAGGCAAATAAAGAATGGATACATGCACCCCAAAGACCTTGCATTTCTCTACGATTACGGCTTCAATAATGGAGGTACGTTTACCGGCACAGTGAACACCAACAATGGCGAGAAGTTTTTTGATGTTGGCATCAAAGGCGGGGCCGTAAGAACGATTAATATTACCGATGCAGAAATAAACAAAATTCGCAAAGCATTCTACATTGCACCAATAGAAAATGACCGCATTAAAATATCCTTCATGCAAAAACATGGTATGTTTATAGGTTGGGGATGGGCCGGTACAAGGTCTTAACCTATCTTTACACCCGCATGCAAAACAAAGCACAGATAGCACTACAGAAATTCATGGCGCAGTTTGGCGAGCTGACTGCAGAAGAGCAGCTACAGATTGCCGATAACCTGATTGTAGAAGCCTACCCCAAAGGCAAGCTATTGGTAAAAGCGGGCGATGTTTGCCGCTACTGCTATTTTGTACTGGAAGGTTGCCTGCGCCAATACAAGCTTGCAGATGACACTGAAGTAACCATACAGTTTTATACAGAGCGCGAAGCTGCGGTAGATTTCAACAGCTATGTAAATCAGGTAAAATCTGAAAGCTATCTGGTATGCATGGAAGATACCATTGTGATAGAAGGCAATCTGGAACAGGAGACGGATATGTACGAACGCTTCCCCAAGCTGCAACAGATAACACGCGCTATGATGGAACAGGACTTTGGCAAAATGCAGGAGCAGTTTTCTCGCTTCATAGCCAGCAATGCCGAGGAGCGCTATGTATATCTGCTCAACAATCGCCCCGACCTACTGCAACGTGTACCCTTGCAATACCTTGCCAGCTACATCGGCGTCACCCCCGAATCGCTGAGCCGCATACGCAAGCGCATACAAAGCAGGTAGTTTATTTACCTCCCTTCCATACCAGCCACACGGCAAGCACCAGTTCGCCCAATGCCATCGGCAAGCTCAGTATAGCCTCAACGGTTGCTTTATGCAGCATATAGTCTGCCCATGTTTGCTGCAATATATTAGTACCCAGATATGCTAAACCTGCAAAAAAGGCAAGCCCGCTTATCAGCTTAGGTATAGCGGCTGTTCGACAAGCCAATGTACCTATCAGCAACAGATGCACACCAAACACTATCAACCCCTGCGACCATACATCCAGAAAGCAATCTATATAGCTCATCACCGCATTGGCATCTGACCCCTGCATAGTTGCTATTTCCTGTGCGTAATATAATTGCAGTATAGCCACTGCCAGCCATACACAATACACCACACGCAGCCATGCGGATAGCTGCGCAAGTACGGGGTTTGTTTGCAAAAAGAATTTGTACAATGCCCATGCCACCACCACATCCAGCAGCAGCATAATGCTGTAGGTAATCATCACCAAGGGCAGCATGCTACGTTGTTGCAGTATGTTGCTGAAAGTAGTGGTGCTATCACCTTTTACATAGATAGCACCAAAAGCATAGCCATAGCCTATACCCGCCACAATGGCCATGAGTATCAGCGACCAGCCTGCCAGTTTAGCCATCTGCCTGCGGTTGGTAGTATATTCATTCATTTGCATCATCATTTTTTTGATGCTGCAAAGCTACCTACCTGAACAGGTTCAATTTTTTGACTTTGGGTAAGTAACGCTTAGTTCGAAACTCTTTTACCCTTGAAGTAATAATTTGTCAAATATTGCTTGGGAGGATATTGATTATTACCACCTGTATGTTTCCTGATTGTAAACAGACTATCTGTAGAAGGATAGTACACAATGGTATACTCACTGTCATAATATCTGCCCCAATCATGGATGGTAGATTGCATATTATGCCCGGCATATTTTAATAATGTTCCCAAACCATACCCATCGCTTACAAATATTTGATCATCATCTTTTTTCTCAATAGTTATCACAACTTCATTTACACTATTGTAAGCCGTATCTAAGAATACTTTCATGCTATCACCCCAGTGTGTTTGTTCATGATACGATTCCATCTGTCCGCGAAAAGTACCGGCTACCTGTTTTGTTTGTTTTTTTATCTGGTGCTTTTTGCAGGAAGCCATTGCAAAGAATAGCAATAGCATAGGGATGAGTATTTTTTTCAACTTGGTTTATTTTAGGTCAATCAACTATTTAACAAAACACATGCCAAATATGCATTTGTATTTCTACTTTTGAAGCCATCAAGATGATACCCGCAGATTTTTCAGGCATAGCACTACAGCTACGCAGGCACGAAGACAAAACACAGGTGTACGACCCCATCCGCCGCAAGTGGATAATACTGACACCCGAAGAGCATGTGCGCCAGTACCTGTTGCAATACCTGATGCAGCATCTGCACTACCCCCCATCGCTGATAGCTGTAGAAAAACAACTGACACTCGGCACCCTCACCAAGCGCTTTGATATAGTAGTATATAACCGCGAACACAAACCGTGGCTATTGGCAGAGTGTAAAGCACCTGAGGTAATGATAACCGAAGCCACACTCAATCAGCTATTGCAATACCACAACACCCTGCAATGCCGCTATTGGTTGCTGTGCAACGGGCATCAGGTGTACTGTGCAGATGCTGGCAATATTGCTGCTATAAAATGGTTAGAAACCCTGCCTGCCTATGATGGCTGAGTAGCGGGTACTGTTCATTGTTTCCAACGCTTTGCGTATCACGGCATCGTCCCATGTGGTAATGGAATAATAACCATTGCTGCGGAATAGTATGCGTGCCAGTTGTGCCTTCAGCTGCAGGCGGAAGTAAGAAAGATTTGTCTGGTTGCGCAGCACACGCTCTACCGCACGGCGGAAGGTAGGGTCCTGCATCTTCAGGAAGCCAGCCACCAGTTCATCGCCACCATACTTGGTACTGAAGTCTGTAATGGTTTTGTATTGCAGCAATTGCGCACGATGGTGCATATAGTAATTCCACACCGTGCGGCGTGCATCTTCGCTATACAGCATATTGGTAAGCCCCGGTGTAAGCCTTGCCGTATCAAAGGGCACAAACACATCGGGCTTTATGCCACCACCACCATACACCACACGTTTGTTGGCAGTGTAGTAGCGTGCAGTATCGTCTGTAATAATGCTGTCGTTACCTTTCAGCACATCGTTTTCAAAACGCCTCATAAAGTCTTCATCATACGCATCGCGCCCGTTTTTGTAAGAGCGTTGTATGCAGCGTCCCGATGGTATGTAATATTTGGCAACCGTCAGGCGCAGTGCTGCCCCGTCATCCAGGTCGTACTGTTCCTGTACAAGGCCCTTGCCATAAGAACGACGGCCTACTATGATGCCCCTGTCGTAGTCTTGCACAGCACCCGAAAGTATCTCGCTGGCCGATGCCGAGCCTTCATCTATCAGTATGGCAATCTTACCTTTTTCAAAACCCTGCAAGCCTTCTGTTTTGTAGTCTATACGCTTGCTGTGTATGCCTTTGGTATATACTATCAGCTTGTCGCCTTCCAGCAGTTCATCGGCTATGCGTTGTGCAGCTTCCAGGTATCCGCCGGGGTTCTGGCGCAGGTCTATCACCAATTGCTCCATACCGCTGGCTTTCAGCCCCTTCAATGCGCGTGCAAATTCATCGTAAGTAGTAGCACTGAAACGGTTGATTTTGATATAGCCTGTTTTGTTATCCAGCATTATGTTGGCATCTACACTTACCACAGGTATTTCGCCACGGGCAATGGTCAGTTGTTTCATGGCATTGCTCACAGGGTCTTTCAGCGTTACGCTTACTTTGCTGTTCAGCCTGCCCTTCAGCATTTTTATCACATTGTCGCTTGGTATCTGCCTGCCTGCTATTACGCTGTCGCCTACTTTTATAATCTTATCGCCTGTTATCACACCTGCCTTGTCTGCCGGTCCGCCGGGTACAACAGCCGTTACGTTCATCGTATCGTCAAATATGTAGAACTCTACACCAATACCGTAAAAACTACCCTCCAGGTCTTCGTTCACTTCTTCCAGCTCGTCTGCGGGGATGTATGATGTGTGAGGGTCCAGATCGCTCAGTATGCCCTCGATGGCACCTTTATACAGCTCATCGGTCTTTACAGAATCAACATATTTTTCGTTGATGAGGTCTATTATCTGTTCCAGCCTGTCGTTTCGTTGCATCACGGCCTGTATATCGCGCTTGCCGCGCAGTGTATCGCGCAGATTGAAGCCCAGCGCCATACCGCCTACCATTACTACCGAAAAAAACAGGGGTGTCCAAACCTTAAAACCACCCGATTGCTTGCCGTCCATTTATAAAAAGATGGGCAAAGTTAGGCGCATTTAACGATTAAATAATAAACTTATTTGATGGTTATATTCAATTAACAAAACACTATTAGGAAAATGCTGCCGCTTACTGCATTTTTGTACTCAAATATCCCGTTATGGCATCTATACTACTGGTAGAAAGTGGCTCGACAAAGACAGACTGGTGCCTGCTGGCAAAAGGCAAGAAGCCTGTACACTTCAGCACAGGTGGCATCAACCCCCATTTGCAAAGCAGGGATGCCATATTGCAACTGCTGGAAACGGAACTGGCATGGAACCCTAAAAAGCACCATGCAGATGCCATAGCCTACTACGGTGCGGGTGCGGGCAGTGCTGCCAAGCAAAAAGAAATGGCGGCTATCCTCAAAAAACACTTCGGCATAAAGGATATAGAAGTAAACGGCGATATGATGGCCGCTGCGCGTGCCCTGTGCGGCGACAAAAAAGGTATGGTGAGCATACTGGGCACAGGCAGCAATTGCTGCTACTACAATGGTAAAAAGATAGCCGAGCAGAAACCATCACTGGGCTTTATAGCGGGCGATGAAGGCAGCGGCAACTATATGGGCAAGCGTGTATTGCAATACTATGCCTACAATACGTTTGATGCAGAACTGAAACTGGCCTTCGAGCAATTGTTCGGCAACGATGTGCAGGGGCTGATAAACAGGCTGTACAGCGAACCGTTCCCCAACCGCTACCTGGCAGGTTTTGTGCAATTGCTGGTAAATACCCGCGGACACTACATGACAGAAAACATCATTGAAGACTGCATCAACGATTTCTTTCATCATCATATACTGAAGTATCGCAACAGTTGGAAACTGCCGCTGTATTTTACGGGCAGTGTATCACACCTTTTCAGCGATGTGATAGAAAACCTCTGCAACCAATACGAACTGGAACTGGGCACAATTGCCAAAAGCCCGATGGATGGGCTGATTGCTTATCATAAAAAACACCTCTAGGCTATTGCACTATGCGTGCTAAAGAACACTACGACAATCATCTGGCTTCTTTCTATGCATGGATGGCAGGAGATTTCGATACTGCTAAACTTGCATTTGAAAACTGGCTGAAGCAAAAACAGATTTCCCCTAAAAGTACCAGAGCAGCTATAGACCTTGGTTCCGGGCATGGCATACAAACAGCCGCACTTGCTACACTTGGCTTTCAAGTATCTGCAATCGATTTCAGTAAACACCTGCTTGATGAGCTGTGCACTAACTGCACAAATCATAGGATTGCCATACACATAGATGATATCAGGAATGTAGCCAACTACAAACACCTGAAACCAGAGCTGATTATTTGCTGGGGCGACACACTTACGCATCTGGAAACAAAGCAGGATGCAGAACAATTACTGAAAGCAAGCTTCGAGGTATTAGAAGGTGGTGGACTCTTACTATTATCATTTCGCAACTATAGCGAGGCTTTAGCAGGAAATGAACGTTTCATTCCTGTAAAAAGTGATGAAAGCCGAATACTTACCTGCGTGCTCGAATATGAAGATGAGTATGTAACTGTTACAGACCTGCTGCATCAAAAGCAGGAAGGCAAATGGCAACAATACGTTAGTAGTTACAAAACGCTAAGGCTTGATGTACAGAATATATTGCATTTGCTTACAAGTATGGGTATGCAAATAATAACGCATGAACAGTTCAACCGTATGGAAACTATCATTGCGTTAAAATCCACCTCAGCTATTTGATATAATATAAATAGCTACTGCAATCTTTCAGTTTTACAATCTTATTACACAACCCACTAAGGGTGGCTATATGTTTTGTCGTCTTTCTTGTATAAAACCATTTTATGAGAAAGACATTACTCCTCACTACCATTACTACAGCAATTGCAATCAGCGCATCTGCGCAAATCAAGTATCACGACATCAATCCCGATACTACCATCAGCACATGGGATATGGTAACCATTGCCCCCATTGTAAAACTACCCGGCTATGGCACCAGCAATGCTATAGATATATGGTGGCACCCCGTGCCTGAAGTAGTGGTAAACGGATGGAATGATTGTGAGGTACTGTACGACGCTGCGGGCACCTACCCTGCCATGCTGAAGGCAGGCGACAGTATATCTGCCAGCGGCACATGGAAGAAGCCCAACTACGAGCCGCTGAACAAAGCAGGTGTGGGCAATTGGACAGCAAATGCTACCGATAAGTATCTGGGCATCCGCGCCAAAAACAATGGTGTATGGAACTATGCATGGCTGAAGATGACTGTAGCCAATGCAGCGGCATCATTTACTGTAAAGGAATATGCCGCAGAAACATCGGGCAAGAAGATAAATGCAGGTGTAAAGACAAGCACTACTATTGCATACACACCACGGGAATACAAACTGAATATAGTACCCACTGCAAGCGCTATTGATATTGCAGGACTGGAAGGCACCAATAACATCACCCTTACAGACATTGGCGGGCGTGTTGTTTACAATACAGTTGCAACAGCAGGCAAGCACAGCATCAGCACACAACAGCTTACCAAAGCAGTGTACATATTACGCATCAGCAATGGCGAAAAGCACATCGCTACGAAGGTGCAACTTTGATTTCTTCTTAATACAATAAAAACGGCATTGTGTCTACAATGCCGTTTTACCCCTACCGTATCGTTCCCCGTTATTACGATACACTCATCCTCAAACTTTGCCCGTTTTAGGTATTTATTTTACAAAATGTAAAGTCTCTGTTCCGTTCTTGCTGTCGCCACTCAGTTTTATCTGGCTGTCCGTTTTGCTGTCTATCACCCAATCGTCTGCCAGCTCCAGCACCTTCTCGTCTGTAGTATTAAAAGTCAGTACCATTTTCTGTTTACCATCGTCACTTATCTGGCTCCATGTACCGCTGATGGTTTGCCCGTTGCGGTTTACGGTTATTGTATTATTGCTGTTAAACTCAAACGTATTGCCGCTGTAGTCGCTTGTTTCTTCTTTTGTTTTATCGTAGTAATAACTGATGCGCCATTTGCCGCTTGCCACACTTGTGCTAGATGATGGTGTTACATTATTGCTGTCATCATTCTTATCGCAACTGCTGCTTGTCAGTGTTGTAAACAGTATCAATGCTGCTATGGGTGCTATCAATTTCTTCATTGCTGTAGTATTTATGATGTAAAACTATCAAGCACACAGCAGCATGCAAAACGATTTACCACCATCTGGGAAATGAAATAACTGAAGCGGGATAATAACAGATGAAGCGGAAATATAGCCGACGAAACAGCCATAAAAGAATGTTGCCGAAACAGGAGCTTCGGCAACATAGGTAAACACTCAATATGGGTTTACTGCACTACACTAAATCGCATATTGCCGACATTACCCTCTTCGTCATGTATGCGAAGCATGTAAACACCGCCAGGCATATTGGCTGTTTGTACCAGATGCTGTACCTGTCCGTTTGCAGGTTTCAACACTGTACGATACACCACTCTGCCTACTGCGTCTGTAATATCTATGTTCAATTCTTTAGCACTGCTATACCCTTTCAACGTAAAGATTCCATTGTTCGGATTCGGATACAATTTCCAATCGTTCATGTCAATAGTACCTACTTCCAGTTGCAGGTTTTTACCTATTGTAATGATGTTACTCACTGCAGTATCAGGTTCAGCACATGTCAGGTCGCTCAGCATCCACAGTTGTATCCTGTCACCTGATTTGATGTCCTGATCGACTACTGCAATGTATTTAGGTGTTTTGCCCGAAAGCACTACCTGTCCGTTTTTAATCCATCTGTAGTCAGGGCTGTTACCCATATTGGTAGTCGTAGCACTGAATGTGATAGCAGTACCTGAAGGCACGCTGCTGCCCGGGCTTGCTTTTATCATGGCCGTAGGAGGCAGGTTGCCCGATGCATTGATGGTAAATATGTTGCTGGTATCCCATGGCTTGGTCAGACAAGGCCAGTTGGCAGTGTATATACAGTATATAACATCGCCTGTAGCCAGCGTATTGCTTTGCCATTTGAAAGTATTTGCCCCCGGTATTGGCATACCATTTTTATACCATTGATATGTTGGCGAGTTGCCACCACCTGTTGCAGTAGCGGTAAAGTCAACCATATCACCTATACATATATTAGCTCCCGGAGCGGCTATTACATTTATATCAGGTGTCAGTGTATTGTACACAGATACCAGTGTGCTGTCTTCAGACTTACAAGAGCCCAATGTTGCCGTCACTTTGTAGTAACCGGACATACTAACAGTTGCCGATGGCCTGTTTACAATCTGGCCGGTAGTATTATAATTGCCCGGCCCTTTCCACAGATAAGACACGCCCGATGTAAGGCTATATGTACTCATGGCAATGATGCTGCCCACACAGAAGTTGCCACCACCACTTATTACAGGCTTCACAGGTGTGCTATCAACCACAGCCCTGAAACTGTCTTTTGCAAAACAACCATTAAGCTCTGCGGTTACCACATACATACCACTGGCAGTGGTTGGCGCATTTACAATCACATCGTTAGGGCTGCTGCTTGTAAAACTCTGCGGGCCTGTCCATGTATATGATACACCCGGTGTGCTGCTGAATGCTGCAAACGCAAGTGTACTACCCGTACACAACGGAGAGTTGTGTGTGATGGTAGGCGTATCCGGCAATATTTTAATTGTAATGTTATTCAGGTTTGCATACCCTACACCTGCAGGGGCTGTATATGCCATACGTACGCGATAAAGTGTACCCGGAGGTGTTGTAACAGGTATTTTCACTTTCATGACACCCGGCAATGCAGTTGCAACACTACCCAATACGGTAAATGTACCAAAGCTGCCAAACGGGTCTGAAAGCTGAACGCTGAATACGTTTGTAGAAATAAAAGGATTGGTTACAGCGTAGGTAACAGTCATAGTATCGCCTGCGCAAAAAACCAATGGATTAACATCTGCTATGTATGCAGAAGTATCGGCTTTGAACTTGCACAAATAACCATCCTGCATACCTGCAAGGCCCAGTTGATAACTTCCCGGAACTGCAATACCAGAAGTACTACTGGTGTTGCCGGCAATGAAGAGGTCGCCCGTACGGCTGTAGGCAATACCAAAACAGTTGTCGGCATCAGAACCACCCAAGTAAGACACCCATGTACGTGTACCACCAGGGCCAAAGATTGCAATAAAGGCATCGCTATTACCACCAAATGCCTGCTGATATGCACCAGGTGTACCCAGCCCTAAGCTACCTGTAGTACCACTGAAACATACGTTGTTGTTTGCATCAATATCTATATCTGCAGTATTATCCGGTGCAGAGCCACCAAAGTAAGTACCCCATATCAGTGTGCCTGCAGGCGTAAACTTGGCCAGATAAGCATCTGATGGGCCTATTGTAGCCAATGAAGGCTGGAAGGCCCCCGATGTAGCAATACCCGAAGCGCTGAATGTAGAACCTGCTATGTAGATATTATTCACATTATCGCAAGCTATACCAATGCTGCCTTCATCGTCGCTACCGCCATAATAAGTACCCCATTGCAGCACGCCCGATGCATTGAATTTTGTAATAAACACATCTTTACCACCTGCCAGCGCTGCCTGGTGTGTACCCGATGTTGCTATACCCGACGAGCTTTCTGTACGCCCGGTGGCATAAACATTACCATTGTTATCGGTACTTATTTTTACGATTTTATCTTCATCGGTACCACCATAGTAGGTAGCCCATTGCAAAACACCTGCCGGAGAAAACTTTGCCAGATAGCCATCATTAGCACCTGCCAATACAGGCTGATGCGAACCGGTAGTGCTGATGTTGTTTGTACTGCTCGTCATACCGCACAGATACACCACATTGTTTGCTTTATCCCAAGACACACCTACCATGTAGTCGTCATACGAAACAGCTCCCGATTCATTGCTGCTGCCGCCAAAATAGGTAGCCCACAACCTTGTACCATCATTTTTAAACTTTACCAGATAAGCATCGCTGCCACCACCAAATGTAGTTTGGTGTGCGCCAGATGTTGCTATGCCGGTAGCAGTAGTAGTTACACCTGCAACATATGCATCGCCAAGTGTATCGGCACTTACATAAAAAAAGTTGTCGTTGCCGTTACCACCATAGTAGGTACACCACAGCAAAAGGCCATCAACATCGAACATGGCAAGAAAGCCATCGCGATTGCCCGAATATGTAGTTTTGAATGCGCCTGTAGTAGCCAAACCCAAACTACTGACCGTATAACCAGCCAGATAAGTGTTGCCGGCAGTATCTGCAGATACACTGTATGCAGCCTCTACATCTACAGAGCCGAAATAAGTACTCCATGCAATAGATGGGTCTATAACCAATGCATCTGTGCCATTATAATTTTCCAGTTCAAAACTCAATATGTTGCCATTGAGTGTGTACTTACTTTTTACAGCTTCGTTTGTTGCAGCATAGTAGGTATATGGTGCATCCTCAGTTACAGTACCCATTGGGGTTTTCACCAGCAGCTTACCATTTTTCAGCTCGACACTTTCCTGGCCTTTGTATCTGATTTTGATATCTGCAGGATTACCGCCTGCGTTTACCACAAAATCATACTTTAAACGCTGGCTGCCTTCTTTGCCACTTACATACAGCACCCAGTCTATATTCGGATAAATATCTTTGTACACAATGCGCTTACAGCTTGTTGCTGTTGCGCCATCTGGGCCGTAAGCAGGCCCGTAGTATTTTTCAATGTATTTTTGCTGTTCGCTTTCTATTGGTTTTGCAGCCTTGTTTGCACCTTCCAGCACTACATCCAGCCTGTATGCATCTACGGGGAAGATTCCTTTCTCTTTCTGTTCTTCTGTTTGTGCCTGTGCCTTTATCCACTGATACTCTATTTTACCCGGCGCTATGTACATATTAGCGCCATTACCCGCCAGTTTATAGTCAATATCTCCACGCATATTACCATGCTGATCATGTATCTGGCCTATGTTTTTTGTGAAAACGAGCTTGGTCTGGGTGAATGACTTCGAGTTATCGCGAGCTGTGCTGCTTGTATGCCACAAAAGCATACAACACAAAAACACGGCTATTTGCTGTGAGAGTATACGGTGTTTCATTATATATGGATGCAGTAGTATTATTGTATCGTATAAAAATACAATATTAGGTGCAGATTAAGAGCAGCCCTACTTATTTTAATGGGATATTAATGCCGACAGATAGAAAAATAACATATACTCAAGCAGGCTGAAAATCAATTAACTGTAGATTAATCTCTTTTCACTACAAACTTAAAGGTCTTATTCTCACCATCGGCATACAAATTCAGCATATAAACCCCGCTGGCTAGTGCGCCCCTTAATGGCACTTTATGAAACAATGCATGATCTGTAACAGGTACAGCTATTCGATATACCATTTGCCCTACATCGTTCGTTATATTAATCGCTACTTGCTGGTTATTGCGCAATAACCCTTTCAGAAAAAAGTCGCCGTTATTGGCATTAGGATATAGTACTATATTACCCGTATCAGCAGCATCGCTGATGTTTACGGTTAATGATGCAGAATCTGCACACCCATCCAGCTCTGCTATCAGTTTGTATGTACCCCCCTGCCAGCTTTGTGCATTTTTTATCTCCGGTGCCAGTATAAAACTGGCAAAACTTGCAGGGCCACTCCAACTGTAGTTAATACCATTTTCTTTATTTTCTATCTTCAGCAGTAGTGTACCACCTTTCAACAACGGACTGTTGGATGATATTTGCGGTTTCAGCGGCGTCCTTTTTACCAATACATCTATTGTATCGGTTGCTATACAGCCATCCAACAATGCCGTAAGTACATATTTCCCAGATGCAGGCTGTCCTGCAGCAGCAATAAAAGTATCAGCAATATTGGATGCAAAACCCGATGGTCCTGTCCAACTATAGCTTGTACCCGGTATTTTTTCTTTTCCGCCCAGCAACAAAGTACCACCACTGCAAAGTGTAGTATCTTTCAATGCCACCGGCGTTATTGGCAATGGCCTGATGTCGGCAGTTAATGTATCGGTTGTATTACATCCATTCAATATGGCGGTAAGCACATAGCTACCTTTTCTGGTAAAATATGCCGGGCTGATTATAGTATCTTTTACATTGGCAGTAAAGCCTGAAGGGCCCGTCCATGAATAAGAAATACCGGACACGGTATCTCTTCCGGCAAGGCGCAGCGCATCTCCGAAGCAAATACTGATATCTTCCAATGCAGTAACGGGCTTGTGTTTCACCACAACATCTACTGTATCAAACCCTACACAACCGTCCAACCTTGTTATCAGCACATACTTACCTTCATTGTTTTTTCCGGCATTGGCATATGCAATTTTCAACAGCGTATCTGTATTGCCATCAGGTTTCAGCCATACATTTACAGCGGTTGCAGTATCTATATTGCCTTGCAACTGCAGCGTATCGCCCTCGCACAGCGGGCTGTTATTAATTGCATTTACCACCAGCGGATTGGGTTTGATGCGCAGCCTTGTAGTATCGCTGATAACGCAGCCATAGTCTTGCATCTCTGCCACATATAGCCCCGAATCGCTGAATTGTACATGCTGAAAAGGATGATGTTGCAGTTTTGAAAAAACAGGGCCTCCCCAACGTCGCCACCGCACTTCAGAAAAATGAGAGAAATTGCTATAGCCTATCTGTGCAAAATTGCCCACACAGGCAGGGCCTGTATTATAGATAGCCGCAACAGGCGTTTGCCCTATTGCGATGTTAATGCCAAAAGGCCGGGAGACATACACCGGGCTCGTTGATACAACCCTGATTTTATAGGCATCTGAAGATGGGACAGACGGTATCACAGCCGTACAAACACCACTATACATGCCATTTACTGTAGCCAATACAGTAGGTGATGCGAAACTGCCATATTGGTCTGAGAGCTGGAAGATAAATTGGTTTGTTGGCGAAAAATCACCGGCTATGCGATACGGTATTTCCACAGTATCTCCTTCGCACAGTATCGTATCTGTATAGTTTACTACCTCTACCACAGTATCTGTTACAAAATCTACAGACATTACACTACCACCAACAGTATCAATATCTGTAATGGTAATGCTTTTGATACTATCCTGTATGCGTATTTGTGTATTGATATTGCTGCCTGCTGCAAAATAAAGTTGCCCGCTTGTATTGATTGCTGTGCTGCCTGTGTTGCCGCAAATGGCGCTGAATGAACTGATATTGGAACCGGTAAGAATGTAATTGACGTTGTTCACTTTCACAGACATTACCTCTCCCGGTTCGCTGGCTGTGATACGAAAGCGCACTTCTTTTACCGCCCTGCTGAATGTGTATGTGAACCCGCTTGATGTAACTGGCGATACCGGGCCTGCACCTATATGGTATGGACCCACCCCACACGTACCACCACCGGGATACAAAGAGCTGCTGCCTATGGCAGTAACATTTACCAACAGGCTAGCTATTATCTGATTGCCGGGTGCATGACTGATATTATAGTACTGCTGCCCTGAAGCATAGCTACAGGCAAAACAAAACATCCATATCAACAACAGTTTTTTCAACAGGGTTGTCACGTTACAATTAATGTAAGTTAATCAATTAATATCATTCGTAATATCACTCCTTCACCACTTTCACACTCATCCTGTCGCCATTGTCTTTGCTCAGTATCAGCATGTAGCTGCCTGCTGCCAGATGGCTCATGTTTAACTCTGTAGTTTCGCTTGCGGCTGTCGCTTTTATCACCAGTCTGCCAAGTACATCACTTAACTGTATTTTTGTCCCTTTATCTATGCCTTCTATTGTGAGTTTATCATTCGTTGGGTTAGGATAGATGCTCGGTTCTTTGCCTGTCCATACACCAACTATACCTGTACTTTCAATGCTCACTTTTATGCAATTGCTCTTCGCTGTCTTCGGATTCGGGCACAGGTAACCGCTTGTCATATCCACGCATATCTGGTCGTTGTTGCTCAGTGTGCTTGCACCCCAAATGTTGCTGATAGCACCAGTAATATTCGTTCCGTTTCTTGTCCACTGGTATTTAGGGGTATTACCGCCGTTTGTTGGTGTAGCCGTGAAGTTGATCATCGTGCCGCTCGTCACTGTTGTATTCGGGTTCGCACTGATGCTGACACTTGGTGCTAAATATGGCAATACACGCATTTTGATAACATTACCCTTAGCAGTAAACGGGGTAGCACAAACACCATACACAGTAATGGTTGTATAAAACTCATCGCCATCTGACACAGCAGTTGCGGTATAGTTTGCATTAGCAGCACCACCTATCACTGTATTATTCTTGTACCAGTTTCTAACATATCCGGTACCCGTATTTGTTGCATTGGATACAAACATCACAGAACCACCTACACATATACTGTCTTTAGGGCTTGGATACATACTGATAGTTGGCCCGGCATTCACCGTTACCATCATAGAATCGGGTGCAGATATGCATCCGTTTAACACTGCCTGTACATAATACTTACCTGCATAAGATGTTAGAGATGCCGGCCTCAGCGGGTTTTGTGTAGTAGCACTATACCCACCTGGTCCTGTCCATACATATGTAGCACCGGGCACAGTTCCTGCTGTTAGCTGAAGATCCTGACCTGTGCAGACAGGAGAGTTGGAAGATGGCGCTGGTGCAGGGGTAGGCGGATAAACCGTTACATATATACTATCATAGTATGTAGATGGACATCCGTTGAGAGCAGTATATAATTTGTAAATCCCTGAATAAGAAGTCACCGCATTAACCCTTGACGGAGACTGTATATTGGATGTATAACCACCGGGACCTTTCCACAAGTAGCTGACACCAATTGTAGTGCTTGTACCATTCAGGTTTATTGTACCGTTTGTACATACAGGGCTGTTGCTACTTGCTATTGCAGTATCTGAAGGGCGCTGCCTTACTTGTATGGTAACAGTATCTTTCACCACACACCCCTGACGGCTTGCTGTAAGAATATAGTTGCCAGCAAATGCACTCACTACGTTTGCCCGTATCGTATCTTTTGCACCTGATGCAAAGCCACCAACGCCCGTCCATGAATAAGTAACATCTGTATGGGTACTGCTGCCATATAGCTTTATAGTATCATCTACACACACAGGAGAATTGGAAGATGCTAACACAGACGATGGTATAGATTTGATACGGATATTCAACCCATTGTTATCAGAAGTATCTGCGGGTGCAGATGCCACAATGCGTATCCTGTAGCCATTGCCTGCAGTAGTTGTTAAAGGTATGACACAAGTAATACTGTCATTACCATTAGCTGTTTTAGTACCAATAACCGTAGGCGAAGCAAAGCTACCCGATGCATTACTCAACTGAACACTGAATACATTTGCACTTCGAAACGGATGATTCACACTGGTCTTTACTTTAAAAGTATCACCTGTACAAAAAACTGTATCTGTGAATGGTTGGCGTATCTCTACAAAAGTATCAAGGCTTATTTTTGCTACATATGCATCCCAATTGCCGGCATTGAAATTCTGATAAATACCTGTACCATATGCCAGCAGATTTGAACTGAAAGTACTGCCACACAAATAAATATATTTTTTGGTAAGCGTCAACCCTCCATTACCATAACCACTACCACCATAGCCTTCATGATGGTCTCCTCCAAAAAATGAACCCCATACCCTGTTGCAACCAGTATCTACAATACCCACATAAGCATCTACAATACTATTTCGTACGGGCTGAAAGGCATTTGATGTAACTAAATCGTGAGGCTGTGTTAATATATTATTGATTGTACTACCAGAAACTACAATTCTGTTATTCAGATAGACTTCAATGTTTGTAATGCCATTATATCCGGTATTATAAGTCGTACTATCGCCAACATAAGTTCCCCACACACGCCTTCCCTGATTATTAAATCTCACCAGATAACCATCATGCCAATTGGAATTATACCTTGTTGTTCTGAATCCTGCAGAAGTTGCAATGCCGGTGTCACTAACTGTCCATCCGCCAATATACACATCTCCGTTATCTGCAGCGGCTATCGCACTAACATAGTCTTGCCCCTGACCACCATAAAATGTTGCCCATGCAAGGCCACCCGAAGGCGTAAATTTTGCCAGCCAAACATCATTATTATTAACTGCTAATCCTATTGGGAATTGACTATGAGTACCGGCAGTACCTATTGCACAACTACTATATGCCTGTCCTGTTACATACACATTACCATTAATATCTGTAGCAAGATTTCCATTATTTTGCCACCCGCTACCATTAGCATTTAAACATAAATAGGTAGCCCACTGACGTACTCCAGAACCATTGAATTTTGCGAGGAATTGCCCATGAGGACTAGAGTTAAACAATGGAATTGTTGAAATGTAGGCTCCCGTAGTTGCAATATTGGTGGCACTCTGTGTTTGACCAGTAAGGTACACATTACCAAAATGGTCTGTTTCTACACCAACATTATAATACTCATTACCACTACCACCATAATAAGTACCCCATATACGAAATCCACTATAACTGAATTTCATCAGGTAGGCATCTACACCACCACCTATAGTAGTCTGGTGAGCTCCGGTAGTAGCCACATTTACCGTATCGGTAGTATGGCCTGCTATGTACAAAAACTTATTCTGCGTATCAATTGCTATTCCACCATTATTATAAGATGTATAGTTATTACCAACACCAATATAAGTTGCCCACTGCCTTACACAGCTTTCGTTTAATGATGCTACAAAACGATCCCAAGTACCTGTAATAGTAGATTTGTATGACCCTGTGGTAGCAATATTGCTGGTACTATTTGTATATCCTGTAAAGTACACTTTGTTTGAATCGTCTGCTACAATATCGCTACCCCATTCCTGTCCCGAGCCACCGTAATAAGTTGCCCATACAAGATTTGGGTCTATAACAATAGCTGCATCTTGTTTCGCAACATCAAAACTCAATACATTATCTTTCAATCTGAAGGCAGATGCTACCGGCATTTTAGTAGTCGCTTCATAACTATACGGTGCTTCTTCTGTAATGCTACCCATTGGTGTAGTGGCGGTAAATGCTCCGTCTTTCAGTTTTGCAGATACTGCACCATCGTATTGCAAACGTATATCAGCAGGGTTGCCTCCTTTGTGCACTACAAAATCGTATTTCAACGCTTGCCCGTTAGTATATATAACCCAATCAATCTGGGGGTATATATTTTTATACACCAATCTGCTATACGCTTTTGCAGTAGCTACACCTTTATACTTTACACCGTAATAGTTTTCGTAATAGTTTTGTGGTTCTTCTTTTTGTAAAACTGCAGATGTATTTGCGCCAAGCAATTTTACATCCATACGATAGATGTTTGTAAACAGGATGCTATCTTCCGGTTTACTATCAGTCTGCGACCATTGATAGTGCAACTGAGCATCACCACCAAATATCGTAAGTCCTTTAACTTCCAGCTTGAAGTCTATATCATTTCGCGCTTTCTTATCTTGGTCAGTTATCTGCCCTTTGTTTTCAATAAACTGTAGTCGGGCATTCTTAGATGCTTCTATATTTTTAGAAGACATTTGCTCTTTTGCAAACAAAGCTGTGCTGCACAAAAGGCCATAGAGTATAAAGGTTAGCTTTCTCATAAAGGAGGTATATATGTCAACTATAACACATTAAATATAGCGCTATTTAATTGTTGCACTTTACAATCAGTAATTAAATACCCATTAAAAAAGCGGCAACACTGCCGCTTTCTGTTGGGGTATATTGATAGCCAATTACTTACATTTTATTCCTTCACCACCTTCACACTCATCCTGTCGCCATTGTCTTTGCTCAGTATCAGCATGTAGCTGCCTGGTGCCAGATGGCTCATGTTCAACTCTGTAGTTTCGTTTGTTGCTGTCGCTTTTACCACTACTCTGCCAAGCACATCATTCAGTTGTATTTTTGTCCCTTTATCTATCCCTTCTATTATCAGCTTCTCTGTTGCGGGGTTCGGGTAGATGCTCGGTTCTTTGCCTGTCCACACACCAACTATACCTGTGCTCTCTATGCTCACTTTGATACAGTTACTCTTCGCTGTCTTCGGATTCGGGCACAGGTAATTGCTTGTCATATCCACACATATCTGGTCGTTGTTGCTCAGTGTACTTGCACCCTAGATATTGCTGATAGCACCCACTACAGGTGTACCGTTGCGTGTCCATTGGTAGCCTGGTTTATTGCCACCATTTGTTGGTGTGGCCGTGAAGTTAATCATCGTACCGCTCGTCACAGTTGTGTTAGGGTTGGCACTGATGCTGACACTTGGTGCTAAATATGGTAATACACGCATTTTAATAACGCTGCTTGTATCAGTATATGGTGTAGCGCATACACCGTATGCTGTCAGTGTTACATAATACTCATCGCCATCAGCGGCAGTTGTGGTACTGTAGTTGGCATTGGCTGCACCGCCTATTACGTTATTATTTTTAAACCAGCTGCGTGTGTAGCTGCTACCCGCATTGCTTGTGTTAGATACAAACGTTACATTCTGCCCAACACATATACTATCCTTAGGACTAGGATATACATTTATTATTGGGGCTGGATTTACTACCACCGTTACAGAATCACTAAGCGATGTACAGCCATTTGCTGTAGCAGTTACATAATACTTACCAGCATAGGAAGTTGTAGCACTACTGCGTACCAGGTATTGCCCGGTCGATGAATAACCTGTTGTACTCGTCCAATTGTAAGTAGCCCCCTGCTACTGTGCTTGCAGCCAATTGCAGATCCTGACCAACACATACAGGTGTATTGGCTGATGGCGTTGGTGCTGCCGGTATTGGATTTACTTGCGCATATACCGTATCAAGAACGCTGCAGCCATTTAATGTTGCAGTTAGGATATAATTACCAGTACGATTGGTTGTGGCTGGCGAAAAATTAGGGTTCTGCAATGTAGAACTAAAACTATTTGGACCTGTCCACGAAAAGCTTACTCCACTGGTAGACGTATTACCCGTAAGAAACAATACATTACCTGCGCATATCGGCGCATTGGTGCCTGCATTAAAATTGGCAGGCAATGGCTTGACAAAGATAGACACTGTATCTTTTATCATACACCCTGTATAGTATGCTGTTAATATATAGTCTCCGCTAAAATTGGGAACGGTATTGGTTCTGATTGTATCTTTTGAAATTGAACTAAACCCACCAGGGCCGGACCAGCTATAACTATTAGCATTGCTGCCAACCGTAGCCGTAAGGCGTAATGTATCTCTTTCGCATATTGGTGTGCTTCCACCTGCATCAACCAACGGAGCTATTGTAGATGAAACATAAGCAGTAGTGGTATCTTTTGAAATGCAACCATACAATTTTGCAGCAACAACATAGTCGCCACTATTGACAACCGTGGCACTGCCAATTACAGGATTTTGCAGTACGCTGCTAAAACCTGATGGACCTGTCCATTTATAGCTTACTCCTGTTGTAGTACTGGTTGCATAGAGGTATAGCGCTTTACCGGTACATACCGGACCATTATTGCTATTACTAATATTCGGGCGCACCACGCCAACACTTATATTACGCATATTTGGCTCCGAACTATCTACCCTGTTGCTTGAAACAACACGAAGCCGATAATTATTGCCGGGGGCTATACTCGTAGGCACTACACAACTTATATTACCTGCAGTAGTAGCAGTACGCGTACCGATAATGGTTGTACCACTGCTGAATAAGCCACTTGCATTGCTAAGCTGCACACTGAATACATTACCTGTGCTATAAAGTGAATTATCAACAAGTGTATAAGGAACCTGAAATGTATCTCCTGCACAGATAAGACTATCTGCGTATTGGGTTATAATAAAATTGGTACGTCTTACAACCACAGAATCGAAATAGTAATAGGAATCCGTTCCTCCTCCAATACCTCCGGATGTTATCACAAGTCCTCCGGATGGAATATACTTACCAATTACAAGATTATCATATGCAGAATCCGCTATAAAATAGCCAACCACACGCACCCAGTTTTGCGTATCAGTAATAGGTCCATAGTTTGCATAAGATACTTGCGGCGTAACAGTCAACGTCGAAAACACACTTGTGAGTGTTGTTGTTGGGCCATTATCGTAAAAAAAGACACCTAATCCGTTATTAGCATAAGACGTAAGATTCGCTAAAGAGACAGACATGGACACCTCATATCTGGCACCTATGGTAAGAGGCAGCATCTGCCCTGCAAGATATTCTCCATACAAATTTGGATCCATAATAGGATCGAAAGTATAGCTACCCATGTATGCATTTCCACTTGCTGGTTGTTGATATCCCATAAAAGGGCTCGGGACCTGTACTCCGCCACTACTGCTACCACATGAATGAAAAAAATCTGTAGTACCACTATGATATTGTCGCCAGCCTGTACACAAAGCACTTTGACTACCAGCCGTCGGGCAAGATGAATAATATTCAAAATCGCCATTTATCACCATATTCTGTGCTATCAGATGGCCGGTTGTAAAAAAAAGCAGAACAAGGGTTATAAGTTTTTTCATAATTCGGAATAGTAGGTAATCCGTAATAAATATAATACTATTTATCCTGGCTGTTATATAATATGTAATTAAATACCCATTAAAAAAGCGGCAACACTGCCGCTTTCTGTTGGGGTATATTGATAGCCAATTACTTACATTTTATTCCTTCACCACCTTCACACTCATCCTGTCGCCATTGTCTTTACTCAGCGTCAGCATGTAGCTGCCTGCTGCCAGATGGCTCATGTTTAACTCTGTAGTTTCGTTTGTTGCTGTCGCTTTTACCACTACTCTGCCAAGCACATCATTCAGTTGTATTTTTGTCCCTTTATCTATCCCTTCTATTATCAGCTTCTCTGTTGCGGGGTTCGGGTAGATGCTCGGTTCTTTGCCTGTCCACACACCAACTATACCTGTGCTCTCTATGCTCACTTTGATACAGTTACTCTTCGCTGTCTTCGGATTCGGGCACAGGTAATTGCTTGTCATATCCACACATATCTGGTCGTTGTTGCTCAGTGTACTTGCACCCTAGATATTGCTGATAGCACCCACTACAGGTGTACCGTTGCGTGTCCATTGGTAGCCTGGTTTATTGCCACCATTTGTTGGTGTGGCCGTGAAGTTAATCATCGTACCGCTCGTCACAGTTGTGTTAGG
>JAFLBN010000026.1 GCA_017303395.1 Chitinophagales bacterium
CAGCTTTCTTCTGTCAGCAATGTGGTTACGAATCTCCCAAGTGGGCAGGCAAATGTCCGTCTTGCGGTTCGTGGAATTCTTTTGTGGAAGAAGTAATACAACGAGACGAAAAACAAAAACCAATTTCGGGTTGGGAAGAAGAGAGCAAAGAACAACGCAAAGCGCATAAGCTGGATGAACTGGAAATACAAAAAGAGATAAGGCTCAATACTCCCGATGCAGAATTGAATCGTGTATTAGGTGGTGGTCTTGTTCCCGGTTCTGTGATACTTGTAGCTGGCGAACCGGGTATTGGTAAGTCTACTTTGTTTTTGCAATGTGCATTGCAGTGGAAAAATCTCACAACACTTTATATCTCTGGAGAGGAAAGCGCACAGCAAATAAAACTGCGAGCAGACAGGGTAGGCATCACCAATCCTAATTTGTATTTGCTGACGGCTACCAACACGGCCACTATTTTTCAGGAAGTAAAAAAAGTACGTCCGCAGTTAATTATTATAGACTCCATACAAACGCTGGAATCTCCCCATATAGAAAGTGCAGCGGGTAGTGTATCGCAAGTGCGGGAGTGTGCAGCAGAGTTGCAACACTTTGCAAAAGCTACCAACATCCCCATCTTCATAATAGGGCACATCACTAAAGATGGTGCCATTGCAGGCCCGAAGGTGCTGGAGCACATGGTTGATACTGTATTGCAGTTTGAGGGCGACAGGCATTATGCTTATCGCATACTACGTACTATCAAAAACCGTTTCGGCAGTACATCAGAACTGGGCATTTACGAAATGGTACAAAATGGTATGCGCCCTGTCAGCAATCCATCAGAGATATTATTGTCGCAACACGATGAGCCGCTAAGTGGTATAGCCATAGCAAGTACCATGGAAGGTGCTCGCCCACTGATGATAGAAGTGCAGGCGCTGGCATCGCAGGCGGTGTATGGTACACCGCAACGCACAGTGAGTGGTTTGGACTTGCGTAGGTTGCAATTGCTGTTGGCAGTGCTGGAAAAACGTGGTGGCTTCCATTTCGGTACCAAAGATGTGTTTGTAAACATAGCAGGCGGTCTGAAGATAGAAGACCCTAGTATAGAACTGGCGGTGGTATGTGCATTACTATCATCTTACGAAGACAAAGCACTGCCAAGTAATGTATGTCTGGTGGGTGAGATTGGTTTGTCGGGAGAGATACGTGCGGTGAATCGTATAGACCAGCGCATAGCAGAGGCAGATAAGCTGGGTATGGATGTAATATTTATACCAAAGGCAAATGCCAAAGGCCTCGATACCAAGAACTATAAGATAGAGATAAAGACAGTAAACAAAGTAGAGGACGTTTACAGGATGCTGTTTTAATTCATATGCAATGAAATCATTTACAGAAATTGTTAGTGCGTTTGAGGATTGGTTAAAGAGAAGGTATATTACATACGAATTACTTGAGCTTTACAGCACACCATATTCGTTCGGCTCAGGATTCATTGCATATAAAGCTAATGGTAGGAATACAAAGATTGTTTTTGATGGTCGAGATAATATAGTTTCAATTTATGTTAGTCCTCCCCATCATAAATATCCAACAAATGAATGGGACTTGAGATTTGAAGGTAATATTGAAAAATACGAACAGTTGGATTTTAGCACCATATACAATAATTGAATTACAGTAAAAGTGATAAATGATCTGACACAAGGCCTTACCCATCTATTCTACCCACGTCTCTGCGAGGGATGCAGCAAGCCATTGCTTGCAGAGGAAGAAGTACTTTGTCTTAATTGCAATGTCTTCAGCCTGCCACGTACTGCCTATCATCACATAGCCGAGAACGAAACTTTTATGCGTTTTGCAGGGCGGGTACCTGTGGTAAGGGCTACATCATTTGCTTACTTCACCACAGAGGGCTTGTTACAACACTTGCTGCACCAGCTCAAATACAATGATAAAAAAGAAGTAGGCACCTATCTGGGCAAGCAACTGGGTTACGACTTGCAACAGCTTAACTGGCACAAAGGCATAGATTATATAGTACCGGTACCCCTGCACCCCGAAAAAGAAGCACAGCGTGGCTACAACCAAACCCAACTGATAGCGGAAGGAATGGGTGAGGTTTTGCAACTTCCGGTTATAAAAGACCTGCTTTACCGTACCCGCCATACCGAAAGCCAGACACAAAAAACGCGCGAAGAGCGCATCAATAATATGTCAGGTGCTTTTGCAGTAAAAAATATTGCCGAATACGAGGGTAAACACTTCCTGCTGATAGACGATGTGCTGACCACTGGTGCAACACTGGAAGCCTGCGCCAACGCGCTGCTCACAATATCTGGTGTCAGCATCAGCATAGCCACAGTTGGTGTTGCCAACTAAAATTTGCGGCTGTATTGCATTTTAGTATTATTAGAGGTATCTTAATGGCAATTTTTAATAGTCAGCCTATTACAATTATTACAAATCAATCTTGTATGAAGAAACAATTTTTATTAATGGGCTCTTTGCTGCTGTCTACGGCAATGGCGTACGGAGCTGCTTTTCAGCTAAACCTGCAAGGGGTTAGGCAATTGGCACAGGGCGGAACAGGTACTGCGGTTCCTTGGGATGCCTCTACCATTTTCTACAATCCCGGCGGCCTCAGCGCATTGAAAAATGTGAATGCTTACGGCAGCGTACAATTCCTGTCAGCCAACACGCGCTATGCAGAAACGCCTACAGGCAGCTACACTGCAGACAGCAAGGCTAAAACATATACTCCGTTCAATTTTTATGTTGGCGGTCCTGTTCGCTACAAAAGCAAACTGAGCCTTGGCTTGGGTGTATATACGCCATTTGGTACAGGTATTAAATGGGATGACAACTGGCGTGGCCGTTATGTTATTCAGGATATCCAATTGCAAAGTATATTCTTCCAGCCAACAGTTAGCTATCGTTTTAACGACGTAATATCTGTGGGTGCGGGTTTTGTAATAGCTACCGGTAATGTAAAAATTCAGAAAGCAATACCACTGCAAAGCAACGGCCAGGATGGTATGGCAGAGCTGAAAGGTAATGCAATGGGCTATGGCTATAATATTGGTGTACACCTTCGTGCAAATGATAATATTCAGTTCGGTATCAGCTACCGTTCAGGTGTGAAGATGAAAGTGAAAAGAGGTTATGCAAACTTCACAGTTCCATCAGCACTTGCAAGTTCTTTCCCTTACACAGCTTTCAAATCAGACATCAGCCTGCCGCAAGTAATATCTGCTGGTGTTGGTGTTAAAGTAACAGAAAGATTGGGTATTCAGGCAGATGCAAACTTTGTTGGTTGGAGCTCTTACGACAGTCTGATTTTCGATTACGAAACAAATACTGCATCATTGACAGATACACGCTCTCCACGTCGCTATCAAAATACATTGATAGTGCGTTTGGGTGCAAACTACCTGATTGGTCAGAAATGGACTGCTATGTTGGGTGCTGCATACGACCCGTCTCCGGTAAGGGATGGTTTCCTGTCTCCTGATTTGCCGGATAATAATCACATTATGGCTACAGGTGGTCTGGTTTTCAAACCAAACAAAAAACTGGCTATAATGGGCGTACTTGAATACGTATTTACGCCAACC
Organism: Chitinophagales bacterium; assembly: GCA_017303395.1. Lineage (GTDB taxonomy): Bacteria > Bacteroidota > Bacteroidia > Chitinophagales > Chitinophagaceae > Polluticoccus. The sequence goes on from JAFLBN010000026.1 coordinate 3,603, forward strand.
AGAGAGGGTACACTGAACGAAGCTCAGTTCTCGGGTCGTTATCAAACAAGAATTATTAACCCGGGTATTGGTCTTAACTACGAATTCTAATACATCCCCAACAAAAAATTACAACAATGAAGAAACTATATATACTGGGTTTAATGGCCTTTGTGGCATCATGTAAACCAAACATAGAGCCTGAAAAACCATCGAAGGGAGATGGTGCTGATTTCAGCAGTTACGTAGCAGTAGGTAACTCATTGACTGCAGGTTATGCAGACAACAGCCTTTACAGATCTGGTCAGGAAAATTCTTATCCTGCCATGCTTGCAGAGCAATTCAAAACAGTAGGTGGCGGCATATTCCGTCAGCCGCTTCTGCCTGGCGAATACGGCTACCCGAGTGCAAAACTGGTACTTGGTTCCCGTCAGGGCCCTTGCGATACTACCGCATCGTTGGCACCGGTTCCTTACACAGGTGCGCTGGATACTGTTGGTAGCAGCATAAATATTTTCAACTCTGCAGGCCCATTCAACAATATGGGTATTCCTGGTATTCGTTGTATAGACTTTGTAATACCGGGTTATGGTTTCCTGAATCCGTATGCTAAGCGCATGTTCGTGAGCCCAACAGGTTCAAGGCCAGTAGATGAAATAATGGTAGCAAAGCCAACATTCTTTACTTTATGGATAGGCAGCAACGACGTATTGGGCTATGCTACATCTGGTGGTGAAGGTCCTGCTGCACCGGGCGGCACTAACAAGATATCTAATGTAGATCAGTTCAACGCAGCATACGATAGCGTACTTAGCAATCTGAGGCGCAATGGTGCACAAGGTGTTTTATTAAACATACCAGATGTTACGTCAATTCCTTTCTGCACTACAATAGGTGCAAAAAGCCTGATGCTGTCTAAAAACGATGCTAATCTGCTGAACAATGCATATAATGCATTGGGTGGTTTTATCCGCTTCAACGAAGGTGCCAACTACTTCATTATTGAAGACAGTTCTGTACCTACAAAGTTCAGGCATATCAAAGAAGGTGAATACATTTTGCTGAGCACGCCACAAGATTCTATCAAGTGTAAAGGTTGGGGTACTAAAAAGCCTATTCCTGGCAAATATGTACTTACGGGTGATGAGGTTGCAAGAATTAAAACTGCAACTGCTGCGTTCAACAATATCATTTATCTGATGGCTCGCAGAGAAAATCTTGCAATGGTAGATATGAATACATATCTGAAAACCTTGCAATCAGGTATTACTTTCAATGGTGCTACTTTCAATGCTAATTTCGTTAGCGGCGGTGCATTCTCATTAGATGGTGTTCACCTAACACCACGTGGCTATGCAATGGTGGCAAACCAGATCCTGATGGCTATCAACAATAAATACAAATCTACCATTCCATTGGTTGATGTAAATAAATACAAAGGTATTCAGTTCCCATAGTGAAGCTGGTATATCTAAACAATATAGGCTACTCTTCCGGGGTAGCCTATATTGTTTTTACTAAGGATTTTGTGATGGCCTGTAAAGCAAATCGCCGGGTTGTATTACGTGTATTACTTGTCTGAATCTGTATTGCCTATTTTCGTAAAATGGTATTGTGCGTTCGTCAATATAAACATTTTCCAAAGCCCTGATAGTATTAAGACTGGATGGCATGCGGATGATGCCGCAGCGCACAACATCAAGCTCCTGTAGTTTTTGACACTTCCCTATAGATTCAGGCAGTGATTGTATTTTGTTTTTATTCAGGTACAGAAAACGCAGATTTTGCATATTGCCTATATTTTCAGGCACAGTTTCCAGATAGTTATTACCTGCGTCCAGAAAGTCCAGTGGTTTTATTCTTGTAATAGCATCAGGTAGTTTTACTAATTCATTACTGTTTACTCTCAGTGTAACGAGATTTGTCAGCATATCAATACAATCATTCAGAGAGTCCAGACTGTTGCCATTGATAGCAAAGCTTTTCAGAGACTGTAAATAGCAAAATGAATCGGGAAGGCTATTGATATCATTATAACTGAATGATAATTCTTCCAGATTTGTAAGCCTGCCAATACCGTCAGGAATTACGGTTAGCTTATTCCTGAAAAGAATCAGTTTTTTCAATTTTTTGCAACTGAAAAGTGAAGGGGGCAAACTTTTAATTCTATTGTTGCTAAGGTTCAGTTCTTCCAGATTGGGAAACTCATCCAGAATATCCGGTATCTCTTCCATGCTTCTATAGGTCATATGTATACTGTACACATTTTCCTTTTCCTGCATTGCATCTTCCCATGTTCTGTAAACACCGGCTTGTGCAAAAGCAAGCGTACTACAAAACAGCACTGCAACGGCAATGAGGTATATTCTTGCCATAACATTAAGTTTTATCAGGTTATTTACTGAAGCAATGAAAACTACCTGCTTCCGGTAAATTGCAGATACTCAGCATTGCTGATTATTTTATAGCTGGATGGTATTCTGAAAACAGCACTTTCTACAGGTGTTTCGTCAATAGATTTTGCTGTAAAATGTATCGCCGTACCATCATCATTATAATTAGTAAACGACAAGAGCAAGTATTGTATTCCGGGATAATTATCAAAAACAATCTGACCCGGGGTTAAATCACTATTATAAGCAATAGTAGATGTATTCCCGTTTTTATATGTCACAATAGCTTCATTTACTGTTTGTCCTGCTATTTCCTTTGTTCCCTTTAACTGTTTCAGCGTATATCCATCATATTTTTTACGCCTGTTTTGCATGGTTTTCAGATCCAGTTGTATAGCGTAATTTTTATTACTCAGCTTTTTTAAGGAGTAAGCAGTACTATCTCGATAGTTATATAACAAGGTCGTTACATAGCCATTTTCCAGTGTAAGTGTTTCTTTTACAAGCGGACCTTTAACAACAATACTATAGCTGCCTTTATACTGAACTAATCCTTCCTGATTGGCAGGTGGGTCTATAGAAATATCATAGTTAATAGTTCCTTCTGTAAAAGCACGTTGTGCAATTGCATTATTGAACAACATAAGAAATGATATAAGGCAGATATAAAGGCGCATCAACACAATATTATTCTGTTATCTAAGGTACTAATTATTTTGGCTGTCGTATTTGACCATGCATAAATAAAAAAGGCTTACAATCGTAAGCCTTTTTTATTTGTATGTTAAGAGTAGTGTACTACTACTGTTTGTTGAATTTGCGAACGGCTACAACTCTACCCTGACCGTCCATCAGGCGAAGCATATAAATACCAGCAGGCATGCTTTCTACATTTACTGAAGCGCTTGTGCCATTCACTTTATAAGCACTAACTTGTTTGCCTATCAGGTTGTAGATGCCTAAAGATTTCACTTCGTTCATACCTGCAAATACAATGTTCAGATCATCACGTACTGGGTTAGGATACAAAACAACATTATCAGCAGATTTGGAAGCTACATTATTTACGCTTGTAGACCATTTATTTAAAATATATGTCACAGTATCTTTGGTACTACCCTGAGACAATTCTGCAGTAACATAGTAAGGACCAAAAGTTGTAGCACTTGCAATAGCATTGGTATAAGAAATATACATGTGCATAGTGTTACCTGCCGCAATATCAAGTGTAGTTTGAGTACTGCCACTCAATATGCCACTTATATAACAATACTGATTATCACATAGACCAAAGGCTTCGTTCCAAGGACTTGGAGATGCTGGAATATTATGAGAAATAACTTTCCAATCTATTTTAATAGCGCCTGGGGTCGCATTTGTAATGTTACAAGTTACTTTAGCTCCATTATCTGATACAACACCTTTCACAGTATCTTTATCAATAGTAAAAGACTGTGCACTTGCAGTGCTTTGAGCCCCTACGCCAAGTATTACTAATAAACCAAGTATAAATTTCTTCATTTCAAGCTATTTTACTACTGCAATATATACATATTAGTTCGGCTATCCAACTGTTTTTCTGTCATAAATCTGTTAAAATACCCCCTCCAATCTTAAGGCATACTATTTTTCGTACATTGCTGTTATATACATTGCTCAATAGCGTATGCAAAATATTTTAAAAAAATACAAGGGGTTTTTGCTCGGTGTGTCTGTTTCTGGTGTCGCTTTGTTGTTTGTAAGGGCACAGGCGCCTGATTCTTACTTCGAAATATCTAAAAATCTTGATATATACACCACTATATTCAAAGAACTTAACTCGTATTATGTAGACCCGATAGAGCCGGGTAAAATGATAAAAACAGGCATAGATGCCATGTTGGATGGTTTGGATCCATATACAAACTACATCACAGAGTCTGATATTGAAGAATATGAGTTTCAGACAACGGGCAAGTTTGGTGGTATCGGCGCCAATCTTCGTAAAAAAGAAGAAAAAGTATATATAGGAGATGTATATGAGAACAGTCCGGCTGCAGCAGCAGGGCTGAAACCCGGAGACGAGGTTATTTCGATAGATAATCAGCCGTTGAAGGATAAAAATATGGATGCTATAAGTACGCTGCTAAAGGGAGCATCCGGTACACAGGTAGCATTGCTCATAAAGGATGCACTTACTGGTACAGAGTCTGTTAAGAAACTAACACGTAGCGAGATAGAGCTTTCTAGTGTTCCGTTTGCCGGCTTGGTAGGCCCAGAGAAAAATATAGCGTACGTAACGCTGACACAGTTTACGCCTGCTTGTAGCCGCATACTTCGCAGCTCGCTGGATAGTTTGAAGAAAGTACAGCCTAATCTTAAATCTGTAGTGCTCGATTTGCGCAACAATCCTGGTGGCTTGCTCGACGAAGCGGTATCTATCTGCAACCTGTTTGTAGATCGTGGCCAGTTGGTGGTTACTACGAAAGGTAAGATTCAGGAGTTCTATCAGGAATTTAAAACACAAGGTGCACCCTGGGATGAAAAAATACCTGTGGCAGTGCTAATCAACAGTTCATCGGCATCAGCATCAGAGGTAGTATCGGGTACGCTGCAAGACCTTGACAGGGCAGTAGTAATAGGAGAGCGCTCTTATGGCAAAGGATTGGTGCAGGTTACAAAACCAGTAGGCTACAACGCTCGCCTGAAGCTGACAACAGCAAAATACTACACGCCTAGCGGGCGCTGCATACAGGCCATAGACTATGCCAGCCGCAATGCAGATGGTAGCGTAGGACACATACCTGATTCTTTGAAAAAAGAGTATAAAACCAAAGGTGGCCGCAGGGTATTGAGTGGCGGTGGTGTTGACCCCGACATAACAGTTCCTAATGAAGATATCAGTAAACTGGCGGTAACACTTTATGTAAAAAATATGTTTTTTGAATACGCCACACAATATGTAAAAACACATAAAACGATTGCACCTGCAGGTAGTTTTGCTATTACAGATGCAGAGTTTGCCGATTTTGCAAAATGGCTGGAAGGCAAGGATTATGCTTACAAAACAGATGCTGAAGTAGCTCTCGATTCTTTCAAACAAATAACCACACGCAACAAATCTTTTGATGCGTTGAAGACTGAATACAATGCACTGCTGGCAAAAGCATCGCACGATAAAAAACAAGATTTGCAGAAGAATAAGAAAGAAATCATCCGCCTGTTGCAGAGCGAGATAATAACACGCTACTACTACATGCGTGGCAGAATAGAAAACGGGTTGAAAGATGACGAAGATTTCAACAAAGCCATTTCTATTCTAACACAACCTGCACAATATCAGGCGCTTTTAGCACCTAAAAAGTAACAAGATTGCAGGACGTTTATATCTTTGTCAATAACAATCGTTGCGTATGGAGCCATTAATAGATTTCAGTTACCTGCAGGAATTATCAGGAGGAGATTCTAAATACCTCTACGAATTGCTTGATATCTTTTTGGGTACCACTCCCGAAGGGCTGGATAAACTGGAGCATCTGATACGCAATACCAACGATTGGGAAGCCATCTATAAACAGGCACACTTCCTCAAATCTAGCGTAGGTATTGTGAAGATACGCGACATGCATGCACAACTGCTGCGTATTGAAGAACTGGGGCGCAAAGAAGAAGGCCGCCCTGAAATAGAAGAACTGATTGGTAAAATCATGGTTACCTTCAAAGAAGCGCAGGCAGTGTTGGAAGCAGAAAGAGCAAAGCACAAAAAAGCAGCAGGTATAATAGAGGAATAACACCATGGCATCGGCATACGATAATTGCATTGCGTGGGTAGAACAGCATATGCTTTCATGCCCTTCTAAAAAGCTGATGCATTTAGATTGCCCAGGTTGTGGTTTACAAAGAAGCACTATTGCTTTGCTGAAGGGAGACATACAAGCCTCGTGGCATTTCTATCCGCCAACATTATTTATTATTGCTACTGTAATATTCCTTTTGCTGCATATGGTATTTAAATTCAGGCATGGAGCAACAGCGGTGAAATATTTATATATTGTAGCTACTGTTGTAATCTTTGTTAACTATATCTACAAAATCTTCTCAAACCAACTTATATGACTGAAAACAACTATTCTGAACAACAACAACTGAACCAACCACAAATAGCGTTGCCCAATGCAACTGCTGTACTGGTATTAGGCATCGTTTCCATATTGCTTTGCTGCTGCTACGGTGGTGGGCTTGTTACATCTATCATTGCATTGGTGCTGGCAGGTAAAGATACCAACCGCTATATAGCCAATCCGGCAATGTATACACCGGGTTCTTACAGCAACCTGAAAGCAGGTAAGATATGTGCTATTATAGCCATCATTTTTTCGTTGATGTATATAGCTTTGGCAGCATGGTTCATATTGACATTTGGTTGGGAAACCATGCAAGACCCTAACGCTATGCGCGAAGCGATGGAGCAATGGGCTAAATAAGAGAACATAAAAAAGCATAAAAAATCCCCTCGCATTGCGAGGGGATTTTTGTGTGTATTATAATCAAATCCCATTCTCATTATATACCACCAAAACGCAGGCCTATTGTGAACGGACGTTGGTCGAGCGCTGTGCTATGCAGTGGGGTTAGTTGATAGCTCGCAAATACACGGAATATATTGTCAAGGCCTATTTCACCCGTTACACAAGCATTGAAGTCATTGAAATTGAATTCATCCCTGTTCTTTTGTTTGCCACGTTCAGGAGATACTTGTTTGTTCCATGAAGCTATGCGGTACCCACCGGTAGCACCCACGCCATATACCAGCCAAGCTTTCTCTGCCAGTTTTGTTTTGAAAGTGAATTGTAATGGAATAGTCAGGTAGGTAAGGCCTATTTTGTTTTTGCTGAAGTTGATAGTATCCATCACCACCATTGGCACTGTTTCATTTCTGAAACTGATGTTTTTGGTGTAGCGGAAATTGTACATCTGCAAACCGATACCCGTAGAAAAATAGATTCTCTGTTTCTTGCCGTTGTGCAAACGTATTTTTGCCATCAAAGGGTATACGTTTACGTTCCACGATTTACCGGTGCGCATGCTGAACAGGTTTTCGTTTTGCAGGTTTTGCGGCACTTGCATAAATGCTTTTGCCTCAGCGCTATTGTAGTTGGTATTATCTATGATAGAGTTGATACCAATATCTACAATACCTACCGATAGGTCGAATTTCTTCTCCGGTTTTTCTTCTATTTTTTTGTCATTCACTTTAATGCCATCAGAGCCTAAAGTGATAGTAGTAGATTTCTTTTCTTTCTTTTCTCCGTCTTGTGCGTTGGCGTTCAGGCTTATCATTGTAGCCGCCATCAGGCTATATATCAGTTTCATCTTCAGTTCGTTTTTTTAAAGTTTTACTACAAATATTTCTTTGTTACCTATTTTAAATTTTATGTCTGTGTCTTTCAGGTTGTCTGTTACGTTTTCTACTCTTTTTGTTACGGCACTGGCTATCATACTTGCTCCTTCTCTTTTGTTTTTGCTGATGGGCAACAAGTCTATCAGGCGCCTTCTTTGTTTTTGCGGTTGGTTTAGTTCTTCTATCGGTTCGTTAGCTTCTTCTGCTTTGTTTGGTTTTTCTGTTTGCTGTGCTATTACTTGTTGTACAGGTTCGTTTTCGGGTTTGTAAGCAGGTTGTTGCGGTGCAGGTATTGTTTTCTCTTCCTTAGCAATTCGTATTTCTTCTTTCGGTTGCTCTTCAATTACAGTTTTTACTTTTTGCTTTTTACTTTTTGTGTTAGCAATATTGTTTTCATGGGTAACAGGACCTATCGGGTTTGAATGGAGCTCTTCTCTGTTTGAGTCCTTTTCGGTGTTATATTCTATTACTGATGTTTGTGTTGGTTGTGTTGAAACGGGTTGTGTTGTAGCTGGTGTGTTGCTTACTACTACAGGGCTGTCTGCAGTATCGCCACCTTGCCTCATGATGGTAACGGTAAATAACAGAACCGCTGCTGCAGCTGCATACATCCACCATGTGCGCATACCTATGGTACGTCCGCCTGCAGGTGGGGCTTTCATCAACTGGTCTTTGTTGGCATATACCATTGTGGTATCAGGTACCAGTTTGGTAGCTGAGTATGCCTCCAGCTCTTTGGCCAGCTCAGGGTTGGCAGCTACAAAGTCCATCAGGGCTTTGGTTTCTGCCTCGTTCAGCTCTCCGTCTGCGTACATCATCATGTACTCTTCATAATTCTCCAGGTTCACCATCGCTATTTATATTACGTTTTCAACACTTACTAAATATTCCTTCAGAACTTTACGGGCGCGGTGCAGGTACACTTTTACCTGGCTTTCGTTCAGTCCCGTTATTTGTCCTATCTCCTCGTAGCTGTAGCCCTCATAGTCCTTCAGCAGTACCAGTGCTCTAGACTGTTCGTCGAGTTTGGTCAGTGCACGTTCCAAAACCCGTTTCAGGTCGTTTTGCCCCGGTGTTATGCTGCGGTTATCATCTATTTCCTCTTTGTAGCTCATCCTGTTTTGTTTCCTGTAGTTATCTACCGATTGGTTGTACGCTACCTGAAACAGAAAGGCTTTTGCCTTGGCGGGTGCCACATTTTCCCTTTTCTGCCACAATACTTCGAAGCTGTTCTGTACTACATCCCTCGCGTCCTCCTCGTTGCCTGTGCATTTACAGGCAAAGCGGAAAAGTGCATCAGCCCACTCTTTAACGCAGTTATTGTAATCTTTAAGCTCCATTCCTTAGTATATAGCTGTGACAACAAAAATGTTACAGATTTTTCAAAAAAACTTTAGTCCCCCGTAAAGATTGTACCTTTGCAGCTTATCATATTGAATAAAACTGAATAATGAGGAATAATCCATCTTCCGGCAAAGGTAGGGACGGCGATAAGAAAGGCTTTGAAAAGAGAGGTACGGGCAAACCGGCTGGCGGCTTTAAAAAGCCTGCCGGCAGGGATAAGCGCGATGACGATGCTGGCCCTAAAAGGAGTTTTGACCGTGATGACAGGAGCAAACGCTCATTTTCTAGAGACGGCGCAGACCGTCCTAAGCGTTCTTTCCCGAAAGATGGGGAAGACAGGCCTAGACGCAGTTTCAGCAGAGACGGAGACGACCGCCCGAAACGCAGCTTTAGCCGCGATGGGGAGGACAAACCAAAGCGCAGCTTCGACAAACCATTCAATAAAGACCGCAAATTTGACAACGACCGCCCTAAGCGCTCGTTCGATAAAGATGGCGACCGTCCTAAACGTTCATTCAGCAAGGATGGGGAAGACCGCCCTAAGCGCAGCTTCAGCCGCGATGGGGAGGATAAGCCAAAACGTAGCAGCTACGAGAAATCGCCTTACAATAAAGACCGCAAATTTGATAGTGACCGCCCTAAGCGTTCATTCGATAAGGATGGTGACCGTCCTAAGCGTTCTTACAGCAAGGATGGCGAAGATCGCCCTAAACGCAGTTTCAGCCGCGATGGGGATGACAAACCTAAACGCAGCTATGACAGGGATAAAAAAGGCTTTGATAAAGACGCCAAAGGCGACAAATTCGATAAAAAAGACAACCGCCCCGAAAGCAAAAAGAAGTTTTCTGAGCGCAACATATTTAAAGACGACAAGCCTGCCCGTCCTGTAGAGGATTATGAAAAGAACTTCGTAACCCCTAAGGAATTTGAAAAATCGCTGGGTGAAGGCAAAAAGCTGACACTGAAGAAAGGTGAGCGTTCTGAAGATTTCGACAAGCCATTCCCGTTGGGTTCTCGCAAAGTAAGTGGCCCGTTCCGCAAAAACGAGGCTGAGAAATACGAGAAAGCCAAGCAGGAATACTATAGCAAGAAAGCAGAAGCAAGCAAAAAGCGTTTCCGCAAAGAAGATGATGAGAAGGAAGAAGAGAGCGAGATAAAAGAAATGACGCTGAACAAGTACATAGCACACAGCGGTACTTGCAGCAGAAGGGAAGCGGCTGAAATGGTGAAGAAAGGTAAGGTGAAAGTAAACGGCGAGCTTGCACTGGACCCAGGCTACCGTGTGCAGGAATTTGACGAAGTAACGATTGCCGGTAAAAAACTGACACCACAGAAGAACCGTGTTTACCTGCTGCTGAATAAACCTAAAGGATACATCACTACCACAGACGACCCGCAGGGCCGTGATACGGTGATGGACCTGGTAGCAGGTGCTGAAATAGACAGGCTGTACCCTGTGGGCAGGCTGGATAGGAATACAACCGGCTTGTTGCTGCTGACAAACGATGGCGACCTTGCACAGAAACTATCGCACCCGAGCTACGAAACCAAGAAAGTATATCAGGTAACGCTGGATAAACCACTGACGAAGAAAGATTTTGAAGCTATACTGGCTGGCCTTGAACTGGAAGATGGCCCTGTAACGGTAGATGCCCTTTCTTATCTGGATGAGAAAAACGAACTGGGTATAGAAATACACAGCGGCCGCAACCGTATCGTTCGCCGCATATTTGAAAGCCTTGGTTATACAGTAGAAAAGCTGGACCGTGTTATGTACGCGGGCCTGACGAAGAAAAACCTGCCACGCGGCGAATGGCGCTTGCTGGAAGAAAGAGAAGTAATACTGCTGAAACACTTTAAAATATAACAGCGTGCTGCTTACAGCATCTCAGATACACGACGGCATCAATTGGCTGCCCGAAGGTTCGGTAATAGAAACAGCAACGGATGGCACAATAGTAGCCATACACGGTGCTGAAAAACAAAGTGAAGCAACACACTACGAAGGCATACTGGCTCCGGGTTTTGTAAACGTACACTGCCATCTGGAGCTATCGCATATGAAAGGCATCATACCCGAGCATACGGGGCTGGTGCCTTTTCTGCAACAGGTAATGCAGCATCGTTTTGGCTTTACAGACGAGCAAAAGACAGAAGCACGCCAACGTGCCTTCAGCGAAATGCTGGATAACGGCATAGTAGCCGTAGGTGATATCTGCAATACCAACGATACGTTACCCGAACGTGCCAGCGGCAAGATGCATTTTCACAGTTTTACAGAGGCTATCGGTTTTAACGAAATGCCCGTAAAGCAATTTGAATATGCCGTAAAAACCTACGATGCTTTTGCTGCACAGGATAGCGATACACATATCCTCAACCAGAGCATTGTACCACATGCACCCTACTCGGTATCGTATGCGCTCTTCAAGCTGATAGACCAGCACAATCCGGAAAGCATTATATCCATCCATAACCAAGAAACACCTGCTGAGGATGAGTTTTATAAAAGCAAAGAGGGTGCGGTACGCACATTGCTGAGTGGCTTGGGTATAGATGATGCATTCTTCCACCCGAGCGGTAAGTCTTCCCTGCAAACATATATGCGTTGGATGGCACCTACACACCGCCTTGTGCTGATACATAATACCTACACTACAGAGGCTGATGTTACTGCTGTGCAGCGCCTGCTGCCTGATGTGTACTGGTGCCTGTGCCCCAATGCCAATATGTATATAGAAAACCGCCTGCCCGATATCAATCTGCTGCTGCGCGATGCCAATAATATATGCATAGGTACAGACAGCCTGTCGTCCAATCATCAGCTGAGCATTATGGCAGAGCTGCAAACCATTAAACAACAATACCCCAATATAGACTGGAGTACCCTGCTGCGCTGGGCTACATGGAATGGTGCACGAGCCCTGCAAATGCATCACATGATTGGCAAAATAGAAGAGGGTAAAACCCCCGGCATTGTGCAGATAACCGATATAGATGGGGTGGGTAGCGTGAAGCGGATTATGTAAAGACTTAATTATAAACAAAAACAGCGCCATAATAGTGGCGCTGTTTTATTATGTCTAAGTATTTACTGCTATTTTATCGGCTCATCGGCAGCAAGGTTGAATTCCCTTGTTACTTCTGTGTTGTCGCCCTGTACTTTATTGCCGTCTTTGTCTGTCAGTGTCAGTGTAATGCTTGGTTTTCCCAATGGCACGTTCTTCAGCATATATGGCTTCCATGCTTTCAGTACAAAAGTGGTATCTACACTGTTTGCTTTCAGTTGTGCTTTAATATTCAGTGTGCTGTCGTTCAGTTGGCCGTTCCATACATAGAAGTCCAGCAGCAGGTTGTCTGTATTGTTTTTGCCTATGTAGTCGCCTTTTGGTCTGCTGTAGAATACCATTGGTTCAGATGGGCTACTCAGTTTTTGCATTTTGCCTTTATCATCTATTTTGAAGTGCAGCAAAGCAGATGCGCCTTTTGTTTTGATAGATTCGTGATAAGAGCGTGCCAGAAATACCAACAGATAATGCTCGCTGTTCTTTGCCAATACTACACTGTTTTTAGGCTCGTACAGTGCAGCATACGGTTTGTTATCGAGTATGAAGTGGATGTGTTGACCTTTGTCGGAATTATTGCACATTTTACCATTGGCATCGCTTGTCTGGTTCATCAGTTCAAAGTTCTTAACCACGAAGCTGAAGTCCAGTTTTACAGAGTCTGTACCCTGTACTGTTGTTTTGATGTCGCCGATAGTCAGTTGCGCATCCGGAAACTCAGGGGAAGCTGAAAAATCTGTCAGTTCTACCGCAGGTATTGTTGCTGCCACTGCCGTATCATTTACCGCTGTGCCTTCACCCTTATTTTCACCCCCGCACGATGCCAACAGCAGCGTAGCGCCTGCCAGTATAGCTGTCAATCCTTTTATATGTGCCATGTTCTTAATTTTTGTCAAAGCTAAGGGCTAATTTTTAGAAAAATTTTAAGTATTTGATATTTCTGAACGATTACATTTGTCATCTGAAAAAACGCGCCTGATAAGATGCTTACAACGGCAGAAATACTGAAACGTGTAAGACAAATAGAGATTAAAACCCGAGGGTTGAGTAATCACATATTTGCAGGGGAATACCACTCCGCATTCAAGGGCAGAGGTATGTCATTCAGCGAGGTACGCGAATACGCGCCGGGCGATGACGTGAAGTTTATAGACTGGAACGTTACAGCCCGCTTCTCTCACCCGTTTGTAAAGGTTTTTGAAGAAGAACGCGAACTGATTGTGATGCTGTTGGTAGACGTGAGCGGCAGCTCGCTCTTTGGTACCAGCAAGCGCCTGAAGCGCGAACTGATAACAGAAGTAAGCGCAGTGCTTTCGTTTTCAGCAGCTACCAACAATGATAAAGTAGGTGTTATCTTTTTTAGCGATAAGGTAGAGAAATTCATACCACCGAAGAAAGGTCGTAGTCATATACTCCGCATCATCCGCGAGCTGATAGCACTGGAACCTGAACAAAAAGCAGGTACCAATATCAAAGCGGCACTGGAATACCTGAATCAGGTACAGAAGAAGAAGAGCATCACTTTCCTGATGAGCGATTTCATCAGCGAACCGTACGAACAGCAATTGCAACTGGCGGCCCGCAAGCACGATCTTGTAGGCATACAGATATATGACAAACACGATCGTGAACTGCCACAGGCAGGCTTGGTACAACTAATGGATGCAGAGAGCGGCATTATGCAATGGGTAGATACGGACGATAAATCTGTACGTGCACAATACGCCAACAGTTTTGACCAGCATCAGAAATATTGCGTACAGGCATTCCGCAAAAGCGGTGCGCAGTTGCTGGATATACGTACCGATGCAGACTATGTGAAATCGCTGCAAACATTCTTTAAAGCAAGATAAGTATGAAGGCAAGGCTATATACATATCGCGTATTGCTGCTGCTGTTACTGGCAGGTTATACTTCTTTTGCACAGGAAGAAAAAGCAGGTGCGCGCATAGATGTCGCACAAATAACTGTAGGAGACCAGGCAAGACTGTTTGTAGAAGCACAGCACAACCCTGTAACCAGCAAGCTGCAATGGGCAGCCATACCCGATACTTTCAACGGACTGGAAGTAGTAGAAAAGGGCACGATAGATACTATCAAAAACGGCAATATCGTTACCTATAAACAACGTGTGCTAATCACCGGTTTTGACTCCGGTATGCACGTAGTGCCGAGGTTTATATTTACCGTATTGCCCAACAGTGGTACACCTCAAACGCTTCAGACAGATTCATTCCCTATACTGGTGCAGCCTGTAGCCGTAGATACTACAAAGCCGTTTAGGGGTATTAAAGATATAGTAGGTGTAGAGTCTACGTGGAAAGACTATATCGGCTACATAATAGGTGGCATACTGCTGGCTGTGCTGATTGCAGTAGTTATTGCTTATCTGCGTAAAAGAAAGCAGCCTGCGTCTGTACCAATACCCGAAGGGCCAAAAGAAACACCAAACGAAAAGGCAATCCGCCTGCTTGTTGAATTGGAACAGCAAAAGCTTTGGGAGAATAATAACCCGAAAGAATACCATACACAACTCGTTGACATCTTGCGCATATACATGGAAGAACGCTTTGGTGTAAATGTGATGGAACTGACATCGGACGAGATACTGCACAAAGTAGCATTACATAAAGAGATGACATCGCACAGAATGTTGTTGTCAAACATCTTCTACATAGCAGACCTTGCCAAGTTTGCAAAGGCACAGCCTACACCGCAAGAGCACATGGCCGCTATGGACTATGCAAAGCAATTCATTATGGCTACAAAGCCGGTAGTAGTTGTTGAACCTCAAAACCCACCAACTGCATCATGAGTGCTTTGTTAGATTTCAAACACCTCAGCTTTGCGCAGCCGCTGTTTTTCTTCCTGTTGCTGCTCATACCGTTCATCATCTGGTGGCAGCAGCGCAGCAAGGTGAAGGACAATCCTGCTATTCGTCTTACTACGCTGGCAGGTATAGCAAGGGTGCAGCCTACATGGCGCGTACGTATGCGCCCGCTGTTGTTTGCACTGCGTTTACTGGCATTGGCAGCGCTTATTACAGCACTTGCACGCCCGCAGACAAGTAACACCACGGAGAATATAGACAGCGAGGGTGTAGATATCGTGATGTCGATAGACGTATCGGGGAGTATGTTGGCAGAAGACCTGCAACCAAACCGCATAGAAGCTGCGAAAAAAGTAGCCCTGAACTTTGTTGACAGCCGCCCTACAGATAGGCTTGGTCTGGTTATCTTCTCTGGCGAAAGCTTTACGCAATGTCCCATAACCATAGACCACAACGTACTGAAAGAACAACTGAGCAATATAAAGAGTGGTATGCTGCAGGATGGTACTGCCATAGGCATGGGCCTTGCTACAGGTGTTGACCGCCTACGCTATGCAAAAGGCAAAAGCCGTGTGCTGATACTGCTGACAGATGGTGTAAATAATACAGGATTGATAGACCCGATGACGGCGCTTGAAATTGCCAAAGCATATAAAGTGCGTGTATACACCATTGGTGTAGGTAGTATGGGACAGGCTCCGTATCCTGTACAGACACCTTTTGGCATACAAAAACAGATGATGCCTGTGCAGATAGACGAACCGCTGATGCGCAAGATAGCCAACGAAACAGGTGGTAAGTATTACAGAGCAACCAACAATTCATCGCTGGCTAATATCTATAAAGACATAGATAAACTGGAGAAGACCAAGATTGAAATAAGTAGCTATAAGCAATACACAGAGCTATTCTTTCCTTTTGCTCTTGTAGCTATTGTGTGTTTGCTGCTTGAGGCTGTGCTGCGCTACACTGTGCTGAGAAGCGTAACCTGATAATTCGGTTTCGTAATACTTGTGTTGAAAACTAAGAGAGTCGCTGAATGTATATTCAGGGTGCTTCTGGTGTATTAAATCTTTATTTGCTGCTGTGTACACATCTCCTTCTACCAGTACATTTCTGAAGATGCGCTGATACCATTTCACAAGCTCTTCTTTGTTGTGCAGGCGTTCCATTATGAAGCCAAACGCATAGTCGTTCTTAGACTTAAAGCCCGATATATCGTATCGCACATCTTTAGAAAGCGGCGAGAACTCTAGCTCGTTATTATATAGTGCCTCTCTGAACTGTGAAAAGCTGAGGAAGCCCACACTATCCTTCAGTTTGAAGATGGAGTTGTTGTCTATATCTGCCACTATCCATTTATTGGTAGCAGGGTCAAATACCTCCATCATGGTATGCTCATCATCAAAGCCATTGCTACTATCGCCGGCTATGCCACCTACTATACGGGTTTTATACCCTTGCTGTGCAAGTACATTGCATGCAAATGCTGCTATTCTGCTGCAGGTAAGGTATACTTTGTCGTGTATGGCTTTATCTGTAAGCTCTTCGGCAGTAGCATCGTTATCTATATTGCCATGGGTATGTATCCATGATATTGAACTGAGTAATGCCAGCATGTTACGGTTATACACTATCACCTGATAGTTGTTCTCATCCGGGAAGATGAGCCTGTACATGCCTTCTTTGCTCATATCTACAATGCTGCTTCCCACTTTGTAGATGCCCGGGTGCACTATTAGTTTATTAGGTAATAGTGGCGCATCTTTTGTTTCGGGGCGTAGCGTTATTTCATTTAGTGTATCGCAATACAGGTAGTAAGAATAATGCTTGTGCAGGGCTTTGTTGCTGTTGATAACATCGGTAGCGGTATTGAATGATAAGGGTTCTTTGATATAGTACTTGTAAAACAAAATGAAACCAATATTCATAACTATACTGGTGATAGCTATGAACAGAAGTAGCTTCTTTTTACGAGGAGTAGGTGACATAGTCCTCCAAAGCTAATATTAAAATTGAATTAAAAACTGACAAAAATCATTTCAAACTCAACATTAATCCTTATACAAAAATCATTAATCTGTGGTTAGTAGAGTTGCAACGATTGGCAGTTTTATTCTATGTTAGCTTGTATTAATAAATCACTTCATTGCCTCCTTCTCTTTCTGTAGCTGGAACATCTTATCCCTCAATCTGGCAGCTTCCATAAAGTCGAGTTCTTTGGCTGCTTTCTCCATATCCTTTTTCGTTTTGGCTATCAGCTTTTCAAGCTGTGCAATGTTCTTGTATTCTACTTCGTCCTCTGCTGCAATTGGTGCCAGCTCTTCGTGCAGGGCATATTGATTGTTTTCGTCGTAACCCTTTATTTCCAGTACAGATGTTTGTTTGAATACTTCTTCTTTCGATTTGGTAACCGTGCGTGGTGTGATGCCATGCTGCAGGTTGTAAGCTATCTGCTTATCGCGGCGGCGATTGGTTTCGTCAATCGTCTTCTGCATACTCTCGGTAATCTTATCTGCATAGAAGATAACAAGTCCATCGGCATTACGGGCTGCACGCCCTGCCATCTGCGTCAGTGAACGGACATTGCGCAGGAAGCCTTCTTTGTCTGCATCCAATATGGCCATCAGCGATACTTCAGGAAGGTCTAGCCCCTCCCTCAACAGGTTTACACCTACCAGTACATCGATATTACCCAAACGCAAATCGCGCAGTATCTCTACACGTTCCAGTGTATCTACCTCGCTGTGTATGTATCGGCTGTTGATGTTGATGCGCTTTAGGTATTTGTCCATCTCTTCGGCCATGCGTTTGGTAAGTGTTGTTACCAATACACGGTCTCCTTTTTTGATGCGCTTATCTATTTCATCCAGCAGGTCGTCTATCTGGTTGATGCTTGGGCGTATCTCTATCGGCGGGTCCAGCAAGCCTGTAGGACGTACCACTTGCTCTGCTACCACACCACCTGTTTGTTCCAGTTCATAATCGCCCGGTGTGGCACTTACAAACACTACCTGATTCAGCAAGCCTTCAAACTCGTGAAAGTTGAGCGGACGGTTGTCCAGTGCACTCGGCAGGCGGAAGCCGAAGTCAACCAGATTCAGCTTGCGGCTGCGGTCGCCACCATACATACCACTTATCTGCGGGATGGTTACGTGGCTCTCGTCTATCACCATCAGAAAATCATCAGGGAAATAATCGAGCAAACAGAACGGGCGTGTGCCGGGTCTGCGGCGGTCCAGAAAGCGGGAATAGTTTTCTATACCACTACAATAGCCCAATTCCTGTATCATTTCAAGGTCGTAATTGACACGCTCTTTGATACGCTGTGCTTCTATATGCTTGCCGATGCTTTTAAAATACTCATGCTGTTTGTTCATCTCATCCTGTATCTCGTGGATGATTTGCACCATCTGGTCGCGCGGGGCAACATAGAGATTGGCAGGGAAGATGGCAGCATTAGTCATCGTGCCGATGCGCTTGCCGGTATCTGTCTCGAAACTTTCTATTTCTTCTACCTCATCGCCAAAGAAGGTGATGCGATAACCATAATCTACATAAGGAAGGTTGATGTCAACCGTATCGCCCTGCACGCGGAATGTACCACGGGTAAACTCTCCTTGACTGCGCATATACAAGGCATTGACTAACCTGTGCAGAAACTGATTGCGGCCTATATTATCGCCACGGTTCAGGCGGATGATACCTGCTGCATAGTCTGTAGGATTGCCCATACCATAGATGCAGCTTACCGATGCCACCACAATGATATCTCTGCGGCCGCTCAGCAAACTACTGGTAGCACGTAGGCGCAACTTTTCCAGCTCTTCGTTGATGCTGAGGTCTTTTTCTATATAGGTGTCTGATGTAGGTATATATGCCTCTGGTTGATAGTAGTCGTAATAGCTCACGAAATACTCCACTGCATTTTCAGGGAAAAACTGTCTGAACTCGCCATACAGCTGTGCCACCAATGTCTTGTTGTGTGTAAGCACCAGTGTGGGCTTTTGCACCTCTTGTATAACATTGGCCATGGTGAAGGTTTTACCACTACCGGTAACACCCAGTAATGTCTGAAACTTCTCACCTTCGTTAATGCCTTTTACCAGCTCTGCTATTGCAGTGGGTTGGTCTCCGGCGGGCTGATATGGACGATTGATACTGAACATGCTGACTAATTAAGAAATCCTGAACACTAAATCCGAAATGCAGATTCCAAATTTAAGATTTTAATAGGGTAGCTTGGTTGTTGATTTTCTCTATGTGTTGATAGTTTTTGATAGTGTTTGTATAGTTTTTCATTTGCTGCAACAAAAGGAGGGTTGATAATCAATGTATTTGTAACATGAATTGTTACGTTTTGTTGCAGATTGTAATAAATAATTGTTACGGTAAATTCGTGTAGTTTTCATGGGATATTTATTATTGCAAATATACGTTAAAAAGATAAGTATTAATAAAAAGCTACTCTGCCAATATCATACTATAGGTTTTGTATTGGCTGATGTTTTTGATTGTAGCTATTGAAATAGCCTTATACCTGTACCAGTTGGCAGTAAAACAACAGGTTGAGTATTGCATGGCAGAATTTCATGTAGTGAAAAGTTAAGGGAAAGGTGTGAAGCAACCTACAACACTTTGCATTTTATGAACAAACATACTAGTTTACGCAAATGAAAAAGACAATAGGTATTATCCTTATAGTATTAGGTATACTGGTTCTTCTTATGATGGCATACGTTTCCTTGGATATTTTTTATAAAAAATTACCGAATAACAACACCAACATGGTTGCATTTATAGGAGGTTGGGTATTAGGTATGCTAGTGCAGACAATTATCGGTATTTTGCTAATATACTTTGGGAAAAAGCTAATCAAGAAAAAGGCTTAGCGAACGCTAAGCCTCTAATTATCTATCCCCCTGCAAGCAGTACCTGCCATGCTTTGTGAACATCGCCCTCGTCGAGGAGTTCTTTTGCATATAGGTGTAGTGCAGTGGTAAGTGTCGGTTCGTCGTTGTTGTTATCGCGCAGTATATGTGTCAGTCTGTCGTCGTAGAGTACGGTATCTACCACAGGTATAGATGTGCTGTTGCCCAGCAGGCCCAGATTATTACCTGTCAGTATTGCGCTCTTACGTATGTTTTCGGGCAGGTTGTCTATACCTATTCCCAGTTGCAGGTTTGGTTTTGGTACTTCAAATACCGCATTGCCCGATGCACGGCAATAGTAATCGCCACCCATACGTGCCACAAGGTCTATCTTGTGCGGGTCTATTTTACCTGCTTCGTTCAGTACATCATCATTGATGTGCATGCACAGTACCTCGCAAATGATGAGGTTGCCTGCACCACCTTCCGTACCTGTTTCTATTACCTGTGTTACTCTGCACTCCAATTGTGCAGGTGATTCCTTTACACGGAATGCTTTTACCATATCGCTCTTCACCGGTGTGAAGCCGCTCTTGGTAAACTCGCTGGTGCCTTTTGGATATTCGCAACTGGCAAGGCTCATCTGTTGTACCATATCGTAGCTCACTACGTTGATAACCACTTCCTTGGTTTCGTAAATATTTTCGAGCGTATGCTTGATAGTATTATCACGTACGCGGCGTGCAGGCGAAAACACCAGTACCGGTGGCTTGCTGCCAAATACATTGAAAAAGCTGAACGGTGAAAGATTGGCATTGCCGTCTTTATCGACCGTGCTAGCAAAACATATAGGGCGTGGTGATATAGCGCCAAGCAAGTAAGCGTGTAAGTCTGCTGTCTTTATTTCTCCAGGAACAATCTTCATGTGCGCAAAATAATGCAGTAAAACCAAATAATAAGGGTAATTGTTCGGCAGGCAGGGGCATAAAAAAAGCGGCGAGTTAAAAAACACGCCGCAATTGCCGTTTACCTATGTTTACTCCTATGCTCTTAACATTCATTAAGAAGCTGACATAAAAATAATATGCGGTTGAGCAGAATGAAACTTAATGAGGACGAATCGGGAAGAATGACGGACGAATTCGTAACGCTCATATTTTTTGTGTGATTATTAATTATTGGTTAATAATCAATGGAATATTGACACTTGTCTTGTCCCATTTGATAGTCAATACCTTGCGCGAAACTTCGTACACCAGCTTCTCCTGTACCTTCTTCAACGGCACAACAGGTACGTTTACTTTCAGCACATCTTTGTCCTTGTGTTTGTCGTATTCGTACGCACCCCACTGACCTAATTGTTTGTTCAGGATGATGGTCCATTCTTTCTCTCCGGGGATGGTAAAGAATGTATACGTACCTGTATCAACAGGTACGCCTGCTATTTTCATTTTGCGGCGGAAGGTTATTTCCGTAGCCTCGTTGGCACCCGTGCGCCATACCTGGCCATAAGGTACCAACTCGCCGAAGATAACACGGTTGCGTTTTGCAGGCTGCCCGTAAGAAATGTACACATACTTTGTATTGACATAAGCACGCGGACTGAGCAACGGTGTAGTTTGTTGTGTTGTAGTACCCGATTGTTGTGCTGTGGCAGCAAAGCCTGTAACGAGCAACAATAGTAATGCGATAATCTGCTTCATATACAAGTGCAAAATAAAGCAAATGACAGTGGTGGCAAAAAATAAGGGCTGCATATAGCAGCCCCTCTTAGTATGTTCTGTTCAATATTTAGTCTACCAATTCGTATTTGCGGATGTAGAGTTCCAGCCCTGGCTTGTCTGCCGTAACATATGATGTGCGTTCGCCAAAGAGATTGATGATGTGGTCATCCTTCAGTTTTTGCGATAATGTGGCGCGTGCTATATAGATGCCAGGCTTCACATTGTATGCCGTAAATATAGGCGTATCATCGGCACCTGTTTTTTTAGCAGGTATTATTTCCTTGCCGTTTACATTGTGCAGTGTTACAATAGCCTTGCTGAACCCTTTTGCAAGAATATCTTCTTTCTCTTCGTCGAACAGGCCGCTGATGTCCAGCTTCACTTCTACATCTACGTCAATATCATCTGCGTGTTTTTTGCGTGTGGTCAGTTCTACCGCTTCCGTCAGTTCGCCGTTTTCATCCACCTTCATGCGTTCTACTGCTTCTATTTGTCCTACATTGGCGGTAACAGGTATTTGCTGTGTGCCTTGTGCAGCCATTGCATAGGCAAGTTCATTTTCGTTGGCTGAACCGGGCAGTATCAAGTGTTTCAACCTGTCCATAAAATTCATAAAGCGGCCGGAGAAAAAACCTGCAATGAAAGCGAATACTATGATGCCCTGCCCCAGGTTGGTGCTGAGTGTAGTATTGTGATTGAAGTAATTGTATGCAAGCAGTATAACGATAGTTAGAAACGGCGCATAGAAAAGCTTTGCTACCTGATACATTATCTGCTTATTATCAAACCCGCGCTTGTTGCTGCGACGCAGTGCATTGCCAGCACCAAACAAAAGGCTGCACACAACACCTATCACCACCCAGAAAACAACCTCGGCATATATAAGCGGGCCAGCCAGCCAGAAGTAAGAACGAACTTTCAGTTTATAGTCTGCCAGAAAGATGCCGGCATCCTGTTGTGCAAATGTACTTATGTATTGTTTCAGCGCCTGTTGTTGTTCCGGAGTTACCTTACCATCAAACTCACTGTTTACGTACATCAATACTTTTTCTGCACGGCAATTGATATCGCATCCGCCAATGGTGTTTACATTGTTCAGCTCGTTTTGAGAAGGGGTAAGCGATACGGAACTATCTATGAATGTAGCTGGTTGTTTTGCATCCTGTGCTACGCGCATCACATCTGCACTACCACCATTGATGGCAAGTATGCGGTTGATTTGCCGAACCTGTTGCGTATTGAAAGTAGCATACTCGTAGCCGGGTACACCATAGTCTGAGTGGGTAGCAAAATAAATGCCTGCCCACGCAGCTGTAAATATGATAAGAAAAGAGAACCACCTGCCGATAGTCCAGTAATCGGCATGAAGCATAGCGGTGCTGTCCCTTTCTCCTTTGTTCAATTCCATTTAATCAGTTTAAGAGATAACCAGTTTGTTTACTGATATTCCCTTACACCCTATATGCTTTCCCTCGTAGCTATGCCAGCATGGCTACCATAGCAGTACAAATATAGCACTCCTGCGGAATTATAATCCATGAGTTAAGAAAACCGCTAATGTTTAACCTCCGAATAACAAACGTATAAGCCACAATAAAGTAAAAATGTTCATAACATGTGTATTTCACTGTATGCTAACATTCACATAAAGATTTTGTAACAATTATATGGGTAACTTTAGTATAACTAAAATATATACCTATGTTATGGCGCACATTTAGTGGAGAAACACTGAAAGAACCCGTCAAGAACGCGGTAGAAAACGCGATAGTGCGGGAAAGAAATGCAGGTTGGAAACTGAAGGTTTGCATTGGTACAGACTCGCAGGTGCGGGGTGGCGAAACGGAATTTGCTACCGTAATCGTATTTCTTCGGGAAAAGCATGGCGGCTTTATGTACATCTGCAACGACAAGACAAAGCAGCAGTACAGTGTAAAAGAACGCATGCTGATAGAGGTGGCAAAAAGCATAGAGATTGCTTACGAACTCTGCGACCTCTTCAACACCTATGATGTAGACATGGAAGTACATGCAGACATCAACACCAATCCCCAGTTTAAAAGCAATGAAGCCCTGCGTGAGGCAATGGGTTACATACTGGGTATGGGTTTTGCCTTCAAAGCCAAGCCCGATGCTTTTGCCAGCAGTTGCTGTGCAGACAAGGTGGTAAACTAAAACCGCCGTATTCCTTTCTTTTTGTTTAAACGGCGATGGCATCGCCGATGGGGAAGTATCCTCTCTACATTTCGCTATTAACCAAGGGTTTAAAAGCTGACACATTAATAATTTTTAATCTTTCGAAACGCCTGTTTCAGCCTTATTATGCTTCGGTATATGTGCTAAAAATGTTACATTTACTTTAACAGTAATCGGGGTTTAACAGGTATATAATGGAAAAATTATTCCGCTTTTTAATATTGGGGGCTTTACTGCCGTTGGGGGTAATGGCAAAGTCGGGCAACAGCACATTGGAATTTGTTGCCAACAAAGGACAATGGGATGCTCCTTTCTTATATAAAAGCATAACAGGTGGTGGTAATGTGTACCTGGAACAAAATGGTATTACCTACCAGGTAGAGGCCAATGATAACAGCGCCAAAATACATGGGGTAAAAGAAAATCATCTGCCTGCGCCACAGACACTCTACTTCCATACTTATAAAGTGACGTTTGAAGGTGCATTGAAAGCAGAAGTAACAGAAAGCAAGCAGCAAACACACTATTACAATTACTATCTGGGTAATGATAAAAACCGTTGGAAATCGGG
This sequence comes from Chitinophagales bacterium, assembly GCA_017303395.1. Lineage (GTDB taxonomy): Bacteria > Bacteroidota > Bacteroidia > Chitinophagales > Chitinophagaceae > Polluticoccus. Next base: position 27,956 of record JAFLBN010000026.1, read on the forward strand.
CATACACCCCAGTCTGAATGTAGATTACAAGGGTATTTATAAAAATATAGACCTGCACGTAGCATCTGAAGAAGGAAATCTTAAATACGATTTTATAGTAAATGCGGGTGGCGACGCTGAGGATATCAAGCTGAAGTTTACAGGTGCAGACGGGCTTAGTATTGAGAAAGGTAATCTTTCTATAAAAACATCGGTAGGTACACTACAAGAGCTGAAGCCATACGCGTACCAGTATATCAACGACGAAAAAGTAGAAGTGCCGTGTAAGTATAAACTGAATGGTAATGTTGTAACCTATTCTTTCCCGAGGGGCTACGACAATAATCATACATTGGTGATAGACCCTACAGTGGTTTTTTCTACCTACACCGGTTCAAGTGCCGATAACTGGGGCTTTACAGCTACTTACGACAATTCAGGCAATTTCTATGCAGGTGGAGCCAGCAGCGCCAATGGTTATCCTACAAGCACAGGCGCATACAGTACAACATTTGGCGGTGGTGGTAGTTGCGGCGGTGAAAACCTTTTTCAGCCGGATGTAACAATTACAAAATTTAATGGTGCGGGCAATGCTATCATTTATTCAACCTATTTGGGTGGCAGTAATAATGAGCAGCCACATAGCATGGTGGTAGATGGTGCAGGCAACCTGATAGTAGTAGGGCGTACCTGCTCTGGCAACTTCCCTAATACATTCAGGCCATATAGTGGTGGTTCAGAGATATTCGTTACATCATTTAACGCTGGTGGTACTGCGCTTAATGGTTCCACTTATATAGGCGGTTCGGGAGACGATGGTATTAATATTTCTGCAGTTTACAGCGTAGTGTCTTCTCTGAAACATAGTTACGGAGATGATGCGCGTAGTGAAGTAATAGTAGATAATGCCGGCAATATATATGTAGCAGCAAGCAGCAGGTCGAGCGATTTTCCGCAAGTGAATAGTTCACAGGCTACTGCGGGTTCTACACAGGATGCTGTAGTATTTAAACTAAACAACACGGTAAGCTCACTAATATGGAGTACATATCTTGGTGGTTCTGGTGATGATGCTGCGTATGTATTGGCGTTTAACAGGTCTCAATCAGCATTGTATGTTTCGGGTGGTACTGCAAGTAATAACTTTTATGCAACAGGCAGTACATACCGTACAACCCATAGTGGGGGCATTGATGGCTTCATAACAAAATTTCAGAATGGGGGTAGCTATGCTCGCCTGATAGGCACGTTTGTAGGTGGTAGCAGCTACGACCAATGCTATGGTATCCAAACAGACAGTAAAAACAATGTGTATGTAATGGGCCAATCGCTGAACAACGGTGTACCTCGTGTTAACTCCCCGGGGTTCAATCCTAATTCAAGCCAATTTATACTAAAGCTGGATAGTTCTTTGTCAAACACTATATATGCAACACAATTCGGCTCTGGCACACAAACGGTTACAAATATCACACCTACGGCTTTTCTGGTAGATACCTGTGAGAACGTTTATGTATCAGGTTGGGGTGGCACAGTATCGGGCAATGGCAGCAGCACTACAGGTATGCCTACTGTGTTAGGTTCTCCTGCACCTGCACTTATCAATGGTACATCACCAACCGGCGAAGATTTCTATTTCTTCGTAATGTCGCGTACAGCTACTACACAGCTTTTTGGTGGCTTTTTCGGTAGCCCGACAATTGGCGACCACGTAGATGGTGGTACAAGTCGCTTTGATAAGAATGGTGTAATCTATCAGGCAATATGTGGTGGTTGTGGTGGTTCCAGCAGCGTACCTACTACAACAGGCGCGTACCGAACAACCAATGGTTCGGGAAACTGCAACCTTGTAGCATTGAAAATAGCCATGGACCTGGGTGCGGTTGATGCACAGTTTACAGTTGCGCCTACAAAAATATGTGTAGGAGAAAGTGTTTCTTTTACCAATACGTCTGTAAACGCAACTAACTACGAATGGGATTTTGGTGATGGCTCACCGGTCTTTACCGGTGCAACACCCGGTCCTAAAACGTATAATTCAGCAGGTACATTTACCATCAGACTGATAGTTGGCAACCCTGATGCTTGTAATGCACGTGATACAGCTTATCAGACTGTAACAGTTAGTAATGCGAGGATTGATGCCATTTTTAATGCAACAGTTATAGATACTTGTTTCCCGTATAAAGCATCTTTCGTAAATAATTCTACATACAGCCCTACACCTGTAGGTACTGTGTTTACATGGGATTATGGTGATGGCTCTACACCATTTACAGGTGTAACGCCGCCTAACAAAAACTATCCCGGTGCTGGTACATACACAGTCAGGCTGATAATGACGGACCCTGCTGCGTGTAACAGCCCGGATACGGCAGTGCAAGTAGTTACATTTAAAAATGATTCGGTAGTAGCATTGTTTGATGTGCCAAATCTGAATTGTATTTCAGATTCGTTCAGGGTTACTAACAGGTCGAAAAACGGTGCTACCTACTTATGGTATTTTGGTGATGGAAAAACAGCTACTACTTTTTCTGCTAGTCACAGATACGATACTGTAGGAACGTATAAAGTAACGCTTGTAGTGACTAACCCTGCAACATGTAACAGAATAGACAGTATTTCAAAAACAATAACGCTATACCCTTCGCCCACTGCAGACTTTACGTATAGTCCTACTGTGCCGGAGACAAATGTGCCGTACGACTTCAGTAACAAATCTCAGAATGCAATCAGGTTCTCATGGAATTTTGGTGACGGTGAGGGCTCTGAAGACATGAATCCTTCACATACCTACAAGCGTTCCGGAAATTATAATGTATGCCTCATAGCATTCAATAAAGAAGGCTGTAGTGATACCATATGTAAGCCGTTGGTAGCCGATGTGAAACCGTTGGCAGATTTGCCAACTGCCTTTAGTCCGAATGGTGATGGTAAGAATGATATACTATATGTTCGCGGTTATGGTGTACAAACCGTTAATCTGAGAATATTCAACAGGTGGGGGCAGCAGGTATTTGAGACTAATGATATGAATATTGGTTGGGATGGAACATACAAAAACAAGCCACAGGAAATGGAAGCCTACGGTTTTGTGCTGAATGTAACTTTTACAGACGGAAGTAGTTTTAATAAAAAAGGGAACGTAACACTGCTAAGATAGGTATATGAAAAAAGTAGTTTTTTTGTTGTTCACATTATGCAGTGTTGTAACTAAAGGCAATGCTCAGGGCGTACATTTTTCACAGTTCTATAATGCGCCATTGCTGCTTAGCCCATCAAATACCGCACTCATGAGTTCTGATGACTACAGGCTTGGTATCAACTACCGTAGTCAGTGGACAAAACTGCCTGTCAACTACAATACATTTTCTGCATTCGGAGATTGTACTTTGTATAAGAGTATGACAGGCACTAACTGGTTGGGTATGGGGCTTGTGTTCTATAGCGATAAAGCAGGTGATGGTAACCTGAGTTTGACACGGACAGATTTTTCGCTTGCCTACCACGTGCAGACGGGCGATAATTTTCTGATATCGGCAGGTCTTTCCGGCGCCTATGCCAGCAGGAGTGTGAATTATAATGCACTGACGTTTGACATGCAGTGGGATAGATTTAAGTTTGATAAAAGCCTGCCAAACGGCGAGCAGATAAATATTGTAAGAACCAGCTTTTATGATGTTGGGGCAGGTATCAGTTTTTCATTCTTCCCCAACGAAGCAGCATTTGTAAAACTAAGCGGCAGTGTTGCACATATCAATCAACCTGTAGAATCTTTCTACAACCAGATTAATAAGATAGGTATTCGTCCTTTCGTGAGTTTGGATGGTACATTTATCATGAACAAAACATTGACTGTAAGCCCTGCTGTTTACTATACTGCGCAGCGTGGTGCACAGGAAATAGTTGCAGGTACGTTATTGTCTGCTACCGTGTATGATAAGGGTAAAGCCAAAGCAAGCATCATAGCAGGCGGGCACTACCGTTTTAACGACGCTATGATAGTATCGCTGGGTATGCAATATGGTACACTTCGTATTATCAGCAGTTACGATTATACATCATCCAAACTGGGGCCCGAAATGAAGGCCAACGGTGCATTTGAGTTGTCTATCATACATCAGGGTGGTTATGGCGAACATCAGCGTGCCGCCAAAAACATGAACTGTCCACGCTTTTATTAACAAAACATTTGTTATGAATAACGGCACCACTTATTACTTTTGGTGTCAATACAACACATCCGTATGGAAAACGAAAAATTTAAAGTCCTGTTGGTTGAAGATGATACCAACTTCGGACAAGTACTGAAAAACTACCTTGAGCTGAATGATTTTGTAGTAGAACTGGCAAGAGATGGTATACTGGGTCTGGCAGCTTTCCGCCGCGAAAAATATGATATATGCCTGCTGGACGTGATGATGCCTAACATGGACGGCTTTACCCTGGCTGAAGAAATACGCAATGTAGATCCGGATATTCCTTTGTTCTTCCTGAGTGCTAAGAGCATGAAAGAAGATATACTGAATGGTTACAAACTGGGCGCGGATGATTATATCACCAAACCTTTCGATAGCGAAGTATTGCTGCATAAAATCAAAGCAATCCTGAAGCGTAATCAGGAATTGCAGGAAAAACAACACTCTCAGGTAGAGTTTGTTGTAGGTCGCTACCACTTCAACAGCAAACTGCGCACATTGCAGTTTGACGGTGGTGAACCACAGACACTTTCTCCAAAGGAGAATGAACTGCTGTTGATGTTGTGCGAATACAAAAACGACTTGCTGCCACGCGATGCTGCGCTGAAGCGCATCTGGGGTAGCGATACTTACTTCAACGGTCGTAGTATGGACGTGTACATTGCCAAGCTGCGCAAATACCTGAAAGAAGACAGTACAGTGGAAATTGTAAACATCCACGGTAACGGCTTCCGTCTGGTAGTGCCTGAATAGTTCAGATTATTTTCAAGTTTTATATATAGGTGGCTTTTGCCACCTATTTTCTTTTCAGGTGGTTTGGTTTAGCCTGTGTTCACCTTTCTTTTATTACTTTTACGCCCTCATGAGGCATTTACCAAATCTGCTGACATTAGCTAATCTGTTTTGTGGCTGCATAGCCATCGCCTTCACGCTCAATTCGCAACCGTTTCTAGCGGCTGTAAATGGCATGGAATACTGGATTGTAGGTACAGAGCAGGCGTACTGGGGAAGCATCTTCATATTTGCTGCTGCTATTTGCGATATGTTGGACGGTGCCGCTGCAAGAGCGCTCAGGGTATCGTCATCTATAGGTGCAGACCTCGATTCGCTGGCAGATGTGGTCTCTTTTGGCGTAGCGCCGTCAATGATACTCTTCAAGCTGTTGTGGGCGTCCCATATGTCTCAACCAAACGCGCTGGATGTAAGTATGCTGGCTATGAGCCCTGCTTTTCTGGTGGCTTGTTTTGGTGCGCTGAGGCTGGCAAGGTTCAATGTTACCATTTCGGAACAGAAATCATCCTTTATAGGCATGCCAATACCTGCAGTAGGTGTTTTTGTGGCTTTCCTGCCGCTTATCAACTTCTATAACCCGATGGGGCTTGGTATAATGATATTGAACAAATGGGTGCTTTATGTCATCATAGCGCTGATGTGCTGGTTGATGGTATCTAAAGTGCGTTTTATAAAGTTTATGCCTGCAAAATGGCAACTGGCCTACTTCTGGCCACAAGCTGTGATAATTGTGGCTGGACTTGCAGCCATACCTATGCTGCACGTAGCTGCGCTGCCGCTGGCATTTATACTATACATACTTTTGTCTTTTATTTACAAACCGAAAGAAGCATAAAATAATATACAGATGAAATATACTGCTCACATCAACGTAATGCCTTTGAAAGAATTGCTGGACCCACAAGGTAAAGCTGTAAACAACAGCCTGCACAATCTGGGCCTGACAGCAGTACAGGATGTACGCATTGGTAAACACATCACCCTGCATGTAGAAGCAGCAGACAAAGTAGCGGCAGAACAAGCTGTGAAAGATGCGTGCAGCAAGCTGTTGGCAAATCCGGTGATGGAGTCTTACGAATTCAGCATTACAGAAGGATAATACAGCATGCGCCTGTACCTTGTTCCGTCTCCCATAGGTAATCTCGGCGATATTACGTACCGTGCAGTAGAGGTATTGAAGAATGCAGACGTGATTCTTTGCGAAGACACACGTACCAGCAGCGTACTCCTGAAGCACTACGGCATACAAAAGCCGCTGACACCTTACCATCAGCATAACGAGCACAAAATACTTGCCCACCTTGTAGAGCAACTGCAGGCAGGCAAAACCTTTGCACTGATAACAGATGCAGGTACACCGGGCATTTCAGACCCCGGTTTTCTGCTTTTGAGGGAGTGTCTTAAACACGATATACCTGTAGAATGCCTGCCGGGTGCTACGGCCTTTGTGCCTGCATTGGTGCAAAGCGGCATACCCAGCAACAGATTTGCCTTTGAGGGCTTTCTGCCACTGAAAAAGGGGCGCCATACCATGCTAACTAAGCTGGCAGAGGAGGAGCGTACGATAATACTCTACGAATCGCCGCACAGGCTGGCAAAAGCACTGAAAGAACTGGCAGAATATTTGGGTGCCGATAGGCAGGCAGCTGTGTGCCGTGAGCTTACCAAAATGTTTGAGGAAACAAGGAAAGGTACATTGGCAGAACTGGCCGACCACTATGAAAAACACGCCCCCAAAGGCGAAATAGTACTGGTAATAGCCGGGAAAGAATAGATTTTCAAACGTAGTAAAACATATAACAACATGCTTTCGATGAACCTGAGCGGGAAGACCGCATTGGTAGCAGGCAGTACCCAGGGTATAGGTTTTGCAAGTGCACAGGCATTGGCATCACTTGGTGCCAATTGTGTGCTGATAGCGCGCAATGAAGAAGCATTAAAAGCGGCAGTAGCAAAGCTGGAAGCCGCTGCAGGACAGCAACACAGCTATCTGGTAGCCGATTTTAGTAATCCTGCAAATGTGCAGGAAGCAGTAAGCGGTTTTGTGCAAAATAACACCATCCATATACTGGTAAATAATACCGGAGGGCCTGCTGCAGGGCCTATTGTTGATGCTGCTCCTGATAATTTTCTGCAGGCTTTTCAACAACATTTGATTTGTAACCACATCCTTGCTACACTTGCATTACCGGGTATGAAGACTGCAGGCTATGGCAGGATTATCAACGTGATTTCGACCTCGGTAAAAATACCGCTGAAAGGTTTGGGTGTTTCCAATACCATACGCGGGGCAGTTGCCAGCTGGGCAAAAACAATGGCTAATGAGCTGGCACCATTCGGAATCACGGTAAATAATGTGCTGCCGGGCGCTACAGCAACCGCTAGGCTGGAGAATATCATCACCAACAAATCTGCCAAAACAGGCACTGCGCTTGATGAGGTGGAAAAAGAAATGCTGGAAGAGATACCGGCCAAACGCTTCGGAAAGCCAGAGGAAATAGCAGCAATGGTGGCATTTCTGGCTTCTCCTGCAGCAGGTTATGTAAATGGCACCAGCATACCGGTAGATGGTGGCAGAACGGGCAGCATATAGTTGATGCCCAATGCCTATCATATTGGTTTTATTTATTAGTGTATAGTTTTTGTTACGAAAGGCATTAAAAAACCATTAAACGGGGCGGTGCTTTTTAGTGACTTTCAGGTGACAAAAACAAATTGTCAGAATTAAAATATCCTCTGAAACCCTTGCCAGTATTGAAAAACATTTTTTAACAAATGTGTATAAACTTTCGTCATTGTGTTGTAATTTCGCCCCTGCTTTGTCTAAAAGGAACGTTAATTTTAAAAAAATCATTCCTAGTGTCAGAATTTATTAAGCCGATGGTTCGGAGTATTGCCCAAGGTGTGATTGCCTTGGTGTTTACGCTATTCGTATTTAACATCCCTGCTATAGCCGCACCAGATGGTAAGGCTCTATTCATGTCAAACTGTGCCAGCTGTCACAATCCTTTGAAGGATGCAACAGGTCCTGCGCTGAAAGGCGTGGATACCCGCGTGCCAAACAAAGAGTGGTTGTACAAATGGGTGAAAAACTCAGCAGCTGTTATTTCAAGTGGCGACAAGTATGCAACTGACTTGTATGCTAAGTGGAATAAAACAGCAATGACTGCGTTCCCTAACCTGTCGAACGAAGAAATCGACGCTATCGTTACCTATGTAAACTCTGTAGAAGAGAAGAAAAAAGACGATGGTAAAGGTGCAGGTGCTGCTACTTCAGCAAAAGATGCTGAAGGCAACAACTGGATATACAGTCTGGTAACAATCATCCTGCTTGCACTGGCTTTCATCCTGTGGAGGGTGAACAGCGGCCTGCAACGTGTGGCTAATGAAAAAGACGGCGTTCCGAACGTAAAAGAAATTCCTTTCTACCGTAATAAAGTAGTAATAGCTATGACGGTTATTCTGGCCTTCATCTTTGC
>JAFLBN010000027.1 GCA_017303395.1 Chitinophagales bacterium
GCCGTAGCAGAGTGGATGCGCATATTGGGCAAAGACAGCAAGCTGATGCGCAAGCGCCACGAACATCTCTACGACAAGAAGGTAACCGTTGATGTAATAGAAGATAAAGTACAGGAATACTATTCGCTACGTTGCGTGCCGCAGATACTGGGCCCGATATTCGACACAGTGCTGAATACAGAGAAAGTAATTGTAAACGAACTGAACTCTGTAAACGACAACCCAGTAGTAGACCGCAAGAATAAAAACATCTTCCACGGTGGCAACTTCCACGGCGACTATATAGCGCTGGAGATGGATAAACTGAAGATTGCAGTAACGAAGCTGTCGATGCTTTCAGAGCGTCAGTTGAACTTCCTGCTCAATCCGCATCTGAACCAGAAATTGCCGCCATTTGCAAATGCAGGTAAGCTTGGTTTGAACTTTGGTATACAAGGTATGCAGTATCCTGCAACAAGTACCGTTGCAGAAAACCAGACACTGAGCAACCCGATGTATATACATAGCATACCAAACAACAACGACAATCAGGATATAGTGAGCATGGGTTGCAACGCTGCCATGATGTGCAGCCGCGTAATAGAAAATGCATACGAAGTACTGGCGGTAGAAGCCGTGGCACTGGTGCAGGCTATAGACCTGCGTGGTTTCAGCAACAAGCTTGCGCCATCTACTAAGTGGATGTATAATGGTGTGCGCAAACTGTTCCCGTTCTTTAAAGACGATTTCTCGGCATCGCCAAACCTGCAACAGGTAAAGCAATGGATGATAGATACAGATGTTGTAGCGCAGTTTAAAAAGAAAATTTGATGATGTGATTATTAGCTGATTAGCTAATGATTTTTATAGTGAACAATTTCACCCTTTGATTTGATATGAAATACGCATTGGTAACAGGTGGCTCTCGCGGTATAGGCCGTGCTACATGCCTGAAGCTTGCAGAGATGGGCTATAACATACTGGTAAACTACAAAGGCAATAAAGCTGCTGCTGAAGAAACAGCCAATCTTGCAAAAGAGAAAGGTGTAGATGCGCAGGTGCTGAACTTTGATGTTGCCAGCAAAGAAGATGTGCAGCAGGTACTGGGCGGCTGGATGGAAGCAAACAAAGAACACATCATAGAAGTACTTGTAAATAATGCAGGTATCAGACAAGATACACTGCTGATGAGCATGACTGATGAGCAGTGGGACAGCGTACTGGATACAAGCCTGCAAGGTATGTACAACGTTACCAAAACAGTACTGAACCCGATGCTGATGAACCGCTTTGGTCGCATCATCAACATGGTATCGCTGAGTGGTATAAAAGGTATGCCGGGACAGGTAAACTACAGTGCAGCAAAAGCAGGTATGATAGGTGCTACCAAAGCACTGGCACAGGAAATTGCAAAACGCAACATCACTGTAAATGCTATTGCACCGGGCTTCATCAAAACTGATATGACGGGCGACCTTGACGAAAAAGACTTGGTAGGTATGATACCGATGAAACGCTTTGGTACTGCCGAAGAAGTGGCAGAGCTGGCTGGTTTTCTTGCAGGTAAAAATGCAGGCTACATCAGTGGTCAGGTAATATCTATCAACGGTGCATTATATACTTAGTAGTACACAACAGAATATTAAAAAGGGCAGCTATCAGCTGCCCTTTTGTTTTTAGTTGCGGAAAGGTTCTCCCTTGCCTGTTGCTATATAGTCGTGCAGGCTTTGTATGTATTGTGTCCATCCTTTAGAGCAATCGCCAAAACATTCTATCGTTGGTACCAGCCCTTCGTGGGTGAAATGTACCTGCGTTCTGCCATCCTGCTCTACTATCTCAAAGATGTTTTTAGTGCCGTTCCACTCTTCTTTTTCTTTCAGGAAATTCAGCTTGCTATCTGTTACCAGCCATACTATTTTTTTGTTGGGTACCAGTTCTGTCAGCCTGTGTTTTGAATAGTGTATATCTGCAAACGTTACATCAAACTCATCTCCCAGTTTATCTGAACTACCTGTGAATGCTTCGCTCCACCACGCAGGCACATTGTTGATGGCATTGAATACTTCGGCAGGAGATTTATCTACCAGAAACGTAGTGCTGTAATTGATATCCGCTTCTTTAGAGTTTGGTTCTCCTTTGCCGGTAGTTATCAGTTTATAGAGGCTTTGCTGCACATAGCGTGTCCATGCATTACTGCATACTTCAAAACATTCGTATGCAGGTATCAGTCCGTGATGCGTAACACGCAGGTGTGTTTTGCCATCTTGTTCGGTAATCACAAAACTCATCGTTGTGTCTTTCCATTCGCTCTTGTCTTGCGTAAAGTTGAAATAATTATCGAGTACATGCCACACAACTTTTTCATTCGGTGCTACTTCTATCAGTTTGATGGTACACCTGTGTACATCTTTGAAATGATAGTTGAATACATCATTCAGCTTTGCAGTACCACCTGTTATTTCTTCGCTCCACCATCCGCGTACATTAGTAACGGCATCAAATACTTCTTCGGGAGATTGGTCTACTACTATCGATGTTGTAAAATCCTGTGTTGTCATGCTTCAGTTTTTAGATTATTGAGGTTTGATAAAGCAAAACTACTCCGTTGCCCCAATCTATCCGGGGTGTAAAATGGACATTATAGCGGGTTGATTTGGACAATCCATATATTTGCCTTCTAATTACTCCAGCATGAAACATCTTACCATAATATTTCCGGGTGGGCAAAGCAACCTGAGTACGATAGCCTGCATTACGGGCGCTTACGAGATATTTACCACAGCCAATGAATACAGGGTGGGCACTGGTAAGAAGGAACTCTTCAAAATAGAGCTGGCTGGCACGTGTAAGAAAGAAGAAGTGCAAGGCATGATTACTGTGAAGCCGGAAACTAATGTGCTGGAGATCAGCAAAACGCACCTCATCATACTGCCGTCTACCACACACAATTACAAGCTGGAAAAGAAAGAAGACAAGCAGCTTATAGACTGGATAAAGAAACAATACAAAAATGGCGCAGAGGTAGCAACGATGTGTTCGGGTGCATTTATACTGGCATCTTCAGGATTGCTGGATGGTAAAAACTGCTCTACACACTGGGCGCATGCAGATAAGTTCAGGAATATGTTTCCTGACATCAACCTGCGGGCCGACCAGTTGATAACCGACGAGAACGGCATTTACACAAATGGTGGTGCATATTCTTTCCTGAACCTTTTGATATACCTGGTAGAGAAATACTACGGCAGAGAAGCGGCTATTTTTTGCAGCAAAGTATACCAGATAGAGATGGACAGAAACAGCCAGTCGCCCTTTACCATATTTACTGGGCAGAAACTGCATGGCGATGAAGTAGTAAAGAAAGCACAGGCATATATAGAAACAAGGCTGGACGAAAAAATCTCTGCAGAGCAACTATCGGCAATGTTTGCTGTAGGTCGGCGCAACTTTGACAGGCGATTTATCAAAGCAACCGGCAATACACCATTAGAATATGCACAGCGTGTAAAGATAGAATCGGCCAAGAAAGCATTTGAAAGCAGCAGCAAAACCATCAACGAAGTGATGTATGATGTCGGCTATACAGATGTAAAAGCGTTTCGCGAAGTGTTCAGGAAAATAACGGGCATGTCGCCCTTGCAATACAGAGAGCGCTATAATATGACAGCGCTGGTTTAACGGTTGATTTTTTTAATTTATTTTGCACTTATGAGTCGTGTAGTTATCACAGGTTTAGGTATATATTCTTCATTGGGAAAAAACAGGGAAGAAGTAACGAAGTCGTTGTTTGAAGGCAGGTCGGGTATTATACTGGACCCTCGCCGCAAGGAGATGGGCTACCGCAGTGGCCTGACGGGCTTTGTAGAGCGCCCGCAACTGAAAGGCCTGCTCGACCGCCGTTCGCGCATCATGATGCCGGAGCATGCAGAGTTTGCCTACATGGCAACAACAGAAGCTATGGCACAGGCGGGTATGACGACTGAATTCTTTGAGCAACACGAAACAGGCATTATATACGGCAACGATAGCTGCGCACAACCTGTGATAGAAGGCATAGACCTTGTACGCGAAAAGAAAGACACCATGCTGGTGGGCAGTGGTTCGGTTTTTCAGGTGCTGAATAGTACGGTGACGATGAACCTTGCTACCATCTTCAAGTTGCGTGGTATCAACTTTACCATCAGTGCAGCATGCGCCAGTGGTTCGCATAGCATAGGCCTGGGTTATATGTTCATCAAACAAGGCTTACAGGACCGTGTGATATGTGGTGGCGCACAAGAGGTAAACATATACTCTATGCCCAACTTCGATGCGCTGGGTACATTTAGTACAAGAGAGGATGAACCTGCACGTGCATCTCGTCCTTTTGACAGAGACCGCGACGGCCTTGTACCCGGTGGTGGTGCAGCTACCGTGATACTTGAAAGCCTGGAGAGTGCGCAGGCACGTGGTGCTACCATACTGGCAGAGGTGCTGGGTTATGGCTTCAGCAGCAACGGCCAGCACATCAGCAACCCGAGTACCGAAGGGCAGGTACGTTCTATAGGCCGTGCGTTGAAAGACAGTGGCTTCAGCGCGGCAGATATACAATACATAAACGCCCATGCTACCAGCACGCCTGCAGGTGATGGCAGCGAGGCCGAAGCGATATACGAAGTATTTGGTGGCAAAGTACCGGTAAGCAGTACTAAGAGCATGACAGGCCATGAATGCTGGATGGCTGGTGCAAGTGAGATAGTGTACAGTATGCTGATGATGCAGAACAGCTTTATAGCACCGAACATCAACTTTGAAAACCCGGACGAGCACAGCGCCAAAATAAACGTGATACCACAAACACTCAAGAAAGACTTCGACCTGTTCCTGTCCAATTCATTTGGCTTTGGTGGTACCAATTCATCATTGGTGGTGAAGCGGTGGGAGTAGTTGATTTGTTGAACTCATCACGCTATTGCTTATCGTAGTAATTTTACTGCATGACAAAGAAAGAACGGTACGCTTTTATCATAGACTGGTTTCAGAAAAATATGCCGGAGGCAGAAACGGAGCTTCATTATGAAAATCCGTATCAGCTATTGGTGGCAGTTATCCTTTCTGCACAGTGTACTGATAAGCGGGTGAATATCGTTACCCCACCTTTGTTCAATGCATTCCCCACCCCGGAAACACTGGCGCAGGCAAGCTTTGAAGAAATAGAACCTTTCATCCGCAGTGTCACCTTTGCCAACAACAAAACAAAGCACCTGATGGGTATGGCAAAGATGCTGGTAGAAGATTTTGGTGGCGAAGTGCCCGATTCTGTAGATGAATTGGTAAAGCTACCAGGTGTGGGCAGAAAAACTGCAAATGTGATAACATCCGTAATATACGAGCAGCCCAATATGGCGGTAGATACGCATGTATTTCGCGTATCGGCAAGGATAGGACTTACTACCAACGCTAAAAACGTACTACAAAGCGAGAAACAATTGGTAGCCAACATACCACAAGAGCTGATACACAAAGCACATCACTGGCTGATATTACACGGCCGCTACACATGCGTAGCCCGCAGGCCAAAATGTGAACGCTGCGGGCTGACGAGTATTTGTAAGTATTATAAAAGCGATATGCAGTATATCGTAGAAAAGAAAGATTAGTTTCTACCGGGAGCCATCGGCATCAATATCTCTTTCCATGTAGATTGTGCTGTTGGCTGATATTCTTCGAACTTTGTGGTTTTATAAATATCCTCTCCTATATATTTCAGTATAGGTTCTATTTGTCCTACAGCTAAATAGCCGGGAATTGCAGATGGATTCTGAAAGTTCTCAACCATTACGATACTTGTAGGATAAGACATCTGCCCGTTCATCAGTTGCACAGCCAATCCATTGGCCTTGTATTCGGGCATGAACCCCCACTTTTTACCTGCAAAAGAAAAGCTGTCTGTACGCTCTGCATTGAACTTGATAGCGTAGTATTTGGTATTGATATATTTAATAACCTCCGGATGAGTAAAGGTCTTTTTATCCATCACTTTGCACCATCCACACCAGTCTGTATATACATCAATCCAAACTTTGCGTGGCTCTTTTTGCATGCGTTTTTCTGCTTCTTCAAAAGATATCCACTCTATCTCTTTATCGTTGGGTGCTTTCTTTACTTCTTTCTTGTTTTTATCGCCTGCCATCGCCACATTCCCAACCGTCATCAGCGCGATAAATAATAACAATACACGTTTCATTACATGGTATTTTAAGAAAGCTAATTTACGACATATTCTAGGTAGCTTTGTTAACATCTTGTGATAATTATATATAAAGACATTATATGAAAATAGCGGTGGCGATAACGGGTGCAAGCGGTTCGATATATACGAAAGTATTGCTGGATAGCCTTGTGAAACTGCAACAGCAGGTTAAAGAAATAGGCGTGGTATGGAGCGATAATGCGCGCACCGTATGGCAACACGAATTGGGTAATGAGGACTATAAGAACTATCCTTTCAAAATATGGGATAAGAACGATTTTATGGCGCCCATCGCTTCGGGCAGTGCAGGATATGATGTACTTATCATTTGCCCGTGCAGTATGGGTACCGCAGGGCGCATAGCAGGCGGCATCAGCAACGACCTGATAACGCGCGCTGCAGATGTGATGCTGAAAGAACGCAGAAAGCTGATATGTGTGGTGAGAGAAACACCCTACAATCTGGTGCATCTGCGCAATATGACAACCATAACAGAAGCGGGCGGTATCATCTGCCCTGCAACACCATCCTTCTACAGCAAGCCACAAACGCTGGAAGAAATGGCATATACCGTAGTGCACCGTGTACTGCAGCTGGCTGGTATTGACGCCGATGGTTATCGCTGGGGTAGTTAGTTCGATGATTTGTTGAATAGTTGATTAGTTATATGTTATTTTAAGTAACGATGTTTTAATGGAATACGCTCAATCATTAGTAAGGCTCAGGACTATTATGGACGAACTCAGGGAGAACTGTCCCTGGGATAAGAAGCAGACGATACAAAGCCTGCGCCCGCAAACTATTGAGGAAACCTACGAACTGGCAGACGCCATTACAGAAGAAGACTGGCAGGGGCTAAAGGAAGAACTGGGTGATTTGCTGCTGCACATTGTTTTCTACAGCAAAATAGGTGCCGAGCGCGGTGAGTTTACACTGGATGATGTGATAGAAGGTGTATGTAACAAACTGGTGAGCCGCCACCCGCATATATATAGCAGCACTGTGGTGAATGACGAAGAAGAGGTAAAGCAAAACTGGGAGAAGCTGAAACTGAAGGAAGGGAAGAAATCTATCCTCAGCGGGCTGCCACAGTCTATACCCGCTATCATGAAAGCACTGCAACTGCAAAATAAAACCAAGCAGGTAGGCTTTGAGTGGGACCATATAGACCAAGTAAAAGAAAAAGTAGATGAGGAAATAAGCGAGTTGTATGAAGCAGTTGCCATAGGTGAGCAGGACAAAATAGAAGAGGAATTTGGCGATGTCTTGTTTGCATTGGTAAACTATGCACGCTTTGCAAAAGTGGACCCCGAGATGGCACTGGAAAAGACAAACAAAAAATTCATCCGCCGTTTTCAGCAGATAGAAGCAATGGCTGCTGAAGAAGGTAAACTACTGCACGATATGACACTGGCAGAGATGGATGCATTGTGGAACAAAGTAAAATCACAGGAAAAGCAATAGGTGTTCAGGAAATATCCATACTGGGGTTGGCTGATAGCAGGCGTTGTGCTGTGGAGCATTGCCATACTACGCTATCACAATCATAGCAGGCAGATAGCACCTGCGGGTATGGCCAAGACCATAGAAGAGGATATACAAACTAAAGAAAAGCTATTCAACCAACTGCTGAAAGATGTTGACCTTGTAGAAAGAATCTTTAAGGACTCTCTTACAGATAATGATGTAGAGAAACTTAGCAAACAACCCTATTATCTCTACGCTTACAAAAACGGCACACTCAGCTATTGGAATACCAACAAGATACTGGCAGACTGTATTGAGAACAAGCCGACTTTCAAGGAGCAACTACTATTCAACGAAAAAGGCGTATTCATAACCAGATGCTTCTGGATAAAGAACAAAGCAAGACACCTTACGGCTTTGTTCCCTGTCATGTTTCAATACCCTTTTGAAAATAAATACCTGGCAAACGAATTTGCTGCGGGTAGTTATATCCCTGCTAATACACGTATACACAGCACTGCGGTAAAGGGTGGCTACAGCGTAAAAAACACTGAAGGTGAAACATTGTTTTACGTAAAGTTCAATCCTAATGCGCTGCCTGAGTGGATACCTGACTTACCAATGCTTGCATTGCTGATAGCTGCACTGCTTACTACCATTGCATGGCTGCAACTTATCAGCATCAATGTATCACGCAGGCGGTCTAATATATTGGGCATTGTAATAACCATTGTACTAATAGCAGGTGTACGCTTGCTTACCTATATATATGGTATGCCGTTCAATCTGTCGAGCATGCCTATCTTCTCTCCGCTTGTATATGCTACCAGTACATTGCACCCGTCTATGGGTGCGTTATTGCTGAATGCGCTATGCTTCTTATGGATAATAGCCTATATCATCGGCAATATATCTGTTGAAGACATAGAATTTTCTAAGCTGCATAAAAATATACGTTATCCGCTGGCGGTATTGCTGAGCCTTGTTATCATCACATTCGCGTTCACGTTTATCAATATGATAAACAGCCTTGTGGTAGACTCGGCAGTATCATTCGACGTAAGCCATTTTTACAGCATCAATAAGTTTACCATCTATGCACTGATAACAATCGGCATCATCACCATCAGTTGTTGTTTGCTGATATACTTCCTTAACCTGATTTTTACCAAGCTGATATCTAACCAGCGAATAAAATACCTGCTGATTGCTGCAACAGGTATTATAGTGATACTGCTGAGCGATGTAAGCCGTACAGGCAACCTCTCATACTTCCTACTGGGATGGTTGTTACTTTTCATAATACTGCTTGATGTAAAGAAGCTTGCCTATACCAACGACGTGCTTGCACCACACATGATATTCTGGGCATTCTTTGTTTGCGCATTTTGTACTGCAGTGCTGCAATACTTCAGCGATATAAAAGAAAAAACCAATCGCATCAACTATGCAGAGGTTGTGGCACAGCAACGCGACCACCCGCTGGAAGATTTTGTTTTCAACAGCATAGCACAAACACTGCAAAACGACCATACACTAAAAGCATTTATAGAAAACCCCGATAACGATGCACGCAGGCAACTGAATGAGCGTTTTGAAACATTGTACTTTGGTACACAGCTGAATAAATACCAAACCAAAGTATACATATACGATGCAAACGGAAATGACCTGTATAACAGCGATACACTAAGCTACACTGCCATACGCAGACAGCTTCGCAGAGCACAACCTACTACAGACAGCAACCTCTACTATAAAGAATACGCGCAGGACGGACATTACTACATAGGCATTGTGCCTATATACAATAGCGATAGCAATAGCGTATCGTATTTGTATCTTGATCTTGCTATTAAGGAATCGACCGGTGAGTCTGTATATCCTGAACTGCTGCAACCACAGACACTAAAAACAACGTTGGATGGTGCAAATTATTCATACGCCATCTATGCCAACCACAGGCTGCTTACACAAACCAACGATTATACTTTCCCGATATTCTTCAACGAAAAAATAGAGAAGGACTACAAGTTTGTTACCAAAGATGATAACAGCGAACTGTGGTACAAAACAGACGATAACAAAGTAGTAATAGTAGTACATAACCAGAAAATATGGTTGGAAAGCATCACATTGTTTTCTTACTTGTTTGGCATACAGGTATTGGTAGCTATACTGATAGTGCTTTATAAATCGACTATCTCTTTTCTTGCAAAACCAAAACGCGGTTCAAGGCTTATTAACTTTACACTGCGCAGAAGGATACACTTCTCTATGCTCGGTATAGTGCTTGTATCTTTTCTGATAATAGGTGTAGTAACCATCATATACTTCACGCTGCAATACAAACAAAACACGCGCAACAAACTGCTTGGTGTAATGCAGGCAGTAGAGCGCTCCGTAACACAAAGCCTGGATGCTGAAGGTGCATTGTCAAACCCGCGCAGTTTCAACCAGAGTACAAACACCGCAGCGTTCAAATACTTTATTACAGGGCTTGCCAATGCACAGAAGGTCGACATTAATATCTACAACGCGAGCGGTATACTGAATGTAACGTCGCAAGATAATATATATGACCGTGCACTGATGGCACGGATCATGCGTCAGGATGCTTACCATGAATTATGGAGCAATAAGAAATCGTTGCTGATGCAAGATGAAAACATCGGCAAGCTATCGCACCTTAGCTGCTACGTGCCTATTCGTGATGAGGCTGGTGCTACAATGGGTTATATCAACATACCTTATTTCTCTTCGCAAAAAGAATTGAGTTATCAGATATCCAATATCCTTGTTGCACTCATCAACCTGTATGCATTCATCTTCCTGCTATCGGGTATGATAACGGTATTCATTACCAGATGGATAACACGCAGTTTTAACGTAGTGATAGAACGATTTGAAAAACTGAACCTGAGCGAAAACGAACTGATAGAATGGCCTTATGAAGATGAGATAGGACTACTGGTGCAGGAGTATAATAAGATGGTGAAGAAAGTGGAAGCCAACGCCATGCTGATGGCACGCAACGAGCGTGAAACCGCGTGGCGCGAAATGGCGAAGCAGGTAGCACATGAAATCAAAAACCCGCTGACACCCATGAAGCTGAACATTCAGTACCTGCAACAGGCATTGAAGAACAATTATGAAAATGTGCGCGAGTTGACTATAAAGGTTTCGGAATCGCTGATAGAACAGATAGATAACCTCTCTTATATAGCCAGCGAGTTTTCGAACTTTGCTAAAATGCCTGAGGCCGTTCCTGAAAACATAGAAGTGAATGAACTGATAGAACGTGTTGCAGAACTATACCTGAATGAAAGTGAAGTAAAAGTAGAAACGCTGAAATCTGCTGAGACTATAAATGTATTTGCAGACCGTAGCCAACTGCTACGCGTACTTACCAACCTGATGCAAAATGCAGTGCAATCTATACCTGAAGGCAGAGAAGGACTTGTAAAAGTAAGTGTGGAAACACAAGGAGCAGATGTGCTCATTGCTATAGCCGATAATGGTACGGGTATAGACAGTGAGATAGTAGATAAAATATTCCAGCCATACTTTACTACCAAAACATCGGGCACAGGCCTTGGCCTTGCTATGACGAGGAAGATTATTGAATTCTGGAAAGGTAAAATCTGGTTTGATACTACTGAGGGAAAAGGTACTACCTTCTACATCCGCATGCCAATAACAGCGGAAGCGTAGGTTACCACACTTGCACTTCGCGCTCCAGTTCTATGCCGTATTTGTCGTGAACGGTTTTTACGATATTATCTGACAAGTCCCACACAGCGCCGCCTGTTGCAGTGCCATAGTTTACCAATACAAGCGCCTGCTTTTCGTGCACACCAACATCGCCTGCGTGGAAGCCCTTCCAACCGCATTGTTCTATCAACCAGCCTGCAGGTACTTTTACAGTAGTTTCGTTAACTGGGTAGGATGGAATGGCAGGGAATGTTTCTTTCAGTGCATCGTATTGCTCTATAGGTATAGTAGGATTTTTGAAGAAGCTACCCGCATTACCAATCTCTCGTGGATTAGGTAGTTTACTACTGCGGATGGCTATCACCGCATCTGCAATAGCTGCAATAGATATTTCCTGAATATCCATCTTCTGCAACTCCTGCTCTATAGCACCGTAAGATGTATTGAAGTTTGGTTTTTTATGGAGCCTGAATGTAACCGATGTAATAAACACTTTGTCCTTCAACTGGTGTTTGAAAATACTATCGCGATAACCGAATGCACACTCTGCATTCTGATACGGTACTTCCTGCTGCATTTCCCAATGCCATGCAGTTACATGGTCTATCACTTCTTTTGCCTCTACACCATAGGCTCCAATATTTTGTATAGGTGCTGCGCCAACAGTACCGGGTATCAGTGCAAGATTCTCTACACCTGCCCAGTGGTTTGCAATGGCATACATCACAAAATCGTGCCATACCTCACCTGCTCCTACCTTCACCCACACATGGTCATCATCTTCTTTTTCTTTCTCTATGCCTTTTATTTTGTTGTGTAGCAATATGCCATGCAGTGTATGCGTCAGCAATACATTGCTGCCGCCGCCCAATACAAAGCGCTTGGTAGGTAGCGCTGTGTTCTCCGCTATTTCGCGGAGCTGTGCTGCATCCGTTATCTCTGTATAATAATCGGCATGCACATCCATGCCGAATGTATTAAAAGGCTTGAGTGAAATGTCTTGCAGTATTTGCATCGTCACAAAAATAGAATGCTAAACGGACTTCTTTTCAAATTTCTGCCCCAGGAAACGAACACCCAATCCCGGTGCATTGCTGATACGCATCACCCCATTATCGTATTGCAGCCCTTCAGCCACATCTTCTTTCAGCAAGAGCGGACCATCGGCATCTATCTCGTCGAGCAGGGGCAGCAGGTGCGCCATGGCGGCACTGCCTATGGTGCTCTCGTTCATAGAACCCAACATTACCTTCATGCCCAGTTTACGGCCTTCGGTTATCATACGCAGCGCTGGTGTAATACCACCACATTTTGTAAGCTTTATGTTGATACCATCAAAAGCATCGGCACATTTGGCCACATCGCTCTCCTCTACGCAGCTTTCATCTGCAAACAGGGGCAGCGGGCTGATGGCCTTTAACTCTTTCATCGCATCCCATTCCGTTTTGGCAAGGGGCTGCTCTACCATATCTACGCCAAGCGCCTGCAAATCTGGCAATATGCGTTTAGTATCTTCAAAGCTGAAAGCCTCGTTGGCATCTACCCTGAAACGGGCATTACTTGTGGCTCGCAGCGCACGAACAAGATCTACATCATCGGGAGAGCGCATCTTTATTTTATAGATAGGCCAGGGGTGTGCCTGTATTTTAGCAATCATATTTTCGGCAGTATCTATGCCCAGCGTGTAGTCTGTCAGCGGTGCCTTCCATGGCAATCTCAGTAACTGATACAGTGGTTGTCGGCGCAGTTGCGCAAACAGGTCCCAACCTGCAATATCCAGTGCGGCAATCAGGAAGTTCTGCCCCGGCATCAGGTGGTGCAGAAAATGCCAGAAGCGCTGCGGGTCTGTCAGCGCGTAGCGCTCAATTTCCCGACGGTTTTCCTCCAATGTGGCTGTCATGCTTTCTACCGATACATTATAATAATGTATAGCGGGTGCTTCTCCATGTCCGCGTAGCTGCCCCAGCCCCAACTGCACCACCAATGTGGGTTGGTGCGTCTTGGTGCCTTTGTTGGTTGTAAAGGGGTATTGAAAAGCCAGCTCGAACGGATATGAACGCAATTGCAACATTCGATAAAATTGCGACTATTTTTGCAGACAGAGAACATTGTTATGCCAAAGATTCCTAACTGGGTATTTGTACTGCTTGCCATATTGCACCTGAGTGCCTTTCGTGTAGATATGATGGATATTGATGCCACACAATATGCCGAGATGAGCCGCGAGATGGCAGAGAGCGGCAGCTACCTGCAGCTCTACGACAGGGGCATTGACTATCTGGATAAACCACCGATGCTTTTCTGGGTGAGCTCGCTGAGTATGAAGGTATTTGGCTATAACAATTTTGGCTACAAGCTGCCATCTGTATTGTTTGCACTGTTGGCTATCTATGCAGTGTACCGACTGACACGACTGCTGTATAACGATAACACCGCACGCATGGCCGCGCTGATACTGGGTGCATGCCAGGGTATGTATTTGATGACGAACGACGTACGTACTGATACTATACTGATGAGCTGTGTGATAACCGCACTGTGGATGATAAAAGAAGCGGAGATACAACGCAGGTGGTATTGGGTGCTGGGCGGTACTGCGGCTATAGCTGCGGGTATGATGACCAAAGGGCCAATTGCGCTGATGGTGCCGATTTTCTGCTTTGGCAGTGAATGGGTATTGAAACGCAAATGGAAACAAATCTTCAGCCCTTACCATTTTGTAGATGCCGTGCTGATTGCCATCTTCCTGATACCGATGAGCATCGGGCTGTATCAGCAGTTTGATATGCACCCCGAGAAAACAGTGAACGGATTGCAGAACGTAAGTGGTTTGCGATTCTTCTACTGGTCGCAGAGCTTTGGCAGGATAACAGGCGAAAGCCCATGGAATAATAATGCACCTTTCGAGTTTTTGTTTGTAGGTATGTTCTGGGCTTTCCTGCCATGGATGTTTTTGTTTGTGCCTGCATTGGTGATGCGACTGGTGGAGGTGGTGAAACAAAAATTCAAACTGCGTCCTGAGCAGGAGTTTATAACAACAGGCGGTTTTGTACTGGCGTATCTGGCGCTCGGTTCTTCCAAATACCAATTGCCGCACTACATATTTGTGGTATTTCCGCTGGCAGCTATTATGGTGGCAAAGCTGATTGCCGATTTTGCAGATGGTAAATATGCAGGATTGTATAGAGTCATGAAGCCTTTCCAGTGGGTCGCATCTGTGCTGATAATGATAGCATCGCTGCTGGCGTTAGTGATTGTGTTCCCTGTAGGCATTACAGGCATACTGGTGTGGATGCTGGCATTCAGCGTGTGGCTGTTTATTGCCATGCACAAAAGAATACAGGCTAAGATGTTTTGGGTGAGTGCGGCGGCTATTATGCTGGCAAATATTTTCATCACGCATCACTTTTACTACAACCTATTGAAGTATCAACTGGGCAGCAGCCTTGGTAGGTATATGAAGGCAAACAAGATGCAGGTAGATAACCTGACACTGCACCAAATAGACCACCCGCTGAATGCACTGCATTTTTATGCAGACAGGTTGATAGCACTGGACAGTACAGGCACAGAACCGGGTAAATATGTATTGGCTTCTTACAACGGTATAGAAGATATAAAAGCACAGCAACTACCTTACGACCTGCTACTGGAAGGAGCGTATTTTAAAGTAAGCGAACTGACCCCCGAATTCCTGAACCCTGCAACAAGGCACAAGGCTACAGAGAAGTATTATTTTATAAGGATGAAATAGGATGAAAGCATTATTAGCAATAATATCACAATTGCCGGAAACGGTTAGTGAAGAAGCATTGGCAGATTATTTCCGTAAAGTAACAGCAAGCACACCTTCTGTTGCTGATAGGGAAATGGTTTCTTATATATTGTTTGAACTGGCCAACAAGCAATGGCATAATTACGAGAAGCTGCAAGCGCCCTTGTTGGGCGAAGTGGATGCATTTGTAAGTAAACTACTACAAGGCGAAACATCGCTGAATGTGATACAGGACTTATCCGGCGTAATAGGTATGCTGGGGCTTACACAGTCTTACGAAGTATTCCGCAACCTGATAACAACAGAACAAACGGAAGATGTGATGATGGAAATTTTAGGAACCATCACAGAGTACGGCGATGATGTTTCTAATCCATACAAATAAAAAGAGGAGGGTTATTCACCCTCCTCTTTTTATTTAGTTATATTTTATTCTTAATTCTTTCCACTCCTTCCAAAAAGCATTATATCCTTCCATTTCTTCCGTTGGGATTTCTTTGGGTTCGCTTCTGTTGTAAAAGGTTTCTACCTCATCAACAAAATTCAGCACTTGCAATTTGTAGTCATCAAACCCAATTATTGCTTTTGTACCTTTTTCTGAAGTATGGCATACCTTTTTATCAAAATGTTCAATAGTCCAATCAATACCATTAGGACAGCTAGATATTACTACTTCTCCATCTCTACCCAATAAAAAACTAAACCCGCAACAAGGAAGTAGTTGACCATAATATCCCGGTCTATAGTTTCTATCAAGTGAACGTAACAAATACAGAGCTGTGCTGCTTAGTGTCCAGTTACCCTTTTGTTCATCAGACACTATCTCATCACCGATTCTAAGAAAGACTTCGCCATGAGCGCACAAATCAATTTGTTCTTCTGTGTTTTCTAACCAATGTAATCTTAAAATCTTCAACTCAAATGCACTACCCATAGTTATCTATTTAAACTGACGGAAGTAGTAGGTAACTCCATCTTCTTCCATTATCAGTTCGTTGTCTGCGCATTTAATAACGGTAAACTGGCGTTTGTCTTTACCATCCAGATACACTATCTGGTTTACATAGGTTTCTACCATCCAAGAAGGCGCATTGTCTGCATCTTTCGTAGCAAAGAAAGCACCCCATTTGCCATCCTTCTGAGACGGGTAGAAATCAACCATCTTCAGCTGGCGGCTATAGTCTATCGCATCTACCTTGTTGGCACTTGTGCGTTTATATACAGACCAGTGGCCCGCCATTTGCTGCACGGTCTTAACAGGTGCAAACACTTCCTGACGTTTTGCTTCCGGAGTATTGGCTACAGGTGTATAGCTTTCCATTTCGTAGACGCCACCTTCGTCTTTCAGTATCATCTTATTGCCCTTGCGTTCTGCAACGGTGAAATAGCGCATACCCAAATCGAGCCCGTTTGCCTCCAGCTTGTAAGTGCCTTTGTAGATAAAGCCACCTGCTTTTTGCCACACATACTCATTGCCACCCGGCAGGAATTCTATTTTGATAGTGTCTTTGTAAGCAATTGCTTCGTTTTTCATGGTTTTGCGCGACACTTCGCGCCAGTTGCCCGATAGTTTGTTTTTATCTCCTGCAAAAGAGAGTGCAGGCATAAAAAGACTTGCGAGGAATAGAAATTTTCTCATGACCTTTGTTTTAGCGTTTGGATAGTTCAAAAATATTCAAAAAATTGTAATCATTAGAATATCATACCATGGCGGGCAATACACTTAATATTTCGCTGATACAGGCAGACATCATCTGGGAAGATAAGGCTGCAAATCTTTCACAGTACGAGCAATACATTGCAGGCATTCAGGAAAAGAAAGAAGTGGTGGTACTGCCCGAAATGTTCAGCACGGGTTTTACCATGAACACGCAAGCATTAGGCGAAACCATGAATGAGGCCACTGTGCAGTGGATGAAAGATATGGCTGCCAAATACCGTTGCATACTGACCGGCAGCCTTATAATACAGGAAGGCGAACATTATTACAACCGCCTGTTGTGGGTGCAGCCAGATGGTGTAGTAGGTCATTATGATAAGCGCCATCTTTTTGCCTATGGCGATGAACACAATCATTTTACCGCAGGTGGCAAAAGGCTGATAACAAGCGTTAAGGGCTTCCGTATTTGCCCGTTGGTATGCTACGATTTGCGCTTCCCCGTATGGGCACGCAATCTGGGCGATGCTTACGATGTATTGCTATACGTAGCCAACTGGCCCGACAAGCGCAGCCTGGCATGGAAGACACTATTGCAGGCAAGAGCCATTGAGAATCAATGCTATGTGGTGGGTGTAAACCGTGTAGGGACAGATTTTAGAGGACTGAACTACAGCGGCGACAGCACTGTTTTTGGCCCGCTGGGCGAAATGATATGTCAGGAAACTAATAAGGCCATAGTACAAACGGTTACATTGGAGAAAGATGTAGTTACAAAAACACGCGAACAATTACCATTTCTGAATGATGCAGATAAATTTGTACTTTTAGATTAGTATAAAATACAATATTTATGAAGAAGGTATTATTTATAATATTCAGCTCTGTCATAGTATCGTTTTCATCTTGCCAAAAAAGCAAGGACCCATGTGAAACTGCCGCCCTTCCCCCAATACCATTATCTCCCGATTTTATTCTGGTGGATAAGAATACAGGCGAGGAGCTATACAAGGTTTTGTCGCTTGATAAACACATTAGTGGTAGCCAGCCTTGTAATGATAATAAACTATCTGTACTGAATGAGATAGCTAAAAACCCGGGCGACAGTATTTATCACAATTACTTTAGTTTCAGCAATGTACGGCTGAATGTAGGCTATGAAACTAACTCGTGCCACACTATATATATGACTATTAATGGTACTGATATAGATACATTGGAATTTACAGGTTATACCACAGTGACAGAAGACCCATGTTATAAACGTTACAACTTTAACGTTGAAAAGCTGAAGTATAACGGAGCAGAAGTAGCACCAACAATTGTAACAGGTGTAGCACCATACCCCAAATACTATATATTAAGAAAGTAATTACCCTTCATATTTCGTAATTTTGCGCCCACATTATAAGAACGAATCATGTGGCACCGCATCGCAGCATTTATTATTAAGTTTCGCATCACGCTTTTGGTAACGCTGCTTGCAGCTACCTGCGTTATGGGCTATTATGCCAGCAAGGTAGAACTGAGCTACGAATTCACGAACGCCATCCCGACAGACAATCCGAAGTATAAGGATTACCAGAATTTCCGTAAGCAATTTGGCGAAGACGGTAATATGATGGTGATTGGTGTGCAGACAGATAAATTCTTCAATCAGGACTTTTTTACAGACTATGCCAAACTGGTAAAAGATTTGGAGAAAGTAAAAGCTGTAGAAAATATACTGAGTATTCCCGGCGCCATCAATCTTGAAAAAGATACTACTACAGGACAACTAAAAGTAGTGAAGCTGGTAAACGACAGCACTATTAATAATGTAGCAGGCATCAAAGATGCATTCTATAATCTTCCATTTTATAAAGGCTTTCTTTACAATCCTGAAACGGGTGCATACCTGATGGCGTTGCGCATAGATAAGAAAGTGCTGAACAGTAAAAACCGTGCAGGCGTTGTAAACGAGATATTGAAACTGAGTGATGCTTTCGGTAAGAAGCATAGTATTGAAATGCACTATAGCGGCCTGCCGCTGATACGTACTATGATGGCAGGACAGGTACAGAGCGAAATGAACCTGTTTCTGATTCTATCTTTTGTACTCACCGCAATTATCCTTGCATTGTTCTTCCGCTCTTTTATGGCAGTACTGGCAAGTATGCTGGTAGTGGCAGCAGGTGTAGTATGGTCGCTGGGTACGGTAGTGCTGCTAGGTTATAAAATAACATTGCTGATAGCACTGATACCACCACTGATAGTGGTGATTGGTATTCCTAACTGTGTGTACCTGCTGAACAAATATCACTCAGAATACAACAAGCACCAGAACAAAGCTAAAGGACTGCTGCGCATGGTAGACAGGATGGGTATCGTTACGTTGTTTACCAACATCACCGCTGCTATTGGTTTTGGTGTGTTCTTCTTTACCAAGAGTGCTATCCTGAAAGAGTTTGGTTTGGTAGCGGGTATCAACATCATGGCGATATTCGTGATATCGCTGATATTCATCCCTGCATTGTTCAGCTTCCTGCCACCGCCGAAAAGCCGCCACACAAGCTATCTGGAAAGTGGTTGGATGTCTCGTCTGCTGGATACAATTACGAATTGGGTTTTCGGACACAGAATGTGGATATATGCAGCAACGATAGTAATATGCGCGGTTAGTGTGATGGGTATGATGCGCCTGAATTCTGTTGGCCACATAGTTGATGACCTACCGAAAGAAGCAAAAGTGTATCAGGACCTGATGTTTTTTGAAAAGAACTTCCGCGGTGTGATGCCGTTGGAAATTGTGATAGACACGAAAAAGAAAAATGGTGCAGTAGGCCTGCCTGTATTGCAGAAGATGGACGAGCTGACAACCTACCTGAAACAATTCCCTGAAATAGGCCACTCACTTGCACTGACAGAGGGTGTGAAATTTGCACGCCAGGCATATTATAATGGCGATAGCAGCAGCTATGCAGTGCCCAATATGTTTGATGCTGCCTTTATACAACCATACCTGCGCGGCGGTGCCGGTGGCGATAAAAAAGGTATGTTCAACAAACTGCTGAGTGCGTTTATGGACAGCACCAAACAGAAAACACGCATCAGCATCAACATGGCCGATGTGGGTTCTAAACGCCTGCCGATATTGCTGGATAGCATACG
This sequence comes from Chitinophagales bacterium, assembly GCA_017303395.1. Lineage (GTDB taxonomy): Bacteria > Bacteroidota > Bacteroidia > Chitinophagales > Chitinophagaceae > Polluticoccus. The sequence goes on from JAFLBN010000027.1 coordinate 19,975, forward strand.
CCCTAAAACACTGGAACTGTTTGACACGGCGAAATACGATGTCACATTCACAGGTACAAGTATCGTATTCTTAGAAGGTAGCAAATTCATCATCAACAGCCTGCGTGATAGCCTTATACTTGCATTCATCATGATATTCGGTTGTATGATTGCACTGTTCCGCTCTTGGAGGATACTGTTGATTTCAATGGTCATTAATATAGTGCCATTGCTGATAACTGCAGGCATCATGGGCTGGATGGGTATCCCTATCAAGCCATCAACTGTCCTCGTATTCAGTGTGGCATTGGGTATTACGATAGATGTTACCATACGTTTCCTTGTAAACTTCAAACAAGAGCTGGTGAACCATGACGATGATATTGCTGCTACCGTAAGGCGTACCATACATGATACAGGCCTGAGCATTATCTACACATCGCTGATACTGGTAGCAGGTTTTGGTGTGTTTGCTTTGTCTCAGTTCGACGGTACAAAATCGCTGGGCTACCTGACATCACTGACGCTTTTGCTGGCAATGGTTACCAATCTGACACTGCAACCTGCACTGCTGCTATGGATGGATAAAGCACTCCGCAAAAACAAGAGTGCCGATTTCCTGATAGAGAAAGATGAGGATGAAGAAACCAAACAATAGATTTATAGCCTTTTCGTTATATTTATTAAGCTGCATGTATGTGCAGCTTTTTTTATGCTGAAGAGACTGACTGTAATAATCCTTGTTTTGTTTTCGACATATATTGTGTCGTACGGCAGTATGAATTTTACTCAAAGCCATCAAAGCAAACAATGCATGATTATGGGAACATCTAGACATGTAAAAGGTGGGATGAGTTTGTATTTGAGAGAACTGTACTTGCAAGCCATTTTCATGTACTTAGAAGAAAACTATTTAAAGCCTGATCAACATCTGCAAATAAACTTCGGGTTATATTCAGATTACCACTGTAGTGACACAATTAATGGCAAACTCCCTTATACATTAGGATACGACTACACTGTATTTGATGTTTATTCGAGTAATGGCAAACGCCTGAATAAACAAAAAGCTTACAAGACAATTATACTAAATGTTGCTACAGATAGTATTAATGTTAAAGACTGTTTGAAGCTACTCTTTTACGGGCTTGAGCATCAAAAAGAAATAGAGCATCTTCAAAAGACTATATCTGCCAAACATTTTTTTAGACACACTGATTCTGTGGTTACTGTTTCAAAAAAGACTATCGACAATATACTAACCATTGATAATCCATTCCTTAATCAACTATTAAGATACAAAATATACCGCAAATCCCTTCCAACCTATTCTGAAAGCTATGGCAAACTTGATATATACATTCAAAATGATAGTTTCTATTTGTATGAAACAGAAAATATTAAGCCTACTTACTATAACCTTAAGAATTATCTAAGAAAAGATATTAAAACCGATACACTTAATACAGGTCTGTTTTCATTTTCAGAAATAGGAGATTTCAGTTCAGATACTACTGACAATTATATCATCACACAGAATGATGGGAAATTCTATCATGTACGGTTACTCGACAGAACGATAAACGGGCCTTATCAGCTACCTTCATTGAGTACAAGAATTGATAAATACAGTAGTGTAAACAGCTTATTTACTAATCGTGGTGATTCAATTATTTTAACCATTGGGACTGACTATGATCGCTCAAGCTATTCAATAATATTTAAGCCTATTACGGGTGAAGTAAGAATAGACTCATCTTCATTTTGTCAAAGTATAAAAGAAATAGTGCACCAAGAAAAACAAGAACGAGATAAGAAGCAATTAATAATTAAAGAAGCTAAAACATTGAAACAACACAAGTGCTACGCACTCATTTTAGTTTGCTTTGTTGTAGTATTAAACCTGTTTCTTGCTTTCAGTAAGAAGCTATAACTCCCCCATCACAGCTTCCAGTTCGGCTATCATCATGGCGGTAGCGCCCCATACTATGTGGTTATCATTCCAGAGATAGGCCGGTGCTTTGAGGGTAATATCGGGGAAAGCCTCGGGGGTGATGTGTGTTACAATTTTTCTTTCGGGTGCAAAGAAATCGTGCAGTGGTACCTCCAGTGTGTATTGCACTTCGTTAGCACTTAGTATGTATTGTTGCGGCTCCGCAGTGTAGCCCAGAAACGGAAATACATTTGAATAGCTAACCGGTATGTAGAGTGATGTAAGACCGCCAAGCAGTTCTATCTTATGTGGTGCAATGCCCACTTCTTCCTCCGTCTCCCGCAGGGCAGTGTACGACAGGTCTTTATCAGTAGGATCTTTTCTGCCACCTGGGAAACTTATTTGCCCGCTGTGGGGCTTTCCATCCGTAATGCGTTTTATCAACAGCAGATTCAGCGCATCGTTTTTAGGAAACAACAACGCGAGTACTGCACTTTCCTTTGCAGTGTCCGGTATCACACTAGGCAGCTCGCGCACACGCGATGCCATATTGTTTTGTGCTGCAATACCCGGTAACGGTTGCAGCAATCGCAGTTTTAATCTTTCAATCGTATCTGTAATATTCAAAACCTTACTCGTCTTTAAATCCTATTTTCACGTGTGTACCGTCGCAGTAGGGTTTATTGCCCGATGCTCCGCAGCGGCATAATGCAGTCACTTTATTTTTCTTTACTTCTTCCCCATTTTTGTTTTTGATGGTAATGTTGCCATATACCAGCAGCGGGCCATTGGCAGCTACTTCCACTATAGTATCTACATCTACCTCAGGGTTTTTATTCTCTATCTTCTCCTCGTTGCGGAAATAACTCAACGCGCCCGAAGGACATTTATCTACCTGTGCCATAATGCTTGCCGTAGTTGCAGCATCCATCTTTATCCATGGGCGTTCGCGTGGGTTGAAGACTTCTGCCAAACCCGTCCAGCAGAGCTTGCTGTGTATGCACTGGTTGGGCTTCCATGTAATGGTAATTTCGCCGTTGGTATAATGCTTTGTGATGTCTTTGTGTTCGCTCATTTGGTATGCTTTAATGCTTCAATACTTTGTTGCACCTGCTTAGTAAGGTCTAATTGCAGTTGCAGCATTTCTACCGTATTTTTTTGCTGATGCAATAACAGATGATCCAGTTTCTTATGCAGCAGGCGTATCTCTGTTTCTGCTTTCAGGTTTACTTTATAATCGTATTCGCTTCGTTCCCTGTCTTTATCCTCCTGCCTGTTCTGGCTCATCATAATGATGGGCGCCTGCAGTGCAGCTACGCAAGATAGCATTAGGTTGAGCAGGATATACGGATACGGGTCGAAACCTTTTGCAAGGTACACAGAGTTCAGTATCATCCACAACAGCATAAAGAGCAGGAACAGCATTATAAACTTCCAGCTACCGCCAAACTCTGCTATCTTATCAGACATCTTGTCTGCAAAAGAGAGCTCTTCATTGTCCTGTTTAATCTCAATAGGCTTCAGCGTTTCGTCATATTCATACTGCGCCTTTATTTTCTCTACCACTACATGGTAAGCCTCTATCTCTTCACGGGTTATTTTTGCAACATAGTCTCTCGTTATCTCATTCAGCGCGTTGTACGAAATGAACGAATCCTCCGCAAGCTCTGTTTTCAGTTCTTTCACAAAATTTTTGAGCGATGGGCGAAGCTCCATCCACATCACTCCCTGGGTATCTTCAAACACCCTGCCCGTAATGCTGCAGACTTTTTCCATATATTAAATATACAACAAAGCCCTGTTTGCCTGTATGAATTAATTGTACATCGGTACTTCTATCACCAGCACATCACTCTCTGCATCTGCACTCAGTGTCAGTGTATCTGTACCACTTAACCCAACCGCATCACGACGGTTCAGCAATTGTCCATTTGCATTCACACTGCCTGTTATGTTAAACACATATACACCATGCTTGTCGCTATGCAGTTTATGCTCTACACTTTTACCTGCCTGCAGGGTGGTGCGGTATATCCATGCATCCTGGTGTATTTTCAAACCATCATCATTGCCTTCTATCGGGGATACCAACGATTGCAAATTGTTTACACGTTCTTCCGGTGCAAACAGTTTTTGGTCGTAGCGAGGTTCTACATTCCTTTTATTCGGGAATATCCAGAGTTGCAGCAGGTTTACTTTTTTATCGCGGTTGTGGTTGTATTCACTATGAAATACACCCGTGCCTGCACTCATTACCTGTACCTCGTTGGGGTGGATGGCCTGCGTGTGCCCCATACTGTCTTTGTGCTCCAACGCACCATCCAGTACTACAGTTATGATTTCCATATTATCGTGCGGGTGCTTGCCAAAGCCCATACCTTCAGATACGATATCATCGTTCAGTACGCGCAGCGCGCCGAAATGTATTTTACTCGGGTCGTGGTAACCTGCAAAACTGAATGAATGGTGAGCATTGAGCCAGCCATGGTCTGCATGGCCTCTTTCGTTTGCCGGATGAAAAACTGTATTTGTCATATTATCTCCTTTATACTGTGTTTGTGAAAATGTATGTACATACATTTATTTTACAAATGTACAGCTATTTTGTATCGCAAAACAAATGTGCCCCTTTATACAACTATTGATAACGTTAATACTGTCTTAATAGCCGAAAAGGAATACAATTAATATATTAATTTGGCTATTGATTATGAATAAGAAGACAATTTTCGGGCTTTTGTTAACAGGCCTGTTTATTTCAGCAACAGATAACGTATCTGCTCAAAGTTTTGACACACTGCGCCGCAAAGACAAAAATGGTTGGGAATTTCTGCAAATAAGAGATGGAAAAACCGTGATGCAGGAAGGACATTTACATAATGGGAAAATTGAAGGCGTTTGGATATTGTTTTGGGACAGTGGTTTTCCCCGTACCATATCCAGCTATGTAAATGGTGAGAAAGACGGCATAACTACGGGTATGACGGGTGACGGGCAGATGGATTTTATAGAACATTATAAAGAAGATAAGCTGGAAGGTCCACGCCGCACTTACCACATTCGCGGACCTATATATGAAGAGACATATTACTCAGAAGGTAAAAAGCACGGTAAATACACCAAGTGGTATAAAACAGGCTTGAAAGAAGAAGAAGGCATGTATGTAGATGGCAAACGTGAAGGCAAAGCTACATGGTACTACCAAGAGGGCGGCAAAGCAGTAGAATACGAATATTCGAACGATGAAATAGATGGGGAGTCTATTGCCTACTACAGAAGTGGTAAAGTGAGTGAGATGGGCAAATTTAAAAAAGGGAAGAAAACAGGTATGTGGAGAGAGTTTTATGATGGTGACGAAATGAAAGCTGAAGGCAAATATGTGGACAATGAGAAAGATGGGGCATGGAAATTGTATGATGAAAACGGAAAAGTAACAACCGTTAAATATAAAAACGGTGTAGAAGTAAAATAATATGTCTCAAACAATACTGATAATAGACGACGAAAAAGCTATCCGCAGAACCCTTACGGATATTCTGAGCTTTGAAGGCTTCACCATTGACGAAGCTGCTGACGGTGCCGAAGGCATCAAAAAAATAAAAGAGAATAACTACGACTGCATACTCTGCGATATCAAAATGCCAAAAATGGACGGCATGGAGGTATTGACAGCGGCGCGTGAAGAAAAGCCTGATATTCCTTTCATCATGATATCGGGACATGGCAATATAGAAACTGCCGTAGAAGCAGTGAAGAAGGGCGCGTATGATTTCATATCCAAACCACCAGATCTGAACCGCTTGCTGATAACCATTCGCAATGCGATGGATAAAAAGAGCCTTGTGGCAGAAACCAAACAACTGCGTAAACGCATCAGCCGTGGTGCAGAGATGATTGGCGACAGCGAGGGTATGCAGAAGATAAAAGATACCATAGCGAAAGTAGCACCAACTGATGCACGTGTACTGGTAACAGGCGAAAACGGTGTTGGCAAGGAAATGGTGGCACGCCGCATACATGAACTGAGCACCCGTGCCAACGGACCACTGGTAGAAGTAAACTGTGCTGCTATACCATCAGAGCTGATAGAGAGCGAACTCTTTGGCCACGAGAAAGGATCTTTTACATCTGCCATCAAACAGCGCATAGGCAAATTTGAACAAGCAAGTGGCGGTACGCTTTTTCTGGATGAGATTGGCGATATGAGCCTTGACGCACAGGCAAAAGTATTACGAGCATTGCAGGAAGGTAAGATAACACGTGTAGGTGGCGATAAAGAGATAAAAGTAGATGTGCGTGTAATAGCCGCTACCAACAAAGACTTGATGCAGGAAGTAGAGGAGAAAAAATTCAGACTCGACTTGTATCACCGTCTGGGTGTGATACTGATACATGTACCGTCTCTCAACGACCGCAAGGATGATATACCGGCACTGATAAAACATTTTCTGCAAGACATCAGCGAAGAATACAAGCAACCCGGAAAAGATATAGAAGATGCTGCCGTAGAGGCGCTTCAGAAATATAACTGGACGGGCAATATCCGCGAACTGCGCAATGTTGTAGAAAGGCTCATTATCCTATCTGAAAAGAAAATAACCAAAAAGGATATTGATACTTACATCTTACTGAAATAATAAAAGGGCTGCAATTGCAGCCCTTTTATCTTATATAGTTTTGTTGTTGCTTATACACCAACCATCAATGGCATCAACAACATCAGTACTTCTTCTGTATCTGCTTTTTCCGTTGGGCGGAAGATACCTGCACGTGTAGGTGTGCTCAGTTCGAGCTGTACATCTGCACCTGTCATATTGTTCAGCATCTCTACCATCAGTTTTGCGTTGAAGGCTATCTTCATATCCTCGCCGCTATACTGGCAGTTCAACGTTTCTTTACCCTCGTAAGAGAAGTCGATATCCTGTGCGCTTAGTTCCAGCGAATTGCCTTTGATTTCCAGCACTACCTGGTTGGTAGTTTTGTTGGCAAATATGCTGACACGGCGCAGTGCACTTACAAAATCTGCCCGGCTGATGGTAAGCCTGTACGGATTGTCTTTAGGTATTACCGCTTTGTAATCAGGAAATTTAGCATCTATCAGGCGACAGCTCATGCTCATCTTGTTGCTTGTTACAAACAAGTGGCTGCTATTGTATGATATCTGCAATTGTGTATCGTCTGCAGACAGTGTTGCCTTCAATTGTTGCAGTGGTTTTTTAGGCACTACAAAACCATCCTGCACAGGGCAAGCAATGTCTGTTTTGCCATACTGCACCAGACGATGCGCATCTGTAGATACGAATGTGATACCTGTTTTGCTAAGTTCAAAATACACACCCGTCATAGCAGGGCGTAGTGTATCGTTGCTAACGGCAAACAGTGTATTGTTGATGCTTTCTATCAGTGCGATAGAAGACATATTGAAGCTTGTAGTTTCGCCAGGTGCCGGTTCTTTAGGGAAGTCGTCCGCTTTTTCGCCACCAATTTTGTACTTACCTACATCGCTCGACATTTCGATAGAAAGGTCTTGCAGATTTACGTTGAAAGTAATTGGCTGCTCCGGCAGGTTTTTCAGATAGTCCGTCAGGATTTTTGAAGGTATACAAATGCGTCCGTCACCTTGCGCATCGTTTACATCCATCTGAACACGCATCATGGTTTCCAGATCGGTAGCCGTCAGCGTAAGTGTATTGCCTTTCAGTTCAAAAAGGAAATCTTCTAATACTGATAATACTGTATTGGCACTGATAACCCCGCCAATTTGTTGCAGGTTTTTCAGCAGTGCCGTAGATGTAACGATAAAACGCATTTTCGATAAATGTTTGAAAACAAAGATAATCGTTTACGCCTATCTTATATAGGGCTGTGGATAACGAGGGAATAACTATAAACAAAGGTTTCGGGCAGGAAAATTGGGGGTGATAACCTGTGAAACGGGCTATGCACAGCAACCGGCGGTTAAAGCCCTTATTCAGATTTTTTATTTACGTTTACATGCATGAGGAAGGGCTTATTTCCGCTGATTCTGGCACTAATTTTTGGGGGTATAAATGCAGCAGCACAGGTACTGCCTGCCAACGGAGATTCGCTACACTACAGGCTGATAGGTTTCAGCGTACCCTTACAACCCCAAGCGACGGGGTACAGACTGGAAATTTTTACATTTAATACTAGCAAGGCCAAAAGCCTATCGGCAAAACCCATCCTTACACAACAGGAAAAAACAAATAAGATAATTGCTACTGTACCTGCTTTTGGCAAACAGTATGTATGGCGGGTGCTATATCTCAATGGTAAAAATGCTATAGGCAAATCTGAAACGTACGATTTTGTTGTTCGAGAAAATCCATATTCGAACAAAGAGGTAGCAAGGGTAGATGTAATAAATGCAGCTACCAAGTACAAAGACATGCTGGTGTTCTTTGACAATACCCGCTCGCTATACAATATGCAGGGCGAACCTGTCTGGTTTTTGCCACAAATACCGAGCATTAACGATAGCAGCATATATGTTGTAAGAGATATAAAACTAACAAAAGACAATACCATTACCTTCCTTACCAGCAAGAACGTGCATGAAATGGACTATTACGGGCATATAATTTGGTCCGGTCCTAATAATGGTAAGATAAGTGGCAAAATAGCGGAACAGTATCATCACGAAATAACCAAATTATCGAACGGACATTATATGACAATAGCCGATAAATTTGTGCCAAGTGAAAAAGTAGGGAAAAGAGATACTACATCCATACTGCCTACTAATAAAGGCTCACTAACACCTTGCGGCACACTGGTAGAATACAATGCACAAAACGATATTGTATGGACATGGAATTCCTGCGACTATATTAAAGCGGGTGACCTGATTACGCACTTTAACGCGTTTTACTTTGATGAGAAAAACAAGGTTTTCTACACAAGCTATCGCAACATAGGCAGGATAATTAAGGCCGAATATCCAAGCGGGCGCATGTTGGCACAATATGGTTATGACATGAATAATGACGGGAGTGTACTGACGGGCAACATTTTCTCTCAACACAACTGCAATCTGAATAGCGATGGTAACCTGATATTATTCAACAACAATTTTAAAATGCACCTTCCTACCGCAGAGCGCGAAAAAGATTGCATACCTGCAGTAGTGGTTTTTAAAGAACCTACAGCAGAAGGCAAAACACTACTAAGGATTTGGGAGTTTAAAACAGATATAGACACGTTTACAAAACCTATGTCTTCCGGCGGTGGTAGTGTGCGCGAACTGGATAAGGGTGACTACCTTGTTTGTACCGGCCTGCCCGGCAGAAACTTCATTGTATCTTCAGACAAAAAAATACTGTGGAATGTGGTAACATGGCAAAAGGAAAAAGGCGAATGGAAACCTGCATCGGGTTATCGCATCAGCCCTATCAGAAAAGAAGAGTTGCCGAAAATATTATTCAAATAAAAAGCCCCGATAACTCGGGGCTTTTGTTTTATAACAGTGATTTTACTTTTTCTATAACGGCTTGTAAGCTGCCTGCATCCTGTCCACCTGCGGTAGCCAGCGTTTTTTGTCCGCCACCGCCACCTTTGATGAGTGGAGCAACATGCTCTTTGATGATTTTACCTGCATCCAATCCTTTAGCAGCCACAACGCTATCTGCCACACCTACTGCTACAAATGGTTTGCCATCAATGTTTGCACACAGCACAATTACGTGGTCATTCAGATGGTGCTTCACATCAAAGCAGAGTTTCTTCAGCATATCGGCAGTACCTACTTCTACTATCGTACCAACAAATGTTACCTGATTGATGATTTCATCTTTGGTCAATACCTCGTTGCGGATAGCTACCAGTTGGCGAGCCTCTAAAGACTCTACATGTTTTTCCAGTTGTGCTTTTTCTTCCTGCAGCTTTTCAATTGCTTTCAGCAGATCTTTCGGATGCTTCAATGCAGCATTGATATTGTGCAGTGTGTGCAGATGATTGTTTACATATGTCTCTGCGGCACCACCACTTACAGCTTCAATACGGCGAACGCCAGCAGCTACGGCACTTTCATGCTTTATCTTAAAGAAGCCAAGCTGGCCTGTGCTGCCTACATGTGTACCACCACACAACTCTATTGAGTAGTTAGGATCCATAACTACCACACGTACTTTGTCGCCATATTTTTCGCCAAACAATGCCATAGCACCCATTGCTACTGCTTCGTCCTTAGCCATTTCTTTAATGACAACAGGTATGTTTTCGCGTATCTTCTGATTAACGATGGTTTCTATTTGTGCAATTTCTTCTTCCGTTACTTTAGCAAAATGCGAGAAGTCGAAACGCAGATGTTCTTCATTTACCAAAGAACCTTTTTGTGCTACGTGTGTACCTAACACACTGCGTAGTGCAGCGTGCAACAAGTGTGTAGCACTGTGGTGGATTGTTGTAGCACCACGCTTATCTGCATCAACCTTAGCTATTGCATTTGCAGCAGGGTTTGACGGCAGCTCTTCTGCAAAGTGAATGATGAGGTCGTTCTCTTTCTTGGTATCAACGATGTGTATTACCTCGTTAGGGAAAACAAGTGTACCTGTATCGCCTACCTGACCACCGCTTTCTGCATAGAAAGGTGTGGTGTCCAACACCAGTTGATAGCTTTCTTTACCCTTTGCTTTTACTTTACGATACTTCAGTATAGACGCTTGTGTTTCCAGACTATCGTAGCCTACAAATTTTGTAGCTGAATCTTTCACCACTACCCAGTCTTCCGTATCCAATGCAGTAGCTGCGCGGCTGCGGTCCTTCTGCTGTTGCATTTCAGCTTCAAATGCAGCTTCATCCACATTCAGATTATTTTCCTGTCCTATCAGGCGAGTCAAATCTATCGGGAAGCCGTAGGTATCGTACAATTCAAACGCGGCTTTACCATTGATGGTTTTGCTGTTTTGCGCGTTTGTTTCTTTTACGATATCATCAATTTTCTTCAGGCCTTTATCAAGCGTACGCAGGAAAGCTTCTTCTTCTTCCTTCACTACTTTGCAAACAAGGTCTATCTGTTTGTGCAGTTCAGGGAATACATTTTCAAACTGCTTTGCGAGTACCGGCATCAGTTGTGCCAGTAATGGTTGCTTGTAGTCGAGGTAAGAATAATAATACCTTGCAGCCCTGCGCAATATGCGGCGTATAACATAACCCGCGCCTGTATTGCTCGGTAACTGGCCATCTGCTATGGTAAAGCCGATAGCACGTATATGGTCGCTCAGTACACGGAAAGCAATATCCTGTTTGCTATCTGTGTAGCCGTATTTCTTACCCGTTATTTTTTCAATCTCTGCAATGGTACCAGTGAACAAATCTGTATCGTAGTTGCTCTGCTTGCCTTGCAGTACACGTACCAGACGCTCAAGGCCCATACCTGTATCTACGTGCTGTGCAGGCAGCTCCTGCAGGCTACCATCTTTCAAACGGTTGAACTGCATGAACACATTGTTCCATATCTCGATAACCTGCGGGTGGTCGTTGTTTACCAGTGTCTTACCATCAACTGCTTTGCGCTCTTCTTCTGTGCGGCAATCAACATGTATTTCGCTGCACGGGCCACAAGGGCCTGTATCGCCCATCTCCCAGAAGTTGTCCTTCTTGTTGCCCATCAGTATGCGGTCTTCTGCAATGTATTGCTTCCAGAAGTCGTATGCTTCCTTATCCATCGGCAAGCCTTCCTTTTCATCGCCGCCAAATACTGTAACGTATAACTTGTCTTTAGGTATTTTATAAACATCTACAAGCAGTTCCCAGCTCCACTCAATAGCTTCTTTTTTGAAGTAGTCGCCAAAGCTCCAGTTGCCCAGCATCTCGAACATGGTATGGTGGTAGGTATCTACGCCCACTTCTTCCAGATCGTTGTGCTTACCGCTAACGCGCAAACATTTTTGTGTATCTGCCACACGAGCATCAGGCGCCTGCTTGTTGCCGAGGAAGTAATCCTTAAACTGGTTCATACCTGCATTGGTAAACAGGAGGGTAGGATCGTTTTTAACAACAATTGGCGCAGATGGCACAATAGCGTGTCCCTTGCTGCGGAAAAAGTCTAAATACTGCTGGCGTATTTCGTTAGCTGTCAACATAAGGCTGCAAAGATAATTAGCTGATTTGAAGTATAGCCTGCTCGTATTAGCTATTCTGTTGAAATATTATAAAAATTTCAAACGCTAGAAGGGAAAATTGTCCATCACTATGCGCCGATACTCCATTTTTCAGGGCTTTCGGGTGTTGCACCTTTGCATTATCAAATTATTCATTTAAAAAAATAAACGCAATGAGCAATTTTTCAGTTCCTACGAAAGAACAAGTATCTACAGAAAATCAAACAATTTTCGACAACCTGACTAAAGCACTTGGCTTTGTGCCAAACTTATATGCAACAATTGCATATTCAGACACCGGACTGGGCAGATACCTAGCTTTCCAAAATGCTAAAACATCCCTTAGCAATAAGGAGAAAGAAGCCGTAAACCTTGTAGTAAGCCAGGTAAATGAATGCCGCTATTGCCAGAGTGCACATACACTGCTTGGCAAAATGAACGGTTTTTCTGAAGAAGAAATACTGGATTTAAGAGCAGGTGAAAGCAGTAATGCGAAACTGAATGCATTGGTAGCATTTGCAAAAGAAGCTACTGCCCAAAAAGGCCGTGTATCTGAAAGTGTGCTGAATGCTTTCTTTAATGCAGGCTATAGCAAAGGGGCAATGGTGGATGTGATACTGCAGATAAGCGACAAGATAGCTATGAACTATCTGCACAACCTGACACAAATTCCAATCGACTTCCCTGTGGCTACAGAACTGCAGACAGCATAATGCAATGAGCCGATAGATATTGTTGAACCTGAAGAATGGGCAATTAGTGATAATTTGCCTGTTCTTCTGTAATAAAAACTATTATGGAAAAAAGATACCCTGTTCCACCGTTTACGATGGAAACAGCATTACGGAAAGTACAGGCAGCAGAGGATGCCTGGAATTCTAGAGACCCTGAAAAAGTAGCATTGGCCTATAGTATAGATACAGAGTGGCGCAACAGAACAGAGTTTTTGAATGGAAGGGACGAGGTAAAAGCCTTCCTGTATCGCAAATGGGAGAAGGAGCTGGACTATAAATTGAAAAAAGAATTGTGGGGGTTTAGGGAAAACAGAATGGCTGTAAGATTTGAATATGAATGGCACGATGCTGCAGGCCAATGGTACAGAAGCTATGGTAATGAACTGTGGGAATTTGATGAAGATGGGTATATGAGAAAGCGCTATGCAAGTATTAACGATATGCCGATAAACGAGCAGGAAAGAAAGCTTTAATTATGAGCAATACACCGCTAACATTAATCAACCCGCAAAACGGGCATCTGGCACTAAGGCTGTTTTCCTTCGAGGACAACAGCTTTTTTGACCATATTCAAAGGCTCAATTATTACACGGTTATCCTGCTTACAAAAGGGAAAGTAACTGTAAAAGCAGATTTTAAAGACTATACGATTGATACACCAAGCCTTTTTTGCTTTAGTCCATATCAGCCTTTTATGTTCAGCACGACCGAAAAAATTGAAGGGGTAGTTATCAACTTCCACCCCGATTTTTTCTGTATTCACAGGCATCAGAAAGAGGTGGCTTGCAATGGGGTTTTATTCAACAATATATACGACCCTCCATTCCTGAAAATAGCACAAAATGACATAAAGCAGTTTACAGATATATATGAGCAAATGCGAACGGAGATGCAACTTGCAGCGCTGGCACAATACGAGCTGCTGGTGTCTTACCTTAAAATCTTTTTGATAAATGCATCAAGGTTGAAGATGAATGAGCTACCCGAAAGCACTGTAGTTACTGAAACAAGAGAACCTTTCATTTTGCAAACATTGAAAGATGCTATCGAATCTAATTACAAAAGCATACATGCACCTGCAGACTATGCTTCCCTATTGAACATTTCACCAAAAGCATTGGGGAAAATCACCAAGACGCACTTTAATAAAACACTTACCGAGCTAATATCTGAAAGGATAATCATAGAGGCGAAGCGTGAATTGTACCTGACATCAAAGGCAGTAAAATCTATTGCTTACGAACTGGGCTTTGATGATGAATACTATTTCAGTCGTTTCTTTAAGAAGAACGCAGATGTATCGCCGCAGTTGTATAGGGATACTGTAGGCTTTGCTAAAGCAGAAGCAGAAGCATAATATTGCTTACAATAGCATTTAAGATAATAATATATACTGTACCCTCAGGTAATACCGTTAAGCTCGTTTTTTTACCATTTCATTAGCTAATAATCACATCAGCTAATCAGCTCATTAACCTTATATTTGATACGTGAGTTTTCTCTACCCTTTATTTCTGCTGGCGGGGCTAACGCTTGCCATACCCGTACTGATACACCTGTTCAACCTGCGCAGGTACAAGACGGTTATGTTTCCGCATACCCGTTTTCTGAAAAGCATACAGCTGAAATCGCAGAAACAATCACAACTGAAATATAAATGGCTGTTGGCACTGCGCTTGCTGTTTCTGGCAGCTACGGTGCTGGCATTTGCACAACCATTTTTTGCAGGCAATAAAAAAGATACGACCAACAGGCTGCAGGTTATCTATCTGGATAATTCGGGTAGTATGAGTGTAAAGAAAGGCGCGCGTACCTTGTTTGAAACCGCACGGGATGCTGCACGCGAACAGATACGCCATGCTGCCACAGGTACACGCTTCCTGCTGCTGACAAACGACAAGCCAGCTAGCTATCAGCCACTGCCTGCAGATAAAGTACTGACGTTGCTGAACACAATAGATATAAGTGCCAACAGCAAGCCTGCAGACAAAACACTGGCAACTGTCAACAGCATTATGCAGAGCGAGTCTTTTGCGGCGGCAGATGTATATTATTACTCAGATTTTCAGCAGAGTGGGTTTCCTGCCAAGGCAGATAAGAATCTGCTGCGCAACATACACTTCTATGGTGTGCCCGTGCAGGCAAGTGCTGCGGGCAATGTGTTTATAGACACGGCTTACATGGACGCTCCTGTATTGCAAAGCGGCATACAAAACAGGCTGATAGTGCACAGCCGCATAGCGGGTGATGCACCGAAAGAAAATCCTGTATTGCAACTCACCATCAACGGACAGGTAAAAAGTGCTTCTGCACTGCATTTCAACGACAAAAACGAAAGTGCCGATACCCTCAGCTTTTCTGTAAACGATGCCAACTGGCAGCGTATGGTACTCACCATCAACGATGCTTCTGTCAGGTTTGATGATACATTCCGCATCAGCGCACGCAGTGCCCCCAGCCTGAATGTACTGGTAATGAATGAAGGACAGCCTAACCCATACATACAAGCTGCTTTCCGTGCCTACAATGGTTTTCAGCTTACCCAATCGGGCATCAACCAAAACGTAAATGACTGGCAGCAGTACAATCTGGTTATTCTCAACGGCATCACCCGTATGGATGCAGCTATGGGCAAGGCTATTGCTAATGCACTACAGCAGGGGCAGAGCATCTGCATCTTCCCAGCACGTGGTACCGATGCAACTGCAATGAACGATGGGCTGCAACAAATAGCGGATATTAAGATAACTGGTATAGATACGGCTTCTCAGGCTGCAACCGGCCTGCAACAGGGCAGCGATCTGGTGCGCGATATGTTTGAACGCATACCGGAAAACATACAATTACCGGTTGCAAACTGGCACTATAAAATAGACGCGGGCTTGTCTGCCAATCAGCAGGCAGTGCTCAGCTTCCGCAGTGGTGACCCTATGTTGGCTAAATACTTGCCATCAAAAGGCAGCCTGTACATCAGTGCCGTGGCGGCAGATATGCAGTCGGGCAATTTTGCCGGTAGCTATTTCTTTGTGCCCTTCCTGTACCAGATGGCGATGCAAAGCCGTGGCGGCGATATGTATGCGCTGACACTGGGCAAACAGCAGGTTGCTTTCATTCCTTTTGAAGGTACGGGCGAACGCAATATGGTACACATATACGGAAAAGGTATAGATGCCATACCACCACAACGCCCGGGTGGCAAGGGGCTGGATGTGTTTCCGGATATGGCAGTGCAGCAGGCAGGTTTTTACACCATCAGTGCGCCAGGCAGCGATACGGCTTTGGTGGCAATGAACAATAACAGAGACGAGTCTGTCCTGAACACATGGGCCATCGGCGATTTGAAAAAGCAATGGGACGGAGATAATATATATTGGCTGAGTACTGCCGAAATAAGCAGTGCCAACCATAGTTCTGCCCTC
>JAFLBN010000028.1 GCA_017303395.1 Chitinophagales bacterium
TTACAAAACCACTACCTGTGTTTTCCTGCCACTGATATGTAAGGCCTGCTCCGGTTGCTGCTACAGAGAAGGTAGCAGTTGCACCGGCACATAATGTAACATTTGAAGGATGTGTAGCAATTGCTGGAAGTGTGCGTACTGTAAGTGTTGCAGCACTGCTCGTTACTGAAGGTGTACATGTTCCACTCACTACACAACGGTAGCTATAACCTGTCATTGCAGCGGTTGCTGCTGTCAGATTCAGTGTTGCTGTTGTGGCATTGCTATACACACCTCCATTGGTGATATTTGCAAAACCGCTGCCTGTATTTACCTGCCATTGATATGTAAGGCCTGTACCGGTTGCTGTTACGCCGAATGCTGTATTGCCACCATCGCAAATAGTAGAGGCTACAGGAGCGTTATATATTATTGGTAAAGAATAAACAGTAAGAGAAGCTGTACCTGTAGCGACTACAGTAGGCAAACATGAAGTGCCTGTAGTTATGCGACATTCGTAAACAGAGCCATTGATACCTGGGTTAGCACTTGTAACAGTAAGTGTGTTTGTAGTAACACCACTGTATTGTGAACTGTTTGTCAGCACCACGAAACCACTACCATAGTTTGCGTACCATTGATACGTAAGATTAGTACCTATTGCCGTAGTTGTGAATGTTGCATTGCCACCATCACAAACTGTTTGTGGCAATGGTTGTGCTGTTACAATAGCAGGAGAATTTACTACTAATGTAACAGGTGTACCAGTTACAGAAGGGCTGCAAGTACCGCTCACCACACAACGATATTGATATCCGTTCAGGCTGTAAGGGGCTGCTGTAATATTCAGTGTTGCGGCTGTAGCATTACTATACACACCACCATTAGTGATGTTTGCAAAACCACTACCAGCATCTACCTGCCATTGATATGTAAGTGCGGTACCAGATGCTCCAATTGTGAAGCTTGGATTATCGCCAGCACATACTGTAACACCAGATGCCTGTGTATTAATAACAGGGGAAGTATTAACTGTAAGGGTTACAACATTTGATGTAAGTGAAGGTGTACATGTACCACTTACTAAACAACGGTATTGATAACCATTCATACTTGCAGGTGGGTTGGTAAATGTAAGACCACCGAAACCATTATTTGTAATAACGGGATTAAGACCCAGATTATTCCAGCCGCTACCAGTATTTTCCTGCCATTGGAAGCTAACACCTGTACCTGTTGCTACTGTAGAACAGCTTGCTGTACCTGCGAGTGCACATACTGTCATACTGCTATTATCAGGTTGTGTAACAATTGATGGCAATGTATTAACCGTAAGTGTAGCAGCAGAACTTGTAACAGAGCCACATGGAGTATTTGACAATACAACACAACGATATTGATATCCGCCCATACCGATAGTAGCACCTGTAATGGTAAGTGTACTTGTTGTAGCACCGCTATAAACACCAACGTTTGAAATATTTACATAACCACTACCTGTATTTTCCTGCCATTGATAGCCATTAGCATTTGATGCAGTAACAGAGAATGTAGCATTGCTGCCTACGCAAGTTGGGGTACTTGAAGGCTGTGTATTAATTACAGCCAATGGCACTACCGTAAGCGTAACGGTGTTAGTTTCTACTGTAGAACATGGTGTATTTGCAGATGCAGCACATTTATACAAGTAACCGTTCATTGAAGATGAAGGAGATGTAATAGTAAGTGTATTGGTAGTAGCACCGCTATATACTGCATTGTTTGTGATGGCAGTGAAACCACTACCTGTATTTACAAACCACTGATAACCTGTGGCATTAGAAACCGCTGTAGTGAAAGATACGTTTGGAGCATTGTTACATACCACCTGATTAAGCGGCTGTGTATTAACTACCGGAGCAGCAACAACAGTTAGTGTTGCACCGGCAGATGTTGCTGCTGGAGTACAAGTACCTGTTACAACGCAACGATATTGATAACCGTTCATAGCGTTGGTAGCACTAGTAATATTTAATGTAGCTGCAGTAGCATTACTATACACACCACCATTTGAAATATTAGAGTACCCACCACCATTATCTACCTGCCATTGATAACCAAGGCCTGCACCGGTTGCTACAACAGAGAAACTAGTGTTTGTTGAAGAACATATGGTGCTGTTAGACGGACTGGTACCTATTGCAGGAGGTGTGTTTACCGTAAGCGTAGCTGCTGCAGACGGAGCAGATGACCCACTTGGATTAGTAGCAATTACACGATACAAATAACCATTCATACCTGTAGTGGCACCTGTAATATTCAATGTTGCGGTTGTAGCATTGCTGTAAACACCGCCGTTTGATATATCTGTATAACCACTACCAGAATTTACCTGCCATGTATAGCTTGTAGGCGTATTAGTTGCAGCAGTTGTAAAACTTGTGTTTGCACCATTACAAATGGCAGCATTCACAGGATCTGTGCTAATTACAGGAGGAGTTGATAAAACAGTAAGTGTTGCAGGATTGCTATTAGCAACAGGGGTACAAGTGCCTGAAATTACACAACGATACTGATAACTGTTCATAGCCAGTGTAACCGCAGTAAGATTTAATGTAGCAGTAGTGGCATTACTATAAATACCACCATTTGTAATATTTGCCCATCCACTACCTGTATTTTCTTGCCATTGATATGCTATACCTGTAGCAGTACCTGTAACTGAAAAAGAGGTATTAGCTCCTACACTTACAGAACTATTAGAAGGGTGAGAAGAAACGGATGGTGAAGTATATAAGCTGAGTGCTACAGCGCTTCTCGATAATCCCGTACAAGATGTTGTACTATAGTCGATAGTACAGTTGATAGACCTGAAACTATTAGTTCCCGCAAAAGGATATCCTTTACCAACACCTGAATATACAGTAAGATCGCTATTACTACCAATTGATACACCTGAAGCTCCGACGTTAGTATATCTAACACTCCCGGTAGACATTTTATCAGTTATATAAAATGCATACACCTGACCTGCAGATAAAGGGAAAGATAGATTCAACCCAAGAGGCGTTGCGACACCTGTGCCTAATGATACAACAGAACTACTGGTTGCCAGCAATGTCCATGCAGCACTGTTAGTTTCACTACCCACATAAGTACCTAATTTATAATATACCTCATAAGTACCTGTTCCTGTTAAGTTGCACTTAAAATCATTCAATACTATATTATTAGATACGAGCACATCAAACATCGCTCCTGCATTTCCATTATTAGCATTATAAGGAGTTGAAACTGAATTACCACCAATAAACACTACAGGCTCTGCATAGTAAGTGCCTGCAGATGAAACAGGATTAATTGTTAGTGTAGTACCAGAACCCAAATAATTGCCAGCAGAAGCTGCATCATACCATTTAATAATACCACCAGAAGAAACTGTGGCACCAACAGCACCCGAACCACCAACACATGCTACACCGGGTGTAGTACCTGTAATTGTTGGCAATGCAACTGTTGTGAGTGTTGCACTTGCAGATGCAGACGATGTTCCACATGCATTTGTTGCTGTAGCACGATACAAATAACCATCCATACCTGCCGTAGCACCAGTAATGTTAACCGTTGCTGTAGTAGCATTGCTGTATACACCACCATTAGAAATATTTGTGAAACCACTGCCTGTATTCACCTGCCATTGGTAACTTGTAGGTGTATTACTTGCCGCTACAGTGAAAGTTGTATTACTACCGACACAAACAGTTTTGTTAGTAGGGTCAGTAGATATAGCAGGTACTGCACCTATACTAAGCGTTGCTGCCGTTGATGCAGCAGATGTGCCACAAGAATTAGTAGCTGTAGCTCTGTATAGATAGCCTGCCATACCCGCAGTAACACCAGTGATATTCAGAGTAGCAGTAGTAACATTGCTATACACACCACCATTAGTAAGGTTTGTAAAACCGGAGCCGTTATCTACCTGCCACTGGTATGATGTTGGCGAACCACTTGCAGCTGCCGTAAAGCTGGTATTACCACCCGCACAAGCAGAGGCATTATTAGGATTTGTTGTTATAGACGGTGCACTATTAACTGTAAGGGTAGCGCCTGAAGATGGTGATGATGTACCTGTACCGTTGGTAGCGGTAGCGCGATACAAATAACCATTCATACCAGCAGTAGCACCAGTAATAGATAGTGTAGCACTTGTAGCACCACTATATACGCCACCATTGCTGATGTTTGAATAACCACTACCGGTATTTACCTGCCATTGATATGATGTTGGGGTATTGTTTGCGGCAACTGTGAAGCTTGTATTACCACCTGAACAAACTGATGCACTTGATGGATTGCTTGTTATAGTTGGGGCTGCTGCTGTAGCAGTAGCAGCATACGTTATCGTCCATGTAGTACCGATAGAAAAATCTACTGCCACCATAATCTGGCTATAGGTACCGGCACTTAACGGGAGTGACAGACCTATATTGCCACTGCTACCACCACCCCAAGTAGGGTTTGCCAAACCGCCCCAGTTGATTTGACCACCAATGGGGCCACCGCCACCACCCGGACCGATAGCATAAGTAGCTGACGTAAGCTGTAAGCCACTGTTAATTACAAGTGTATGTCTATCCTGCGCATCGGAACCCGACGTAACAGTACCACTGACAGTATAAGTACCGGCGGCTGTAATAGTAAGAGTTGTACCATTGCCGGTATTGGGCAAATCTCCGTTGACACTTTCATTGTGTAAGCTGGTTTGTGCTTGCGATGACAGTGACAGTAACATTAGAAATGCCATCATCGCATTTCTGAATGCTGTTGGTTTGTTTTTAAGTCTAAATGTGACCATATA
Organism: Chitinophagales bacterium; assembly: GCA_017303395.1. Lineage (GTDB taxonomy): Bacteria > Bacteroidota > Bacteroidia > Chitinophagales > Chitinophagaceae > Polluticoccus. The sequence continues at coordinate 4,817 of JAFLBN010000028.1, forward strand.
TGGGGTTTTAACTTTTTTACTTTACAATAGTATTCTGTTCAATCAAATATTAGTTGATTAAACTAAGCGTACACTAAGAGTATTTTTTATGCTAAATTGAGTAAACGGATAATCCGTATAAAAATACGATGTGATACCCGTTTTTTCAACATATTCAATTAAATTAACTTGGCATGCTAACACTTTGATATACAATTGATTCATAGCGTGTAAAAAGTTTAACCAATAGTTATATATTTGATATGATAAAACAAAAAAGGATGGCAATAGCCATCCTTGTAATCATAATTTAAGATTTGTTATTTACTTCACTTCAGCAGCATCGTAGCTAAGTACACTGAAAACACCATATCCATTTTTCACGTTCGTGTGTATGTTTGTCGGCTCAGAAAAAGGATTATCTCCGTTCTCTGTAGCAAACTGGTATGTCTTTCTGTATTTAAAATAATCTTCTGTAACGTGTTGCAGTGCTGCTATTACCCTATATATTACACCACCGTTGTTGTACGGTTCTAAATAAGCACTGTTAATAAACACCCTCAGCTCTTTTGTAGTACCATTAAATAAAGCATCTCTGATGAAAATAGCATTTCCGCTAAGGCAGGTATTCTGGTCTATCTGTTCATTCGATACACTTTCAATACTTGCATCTACCGTATTGATACAAGAGCTGTAATACATGGTTGTATCGCCCGAAGTATTGTCTTTTGTGAAACTCAGTATGTAATAGTCGCCCGGCGTTACAGGGTCTTTAAATGTTATACGTAATTCATCCTGCGGTAAGCCATCCATATCTAACCTTGCTTTCGGTATGCGTTGGATATTCTCAATCTTTACAAAAGATGGCACTATAGTAGCAGCACTGGCTTCCTGATAGCCTGGGGCATTTACCTTCACCTCGTACCTTCCACCATCTTCGGCAATGGTCTTAGAGTTGTAGTTATTGAGTGTGGCATCATACTTCATAGTATCTACCACTTTCCCGCTTTTTAACAAGAGCACTTGTGCATCTCTTATCGAAAGGTCTTGCCCTTTTTTAAATTTCAGGATGCTGATAGACTTACCAACACTTACACGCATGGTATCCCCTACTTCAGTATCGCTGTTTACTACCAGTAGCGGGGTGTATTCAGGTACTTTTACAGTTATTTCTTTTTCGCAGGATGCTAATGCCACCGTGGCAAACAAAGCTGTTATATAATGACGTTTCATATTATATGCTATATATGTGGTGATTAAAATTTGAATTGATAACTGATAGAAGGAATAATTGGGAACAGGCTCATTTGTTTGAATACCGCATTACCCTGATTGTTTGTAGAACTGTATATATAGAACGGATTGCGACGGTTGTAAACGTTATAAGCACTTATCACCCATGCGCGTTCCCAGTTTTTGCGTTGCTTAGAAAACTTGATGCTTACATCGGCACGGTGGTAAGATGGCATACGATAACCATTCCGCTCACCATATACCTGCACATTACTACCATCAGGTCCCGTATAGTAACCAACAGGCAGTGTGATGGCATTACCTGTACCATAAATCCATTCAGCACTTACTTCTACATTCTTAGCCAATTCATATATCGCGGCTATTTTAAAATCATGCCTTCTATCGTAACGATAAGGGAATTCTTTACCACCATTCAGGTTATCGAACTGACGCTTTGTCCATGATAGTGTGTAGCCCATCAGACCTGTTACCCTACCCTTCTTTTTCTGAAAGAACAGTTCGCCACCGTAGCTTTTACCCTTCCCTATTTCTACTTTGTCTTCCCAGTTGCTGCCCGGATTGAAGAAGCTAGCGCCTTCTTTATACTCCAGTACATTATCCATTGTTTTATAATAACCTTCCAAAGACACTTCGATACCTGTAAAGTGTGTGTATGCAAGCCCTGCAGCACCCTGATAAGACTTCTGCATCGGAACCCTTGCCGTAACAGGCACCCACAAATCTGTTGGCAGGCCTATTGATGAGTTTGTAAGCAAGTGTATAAACTGATTCATTTGCACAAAAGATGCTTTAGCACTCAGCTTATCGTTTATCAGATATCGAGCTGCAACACGTGGCTGTATGGAATGGTAAAACTTATCCTGCACCATGAAGCCTGTCCAGTGTACGCCGAGGTTTGCCTTCAGCTTTGATGATATTTTGATATCGTCTTCTATATATGCATCTATCTCTCCTGCGTTTATATCCTTAGTAGCAATGGTAGTATCTTGTTTGAAGCCTGCAGCTGCGACCCTTGTTTGTTGTGCACCTGGCTTGTAGGTATGATTCACATAACCAACGCCTGCTTTCACATAGTGATTGGGATGCGGAATATAGTCGAAATCGTATTTTATCGCTTTGTCATTGATGCCTGAAGAATACTTCAGGTAAAACTCATCATTAGAGCCAGAGAATGTACTCTTAGTTTGTGTTGATACAATAAACCTGTACTGGCTGTAATATGCCGTAAGATTACCAAAGAGTTTATTGTTGTATTGGTGATTCCAACGTGCAACGGTTGTAATATTACCCCACTTCAGGTCGGTATTGAAAGATGATGAGAGCGAACTACCATCCTCTTGTTTTTGCTTTGCATAAAACTTATCGTCGCCCAGATAACCACTGATGTACAAGTGGTCTTTCTTAGTCAGTTTGAAGTTTACTTTACCATTCAGGTCGTAGAAATAATATCCGCCTTTGAAGTTGCCCCTAATGAAAGGCTTCGCGATGATATCGTAATAAGTGCGCCTGCCCGAAATCATGAAAGATGACTTGCCTTTTTGTATGGGGCCTTCCAGGGTAAGCCTTGAAGCTATGAGCCCTATACCGCCTTCACCATGTAGTTTATTCTTGTTACCTTCTTTCATGTTAATATCTAACACAGAAGAAAGGCGTCCACCATAACGCGCAGGAAACCCTCCCTTTACCAATTCTACACTGCGGATGGCATCTGCATTGAACACGCTGAAGAAACCAAACAGGTGGCTGGCATTATATACAGGCACACCATCCAGCAATATCAGGTTCTGATCAGGGCCACCGCCACGTACATAGAAACCAGAAGAGCCTTCATTACCTGCCTGTACACCGGGAAGTAGTTGTATCGCCTTCAACACATCTACCTCTCCTAGAAAAGCAGGCAACGATTTGATGGTTTGTATTGGCAGGTCGATAGTACTCATTTGCGTACGTTCCTGTATTGCATCTTTCTTGCCTGTGATGACTACCTCTTTCATCTCTTTGGCAGATTCCAATTCGATGTTCAGTGTAGTGTTTTGTTTCAGGCTGATGTCTTGAGAGAAAGTAGCATAACCGATATAAGAAGCTTTCAGCTTTATATCATCGGCCTGCATGGTAATAGAATAGAAGCCAAAAGCATTGGTAGCCGTACCAATATTTTTTTCAGGAATAAAAACCGTGGCTCCTATCAGGCGTTCACCACTTTTCTTTTCCGTTACATACCCGCTGATGGTAACTTGTTGTGCCCATACAGCCAGTGGCATCAGGAAAGTAAGTAGCAATAAAATGCGTTGTTTCATGAACTATCGTCTTGTGTTTGATAGTAGAACGCATAAAAACTGATTTACCCCTATTCCAGCAGTAACCACCAAGGGCCTGTGAGATACGAATATGTAATTTGAGATACACCGCCCACTACACCCATACCATTATTTACATTGCCTTGTATCTTGACTGGCTGCTGGAAAGAGTTGTATCCTGAAGACGGGTCGTAGGTTTCGTAGGCTTTCAGAAAATCGAAATAATCTTTTGATACTGATTTTACATACACTATTATCTTGCCCAAAGAAGAGTCCGGCGAAAAGAGATTTTCAGGAGTTTTTACAATGAATATGGTAGTTTCATAATCATTACCATTGAAGCGAAGGTCTTTCAGCAAGACCCTTTTACTGCGTGTAAAAGAACCCACATCGTATATATTTTCAGAATACGGGTCTGCAGTATAAACAGCCTGCCTTACATAATCTCTGTAATAAACGGTATCTACCTTCGTAACTACATTGCCCATAGAGCGCAGCGACTCATAAGCATCTCTTGCATCACTAATCTTGACCCAACTTCCATTGTACAAAAAGTATGGCGTAGCTACCGCTTTTTGTTTCAATGCTTCTATAACATAATAATCAGTAGAAGAAAACGGGTCATTTATTTTCACTTTTACCCTCAGTGTACTATCCTGACCATACTTAACAGAAGCAGTATCTGTAACAGTAGCTTTTATCTGCTGAGGCATATCTACAACTGCCGTAGCAGTGCCAAGTGAGTTGTGTATGGCAGTAATCGTATATCGCTGCCCGGCAGCCGTTGCAATACCATTGCTGAATGGCAAAGTGTACATGCGCTGTGCAAAGCTGTCTGCATAGCCATTCAATGGGAAAGTTTTACCGAAGCTGTCTTTTACCGAAATGGTAAGGTCTTGCAACAACTGAAAACGCAATGTACTATTGGCAGAAAGCGCAATGCTTTGTCCCGCCCTCAGGAAGAAGCTGTCACCCACTACCAACTCACCAAGCATTGTAATCTTTTTACTGCCTCCTACAGGTGGCAGTTCCAAATCTTTATTGCAGGAAGAAGACCATATCATCGTAAAGATGATGCCAACTACAAATGTGATATGTAATATTGACTTCTTCATGTACTAAAATGCAAGTTTATAACTGAGGTAAGGAATAAATTGCAGGAAGCTCATGCCTCTTAACTTAAAGTCTCCGTTTGATGCATCGCCGGTTTCGTTTACCAGTTCTACATACATGATATTTCGCCTTGCATAAGCATTGAACACCCCCAGCGACCATGTGCGTTCATAGTGCTTACCCTTTCTTTTAGTGAAATTCATACCAATATCCAACCTGTGTATGGCAGGCAGTCTATAGTTATTCCATTCAACATAATTGTAGGTGTAGTTAGCACTGTTAACAGCATTGGTAGATGTAATGTGCAGGTTGTTGTCCAGATCAGGATATATCTGGTCGGGTAGTGTAATGGCTTCGCCTGTCATATAAGACCATGAAGCCGCAACATCAAACCTTTCAGACGGATGGTATTCAAGTGTAGTTTTCAGGTTGTGCCTTCTGTCGAAACGATACGGGAATGGCTTGCCTTCATTCAGTTGTGCAAATTTCCTCCACGTCCATAAGAGTGTATATGCTGCCGCCCATGTAAAGCTGCCAAGTTTCTTTTTGAAGGATGCTTCCGCACCATAGCTCCAACCTGTACCCTGAATAATTTTTTCATCCCACTTCAATGAATTATCAAAGAGGTTTTTACCCATGTTATAGGTCGTGGTATTTGTGATGTCTTTGTAATAACCTTCTATATTGTAAGTGAGCCCGATTTTTGAAGGCCTGCCCATGTATCCTACGGTATATAGTGTTGCCTCTTCAGGTTCTATGCGCGATGAACTGGGTATCCAGAAATCTGTTGGCAAGCCAAATGTTGTATTGCTGATGAGATGCAGAAACTGTGCCATCTCTGTGTAAGACGCATATACGGTATGTGCTTTAGCAAGTTTGTAAGAAGTATAAAAACGTGGCTGCACACTCGAATAATTAAAACGTTCGCTGAACCAGTTGGCGAAGTGAATACCCGGGCGTATCATCCAGCGTTTGTTGATGCGCACTTCATCTTCTATGAAAACAGAGTATTCATTAGACTGAAACTTATCTGCAGGCACTAATGATGTAGGCAGTAATTGCTGAGAATTGATAGTAAGCATTTCTGCAGGTATAAATGACGCAGTGCTGAAGTGTGCACCAAACTCTATACGTTGCGTAGCGGTAGCATACCAATTGGCATGCAGCCTTAATGCCCAATCGGTAATAGACGAATTGCCCTGATAAGTGCCTGTTGTAGTCTTACCATCTTTGTCTATCTGCTCTTTCTTATCAATCAGTGAATATTTAAACTGACTGAACGTGACTATTGTGTTTACAAACAATTTGGGGTTGACAATGGTGTTCCACTTTGCACTGGCAACAGTATTTCCCCAACGGGCTTTAGAACCAGAGCCTTCAAAATCGAGCATGATGCCGTCCCTGCCATTGTATACACTCAGGTACAGCCTGTTGTTCTTATTCAGTATATAATTGGCCTTGCCGTTGATATCGTAAAAATTGAAGCCTGCATCTTTTGTAAATGGCTTCCACAACAAATCGAACCAGGTACGCCTGCCCGATACCATAATGGATGCTTTATCTTTTACAAGCGGTCCTTCCAGATTGATGCTTCCTTTTACTAACCCCATGGTAAACTGTCCGCCCCAGCGTTGCATGTCTCCGTCTTTGGTATTTACATCGATTACAGAAGACAACCTGCCACCGTAACGGGATGGGAAAGCTCCTTTGTGAAAATCTACCGACTTTATGGCCTCTGCATTGTAGATAGATGTGAACCCGAAAAAGTGGTCGGTATAATATAATGGCACACCATCTAACAGATTGAGGTTTTGCCCGGGATCTCCGCCCCTTACCATTACGGCATTTGTACCATCTGTCCCGGATTGCACACCCGATATATGCTGCAATGCACGCATCACATCATTTTCGCCCAACACTGTAGGACGGCTTTTAATATCTGCATAGGTAAGATGCAGATGCTCTGCAGATGTTTCTTTTTCCGAAACTACTTTTACTTCTTTCAACTGCGAAAGCGAAGACAGCATAATATCTTTCCTGCCACCAACCAGACCATCGCTACTGAAGGAATCTGTACCATAACCAATATACGAGCACATTACTTTGTATTTGCCCGCAGGAATTGTAAGGCTGTAGAAACCATAGCTGTTGGTAGTAGTACCTAAACCCAACTCCGGCACATACACTACGGCGCCAATCAGCACTTCTCTATTCTGCAATTCCTTTACATAACCGTTAACTGTAATTTTTCCTGAAGCAGCAGGCCTACCTTCTGCACCCGAAATAAGCAGTATTTTATCACCACTTTGCTGCCATGTTACCTGCTGGCCTGCAAGAATAATATTTAATGCCTCTGCAATGGTTACTTCCGTTTCGGGCAATTGTACCACGCGCCTCACATCTACATAACCATTACTATACGAAACAGGGATATGAGTTTGTTGCTCAATATCCCTGATATATTTTTTTACGGAACCTTTAGCAAAAGACGGCTTGTATCTTGTCTGCAAAGCACTACCCTGCGCACCCGCATCAAAAGATGCCAGCACTACTGATAATGTCAATAGCAGCGTATAGATGTAGCGCATAGATTACTTTGCCAATATAACGTAGTTGTTATCAGTTTGTTGCCATTTGCATTGGGCAACAAGGCAAAGTTCGTTAAGAATTTCTTCAATAGATTGATTATTGAAGCTGATATTTATTAATTGTTGGCGTATATCCGGTGTCATAGTGGCATCAAGTGTTATCTGCGCAGCGTATAACTGCGATAACTCGTTGGTAATATATTCAAGACTCTTGTTCTCGTATATCAGTTTACCCGTTTTCCAGAACAGGTAGTTAGTACCTTCTATGGTAGTTTCTGTAAGCTGCTGCTGTTTGTAGATACCATGCTCGCCTGGCGTCAGTATCACGTAATTACCTGCTTTTTGCTTGGCAGTCATCTGCACCTTGCCTGTTCCTACTGTAACGGTGGCATCATTTTCATTGCAGGTAACATCGAAAGACGTTCCCAGTACCCTTACATCTACAGACTGTGCATCTATAATAAATGGCTTTGTTACATCTCTGTGTACTTCAAAAAATGCTTCCCCTTCAAGGCTTACGTTACGTGTATTACCTGCAAAAGTTTTAGGATAGGTAAGCTTACTACCCTTACGCAGTGTTATGTGCGAATTATCGGGCAGTACCACATCAACATTACCCGCTTCGGCTATCATAGTAACCATACCGCTGTCTGCACCAGGGCGCATAATGATGAGCCCCACCAGCAAAATAGCCGCAATACCCGATGCATACTTCACCCATAAAGGCATTACCCTGCCCTTTTTCACCTCTGCCGGGGCAACAGCTATTCGAGAAGCTACTTTGTCCCATGCAGCTGTTTTATTGAAAGAACTGCCATTCAGCAATTCTTCAGAACGCTGCCAAGCCTTAGCCACCTGCTCGTATGCGGTTTTATTACCCGCATCGGCAGCCAGCCACTCGTCCAGCAGGCGCACATCCTCATCAGAGGCTTCTCCTGCCAGCTTTTTGGCTATGATTATGTCTATCTGCTCGTTCATCTGCATGGTTACTCAACTATTATAACGCATGATTAATAAATAACCCCTACGCCTGAAATATATTTTTTAATAACAATATCAAAGTTAATCCTGCCATTGCACCGCTCTGCACAAAATCCCGTAGGGTTTTAATGGCCTTACCCATCTGATTTTCAACGGTTTTCACTGAAATATCCAGCGATTCTGCGGTTTGCTTATAGCTCATCCCGTGCATTTTCACCATCAGGAATACTTCCTTGCACTTGGGCGGCAGTTGGTTCAGTGCTTCTGCTATCTTTTTAGATTGTTCGTCCGCATCTTCGCGCATCTGCCTGCCTGTTATAAATGGTTCGGGGTCTGTTTCGGGTGTAGTATCTGTAAACCTGACACCTGAACTTGCCTGTTTCCGCAGTGCGGTGATACAGTTATTTCTGGTGGCTGTTATCAGGTAAAATTTGGCTTCTTTGCTTTCTATCAGGTCTTTTCGCTGCTCCCAAAACTTTACTAAGGTATCCTGTACCACATCTTCGGCAAGATGGCTGTCTTCGAGAAAAGACATGGCATACCTACAGAGGTTGTCATACTCTCTGTCAAACAAATCTTTAAATGCTCTTTCTTCGGCAGTCATTTTGGGGTGGCAATCCTATTACAAAGAAACTAAAACTATACTATAAATCCCTAATGGCAACCAGGGGGATATTATGCGTTATTATTTCTGCTTTTATCTGTTATTCGTTTTCTGATGCGGCTGAGCGATTCTGGCTTTACACCTATATAACTGGCAATCTGGTATAAAGGCGCTCTTTGCATCAGGCCGGGATTGGTAGCCATCAGCCTTTCGTATCGTTGTGAGGGGCTATCGGTAATGTAGGTGGCCTGTAGCTTTTGCTGGTCTCGTACTATCTGTTCCAGTATCATACGTGCCATGGTTTCAAACTTGCGGTTCTTTTCGTACATATCCTGTTCACGAGCGGCATTGCCGATAACCAATACAGTATCTTCAAGACATTGAAAAAACCTGTCGGACTGCACCTGTACCATCAAACCACCGGGTGGTATAATCCAATCATCTTCCGTAAAAAAATTGCTCGTACGTTCTTCTCCGTCAACTATATAATATTCGCGCACACATCCCTTCAATACAAAATAACATGCTGTTGGTATCTCCCCTTCTTTCAGTAAATGTTCTCCTTTAAGGTAGGTGTGGGTTACAATACTCTGCCTGATAGCATCTGCCTCTTGTGGTGTAAGTGGCATTATTCTTGAAAAATAGTCTATCAGTTTTTCTTCCATATTAACAAAGGGATGTTATAAAGATACAACCCGATTGCCAAAGGGTGAGTAGCAAAGCCGGGAACGGCTCTGCTACCTTGCGTCAAAACCACCCTTTTCTTCTATTTACTAACTATTGTTTTATCAGCTTGTAAGATGCAGCTGCGTCGCCGTCTATAAGTGTCAGCACATACATCCCCGCAGGCGCTATGCTTACATCTATTGTATTAGTACCCGCTGTTACTGTGCCTTTGGCTAATACACTGCCTGAAAGTGACAACAACTGATAAGCCATTTCTTTAGTGCCTTTGTTGGCTACATTTACTTTATCTGTACAAACAGTAGGGAACACTTTAATATTTTCTGCTTCTTTAAATGCCGCTATGCCTGTAGACTTCAATGCAAAGCGATATACCGTACCACTGGCAGGAAAGCTTGTAAGGTAAGGGAATATAGTACTGCTCATTGTTGCGCTATCGATTGTTGGTGCCGTAGGGCTACCTTTCAAAAGATATAATTTATCAAAGCTCTGGTCTTCCACGTTCAAATTGCTGGTATAACCCACCAATGGCCCACCCAATGTAAAGTAGTCTGTCAATTGTGTAATCTTAGCGCTACCGTACCTCATTTCCACCACATCCGTACCTTCATAAAGCCATACCTGCAGATTTACTGAGTCGTTAAGCGTGCTGTGTGTATTCAATTCATCCATAAAACCTGCGTTAAACAATTCAAGTTTAAAGATGCGGCTACCTGCAGTACCAGAAATAGTATAGCGGATTGGCGATTTAGATTTACCACCAACAATTCCTCTGTCAACTATTGATGTTCCTAAAAAATTGAAAGCGGCAACTGTACCTGTAGTATCTGTGCTGATGCCTGACATCTCCAACAAATTCAGTTTATTGATAGTTTTTGTACCCATCTTAAAGTTGAAACCCAGTGGTACAACGTAAGATGTACTGTCTGTCCAGGCAGTCGTATCATTTATTGTTGTAGCACCGGCAAGCGGTGTATATGCCTGATTTTGCACAGTAACCTTATATGGCATCTGGGCTTTTGCACACGTAGCTGCAAGGATAGCAGCAGTTGTCAATACTGTTATAAACTGTTTCATAATGTATCTCTTTGTGTTTTACAGTATCAAAACACAGAACCGGTTTCTTACCCCTATGCATAACAAAAAAGTTTTTCCTACAACAGAAATTAACATAGTGTACAATGAATAATACATTGCAGCGTTTATGTTTTGCTATATTTATAAACAATTACATACTCCCTCATGCCCCGTTGGTTACGCATATCATTAAAAATATCGGCAATACTGCTAGGACTATTTGCAATAGCATGGATAGTAATAGCAGTATATGTGAGCCGCAATAAAGACACCATCCTGAAAAAAGTAGCCGAAAAACTGAATAATAAAGTAAAAGGCGAATTACGCATCGGGAAGATGGACATCGTATTGTTCAGCAACTTTCCAAGCCTGTCTGTATCACTACAAAATGTATCGTTGCAGGATAGCCTGTGGCAAGAACACAAACACGACCTGCTGAAAGCAGAAAGCATCTATGCAGACATCAGCCTGACATCGCTGATAAGTGGCAAGCCACACCTACACCAACTGCGTATACAACATGGAGAACTCTATCTATATACAGACAGCAATGGCTACAGCAATACATGGGCGCTGCAACCCAAAGAGGTGAAAAAGAAAAAGAAAGGCAATGCAGATGCAGAAAAGATATTATTGTCTGATATAAAATTCATTATCGAAAACAAAACGAAGTTTAAATACTTCAACATAGAAATAAAACATGCTTCGGCACACATCAAGAATAATGATGCAGAGCTGAAAGCCACCATACAAACAGAAGCATTGGTAAAACAATTTTGCTTCAACACCACGCGTGGCAGCTTTCTGCAAAACAAAACTATTGAGGGTACGCTGATTGCGGAATACAATAAAACAACCAAAATACTGACACTGCCCGTACAAGGCATACATATTGGTGATAATCCTGTAAAGCTGAATGGCAAATTCAACTTTGCAGAGCAGCCTGCAGCATTCAATCTTACCTTCTCTACAAATAGGATAAAGTTGAAAGACGCAACTGCATTGTTGACAAAACCTATCTCTTCAAAAATTGCCCTGGTAGATCTTGAAAAACCTTTGAGTGTAAAAACTACACTGATAGGCAAAATGAAATTCAGGGATACTCCGTGGGTGCGTACATACTGGACGGTTACTAAAAACACATTGCATACGCCTGTAGGCATTGTAAACGAAGCCAACTTCACGGGTATGTATACCAACCAAGTAGTGCGCGGGGGAACTTATGGCGACCCGAACTCTGCCATATATCTTTACAAAGTGAAAGGCAAACTCTTTGATATACCTTTCACTTTCGATACCGCTGCAGTAACCAACCTGAAACGCCCTGTACTGAGCGGACGCATACGTAGCAATATAGACCTGCAAAAGATAAACCAGATAACAGAGGGTAATACATTCGACTTTAAGTCTGGCACAGCAAATGTGAACCTGATATACAAAGGCGGACTGAGCGAAAACGACACTACCATACCATACATATATGGATATGTAAGACTGAACAATGCTGAGATAAACTATACACCGCGCAATATCTCCTTTACCAATTGCAATGGTATACTCAACTTTAATGGCAGCGACCTGAGTGTGCCTACTATGCAACTAACCCGCAACAAAACAACCGTACAAATGCGTGGTGGCGTAAAGGACTTCCTGAACCTGTTCTATACATCGCCCGACAAAGCCGTTATAGACTGGCATATAACAAGCAATCAGATAAATATAAACGACTATCTGGCATTTGTAAGCAAAGCAAAGTACAGCCCTGCTACCAGCGGTAAGAAACACAAAACAACCAGCCGCTATATAGCCCGCCTGAATCGCTTTCTGGAGCTAAGCACTGCACATCTGGATGTAAACCTGTCGAGGCTATACTTCAGAAAATTCAACGCTACGAATGTAAAAGCTGACATATTACTTCGCAAAAACGATATCAGCATCAACAGCATAAAACTGAACCATGCAGAGGGCACATTGCAAATGAAAGCAGAGCTTTTGCCATCTGCCAATGCAACACCATTCAACATGAATGTAGATGTTGCCCATGTGAATGTGCAACAACTATTTGCAGCTTTTGAAAATTTCGGACAAGAGGCTATAGAAGAGAAGAACATTCGCGGCACACTGAGTGCTACCATCAATATGGCTGGTAGTTTGCAAAGCGGTGGCGGGCTGGCCCCGTACTCGCTCAATGGCAACTGTGACTTCCACCTTGTAAACGGGGCATTGGTAAATTTTGAACCATTGGAAAAAGTAGGTAAGATTGTTTTCCGCAGAAGAAACCTTTCAAATATCACATTCAAAAAAATAGCCAACAATCTGCAGGTGCAGGGCAGCAAAGTTTACATCAAGCCGATGGCTATAGAATCGAGTGTGCTGAATATCTTTTTGCAAGGTGTGTACAGCCTTACCAAAGGCACTAACATAGAGATGGAAATACCAGTCCGCAATCCACAAAAAGATGAGCTGATAGAAGACAAAGAACTGAAAGACAAACGCAGCCGCAGGGGCATAATCCTGTACCTGAAAGCCGAGGATGGAGAAGATGGCAAAGTACACATCAAATGGAATAAGGATGGCAAGAAGATAATAGCTGAATAATCTTTAATCCTTTAGATTTGTTGCATGAAAAGGCGTATTCCTGTTTTCCTTTTATTAGCAGTTATATCAGTAGTATGTGGCTACCTGTTTCATAAAATATCGTGGGTAGGCAGGCTGGGCATCAATCTGGCTTACAAAGAATATACAATATTCAAAAGCTGGTGGCAAAGCTCGTTGGCGGTGTTTGGTGTGTATCTGGTGCTATTCATGATACACTATTTCATTTCTAAAGACAAAGGAAAAACAAGGGTAACAGTTATCAATATAGTAAGTATGCTGATAGCCCTTGCAGGACTTTATTATACGTACAACGATTTCAGAACAGATTTTTCGCACCGCATTGCAGGCGAGCGTTTCCATCTTGGTTTTTATCTTTTCTGGGCAGGATGGATAGTTATCAATCTGCACTTCATCATGTACAAGCCAGCCATCAAAGCTTCAGATAAAAAGGCTGCAACAACTGTGTAAAGGCCTCCGTATATCCGCCACCTTGTTTGTATATCTGTAGCTTTTCAATTTCAGCTTCGGCCATTGGCTGTTTGCTGCACAGACTAACTACACGGTTATACCCACCTTTTTCTTTTGGATGCACCTGTAAGAACCTTGTTATACCCCATCCGTTTTTCAACAATAGATTTTGCCATACATCATGCTCAGCCGCAGGCAACAGTACGGCTGCATATCCTGTAGGCTTCAATACATTTTGCAACACTGCAAGCAAAGCATCGTAAGACAAACTGATAGTATGGCGCACGCTATTGCGTTGTGCATCATCGCCCAAAAGGCTGTTATTAAAAAACGGAGGATTGCAGATGACCATATCATACTGCTTCGTAAACTGATGTGTTGTAACATCGCCCTGCATCATTTGTACCCTATCTGCCCACGGAGATGCAGATACGTTTTCCTTTGCCTGTATGGCAGCATCTGCGTCCAGCTCTATAGCATCTATATGAATACTGCTATTGCGCTGCGCCAGCATAAGAGATAGCACCCCTGTGCCAGTGCCGATATCCAAGACATCAACAACATCATCTGCGATGGGTGCCCATGCACCTTCTATGCAGGCATCGGTAGATACCTTCATGGCGCACTTGTCCTGATGAATGGTAAATTGTTTGAACTGAAAGTAATGGTTGCTCATGACCATACTGCCCTTGCGGTAGGGCTCACGCTTAAATCGGCAAACTTGCCTTGCAGGTATTTGTAGTAACCTGTAATACCAATCATGGCAGCATTATCGGTACAGTATTCAAACTTTGGAATATATACCTGCCAGCCAAGTTGCGCGCCTGTTTCTGTAAGCGCAGTTCGCAATCCGCTGTTGGCAGATACGCCACCTGCTATACCTACATGGTTTATTTTCAATTCTTTGGCTGCCTTCTTCAATTTCTTTAGCAGCATGGTAATGATGGTATGCTGCACCGAAGCGCAGATATCGTTCAGATTGTTGGCTACGAAATCAGGGTCTTTCTTCTTTTCGTTTTGAAGGAAGTAGAGCACCGCCGTCTTCAAACCGCTGAAGCTGAAATCGTAATCCTTCATATCACTCAGCGGGAAGCTGAATTTTGTAGGGTCGCCTTCTTTGGCAAGTTTATCTACCATTGGCCCACCGGGATATGGCAGCCCCAACATCTTGGCTACTTTATCAAAAGCTTCGCCTGCAGCATCGTCTATTGTTTCGCCCAGTACTTCCATATCCAGATGGCTGCGACACAGTACTATCTGCGTATGGCCACCAGATACAGTCAGGCAGAGGAACGGAAATTCGGGTTTAGGGTCTTCTATAAAATGTGCGAGTACGTGTGCTTGCATGTGATGCACATCTATCAACGGCACATTCAAAGCCTGCGCAAAAGATTTGGCAAAGCATGCACCTACCAACAAAGAACCTATCAGACCCGGCGCTTGTGTAAAAGCCACTGCATGAATATCCTTTTTATCGACACCTGCGTTTTTCAGTGCCACATCTACAACAGGTACTATCTTCTGCATGTGCGCACGCGATGCCATCTCTGGCACCACACCGCCGTACTGCTCGTGTACCTTTTGTGTAGCAATCAGGTTGCTCAGTACTACCCCATCCTGTATCACCGCTGCGCTTGTGTCATCGCAAGACGATTCTATTGCCAGTATATTCAGTTTTTGCTGTGCCATAAACAGGTGGCAAAATTCGTTAATCGGAGGCTGAATATCAAAAAATCTGCCTTATTGCAGAAAACAGGTTGCCCAAATGCTTTCAGAGCTTAGAATGATTTATATTTTTGTTGTACAACACAGCGGGTTTGTCAATTGCCAGATACTATATCGCAGCCGTAATACTCATGTTCTCCATTGCACTATGGGGATGCGATGACAACGGGCTACCCGAACAAAACAATGGCCCTATCAGCCTGCAATTCAACTTTACCAAAGACAGCAGCTACCAATACATACTGGATAGCAAAATGACGCTGGAACCAGTGGTGAATGGTAAAACGCTCACCATCACCCAGCAGATGAAGCTATTGTCTAACTACATCGTTACAACATCCAGCGGAGATAATAAGAATGTGGCTGTTACGTACAACCGCATCACGATGAGTTCCAGCAACGGGATAACGACCAATGAATATGACTCTGAAGACACCGTAGATCAGAACCCGATGTTTGCCTCTGTAGGTGCTATGATGAAGCGCACCTTCAACATCTCGGTATCTAAAAGCGGCATTACAGGTGTACAAAACCTGTTTGACGAAGAGCAACTGAACGACAGCAGTGCTGCCAACTACGGCGATAGTTCGCTACGCAAAGCCATGCTGCAATTCCTGACTATGTATCCTGCCGAAGCCATCAAGCCGGGAGATACATGGAAGAAAGAATTTCATACTTCTAACGGCTTTATCCATATGAAGCTGGAAAATACCTATACGCTGAAAAGCATTGACGGCAACATAGCCCATCTGGAACTGCAAGGCAAAATAACCCCCGAAGACACCACACAAGCCATGATATTCAGCGGTATACAATCGGGAGGGCTGGATGTAGACATTAAAACGGGTCTTATAACCATCGGGCTGATAACCCAACACCTGAGTGGCAAAATAAGCAGTGGCGGAAAAACATCGGAAGTAAGTGCTACTTCTGAGATAAACCTGATTGGTAATAAGCTATAAATCAAAAATTCCCCTATCCTCTGTCCGACAGCGATTTGGGGAAATTTCTCCAGGCAGTTTGTATTGCCTTCAATTATCTATAGTACAATTACTGTGCCATATCATCTGTTGCAGTGTCATCTGCAGGTAAATCGTCACTTTCGCTATTTGCGCTTTCTCCCTCACCTTCAACAGGTTGCTGATTTTCATTATCTATGTTGTGGGCTATATCCTGCTCGTAGTTATTATTCCATTCGATGATGAAATTGTTTCGGCCTGTACCAATCAATAATGTCAAAAAGCGTTGCTGTGTCAGTTCCAGCATTGCCAGGAAGGTAAAGATGGCATGTATTCTGTTTTCGCATTGAGAAAACACGGCTTCAAAAGCAGCACGGCCATTAGCCTTCATATAATCCTGCAGATGGGCACGCTGACCTTCCAGACTATAGTTATACTTTACAACTACGTGTTGCGGTTTGTTTTCCCTGTCCTGAAAACGCTTCATCACCTTCTCAAAAGCCTGCATCAGTTTGAACATAGATACGGTTTGTATCTCTGTGCCCTCACTGTAGGTTTCGCTCAGTGCTTCCAGTTCCTGCTTAATGTTACCACGTTTCTGCTGCAACAGGCGCTCTGCTTCCATGATAACCATTTGTTCAGATGCCTCTTTGAAACGCTTGTATTCCAATATCTTATCTACCAGTTCCTGACGCGGATCTATCTCATTACCATGCGCATCCACCTCTCGACGAGGCAGCAGCATCTTGGCCTTAATACGCATCAGGGTAGATACGAAGAGTATAAACTCGCTGGCAAGCTCAATGTTCAGGTTTTCCAGCTCGTGTATATACTTCAGAAAGTCTTTGGTAATGTTATGTATGGGAATATTGTATATATCCAGCTCGTCGCGTTCTATAAAGAACAGCAACAGGTCAAACGGCCCTTCGAACTGGGGTAATTTTATCTGATACGACGTGGACATTAATCAAATCTATTATTAAAGAAGCGCACCTGCAAGGGTGCGCTTCAAAAGTACTCTTTTCCGTTCAGAAATAGGACACTAAAACTTATATGCAAAGCCTAATGTGAATATCTGTTTTGTCTGGAACCAGCCCATAAACTCGCCCGGTTCGTCTTTGCTTACATCTTTACCAGTTGTAGGATCTACCGTAGTACCTACATAAGGGATATCGTTATCATACATCAGCGTAAAGCCCAGTGAAACTGTCAGGAATCTATTGGCTTTATACATCAGCAAGTTGTCCCACAACCAGTCTATATTACCGGGGTTATCCTTCTTCACCACTTTGCCGCTAGCGTCTTTTACATCTTTAGCCAGGTAGTTGGTATAGAAGTCCAACCTTGTACGCCATGCCAATGGTTTGCTCAGGTCTGTATTATAACGGCCTGTAAAGTATGCGCCCAATTCAAAACGAGATGTTTTACCATTTTCTACACCAAAAGCACCTGCAGGGTCGCGCATTGTATAGTATTTATCTACCAGCGTCATACGTGCAGCTACCGGAGAGAAGAACAAGCTTAGGTTGCTCCCCTTTCTGTATTCAAGACCTAATGCAAGCGTCAGGTATGCAGGAGAAAGGAAGTTGGAAACAGAGAATGTATCCCAGTTGTTTGCTTTATAGTCGTAGCCCTTTGTGAATTGTGATTTGAAGTTGAACAATGCTGTCAGGTAGAAATCTTTTGCAGTATCCAGACGCACACCATATTTAGATGTAAAGTCGATACGGTCATCTGCCTTGCGAGGAACGAAACTGTTTGAATATGCGTAAAATAGTGCATAGTTCAGGTCCAGATTGTTTGTCCATACCTGCCTGTGGTACAAGCGTGTCAGGTAACCATTGAAGAGGCCATTAACTGTCAACGATGCTAATTCACCACCGGCAGCCCAGTTGTGCAGAAAGCCCTGATTGAGGCCTACATTCAACTGTCCGCCTTTCAGCCAGGCAACTGTGTCTTTGTTTTCAGTGGTAAGGCTTTTTTTCACATCATCTGTTTTTGCCAACTGTGCATTGGCAGTAAACAGTGATGCAGTAAGTGTAACTGCGAGTAATAAACGCTTCATAAACTATATGTTTGGTTTGATATTTATTTTGGTTTATACTTAGACTCCTGCAATATTTTCTGTTCGTCTATCTGCATAGCTATCAGCTTATCCAGTGTCATTTCAGGATGCTGTGCCATGTAGCCTTTTACTATCTGCAAACCCATCCATGTACCCACTTCGCCCGGGCTCTCATTGCTCATACCTGCTGCACTAGGACCTTCCAGCACGTAACGTACTACTTTTTGCAAACTCTTTTCGTAGAGGAAATTCTGCGTGATAAAGAAATTATATATGCCCGCTTCGTTGTCCTCGCACCACTTTAGTTGCTTTTCTGTGTAGGCAAGGCGAATGTGTTTAGGTACAAATGGCAATACTTTTTCCAGATAATACGCTTCTATACCACGCTGTATCATCATGTTCAGTAAAGTACGGTCTTCCATTATAAAAGGCGTAATATCTTGATACATAGCCCTGAATGCTACTACAGGAATATATTCTTTTACAAGCTGGGTGCTTTTGTATTCAGGAATACCTACAGCCTTATAGTATGGATAAGAAGCCCCGAGAAACATATCCAGACCTATACCGAGTATGGTGCTATCGTATGTAAAAGCAGCCCAGTTGTTCAACCACGATATCATGTAAACAACTTTGCGTTCCTTAGCATTCGGGAAATAATGTTTGTGATACTGAAAGCCTTGTTGCAACCAGCCATCCACTTCTTTGGTATCAGGATAGTGCTTAGCAACGGTATCCAGCAGGCCTCGATAATCCTTATGCGTCAGGAAGCTGTGCATACCCAAACGAATACCCTGAACAGTATCGCTGTAATTGCCCTGTATACCCAAACCCATCAGCGTATCGAGGAAGAAAGGCAAGAAATCGGGGTATTTTGTTTGCAGATTTTGCAAACCAGCAGCTATGTTATTGGTATCAATCGCAGTAATATCCTGATCTAACCTGCGGGTATCGAGTGCTACTTTCACGTCCGATACGTCAGGCGCTTTCTCGCTATTGCCGCTACAAGCAGCCAAAACAGCTACAGGAACTGCGAAAAGCAGAGATTTAACAGTCCTTTTATTAACAAAAGCAGGCTTTGCTGTGGATAACCAGTTTAACATAGGTAAATCAGCTTTATTTTTACGGCGGCAAAAATACGGCTTATTTTTTGCCATATCACAATCAGTATTAACATACTAACCCATAGTATATATGAAAAAAATATCCGTTTTAGCTGCAATGCTCCTGATGTCTGCATCTTCTTTTGCCCAACGCTATGAATATGGTGAACCTGTACCCATGAATGAGGGTAAGAAACACCGTAAAAGCAAAGGTGGCAATGTAGAGATGAAGCAAGTGCGTTACGGTGCATTTCTTGCCCCAACATCTTCATGGATGAAACCTACTGCCAATAAGAGCGACGACAAACTATACCTTATAGACAAGGGGAGCTCGCAGGTAGGCTTTGCCTGGGGCTTGATGGTAGATTATTTCTTCGCAGAGAATTATGGTATTGCTACAGGCTTCCAGATAAACAGGATGAGTGGTCAGGTAAATGCAACATGGAACCCTGCTATGACACAACCTGCAGGCGCAGGCACTGTTCAGTCTGCAGACTTTACTTACAAAGTTCAATATCTGGAAATACCATTCGGGCTGAAACTGCGCAGTGATGACTTGGGGGGCGGTGTTCGCATATTCGGTCAATTGGGTGTTTCGCTGGGCGTTACCCTCAGCAAAAAAGCCAGCTACGATGTTACATTTACCGACACAGTAAATGGTGTAACAGTAGTAAAAACAGCCAGTGGCGATAATGAAAAACTAACAGGTCTAGGTGTTACGCCTATCCTGTTTCAGATGAATGTAGGTGGTGGTGTTGAGTATGCTATCAGCAATAAGATGAATATCTATGCGGCGTTGCTTTTCAATAATGGCTTTGCACCCGATGTTACCAATCCTAAAGAACTGGATCTTGACTACAAAGGCAAATTCAGCGATGGTAATGTAAGAATGAATAATATAGCATTGAGGCTGGGTTTATTTTTCTAATACTCCTATCATTTAACTATAAGATTTACAAGCCTGCGCACCTGTGCAGGCTTTGTTTTTTCTCGCTGCATTAACATTACGATTATTACTTTTGACATAGGATGAAAATATTTCTTGCACAGCAGAATTATCACATAGGCAACTTCGAGGCGAATACGGCAAAAATCATTGATGCCATCAGACAGGCGAAGCTGCAAGGGGGAGATTTGATTGTATTTTCTGAATTATCGGTATGCGGCTACCCTCCCCGCGACTTTCTGGAGTTTAATGATTTCATAGAGCAGTGTGAAAAAGCGGTTGATGCCATCCGTAAAGAGGCGGATATAATTGGTGTGATAATTGGCGCACCTACACGCAATAAAGAAACGCTGGGCAAAGACCTGCACAACAGTGCTTACCTGCTATATAATGAAGAGATAATTGGCATAGCACATAAAACGCTGCTGCCTACCTACGATATATTTGATGAGTACCGCTATTTTGAACCTGCTGACAGTTGGAATGTGATAGAGTTTAAAGGCAGACGTATAGCGCTTACCGTGTGCGAAGACATCTGGAATCTGGGCAACAATCCTTTGTATAAAATATGCCCGATGGATAAGCTGATGGAACAGCGTCCTGACATCATGATAAACATCAGCGCATCTCCATTCGATTATCTGCATGCAGAAGGCAGGATGAGCATGATAAAACAGAATGTTGCCAAATACAAATTGCCGATGGTGTATTGCAATACTGTTGGCTCTCAAACCGAGATTGTATTTGACGGTGGTTCTGTAGTGATGGATACACACCAGAACCTGATAGCAGAGCTACCCTACTTTGCAGAAGCGTTGCAAAGTGTAACACTGAAAGACGATAAGACTTTTGCAGAAGCACCCGTAAAACACGCTGCTGAAATACCTACCGCAGAACTACTGCCTGACGGTTTTGATGACGACTACGACATCGACGAAATACACAAAGCACTGATACTTGGCATCAGAGATTATTTTGGCAAAATGGGCTTTACAAAAGCCATCGTTGCATCATCGGGGGGTATTGATAGTGCTGTAGTATTGGCACTGGCATGCGAAGCGCTAGGAGCAGAAAATGTGCGTGCACTGCTGATGCCATCGCACTACTCTACCAGCCACTCAGTAACTGATGCAGAACAGCTTTCAAAAAACCTGAACAATCATTACGACATACTACCAATAAAGGACATCTTCAATACCTACGAGCATACACTTGAACCTGTGTTTAAAGACCTGCCGTTTAACGTAGCAGAAGAAAACCTACAATCGCGCATACGTGGTGCTTTGGTAATGGCGCTCTCCAATAAGTTTGGTTCTATACTGCTGAATACATCTAACAAGAGCGAACTATCTACTGGCTATGGTACTTTGTATGGAGATATGGCTGGCGGGCTTGGCGTATTGGGCGACCTCTACAAAATGCAGGTATATGCGCTGGCACGCTACATCAACAGAAACGGCGAAATCATTCCACAAAACATAATAGACAAAGCACCATCTGCAGAGTTGCGTCCCGACCAGAAAGACAGCGACAGCCTGCCTGAGTACAATGTGCTTGACCCGATTCTGTATCAATACATAGAGAATCGTAAAGGGCCTAAAGAGATAATAGCCATGGGCTTTGATGCAGCATTGGTAAACCGCATACTGCGACTGGTGAATATGAACGAGTATAAGCGCAATCAATTCTGCCCTATCATACGCGTATCTCCCAAAGCATTTGGTATTGGGCGCAGGGTACCTATTGTTGGTAAATATTTATCCTAAATACTTATTAATAATAAAAGATAAAGCGTCCTTACGGGGACGCTTTATCTTTTATTATGCTTATGAAAATCTTACTGATTGATTACAGTTGAGTAGCAGTGTAAACTACATCTACAGTATAAGTACCTGCAGGGTAAGCGAAACCAGGTGTAGCATTGTATTGGATGCTGAATGTTTGGTTGCCACCGTTATTACAGTTTGTCAACAGGTTTTGTGCAGTTGCACTCAGGTCAGCATAGCTAGATGCGCTGAACGGAGAAGCGATAGCACCACCGGTTGCGTTTGCAGGAACACGCAGATCAAGAACACCAGCTACAGGCATTACAGGAGCAGGAGTTGTTGTACCTGTATATGAGAAGTTAGCATTGTTAGTTTTTACTGTTACGCCGAATTTTTTGTTAGAGCGTACTTTCAATTCCTGGTTAGAAGAGCTAACACCGTTTGCATAATCGTTAACAGTGTTGAAAGCCAGGTTAACAGCAGCACCTGTAGCAGTTCCTGATCCTGTGAAAGTCAGTTCGATTGCGTTGCTCAGGTTCAGGTTAACTGTTTGAGTAGCTGTAGAAGCAACTTGTGCTTTTGCTGCGAAACCTGTTACTGCCAGTGCGATGATTGCGATTACTTTTTTCATTTTAAATGTGTTTTGTTTGAGTTATTTGATTAATGTTTGTGTTTGTTTGTTATTGTGATACAAAGATGCAACGGGAAAGGGCCTATTGCCAAAAAATCGAGGCTTGTTAACCCTGCCTTTACAACCGGTTAACGGCTGATTAACAAACAACACATAACGCATTGATTATCAATTAAAATCTACAAGAGATAAAACCACGTATATTTATAAAAAATCACCGCTAAATGCCCCAAATTTATTCATTCATCAGCCGATGGCAGGTAACAGCGCCTATAGAAGATGTGTGGAAGCTGATATACGACTCTGAAAAATGGCCGGAATGGTGGCATAGTGTGGTAGAAGTGAGAGAAATACATACAGGAGATAGCAAAGGTATAGGCAGCATACGGGTGTACAAAATGCGTAGCCCTATGTTATATACGCTATCATTCAACATGACACTAACAGACCGTGAAGACTTAAAACATTTGAAAGGAAATGCAAGTGGCGATCTGGAAGGTACGGGAGCATGGTATGTAAGCGAAAAAGAAGGTGTAACAGACATACAATGCCACTGGAGGGTGAGCACTACCAAATGGTGGATGAATAGCTTTGCATTTGTATTAAAGCCCTTATTCCGCTACAACCATTCGGCTGTTATGAAAGACGGCGGACTAAGCCTTGGGAAACAACTAAACACTCCTGTTACAATCATATCTTAGCGCATATGTATATCATCAGACTATTAAACACAGACGAACTACATACCATCCTACCCTTTCTACAGATGCTGAATGAAAATACTTATGCTGATATTATAGAAAGCAGGTTGAAGGAAATGGAGGCAAATAACTATCGCTGTGTAGGTGTATATGATGCAGACAAACTGATTGGCATTAGTGGCTTATGGATACTTACCAAACACTACGTAGGTAAACATATTGAACCTGATAATGTCATCATACACCCCGACTACAGAAACAAAAAAATCGGAGAACAGCTATTTCAGTGGATATTCGACTATGCACGAGAAGTAGGTTGTGTAGCATCAGAGCTCAACTGTTATGTACAAAATCATAAAGGAGTTCGATTCTGGATAAATCAGGGATACAGGATAATAGGTTATCACATGCAGAAACTCTTATAATGCTAGAAAAGAAAATCCCCGCTACTTAGCGGGGATTTGTATGTTGATTCTGATTTCTTATCTCACAAGTGTCACATCACCCTTGTAGGTTTCTACAAACCCGTCAGGATATGCTACTCGTATCAGGTACTGATAGTTACCTATCTCCTGTGGTACACCTTTCCATGTGCCATCCCAACCTTTGCGGCCGTCTGTACCATTGTACACTTCCTGACCCCAACGGTTGAACACCCTGAACTCTACATAACGTTGTACTGTCATGTTGCTAACACGGAACACATCATTCTTACCATCTGCATTCGGACTGAAGGCTGTTGGAACAATCAGGTTGGAACGATAATCTACACCAACGCGAACTGTATCAAATGAACGACAACCATTGCTTGCTATACCCGCTACTACATACATGGTAGATTCTGTAGGTGTGGCTATCGGGTAAGAAATGTTCGGATTGTTCAGCGATGCTACAGGGCTCCAGTTATACAACCTTGCACCATTTACCATCAACTGAAGGCTTTGTCCTGCTTTCACCATTGTATCCGGTGTCAGGATTTTTACTACAGGCAATGGTTTTACTGTTATGTATGCATCTATTGTATCAAAACAGAATACTTCGTCACCTACAGCTATTTTGTAGTGTGTTGTTTTCTTTGGTTTTGCTACCGGACTAGCACACAAATCGCAGCTCAGAGACTGATGTGCAGATTTGTACTGGCCATTTTCATACTCATACCATTTGTAGTATGTACCATTGCGAATTTCAAGCGGTGCTGTTTCTCCAAAACATATGGCTGTGTCTTTTGGCAATGCGTAGAAATCGTGTTGTGGTACAAAGATATCCAGCGTATCTCTTTCATAACAACCACTAGTACCTATCGTTTCAACGGAATACCTTGTAGATTTATTTACGTACGCCAATGGTTGTTTAACGCTTGAATCTGATAGGTATTCACCAGGGAACCATTTGAATTCAAATGGTAATGCAGGTGCATCATCAAACAGCATTTTCAATACAGGACGTCCTTTATACTCTTTAATGTTCGGACTGGTATTAACGCCACATACAGTCGTTGTTAATGCATCAGGCGCTTTCAGCTCGAGCATTGATACATACGTAGTTGGCATATACCTAACAAGTGGTGGTTGGTTAGTACCTGTAGTACTTGAACATCCACCAAGTATATCATTATCACTATAACAAATTTCAATCACCAGGTTTTTAGTAGAATCCAAATCGAACGGAGTGTCCAGCTTGAATTTCTGTTCTCCATTAGGGAAGAATGTAGGACCCGTAGCAGTATAAACCGGTATCAGCCCTGTTTCGAAACCTAATGTCGGGTTTAACTCTGTTTTGTTAGTACACTTTACAGATATTCTGAAGTTTCTGTATTCGTATGTATTAGGCGAAGTAGATTTTGTCGTTTCAAATGACAAGCCTCTTAATACCAATGAACGCATACCAAACTCTCTCAATTCATCTTTTTTGATGAGATATTGTTGTTTAGTACTATGTGCATTATTATGCAGTAATGGAGATATAGTACCTACAGTATCGAAAGAGAAACCATAACCGAATATAGATGACCCATATACATAAGCTGAATCCAGTATACCTTCAGGGATAATAGATGGTCCACATGGCAAGTTATTTCTAGGACCTTTACCTTTTAAATCAACATCCAGCTGTAAATAATCAGGCCTACACATAACAAAGTTATCTGTGTGCGGGAAGATATCAATAGCATTTGTTGTGTCTTCAAATATGGTAACTGTATCCTTCAATCGACAGTTACCTACCAATTCGGGAGCAGTTACGATATAACTAGTTGTAGTTTTAGGACTAGCAATAGGATTGTGTATAGTGCTTGAAGACAAATCCTTTGCAGGACCACCATTAATATCTGTCCATACAAGTGAATTCAAATTATCATATCCCCTCACAAATAATTGTTGTGGTAGAGGTGACAACTTACATATAGGCCTGTCTGGTCCAACATCAATACCAGCTACTACTTTTATTTTAACTACAACAAAGTTCTTCTGTACTATAATTGTACCGGTACTGTTACATGTAGAATCTTTAGACACAAATGTCATTGAATGCTCTCCTATATCTCCTGCAGTTGGTATCCATGAAAAAGTACCGACAGGAGAAGATGTACCTTGTCCTGCTACAGTGTATGTAGCACCAGGTATAATATTTAACACGTCTAAATAAACATTACTAAGTGCATTCAGAGATTTACCGTTAATAGTAAATGTCAGATTATTACCTGGACATGTGATAACTCTTTTCTGCGATGCCTGTAGTGTACCACCTGTAATAGTAAGTGGTGTGGTATCGATAGTTGGCGGTGGATATGAACAGTTAAGAATATTTACCTCACAAGTCCTTCTGATATAACCAGTCAGGACTTTAGTTTTGGGATCATACTCATCACATTGAAAATCGAATGTGTACCTGCCAGCATTTTGTGGAGTAAAATATGCAGCACCAGTCATTGTATCCATCCTGTACGGATTAGAAGATGCTGACCCCATAGGATCGGCCAATGAATAACCCGGATTGAATGCCAACCAAGTAGGGGCAGCTATTGGCGACATGTGTGTATAGTGGAAAATATTGTATGTTCTGAGAGAATCGCCGTTTACATCTGAAGGTCCATTCAAAAATACGCTTGCATTGCCATTGCAGATATATGGCAGCGGAGTTACATTGAAACGGGGTGTACTGTTATTATACTTAACTACGTTATTCAACATAGTTTCCAGATAGAAAGGCTCGTAAGACGGTACGTTTATCAAATTGTTTGATGTACAGCAGCTCCAGAAATAAAACGTCCAGTCTGGTTGAGGATATGGTAATGTTACAGTACCCATTACCCTTACCCTATCGAAACCAATAGGAGCTGTAACACTATTAACATAGCATGAGTTTTGGTTATGGTAAACCTCACATAGCTGATCCAATGTATCCTGAGATACAAAATTACAAACAACATTACCAGTAGCACCTGGCAAGCCAGCGGCGGCGGCAGTAGCACTACGATACTGAATATTTACAGTAGTAGCCAACGTAGCCGCG
This sequence comes from Chitinophagales bacterium, assembly GCA_017303395.1. Lineage (GTDB taxonomy): Bacteria > Bacteroidota > Bacteroidia > Chitinophagales > Chitinophagaceae > Polluticoccus. The sequence goes on from JAFLBN010000028.1 coordinate 31,869, forward strand.
TTAACAGGGTTTCTATCGCAAGCTTTGTACTGATCAAAGTACACTTCGTACTTATACTCGGTAGTACCCGTGCAACCATCAAGACCCGCACCTACATAAACCACGTACAAATCGCCCGCGGCAAAGTGATCGGCCTTAGCTTTTCCGGCAAATAATAACAAAAACAGTAAGAGTATTCTTACGTAACCGTTTCTCATGCTTACAGATTTTATCGCTTGATAAATATATGACATTAACACTTTATTGTCAAATCTTGTTTAATAGACATCAGCAATCTGAGAAGTGTTGGGTATTCAAACAAAAATCCCCGCTACTTAGCGGGGATTTGTATGTTGATTCTGATTTCTTATCTCACAAGTGTCACATCACCTTTGTAGGTTTCTACAAACCCGTCAGGATATGCTACTCGTATCAGGTACTGATAGTTACCTATCTCCTGTGGTACGCCTTTCCATGTACCATCCCAGCCTTTGCGGCCGTCTGTACCATTGTACACTTCCTGACCCCAACGATTGAACACGCGGAACTCTACATAACGTTGTACTGTCATGTTGCTAACACGGAACACATCATTCTTACCATCTGCATTTGGACTGAAGGCTGTTGGAACAATCAGGTTGGAACGATAATCTACACCAACACGAACTGTATCAAATGAACGACAACCATTGCTTGCTATACCCGCTACTACATACATGGTAGATTCTGTAGGTGTGGCTATCGGGTAAGAAATGTTCGGATTGTTCAGCGATGCTACAGGGCTCCAGT
>JAFLBN010000029.1 GCA_017303395.1 Chitinophagales bacterium
CGGTGTCAGGATTTTTACTACAGGCAATGGTTTTACTGTTATGTATGCATCTATTGTATCAAAACAGAATACTTCGTCACCTACAGCTATTTTGTAGTGTGTTGTTTTCTTTGGTTTTGCTACCGGATTTGCACACAAATCGCAGCTCAGAGACTGATGTGCAGATTTGTACTGGCCATTTTCATACTCGTACCATTTGTAGTACGTACCATTGCGAATTTCAAGCGGTGCTGTTTCTCCAAAGCATATTGCTGTGTCTTTTGGCAATGCGTAAAAATCATGTTCCGGAACAAAGATATTGATTGTATCGCGCAACAAACAACCATTACGGCCATAGGTTTCAAGCATATACTTTGTTGACTTATTTACATAAGCCAATGGCTGTTTGATAGTAGAGTCCGACAGATATTCACCAGGTGTCCAGTTATACAGGAATGGCAAACCAGGAGACTCACAATAGTCAAACTTAAATACCGGACGGGTTACAAACTCCTTGATATCTGCAGATTGGTTAACACCACAAACAGATGCAGTAGCCGGACTAGGAGGTATATTCTCTAAACCGCCAACATATGCAGTAGGCATAAATTTGATAATAGGAGACAGACCCGAGAATTGGGTACAAGGTGCAGCAGGTGCAGCATTGTTAGAAATACATATTTCTACTACCAGATTTTTTGAAGAGTCTAAATCATATTCAGTATCAAAATTGAACTTATTCCACCCATCAGGGAATAATACATCGCCAGGAGCTTTGTATACCTGTGTCATACCTGTTTCAAAACCATCAGACTTCTTAAGCTCTTCTTTATTAGTACACTTCAGTGATATTGTAAAGTTACTATATGGATAATTAGGTACATCGTTCCTAGTAGTTTCAAATGCAAGGCTCTTAAGCGTTGCAGCACGCAAACCATATTCTCTCAATTCGTTTCTGCGTATCAGGAATTGATACCTTAAAGTGAGTTTCTGGTTTGTAAGAATTGGAGTTGTAGTACCTGCAGTATCTATAGAAATACCAACACCATAAGTAGGGGTACCATAAACAATCAAAGAGTCTGTTTTACAACCCCTAGGAGTCGCTACACCACATGCGAGATTACTGATAGGACCTAAACCTAATACAGATGCATCAAGCTGTAGATAATCAGGACGACATTGAACAAAGTTTTCCGTATGAGGGAAGATATCTAATGTATTCTGCGTATCTACATAAACGAATACAGTATCGTAAGCTTTACACTTATCTTTCAAATCCGGAGAGTAAACTACATAACCGGTATTTTTAGGAGATGTTGATACTGGATTGAACAGAGTATCATTGTTTATATATTGAGCAGGGCCACCATTAATATCTGTCCATTTAAATCGCAGCTTAAGGTTACCATAGCCTTTAACAGATAATTGACGGCTTGGAGGGTTCAACTCACAAGTTGCCAAATCTTTACCGGCATCAAGACCAGCAATAACCTTTACATAAATTACAGTATAGTTTTTAAGAACAATAGGTTGATTAGCTGTACAGCTAGAATCTGCAGATGTTATAATTACGGTGTGTTCGCCAATGTCTGCAGTAGTTGGTGTCCATGCAAAAGTACCGGTAATATTGTCTGTACCAGCACCTACAGCGTTAAAGGTTGACCCTGGAACGTTAACCGTGTTGGCATACATATACAATGTATGGCCCGGTGTATTTGCTTTAGAATTAAGTGTGAAAGTTAAGTTATTGCCCGGACAAGTAACAACAGCTTTAGAACCACCTACTACCGGAACAACTGTACCGTTGGCAATGGTAACTGCGGGAGTTAGAGAGTCTATAGCAGGAGGCGGTTCTGTACAGTTAAGAACTGATACCTGAACGTCTCTGTAAACGTGACCCAGTTTAACACCAGTACCTCTTTCATAATCTTCGGCCCTGAATGCAAGTACATAGAAACCTGAATTCTTAGGCGTGAATGTTGCTGTACCGGTAGTTGGATTTAACTGATATGGATTTGACGCTGCAGAACCAATAGGATCTGTATTACTATAACCCGGCTGATAAACACACGCCGTAGGACCGGCACTATATGGCACTTGCTGATAAACTTGTACTGAGTCTCCGTTAGGATCAAGAGGCCCGTTCAAAAAAGCATTAGGCTGACCCACACAGAGATATGGCAAAGGCAATGACGTGAAAATTGGTGTACTGTTATTGTATTTAGTAACGTTATTCAACATCGCCTCTACATAGAGGTTGCCACAAGCACCTATATTAGGCACCGTGTTACGTCCACCATTTGTCCATGAAAACACCCAGTCTGTTTGTGCACTAGGCAACGTAACATTTGTCCTGAAAATACGCCTGCGGAATGCAGGATATTTCAATTTGTTACTCAGGTTTTTACAAGAGTTAGAATCTACTGCAGTAGGACATAATTGGTGTACTGTATCAGGATCGGCAGTAGCACCTTTAATATCCGTAAAATTCAATGTGATAGCACCCTGACCTGAATTTGCAGAAAAAACCTGCCCGACATCTGTGCCACCATAGTCCAGCGTACAGTCTTGACAAGCAAGATAAATTGTGAGCGTTACCTCATACGAATAGTCGGTTGTACCGGTACATCCGTCTTGGCCCGCACCAATGTATTTTACATAGATATCGGCTGCACCATAGTGGCAGGCGCTCGCTTTATTAACCGAGAAAAGTGATAGTGCTAAGAGCACTATCACTTTGTATAAATTCAGATTTTTCATCTTATTAAACATAGAGACAATCTAAAACATTTTAAGAAAATCGAATTAGCGTACAAGTGTCACGTTACCTTGTTTAGTAATTCTCTTACCAGTTACAGATACCGCATCAATTGTGTAGATGTAAACACCCATTGGTTGCGCTTCTCCGTTGAAAGTACCATCCCAACCTGCATTGATATCAGATGTTTCGAATACTTTAGCACCCCAACGGTTGAAGATTGTGAAGCTCTTCAATGTTGCATCACCACGACGCAATACTTTGAACTTACCATTAGCACCGTTGCCAGGAGAGAATGCGTTAGGCACTTCAATCAGGCTTTCATCCATAACGAGTACGTTTACTTCATCAGTCACAACGCAACCAGACTCAGTCATACCAGTAACTGTATACTTTGTATTTACATCTGTTTTCACTATCGGGTTAGAAATATCTGACCTAGACAAACCAACAGAAGGGAACCAAGAGAAGTAAGTACAGTTGCCCATCGGATCCATTTGATAAGATTCACCAGGATACAATTTAACTGTATCAGGCATAAACAATGTACCACCAGGACGAACAATTACTTTAACAGAAGCTGTATCAAAACATGCGTTAGTATCTACTGCATATACTGTGTACACTTGTGATGTTACAGGATTTACAGTCGGATTAGCTGATGTAGGATCGCTGATTCTGTAATCAGGATACCAACGGAATGATTTAATACTGTTACCTGTTACTGACAAGTTTGTTTTAGAACCAGGACATATTGCAGTGTCACCTTCCACTTTAACAAAATCTGCAGGGAATACTGTCAGTTTAACCGTATCGCTTGCAGTACATTTTGCCAATGGGCTAGTAGCTGTCAATATCAATTCTGTAGTCTGCTGTGCTTTGAATATAGGGCTCGCAATTGTTGTATTGTTCAATGAAGCACCCGGAGTCCAATTCAGCGCGAAAGTGAATGTGCTAGGTATTACGATACCGTGCAACTGCATAGTGTCGTTTTCACACATTGAAGCATCATTATCAACTTTTACCTGAGGAACCGGTTCTACAGTAATATCAAATTCCGCAGAGCTATCTATAGGACAGCTAGGGTATTTAGCAGTTAATGTATAAGTAGATTTACCCAGTGGTGCAGGAGTAATAGTCGGATCAATCACATTCGGATTGCTGAATACACCCGGCAAGCCTGTAGTACTCCACGAATATGTGTAACGGCTATCACCTGATATGTTAACCTTGAATTGTTGCCCCTCACACACTGCAGTGTCGCCATTCTGCAGATTGAAACCAGACAGTACATCTACAACCAATGTATCGAATGCTTTACACCTGTTTATGCTTGAAGACATAACCACAGTATATGTAATAGGTGCTTTCGGATTGGTAGTAGGTACATTCAATGTATCGTTATCTAAATATGTAGCAGGGCTCCATTTAGTCTTATATGTTACACCAGGTGTAGTTGGTAAATACAGATTAAGTTTAATCGGGTTGCCCGGACATGTAAGCGTATCAGGATGTTTTGTAAATACAAGACCTGGTAATACACCTACAGTAACTGTATCCTTATTATTGTTACAGAACGAGTTAATTGTAGAAGTAACAACATATGTAGTAGACATACCCGGAGAAGCTATCGGGCTTGTACAGTTTGTACAGTTAAGACTAGTGATAGGAGAACCACCAGGCAAAACAGACCATACATAGTCACCACCACCATATGCTGTCAGGAATGCAGTTTCTTTAGGACAAATGTTAGTATCATTAACCGTAGTCACTTTAGGCCATATATAAATAGGAATAGTGAATGGGAAATACAACATGATACCCGGAGGACGACAAGTAGAGTCTTTAATAGTTACGATCAGATTTTTCAGAATACCTGCATCTGATGCTGTCGGAGTCCAAGAGAATGAACCAACAACAGAGTCTGTATAAATATTAGAATATGTAACAGTAGCTGCAGGTATAGAGAACATGTGGTTATCTGTAGCTGTAAGTACAGCACCTGTATCGTTTGATACAGAAGCCCAGTTAAATGAAAGTGGCTGACCGATACAACCTTCTATTCTACCACCAACACCAGAGCCGCCACCTACAAGAGAAGCAAGATTGATATTAGAAGCAGGAGCAGATGTAGAACAGTTAAGTACCTGCACCTGAATATCGCGCATGATGTAACCAATCAATGTACCATTTCTGAACTCACGTACACGTGTAGTAAGTGTATGTGCACCGATAGTAGATGCAGTGAAACCCATCTGACCGGTAGCAGCGTTGATTACAAAAGTGTTATTTGTCTGGAAAGGATTTGTAGTAGTATTCAACGCCGGAGTTAATGTAGTAAATGCAATACTGCTACCAGGTCCACACTCAGAACCTGCATCCATAGGACGAATGATATCTGTTACGAGCGAGTCACCATCCGGGTCAATCGCACCATTATTATATGTGTATGGTTGGTTTACGCACACATATGGAATTGGTTTGATTGAGAAGTACGGAGAGGAGTTACCCTGAAATTGCTGGTTATTAAAGGTTGTCTCAACATACAAGTTGCCACCACCAATATTTAAACTACCGTTACGGGCATTTACGCTGGTAGAAAACCGCCATTTTATACAACGCGATGGCAACTGCACTATAGCAGAATACCACCACTCCCTATAACCGGGTAATGATGTTGATGTTGTTTGGCATGAGTTAGGATAAGCGGAACAACCTGCAGATACAGGATCACCGTTTACACCACCACCAGGTAATGCACCAGACCACTTATTCATTGTGATGGTAGTCTGATAACTGTTACATGAGTCTGTAATACATACAGAAGCCGAACCTGGCTCACTGATACCCGTACAGTCTCGGTAGAATTTAAAGAAGATACGATAAGTAGAGTCACTTATCCATTCGTAGATAATTTCGCCACCGGCAGCGTGCGATGCTTTTGCCTCTTTATTAGGCATCAGCGCAAAGCTTAAGATTGCGAACGTAACAAGGAGAAAAGAGTGTAGCTTTCTCATATTGCGGCGTTGTTTTAACGTTTAGTTTACTTGTGTAACAATAATTGTGTTAAAATACGGCTAAATCAGCTTTTATCCAAACAATAACACTTAAAAAAACCTAATAAATTATAAATATTAATCAACTATTAAAATCCTGTCTTCCTATTAACCCTACCAACATAAAGACATTAATGAGATTTTAATGGTTGGGCATTTTTCCAAAATATTTTAACTTTTTCTGACAATTCTTTCATATCAAGCTTATTCATACAGTTGAAATGCCCTTTGGGGCACTTAGAGTAGCCGATTTTACTGCATGGATGGCAACTTATTAACTTATTTTCAAATATGATAGAAAGTGGTTCATAACTGGTTTTCAGATTATTGCTTCCATAATAGGGGAACATCCCCATATCTGGGCTGGTATTACCCCAAAGTGAGATAATTGGCTTTTTATAGGCTGCTGCCACGTGCATCAGCCCTGTATCATTGCTCACCACTACCCTTGCATGTTGCACCAGCCAGGCACTTTCATTCAGATTGAACTTGCCACAAGAGTTATAAATACGCACTTTATCCATTGATGCTATAGCCTCGCCGTCTTCCCTGTCTTCCGGACCGCCTAATAGTATTAATGGATATGGGCATTGTTCGGCAAACTCTCTCCATTTTTCTACAGGTAGCTTTTTGGTATTCATACTACCTCCTATCACACAGCCCACATATCCAGCCCAGTGGCTCATAGGTATATCTGTATTCTTCAGGTTGGCAGATTCGGGTATGAAATAATCAAGCCCTCGATTATCGTTTCTTACACCTAGTGGCTTTACAGTTTCCATATAGCGCTCTACAATGCTTTTATCGGGCATTATATTCAGCTTCAGGTTGGTAAGCAGCCACTTTTGTACATTCAGTTTAGGGAAAGAATAACTCTGCACATTCAAAGCCCGCTTCACACGCATGGTGCGCAGGTTGTGATGCAGGTCTATTACATAATCGTAATGCTCTTTTTTGAGTACAGCTATGGTCTGGTTAATATCATCTTCCAGATAGTGCAGCTTATCTATATAAGGATTGTGTGCAAGCACACTGCGAAAAGAAGCTTTGGTAAGATAATGCACCTCCACATCGGGCAACTGTTGTTTGAGACAACGTACTACAGGGGTTGTGAGGACAATATCGCCTATGGAAGAAAAACGGATAATCAGCACCTTCATAAGGGTGGCAACCTACGAAATAGCTGATAAATAACGGCTATAAATTTTCCTGAAGCTGTGAATAACTACTTTGAATTATACTTCAGCTCTACCCATGCTTTGTCTTCCATAATGCCCAGTATCTCTTTGGCATCATCACCAATACCTATCAGGCTGTTGTAGTACTGCTTTGTTTCGGGCAATGGACCCATCACTTTTACAAACACATACTTGTCTGTACCGGGATTGTATACTTTGATGATAGTGCCACGCTTTGCCAGATTATGGAAAGCATATATCAATGTATTCTTAGCATCGTTGCCATAGCGGCTCTTTACTTTGTTGGGTGTTTCAAAAAACACGGCAGAACCTTTTTCTTCTATCACATAGCGCTCGCCGGCTGTTTGCTGCATGTATATTTTACCATACATACCCAGTGTATCGTTCCACACAGTATCGCGCACATAGACTGTAGCCATGCTACCGTCACTTTGCCTTTCTTGCTTCTCCTTCATTTCAAGGGTGTACTTCTGCCCGTTGGCTGCAGTACCTGTTGTGGACGATGTTATTTTTTCTGCTTTCTTTTCTTCCTGTTTGGGCGCAGGTGCTTGTTGCTGAGTAGTTGTTTTACCAGATACATTACCCACAGAAGAACCGTTGAAATTGGCAGACTGTTCGTCGTACATAACCCTTGCCACAACCAATGCCTGTCCTACTTCTACACTATTATCAGGCAATCCGTTCCAGTCTTGCAGCACACGTTGCTGTTCGTTAATGGTCTTGCTGATGCGGTACAGATTATCGCCCTGCCTTACACGATAGTGCACAGGCTTCCATCCGCTTTGCGGGGTTGTAGCGTTTGCTTTGTTGTAAGATTCTAAAGGAACATATAATTGCACACCAACGGGTAATCCGCTCTGATAATTCAGTCCGTTTTCATCGGCAAGCTTTGCAGGTGGCACATGATAAAGCCGTGCTATGCTGAAGATGGTTTCGCCACGCTTTACAGTATGGCCTATCACCCATTTCTCACCTTTGGCAATAACGAAAAGACTATCTGCCTGTCCGGCAAATGAAAAATATGAGGAAACAATAAGTAATCCGGTAATCAATAATCGAAGCATAAAACTGGCTCTAATTAATTGCATTTCAATATACAACAATTATGCCCAATCCATATCCGAGATTTCCATACGTATGCGCCAGTGCTTTGGCAGATAATTATTAAAACGGTTGCCAAGTGCCTTTATCCACCCTATTCCCAATCCGTTATACGTTAGCAAAATCCATCCTTTATGTGTACCCTCCGGCAGGGCGAAGTCTTCTTTTTTAAGAAACTTTAACGCTTGCTCTTTATTCAGTTCCAGTTTTGGCAGTGTGGCAGCACGGTGTATGCTCAGTGCTACGTCATGACTTGGCAGCCATTCCTTGGGGGTTGGTGTACCCAATTGCACACCCGTTTTGCGGAGATATACAAATTGCTTCAATGTATGATAATCGGCCTCGTGGCTGGGGTGGATGGCAACATAATTGTCTTTATCCAACTGCAAACAGAGATATTCAGTATCAAGCAGGTGTTTTGTTTGCTCCTGTGCTTTTTTGTCTTGCAGTGTTTTGTAGCGTAGTGGTTTTGGTTCGCGTGTGGTTTCTTTCTTTTGCAATGCTGCTATAAAAAAGCCTTCCCCTTTTACCTTGTCAGGACTGAACCTGTAACCATGCAATCCTTTTGATGAAACGGTTTCTACAACACCCCATCCCTCTTTCAGCTCTACAGGTAATCCTTTTACTTCAAAGTTTTCGCTGAGCCAGTCCAGTATATCTTCATCTTCCTGCGGGCTGTAGCTGCATGTTGCATAGATAACAATACCATCTTCTTTCAGCGATGGCCATACATCTGCCAGTATGCGTTGCTGGCGCTGACTGCACAACAATACATTACCCTCGCTCCATTCATCGAGCGCACGAGCATCTTTACGAAACAAACCTGAACCACTGCATGGAGCATCTACCACTATCACATCAAAATAAGATTCCAGCCTGCCTATGTCTTTAGGGTCGTTGCTAACTACCCATGTATTCATATAGCCCCAGCGAGTCATATTCTCTTCCAGTATCGTAGCACGGGTACGGATAACCTCGTTGCTTACCAACAAATCGTTCTCACCAAGAAAAGAAGCTATCAATGTACTTTTGCCACCGGGTGCTGCACATATATCTAAGACACGCAAACCTGTACCTGCCAGTACATGACTGCTAAGCACATGATGCAGAAACATAGAAGATGCCTCCTGCACATAGTACGCCCCTGCATGATACAGAGGATCTACCGTAAACACAGGGCGCTCTGCCAGATACCTGCCATTGGCACACCAAGGCACTTGCTCATTGTCTGCAAAAGCAGCAGAAGACTTGTAAGGATTGAGGCGAACAGATGTAACCGCAGGCAACTGATGCGCAGCAATAAGGGCTTCTTTATCGAAACCCTTAATGCCTAGCAAACTATCTGTAAGTTGTTGCGGAAGATTCATTTTCTAAAGCCTTAGTATATCCCCACATAATTGTGCGGTGTAATAGCTTTCAGTTCTTTCTTCAGTGCGGCGCTAATCTTCAGGCCATCTATAAACTTGTGGAGCGATTTTTGGTTGATGCCATCCTTGCCACGTGTCAGCGCCTTTAGTGCCTCGTATGGTTGCGGATAGTTTTCTCTGCGCAGGATGGTTTGTATAGCCTCTGCACATACCGCCCAGTTATTATCTAGGTCGGCAGCCATCTTGTCTTTGTTCAGCAGCAGCTTGCCCAAGCCTTTATCCAGCGAGCGCAGTGCAAGGAAGCTATGCGCCATTGGCACACCCACATTGCGCAGTACCGTGCTATCTGTCAAATCTCTTTGCAGACGGCTGATAGGCAGTTTTGCACTCAGGTGTTCGTAGATGGCATTGGCAATACCGAAGTTGCCCTCTGCATTTTCAAAATCTATCGGGTTCACTTTATGCGGCATTGCTGAAGAGCCTACCTCACCTTCTTTCGTTTTTTGCTTGAAGTATTCCATGCTGATATAGCTCCACACATCGCGGGAGAAATCTATCAGGATGGTGTTGATGCGTTTCAGTGCATCGAACTGTGCGGCAATATTATCGTAGTGCTCTATCTGCGTAGTGTATTGCATACGCTCAAGGCCCAGTTTCTTGTTTACAAAATCGTTGCCAAAGCGTACCCAATCCATTTTAGGGAAGGTTACTTTGTGTGCGTTGAAATTGCCTGTAGCACCACCAAACTTGGCAGCAAACGGCAAATGGCTCAGTTGCAGTACCTGACCTTCCAGACGCTCTACAAACACCATCCACTCCTTGCCCAGTGTGGTAGGCGATGCAGGCTGACCGTGTGTGCGTGCCAGCATTGGGATGCCCTTCCAGTCCTTTGCCATTTTTTTGAGGGTGAGGATGGTATTCTGCAATGCAGGCAGGTATTGCTCTTCCAGTGCTTCCTTCCAAAGCAGTGGTATAGATGTGTTGTTAACGTCTTGAGACGTGAGGCCAAAGTGTACCCACTCTACCGTATCGCCCGCACCCAGTGCTTTCAGCTTGTCTTTCAGGAAATATTCTACCGCTTTTACATCATGATTGGTAGTGCGCTCTGTCAGCTTTATCTGCTGCGCATCGTCTTCTGTAAAATTCTCGTATATGGCACGCAGCTTGGCAGGCTTAACGCTTGCAGGCAGCTTGAAAATCTTTTTCTCGGCAAGGAAGAGGAAATACTCTACCTCTACACGTACACGATAACGAATAAGGCCGAACTCGCTGAAATAAGGCGCCAGCGATGCCAGTTGGCTACGGTAGCGGCCGTCTATGGGACTGATTGCCGTTAATGCTGTTAACTCCATGGGCGCAAAGATAAGCATGCGATTGGAGTAAAAGTTAACTCCTAATATATTCGTTTATTTATTACAATATCAACTTGGTAACATTTTTTATCCACCATACATTTACATAACAAATTATTCAATAACAACACAATATGACCAAATGTCAAACCCAACTAGCGAATACACTTTCCCAATTTTCATAAGCTCAACCGTATATAACTTAGTTGATTTACGAGCCGAACTTGCAAACTATTTAAACGAATTAGGGTATAAACCTTACTTAAGTGATGTTGAGGGGTTTCACGATAGCACTCCAGACATGCAACCTTGGGAATCATGTTTAAGGGTCTTAGATACAGCTTTTGTCATGTTATTAATTATTGATGGCAAATATGGCAAACGATTCAAATGGCCCAACTCTCACATTATTGGGGAAATTGAAATTTCGCCTACCCATGCAGAGTATTTATACGCCCACAGAAAGGGCAAACGTATACTTGTATTTATTAGACAAGAAATACTTGCTCAATATCAATCATATACTACCGCATTTAAAAATGCTGAAAAAACTCTTACAGAAAAAGGAGGCAAAAAAGAGGATATTGGATTTTACAAAGAACAAATTAGCCTAACAAAACAATACTTATCCTTCAGCTTGCCTAAACAAATTGATTTCGATACATTAGAATTCATACATCAAGTTAAAACCACATCCCCAATCCCTTGGATTAAAGAATTCAAAAACGTTACGGATATCAAATCTGAAATCCAAAAGAAGATGATGAATGAATTAGCAGAAATTTTTCTAATAAAAACTGCTCATGTGGAATCAGTTTTCATTGCATTATCTAAAATATTAGATGAACTACCTAAAGATAAACGGCTTGAAAAATTAAAAGAGTTTGGATTAGATAGGGACTATATTGATGAGATTGAAGCTAAAAATCAAGAACACCAAAAAGAAAAGGATAAAGTAAAAAAACTCACACAAGAATTAGCTGACGCTAAAAAGAAAGCAAAGATAGTTACAACAGAAAAAACATCATCTGACACAAACATTATAGGAAACGACATATGGAAACTATCTAATGAAATAGCAAAATCTAAAATAAGGCTTGAAAAAAATGAAATAGAAAGTGCCAACCTTTTATACTTGGGCACAGGTTCAGCATTATACCAATCTGGAAATAATCAATTGACAAGCTCATTATATTTAGGCTCTAAACCAGCACCATCATCCCGTATCACGACAAGCACATCACCTTATGTCACTTCGGGGACATCATCCTTTGACATGTACTCTAAACAGTGTGAAAAATGCAAAAAAACTGGTCAGCCACACATCTATTATGCTAAAGGTTTTACTCAACGTTGCCCAAAATGCCAAAGGGATTTATGCTCTGAATGTTATGGAAACTATGTAGTAAGCACAACACTACTACCACCATATCCATGTGAAGAATGCAGAACAAAACAACTTTAGCTTCTGTAAGGGATAGTTATTAAATTATAAATCTGTTTGCCCCGCTCGGCGTAGTTTTTGACTACGTCGCTACAGGCAGCAAATCTCATGATTTGCAATAGAATGATAGCAATTATTGGAACACCATACACGAGACCAGATTGCTTCGTTCCTCGCAATGACGCGAGTAGAAATAGGTAATACTTAAACTACCTCACAAAACAACTTACCATCAACACCAAACAACCCACAGCATCCTATACTGTTGCTGTACTGTTATTTTATGTTCTATACTCTTCTATCCTTTCCTTGGTTAAGCCACACTTAAGCCTGGCTCAAGCCCCGCTTGATAATGCTATGAGTATCAACACCTCCCAATGCAACAGGAAAATCGTTATTTATCTTTTGCTTTTATAAGTGAGTAAAAAAGAAAACTCCCCTCCTGTTTTTAGGAGGGGATATTGGCAGAGAAATGCGAAGCATGTCGTTGACAATCGGGGTGGTTGGCTCGTGTAGAGTATTTACCACCTCCCCCTCGCTACACTCGGGTACTCCTCCTAATAACAGGAGGAGAGCTTAAAATATTCAGCTGTTCCACTGTTCGGAACGGAACAGATGGAACACTTGGAACACATCATGGCACAAAACTTGTTGTATTTTTACCAAAATCCCTACAAGAGCATGCGCACCTATATAACACTGGCAGCCCTGTTTTGCCTCACGGCTTGCAATAAAGACAAGCAAAACAGTAGTACCAATCCATCCAATACACAGGTAATAACATGTAATACCACTGCTATGGAAGTCCGCTTCTCGGGCTTTACCGCAGATGAATTGGATACCATCATATTGAAAGACTACAATGCGGATAAAACATTTGGCCGTAGCCCATCTGTAAAGCAATTAAACGGATTGGCTGCAGACTCTCTCTATGGCACGCATACTGTTATCAGCAATGTGCTGAGTGCTAATTTGTACAAAGATTATTATTACGACATATACATCCCCGCTACCGGTAAAAGCTACCGCATATCAGAGCTATACGATGATAAGGAAACGGAAACCATTACAGGATATGTCAAGTCGGCCCACCAAATATGCTATACGCACCCAAGCTATGCAGTGGTAAATAATGATACTACCTTGTTTGAGCATGTATCTAACTCGGCAGGCTATACCCATGCTTACCTGCAACTAAAGAAATAAGGGCTGTTCCACTGTTCGGAACGGAACAGATGGAACACTTGGAACACGTGGGTGTAATCTATGACTGGAATATACCCCAGTCTATCTCGTTCAGTTGTCTGCTGGTGGCTACACCTACTATGATGCGCCTGTCCATATACACACTCGAATTGAGGTGCGATACTGCCTTCAGCCCTTCGGTATCGGCTTCCATATCTATATACGCATAGCCACGAGAGCGTCGGGTGATTTTATCTACCATGATGCGCAGCTTTTTGATGGCACCAAAGCCGCCAAACAGCTCTTTCAGTTCGTGTTCGGTTGTCAGCTTGTTCAGATTACCGATGAATAGTATCATATGCTATTATTTGATTGCGTGCGCGTGCGCACAGGTATTAAGGAATGAAACTATATTAAATTTTCTCAAAAAAATAATAAACCTGATATTAACCATATATATTCAGTACCTTCCAACAAATAGCCATCTATGATTACGACTAATGAAGTGTACAGGAAGATAAAGGAAATAAGCGGTCGTACTGCCAACCCGAGGCCAATGGTAAACGTTGATAACATGGCCGCCGAACTGAACCTGGTAAAACACTACATCATCCCTATGCTGACAGAACTGAAGGACATGCGCCTCATCAGCTTCGACAAGCCCGCTGCAGACCATGTAAAGCTTACCCTGCTTGGCTTTACTGTAAAGCGATAGGCTTTACCACAGCACGTTTTATCTTCACAATACGCAGCTTTTCCAACACTACCAATGCTTTGTAGCCCATATCCCACTCGTACCAACGGTGGGCATTATCGGGCCTGTTGGGGTGTTTGTGGTGATTATTGTGATATGCCTCTCCCCAAAATAGGATATCCAACGGCAGTATGTTTTTAGATGTATTCTTCATCTTATAGTTTTCGTAGCCAAACTTGTGTGCCCACCAGTTTACAGCCACACCTTGCAGTGCACCCATAGTAAGTGTAACAGGTAGCAGCAGATACATCCACCAATGTGTAGCCAGTTGCACATACAGCAGTATATACAGGATAGCCCATATTGCTTTTGCCTGCCAGCCATGCGCTATTCGGTCAAACTTTTCCCAAACAGGCAGGTTTTGCATATACTTCTCAGGTATGTCTGCCTTCTTGGTATAGATGTCTCTGTAGTTATTACGCGTCTGCCACATCAGCGTAAAAATATTGGATGAATTGGAAGGCGAATGGGGATCGTGCTCGGTATCGGTATGTGCGTGGTGCAGGCGGTGCATAATGCCATAGGCTGATGCACTGATGTAGGACGTACCCTGTGTAAGGAACGAACCTATGAAGAACATTTTTTCCCAAAACGGAGACATAGAGTACACTCCATGTGCTGCGTATCGGTGGTGGAAAACAGATTGAAAAAAAAGCGAACTATACCAGTGTATAGTAAGCATCAGAAGAATTGCCATGCTTGATGTTTTATTAGCTAATTGCAGATCGAATGAATAACTAACAATAGCATAAACATCTTTTCGTACTCTGTAATGTACGCATATAAATCGGCATTACCGCATAAAAGACTGTGAATGTCAATATTATGACAATAGTGTTGTATTTAATAACTACACCTTAACATACACATGCATCAACGCAAAGCTTTTACAAGCATCAGCACAAGCCCTATTGCAAATAGTGTGGTAAATATAAGCTTGTTGTAATGCGCCAGCCATTCGGGCAAAAAGATATCAAAATTGTGTTTTGCAGAATCTGAATAACGCCTTGCCATCACCGTCAGCGGACAGCTACCTTTGAACAACAATAATACCAATCCTTCAACAACAATAGCCGCAACAGCCGACCAACTATACATGGTAATATACCCCGTGATGCCAGAATAAAACACATACAACACCGTACTACCCAGCACCAGCCATATAGCAGTATGCAGCAGTTTTATCAGCAATAGTTTGAAGGCAGGTGTCATACTCAAAAATAAAAAACAGTCGCTATATTCTAAACAGAACTGCTCGAGCAGGCTTTTACAACATATAACCATCCTTTAACATTCTGCTTATTAGTTTAGCAACCGTAAGAAGTAATTGGTGAAACAGCGCATAGGTTTTATATACAGGCTCTCTATAGCATTGCTGGTGCTTTGCATAGCCATACAGGGTGTGGGGCAGTATGTGGTGCTGGGGTTGTTTGAGATGAAGAAGAGCTACATAGCAGACAACCTGTGCGAATATCGTAAGAACCCGAAGAACACCTGCAAGGGCAAGTGCTACCTCCGCAAGCAGATGCGCAAAACAGACTGCGATAAAAACCCTTGCGGCAGTGCCCCTGTCAAGAAGGCCCACATCAGCATTGCTACCTATATGCTGCCTGTGGCATCTCCAACCATAGTATATCACACACACTATACAATATCTGTGCAGATACCGGTAGTGCATCACCTGCATACACGGCTGTTTGCCGATTCCGTCTTTCAGCCACCGCGAGGTGTAGTGGCTTAGTTTTTCCCGTACAAGTATATAATACAATACATGGTACCTTATGGTATCGGGTATGCGGCATGCGTATGTGTGCTGCTTTATGAACAATCATTTTTTATAACAACAATCATTCAATAAAACATTAAGTATATGAAATCTATCATAGCAGTATTCGCGTTCTTATTCATCAGCATTGCAGGCTTTGCACAAGACAAGGCAAAATGGGCAGAGCTGGAAACGTTTCACGGTGTGATGGGGCAGACCTTCCACCCAAGTGAGGAGGGCAACCTGACACCTATCAAAACACGCTCTGGCGAACTGGTAGAGAAAGCGAAGAAACTGGCAGCATCTACCCCACCCGCAGCATACAACCGTGCAGACATTAAAGCGGCACTGAAAGAATTGGTGGCAGAAACAGAGAAGATGGACAAAGCAGTGAAGGAAAAGAAAAGCGATGCCGAGCTGACCAAACAAATAAGCACTGTGCACGATGCCTTCCACAAAATAGCAGGACTGTGCAAAAAGGGTGATGAATAATACTTCATACAGAACAAACAATAACTAAAAGCAGCGGTAGCCCGCTGCTTTTTTCATGCTGCATTAGTATATTCATATATACCTATGTACAAAATACTCTTATCATACCTGATACTGTATCATCTGCCACCCTTGCATGCGCAAGGTACTACAGGCCGCAACCACTATTGGCAACAAGCTTGGGATGTATGTATACAACAGGGCCTTAGACTACGCACACTACGAGTATTTCAGGAGCTACAGTAGCTTTGCACGAAAATGCTTCCTCTCTAAAAACAACAATCCCGGACTGTGCCGGGATTAGTTAACAATAGAATAGCTTTAGATTAATTCCACTTAAAGACAAACTTGCCATCTGTAACTTTTACAGAATCTGTAATTGTGGTAGATCCTTTATACAGCGTGCCGCTAAAATTGCCCTCGATGTATGTTTTATCATCTTTGGTAACAGTGCATACTCCATCTTCCTGCGGAGCAAACGGACTGAAGGCAGAAAATCCTTCTGATGTGTTTGCCATATTGGTCATCGACAAATTTGCCATAGTATCATTGCCGCTGGTATAGTATGTCTTTGGTGTTGTGTACTGACTTAATACTACATTGAAGGTCCATGTACCACCTTTGTAAGGTATCTCTGCCAACATATTAGCACTTACAAGCCCGCTAACCGATTGCTTAATACAGCTTTTGGGAGTTCCGGTGTAGGTTGTGCCATTAATTTTTACCGAAAAAGAGGTTGAGGTTGTAGTGCCACCACCGCCGCCACCACCGCCATTTCCACCAGAGGAGGTACTAGGTGTGGTCGTTGAGCTGGATTTGTTGCAGGCAATTGTCGTTGAAAGGATTGCGATAGAAAGCAGGGTAATGATCGGTTTGTACATTTTAGTTTAGGTTTTTTAAGGATTAACAATAACTTACTTATGAAAATATACAATTGAATTATTTTACACAAGTGTAGGTCACATTCTATTCAAAAAAAAATCATTACGCCTCACTTCATGGACAACAATCGTAGCCCCGTCCTCATTAGCAATACTGGCTTAATGATGTATAATATTACACCCGGCGCTACTGCATATTTGGCATATGCTCTTTAGTAACAAAAAATTTACACTACCGTCATCTCCTAAAAACACTGTTGTGCGATTTTTGTCCTAAACACAGAGGTCATGAGAACGCAACAGGCAAACTGGCAATATATTGCCGAATACAAAGCAGAGGTAGAAGCTATTATAGCACAACAACTGGCAGACCTGCAAAACAACGTGATACTGCTGCATCCTGTAAACGACAGGCTTAAACACGACTTTACCGCATACACCACGCAGCTATCTGCTGCTTACCTGTCTATGCCGGTAGCGGTGAGGGCGTAGTTTGTCCTCCCAAAATATTCCATTCCATTCCATTCCAAAATGGAATATGCAATTTCTGATTTTTTGCATGGCTGAATATTGCACATGCAATACATAGGTTTTATTTTGAGCATGCAAAATATGCGTTGCATGAAACCACTATATACAATTACCCTCTTATTGCTCTCCGCATTTATTACTACTGCTCAGGAAAAAGGAGATATGGTTATTGAAGACCGACTGCTGACTTGGGATGATTTTCAGGGCAAACATAAGTCTGACGCATTTGATGCCATGACGTATTACATTATCATTATGGAGCCGAATAAGTATATGCCCGGAGACCCTGTGCCAGACTACAAGGTGGCGGCCTACTTCAAACAGAGAGAATCTTCTGTGGACAGAAAATTTATGAAAGACCGTACCGATGAAGTAAAAGCACATGTACTGAAACACGAGCAAGGACACTACGATATTGCCAGAATTGCCGCAAGGCAAATAAATGACATCTACAAAAACTTCAGTTGGCACCCTCGTCGCTCACTATACCAGGCGGACAGCATCTACAGAAACTTCAATAACAAAATGCGTGCCTTGCAGTTGAAGTATGATAAAGAAACCAACCACAGTAAAATAAAAGAAGAGCAACTGCGGTGGAACAAACTGATAACAGATGCACTGGACAACAGGAGGCTACCTGAATAGCCGCATCCTTTTATTCCATTCCATTCCATTCCAATTGGAATATTGTAAAACCGCATTTTTCACAAAATGCTGATTATCAATCCTCCTTTTCATTCCAAATATTCCATTCCATTCCATGGAATATTTAAGTGCTGAAAAACGCATTTTCAGTTTACAATTTCTGTATTTGCTAATGTATTAATAACAAGATTTAATTATATTATACAAATACCCACACAAGGAAATAATAGTATATAATAGAGTAAGACTTAGATAAAACAACTATATCTTACACTCAACAATACCTATAATGCTTGCAATAGCAATACTTGGCATCATTGCCATCATGTCTTTAAAATTCTGGGACCATAGCATTAGGCCATTGCCCAATCGGTACAATCTGCCACTTTGGTTGATAATACTAAATCACCTGGCACTGGCACCTATTGTGCTATACCCATTTGCAGCGTATGCATCCATATTTCTGTTCGATAATTCAGACGCATTGGAAACATGGCTAACATTCACACTTATCGTCAGCTATCCGTTATTATTACTTGGCACTATGCACACAAGCTACAGGCTATATACAACAACAAAAGCTGTTGCTATAATGCTTCCAGTTGCAGAGATTATTATATTCACAACGCTTTTTATCAAATACATAATACTCCCAGTTTAAGAAAATTGCAAAAATGAGGCGTTTAATATTCCACGGAATGGAATATTTAAGTACTGAAAAACGCTAAAACTACTACTGCTGTGTATAGATGGTAAAATTGGCAATAATGGTCTTAGTGGCAGTATGTGCCTGGTTGGTAAATGTAACAAACGCGGTACCCGTGGCATGTGTGGCATCTGCTTCGTTAATGTCTATACTGCCTGTACTTACATCTGCAGCAGCAAAGCCTTCATCTTCGCTATAGCATACATCTGCTATACAAGGTTTGTTGTTGTGCAGTGTATGTGTATGCAGCTTCAGCAATTGGTGGTCTGTACCTTCGGCAAGTATATCCAGCCTGCCTGTTTCATAGTCCCAATTGGCATCAATGTTTTCTACAGGTATCTCTATTCCGTCTTGTTGTTGCAGGCTCAGTGTATGGTGCGGTGTGGAACTTTGTTTGGCACAGGCTGTCAGCAGCAGCACAGGCAGCATTGTGTAGATGTACTTCATACTATGTGGTTATTTACAAAAAACAGGCTTGTTACAGTTCATAACAATTCTACCACAATACTACACATACATGCAGCACCACAAAAGTGACGAGCATCATACAAACACACATATAACCGTTTAATAATCAATTGATAATGATTAATTAACAAGTTCTTCATTTTGGGGTAACATAAATTGCAATAATGGCGATGTGCAAAATTGAGTAGTTAAATATTCCATGGAATGGAATGGAATATTTGGAATAGAAACTACTTGTATTGATTATCAGTGAATTGCGAAAAATGAGGTTTTTACATATTCCAATTGGAATGGAATGGAATGGAATGAAAAAGCACGAGCAGATGTGGAATACCGCAATATATTCTGTTGTATATTCAGGAAATGAAACACTACCTGATAACCGTGTTGTTATTATACCCTGTCTTCTCTATAGGGCAAAGCAAAGAATTGCTGCAACGTATAGATAGATACAACACCCTGAGACGGTTGAGCTATGAACAGAAATACGACTCTGTAATAGCCATAGCAGGCAAACTGCCTTTCAGAGACAGCTTGTACTTATACAGCACAGAGACGTTTGTAGCATCGGCATGGTTGCACAAAGGAGATACTGATAAGGCAATGCGCTATCTTGAAAAAGCTATCGAGAACCAAAGCTACGAGTCTGTACTAAACATGCACTACAGCCTGGAAGCATTTAAACTGGACAGCAATAAACAATACAAGGAGCTTGTTAGAAACTTTGATAAGCTATTCAGTAGATACACTTCATCGCTCAACCTACCGTTGATGCAGCTATGCCTTGAAATATACTATACAGACTCCCGAAGCCGCTACCTGTACCTGATGGCAGAACCGGGCAGTAAAATGCAACTGTATGCAGACAGCTTGCAACGCACCAGCGACTGGATGAATGTCGAGGCTATGAAGAACATATTGCTACAGTACAAACGCTTCCCCGGCATATCAGATATCGGCCCTGCTTTCTGCACAAACTTCAGACATATACTTGCGCATTTTGCTTACCTGCTACCACAAGACACATTGATACAATACCTGAAAGAAGCCACACTGAAAGGAGAGCTACCCAATTATTACGGTCCCTTCCTAATAGATAAACGTGCTTGGCAATACAACCATGTACCGGAAACTTATGGAGAATACGGTAATGCATCGGACTACAAAGACGGTGTGTACTATTGCCCGCCTATTGCAGATATTGACTATGTAGATAAACGCAGGGCTGAGTTTCTGCTGCCACCACTCTACACAAAGCCGCAGGCAGAGAAAATTGTTTTACCAAAAGATTATGACCCTGCTAAACAAAAACATTGACCTGCACCCGATAACTTTGCTATCCTAATACAGACAACCATGCAACGTCCGCAAAGCACAGAACACAACGAGTATTTCCTGAAATATATTGGGTTGCTACCTGAAGGCGATTATTTCGACCTGCTGATGCAAAACACGGAAGATGTGGTAAGCAGTTTTGCAAACCTTAGCGAAGAAAAACAAAACTACCGCTATGCACCGGGCAAGTGGACACCCAAACAAATGCTGATGCACCTGATAGATATGGAGCGTGGCATGAGCTACCGTGCACTAATAGCAGGCCGTGGCGACAGCGAACACCTGATACAAACACTTGACGAAGACCTCTATGCTGTCAACGCAGTGGTAAACCATCGCAGTATGGACGACCTGTTGGAAGAGTTTGCAGCAGTGCGCTTTACTACCCGCAAGCTGTTTGAAGGCTTGACTGATGAACAAACCACATGGACGGCCAATGTAACCAACGGGCGTGTATCTGCCCGCGCATTGGGCTATATGATGATAGGCCATGCCATCCACCACATGAACGTGCTGAAGGAGCGATATTTATAATAATGAAAAGCTACAGGTAATACCTACGCAAAAATTGCGGGGCAGCTTATCTACGCCGAAAATGGCACGGGTATGTATGCCTTTGTCTCCCAATACCTTTACAAACAGGTCTGATGCACCGTTGGCAATAACAGGTCCGTCATCCCAATTGCCATGCGCCTGATAGTAGATATCAGCATGGTTCAGCCCAGCCACTTTATCAAAACCCACATAGTTGTGTATTTGTGCCAATACATTGGCAGCACACATTGCAGCAGCTATATATCCTTCTTCTGTACTAACAGTATCTCCCAGCCTGCCTGTATATAGATATTCATCATTGCGTATAGGAAATTGAATAGCCACATATGCAATATTGTTTCTGACATTAACCGAAACATAAGAACCACCCGGCTTTGGCGGATGCTGCAAATGTTGTTCGTAAGGAGCAAGTAGTGTGATGATATTACCTGTATCCATAGATTATGTTTTTGCAAAATTATTCTTTCAGAAAAAACTGTATAGCACCGTTAGTGCCTGCATTACTGAATAAATCGAGCTGATAGGTTTTCTTTTTGGTAATAACGGTAAGATGCGCCGTGCAAGGTGGTATCTCGCCCTCATTTTCGGCAACCATTAGTAGTTTGCATAATGGCATGTCTTTGCCGATAGATATGTATTGTACGAGCGACTTTCCTGTAATGCGTTGATTTGACAATAAGACACTGTCATTCAGATACAGTGTCACCACGTCTCCGTCCACCTGTCCGTTATCTACCAGCATTATTTTTATAGAGTCTTTTTCTGCCTCATCTACCTCTATCAGCTTTTGCACGCTTACGGCACGGTTCAGCTTTTCATCTTTTACTGCAATTGGGTCTATATTATTCTGTTGCTTGCGAGGCAGGGGTTTTACCAGCCATACCTTGCAATTCATCAACCCAAGACCGTTGTTATTCTCCTTCCATTTACCGTTGAAGTACATCATGGTATCTGTCACTTTCAGCTTCATGTTATAGTTACCAAGCACATTTTCTGCGCCAAAACCAAGCTGTACACCAATAGTGCTATCTTCTTTAAAATATATAGTTGAGTCTGCTTTGCGATACACACCGCTGATGGTATAATGCTCATACTTACCTCTGCCATGATACAAATGAGATGTACCACTTACTAAACTATCACTATGTATATTTATTTCTATTACCAGCTTATCTGGCATTGAGGAAAAGAAATTGTAGGTATAGTTCCCAACCCATTTACCTGATATATCCTGCGCATGCACTTGCAGAAAAGAAAGCAGGAATACTATAAAGTACACATATCGCATAGACAGCTATTTACTCATCAAACAAAATGAATATTTTCTAAACAGAATGTTATAAAAATGGAATTCCATAATGCAATCAAGCCACAGCATATACTGTGGCTCGATTGTTCTGTTATGCTACTGCCACTCTGTTGTTCTATTGTTTTACAAATCTTGCTCCGTACTCGCCATCGGCATAGAGGTGGTATATACCTGCAGCCAGTTGGCTTATGTTGAGCTCTCTTACATCGCCTGTTGCTTCCATTACCAATTGTCCTTTGTTATCCCACAGTTTTACTTGGTGGATGCTATTCATTCCTTTCTTTATATACAGCACATCCTTAGCAGGGTTTGGATATAACACCACGGCATCCTTATTTGCCTGCGCTACAGTATTAACACCTGTAGTAGCATTGGTGAATATGAACCTGTAAAAATGCTTGTTCAGAAATGCACCGTTTACGTAACCATAAGAGCGCGCCGTATCTGCTTTGCCATTGGCATCGTAGCCCATTACCATCTTATAGTCTATTATCCAGTTAGCACTCACACCATCGCCCACAGAGCGCACCCAGCCTGCCAGCTTGCCTGCACTGTTATACTGGTTCACTACTTTTTCAGCAGGTAGAAATGTAGTGGTATCATCCGTGTCTGTATAGTAAGACTCAAAAGAATCCACCCTGCCTGCGGCATCGTATGTGTATATGTTTTTGGTATAAGTCTGCACGGTGTCGCTATCGTACGCAGCACTCAGTTGATACACTGTTCTGCCAACGGCATCTTTCAGTATTGTTATCACCTCCATCGTATCACCATCTACTACCGATGCGCAAACCATTTTATTGGCATTGTAGGTATAGTGTCTGTAAAATGTATCGTTAACATCCTTGTACGCAGTTGCTATCTGATATAGGCGGTTGCTTCCGTCGTATTTGTAAAGGTCAACAGAGACATTCCCGGCAGGCACTGAATTTCTTCTTTTCGTTATCGTATTCAGGCTACCATTGGCATTGTAGGTAAATGAATCTGTAAAACGCTGTACGGTAGGATTGCCTGCGTATGTAATATCATTATCTGCTGCCTGCGGCTTATTGTTCACATAACGAAATACATAGCTGTTCTTCCTGCCCACTTCCCACTGTCCGTTGTCCCAGAAGTAAGATTCCAGTTTAGAGAAAGTGCTGTCGTTATATTTATCAGACACATACTTTCCTACCTTTTGCCAGTTTTCGGTATTCACATCATCTCTCGACTCTGTGTAGAAAAACGGTTGCTGATTGCGTAGTTGGTCGTAATACACATAGGGGGTTTTTGCTTCTGGGTCATTGTAAAATGAAAAACCCAATTCCAATCTGTCTTGTGCATTGGCTGTTGCTGCCAATAGGGTAAATGACGCACCGATCATTAGCCTTAGCTTACTGTTCATAATCTTGTTGATTTATTAGCGTGTGATTAAACTTGTCCTCTATGCCTTATTCAGGCGTTTAGGATACACAAGCATCAAACCCAGCGAACAGGCAAACAAAACGCTTTCAATATTCAGCCATTTGTTGCCAAAATCGCCCAGAGGTCCCTCGTGTATCAACGTTATAACGCGTGATAGTGCGTAGAACCCCCATAGCATCGTCAAAAAAACCAGTGCTATTTTTTTGTCTTTAACTAAGAGGTAAATAAGGCTGATAACTATGGTAAGCCCCACACCACCATACACACCACGGATGGAACTGTATGCATCGTTATTGGGCAGTTTTACCTGTACAAGGTCCATCACCATCTGCGGGCTGAAGAATGCCATGGCACTAACCATCAAAAGAGAGAATGCAGAGAATACTATCAGTACTGCTGCGCTGATGTTTACAAATCTGTTATTACTTTTCATATACTTTTATTTTGATGCAAAGCTCACCTATGCACAAAAAATAAATCTTGGTGTACGCCAAGATTTATAAGTAGTATGATATGTAAGCAAACAATTATCTGTCTATATCCGTCAGCTTTGCTACCAGTTTATAAAAAGACTGTCGGGGTATGGCAGGTACTGTATGCTTAATAGATTTATTGATGAACCCGGGTATGCAAACAATATGGCCATCTTCAAGCCCCTGCAAAGATGCAGCCACAACCTCATCTGCTTCCATCCACAAATTCAGTCCCTTTATCTTATCAAAACGTTTTATGTCTGCTTCTTTATGAAATCCTGTATGTGTAAGCCCGGGACAAAGGCTTTGTACCCTGATACCTTTCTGCCCCACTTCCATATGCAGCGATTCTATAAAACTGTTTACAAACGCTTTAGTTGCTGAATATATACTACTGCCCGGTGCAGGTATAAATGCAGCCAATGAAGAAACTGCAATGATATCTCCTTTCCTTCGCTTCAGCATTTGTGGTAGTATTGCGTGTATCAATTGTACTACAGATATGCTGTGTACGTGTATCATACTTACAGATGCCTGTATGTCTTCTTTTGCAAACAGCATCTTCTCTCCATAACCGGCTGCAGCTACAAAGGCATCTATTCTTATGCCTTGCAGTTGTACAATCAAATCATCCACACTGGCAGTTGCAGCAAGGTTTGCAACCAGTACTTTTACATTGCACTTATACTCCTGCTGCAACTGCTGTGCCATTGCCTGTAGTCTTTCTTCATTCACATCGCACAGCACAAGGTTATATCTATTACGAACATAGGCACGTGCAAATGCAGTGCCTATGCCACCGGTAGCCCCGGTTATCAATACTGTTTTTCTTACAGCCATGTTCTTATCATTGTACCACCAATTTACGGTTTACAATGTTACCATCCACATCTACCTTGATAGTATAAACGCCTGTAGCAATATTTGCCAATTGAACAGTAGCATGTTTTTGTCCGGCACTCAGCTGTTGTTGCTGCAAAACACTGCCCTTCATATCGCACAACTGAATACTGCCTTTTTGATACGCCGTATTATCTATAACAACATTACATACTGCTTTTGCCGGGTTAGGATATAGTTCTATTCTTTGTGTATTGGCTACAGTAGTAATCCCTACTGGTTTTGTGGTATCTTCCAAAGACCACAATTCAGCACCATCGATATTAAAAGCTGCACCAAAATATAGTTTACCGTCCATCTCTTTAAAACCGTTGAATGCTTTTACCGACAAAGGATTAGCCATCGTAGCGGATGGATTTATCAATTTATGCGTACCTGTATCTGTACCATCGGAAACATACAACTGTGTATCGCCTAATGATGATTGTGCAATGAAGTATAGCTTGTCTTTGTAAACTGTAAGATACGATGGATTAGAACCATCCGGACCAGCAATAATATCTG
>JAFLBN010000003.1 GCA_017303395.1 Chitinophagales bacterium
TTACAAAACCACTACCTGTGTTTTCCTGCCACTGATATGTAAGGCCTGCTCCGGTTGCTGCTACAGAGAAGGTAGCAGTTGCACCGGCACATAATGTAACATTTGAAGGATGTGTAGCAATTGCTGGCAGTGTGCGTACTGTAAGTGTTGCAGCACTGCTCGTTACTGAAGGTGTACATGTTCCACTCACCACACAACGGTAGCTATAACCTGTTATTGCAGTGGTTGCTGCTGTCAGATTCAGTGTTGCTGTTGTGGCATTGCTATACACACCTCCATTGGTGATATTTGCAAAACCGCTGCCTGTATTTACCTGCCATTGATATGTAAGGCTAGAGCCAGATGTCACAACAGTAAATATTGCGTTACTACCATCGCAAATAGTAGAGGCTACAGGATGGATCAATATCTGTGGTGAAGTATTAACTGTTAGTGTTACCGTATTTGAAATAAATGACAATGAAGGACATTGAGCACTTTTTACAACTAAACGATATTGATTTCCATTCATATTAGCAACGGGAGCAATAACAGTCAGTGTATTTGTAGTAAAACCTGTGTATAGTAAACTGTTTGTAACAGTAGTAAAACCACTGCCTGAGTTTACTTGCCATTCGTAACTAAGGTTTGTACCAGTTGCAGAAGCTGTAAACTGTGCGTTTATACCTTCGCAAGTAGACTGGTTGGTCGGTTGTGTATTAATTGTAACTGCAGTAACAGTAGAACAAGATGGTGAATTTGCATTTCCAAGATAGCCACCAGCCCAGTTAGATGTAGTACCTGTCAAAGCAAAGTTAGTAAGTGTACCGTTATTACTATTGCCGCTCAAGTCTGTTAGTGTTGCAACTGCTGCATTCGAAACATTGATATACCCCTGATTGAAACGATACAATGCCGCAAGACCTGTCTGACCTACCGGATTGATCTCACAATTCATATTATTTATAATCTCACATTGAGATAGTGTTCTTGACCACACGCGTAGCTCATCCATATTACCATCAAAGTTGTTGCACTGGCAGCTGCTAGGTTGTTGTCTGCCAATTGTTACGTCACCATTATCCGGTACTGGGACACTGACGCCAGTATGTGTACTTAATACATTACCATTTAAATAAAAGATTACACTGTTATTTGGGACGTCCATTGTTACAGCTACATGCACCCATTGATTAGTTGGTATGGTACCTGCCGAATACTTCCACCCCATACTTGGGTTATACAAACCAAGGCCTGAATTGCCATTAGGATGTGTTTGGAAGAGATACCTATAGTTGCCTTTATCAATAATTGTATTATTAACATTATCATCAAGGTACACCCAACCTTCTATGGTATAATTATTGGTCAGGTCCATTGTTCCGTTGTCAGGAACTGTAACATAGTCATAAACCGCCGGGTTTGAATTTGAGCCTGTATTCGAGTTGCCCCAACCATTAAAATGCAGCGAAGTTGCATTTACATTTACAGTAGTTGTTGCAGTAGTAGAGCAACCAACCGCAGTAGCAGTAACAGTATATACTCCACCATTCATGCCTGTAACAGGATTAACTATAAGACTTGTATTACCTGTAGTAGTATTTGTAAGGCCAGGGCCAGACCATGTATAACTAACTGCACCTGTAGAATTGCTACCGGTAATAGATGAACTCAAAGTAAGGCTGTTACCAATGCTAACAGGGCTACTGTTTGTAGCTGTAGCTGAAAGTGGAACAAATGCGCTACACGTACCGGTTGCCCAACCAGAAGTCCAGTTAGATGTATTACCTGTCAGACCAAAACCATTAAGTGTACCGTTATTCGCAGAAACAGAAGCATCTGCCAATGTGGTGAGGCCTGCGTTGTTGCTGTTTACATAACCATTATTAAATGAATAAAGCCCAGTAAGATTTGACTGCCCTGCTGGATTTAATTCACAATTCATATTATTCAATATCTCGCCGCGACACAATGCTCTGTCCCAAATTGACAGTTCATCAATTGTACCGTTGAACCAATTATAAAAGTTATTACCTCTTCTGCCAACATATACAGCAGAAGTATTTGTAGTAGTACCTGTAGTAAGGTCTGTTGCACTACCATTCAATGCACCATCTATGTACAATTGAATTTGTGTACCAGATTTTACTGCAGCTATGTGATGCCATTGATCGTCATTCAATGTCATCGTAGAAAATACTGCAGCTGAATTGGAACCATTGTATCGAGCAAATATTACTTTGCCTGCATTGGCTCCAGCAGTTTGGTTATAGTATCTGATAACGAAAGGATAACCACCTGTGTTGGCATCCCATTTTTCAACAATACTATTATCTATATAGGCTGTATAAGGTTGTGGCGTACTTGGTATTTTAACCCATACAGCTACAGTAAAATTCTGATTTACCGCAAAGTTATTCCCTGCTATGCTAGGGATACTTACGTAATCATCTACACCATCTAAATGCAGACCTTTTGCAGGCGTGGCTATAGTTAGCATGGCGGCATCAGATGCCAGATTACCACATGCGCCGGTTATGTAGCATCTGTATTGGTTTCCGGATAATCCTACTGTTGCACCTGTAATATTGAGCGCTGCAGTTGTAGCATTTGAATAAACACCACCATTGGTAACATTTGACCAACCCGACCCAGTGTTAATTTGCCACTGATAAGATGATGCTCCTGAAGCCGTAACAGAAAAAGAAGCATTACACCCGCCACAAGTAGTAACGGATACAGGTTGGGATGTAATACTACCTCCCGGTGCACCTACAACTACAGTTGGTGCATTTGTAATATTGTTTGTATCGCAAGTATAAAACTGAAAGTCTGGATAGCCGTAATGATAGTTGTTCAATGTGTTGGTAGGAAAAGTATTCTGAGTACAGCTATTACAATATTTCATATCGTAATAGGTAAGGTTAGAATTTATTTGACTGGATGTACCGAAGTAATAACCATCTGTTGCGCCCTGATACAATTGTAGCAAATACTGTTGATTCTTGTTAAGCCATATAGGAGAGCTTAGGTTTGAATAAGAATAAGTAGCTGCAGGACCTGCCACCTGTGCCTGCTGTACAATAGCTTGGGTGTTAAAATCAAAAATGGTAACATATCGTGTACTACCATTCGGCTCTCTTTTGCCAAACTGAGAAATGATAATTTTATGATTAGGGGAAAATCTGAACCCTCTCTGACTGTTAGTTGCCCCTCCAGCCCCTCCTGATGCAACTTGGTCTGTAGCAGAGTATGGTCCGTTAAAAGTATTGAGGGTAGATGCCGCAGTTGCTGTAGCATTACCATACAGCATATATATAGTTTTTGTCTGGTTGGGCAACAATGTATCTATTAATACCCACATTTTAGTTGCTGCAGAGTTCATACCAGAATCTATATAGTAGTTGTAATAACTACCTCCAGTACATGCTGTGCTAAACCTGATGTCGTCACCAGTAGAAGACATTTGCAATGCCGTAACAGGTGTAGCAGTATTGTAATATAATGGCACCTGATAATTGGTAACCAATACGCTTTCATTGTTTGTAATAGTTATTGGCACATAATAAGACCACTGTCCGGATGCTTTGTTTGTTTGAAACAGTAGTAAAAATACTAATGCCAATATTGCACGCTTTGTGTAATAAATGGATTTTATCATGATATGACTTTGTATGCGAAAAATACTACACAGAAATATCAATACATAGAATAATTATAATAAATATCCCTTTTAGATATAAAATAAAATATAACAAATGTAAATTATTAATTATCAATAAATTAGAGAGTATTATTTATTGAATTTAGTATTCAAAAAGTCACTGTAACACACTTGTTATTGTGACAATACAGCACACTATTAACTAAGTGTTAATTTTTAATGGCTTTTTAATTAATAATTAAATGTTTGAGAAATAACTTCATCTATAACATAAAACCTATCAGACTCATACACTTGATATACATACCTAAGATGTAAAACACTATTACCTGTAACATTAAATATCCTCTTTATGACGAAAATGTACAATCAGACAAGAAGCGTGTTATGTGTTCTCTCGCAACGGTTCATGTTATTGCTAGCGTTACTACTAGTAACGTCAACCATTGACGCACAAACTGTAACTATCGGAACTGGTACTGCAACCAGTTATTTCTACGGTCCGTATTACCGAAGTTCAGCAGCATCATCATTTAATTATTCCAGATATGCCTACCTGTACACAGCTGCAGAGTTAGGTATCCCATCTGGTTCTATCATTACTCAGGTAGAATGGAATAAAGCTGCCGGTACGCTATCAGGTAGCAATACCTTTAGTATCTTAATGAACAATGTTACAAGCACTTCATTAACTACCGGTACAACATGGGGCACATTGACAACTGGTGCTACGTCTGTATATTCCAGTACTACCCATTCATTTACAGTAACAGCACCGGGTTGGGAGTCGGTTACGTTATCTTCACCATTTACCTATACAGGTGGTAATTTGTTAATACTGACAGACCATGTAAAAGCCGGAACGGCAAGTGGGGCAAATAATTTTTATTACACATCTGCAACTGGTTTAGCAATAGGCTTTGCCAGTAGTTCTGCTCCGACTACCTCTACAACACTCAGCACATCTACATATGGTAATAACAGGCCAAACATCCGCATTACTTATACTGCAGGCTCGCCTTGTTCAGGTACTCCGAGTCCGGGCAATACTTTAAGCACATCTAACCCTGCATGTAGTGGCCAAAACTTTACTCTATCTATGCAGACACTTCCTTCAGGTAGTGGTGTCACATATCAATGGCAATCGTCTGCAAACGGCACCATATATACAAATATATCCGGCGCAACAAATACTACATTAACTACATCTCAAACTACTGCCACATACTATAGGGTTGCCGCAACCTGTTCAGGTAATACAGGCATCTCGAACCCAATATATGTTACCATGAATAGTTTTATGGGGTGCTATTGCATACCGTCAAACTCAAGTGGTTGTGGAGCTAGTGATGTGATTAACAATGTTACGCTCGGAACACTAAATAATACAACGGGTTGCACAGCCACACCTTCTTATATTGATTACGGTGGCACTGTCTCTGCCCCTTCATTAACTATTGGTACAACATACCCGATGAGTGTAACTGTTGGCCCCGGTGGTACCGAATATGTTGGTGTATGGATTGACTACAACCAAAGCGGCACATTCGATGCTTCTGAATATACTTATTTAGGCACAGGTAACGGATCTACTATATCAAACAATATTACTATTCCAGGTACTGCGACAGCAGGTACTACAAAGATGAGAGTGAGAGTACGTTGGAATACAACTATTGCCAATACAGATGCATGTACAGGTTTTTCTTGGGGCGAAGCTGAGGACTATAACGTTACATTGGTTTGTCCCACATTAAGTTTGTCAAGCAGCCCGTCAAATACAACAGTTTGCTCCGGTGGAAATGCAACATTCAGTGCAAGTGGTAGTGGAGCTGGGTTGACATATCAATGGCAGGAAAATACAGGTAGCAGTTGGGTAAATATTACCAACGGCGGGATATACAGCGGGGCTACGACAAGCTCATTAACGCTAACAGGAGCTACTACGACACAGAACAGCTATCAATATCGTTGTGTGATTGGCACCGCATGTGATGTGGCTACAGTGACATCTAATGCAGCTACACTTACAGTTAACTCTTTACCGGCAATTGGTTCAAATCCATCAAATAGTACTATTTGTGAGAATGCAAACACCAGCTTTAGCGTTACAGGTTCCGGCACCGGCGCATCGTACCAATGGCAAGTAGATATGGGAAGTGGCTTCCTTAATTTATCTGACATAGGCGTGTATAGCGGAACAGGTACAAACAATATGACCATCACTGCCGCCACTGCTGCAATGAATGGTTATCAATATCGTTGTGTTGTAAGTGGTTCGTGTACACCATCGGTAACTTCTACTGCTGCTACACTAACAGTAAATTCATTACCTGCAATAATCGGTCAGCCAAACAACACCACAATGTCTGCTTGCGCACTGGCAGGTACTGCAAGTTGCACAACTGTGGCAACAGGAACAGGCATAAGCTATCAATGGCAGGAAAATACCGGTAGCGGCTGGAATAACCTAAGCGCTAACCCGGTTATTTTTATTGGCTCAGGTGTCCTTACATTTATCAATCCACCTGTAAGTATGAACGGTTATCAATATCGCTGCATAGTTAGTGGTACTTGTAGTCCGTCTGTTACTACCAATGCTGTTACACTTACAATAAACACACAACCGGTTATTAATACACAACCTGTAAACACAACTGTTTGCGAAACATCCAATACAAGCCTGTCTGTTGGTGCTACAGGTTCGAACCTTACCTATCAGTGGCAAGTAAATACAGGTAGCGGATTTTCGAATATTACTAATAACGGTGTATATAGTGGCGCTACACTTGCTACTTTATCTCTTACAAGTGTTCCATTGACTATGAACGGATATTCTTACAGATGTATAGTAGGTGGTACATGTACACCTACACAAACTTCAAGTACGGTTTCCCTTACGGTAAACGAACTGGTTGCAATTACATCACAACCATTCAATACCAATGTTTGTCCAGGTTCTAATACAAGCATGTCTGTTAGTGCTACCGGCACTTCATTGTCTTACCAATGGCAGGTAAGTGGCAATAGTGGAACAACTTGGGTTAACATTAGTAATAATGCACAGTACAACAACGTGACTACTAATACACTAGATATTATTGCTGCGAATGCAGGCATAAACGGTAGTATGTACAGATGTGTCGTATCAGGTGCTTGTGCTCCAAATGCAATATCAAATGCAGTTACACTCAGTGTTAATACCAGTCTTACTATTCCTGTTCAGCCAACTAATACTACAACTTGTTTAGGCGTTAATACAAGCTTTGACATTACCGCAAGCGGCTCTGGTCTGGGTTATCAATGGCAAGTAAATACTGGTAGTGGTTTTACAAACCTTACTAATGGGGGTACTTACAGTGGTGTAACTACAGATGTACTGAATATTGCTGCACCTACATTAGCAATGAATAGTTATCAGTACAGATGTATTGTCAGCAGTACATGTGTGGCACCAGTAAGTAGTAATGCCGCAACATTAACTGTATTAACCCCGCCAGTAATTTCAAGCTCTCCAACAAATGCATCAGTATGTATAAATGGTACCGCAACATTTACTGTTTCTGCTACCGGTCCCGGACTTGCTTATCAATGGCAGATAAATACAGGTAGTGGGTGGTCTAACATGGTTTTTGGACCTGGTATGTTTGGCATATTCAGCCCTACTTTGGTTATTTCACTTGCACAGGCGAATCAAAACGGCTATCAGTATCGTTGTGTGGTATCAGGCACATGTGCACCGGCTGTTACTTCAGGCTCTGCTACATTG
This sequence comes from Chitinophagales bacterium, assembly GCA_017303395.1. Lineage (GTDB taxonomy): Bacteria > Bacteroidota > Bacteroidia > Chitinophagales > Chitinophagaceae > Polluticoccus. The sequence goes on from JAFLBN010000003.1 coordinate 7,413, forward strand.
ACGGTTAATACGCCTCCGGTGCTAACAGCGGCCAATTTAACTACTAACGTATGTCCTGGTAACAATACATCGCTTAGTGTATCAGCCAATGGCACTGCACTTACTTATCAATGGCAGTTGAGCACTAACAGTGGTGGTAGCTGGAGCAACCTGTCTAATGGGGTAAATTATAATAATGTCAATACAAATATTTTAAGCATACTTGCGGCTGCACCTACAATGAATAACTATCAGTATCGTTGTGTTGTTGGAGGTACATGTTCACCAACAGCTATATCGCCTTCTGCATTGCTAACGGTCAATACTTTACCCAATATAACAAGTCAACCAGCAAACCAAAATGTATGTATTAACAGCAATATATCCTTCACAGTAGGCGCAACCGGAACCGCACTTACCTACCAATGGCAACAGGATGCAGGTAGTGGTTTCGTAAACCTGACCAATGGTGGAGCTGTAACAGGTGCTACATCTGCAACACTGAATATCGTAGCTGTAACTACAGCTATGAACAACTACAACTATCGTTGTGTGGTTAGCGGAACATGTACACCGTCTGCAACAAGTAATAACGCATTGCTGACGGTAAATCCGATGATTACGCCATCGGTAAGCATCGCAGCATCTGCCACAACTATCTGTTCAGGTACATCGGTAACCTTTACGGCTACACCAACCAACGGTGGCACCACACCTGTATATGTATGGAAACGCGGTACTACAACAGTAGGTACCAACAGCCCGACATACACAGCTGCTAACTTCCTGAACGGTGAAGTGGTTACCTGCCAGATGACGAGCAATGCAGCCTGTATAACCACTGCCACAGTGGCAAGCAATGCGGTGACAATGAATGTTACTCAATCGGTAACACCATCCCTGCAAATCACCACACCAAACAATCCAGTATGTAGCAACTCAACGGTGGTATTTACGACTGTACCAACCAACGGCGGCAGCAGCCCTGCCTACCAATGGCGCAAGAATGGTAACCCTGTAGGTACAGGTGCGGTTACATATACAGATAATACACTGGTAAACGGTGATATTATCAGCTGTGTGCTGACAAGCAATGCGGTATGTGCAACGACAACAACGGCTAACAGCAATAACATCACGATGGGCATCAACCCGATAGTGGTACCTGCAATCACTATCAGCACTGCATCCACAACAAGGTGTGCAGGTCAGAGCACAACATTCACCGCAACGCCAACGAATGGTGGTACATCACCAACATATCAGTGGCAGGTGAATGGCTTCACGGTAGGTACCAACAGCAGTACATATACTACAACAACACTGAACAATGGCGATATTGTAAACTGTGTGTTGATCAGCAATGCACCATGTCCGTCGCCTGGTTCTGCAACGAGCAACAGCCTGACGATGACAGTGAATCCGCTGGCAACACCAACCATCAGCATCAGTTCCAACTTCGGTACACAGGCATGTCAGAACACACCGGTGATATTTACGGCGGTGATTACAAACGGTGGCAGCACGCCAATCTACCAGTGGAGGAGGAATGGCAGCCCTGTAGGTACGAACAGTCCTACCTACACAGCACCGAGCCTGAATACGGGTGATGTGATTACATGTATTCTGGCAAGCTCTGCAACCTGTGCAACACCATCATCGGTAACGAGCAACAGCCTGACAATGACTATCAACCCTGTGGGTAAAGCAACGATAGGTATTTTTGCGAGTCCTGACAGCAATATGTGTGTGCCATCAACAGGTCTTACATTCTACAGCAACTATACGAATGGTGGCAGCACACCTGCATTCCAGTGGATAGTTAACGGTACAGACGTACCTGGTGCTAATGGTGCTACATTCTTTACAACTGCATTGAATAATCTGGATGTAGTAACCTGCAGATTCAGCAGTAGTGCATTGTGTGTATTCCCTGAAGTAAGCAGCCCTGTTACAATACATCAGTATCCGGTGTTGAAACACTCAGTGAATATCACAATGACAAGTGTTGGTCCTAATACAACCCAGTTTACTGCCAACATCATCAACGGAGGTACATCTCCGATGATTCAGTGGTATAAGAACGACAAAGCGGTACCTGGTGAAACAAATCTGACCTATACTGCAAGTGGCCTGACATCAAGCGATCGCATCAGCGTAGAGGTAACGAGCAATGCAATATGCGCTACGCCTAAATCGTTGATGAGCAATTATGCAAGTGTTAGTACTGGTATCCACAATGTGGAAAATGCGGGTCTGAAATTCGGACTGTATCCTAACCCTGTATCAACTGACAGAGTGAACCTGATAGCAGACAGAAGTCTGCAGGGCGAAACAGTAGTAAGGTTGATCAACAAACTGGGTCAGTTGGTATCTGAGTACAAAGTAACGATTGTGACAGGTGCGCCAACAGAGATTGTAATCGGTGACATAGCAGCAGGTACATACTATCTGCAGGTTATCAACACAACCGAAAACATCAAAACAAACATCAAGTTTGACAAGAATTAATCTTGTTGAATAACATAAAAGAAAAGCCGGCTATATAGCCGGCTTTTCTTATTATATATCCACCCTACTACTCTGCTGTAAATACTTCCTTCACTTCTACTTTAGGTGGCATTAATTGATAAACAACAGGAGTTACTATTCTTGATAATAACGTAGAACTTATCAAACCACCAATCAATACAATTGCTAACGGTGCTATCAACGGATTGGTTGAGATAGCAATCGGTATCAAACCACCTATGGCTGTAAGTGACGTCAGTACAATTGGCAAGAACCTGATTTCACCTGCTTCCCGTATTGCGTCTTTCAGGCTCATACCTTGTTCACGCAACTGATTGGTAAAATCAACCAATAAGATTGTATTCTTCACCTCAATACCTGCCAATGCGATTAAGCCAATTATAGCAACAAAAGATAATGAATTACCTGTTATCCATAATGCGAGTGCTGCACCAACGACACCTAACGGTATTACAGACAATACTATTAACGTACTCTTGAATGTCTTAAACTCTAATATCAATACCGCTATGAACAGGAATACGGTTACAATAATGATAGTAGTAAATCCACCAAAAGACTCCTTACGCGATTCCACTTCACCCCCCATTTCATAACTATATCCTGATGGCAACTGCATTTTATCCATTTGTGCTATTACATCATTAATAACCCTGTCAACCAAAAAGCCCTTTTGCACATTTGCCTTTACAGATACTACCCTACGCTTTTCATTGTGGTTGATAGTAACAGGTGATGTTTCCAGTTTCATAGTAGCAATCTGGCTTAATGGTATGGCTGCACCACTATATGTATTCACATACAAGTTGTTCAAGTCATCGAGTGTTGGCCTTCCTGCTTTGGTACGAGTAACCAGCAAATCGTAATCATTACCATTTTCATCAGAATACTGGCCAATGTTCAAACCTGCAATTGCCATACGCACAGTCCTGTCTATATTAACAGTAGGCACACCAAGCATCTGTGCTTTCTCTTTATTAATCTTCACTCTTATATCAGACTTAAGTGTACTAACAGGGTTTGTTACATAGATAGTGCCTTTTGTATTTTTGAGCATATCCTCTACCCTGTTTGCAACAACCCTCAAAGAATCAAGATTGTCGCCAAACAAGCGAACCTCAACCGGCGCTACAACAGGCGGGCCTTGTTCAAAGTTTTTAACCTCTACTTTGGCACCGGGGTAAGGCGTCCATTTAGCACGTAGCTTTTCAATTAACTGCAATTTCTCATCGGGAGAAGTATGCTCATCAAGCTGAACAAATAATTGAGAATAATCTGTACGCTCATTTTCCTGCGTTATATTATAATATATACGAGGGTTACCTTTACCTATGTTTGCTGATACAAACTTAACAGCTTCTTCTTTTTTCAGCTCTCTCTCAATTTGCATAGAAACACTATCTGTATAAGCCAGGTTAGACTGGGGAGGTGTTGTGATATTTACCAAAAACTGTGGTTTCTCAGATGCGGGAAACAGGCTGAAACCAATTATCTGAAACACAAAAATTGAACCGGCAAATATGGCTATTGCAACACCAATTGTATACCAAGGTTTATTTAATGCGCGCTCCAGTAATTTCGCATAGCTGCCATGTATTAGTTTTTTTAGTCCACGCATAAAGAAATTACCTTCAGGATTGCCATGATGTTCCTTCAACAATCTGCTTGAAAGGAATGGTATAATAGTGAGGGACACCAGCATGGACGCCAAAACAGAAAAGATTACAGCCATTGGCAAGCCCCTTATGAAATCTCCTGCACCTTCAGGCATAAATACTAAAGGCATAAATGCAATTATCAAGGTAACGGTACAACCTACTACAGCCTGTCCAATTTGTTTAGTAGCCATTAAAGTAGCTTCCATTCTACTATGACCTTGCAGCATCCATCTTTCTATATTTTCTACCACCACAATACTGTCATCTACCAGCAAACCAAGCGCAACAACTAGCCCTACAATACTTAACTGGTTTAGGTTGTAACCAAAAACATTAAGTAGCACTATACCAATTGATAAAGACAACGGGATAGATATCATTACAATGATTGCCGGACGACTGCCGAGTGGCAATAGTGTAATCGCAACTAGTAATATCGCAATGATGAAATCTGTACCAAGACCACTAAGGCGTTTGTTTACATTATCTGCCTGATCGAAGTTTTGTACCATATCAATATTGGCTGGCAATGTTTTTTTGAATTGTTCAAGAACAGGCTGATATACTTTTTGTGTCTGGCTGATGTTCTCACCATCTTTTTGTGCAGCAACAACAAATATGCACCTGTGACCATTCAACCTTGTATGGTATTTCTCATCCTCATATCCATAATACACTTTGGCTACGTCTTTCAGGAATATATTTTTGCCATTCGCAGCATATACCACAGTATTCTGTATCTCCTCAATATTTTGATAGTTGCCACTTGTTTTTATGTTATATGTTTTACCAGCTGCATCTACACTACCACCCGGAATATTAGCCATCTCGCTTTGTAAAGCTCCTATAATAGCATTTAACGGAACATGCATCTGTGCAAGCTTTTCCAAAGCAAGCTCAATACGTAACTGCTGTTCAGGCAATCCATGGATTTTTACATTCTTCAACTGATTGAGTTTCTCCAATTCGTCTTGCAGGCGTTCTGCATATAGTTTCAGTTTATCTCTTGGAGCATTTTCCGATATCAGTGCTATCTGCATAATATTAACGTCGGAAGGCTGCCATTTCTGCACATCGATATTTAATATATCAGCAGGCAATTCAGAACGTTTACTGTTTACAACACGAACCACTTCCTGATACTTGGCATCTACGTCACTGCTATACTTATATTCTACCATTAGCACTGCAATACCATCACCTATCGTACTACGTACCCGCTTAATATCATCAAGCCCGGAAATTTCTTTCTCCAACGGATCTACAACCAGCTCTTCCATGTCTTTGGGACTGGTACCGGGATATACTACCACAACAGGATATGTTGGCGCACTTAGTTCAGGGTCTTCCGAACGGGGCATGTTTAATATAGTTGTAAGCCCCAGTGCTATAATCATGATAAAGATGACCAGTGTAAACTGGTAGTTCTTTACCGCATAATCAGATATTTTCATTTTACAGTTTTGTAGCGGTTAACGAACTATTTTGATTGGACTCTTATCTGCCAGATATGCACTACCGGATACTATCACCTGTTGCACACCCTGCAGGCCGTCTGTTATTATCACTTCATCTTTCTTCATGCCACCAATGGTTACTTTAACACGTTGTGCAGTTTTCCCATCGTTTGTTACAAAGAGATAGCCTGTACTACCATCACCATCTAATAGTGCATCGTATGGCACTGCCCATGTATCCGCAGCTTTTACAGACTTGCCAACTTTAATCGTAGCCTTTCCAAACATACCCGATGCCAATCCTGAATAGTCTTTACTATTCAGTTTAATATCAACTGTGAACGTTCCTGTGTAAGGGTCTGTAGACTCAGACTTTCTGACAACAGTACCTTCAAATGTTTTATTATCATCATTACCGATTGCTATTTCAGCTTTATCGTTAATGCTGATGCTGCTCCACTCTGCATCTCCTGCGCCCACTTTCAATAACCAGTTGCCAGACTGCGCACCATTGGTTTGTAAAACAGGTGTACCGGGGCCTACCATCTGTCCTTCGTTAGCCATTTTGCGCAGTATATACCCGCTTTTAGGAGCATGTATTTCTGAATAACTGCGATTGAACTGTGCAGAACTTAATGCTTGCCGTGCTATTTCAAGTCCTGTCTTTGCATTCTGCAATTGTTCAAGCGTAGCAACACTGTCATTGTACAGGTTTTGTGCTCGCTGATAGTCGCGCTGAGCTTTCTCAAAAGCAAGCTGCGCTTGTTGCACACCTGCATTTATCTCAGTGAGATTGAGCGTTGCCAGTAATTGCCCTTGCTTTACAGCATCGCCTTCTTTTACCAATACCTTGTTGATGATACCACCTGTTTTGAAACTCAGGTATACTTCATCCTCTGTTGTCAATTGTCCTGATAAACTGATAGTACCCGCCGAAGCACCGCCTTGTACAGCTAATACCTTAACAGGAATAATATCTGCTTTCCCAGCCTCAGCAGGTTTCTTTTCATCTCCGCAAGATGCCAAAAACAATATGGCAGGGAGTGCTAATATTTTGATTTGGTTTTTCATGTTTTATGTATGTGTAGTTGTAGATATTTTAGATTGAATATGATGCAGAGCAACGTTCTATTTCGGCAGCAGCAATACGTGTATTGGCAATAGCTACACTCAGTTGCAATTGTGAACTGATTAATTGATTTTGTGCATCCAGCAGTTCTATATAAGTAAGCTGCCCTTCTTTGTACATTTTCATTTGGTCTTTGTAATACTTTTCAGAAAGTGTCAGTTGGTTTTGTGCGCTGCGGCAAGATGCAAATGCCGCGTTGAAGCTGTTGTAGGCATTTTGTAATTGCATTTCCAATGCTTTTTTAGTTTGTTGTTCCTGTACTTCTATACTTTTCAGTTCGGCAGTTGCCTGCTTTGCTTTATAGCGATATTGGTTGGATGCAAACAGGTCCCATTGCAGGTTTATGCCCCACATATAGTATTTAGACTTATCATCTACTTTCCAGTTGAAACCTTGTGATCCCAAATCCAGAAATGTATTAAGCTTTGGTATCAGGTGCGATTGTTGCAGGTTTCTGCTGAGCGTATAAATATCTTTTGCTACCGATAGTTGATAGAGTTCTTCTCTTTTATCAACTACCGCATCTTGTTTCAGTATTGGCTCGTTCATCTCTGCTACTGCATTTGTATCTATCAGTACTTCCGTATCAAATGGCTGATTGAGCAGGAAATTGAAATACATGCGTGCATTGCTCTTATTGCTGTTTGCATTTGTAAGTGCAGCATCTATCTTCTGTTTTTCAGCCTGTGCACGTGTCAGTGCCGTGCTGTTCCTAATGCCATTTTTATACAGGCTTTCATTCACACGAATATTTTCATTCACCAGTTTCAGTGCATTGGTATATATTTCTACCTCATTACTTGCCTGGTAATAACGGAAATACGCCTCTTTTACATCCTTTACCAACTGGCGTTTATATACATTGATAGCCGCCTGTTGCTGAGATACTACTTGCTTCTTTATCTCTTTATTGTACCATATCTCTGCATTGATAAGTGGTAATACCGTCCTGAATTTTGCATCATAAAAATTATCAGGATTCAGTTGGATAGATGCATTTTGCACCATTGGGAATGACTGCGATGCAGTCAGCTGATTTAGTGTGCTATACACGGGATTCAGCAGGTCGCCGATAGGAAAATCTATCATACGGCCGCCCTCTGCTCTGGTATAATTGGCTTGCAGGCTAACGGTGGGTAAGAATAATGATTTAGCTTCTTTAAGCCCATACACTGCTTTTTCTAGTTGAAACTGCTTTTGCTTAACGCTTTCATTCGACAATAAAGCTTGCCGTATATAGTCATCAAGCGAATGCTCCTGTGCAATAGCTGAACCTGTAGTGAGTACCACAGCCATTGTAAACGATAACATTTTTTTAATCGACGTTGACATTATGAACACTGTTTAATTATATGGCAAAAAAATATAGCACTCCCTACGGAGTGCTTATAACTCGTAAAAATTCTTCAATTGAAAGGTTGATTGAATTAGCAACATCCTCATCGCACATCTGCATTACCTTAATCCTGCATCTTACATTCAGCGATATCAAACCATGTCCCATAGACCATACAGACAGTGCCGCAATCATAGGGTCAGTATATTTAATCAACTTTTGCTCAATACATGCTGTAAGGGTTTGTACAAGGAAATCGAATGCGTCAGTGCCGTTATCCCACATTTCCTTTTCCTCTACCACATTCATAGGTGCACGGATGATGAACATCAGATCATATAATTCTGGATTGGCGATACCAAACTGTACATAGGTATGGCATATCTGGCGCAGGCGAGCAAGTGGTTCTGTTGCTGTTACATGCTGTGCAAATACCTCATTCAGTTTTTGAAACGCATCCTTCTGCACTTCATAAAACAATTCATCTTTGTCCTTGAAGTATAGATAGATGGTAGCCGGGCTGTACTCTATCTTCTCTGCAATATTCCTGAGCGATGTTTTCTCGTAGCCATCAACCAGGAACATGTTCATAGCAACATCAAGAATGCGCCTGCGCATCTCTTGCTTCTCACGTTCTTTTCTTTCAGATATTCCCATCTTGAATGTTTACAGCACAAATATACTGAACACTGTTCATGAAATGCAAATCCTTGATAATAATTTTTAATTATACCTACTATAAGGTAGTAAAGTTGAGTTTATTTTAGGAATGATATTAAGATGAGTTTATCCACATACAAAGCAAGCCTGCTTTGATATAAACTGTAAATAGCTAATTTTGCTCACCTTCAAATTAATACAATACAGCATAATAATATGAGCAAAATTAAAGTAGCAAATCCCGTAGTGGAGCTTGATGGTGACGAAATGACTCGTATCATCTGGAAATTCATCAAAGACAAACTGATAACTCCATATATAGATGTTGATATAAAGTATTACGATCTTGGTGTTGAGTACCGCGATCAGACAAACGATCAGGTAACTATTGATGCTGCGAACGCTATTAAGCAATATGGTGTAGGTATCAAATGTGCTACTATCACTCCTGATGAAGCACGTGTTACAGAGTTCAACCTGAAACAAATGTGGAAAAGCCCTAATGGTACAATCCGTAACATTCTTGATGGCACTGTATTCCGCGAACCAATAGTTATCAAAAACATCCCTCGTCTGGTTACCAACTGGGATGCACCAATTATAGTTGGGCGTCACGCATTTGGCGACCAGTACCGCGCTACAGACTTCGTAACAAAAGGTACAGGTAAACTGACTATTAAGTTTGAAGGTGATAACGGTGAAGTGATTGAACACGAAGTGTACAACTTCAAAGGTGATGGTGTTGCATTGGCTATGTACAATACAGATGAGTCTATCAAAGGTTTTGCACGTGCTTGTTTCAACATGGCACTGCAGAAAAAATGGCCACTTTATTTGTCTTCAAAAAATACCATCCTGAAAAAATATGATGGCCGATTCAAAGATATATTTGAAGATATCTATCAAAACGAATTCAAAGCACAGTTTGATGCAAACGGACTGGTGTACGAACACCGCCTGATTGATGACATGGTTGCCAGCGCATTGAAGTGGAATGGTAACTTTGTGTGGGCTTGTAAAAACTATGATGGTGATGTACAAAGCGATACAGTAGCGCAAGGTTTCGGCTCACTGGGTCTGATGACTTCGGTACTAATTACTCCTGACGGTAAAACAATGGAAGCAGAAGCAGCACATGGTACTGTTACACGTCACTACCGCGAGCACCAGAAAGGCCGCCCTACTTCTACAAATCCAATCGCGTCTATCTTTGCATGGACACGTGGTTTGGCTTTCCGTGGCAAACTGGATGGTAATCAGGAACTGATTGACTTCTGTAATGCACTGGAAGCAGTTTGTATTGAAACTGTAGAAAGTGGCAAAATGACTAAAGACCTTGCAGTTTGTGTACATGGCAATAAAGTGAACCATGGTGAACACTATCTGTACACTGAAGAGTTCTTGGATGCACTTGACCAGAACCTGAAAGTGAAGCTGGGTAAATAATTTCGATGTATATTATATGAAAAGGCCGGTAGTTACCGGCCTTTTTCGTTAACATGTTTTGTGGAAGAATATCGGGCAAAAAACGTAACTTCGCCGCTCAATAATTTAAAATTCAGTATTTTATAATATCTCTCCTTTTATAGGCAGATATTTTGAATGCACACATTTCTTTATGAATGTATTTCTAACCGGAGCTACCGGACTTGTGGGTGGTGAGTTGTTGGTAACGTTGTCTAAACGCAGCGAAATCAATAAGATATACTGCCTGCTTCGTTCACAGACTGTTGAAGTGGCTGAAGAAAGACTGAAGAAAGTATTCTGCCTGCACGACGATGTATATGACGATAATAAGATAGTACCTGTACTGGGCAATCTGTTTGATGAAAACCTGACAGATAGTCTGAAGGATAATGCAATGATGAACGATGTGGATGTTATCATTCACTCAGCAGCCAATACATCTTTCTCAAGGTTCAACGACGATGCTGTTGAAAAGGCAAACATCGGCGGCCTTACCAAGATATTAATGTGGGCAAAACAACTGCCACACCTGCAAACATTCCTTTATATAGGCACAGCAACCATTTGTGGTAAAGACGTGAAAGACCGTGTGGTGAAAGAAGATGAGTCGCCCAACCTTAATGCCACACACCTTGTAAAATACACATACACGAAAATGAAGGGTGAATTGCTGATTCGTGAGCATTTGCCTGAAGATAAAATACTGATTGCCCGCCCGTCTATCATTATGGGAGACAGCAGGCCAATCATGCCGCGCTCTCCGGTTATTCTGTGGGCAATGGCAACTATCAACCACCTGCGCCTGATACCTGTTAATGAGCATGCGCAACTAGATATTATCCCGGTTGACTATGCAGCAGAAGCTATTGTTAAACTACTGTTTGCAAAGCGAAAACACAGCGTTTATCATATATCAGCAGGCGAAACGGGTTCAACTACAGCACTGAGGTTGTCTAAAACACTGGAAGCGTATTTTGATGAAATGCCTCCGTTCAACTTCATCAACAAATCTTTGTTGAACCAAGTGAAGCACTGGACTAAAGGCAAACTGCAACCTGATAGTGAACTGTATGAGTATCGCAAGTACCTGGAATACTGGAAAGAGACATTTGAAGACAAGAGCAAATTGCGTCTCCTCTTCACTGGTCTTGACCCATATCTGGACTTCATGGAACTGGGCCACGTGTTTGATAACAACCGCCTGTTGGAAGATGTAGGCATTGCCAACTCTGAACCAGCAGATGTGTACATGGCAAACTCTATGAACTTTGTTGAGAAAATAGACATACTGGAAGGGGCCATAGACCCATAACAGTATAGAACGTATATAAACGGGGCAACAAATTGTCCCGTTTTTTATTTAACAAATAAATGATACCTATAAAACGCTAACTTCGCACCTGCTTGTTTACCTTTTACATTTAGAAATATACTATGGGGTTATTCGATAAACTCTTTAAACGCAATAAAGAACAGCAAGAACAAAAAGAGGCACTGGACGAAGGCCTGAAAAAAACCAAAGAAGGTTTCTTTTCGCGCATCACTAAAGCCATTGCCGGTAAAGATAAAGTAGACGAAGAGGTACTTGACCAGGTAGAAGAAGCATTGGTTGGTGCAGACGTAGGTCTTGATACTACCATAGAAATCATTAAAAGGATAGAAGAACGCGTTGCGAAAGATAAATTCCTCGGCACATCTGAACTGAACCGCATACTGCAGGAAGAGATAATGGGCATCCTTACTGCAGCACCAAGCAACGAGTTTGAAACATTCGATATTCCTGCAAACAAAAAACCTTATGTAATACTGGTTGTTGGCGTGAATGGTGTTGGTAAAACAACAACTATAGGCAAGCTGGCATACAATTTCAAAAAGAACGGCAAGAAAGTGGTGTTAGGTGCTGCGGATACATTCCGGGCGGCGGCTGTAGACCAACTAACCATCTGGAGCGAGCGCGTAGGTGTAGACATCGTGAAAAAAGAAATGGGTAGCGACCCAGGTTCTGTTGCATTCGATACAGTTGTAAGTGGTATAGCTAAAGACGCAGACGTCATCATCATAGATACTGCAGGTAGGCTGCACAACAAATCTTACCTGATGGACGAATTGGGTAAAATACGCCGTGTGGTATCTAAGAAAATGCCTGATGCTCCGCACGAAGTGCTGTTGGTACTGGATGGCAGCACAGGACAAAACGCACTGGAACAGGCAAAACAATTTACCGCAGCAACAGACGTTACATCGCTGGCTATTACCAAGCTGGATGGCACTGCGAAAGGTGGTGTTGTATTAGCGATTGCCAACCAGTTTAAAATACCCGTAAAATACATTGGTGTTGGTGAGCGCATGGAAGACCTGCAAATCTTCAACAAAGCAGAATTTGTAGACAGTCTTTTCAGCCTCGAAAAGTAAGCCACTACATTTCTTTATTCAAAGCAAAAATTGATGTTACTTTATACATCAATGAAGCCTGCTTTTGTCATAGCATTTATCTGTGCAGTTGTTGCTATATCTGCTTATTATTACAATAAGCGAGTATCGACAGAAGTAACAGAAATAGACCTGATAAAGAATAGCCTGTCGGGCACAAAAGCCTTTATATATTCAGGTAGTAGCATTGCATTTACCTGCCCCAAAGATGCTTACCAGTTATTATCTATTACCCGATTTGTATTAGCCCCAAGCCTTATTGAAGAAAAGAAGAATGATGCTGATACCCTTTTGTCAATTCAATACAGCAAAGCACAGGATAGTGCTATAACTGCAACCATCAGTAATCGAAATACCATCTGGCATACAAAGGATAGTTTGTACACCTATAACCTAAGCATAGCCAGATAATGCAAAAAACAAGCCTATATATTGTTTACTATGGCTGGCTGATGGGCTGTATCAGCATAGCATATTTTGCTGGGCTGATGTTACACCTTCCATTAGCTTTAGTAATTGGTCTAGTATTGGCATTGGCCTTCCTGATTTACAAACAGACCAATACTATCATTACATCAAGCAATGACAATAATATCTCAGTAAGCTACGCCCTCTTGTTTATGGGCATCAGTATGATTGGTCAAAAGGTGGTCATGCTGAGTGACAAGTACGGAACCTGGGATGCATGGGCTATGTGGAATATGCATGCTAAATATCTTGCAAATCCTGAATACTGGACTACCCTGTTTCAAAACAAAGACTTTGCGCATACAGACTACCCACTGCTATTACCTGCAAACATTGCATTCTATAGCAGGATAACGGGTATTGAACACCTGCAAACAGTCAGCTATTGCTTTCATTTACTCATAACAGTGTTGATTCCTGTTTTAATATTTACTGAAACAAAACACAGGAACATCATATTCTCTGCAATTGGTTTATACTGGCTTAGTACAAATGTGAACCACTTGACCATCTCCAGCTATCAATTGGCAGATAGCCTTGTAGGATTCTTTACTTTGCTTGCTATTATAGCTGCAGACTATATTGAAACAGATAAACGATATGCAGCTATTACAACATCCATGCTCGGACTGTGTATGTTCACCAAAAATGAAGGTGTACTGATAAGTCTGCTTTTTGTGGCATTTCACTTCAGGACTTTATTCAAAAAAGGCAACTTTAAATACGCTATTGCTGGAATAGCACTACCTGCTCTGGTATTATTAATATTCAAAATAGTGTATGCTCCGCACAATGATATTGTATCTGCACAAGGAGCTGATACATTCACCAAACTGACAGAATGGAACAGGTATGATTTGGTACTAACTTCATTCAGAAAACACATCAACGAATACTATTACGCAATAGCATGTCTGTTTGCACTACATTTCTTTCTGCGTTTACTTGGCAGAAAAGCTCCTGATAAAAGGCTGTTGTTTGTATTTACTGTATTATGTGCTTACATGGTTGTCTATGTACTTACCCCCAAAGACCTTGAATGGCATGTAAATACATCATTAAACAGACTTGTGCATCAAATGATACCAGCTACCATTTATACGCTCATAATGGTGTATTCAAACACATTCAGTTTTCGCTTTCGTTCAGCATTCGCACAAAATCAATAATCCCCTCTGTAGCGCTCTTTTCTATAGGTATCACATTGCTATATCTGCTGACAGGTGGTATCGACTTATCTATTACATATTTAGGAACTTCATCGGGCACATAATCGACCAGACCTGCAGCAGGATATACGACTAACGATGTACCTATTAGCAGAAATATATCCGCATCATACATTACGGGTATCGCCTGTTCTATCATTGGCACCGGTTCTTCAAACCATACAATATGAGGCCTTAATTGCGCACCATCTTCTGCAGTATCGCCCAACTGGATATCTGTTCTGATATCATACACCATATGTGGTGTATGTTCACTACGCATTTTAAAGATTTCGCCATGCAGATGCATGACGTAACTACTTCCTGCTCTTTCGTGCAGGTCGTCTATATTTTGTGTGATGATGCGAACATCATACTTATCCTGTAATTGTGCTAAAGCTAAATGGGCTGCATTGGGTTGCGCATCCAGCACTCCCCTACGACGCATGTTATAGAAATCGAGAACCAATTGCGGGTCTCTGCGCCAAGCCCTCGGTGTGGCAACATCTTCAATATTATATCCTTCCCACAACCCATCGCTATCTCTGAAAGTCCTCAATCCGCTTTCGGCACTGATACCTGCACCCGACAGTACTACCAACTTTGGTTTAGACATACAACAATGAAGTTTTGTATGCTAAGATAAGCTGCAGAGGAATTAGTTGGCGAAGTATAAGATATAGATAGGTATACTTAAAACTACAGCTGAACCAAAAATCGCAACATACTTATGAAAGCGCTTTCTGGTTTTAGAACCATGATGTCTGTCCAGCTTTTTGCGCCTTTCAGATCGTGTTTCTTTTCCTTGTTTCATAGAGTAAATATCTAAAACAAAGCTTTGTTGAACAATGAAATCGAAATACTTAACTGCCGATTAACAAATAAAGCAGGCATAAAAGCCTGCTTTACAATAAAATATTTCGCTATAACTATTTGTTTTTCAGATGCATAAGCATATCTGTAGTCATCTTATCCAAATCAAAATTATGCTTCCAGCCCCAATCTTCGCGCGCTGCAGTATCATCAATGCTTTGCGGCCATCCGTCAGCTATCTGCTGGCGGAAATCTGGTGCATAACTGATTTCGAATGATGGGATGTGCTTTTGAATTGATGCAGCTATTTCTTTTGGAGAAAAACTCATTGCACTCAGGTTATACGCCATACGCGATTTGATTTTCTCTGTTGGTGCTTCCATCAGTTCTATAGTACCACGGATAGCATCATCCATATACATCATTGGCAGGTATGTATTTTCTGACAGGAAGCTGGTGTACTTACCATGCTTCAAAGCTTCATGGTAAATCTCCACAGCATAGTCTGTAGTACCACCACCAGGTTCAGATTTCCAACTTATGAGGCCAGGGTAGCGTATGCTGCGAACATCCAATCCCCAACGCTGATTGTAGTATTGACACCATAATTCGCCTGCATATTTGCTGATACCGTATACTGTACGTGGCTCAACGATTGTTTTTTGTGGGGTATCCTGTTTAGGTGTTGTAGAACCAAATACGGCTATAGAACTTGGCCAGTATACTTTAGTCAGTTTTTCCTGCACAGCAATATCCAATACCTGCAACAGGCTCTGCATATTGATGTCCCATGCACGTTTAGGGTCTTTTTCCCCTGTTGCAGACAATAATGCTGCCAACAGGTATATCTGAGTAATGCCTTCTTTCTTCACCAGTTCCAGAGTTGCGTTTGCATCCATGGCATTCAGTATCACATACGGGCCTTTGCCTGCCAATAAAGGATGAGCTTCCCTGATGTCGCTGGCTATAACGTTTGATTCGCCATAAACACCACGCAGCGCCATAGTGAGTTCGACACCAATTTGCCCGCCGGCACCCATTATTAATACTTTTTCCTGCTTCATTAAGAAGTTTACTTAGTGATTTATAACTTATTGTATATCAGCAACTAATTCATGTTATTCTCTTTCTTTATCAATGCGATAAAGTCATCGAACAGATAGCGTGAATCATGTGGACCCGGGGTGCTTTCAGGGTGGTATTGTACAGAGAAAGCAGGTTGTGCTTTCATCCTGATACCTTCTATAGAACCGTCATTCAGGTTGATGTGTGTAACCTCTACCTTGTCAGAATTTTGAGCAGCTTCCGGAACAACACCAAAACCGTGGTTTTGCGTTGTTATCTCACTCTTACCTGTAATCAGGTTTTTAACTGGATGATTCAAGCCCCTGTGACCGTGGTGCATTTTGAATGTAGGGATGTCATTTGCCCTAGCCAGCAGTTGATGCCCTAGACAGATGCCAAACAATGGCTTCCTATCTGCTATGATATTTTTAACCGTTTCTACAGCGTAGTTCATAGATGCAGGGTCGCCTGGACCGTTGCTAAGGAACACACCATGTGGTTGGAATTCTTTTACTGTATTGTAGTCTGTTTTAGCAGGGAATACTTTCAGGTACGCTCCCCTGTCAGCCATACATTGTAGGATATTGCGTTTAACACCGAAGTCCATAACTGCTATACGAAGGCTTGCGTCGGGGTTGCCAAAAGTGTATGGTTCTTTAGTGCTGATGATTGAAGACAGTTCCAGACCATCCATATCAGGTACTTTGGCCAGTTCTGCTTTCAGTGCTTCAGGGTCGCTTATTTCTGTACTTATGACACAGTTCATAGCACCTTTGTTGCGTACATGCTGTACCAGCGCCCTTGTATCTACATCGTATATAGCTACGATATTGTTTTTAACAAAATAGTTCTCAAGGCTGTCGTCCGCCGTCATACGGCTATAGCGATGAGATATATTTTTGCAGATAACAGCGCTCACTCTTACAGAGTCGCTCTCTACGTCTTCCTCTTTAACACCATAGTTACCTATGTAAACGGTATTCATAATCAGGGCTTGACCAGTGTAAGACGGGTCTGTAAAAACCTCCTGATACCCGGTCATCCCGGTATTAAAACATAGTTCACCTCCGCTAGTACCTTTTGCGCCAAAAGCCTTTCCTTTCAGGAAAGTACCATCTTCTAAGTACAAATAAGCGGGAACTGTAACTGACTGTGTAGCGGGCATAAAAAACAAATTGTGCAAAAGTAAGAATTTGACGAGAATTTTTGACGAAGATTCAGACTTATTTGCTCAAAAAATTGCCATTGTGAATAACTTTTGAGCAAGAAAAAGGGGCACAGATTGTACCCCTGAAATATGATTAAGAAAAAACTTCGTTAGTCTGCAAGTGTCCAGGTTGAAGTACGGCCAATAAGCGATATACCTACAAATCCCCTTAAATCGAGCGTATTTCCCTTATGCGTAATCTTGCAGGAATAAGTTTTACCGTTTTTAGGATCGTAAATCTTACCATTATCATATTCTTTGTCCCCATCTTTTTCTAAACCACGCAACAAGATCAAGCCAATAAGTGGCGTATTGCGTTTCTTCTCATCGGGATTTTCTTTGTCCACTTTGGGCTTTCCATTTTCCAAAGGTTCTTTCAGCCAAACCATTTTGCCATAGAACCTACCATCTTTGGCTTTGTAAACCTGAATTTTGGCAGTCTTTTCCTGATTGTACCAAACTTTCTCAATCGGGTCTGTCTGTGCTTTAGCAACAACAGTAATGCCAATAAAAATGAATGAAAACAGTAAAACTTTAGATACGAAATGCTTCAGCATAACAGGATGTTTTTTGTTATGCTCAATTTACTCAATTTTCAAGAAGAAAATAAACAGAAAATGTTAATCCACTTTCTCTAAAGAACCAATACCGTTAATATCTGAACTAACAGTAGGATTACCCCTGTAATTAACAGAACCTGCACCATTGATGCTGGTGTTAAGAGAACCTGACACCGAAACATCTATATCACCGGCACCCGATAAGTCTGCAGTAAGGTCTTTTATTTGCAATCCAAATGCATCTACATCACCCGCACCGGTAACATTAAACTCAGCTTTACTGACTGCCCCCTTCTTCACATCCAAATCGCCTGCACCCGATACTTTGGTTACAAAACTATTGGTATTAAGCTCATCGATAGTTACATCTCCTGCCCCTTTGATATTTAGCACAAAGCTTTCACCGGTAACATTACCATGAATCTTTGCTTCAGACGTTCCACGAATAGTTAGTGCCGTAAGTGAAGGAACCGTAATAGTAGCTTTGATATCTTTATCTGTATATAAAGTAAAGATTCCGTCTTTGTCAATCTTCAACACTCCGTTTTCTACTTTGCATGTGATTTTACCCAACAGATTTTCATATCCCTTTATAGACACCGTAGGTTCTGTAACATTACCAACTGTCATGTCTATATCTATAGGTGCACCAACATCTACGGAAGAGAAAGTAGTGACATTATAATCCTTTACACCAACCTTACCATGTCCTTCTTCCGTTCTTCGTTTGCAGGAAATTGCACTTGTCAGTAAAACTATAGCAGATAAGAATATTGAAATACGCTTCATAGCAGATAAGTGTTGGAGTGTAAATTATATACTCGCTTTATTTTTGCGCCACCAGATAAAGGTAACGGTACCAATTATGCTGATTGGAAGCATAGCCAGATAAAGGATGCCCCCATTCAGGCCTCTTGCACTTTTATCATCCATGCCTGCTGCAGTTTTAGTACATACTGCACATCCCTGTGCTTTTACGTCTACATTAGCTGCGAACATCAGCATTGCTATCAACAACCACTTTTTCATACTATAAAGTTACTGATAATTTGAATTTATTGACCGTAATAAGGGGATATCATCAGGTAAACGATAACACCTGTAACACTTACATACAACCATAAAGGCCATGTGTATTTTGCAAGTTTTTTATGCTTATCATACTCCCCCGTCAGTGAGCGATATGCCGTAAACAAGATAAATGGCAGAATTACCGCTGCAAGGAATATGTGTGTAATCAGTATCACAAAATATACCAACCTGATAGCTCCCTCTCCGCCAAACTTAGTATCGCCTGCAAGCAAGTGATGTGCAATGTATGAAACAAGGAATAATACAGACATCACAATTGCTCCCATCATAATATTCTTGTGCCTCACAAAATTCTTTTGCTTAACAGCCATCAACCCCAACACAAGTAATACAGAAACCATAGAATTGATAACCGCATTTATTAATGCAAAAACGTGAATATCAAAACCGAGATCAACTTCAAGCTTTACACGAGATAATATGACTACTGCAGCAAATACTACAAATGATACAGTTAATATTAATAACCTTGCCTGTTTATCGTTTTTCTTTAAAATGGGTGTTAGCATAATGTTTTTATTTACGCTGTTTCTTTTGCCTTGTTAGGATTACGATATCATCTGCACAACGAATCACATCTCCCGTATCCCTACCGTTATAATAACCTCTTATATACCTGTTAGTATCCAGCAGCACCATCTTTTCACTATGTATAAAATCATCAAGTCCACCTGTGCCCTCCTGCATAGTTACGAATAGCTGCTTACGTGCATAGTTATATATCGTTTCGCGACTGCCTGTTAAGAACCACCAATGATCAGGATTCGCCTTAAAACGGTCTGCATATTTCCTGAGGGCAGGGAATGAATCGCGTTCAGGATCAACACTGATAGATACAAAATGCACTGAAGTATCGAGCGTTGTTTTCTTTTTAGGATCTTTACGAAAAGCATCTTGCAACATTTCTATATTTCTGCTTATCTGCGGGCAAATGGTGGGGCAATTCGTGAAGAAGAAATTAACCACAACGATTTTACCCTTAAGGTCTTTGTTTAATGACACCTGATTGCCAAACTGGTCGGTAAGAGTCAACTCTTGCACCTTGTGGTAAATACTGTCTTTTGCTACTGCATCATAGCCTTCAGCAATAAAGTATTTAGGCGCTCTCGGCACTTTGGACTTTGACATAAAGTTTATGACAAGCCAAAAAGATAGCGGTAACAAGAATGCTACCGCTATGCCTATTAAAAATCTGGAGTTTTTTGTTTTTTGAGTCATCACTATTTCAAAAACACTTCTGATAACTTTTTGTTTACCTGATAGGTACTGTAGTGTTCATTTCTAACCAGAAACCACCATCGTACAGGAACGCAATGATGAACCATATAAACAGGAACAAAGGAACTAGTACTGTAATCATGAAGCTCTTAACCTCATCGCCAAGGTGCATGAATACAGATACGATATAGCCTGCTTTCAGGATAGTAAGAGCCAGAAAGAAGAAATTAACAACACCTCGTGGCATAGATGCACTAAAGAACATACCTACTACTACCTCTACAATAGTGATAGCCAACAGAATCCAGAATACTTTCCAGATACGGCCTATTTGTTTTTTGCTATCTGCAGAGTTGATATCTGTGTGGTGTGACATTACACCTGAATACAACTTAGACTGATCGCCTTCGTACAGATGTTGAATATTATCGCTAGAATGATGAGCTGACATTATAATAAGTTTTTTGTAGTTGTGATTAAATTCAGTTTAAGATTACAACAGGTAGAAACAAGTAAATACGAATACCCATACCAGATCTACAAAGTGCCAGTAAAGACCTACTTTCTCGATCATTTCGTAGTGACCGCGCTTGTCATATGTACCATTAACTGTATTAATCAAAGCCATAATCAGCAACACAACACCACTCGCTACGTGACCACCGTGGAAACCTGTGATAGTAAAGAAGAAGTTGTAGAAACTATGCGAAGCTTCAAGCGCTGCACCAGCATTTGCAGCTGTTATTGTACCGTGTTTGAAGAAATGCTCAAATTTATCAAGTGGCGTATTAGGATCTGTAAAAGTACCCCACAAGCCACCTGTGTTATGTGCAAGGTGGGTCCACTCCCAAGCCTGACAGCTAAGGAACGCGATACCACCAACTATAGTCCACAACAACCATTTAATAACACCCTGACGATCGCCATAGTGACCGCAGTGTACTGCCAATACCATTGTTACAGAACTCATGATGAGTATGAACGTCATCAAGCTCACAAACAATAAAGGTAAGTTTGCATGCCCCATGAACGGGAATGCGTGGAATACACTGTTGGCATCCGGCCATACCTCACTGAAGAAGCGTTTAGTACCGTAAGAGATAAGGAATGCACTAAAAGTAAAAGCATCGGAAAGCAGGAAGAACCACATCATCATTTTTCCGTAGCTCACGTTGAACGGTGAACGTCCGCCGCCCCATACTTTTGTTTCTGCTGTTGTAGCTTGTGACATAGATTGACTTAATTTCTAATTTAATTGGTTAGTTGTGAATTGAGCGCAAATTTCGAAACAATTTTATTGATTTGCCAGAAAGAACACAAATAAATAAATCCACAATACATCGACAAAATGCCAGTATGCACCTGCAATTTCTAAAGATGTAGCGTTATATATCTTTACTTTAGTCCTAAAGGCGCGGAAAAATACAATAATTAATGCAATTATTCCACCCAAAATATGCAATAAGTGTAGGCCTGCTATAATGAAGAGGAAAGATTCGCTCGGGTTACCATCTACTCTTATATTTTCAGCATACAAAGCTTTGAAACCCATATACTGCAAAACCGCAAACGCACAGCCCAGTAATATAGTGGTAATCATTAAGGTCTTAAACCTTGACATCTGTCTGTTTTTGAATGATTTAACAGACATTATCATAGTAATACTACTAAGTAATATAACCGCAGTAGAAACCCAAAACAGAAAAGGAAGATGGTAAGTAACCCAGTTGCCCTGTGCCTTTCGCACTATATAGGCACTTGTCAGTCCTGCAAACATCATTATAATGCTGCCCATTGCTATCCACAAAGCAAACTTGTGTGGGTGAATCTTTTTCTTATCCGGAGATTGCATAGTTCTTTCCATCGTTTTTGCTTTTACATCTTATCAAACAACAAAGCAAGCAATACGGTTGGCAGGTATATAAAAGAGGCAAACATTACTCCTTTTGCCGATTTATAATCATTTTTAATATAAAACCTTACTGACGCTGCAAAATATAGTATACCACAAGCCATGCTAACCCACATGCCAATATTACCAGTAATACCGACTACCCTTGGCACAACTGCCAACGGCACCAACACTATGCTGTAGAACATACTTTGCAATGCAGTGAAACGAGAACTGCGCTCCTGCGAAGGCAACATGCTGATGCCTGCTTTAATGTATTCATCATAGCCAACCCAGCCAATAGCCCAATAATGTGGGAATTGCCAGAAAAACTGAATCAGGAACAACGTCCACCCGCCTACACCAAGCCCACCTGTTGCAGCTGCCCAGCCTAACAGTGGAGGCAATGCGCCTGGGATAGCCCCTATCAGCACAGCTACAGGATGTACACGCTTCATAGGTGTGTAAGCAAAACCATATAGCATTAATGAAGTGAAACTTAAAAATCCGGTAAGCGGATTGAAGAAATAACCAAGTAATAATGCACCACCAATACCTGCTACAGCAGCAATTATCCATGCTTCTGTGATACCCATACGTCCATCAGGCAACGGGCGTATCATAGTGCGTTTCATCTGTGCGTCACCATCTTTTTCCAGTATCTGATTGATAGTATTAGCACCACCGGTAACCAAGATACCTCCCAGAAAAAGTATCAATACACTACCCCACTCGAAGCTGATGCCCGGAGCAAGTAAATAGCCTATAACACTGGAAAAAACCACCATGAAGCTAAGATTAGGCTTCAGTAACTGACTGTAATCTTTGACTTTACCGCCCAGCATCATTTGCTTCTTAGCCTTAATAGGTGCTTCCTGAAACATTAAAATTTAACAGTGGCTTAATGAAAAAAGTGGCACAAAGGTAATGCAAAAAGCATCAATGCGTACATTGATGCTTTTATATTTGAAACAATATTATTAACAATTATACGAGGCTACCAACTGCCGCTTGCGCCACCTCCACCAAAGCTACCACCGCCAAAACCACCGAAGCCACCACCACTGCTGCTGCCTCCGCCCCAACCGCCTCCGCGAGAACCTCCGAAACCACCACCTATCCATGGGCCACTATCCCAACCTCGATAACCTCTGCCACTCATATAAGAACCACCGCCGCCACCGCCTATTTTACTTATAATCCATAGCACTATATATACCAAGATTATAAGTATTACTATAACTAAGATGCCGGGCTTGCCTCCCTTTTTAGGTTTTGCATCTGCCGTATATTCACCTTTCGTGGCTGCTATAATAGCATCTGCAGCCTTGTCGAAGCCCGCAAAAAAATCGCCGTTTTTAAAATTTGGGACGATTTCATTTCTGATAATACGCCCACAAACTGCATCGGGCAATGCGCCCTCAAGTCCGTAACCGGTAGATATATTTATTTTCCTATCGTCTTTTGATGCAAATATCAATACCCCATTATCTTTACCTTTCTGACCTACCCCCCATCTGTTACCTAGTTCTATAGCATATTGTGCTACTTCATACAGCCCTATACTCTTTACCGTAACTACAGTTATCTGGGTTGAAGACGACTGCTCATATTGCAAAAGTTTGGCTTCCAATTGGTTTGCTTCTTCTGCAGACAGCATTCCGGCAAAATCATTTACCAGCCTCGGCGGGTTGGGCTTTGCAGGAAAATCCTCATCTGCCGCCCAAGTGTATGTATAAGACATAACACTCAACAGCAATGCAAAAACTATCCTTAAATAAGATTGAATACGAGCCATTATTTTCCAAATACAATTTCGTCGGGCAGTTCATTTCTTGTTATTGCAGGGTCGTAAGGGAAATGAGAAGCCATAGCGTTGCCCAATTCTTTTACACAATTAGCTAGCCCTGTAGCTACCTCACCTGCCTGCAAATGGCCTTTCAGCTTTTCTGCAGCTGCTTGCCAGAATGCAGCCCCACCAGCCCTTTCATATATCTCCTTGTCGCCCGCTATAGCATACTTACGATCTTCTGTAGCAAGATATACCAGTACTGCATTACGTTTTTCAGTAGCCGTCATACCCAGTTTTTCAAAAAGCTCCACAGCTCTTCCCATGGCATCAGCTTTATTGCATTTGCTTTCAACAAATACACGCAGCTCTCCTGTTGTACGGCTTTCGGCCTCCCGGATACAAGCCACTACCTGCTCCTGCTCGGCAGAAGAAAGTAGCGGCTTCTTTTTTGAGAAAGGAAACATCTTTATTTAGAATTGTACAGATGGTGCTTTTTGTGCAGCAGCATCCGCTTCAAACATACCTTTTGTACTAAAGCCTAGCATACCTGCGAACATATTGTTCGGGAATACACGCATTTTAGTATTGTAGTCCTGTACCGCATCATTAAAGTTTTTGCGCGCCACAGTAATACGGTTTTCTGTACCCTCCAGTTGATCTTGCAATGCAAGGAAGTTCTGGTTTGCTTTCAATTCAGGATAAGCCTCAGATACTACCATCAGTCTCCCCAATGCCTGGCTTAGTTCGCCTTGTGCATTTTGGAACTCACGCAGTTTTTCAGGTGTCAGATTATCAGGATTTACCTGTATAGATGTAGCTTTTGCACGTGCATTAATTACATCCGTCAGTGTTTTCTGTTCAAAGTTAGCAGCGCCTTTTACAGTGTTTACCAGATTTGGAATCAGGTCTGCACGGCGTTGATATTGGTTTTGTACTTCAGCCCATTTGCTTTTAGCATTTTCATCGAGCGTTACCAACGATTTCTGAATGTTGCATGCCTGGCAGCCACCTATCAGCAATATGCCCAGCAATACGACTAATACAATTGAACCTTTTTTCATGTTTTTATCAATTTTAACCAAAAGTAGCATTTACAAATAAATAAATGGCAAGGCTTTCGGCCATTACCATTTACAGGAAAGTGAATATCAATTTTTCGTCGGTGAATAAAGCACTATCTCAGGTAAAACCTTGCAGATACACCAACTACATTATGATCAAAAAAGCCTGATTCACTAAGGAAGTTAACTGCAGGCTTTACATCGGCACTAAGACCCAGTGGTATTTTTTTGAATACATACTCAACACCGCCTATGGCGTCTATACCGAATATGGCGCGATTATCGTCAATATACCTGCCTTCTTTACTCACATAGCGCCAGCCACGATCCCAAACGCCTGCATGCACGCCACCACCCATAAATATCCTCCATGAAGGGTTAGGAAGTATAATATGATAAGTAAGCAGCCCGACAGCATTAAAGCTCGGACCACCCCAGCCACCTGTTATGCCACCTGCATTCAGCTGTCCTTCAAAAGCAAGATGTTTATCCAGAAACATTTTGGCTACAAAACCACCACCATCTGGTGTAGCGCGGAGCCCCAAACCTACTTTACCGCCTTTTGCAGATACATTGGTTGCAGCAGAAATGGCTGTTAATACTAATCCGAAAGAAAACAATACCTTTTTCATACAATCAGTGTTTTGGTTCATTAACCTAAACACAATAATGGAACCAATGTTCCTGATATTGGCCCTATTGCTTTCTTTTTTAAATAAGTTTAACGGGCGAACACTATTTTTGCTAAAATTTTCAAAAAAGCACATGCAATCATACGAAGCTACACTGGAGTTTGCCCAATCGATGGATAATACTGATACCCTGTTCCCGTACCGCGAAAGATTCCGCTTTCCGCAGCACGACAACAAGGACGTACATTATTTCTGTGGCAACTCTTTGGGCTTGCAACCTAAAAGTGTTAGCTACCTGATGCAACAAGAGTTGGAAGACTGGGCACGGTATGGTGTGGAAGGCCATTTTCAGGCTCGCAATCCGTGGTTTTCGTACCATCACATCTTTAGCGATAGGCTGGCAAAAATAGTTGGCGCTAAAAAAGATGAAGTAGTAGCTTCTAATACATTGACCGTCAACCTGCACCTGCTGATGATATCTTTTTATCGTCCGGAGGGTAAGCGTTACAAAATAATTATGGAAGCAGGAGCCTTCCCATCAGACCAATATGCTGTGGAAACACAAGTGCGTATGCATGGTTATGAACCTGAAGATGCCATCATAGAGCTGGCACCAAAAGAAGGTGCCCATATAATAGAGGAAGATGATATCGTTAAAGCCATTGAAGATGCAGGAGATTCTCTGGCATTGGTAATGATGGGTGGTGTAAACTACTACACAGGTCAGCTCTTCGATATGAAGCGTATAACTGAAGCCGCACATAAAGTGGGTGCATATGCTGGCTATGATCTGGCACACGCAGTAGGTAATGTACCCCTGCACCTGCACGACTGGACGGTAGACTTTGCGTGTTGGTGTTCTTACAAATACCTAAATTCAGGCCCAGGTGGTGTTGGTGGTATATTTGTACACGAGCATCACTATGGTAATCCTAAAATATTCCGACTTGGTGGCTGGTGGGGCAATGATGAAAAAGACCGCTTCAAAATGAAGAAAGGCTTTATACCTCAAAACAATGCAGGCAGCTGGCAAATGAGCAATGCACCAATATTTAACATGGTAGCTCACAACGCATCGCTTGATATATATGATAAAGCGGGCATGATAGCCCTTCGTGAAAAGAGCCTGAAAATGACTGGGTATCTTGAATGGCTGCTGAAACAAATAACACACCTGCCGTTTGTTATCATCACTCCTTCTCACCCAACACGCAGAGGTTGTCAATTATCATTATTGTTTAGCGACAAAGGCCGTGAAGTATTTGATGCACTTACAGCCAATGGTGTAGTAGCAGACTGGCGCGAACCAAACGTGATACGCATAGCACCTGTGCCACTTTACAACACATTTGAAGACTGTTATCGTTTTTACGAGATTTTGATGGGAATAAAATAATGCGCTACATTGCGCAACGGGCATGGCAGTATTTTACAACACAGACGAGCTAAAGAGTTTCAATAACGCAGTTATTACTATCGGTACTTTCGACGGGGTTCACCTTGGTCATCTTACCATATTACAACAAGTAGTGGCACATGCCAAAGAACTTGGTGGTGAAAGCATTGTACTAACTTTTGAACCACACCCTCGTAAGTTGTTATTTCCCGATCAGCCAATCAAAATCATCACACCGCTTGAAGAAAAAATAAAGCTAATAACACAGGCAGGAATAGACCATGTATTTGTTGTACCATTTACACCTTCTTTTGCAGCACTGTCTGCTGAAGCGTATGTAAAGGATTTTCTTGTAAAACACCTGCAACCCAAAGGGATTGTAATTGGTTATGATCATCAGTTTGGCCACGACCGCGCTGGCAATATAAAGCTGTTGCAGGCTTACGAAAATGAACTTGGCTTTAAAGTATATGAAATACCTGCTAAGCAAATAGAAGATGCCGCAGTAAGCTCAACAAAAATCCGCAACTCGCTCGCAGCAGGCAATGTAACCGATGCAAACAAAATGCTCGGCAGACAATACACCCTAAAAGGAACTGTCGTATCGGGTACTCAATTGGGCAGAACACTTGGCTTCCCAACAGCGAATGTAAAACCCACGGATGCCGAGCAAATAATTCCGGGCAATGGTGTGTATGCTATAAAAGCTATCGTAGGCGCTGAAACATTTTACGGGATGATGAATATCGGCATCCGCCCGACAGTGAGTAATGAACTTAGCCTACATATCGAAGCACATTTGTTCGATTTCAACAAAGACATCTACAATCAAGAGATAGAAATAGTGTTTGCAGAACGCCTGCGCGATGAACAACGCTTCCCATCTTTAGATGCACTGAAAGAACAATTGGGCAACGATGCCATTCATGCTAAAAGAGCATTAGGCATATTGTAGTGCTTCTAGCCTGCCAACCATTTCTTTCAGCAATTCAGTACCATCTGTATTGCTGTCTATACCTACAGCCTTATTACTGTATTCGCCCAGCAACATAAGTGCATGTTCTACTTTAGGCAATTGCCATTTTGCTGCAACAGCCATTATCTCCCTTACTTTAGATGGCCATGTACCCAATGCGGCAGTTACATCTTTATCAGGTTTGCCATGCAAGAAATGTGCCTGATAAAGACGATTGAATTGATTATAAAATGAGCCAACGATCAGCACCATTGGGGCAACCTTAGGATTGGCAATAAAGTATGCCAGCATTCTGTATAGTTTATCCTTATCACCTGTCGTAAGGGCTTCAGGAAACTCAAATACATTGTATTCTCTGCTGATACCGATATACTTCTGTATAAGCTCTGCAGTCAATTGTTTTTCATCAGGCACGTTGATACGCACCTTCTCAATTTCATTGGCAATCTTTTGCAAATCATTACCAAGATAAGTTGCCAGTATTTGCGACTCCCGCTCCCCTACATGAAAACCAATCTCCATCCCGTAATTCTGTATCCATGTAGGCACCATATCATCTTTAATCTTGTCAGATGTAAAGTGAATACCCTTATCTTTTGCAAACTTTACCAGCTTACTACGACCATCTGCTTTTTTAAACCTGTGCTCTATTAGGAATATAGTTGTGGGGGCAGGGTTTTCAAGATAACCTGCAAGCTCAGTCAGCGAGCGCATTTGCGCTGCATCCTTCAATATAACAACCTGCCTTTCTGCAAACATGGGAAACCTGCGGCATGCATTCACCACATCTGCCCACTCTACATCCTTGCCATACAATACCATCAGGTTGAAATCGCGCTCATGCGGTTCCAATATCTTTTCTTCAAAGTAATTTGTAATCATATCCAGATAGTATGGTTCTTCACCATCTATCAGGTATACGGGTGCATATTGCTTTGCCTGTAGCGATTGTATCAGTTTCTTGAATTCTGCCGTCATACTATTCGTTCACATAAACCGGTTCCGGATGAATATCTGTTATGCCTTTCAGTCTAAGGTACACTTTGGCACTTGTCAGCACATCCTGCATACAGTACTTGGCTATTCTCGGCAGGTCTTTATCCTGCCAATACACCTGCCCTACCATACTGCCATCCATATCATCCTTTGGCGAAGGTATTCCTAAAATTTCGGCAAGCAAAGCCAAAGATGTGAAATGCTTGTAATCACCAAACTTCCACATTTCCAACGTATCGTGATGTGTTATTTCCCATGGCTTTTTGCCACTCAGATTCATACTATCCGGCAGTTGAATACCATGTATCAGCATGCGTCTGCAAAGGAAAGGAACATCAAACTCCTTGATGTTATGCCCGCAGAACTGCAGATTAGGATAATGCTTAGCAAAACGTTGTACCAATTCTTTAAAATCGAGTAAGAGTTGTTTTTCATCATCATTGGCTAAAGGCTTCAGTCTCAACGTCCAATTATCACCTTGTTGTTGCAAACTGCCAACTACGATGCAAACCACTTTTGCAAACTCAGAAAAAACACCTGCTTTTTCTTCAAAAAGCATAGAGGGTTCAGGATTTTCCACTATATTACTTTTAAGATATCTGGCCTTTTTTGCCCACTCGTTTTGCAAAACTTCTGTTAAACCATCGAAGTTTGGAACTAGTGGTACTGTTTCGATATCAAGAAATAAGATTTGTTTAAGAAACTCCATGAAAAGGGTTATTATATTTGTAAGCGATTATCTAAAGTAATAATTAAACCAATATTTATGAGCCAGGAATTGAACAATCCCACATCTTCGACTCCGTTGCAGCCAATGCAACAGCAGCAGCCAAAGAAAAACAACAATATGCTATTCTATGGCATCATTGCAGTATTGGTGGCTGTTATTGCTTACCTGTTTGTAAACAACAATAAACTGTCTGACAAACTGGAAATAGCACAATATCAATTCAATGAAGCAGACTCTTCCCGCAGAGCTGTTGAGTCTGACTATCAGGCTGCATTAGTGAGATTGGATGAACTGGTTTCTAAGAACAATATGATGGATAGCATCATTAACGACCAGAATGGCGAAATAGCTAAACTGAGAAGTAAAATTGAGGCTATCGTTAAAAACGGCAATGCTACAAAAGCAGAGCTGGGCAAGGCTAAAAAGCTTATTGCACAACTTAACGGTAAGGTTAGGACATATCAGGAGCGTATTGCTGAACTTGAAAGGCAAAATGCTGATTTGAACGACCAAAATACAATACTGACTGCTGAACGCGACCAGGCTGTTACAGAAAATGTTGGTCTGCAGAAGAAAGCAAGATTGGGTGCAGTATTACATGCATCAAACATAAGGCTCACACCAATAGACCTGCGTCGCGGTGGTAAGAAAGAAAAAGAAACGGGCCGTGCAGGCAGGGTTGATGTAATGCGCATCACTTTCGATATAGACGAAAACCGCATTGCAGAAAGCGGCGAGAAAGAAATCTTCATTCGTATCACAGACCCAAGCGGCAATCTGCTGAGCAATGCAGCATATGGCTCAGGCTCTACAACAAGTGCAGAAGGCGAAACTATCAACTACACTATTCTGAAACAAATAGCACTGGAAACTAACAAACCTGTGAAAGATGTAAGTGCTGACTGGAAGCAAGACAGCGAATACCAAAAAGGCACTTACACAATAGAGTTGTATAACGACGGCTACAAAGTAGGCGGAGGCTCTGTAACACTGAAATAAGCTTCGGTAAGGCATAGATATTTCGTACCTTAACTGCTGCATTATCTGTTGGTAACAATTTGATAATGCAGCAGTTGTTTTTTGTTCACATAAGCTGATATAATATTGTGCCGGATATCGAAGAACATATGGAAGTTTTACCAGGCAAAATACTGATAGTAGATGATGAACCGGATATAACCGAATTTATCAGCTACAACCTGAAGGGTAAAGGATACCTGACAGCTACTGCCCGCGATGGTGTCGAAGCGATTAAGAAAGCTAAGGACTTCCGCCCCGATCTGATACTGCTTGATATAATGATGCCAAACAAAGATGGCATACAGACTATCAAGGAGTTAAGACAGATGCCGGAGTTTGAAGAAACAGCTATCATTTTCCTTACGGCATTGAGCGATGAAAAATCGGAAATAGAAGGTTTGAAAGTGGGTGCTGATGATTATATAGCTAAACCTATTAAACCTGAACTGCTTGCAACACGCATACGCACAGCACTCCGCCGTTTCCGCAAAGATGATGAGCAAGACCAGAAACTGAGCTTCGGTGAACTGGAAATCAACAAAACGAAATTTACCGTTACATACAAAGGCACCGAAATAATACTGGCTAAGAAGGAATTTGAATTACTTTCTCTGTTGGCATCAAAACCGGGCCGTGTATTTCTCCGCAACGAGATACTGCAACGTGTATGGGGAACTGATGTAATTGTTGGCGACCGTACCATAGACGTACACATCCGTAAAATACGCCAGAAGATAGGTATAGACCTGATAACCACTGTAAAAGGCGTAGGTTATAAGTTTGAAATGGTGTAGTTTAGTAACTATGTCATCGGTACTTAATACCAAAAATCTTTCTCCAAGGCTGTTATCCTTTATTACAGCGGCAGTGATGTCTACCATCAATGCCTCTCTCAGCCTTTTGTTGCGCCCCCAGTGGCAGGTGACATTAATTGTATTCGTCGTAACATTTATCATTACGTACTGGATATACCACTATACCCTGCAACGCTTTATATATCGAAAAATCAAGCTGATATATAAACTTATTTATCAGACCAAGGCTACCAGAAAGGAAGAGTTTTTCTACAACAACATACTACCTCAAAAATCTATTGAAGAAGTACGTGCCGATGTGGAGCGTTGGGCAATACAGAAGCGAGACGAGGTAGAAATGCTACGCGCCAATGAGCAATTCAGGAAGGAGTTTCTCATGAATCTGGCACATGAACTGCGAACACCTGTATTTACTATTCAGGGATACGTTGACACTTTACTGAACGGAGCATTGGACGACCAGAACGTAAACCGCAAGTTTCTAAGCAATGCCAACAAAGGCATCGACAGGCTTGTACAGTTGCTGGATGACCTTGATGAAATATCGAAACTGGAATCAGGCAGAATACCCATTATTCAGGAATCTTTCGTGATACAAGACCTTGTAAAAGATGTGTACGAAGAGCTATCTCTAAAAGCAAAAACCAAGAATATAGAACTACTGATAAAAAAAGGTACCGAGCGCCCGTTGGAGGTTTATGCAGATAAACCCAAAATAAAACAGGTACTGGTGAATCTGGTTGAGAACGCCATTAAATATGGCAATGAAGACGGCACTATTACAGCAGGCTTCTATGAAGTTGACGACAATCACATCTATACAGAAATATCTGACGATGGCCCTGGCATTGCGGAAGAGCATCTACCACGCATCTTTGAACGTTTCTACCGTGCAGACCGTAGCCGCAGCCGCGAAATAGGTGGTACAGGCCTAGGACTTGCCATAGTGAAACACATTATAGAAGCTCACAATCAATCCGTTACAGTACGCAGCACATTAGGCGTAGGCTCGTCATTCGGCTTCTCGCTTGACAAGGGGAAAGAATAAACACAGTCATCTATACCATTTTAGCCAGAATTAGGATTCTTATATACCTGTTTTGGTTTATCTTCGCGCGCGTAATATCCAAAAAACAGTAAAGATGACTCCACAGAAAATTACAATGGGTGCCAATGGCCAACTGAATGTTCCTGAAAATCCGATAATACCGTTTATAGAAGGCGATGGCATAGGCCCTGATGTATGGAGTGCCAGCAAAAAAGTAATGGATGCCGCTGTTGAAAAAGCATATGGTGGCAAACGCAAAATAGAGTGGAAAGAAATGCTGGCTGGCGAAAAAGCCTTCAATCAAACAGGAGAATGGCTGCCAACTGAAACTTTAGATATTGCAAAAGAATACATCGTATCTATTAAAGGTCCGTTGACTACACCAGTTGGTGGCGGTATCCGTTCGCTAAACGTGGCTATGCGTCAGGAATTAGATCTGTACGTTTGCCTTCGTCCGGTACAATGGTTCCAGGGTGTCCCTTCACCTGTTCGTCATCCTGAAAAGGTTGATATGGTTATCTTCCGCGAAAACACAGAAGATATCTATGCTGGTATCGAATTCAAAACAGGCACGCCTGAAGCACAAAAAATGCTCGACTTCCTGACCAATGAAATGGGTGCAGGCAAGAAAATACGCTTCCCTGAAACTACTTCTTTCGGCATTAAACCGGTATCTAAAGAAGGTAGTGAAAGGCTGGTACGTTCTGCCATTAAATATGCGCTTGAAAACCGCCGTCCTACAGTTTCATTGGTTCACAAAGGCAATATCATGAAGTTTACCGAAGGTGGCTTCAAAATGTGGGGATATGAACTGGCTGAACGTGAATTTGGCGATAAAGTATATACTTGGGAACAGTGGGAAAGAACGAAAAAAGAACAAGGTGAAGAAGCTGCTAACAATGAACTGAAATTAGCTAAAGCAAACGGCAAGCTGATTATTAACGACGTTATTGCTGACAACTTCCTGCAACAAATACTATTGGCTCCACAAGATTATTCTGTAGTAGCTACACTGAACCTGAACGGTGACTATATATCTGATGCATTGGCAGCTGCTGTGGGTGGTATAGGTATCGCACCGGGTGCAAATATCAACTACCTGACAGGACACGCTGTATTTGAAGCAACACACGGTACTGCACCACGCTTTGCCAATACAGATACCATGAACCCATCTTCATTGCTGCTGAGTGGTGTAATGATGTTGGAATACATGGGCTGGAAAGAAGCTGCAGACAGCATAACAAAAGCACTGAGCGATACTATCAAACGCAAACGTGTAACAATAGATTTCTACAACCTGATGCATGATGCAACATTGTTGAAAACAAGCGAATTTGCACTGGAAATCATTAAAAATCTATAATGCGGGATTTAGCAAAGTATATAGACCATACTATACTCAAAGCCACTACTACCCTTCAGGATGTAGTGGTTTTGTGCAATGAGGCAATAACCTATCATTTCAAGGCTGTTTGCGTACCACCTGTGTATGTGGGGCTTGCGCAAAAAATGCTGGCTGGCACAGATGTAAGCATAGCCACAGTTGTTGGTTTTCCATTAGGATATAGCAGTTTGCCTGCTAAGCTGGCTGAAATTGAAAATGCCATATTGCACGGTGCACAGGAAATTGACCTGGTACATAATATAGCTGCTATTAAAAACGGCAACTGGGAATATGCCGTGGCAGAGGTTGAGGCTTGTACTAAACTGGTTCATCAGCATGGCTGCATCATCAAAGTGATATTGGAGACAAGAAGCCTTACAGATGAGGAAATAAAGCACAGTTGCAAATCATATGCACCGCTTGGTGTAGATTTTATTAAGACATCCACAGGTTTTTCTGATGCAGGTGCTACAGTACATGCGGTGCAGCTGATAAAGCAAAACACACCTGCAAACATGGGCATTAAAGCTTCCGGCGGCATTAAAAATGCTGCTTTTGCTAAAGAATTAATTGCCGCAGGTGCTACCCGTTTAGGATGTTCTGCAAGCGTAGCTATAGTAAAAGAAGATAAACTGACGTAGATTAGCCCCCGGAATGAGAGCGATTTTCTACTATATCTTATTTTTTACCTTTTGCGTTAACTACAGTATTGCCAATGCACAGGTACTTGTAGATGAAAAAGCAATAGATGATGATGACACTGTTGCTGTATCAACCGGAGTTACCCTACATGCAGACCCGAGGCTTGATGTTGTTGTAAAAAAATACCGAAATGTGCAGCTTGGCGTTATCCGCTCAGGGCATGGTTTCAGGGTACAGATATACAATGGCAACGACCGCATCAAGGCCAATCAGGTAAGAGTAGATTTCATTCGCAGATATCCGCAAGTTCGCACATATCTTAGCTATGTACAGCCACAGTTTCGTGTAAAGGTGGGCGACTTCCGTACACGTGCCGAAGCACAGAAAGTATATGACGAGCTGACTGGGATTTACAACCCTTGCATGATAGTACCCGATATTATTGTAATAAATACAATGAACGATGATTAATCTGATTCGCGAAATAGCAGCAAAATATTATCCGGAAGTACAGGCTATACGCCATCATATTCATTCCAATCCGGAATTGTCTTTTGAAGAATACAAAACATCTGCTTTTATATCAGAGAAACTGGCATCTTGGGGAATAGAACACCAAACAGGTGTTGCAGGTACAGGTGTAGTCGCATTGATAAAAGGTAAAAATCCTGATAAACGCTGCATAGCCCTGCGTGCAGATATGGATGCCTTGCCTATACAAGAAGCCAATGATACACCATACCGATCTAAAAACGACGGTGTAATGCACGCATGCGGTCATGATGTACATAGCAGTTGTTTGCTAGGCACTGCGCGCATACTCAGCGAACTGAAAGATGAATTTGAAGGCACTGTAAAACTCATATTCCAACAAGGGGAAGAGAAGCACCCGGGTGGCGCAAGCCTCTTGATTGCAGCCGGTGTATTGGAAAATCCAAAACCTGAAGCCATCTATGCACTACATGTATATCCGCATCTACCAAGTGGTACTGCAGGTTTTCGCGCAGGAAAATATATGGCAAGTGCCGATGAAATATACATAACGATAGAAGGCAAAGGCGGACACGCTGCTTTGCCACACCAAACAATAGACCCCATTACAACTGCTGCGCAGGTGATTGTTGCATTGCAACAAGTGGTAGCACGTAAAGCCAATCCACTGATACCTACTGTACTTACCTTCGGGAAGATAACAGGTGGTTTCGCAACCAACGTAATACCCGACAAGGTAGAGATGCTGGGTACACTGCGTACTATGGACGAGAAATGGCGCTATGAGGCACATAAGTGGATTGAGGACATCATTCACAATACTTGCGAAGCATATGGTGCAAAAGCAACTGTAGAAATACCTAAGGGCTACCCCGCTCTGTACAACGACCCAACGCTTACAACATTTGCCGAAGACTGGGCCAGAGATTATATAGGTGGCGAAAATGTACACACGTTGGATATGCGTATGGCTGCTGAAGATTTCAGCTTCTATGTGCAGCAAATACCTGGTTGTTTCTTCAGAATAGGAACCAATCAAAACAATGAGAAATTCACAGCACCTGTACACAATGCAAAATTTGACATTGACGAAAAAGCAATGGAAACCGGTATTGGTCTATTCAGTTGGATTGCAGTAAACGCTCTAAACAAATAGGCTTACACCCTACCCCATATAGCAGTAGCGTTACAACCTCCGAAACCTGATGCGGTTTTGAGAACGTAAGCTATATCAGCAGATGCAGCTTCAGTAGTTACATTCAAAGGCACAGGAACACCCAATTCTTTGAAACCCAATGATGGTATCAATTGCTGCTGTTGCAGGCTTTCTATTATCATCACACTTTCCAGCACTCCGGCTGCGCCTAATGTATGGCCTGTATAGCCTTTGAAACTGTGTACAGGTTTATCCTCCAATCCGCAAAGATTGAATGCCTTCGCTTCCATTTCATCGTTGTACAATGTAGCAGTACCATGTGCAGATATCATATCAATATCCTCGGAAGTAATACCCGCTTGTTGCAAAGCAGTATTGATTGCTAAGCCCAACTCTTCTCCCGTGCGAGACGGACCTGAAATATGATTAGCATCATTTGAGCTACCACCAGCATGCAATCTTGCTAAAGCACCAAAATCGGGCTGTGTAGTAAGTACTATCGCAGCGCCACACTCACCAAGGTTAATACCTTTACGACTTGCATCAAATGGTTTGCAGGCTTCATCTGCAACAGCCTGAAAGGATTGGAAACCACTTAATACAAATCGAGAAAATCTGTCGCAGCCAATCACAATAGCATGTTTGTGTGTACCCTGCTGCAACCTGCGCATAGCATATACCAACGCTAGTACGCCCGACACACAAGCGTGTGACACCACAACAGGCTTGTGTTTATTTATACCTAAAGCTTCGGCAATGATATCGGCACTTTTATGCAAAGACAAGCGCTCATCGTCATACATGCCGAGCCACTCGATATTGCCTTTTGTTGTAGAAAGTACTACCAATGTATCTTCGGGAGCTATATCTTGATTGCAGGCATTCAATGCCTGTTTACCTGCAAATATGGCAAGTTGTTCAAACGGAGAAATGGCAGTTGATGTTCTGGTTTGTGCCTGAATATACTGCCACTGAGATGCGTCTATTTTGGCGCCCCAAAAAGGCATAGCACTCAATGATGCATCATCATGATAAGCAATACCACTTTTACCTTGTTGCACGGCATTCCAATGGGCTTTAACATCAATGCCCAAAGAAGATGTAGTATTTGTTGCTATTGCGTAAACGGGAAGCATCTATTCAGCGAGCCATTTTTCTTTCCAGTCAATCATAAATTGTGGCAAGGTCCACATCAATTCCAAGCTTTCACGCTCCATAAACACTTGCATAGAGCTACCGGTAGCTACCTGCTCATTAGTTGCTGCATCATAAATACTGTAGTGAAACAACAATTTAGCAGCAGCACAATCTTCATAAGTGGTTTCAAGGCGAATCTTATGTCCGTAACGCAAAATGCGTTTATAATTGCAGTCTATTTTAATAATAGGCACAACTATATTACTCCTGTAAAAATCAAGATATTTCAGACCGTAAGCATTACCAAACGCCTCTCGGCCATCTTCGAAATAACGTATAAAGTGTCCATGCCAAACTATACCCAGTGGGTCTGCCTCGCTGAATTTAACCTCAAGTTCCGTTACGTGTGTAAGTGTTTTTTTCAAATGGGGATGTTTAGTTCCAGTTCTTCCAGTCTGATTTTATTTCTTTCAGCGCAGTGCGGAATGTATTTGCCCAATAATTGCGGAAGCCAAAACCACCGGCTTTCGACTCTACCCTTTGGGTAAACAATACAGTCTTAGACTTCATATCTACAAAGGTAACCCACATAGATGCAGTCTCTCTGCCTTTGCTCATTCCTTCCACAAAGAACATCATACCAACACCGGAATTACCTTTAAAATCATACTTCTTAACAAGTGAAGCTACTTTTTGTTCATCCAACAACTGGAATTTATTTGCATCACTTTCAAAGAAGTTACCCTTCAGGCTGTTATTTGCTTTTTCTGTTACATCAATAGCATATTTCACTTCTGTACGCCTGATGGCATCTGCTACTTTATACCTGTCTTTTTCCGTCACAAACAGGCTATTCCATGATGGGAAGTATTTATCGCGCATCTGGCTGTTAGTTATTTCGCCTGCATCCTGCCATTGTGTAGCATCCCCTATAAATTTAAGTTGAGAAAAATCGAGCCCCAGCCAGGTAACAGGTACATCTGCATTGAATACATCTTCTTTCTTCTGTGCAAAAACATTGATGGAAAGCAATGTGGCTAAAGCCAATACAAATAAGTTTTTCATGACGTTGATATTTTAAGATTCCTGTAAAAATATTTTGAGCTCGCAATTGGCTATCTCTTTCCCCTTATTGAAAACCCGGCCCTGTACGATATGCACATTCAATACCTGGGTTTTAAAACTAACCTCAGTAGTAATGGTATCACCAACTGCAGGCATATCTAAAACGTTTAAAGCTTTTAAAGCCCCTATAAAACCTACAGGAACAGGCTTACCTTGCTCCATAAGGCTATATCCGGTACCGGCAGCGGCAGTTTGCGCCATGTTTTCAACCAATCCGGGTTCTGTAAACTTACCATCCTCTACAAAAAGGTGACCTTCTCTGATCGTAAATGTAGTTTCTGATACGGTTCCGTCTGCCTTTACAATGCTATCTATCATTACAAATGGCGGACGCTGAGGAATGTATTGTAGGATATCCTGACTGCTCATTTCTTCCAAAAATCAAAATAGTTAAACCATTGCTCGGGGTACTGCTTCAGCATTTTTTCTACCAGTGCAACATAATCATCCAGCATTAACTCCATACCGATAGTCCCTCTGCCCTCATAAGTTTTGCTTTTGAAAGCATAAAAATGGTAGTGAAAATTAGTCTCTTTAAACGCAAAAACAAAGCATACAGGTGCTTTTAGTTTGGATGCCAGTATAAATGGCCCTGCAGGAAATAATGCTTCTTCCCCCAAAAACACATGCTTCATAGTTCGGTTGCCCGGACGAAACCTGTCTGCATGCAGGCAAATCAGCTCGTTGCGATTCAGTGCAGCCGACATTTCATAAATGTGTGACTGGTCTTCTCGTATATAAATTATATTAAATGAGCGTTTACTGTCAAACTGCTCCATATAGGCCTTCATCTGCTCGCCCTCACCATCATACATCACAATATTAATCTTAGCCTCAATACGGTTCAGCAAATGGCCAGCAGTTTCCCAATTACCAAGGTGAGCACTTACCAATACACCGCCTTTACCGTCTTTTACAAGTTGCTCAATATGTTCTATGCCCTCATGCGTAAAGCTCAGTTCCTTACCCTGACCTGATAGTACAGCTATTTTATCAATCAGCGTTTGCCCGAATACCATCAGGTTCTTTTTAATGAGACGAGATGCATCTGCAGCACTGTAACCCATACGTTGTGTGTACAGGTATCGCAAAGGATTTGTGGCTGCTTTTACAAACAGACGATAATAAAATGTAACGAAATGCAGTAAAGTGTATGCCGACTTTAGCCCCCCCTTTTTCAGGAGCCATACAAATATTCTGTAACCTAGAGGAGTACCCCGTGAGCGTCCTTTCCAGGCTTCAGTATCAGGCATTGGCAGATTGCAAACGGTTGGCTACGTAATCGTAAAAATCCTGCATAGTAACCATAGTCTGGAAGTCTTCAGGTTTTACTTTGAAACCGAAGTTCTGTTCTATAACTACAACAAGGTCTATGTAGTCAAGACTATCAAGATCAAGTGTTTCTTTCAAGTCAGCCTCTGGCAAAATAGTAGCTTCATCAACCTCAAAATCTTCTACCATGAATGCCTTGATCCGGCTGATTATTTCCTGCTGCTCCATATAGATACTTAGAACGTCGGGGTTTTACGTTTGAATTAAGTTATTTATCGCTATGTATCAATACATAACAATGCACAAATTTAATAAAGATATTTGGAATAGCAGCGAAATGGAGAGGTGCAAATCAGAAATGCACCTCTATAAGACTGTTTAAAGGAATATTTTGACCACCTTTTATTTGCAGGTATTTGTCCGTGACAGACCATACAGTGGTGCTGATACTACGTGGCCCTTGGGTAGTTTCAAACGTTATCGTCGTTTTCCCCTTAAATTCATTACCCAGCCTTGTAGCGTATTGCAGTTCTTTTTGCCAATGTTCCGTATTATCTACAAATGCAGGAACGATGGTGTAGTTAGATACTTCTTCTTTTTCTATTAGGGTTGCCATCATACACTATTTAATCTTTACTTAAATATACATAATAATATAAAAACAAAATGCCTGCGAAAAAAGTTTTCACAGGCATTTATCATTAACAATTGACGTTCAATATGTTTAACTATTGCAGCTTAACATTAAATATAGCTTCAACATCAGTTTCACCACCTGCTGCATCCGGTGTGGTAGCAGCCTTATTTGTTGGTTCATGCTTTAAAGTAAGCGTAAGTGCTCCTGTACCCGCCGTAGCTGTAGTAAACTTGATTTTTTGGTTCAACGGATTACCGTTACCATCCTTGTTGCCATCGCTAAAGCTTACAGAACCTGCACCTGTAACAGGAGCTGATTGAAATAAAAACAAGTGATCATTGCTCTCATTTTTCACTTCTTCAGTCACGTCTTCGGCCGGAGATTTCTTTTCATTGAGTAATGTAACTTCTACATCATATTGTTTCCCTGGTGCAAGTACTATATCATCTTTCGTAACAGTACCTTGTGTAGTACTCCCAAAACCATTTTCAACCTTGTACACAAAGGTTTTATTAAACCCTTCGCTGTTAGTTACATTCAGTTTTACAGTTGTAATCAGTTCCTGCTCTACCGGAGTAGGAGTTGCTACTTCGTCTTTCTTACATGCTGTAAATGATACAGCTGCTAATGTTGCTATCGTTGCGTATTTAATGATATTGTTTTTCATAACTATTGAATGTTTTAAAATTGTTAGTTTTTAGAAATTAATCCGTAAAAATTGAATGGGACACGTAGCCTTAGTACTACGTTCGTTCCCGGTTGATTGATGAAATACCTGAATGCATCCAGATAATCTCGGTATTGCTGGTTAAGCGCATTCATTACTGTAATGCTGAAATAAATAGGATGACCACTACGCATGATAGTTACACCTGCTTCTGCATCCATTACAAAATAATCTGCAGGCGGGTGTGGGTAGTCTATCTGGTCAAAGTTTGCAGGTATACGCCATTGTCTGAAAACATACCTGCCATCTGCACCTACATACACATCCTTAATGGTCTTACCAAGATTAAATGAGTATTTGATACCACCTGAAATGCGGTCTGCAGGCATCAGTATCAACCAGTCTTTTTGCTGCACATCTCTTGCAAAAAGAATAGATGCTTTCAGATGTGTTTCCAGCGATTTAACAGGATAATACCTTACCGATGCGTCAATGCCATTTAGCCAAGCATTTGTCTGTGTATACCTGAAGCTTTTAAAATACCCCCTGATAGTAAGTATGTCCGCATCAGGTTTCAGGTAAATGAAGTCATTGATATACTGAGAATACAGCGATAGTTCCAGATGCAGTTTATCGGGCACATTATACCCTGTTTCAATATTCAGGCTATATGCTTTTTCGGGCTTCAGTTTTTTATCACCCAGCTCTATACGTGCCGCACCATGATGCAAACCAGAACTGAACAGCTCACTTGCTTGCGGGGCCCTCCATGCATTAGCCAGCGTTACACTCCATTCCCAGTTAGGCTTAGGTTTATACCTCAACCCAATTGTTCCCGAAGCATTACTGTAATCGAACAGATAACGCACTATCGTCTGGTTATTACCTTCAGGATTGAAGACTTCATAATGCCTGTAGTCATAACGCGCACCTGCTTCAAGTGTTACTTTATTCAACCTGTAACGCTCTATAATGTATGCTGCAAAACCCGGGCTGCGATAGTTGGGTATAAATACCCTGTCGCCATCCCGCATATAGTTTTCCTGATATGTACCATCTATCCCTACCTGCCCGCTGATGCCTGCTACAGGCTTGTGTTCCAGGTTCAGGTTAAG
This sequence comes from Chitinophagales bacterium, assembly GCA_017303395.1. Classification (GTDB taxonomy): domain Bacteria; phylum Bacteroidota; class Bacteroidia; order Chitinophagales; family Chitinophagaceae; genus Polluticoccus. The sequence continues at coordinate 49,679 of JAFLBN010000003.1, forward strand.
GCTTTGAGTATTTAATGTCAGGTTTAGCTGCGCTTTATCGCTATTGCCACGTATAATGTCGTACTCTTGCCTGTAGTTGTGCTGATAAGCATATACAAGGCTTAAAGCACCTGCGCGCGTATCTGTATTCATTTTTAGCTTCGCAAGGTCGTGCACTACGTGCTGCATAGGTCGGTCTATCTGATAGCTGAATCCTGCATTAACCAAAGGCGTATCACTGTTGATAGCTGCCATCAGATCTGCCTGATTACCGGTATGAGACCCACGGTATATTCCGAGCTTCGTATTGAAATGGCTATAGAAAGCCTCTACACCAAAGTGAGCTCTTTTATATGCCATGGTAGCAGAATAATTCTGCTCTTCAGTACCTGTATTAGCCGCCCAATAATCAGGGATATGATAATTTCCACCTTGCTTCAACGTACCCTGCAACCTGATGCCTAGCCCTTTTATGTACTTAAAACCATGCTCTACAGTTGCGGAAGCTACACCCATGCGGTTGTTGCTAAAACCCGCGAGGTTTACCTCTCCGCCCCAGCCAATCATAGTCCTGACGGCAGAAGGCTCTACTAATACCACGCCACCTATAGCATCTGTGCCATAGCGTACACCTGATGCACCTTTTAGCACAGTGATATTATTGGCAAGAAACGGGTCTATGTTTGGTGCATGTTCTCCACCCCATTGCTGGTCTTCCTGACGAATACCATTGTTGAGTATGATGATACGATTGCTGTGCAAACCATGGATGACAGGTTTGGCTATTGTAGCACCGTTAGATAACACCGAAACACCATTTACATTTTGCAACATATCACCCAGTGTTTTACCGCTGTTCGATACTATATCCAGTCGGTTTATGTTCCCCTTGCTCTGTATAATGGTTTTTGCACGGTCGTCAGATACCACTACCTCAGCCAGTTCTTTATCTATGTGCGAAAGGCTGAATTTGAGACTGGCATTGGCTGATATCTTGATTTCTTTTACCAAATGCTCGTAACCCGCAGCATGAAAGTGAATATGATAAGTGCCCGAACAAGCATTGTCTATTTCAAAACGCCCGTCTTCATCCACCTCAAATTCACGTTTCATCTCGTCTATATACGCAGATACAGGAAACAGAGATTGGCCACTGTGCGTTTCTACAACCCTGCACTTGATGTTTATATTACAGGTATCCTGTGCATATACATGCTGCACAAGTACCATTAGCCATAGTATCATGGCTATTAATACACGATTCATATCGTTGTCTTAATACAAAAACGAATTGGCAATGCCGCAAAAGCGGGATAGCCATTACATAATTAACTATGAAATGATTGTTGGAGGTCCACGCAGATAAGCAGTAAGCGGACTGCTTGGATTGTATGTAACGCAAGTAATGTCGGTATAAACAGGATATACCATGCGTGGTGCATGCAACTTGTATACCGGAGCATCATTAACGAAAAACGGAAGTGAATAACTTAAAAAACTACAGTGATGGTGTTCAGGCTCTATAACCAATCCGTCTTTTTCAAGATGGCTGTGTATGGTATCTGTATGGCCCGAAAACAGGTGTATATACTCCTTAGGCGTACTGCCAAACAACAGCAGTATGGCAAGCCATGTGGAAATAACTATATGTCCTGTTTTCTTAATCACAAGTATATTGCAGACGGAAACTGCTTCGCGAAGATACAGAATCCATAATTAAGCTCCCTTATGACTGTATTCAGAAAAATACTGACTTTATCAATATTAACATTGTTTATTACCAATAACAGCTTTTGCCAAAGGCTTAGAGACCCTAACATAATTGGCTGGTACAATGCATTTGGAACCATATATACAGGCAAAAAGCACAAAACCTCTGTATGGTTGGAATATCAGTGGCGAAGAGATAACATCATAACCAACTGGCAACAATCACTGACGCGAGTGGGCTTACAATATCATTTCAAAAACAATGTAAGTGCGCTGCTTGGGTACGGATACATTGTAACATTCCCCTACGGAGACTACCCTGCAGGCCCCTATCATATTCCCGAGCACAGAATATTTGAACAATTGGTATGGAATGGCAATGTTGGCAGAATTGCGCTTAATCACAGGTTGCGCTTAGAGCAGCGTTTCCTTGGAAAAGTAAACCAATCTGCGCCTGAGTATACAAGAACTGAATGGATATATCTGAATCGTGTACGCTATCAACTACGTGCTGCGGTGCCAATCAACAGGAAAAAAATTGAAAACAAAACATTCTATGCTGTAACATTCGATGAAATCTTTATCGGATTCGGCAAAAATGTAAACCAAAACATATTTGACCAAAACCGTATCGGGCTCCTTGCAGGATACCAATACAACAAAATACTACGCGGAGAAATAGGTGTTTTTAATCAAACAGTACAGCAAGCTGCATTGATTGCAGGGAAACAAGTGTATCAGTATAATAACGGATTGATGCTGAATGTGTTTATAACTAAACCTTAAGGCTTTTCTAATGCTGCAGCACCACGCGGTTTACGTTTGGCACTTTTATCAAAATTGATGTCGTAGCCGAGCAAACCAATTACTTCTGCATACCAGAATTTATGCCTGATACGGCCTCCGTCATCTACAGTCAATACATTCAGATAGTTAGCAAACCCACCTTTAACATTAGCCTCCAGAAACAAATTGCGTATAGGATAGAAACGGGCGCCACCTTCAAGGCCAATTACATAACCCGCTACGTGAAACTCGTTGTCCAACCGTTTGCCCATCAGGTAGATATCAGAACGAGGTATTACCAGACCCGCCCCAGCCTTATATAAAAGGCTTGCCATACGGAAGTCTTTCTTTTTGTTACGCAATAATTCGTGATGACCCACATAATTTATCATCCAGAAATTGGCACCATTGGTATGCTCAACGTGCAGATATGAAGGATGCAAAATGGTATCCTGCCAGTTAACTTGCTGGCCATTTATCTGCCCTGTAATATCGTACGGCTGATAATCTGTAACCACATACTTTGTATGGTCATAGTTCAGCTCTATTGAGTGGGTTTTCTTTTTATTAAGGAAAAAGCCAATTCGGAAAGAGTTTTGCGGAATAGTGATATCTAATGGATTGGTTCGAAAACCTGAAAAGTCGGGTTTATCTTCAGCTTTTACCTTATGTACAGTGAAATCATATTTGCTGCCGTTAGAAAAATGCAAATCGCTACGAGTATACCAATCGCGATTGTACCCCCATTGCAAATACATACCTGTAAGTACGGGTTTGGTATTTATGATTTGTGCCTGAGAACTAAAACTTGCTAAAGCGGCTAATGCCAATAATGCTATACGGCGCATACGAATAAAAGCTAAAATCGCTGCAAAGCTATCGTAAAAAGGAATACAAATAATTGACCTGTATTATAGTTTTTCGATAACGCCTGCAATACCCTGCCCACCACCTACACATGCTGTAACAATACCATACTTTTTGCCAAGCCTTTCCATATCATTCAGCATTTGGATGGTGAGCTTAGCACCACTACAACCCAGCGGATGTCCCAAGGCTATTGCACCACCGTTAATATTGACGATATCAGGATTCAGCCCAAGCTCACGAATTACGGCCAATGATTGAGATGCAAATGCTTCGTTCAGCTCTATCAGGTCTATTTGCCCCAGATTCAGCCCTGTTTGTTTCAAAACTTTCGGCACAGCAGCTACAGGGCCAATACCCATGATGCGAGGCTCTACACCTGCCACGGCACACCCTACCAACCTGCCCCACGGGTTCAAGCCGAGTTGTGCCATCAGCCTTTCGCTCATTACAATTACAAATGCAGCACCGTCTGATGTTTGTGATGAATTGCCGGCAGTAACAGAGCCACCTTGTGCAAATACAGGAGGTAGCTTTGCCAATGCTTCTATACTGGTATCGGCACGTGGCCCTTCATCTGTATCTACAATTATATCCCGTTCAGTTCTTTTGTTCTTCTCATTCAGGTATACCTCTTTTACCGTAACTGGCAGGATACCTTTTTTGAAATAACCTTCCTTAATAGCCGTAATTGCCTTTTGGTGAGATTGGTAAGAAAAAGCATCCTGTGCATCACGAGGCACACCAAAATCCTTAGCTACCTGTTCAGCTGTTAGCCCCATACTCAAGTAGTAGTCACCGTTATCTTTTACGATATCATAGTTGGGCATAGTACGCCATCCTGCCGTAGGTACAAGGCTCATACTTTCAGTACCACCCGCAATGATACACTCTGCCTGCCCCATCTGAATTTTGGCTGTGGCAATGGCAATGGTTTCTAACCCAGATGCACAATAACGATTGACAGTAACGCCGGGTGCCCATTCACCTACTGCACGATTGGCTATAATGCGCCCTACCTGCAAGCCCTGTTCCGCTTCAGGCACTGCATTACCCACTATCACATCATCTATCAGTTTCGGGTCCAGTTGTGGCACACTTGCCAGCAAACCTCTTATCACATCTACTGCCAAATCATCGGGACGATAATTGCGAAACGCGCCACGTTTTGATTTGGTAACTGCCGTACGATACCCTGCTATGATGTATGCCGATTGCATATAGAAATCATTATTAATAGTGAATAGCTAAACGCTTTACTAAAGTTACCAAATATCCCGTGCAATACATTGTTAAACTATCAATAAGCTACAATGATAGTTGTATAAGCCCTGTAGTAGCGAAATAGCGTAATTTTACATTATGAAAAAGACAGTAGTATTAGGCGCATCAGAAAATCCATCCAGATATAGTTTTATGGCTACCAGCAGGCTTGTTGCACATGGGCACACTGTTGTTGCAATCGGAAACAAAGAGGGTAAAATCGGAAACACGGACATTATTAAAGAACACCCTGCAATGGACGATGTTGATACTGTAACACTATACCTGAACCCTACTAACCAAAAACCTTATTATGACTACATTCTGTCATTAAAACCCAAACGTGTCATCTTCAACCCGGGCACTGAAAACCCTGAACTGGAAGAAATGGTAGAGGCACAGGGCGCAAAAGCCATGGAGGCTTGCACACTGGTATTGCTGAGTACAGGGCAGTACTGAGGACTTGAATATATTATATGATAAACCCGTGGCAATATGGCTGTGGGTTTGTTGTATCTTAGAATTGTGATAAAAAAGGTATTTCTTCAGTTATTTCTATTAAGCATTATGTCAAATGCTTCCGGACAAAGCTTGAATAAAGATAGTCTGGATGAAATAATATTTGAAAAACCTTATCATATAAATGGTGTGTTAGTAAATGACGCTGAAGAGCGTATACCAAATACAACTATTGAATTGCAAAAAGGTTTCTTTCGTAAAAAAACAATACTAATAACAACGACTAACGATAAGGGCTATTTTAACTTCTGTATGGACACCTGTAAAATCTCATCTCCACGCTGGAAATATATCAAAGTCACCACTGAATATTATAAAACCAAAATTGTAAGGACAAATAAATATTATGGCACTTATTGTTCAATTAGATATTTAAAATTAAAACCCAAACGATACCCTAAGCATTAATATGAAACAACCCATACAAATATCTATTCCCCTGCCTTGCCACGAGGACTGGAGCAAGATGACACCTACTGAGCAAGGCAGGTTTTGCAATAGTTGCCAGAAATGTGTGGTAGATTTCACAGGATTTACAGACAGACAGCTATATGATTTTTTTGACTCCCACAAAGGCCAAAAACTGTGTGGTAAATTTAATCGTACACAGCTAAACAAAACGATAAGCATACCCAAGCAACCTAATAGTTTATTATACAGTTATTTTATTGCCTTCGGGCTTACTCTGGTATTGATACAGATACCTATACAAGAGCTTTCTGCGAAAGCACCCTTAGTAAACAGTAATACCTTACAAGTAAGCTCTTTTAATGAAAGCAACACCCCTACAGGTGATAGTATATTAATATCAGGCTATGTTTTGGACAATAACAAAAAGCCTATACCAAATGCTAATGCAGACTTAATATATGGAAACCACACCCTATCAGCGCAAACAGACAGTTTAGGCCAATACCATATAGCTATCCCGAAAACTTACAGACCGGAACTGTTAATGCTTAAGATAACAATACGAGGCTATGACACAGAAGCTGAATACTACACTAAAGAAAACCTCACAAAAGTAAAAACTACAATACTAATACCAGACAATATAGAAGAAAGAACAATAACAGGAATGGCAGAAATTGACCTTGTAGAGTACAAAATACCATTAATAGATCCATTCAACCCGTCAAACAAAACTTTCACTAGTGATGAAATAGAAAAAATGCCACATTAATAACTATGCCCCATCCACAATGCACCGCTGATACTATCGCGTGTTGCACCGGTTACACTACTCAGCACATTTGTTTCTTCCCTCCAGCGCAGTGCACCTATCAATGCCATTACTACTGCTTCTTTATACATTACCGTATCAGCATCGGGTACTATTACACCAACATTGTATTGTGCCAAGGCATGTTGCAGTTTTTCTATCAGGAATGAATTAAACGCACCACCGCCCGTTACCAGCATAAAGGCCTGTTCTTTGCCCGACGGATATTTGCTAACTGCACTTGCCACCTGCTCTGTTATGTGCAGTACCATGGTATGCAACAAATCGTTTGTATTGTGTTGGCTTTCCAACAATGCGGGGAATGCCATATTGATAGCCACCTCATTACTTAAAGACTTTGGCGCTTGCCTTGTGTAATATTCGTCCTTATTAAGGTGTATCAATACATCTGTAAGCAATGTACCGCTTGCAGCCATCTTACCATTTTCATCAAACGGCCTACCCTCTTTTTGTGCCAGTGTATTCAATACCTGATTGGCAGGACATACATCAAATGCCAACGGCTTACCATCTTGCTGTACGGTTATATTGGCAATACCGCCTATGTTCAGATGATAGTCATATTGTCCAAATAACAACTTATCTCCTATTGGTACTATAGGCGCTCCTTGTCCGCCTAGTGCCACATCCAGCGCACGCAGATCGCTGATGACAGGCAGGCCTGTAACTGCAGCAATAGCCGCGCCATCCCCTATCTGCGAAGTGGTATAATTAGCAGGCTCATGCATTACCGTATGGCCATGACTGGCAATAAATTGTACCTGTAGTTCTATATTCTTTTCGGCAATAAACTTATTTACAGCTTCACCCATCCATCTGCCGTAAGCAGTATTGAGGCGAAGAAAATCGGGCACAGCCATTTGTTGTGCATGCTTCAGGTTATGAGCCCATTCTTCTGTATATTGCACGCAATCTGCTGCCAATACATGATATGTCCATTGCCCACGCACTTCTTCCAATTGCACAAATGCAATATCCAAACCATCTAACGAGCTGCCGGACATCAGTCCTATAACCTTGTAAATCATGGACGCTAAATTAGTCGATTAGTTTGTTACTTGAATACCATTTGCTGCCAATCACAGTGGATAAATATCAAAATTGCAGCAACTATCCTGCAAGTCAATTAAATTTGAAGCATGTACAAAATGCCAGAATTTACCGAGAACGACCAACAAGCTGTGATTGACTTCATATACCAACATCCGTTTATTGTGCTTACAGGTTGTTATAACAATATACCTGTAGCTACGCAAGTACCGGTACTGATACACGAACAAGATGGAAAGATTGTATTACGCGGCCATATCATGCGCAAGACCGACCATCACCTTGCCTTTGAAGCCAATCCGCAAGTGCTTGTTCTGTTTACAGGGCCGCAATGCTATGTAAGTGCAAGCTGGTATTCTCAACGAAACATTGGCAGTACATGGAACTATATGACTGTGCACGGACGTGGTACAATACAATACAAAGACGAGGCACACTGTCTGCAATTCCTTACAGACCTGACACACAAATACGAAGACCCGCAGCAAAAACCTGAACTGTTGGAATACATGAGCATGGAAGGCTATGTAAAGCCTATGATGAAAGCCATTGTAAGCTTTGAAATAACACTAGAAAGCATTACACCCATCTTTAAACTAAGCCAGAATCGGGATGATAAAAGCCACGCAAGAATTGTTGAAGAACTGAAAAACAGAGGTGACTATAATAGTATGGAAATAGCCAAAGAGATGCTGAAAAGACGAGGAGAATAATTTACCGCTACCATTAATAAAAAATGTACTTTTAGCATTATTGTAACACCTACCGAACTCTCCTATCTAGACTTCTACTCTGTATCTATAACGCCTATCGGGCAAAACAAGCAAACGCTTAACTATTAATCTACGCTTCATGTTTATAAAAACGTCGTCGAGAGGTTTGCTGCTTTACTATGCCTGTATATCAGTCATTGCATTGGTATTATTGTTAGCGATACACAATCGCCAAAAACTCATCATTCAACATAAAGAACAAATAACACATTGTCAGGAAACAATAACATGCACAAAAAAACTCCATGCTTTCATAAACCGAAGCACCGAGTATTGTAAGACTTACATAGCAACAGAAAGCACAGATGCATTACAAAACCTTAGTACCAGTACAGATACAATATTGCGCCTTACAGCTGCTTTGACTGAGCTTACTGAAAACAATACAAAGCAACTATCCAAAGTAAAGATCCTGCAACTCGCAGTGAACGAACATGTGCATTATACAGACAAAATCATCCATACAATTCAAAACGGCGTATCATCATCAGCTATTAGTATCTATAACAATCCGATGTATGGAAGCGTTGCACAACATATTAAAGTAATCTTATCCCAAATAGATAATAACGAGGTTGTACTATTAAGAGATTATAATGAAGCTCTAAGAAATAATGAAACAGAGCAGAAGGTTCTATACCTGCTATTGTTTGCAAGCCTCATATCAATTTTCATATTTCGAAAAAAAGAGGAGCGTAAATTATAAATATTTCAATAGCCGTCTGCAGTTAAATGTAGCCGGCTATTGAAATATAAACATCCACCTCTAATCTTTTGTGAAACGTGTGGTAATTTTAATTCCATCGTCTACTAATTGCAGGATATACACACCTGAAGACAAAGAAGAAACATCTAAAGAGAGAGATTTTTCAGTCAGTTTTTTAGTTACAACAAATTTACCGGTCACATCAACAATCTGTATTTGAGCCATATTGGTATAATGTCCTCTTACATCTACCTGCAAATAGTTTTTTGTGGGATTAGGATATACTATGAGCAATTCATTACTACCTACAATATTTTCAACATCAAGTGGTGGTGGCGTAACATAATCAATCATTGACCATGGCGAATTTGATTTCACCCCGTTATCCTCACAATTGCATCTCACAAACATATAATATTGAGTTTTAGGCTGCAGGTATGGTGTTTGAACACTATATGTTTTGATGGGCGTGCCTATAACGGGCTCTGTAGATGTTGAACCCAGAAAGTATTCGTAGGAGATAGCCGTTTTAACAGGAGACCAGAACACTATAGAATTATCAGCGGTAAGTGTAGACAACCCTAACACAGGCCTGCGACAAGGTATCGGAGTTCTGAAAGAATCTAATTGCCAGGCACTACTATCGTTTCCTGCACATAGCGAGCGATAATGGATATAGTACCAAGTACCTTCTGTAAGACCTGTAAGGCTGATAAATGGCGTTGTTAATGTAGTAGTGCCAATACCATTTGCAGGTGATTGCCTTTGATTATTTATAAGGTATTGATAAGCTGTAGCAGTAGTAATATTATTCCATTGCAATGTTGCAGAGTTTGTATCTATAGCTGTAACAAGCAGATTTCCGGGTTTACCACAATCGGGCCTAGTAGTAAAACTATATGTAACCCATGGAGAAAAACTAACCGGGCTGCATTTGTAGCGCACATGAAAGTAGTACAATGTTGACGGTAGTAACCCTGCGAATGTAGCATTGGTAAGTGATGTGATTGTTCCTGCCACAGTTGGGTCTGCCGGATTGGTGTTCAGCACATACTCATAGCTACCACCACCCGGTACTGTAGTCCATACCAGTGATGCACCACGGGATGCAATATTTGTAGTACTTACAGGTGCAGGTCCCAAACATGCCGGACCTGGATTCCATTGATAACATTGATCTGTAGCCGGGCGAGACGAAATATTATAAACATACGTACTAGTAGATGATACCGGGCTGCTGCTTGCATCATTTAAGACTTGCCAATCGGTACCTGATTTAGCTATACCAATTGTAGCGCCACCACTGGTATTCACTTGTACACTTCCTGATTCCTGATGGTAAACAACTTCAATTATATTGGTGGTTTCATACAACTTTACCTGAAACGAAATACATGGTGTTGAAGCCGCATAATCCCACAACCAGTTACGGCACTCCCAAGTAAATACTCTGTTTGGAGAAGTGCCCGTAACCTTATACTGAGATGTACCTGACGATCCGCTTATATCTTCGTATAGTGCATATACACAGGGTTGAACCCCGGAGTTTACTTGATCGTTATAGTTCCAATTGGCAACAGATGTACCTGCACCTACACCAAACCGTAACCACCCGTTGGAACAAACCGTAACATCAGTATAGTCGACCCCACAAAATCTGAATGTAAAACCTATGGGTATTGATGTATAGTTATCATCTACCTGAATAGCAGGGATAGAAGTACCACCTGTGATGTATGAAAAAGGGCTTGAAAATGCGCTGAATGTATATCCGTAGGCATAGATAGACTGAGATCTTGCTTCTTGAAATATTACCAGTAGTAATACACAGATAATCAGCATTTTTTTGAGAATAATCGGTTTCATAAGTAGGATGTTTTATAATGATGAATAGTAAGAATGTCGGTAAAAAAGAAGCATTAACTATGCGTGGCTTGTCCTCTTTTTCTAACACAATATTACTACCAATGACAACCTAAATCATCAAACCGTTAGTGATACATGTACACGAAAAGCCTTTATAGCAGTTGCATACAGCGCATCAACGCACTATAACTTAATATCATTCAATACGTAGCATGAATACTTAATGCCGGATTAAATCTATATTAAAACTGATATGCTTTAACTATCCGTTTATACATAAAAACAAAAAAGGCTACCTGTTTGGTAGCCCTAATTGTGTGTGTTCTAATATTATCAGCTTATGCTAATTCTTTCTTCATTGCAGCAGCCATTGTTTTACCAATATCAGCAGGACTTGCTACTACGTGAATACCACATTCAGCCATGATTTTCATTTTAGCTGCAGCCGTATCTTCTGCACCACCTACTATAGCACCGGCATGGCCCATACGGCGACCCGGAGGCGCTGTCTGACCTGCGATGAAACCTACAACCGGTTTGCGCATATTGTCTTTCAACCAACGAGCAGCTTCAGCTTCCATACCACCACCAATTTCACCAATCATGATGATACCTTCTGTTTCAGGGTCGTTCATCAGCAATTCTACTGCTTCTTTAGTAGTAGTACCGATGATCGGGTCTCCACCGATACCAATAGCAGTCGTAATACCGAAACCGGCTTTAACTACCTGGTCAGCAGCTTCATATGTCAATGTACCTGATTTAGATACGATACCTATGTTACCTTTTTTGAAGATAAAGCCCGGCATGATACCTACTTTAGCTTCTTCAGCTGTAATAACACCCGGACAGTTAGGTCCTATCAGACGGCAATCTTTACCATTCAGGTAAGCGCGTGCTTTAACCATATCCTGTACAGGAATACCTTCTGTAATACAGATAATTACTTTGATACCGGCATCTGCAGCTTCCATAATAGCATCTGCAGCAAATGCAGGTGGTACGAAGATGATAGACACATCTGCGGCTGTAGCATTTACAGCATCTTGTACTGTATTGAAAACAGGACGATCAAGATGCGTAGAACCACCCTTGCCGGGTGTAATACCACCTACAACATTGGTACCATACTCTATCATTTGGCTTGCGTGGAAGGTACCTTCTGTACCCGTAAAGCCCTGTACAATTACTTTCGAATTTTTATTGACTAAAACAGCCATCGGAATATCGTTTTTTGGAATAACGGGGGCAAAAATAACATTTTAAAGGGTAAATAGGTAATAATATCTTTTACAGACCTGCAAATTTGGTATCGAAAGGCTAAAACCAGCTTTATGATACTGTCGTGACAAAAAATCTGACCATCTCTCCAACCTTTTTGCCAACCATATCGTCTTATTAATCAGAAAGCAGATATTAATTACAGTTTTTTCATACTGTATCTACAATACTAAAGTTTGTAATGGGTAATCAATTCTAGATTTCGAAGGACGGTTTCTACCGTCCTTCTTGCTTTTTAAGCACATTCATTGGTGTTTCCTTAAATAACAAAAAAATATCTTCTCCTTTTACAAACGTTTTGGGCTATCACTTCGTCAATCAGTACGAAGTCTCAAATTTCCATATACCTAAAAAGCTCATAATATGAAAAAGATTCACTTACCTTCATTTTTTGTACTTCTAATGTTCTTATCTGGCTTGACAAGTAATGCACAAGGCATAGACTCATTCCACGTGTATCCTATTTGCAGCCCAATCGGAGATACAGCAAAGATTAGTTATCAATTTGCCGTGAACCCACTAACATCAAGCACATCAATAGTTATATATTATGGCGATGGTAGCAGCAGTACTTTTAGCCCAAGCTCCAGTTTAATTTATGGTTCTCATCCATACTCATCAGAAGGTGTATATACCATAAAAGCAATAGCCTATAATGGAACTACACCCATGGACTCTGCGATAACTACTACGAGCATATACTGTAGCGAAGCAACTATAAATATTTATGATGATATAAACACTAATTGCACCAAAGGGATAACAGAACCTCTTATTGCAAACATGACAAAAATTGAGGTAAAGGAAAATGGTGTTGTAATAGACACGTTATCAGTATTTGGTTATGGCACTTGTCCTGTCAAAAAAAACACATCGTATGTTTTTAAAATATTAAACACACCTCTCGGAACCAGTGCAACATGCCCATCAACAAGACAATACAGCTTTACCACTTCTTCGTCAACTTCTACATACAATTTATCATTTGGCGTACAGCGTGGCACCACTCCTCAACACGATTTAAGTGTTAATGCATTTGGCCGTTTCAGGCCAGTTAGCTGGTCTGTAATAAATATATGGGCTATAAATAATCAGATTTACAGCAATCAGGCAGGTACTATCACTCTTAACATCAGCCCTAAATATTCATATAGTCATGCCAATGTGACTCCAACAAGTATAAGCGGCAACACTATTACATGGAATGTTCCTGCAACTAAACTAAACAAATACCATTATGGAATTATGGTATATTTAAAACCAGCTACAACTATTACTGTAGGTGATACTGTTTGTAATACCGTAAGCATCTCTCCCAATAGTGGCGACATAAATATCTTTAACAATACAGTCTACAGATGTAATACAGTCGTATCATCATTCGACCCGAATGAGAAATCTGTATATCCACAAGGCAATTTCAAACAAGGGGATGTATTTACTTATCGCATAGATTTTGAAAACCTTGGTAACGATACTGCTTTCAATATTCACGTGCTAGATACACTATCAACTTACCTGAATGAAAACAGCATAGAGATATTGAATACAAGCCATGCCATGAGCTATAACATACTTACAGCCGGCATGCAAAAAATATTGAAATTTGAATTTCCTGATATCAATTTACCAGACTCTAATAGCAAACAATACAACAAAGGATTTGTAGAATTCAAAATACGCACTAAAATAGGCATACCAGCAGGTACTACATTATCTAATCGTGCAGGCATATATTTTGACATTAACCCTGTAGTGATGACAAATAGCGCAAACAGGACGCTAGCACCTGTTAGTGTAAATGAAATACATATAGGTGATGAAGTGATTGTTTATCCAAACCCCGCAAACGACATCTTGAATATCAGCATGACCGAAGATTATTATCAGCATGCATATGTATTAAATAGTATGGGGCAAGAACTGAAAGTAACATCTGTTACCAAAGGAAATAATATACTTAACATCAAACAGTTACCAACAGGTATATATCAACTATTACTGAAAGGTGAATATGGAACAAAAGTAATTAAGTTCCAAAAACTATAACTTAAATAAAAAATTAAATCAATAAGGATGGCTTGAGCCGTCCTTATTGATTTTTATCACATTACACATACTATTCAACGATATACTTTCTATTTCTAACATTTCGACAGGAGTAATCGTCATTAATCTGGTACGTGAACAACGGATTTGATAGTAATATAAAACTCTTAAATATGAAAAACTACTTGTCACTATGTTTTCTGACTCTTATTACTCTATGGTCATACACTGTCAAAGCACAAAAAATTGATTCTTTCGCAACTTATGGATATTGTACATCTGTCGGAGACACTCCAATTGTTCACTATCATGTAGCAAATGACAGCCCTTATCTATCAAGCATATCTACTGTTGTAGATTTCGGAGATGGCAATAGCATAACTAAGATCGGTGGGTGGGCATGGGGGAATCACAAATACGCATCCACCGGTATTTACACAATAAAAGCAGTATTATATTCCGGAACAACGCCTGTAGATTCTGTAGTAAGAATTACAAGAGTATTTTGTGATGAAGCCATTCTTTCTCTTTATGATGATGCAAATTCAAATTGCAACAGAGAAAGTACCGAAAGATATTTGTCATATTCCAGATTAGTAGAAATAAAAGAGAATACTATTGTAGTAGACACCTTGCATATGCATGCACACGGCTTTTATAAACTAAAACCAAGTACTGCGTATTCTTTCAAACTATTGAATACACCTGTAGGAGTAAGTGGTATATGCCCTTCTGGTGGGCAAATAAATTTCACGACTCCTCCTTCCGTGTCGAAACACATTGTTGATTTTGGCATACAATGCGGTACAACTTCTCAGTATGATTTAAGTGCTACCGTTTGGGGGCAGTTCAGACCTGTCAGCAATTCCTACATATATATTTCGGCAAACAATAAAGAATATTGTAGTAGTCAAGCGGGTATAGTTACACTAAACATAAGCTCTAAATACACTTACAGTAGCGCTAGTCTAACACCTACAAATATCAGCGGTAACACAATAACATGGAATTTGTCTGCTACGACACTCAAAAACGGTTATGGAATATTAGTGACTGTTACACCCGCGACCACATTATCACTTGGCGATACAGTTTGCAATACGATTAACATTTCGCCAACAAGTGGAGACATTAATACCGCCAATAATACAGAGTACAGATGCAATACTATTGTTGCATCCTTCGACCCAAATGAAAAATCGGTGTACCCACAAGGCAATTTTAAGCAAGGTGATGTATTTACCTATCGCATAGATTTCGAGAATCTGGGGAACGATACTGCATTCAACGTTTATATTCTTGACACTTTATCAACACACCTGAACGAGAAAACTATTGAGATACTAAACACAAGCCATCCAATGAACTATGACTTGATAACGGCTGCTTCACGAAAAATACTAAGATTTGATTTCCCTGACATCAAATTGGCAGACTCATCAAACAAAGCTTATAATAAAGGCTTTGTAGAATTCAAAATAGCTACAAAAACCTCGGGTATTCCTTCAGGTACTATATTATCAAACCGCGCAGGCATTTATTTTGATATTAATCCCGTAGTGATGACCAATACTGCTTACAGAAGATTAGAACCGGTTAATGTTATAGAGGTCGAGCATTCAGAAGAAATACTGGTATATCCCAACCCTGCAAATGATATTCTGAATATCAACATGGCTGACGATTATTATCAGTATGCACGTGTAGTAAATAGTATCGGGCAAGAACTGAAAGAAACATCTGTCACCAGAGGCAATAACACACTTAACATCAAGCAGCTACCCGCAGGTATATATCAACTATTACTGAAAGGTGAATATGGAACAAAAGCAATTAAGTTCCAAAAACTGTAAAGATCACACCTGTATCATACTATCAAATAAAGAGTGGCGTTGTCCACTCTTTATTAATTAATACTAACATTAGTTAAATACCATACGTCAGTTATTATAGTAAGCAATCCAGTTGACCTCTTAAAAAATCTGATTATGAAGCGGCTTATACCTATGATACTAATGTTAGTACTTAACATTCAAAGTAATGCACAAATAACTGGTGTATTTGATGGCATACCATATGATTCTGTAACATTTACCTTTAATAAAAATGACTCTTTGACACGTTCTCAGGCATATATAGACACTACCGGGAGTGGCATATGGCAAATAGGTACTACCGCGAAATCTTTTTTTGCAGCAGGTGGCAATTTACATTCAATCATGACTGATACAGCTGCTGTTTACGATACTAGCATAGACAATAGCTTCAAGGTGATATTGAAAGCATTCAACTTCAACTCTATACTTAGCTTTAAGCATAAGTATCAAACAAGAGGTGGCCATGATGGTGGTATTGTAGAATACTCTATTGATAGTGGCGCAACGTGGGAAAATGTACTTGGCGATTGCCATACCATGGGCACTTTCAAACAAGGGATTTTCACAGAAAACTTTTATAAAAAAACAGATACTTTACTGACAGGCGAACCTGCATTTACCGGCACTAATAGTGGATGGGTGTATAGTCGTGTACAGTTATTCTATTTATTACCAATCAAGTCTACCGGAGGTGGCCCTCAATGTGTAACAACCGGTGATATTCACTTCAGATTTCGGTTCTTAAGTGACAATCAAGTTGACACTTTGGATGGCTGGATAATTGATGAGATTAAAGTTGAGCATGACATGTATGGTGGCGGCATATCAAACATTGCCAATAACATCCTTGTCCATGTCTATCCAAACCCAACTAATAACATCCTTAATATTGAAATGCCTGAAGTCTATTTTAATAAAGCAAGTTTAATTAATACCATTGGCCAAACAGTAAACATGGTAAATATTAATAGTAGACGTCAAAATATAAATATCAGTCAATTGCCTGTAGGAATATATCAACTTGTATTGCAGGGCGAATACGGAACAAAAACGATGCTGATTAATAAAGAATAGAGACCAAACGAAAAGAAAAAGGAGCAGTATCTACTGCTCCTTTAAAATTCCTCACCATGTTGCATCTACAAGCACTATTTTTTCATGGCTGCTTCAGCTTCCATTCTGCTCATTTCTTTTGCTTTATACAAAAATTCAGATGCGAAAATAAAGTCGTTCAAAAGCTTATCGTCGCTGAAAATGATGTCTTTGCTGCTACCTTGCCATTGTTTACGCCCCTTATACATATATAGGATATTGTCACCGCTTTCCATCACCGTATTCATATCGTGCGTATTTACGACCGTAGTTATATTGTATTCCTTAGTGATTTCACTTATTAGTTTGTCAATAACAAGAGAAGTCTGAGGGTCTAAGCCTGAATTCGGCTCATCACAAAACAAATATTTGGGGTTCAGCACTATAGCTCTGGCTAACGCAACACGTTTCTTCATACCTCCACTTAACTCTGCAGGAAACTTTTTGTTGACACCTTCCAGATTAACACGCCTTAGCACCTCATCTACACGCTTACGTTTCTCACCAATTGTCATCTTCGTAAACATATCTAACGGGAAACGAATATTATGTTCCACATCCATGCTATCAAACAACGCACCACCCTGAAAAAGCATACCTATTTGTGTACGAACTTCCTTCAGTTGCTTATCATCCATAGATGTCAGGTCTTTGCCCTCGTACAAAACCTGTCCGCTATCAGGTTTATAAAGACCTATCATACATTTCATGAGTACAGTTTTACCACTACCACTGGTCCCTATTATCAGGTTTGTTTTACCGGGCAGCATAGTTGTAGACACGTCTTCCAAAACAGTTTTATCGCCAAAAGTCTTTTTTACGTTTCTGACCTCAATCATGCGGTAAAAGTAAGTAAAACCAATATACCATACAGTTTGTCAGCTTCTTATAATTCTAAAAAAGGGTGTGATTTTCATTTGTATTCATATTCTTTTGAATTATTTTAGCTTCTTAATAACATTTCACGAACAAATAATATTCAAATGAATATCAAGCTGTCGGCATTAGCATTAGTAGCACTGCTATCTGCAAACAAAGCAGATGCACAGTTGTATAGATTGGGTAAAAGCCCTAACTACAACGTTCGCAAACAAGAAAAGGGCCAATACCCTTTGTGGCAACGCATACAGTTGGGATATGGCATACACACGCTTACGAACAAAGCAAATTTTGAATATCGCACAGTTGACAACAAGACATATACTTCCATTGCATCACTTAAATCCGCCCAATCTATGGTAGGTTCTCTGGATGTATATTTCCCTGTTGCGCACATGACACCACGCTATTGCTTTGCAATAAATGCAGGTGCTAATGTAATTATGAATACACTAACCCACGATACTGTTGTTTTAGGGCCAAACATGTCTTTTCAAAAAGACCTGAAAACAATGATTATAGGTGTGCCAATAAGTTTGGATTTCAAAGCAGGGGGCGATGCTGCACAGAGCAAACAATATGGCACCATGTTTACAGTTGGTGCCGGTATTCAGCCGATGTATATTCAGTCAGATGGTTTTAAATCAGAAGGGTCTAAGAGCATAAATCAGGACACCAAAATATTATCGTTCATTAAGGCCGAAGCTGGTTTTCGTGCAGGTTTAGCATTCAAGCTGCGTGCTATGGCGTACATTGGCCAACTAACGCTTGTTGACCGTCAGGAAACTATCATTAAAGAAGGCACAGCAAGCACTATTCTTGGCTACCGTCGCACTACATCAAGTGGTCCACTAGGTTATACTTTACAACTAATTGTCATGCCGGGTGCAATAGGCTGGAAAAAATAATTTCATCTGTTTAGTATTATCAAATAATGAAGCCCCATTATCATGGGGCTTTATTATTGTATGAGAACTCGACTGACTAAACCTGGAAAACACCAGTCTTAAATTCTTTGATATCCGGATTATGATTTGCAGCATTAATGCCTTCACTGATAACACGGCGTGTTTCTATAGGGTCAATGATTTCATCTACCCATAAACGTGCAGCAGCATAGTAAGATGATGTCTGTGCATTATACTTATCAGTAATCTGCTTCAACAATTCTTTTTCTTTTTCAGCATCGATCTCCTGGCCTTTACTCTTCAGTGCTGCTACTTGTATTTGTAACAATGTTTTTGCAGCCTGTTCGCCACCCATTACAGCAATCTTGGCATTTGGCCATGCATAAATGAAACGTGGGTCGTAAGCTTTACCGCACATCGCATAGTTGCCTGCTCCATAAGAGTTGCCTATTACAACCGTAATCTTTGGTACTACGCTATTTGAAACTGCATTAACCAATTTGGCACCGTCTTTAATAATACCGCTTTGTTCACTACGAGTGCCAACCATGAAGCCGGTAACATCTTGCAGGAAAACCAAAGGTATTTTCTTTTGATTACAGTTCTGAATAAAGCGGGCTGCTTTATCTGCACTGTCGTTATATATGACTCCTCCAAGCTGCATTTCGCCTTTCCCACTCTTCACAATCTTGCGTTGATTGGCTACTATACCCACTGCCCAACCATCTATACGCGCATAACCACACACAATTGTCTTACCATAATCTTCTTTGAATTGGTCGAACTCTGAATTATCTACGAGACGTTCAATTACTTCAACCACATCGTAAGGCTTAGAATTATCTACAGATACCAATCCGTAAATCTCTTTCATATCCTTTTGGGGCTCCACTGACTTTGCCCTATCAAAACCTGCACGAGGCTGCTCGCCCATTTTTTCGATGATACGACGTACTTGATCTAAGCATTCCTGCTCTGTATCGAATTTGTAGTCTGCAATACCACTTACCTCAGTGTGCATTTTTGCACCACCTAACTGTTGCTGATCTGCATCTTCACCAATAGCTGCTTTTACCAGATAAGGACCTGCTAGAAAAATAGACCCGTTACCTTCTACCATCAACGTTTCGTCGCTCATAATAGGCAAATAAGCACCACCAGCTACACAACTACCCATCACAGCAGCTATCTGTGTAATGCCCATTGCACTCATTTGTGCATTATTGCGAAATATGCGGCCAAAATGTTCTTTGTCAGGGAAAATTTCATCCTGCATAGGTAGATATACACCGGCACTATCCACTATATAGACTACGGGTAGTTTATTTTCCATAGCTATTTCCTGCAGACGCAGGTTTTTCTTACCCGTTATCGGGAACCAAGCACCTGCTTTTACTGTATTATCGTTTGCCACTATAACGCACTGACGACCATGTATGTAGCCCAAACCCGCAACCGTGCCAGCAGCAGGGCAACCACCATGCTCCTGATACATTTCCCAACCGGCGAATGCACCTATTTCAGTGAAAACACTATCCTTATCAACCAGATATTGTATACGTTCGCGAGGTGTCATTTTGCCCTTTTCGCGTGCTTTTTCTATTGCTTTTTTACCGCCACCCAAGCTAACCTGTGCATGGCGCTGTTTCATCTGGCTAACTGCCAGCTTCATAGCATCTTCGTTCTTATTGAATTCTAGGTTCATACCTTATGCTGTTTGAGGTGGCAAAGATGCTTATAAATAGGCAAATTCTGAAATCGGGAGAACCATATCAGGCATATGGAGCGAGATGATTATTCATGACAATGTCATATTATCTGATTAACACAGATTAACTAAAATGACACTATATTATTTGTATCTTGCAAGACCCTGTGCATGATTGAAAACTTGTGAAAGATAAATTCTGATAAATGCGCTACATCTTACAGGTACTATTGGCAGGGATTCTCAGCTTTTTTACGGTAACAGATTCTTTTGCCACACATATATATGGTGGAGATTTAACATACGCCTGGATATCAGGCAATACCTACAGTATAAAACTCACTTTGTATGGCGATTGCGCGGGGGATGCATATCCAGGCTTAAGAGTCAGCAGCCCGCAAATACGCACATTCAGAAACAACAGTCCGGCAGGTGTGTTAATGCTAACTTTGGATACAACAACGATAAAAGAAGTAACCCCTGTTTGTAAGGCTGAAGCCAATAATACAACATGTAAAGGTGGCACAGTACCTGGTATAGTACGTTACGAATACAGCACTACATATACATTAAACACTACATCGAACAGATGGAGATTCGTTTTTGAAGGCACTATGGGCAATGGCCAACAAGCCGGCAGAAGCACCTCTGTTACTAACCTGAGTGCCTCTGGCATAATGTATTTGGAAGCTATATTAAATAATACGACAGGCAACAATACATCTCCTGAATTCACATCAGTACCAACACCATTCTTCTGTGTAAATCAAAATCAGGAATATAATCAAGGTGCAATAGATAACGATAATGATTCTCTGTATTTTTCACTTACCGCTGCAATAAGCAATGGTATACCAATGTCTTATCGTACAGGTTATAGTGCTACAAAGCCATTATCGGTAGTAAGCAATACTTTCAAATTTGATAATCAAACAGGACAAATGACTTTCATGCCTGACATTGGGCAATCATCAGTAGTCGTTAATAAGATTGAAGAATATAGAAATGGTGTGCTGATAGGATCTACCATGAGAGAGATGAGCTTTATTGTATTCAGTGATTGTAATAACACACCTCCTTCTCTGCAAATAAATAAAGACAGTGTTTATGGTGCTGGTATTGATGGGACCACATTATACAGTTGTATGGGAACTCGCGCAGTGTCTTTCATTGTAGAACCTGTTGATAAAAATGGGGATAATATTACCTTAGCAGCTTCCAATTTGCCATTAAATGCTTCCTTCAATGTAACAAATAACAGCACAAAAAAACCAAGAGCAATTTTCTATTGGGACACACAAGCATTGCAGTTGGGCACATACACTATGTATGTAAATATGAAAGACGATGGATGTCCATTATCCAGTAATCAAACACAAGCCATCGCACTTAATATTGTAGAACCTTTTAAAGTAAGTACTGAAGTATTATTCCCAACAAGATGCTATAACAGACAATACACTGCCATTAATGTAAATGCCGGTATAGCAAAGAAAAAAATAGTTGTCACTAAAGGAGGACACCCATGGTCTGAATATGCAGATAGCTCAACCAATACCGTTATCAGAGATAGCTTTACTGTAGGAGAATATGAAATAACTGTTTCATCTGCATACTTACCGTGTAGTACCACTATCAAAATGAATGTGGTAGATAGCGGTGCATATCCGATACCTGCATTTATACGAGATAAAAACCTATGCGTGAATGACCCTGTTGAAGATATTGACAATATATCGCTTGATAACTTACCAATCAACAGGTATACGCTGGATGGCACGCTTGTAGATTCAAAAACGGGATATAATACAAATGCCCCAGGCACATATTCATGGATTATTAAACAGCAAGTTGGCGCTTGTGAGTCTGTAGCTGATACTTTCAAAGTAATCGTACATGCATTGCCGCGGGTAAAAAACCTGACCAAAGGTGGCACTGTTTGCCTTGGAGATACTATAGAACTAAAAGCTACAGGTGCTGATTATTACGAATGGTTACCTAAATATCGTGTAAAGAAAAAAAATGACACATCTTACTACGCACGCGTCATGGAACCGGATTTATACACCGTAATTGGCAAGACGTTGGATGGATGTGTGAATACTGACTCATTTCGTATCAGTTCTACTGAAGATTGCTGCACTTTCTCTTATCCATCTGCATTTACACCAAACGGCGATGGTTTGAATGACGGATTTAAGCCTGTTCTGTATGGCAATCAGGGCGAATACCTCTTTGCAGTGTATAACCGTTGGGGACAACAGGTATTTATTACCAGCAATCCTCGCCAATATTGGGACGGCACATTTAACTCACAGAAATGTGATGTAGGTGTTTACTATTATAAATTCCGTGCAACTTGCCTTACCGGGCATACGGAGATAAAAAGTGGTGAGGTAATGCTGATAAGGTAGGCAATCAGTCTTTATATATTTTCACTTCAGTATCACCGGAAGATTTCTTAAACCCTCTGAACATAGAACCTGTGTTGAATGGCATAGTTATGTTTCCTTGTTTGTCTATTGCAATCATACCGCCATCGCCGCCCAATGCAGGTAATTTTTGCAGTATCATTTCATTAGCTGCATCATTTATTGACATGCCTTTAAACTCTATTCTGTCACTAACACTTTTAGCCATCACCAGACGAATATAGTATTCGCCCCAACCTGTGCAACTGATAGCACACACATCGCTTGCATAGGTACCAATACCTATCAGCGGTGCATCCCCCACTCTTCCCGGCTTTTTATTGCTCATACCGCCTGTACTGGTGGCAGCCGCAAGATTTCCGCTTTTATCCAAAGCAACAGCGCCTACTGTACCATATTTTTCATCGTAATTATCAGGCTGTAATAATGATGATTTCTTTTTGTTGTTTTCTCTTTGTTCGGCCTCTCTCTTCAGTGCGTTTTTCAGTGCATCCCAGCTATGTTGGGTAAAGAAGTAAGACGGCTTCACAATCTCGCAATTATTCTCCCCAGCCAACGCTTCTGCACCTTTACCAATCATCATAACATGCATCGTCTTATCCATAACAACTCTGGCTGCCGTAATTGGATTTTTCACGATAGTAATACCTGCAACAGAACCTGCCTTTAAGTTGCTACCATCCATGATGGCAGCATCCATCTCGTTTTTTCCCGCATGTGTAAAAACGGAGCCTTTACCTGCATTAAACAGACTGTCATCTTCCAGTAACATCACAGCAGCCTGAACAGCATCCACAGACGTTCCTCCTTTGCTCAATATTTCATAGCCTTTATCCAATGCCTTCTGAATACCAGCCTTATACGAAGCCTGCTTAGCCTCTGAAAGATTGCCTGCATAGCCTGCACCACCATGTACTGCTATGGCAAATGGTTTATCAGATTGTGCATGTAGTGTAAAAGACAAACAAAGACCTGCGGCGAAAAGGCTGAATTTCATATCTACAAGGTAATTAAATTAAGATTATACCAAATAGTTATATGTAATTATTCCCACTTAAAGACTTTGCCAGCAACGACATACACCACTACACCCCACACCAACAGGAATAGAATATCGTACTTCACCTCCCATAAACCTACACCCTCAAATGCTACTTTACGCATTGCATCATTCAGGAAGGTAAGGGGTAAAGCCCTACAAAACGGTTGTAGCCAAACCGGGAAATTATCGATAGAAAAGAACGTACCTGCTAATAAGAATTGTGGTAGTGTTATCATATTGGCAAAGGGTGGAATGGTTGCATCACTCTTTGCAATACCGCTTACTATGAAGCCAAAGCCCATAAAGACCAGTATTGCCAATGCACTCAAAGATATAAGTTCAATGAACGTAACGAAACCATTCACCAATGTATAGTGAAAAGCAAAATGACCAACAGCAATGATGATAGAAGCGCCCAATAGTTGAAATATCATACGTGAGATACCCTCGCTTAGCACTATGAACTCGCGGCTTACAGGAGTTGCAAAGAATCGCTTTAGCACCAATGTCTGTCTGAGATTAAAAAACACAAATGCGGTACCAAACACACTACCGGCCAAGAGTGAAAAACCTAACTGCCCCGGCAGTATGAAATCTATCATTCTAAACTCCCGCACAACATTCTCCTTTACTTCTACAGAAGCCATATCTGCAGCTCTTTTTGCAGTTTCAGGGTCCATGGACTGAATAACACTATTCAGTATACCCCTTAACTGCTGCACGTTTGCCATTTGAGAGGATGAGGCATTCAACACAATTCTGTATGTTGGCTTAACGCTATCGGGAGATTTTTTTATACGCATCATAGCCGTTATTTCTCCTTCTTTCATTTGCTTACTCAAAAATGCGCTATCTCCGTGCACCCATTTCAATTCGCTCATATAACTCAGTACATGATACAATCTGTTATTCGTATCAGAACCCGGGGCAATAGCCACTTTGATACTACTATGACCACCGCCATTACCCAAAAAACCAAATACAAGAATAAATATCAATGGAAAAGCAATACTGAAAACAATAGCCGATGGGCTCTTCATAATAGATTGAAGGCTGGCTTTGATAAGTGCACGCATTGCACGTGCATGGCTGTATTGGCTCATATACTAATGTAAGCTGCAAAAATACTTGTTAAAAATGAACAGCACTATGTTTAATGCACCTGAATAATGTAAATTACGTAAGCATTATGTTTAATCGATTATCTAAATACCTGAGCATTGCCCTATTATTCCTGTCCTCAGGTCAGGTAATGGCGGCTAAGCTTTTTATACCTATGGATGCCGACAACCAGAGCAACCACTTGAAAGCTTATGGAGTGGCTTATGCTGCATTAAAAGATGGGCTTGAAGTCGACTGGATGCTCAATTATCAGGGAGGTAGCTTTTGCATGAACGATGCTGACGAGATAGAACGCCTTTGTAAAATACGTGGAGTGAACTATGAGATAATCAGCGATGCAAAGTATTTGGGCATTATCGAAAAAATTGCCAATCCTGATTATAATGCCGATATCATTAAACTGGAGAAAGCACCTAAAATTGCAGTATATACCCCACCAGGAAAACAGCCATGGGATGATGCCGTAACAATGGTACTTACCTATGCAGAAATACCATACGACAAGATTTACGATGATATAGCACTGGAAGACAAACTGCCTGAATATGACTGGCTACATCTACACCATGAAGATTTTTCAGGACAGTATGGCAAATTTTGGGCGCAATACCAGAATACTACTTGGTTTCAGGAGGAAGTAAAGAACAGCGAAGCCATGGCAAAAAAACATGGATTCAAGAAAGTATCTCAACTGAAACTGGCGGTGGCACAGAAGATACAGGCATTTGTAGCAGGCGGTGGTTATCTTTTTGCCATGTGCAGTGCAACCGACACATACGACATTGCTTTAAGTGCATTAAACACAGACATATGTGATGTACCTTTTGATGGTGACCCCATAGCCCCGAATGCGCAACAGAAACTAGACTATACACAGGCTTTTGCTTTCAAAGATTTTAAGATATCCACCAACCCATACGAGTACGAATTCTCTGATATAGATAATACGCATTACAGGCAGGTAAATCCTGATGTAGATTATTTTACCCTGTTTACTTTCTCTGCAAAGTTTGACCCTGTACCGACGATGTTATGCCAAAACCATACAACAACAGTAAAAGGTTTTATGGGCCAGACTACGGCATTTCGTAAAGATGTATTGAAAACAAGTGTTTTGGTAATGGGTGATTATAAGCCTAAGAACGAAGCCAGATATATACATGGTGAGTTTGGTAAAGGCACTTGGACCTTCTACGGTGGCCACGACCCTGAAGACTATGAACACCAGATAGGCGACCCACCAACAGACCTTAGCCTGCATCCAACATCTCCGGGATACAGACTGATACTAAATAATGTACTCTTCCCAGCAGCAAGAAAGAAACCTAGAAAAACATAAAATAAAAAAGGCGTCAGACTATCTGACGCCTTTTTTATTATCTTAGTTTATACCTAAATCCTCCATAAATATTAGCTCCCATTATAGGCCCCCAAATCATGGAGGCATCAAAGCCCACATTGTATGGATTACCGGCACCCACAATCGGGTCGTGCATCATATAGTTAGTCAGGTTTTCACCACCAAGATATACTTCCAGTTTATCATTCCACGACTTGCTGATCTGAGCATTCATTTGCCAGAACGAGGGAGAATAAGACTCAGAAGTAACTCCACCGCCATGATGACTATGTAAGGAAGGGATTCTTTTTGAACCGATCCACTGTACCGTGTAGTCAAACTTCCATTTATTTCTTGTCTCATAACCAATGTTGGCAAATGCTCTGTGAGCTGCTACCAACGGACGTTCTTTTAGTGTATTACCATAGCTTGTGCGCACATCGTACCATCTGTATGCCAATCGCAAATCGAGGTTATGGATAAGCTCATAATCGGCCTGAGCTTGCAGGCTATTGGCAAAAGACAAACCATTCAGGTTGTAAAACTGCACACTATGAGCATCTTCCACATCTACTACTACCTGATTTTGAAAATGGGTGTAGTAGTAATCTACAGACACAGCACCATCTCTGTAATCTAATACAAACTTTTGCGTCAGGTTTACACCACTATTCCACGCTACCTCAGGATTCAAACCATAAGGATTGGCACTACCTGCTGCGCTCTGTACCATAAAGCTACGGTTACTAGCCATATAGCCCATATTCTCTGCAAAGATGTTTGCTGTACGTTGTGCCCTGCCAACAGATGCACGCAGCACTGTTTTCTTGAATGGTGCATACCTTACATGCAAGCGTGGTGTGGCAAAAACACCGAATATATTGTGATAGTCACCGCGAATACCCGCAACAAGATTGAACTTGGTTGAATGTGTATATGCATACTCTGCAAAAGCCCCGGGAACAATTTCATTGCGTTTGTAGTTTGTAAGCCTGAATGTCTCATCATAGTTGTCTACAAGCGTACTTAAGCCACCTTTCAATATATGATTGGTATTGCCCAGAATAGTCTGGTATATCAGGTTTGCATAAAAGCTGCGTTGTGTGCCAAGGTAGTTTGTGCTACCATACTTCGCATCCTGATTATGATATACACCAGCCAGTTGCAGCCCCATACTTGTGCCGGGCTTACTAAACATTTTACCAATTTTAGCCCAGCCTTCTACACGTTCTGTATTCAACTGAAAACCCCAAGGCTTACCTGTAATCTGCTCTCCATTGCGCTCGTAGTTCCACTGTCCGCCTGTATTTTGTACAAAGGCGGCTTTCACACCACCCTGCACTTCCCAACCCTTAGGCCCAAACCAGAACCAACGATTAGCGCCTACAAACTGTTTGTCTAAAGGTTGGTCAAGAAAGCCGTCATTATTATTATCCAGCTTCAACCATTGGGACTTACCGTGCAATAGGATATTGGTCGACAGCTTATCGCTCAGTTTATTCCTGTATACGATATTACCCTCCGTACGTCCTTGTGAGCTTTGGTATAGATTGAGGTGTAGCTTTTCTTCTTTATCCTCAAAAGGTTTGCGCCATTCTACATTTATTTGTCCCGCAACACTTTCATAACCGTTTACAACACTACCTGTACCCTTGC
Organism: Chitinophagales bacterium; assembly: GCA_017303395.1. Lineage (GTDB taxonomy): Bacteria > Bacteroidota > Bacteroidia > Chitinophagales > Chitinophagaceae > Polluticoccus. Next base: position 77,826 of record JAFLBN010000003.1, read on the forward strand.
TGAGTTGCATACCCTCTATAAAAGTACCGGGAGTAAATGTAAGACCTGTTACAGCGGCCAAGCCACGTGTATCAGGTATATTTTCTCTTGTTATGAGTGTATATGGACCTGCAAGCCCTAACATTTGTATTTGTTTGTAGCCCGATACTGCATCCGTAAACGCTACATCTACTGAAGGTGTTGTTTCAAAACTTTCGCTCAGGTTACAACATGCTGCTTTCAGTAATTCTCGCTGGCTGATAAGCTCACGCTTCATAGGGTCGAGCATACTTATTTGAGTACTTGCCCTACGGAATTTTACAGTAACCTCTTTAAGCTTTTTAGTTGAATCAGATTTTACAACTGTACTGTCCTGTGCAATGGCATCTGCGTATGGCATAGCCATGATACTGCCTAATAGCAGTTTCTTCGATATAGTTCCCATACTTGTGTCGTTTTTAGTGTTCGCAAGTATTGGTTTTATATTGGCAGCATTCAGGCAGCTTGTTGTAGTCTGCATCCTCGGCTTTTACCAATTCTGAACTATGGCCTGCTTTTGCCACGCTCTTCAATATTGTTTCATCATTGGTTTTAGACGGCTTGTATATAACAGTCAGGGTATGTTTATCTTTATCCCAGTCAGCTTTTTTTACGCCTTTCACGAATGCAGCTTCTTCAATGCGCTTTTTGCACATACCACAATTACCATCAACCTTATAGGTTTTGGTAACTACATCTTTAGTGTCTTTGCTGTCTTGTGCGGTTACACTAACAGCAGAAAATATGATGGAAAGAATGATAATTATCTGTTTCATTTTTACTTATTCAATTAGTTAAATTACATATTTATCCAATGCCAGATAAGGCATATATCATTAAAAACAGGATAAACTTTTAACCGTAATAAGTAAAAGAAGAGTGCAATTTGAATAATGGGATGTTTTGCCACAACCCCGGTGGGGCATTGGGCATACCATTACAAGGTTTCTCTTGTCCTCTTGCAATAGCATTTTCAGAATAGACAATATAAGTAAGCGAAGGTAGAACCCACTCTAATACTGATAGCTTAAAGTCTATATAATCTGCAACAGTATGGTCTACAGTAATCTTTGCTGCGAGTACTTCATCTTTACAACAATCAGTATCGTTGTGTGTAGCATCATCAATACAATTGTCACTTTCACACCCTGTAGCTGATGCTGTATACATCCCCCAGGATTCCAGCTCACTGCCACAATAGTGCATGCTTATTGTTACCCCTGACACTGCAAGCAGGTAGATAAACATAATAGGTATGACAATCAGCTTTTTCATTGACTGTACAAAGATAACCCTGTAAATGTTAATAAAACAGAAAAACGCTTATAAGATTATGGGCAGGATTTATATTATTTTGTGGTAGCAAATCATGAAAAATCCGTTTAAAACAGGCGATATAAAGGAATACAGGCATCTTGTAACAGAGGCAGATGCAGCAAAGTTTGCCAGCGGCGAGGTGCATAATGTATACAGTACATTTGCCCTGACCCGCGATGCCGAATGGGCTGGCAGGCTGTTTGTGCTGGAAATGAAGGAAGAAGATGAGGAAGGTATTGGCACAGCAGTTACGGTTACACATCACTCTCCAGCCCTGATGGGACAGGAAGTTTTATTTACCGCGACATTGGCAGAGGTAAACAAAAATGAAGTAGTTGTAGACTTTACTGCAATGGTTGGCGAACGCCCGATAAGCAGTGGTAAAACCTGGCAGAAAATACTGAAACGAGAAAAGCTGGATAAGTTATTTAAGATGCTGAAGTAACTACCCTTTCAACACCTTAGTCACCATCGGCAAAAGCCTTTCAGCCCATATCATATATTCCTTACCACTCGGGTGCAGACCGTCTTCTGCTAAATAGGCTGGTGTGGTAACATTCTTGCGGGTGCTGTCTGTAATATCCAGGTAATGGCATTTATGCGCAAGCGTTATATCCTTGCAGGCAGCATTGTAAGCATCTATGTCTTTAGTTATTTGTGCTCTATCCCTACCCTCTGCAAATGGCGTTACACCCCAATCCGGGATAGACAAGACAAATACATTGTTTACATGTCCATTTGCATAGCGGATAGCAGTATCCAGCAACTGTGTGTACTCTTGCCTGTAGTTATCAAGGTCTCTGCCACGGTATTGATTGTTTACACCAATCAATAAGGTTACGAAACTGAATGTGTCCTGTATATTCCTCTCTTTGATAGCAGCAGCCAGTTCATCAGTCGTCCACCCAGTGGTTGCAATGATTACTGGTTCGGTCACATTGATTCCCTGCGCATTCAGCATTGTAGCTAACTGATGCGGGAAATTTTCAGCAGCAGGTACCAATTCACCTATTGTATAAGAATCGCCGAGGGCTAAATATGTATAAGACATTAGTTGATAAATACTGTTTTGATGTTCACGAATTCGCGAATACCAAATATACTCAATTCCCTTCCATATCCGCTTTGCTTTACGCCACCAAAAGGCAGGCGTGGGTCTGAATGCACAAATGCATTTACGAAGCAATTGCCTGCATGTAATTGTGTAGCAGCAATCTTCTCTGCCCTTGCCCTGTTTTTGCTGAATATACCCGCCCCAAGGCCATAGATGCTATCGTTAGCCAGACGTATAGCATCAGCTTCGTCTTTCGCTTCAATGATAGCTGCTACAGGACCAAACAATTCTTCATCATAAGCAGGCATACCTTTCTTTACATTGGTAAGCACTGTTGGCGGATAATATGCTCCTTCATTATCAGGGATATAGCCACCACACAACAACTTAGCTCCCATGGCAACACTTTTCTGTACTTGCTCATGCAGTTGGTCACGCAAATCATGACGAGCCATAGGGCCAATCTTATTGTCCATATCCAGAGGGTCGCCGAAGCGTGCAGCTTCCATCTGCTCTACAAACTGCTTTTCAAATTCTTTCCTTACAGCTTTCTCTACAATAAAACGTTTTGCTGCAACACAGCTTTGTCCACTGTTTACCAGCCTGCCATCTACCGATATTTTAACTGCCAGTTTCATATCTGCATCTTTCAACACGATATATGGGTCGCTGCCACCAAGCTCCAATACTTGTTTCTTAATATGTTTTGCCGCTGCCATTGCCACTTTACTACCTGCTAACGTACTACCTGTAAACGTGATAGCCGACACTACAGGATTTGCTATCAAATCCTCTACCCTGGAAGATGGCAGCAATAAAGTTTGCATTAATCCTTTCGGTGCACCAGCATCCTTCACTACTTTCTCTATCGCCAAAGCACAACCACTGATATTTGACGCATGTTTCAGCAACATCACATTGCCCGCCATAATAGCCGGTGCCATTGCCCTGAATACCTGCCAATACGGAAAATTCCATGGCATAATAGCCAGCACCGTCCCCAATGGTTGAAATGATACATAGCTCTTACGAGCATCGGTCTTCACTATCTCATCTTTCAGGAAAGTGGGGCCTTCTTTGGCATAGAACTCAAATGTATAGGCACACTTCTCAACCTCTGCAAGGCTTTGCGCTATCGGCTTACCCATTTCTGCAGATGCCAGTTTTGCCAGCTTTTCCTTATCTTTCCTTATCTGCGCAGCAATTTTCTTCATCACTACACCCCTTTCCTTTAAAGACAACTGCCTCCACTGCTCAAAAGCCTTCTGCGACTGCCTTACGGCGTTATCGACCTTTTTTTCATCATATATATCATATTCGCCTAAAACCTTACCAGTTGCGGGATTGATTGAAACTAACCTATCGGACATGGGAGAGAAATCTTTGTTAACAAAATTAAAGAACCTAATCGGTACAAAAGGTTTACTATTTTTGATGCCCGTATAAATTAACAGTTGTTTCAGATATGATTATTGATAAGATAAAATTCGGTACTGACGGATGGCGCGCCATCATAGCTCAAGACTTCACAGTATATAATGTAGCCCGTGTTACTAAAGGCTTGTCTCACTGGTTATTACAGCGTTCAGACCGTCCTACTGTTGTATTAGGGCACGATTGCCGATTTGGGGGACCATTGTTTACAGATATGGTAGCACGTGTACTGTGCGCAAACGGCATTAATGTAATAATGGCTAAAGGTTTTGTGAGTACACCCATGATTTCTTTCGGTGTACAGAAAATGGGAGCGCAGCAAGGTGTTATCATTACAGCATCTCACAATCCGCCAACATACAATGGTTATAAACTGAAAGGCGCACATGGCGGTCCTTCAAACCCTGCTGATATTGCAGCGGTAGAAGCCTTAATACCTGATACAGTTGAATTGCCCAAAGAAGGGCTTGCATACTGGGAGAAACAAGGCTTGCTTTCTTACATCAATCTTGAAGACATGTATGTTAGCTACCTGCAAGAGAAATTTGATATCCCTGCACTTAATAAATCTCCTTTCAAGCTAGCATACGATGCTATGTATGGTGCAGGCCAAAGCGTTATACGCCGCCTCTTCCCTACTGCTGTGTTGATACATTGCGAAGAGAACCCGGGCTTTATGGGACAAGCACCAGAGCCATTAGATAAAAATCTGCAAGAACTTGCTAAGACTGTAGCAAACACACCTGAAGTAAAAATTGGCCTTGCCACAGACGGTGATGCTGATCGTATTGGCTTGTATGACGAGGATGGCAACTTCGTAGATGCTCACCATATCATCCTGCTATTGATACACTATTTGCACAAGTACAAAGGCATGACAGGTAAAGTGGCCGTTGCCTTCTCAGTAACAGACCGCGTGAAACGTATGTGTGAGGCTTATGGCTTACCAATTGAAGTAACAGCAATCGGTTTTAAATACATCAGCGAGATAATGACTAAAGAAGACATACTTGTTGGTGGTGAGGAAAGCGGTGGTATTGCAGTGAAAGGCCATATACCTGAACGCGATGGTATATATGATGGTTTGGCTCTGTATCAGTTCATGAACGAAACGGGCAAAACACTGAAACAACTTTGTGAAGAAGTGTATGAAGTGGTTGGCCGTTTTGTATATGAACGTAACGACCTGACACTAGAAAATGAAAAGAAAGAAGCCATTATAAAAACTGCTGCTGAAAATGGTTACAGCCAGTTTGGCAAATACACTTTCAACCGCATTGAAACAATAGACGGTATCAAATACCATCTGGATAATGGTGGCTGGATAATGCTTCGTGCATCGGGCACAGAACCACTGCTGCGCGTTTATGCAGAGGGCAACAGCAAAGAAGAAACACTGGACATACTGGAGGATGTGAAAAACACTATTCTTGCATAGTTCATTATCACTCTTTATAAAAAAAAGCCGGATAGACATCCGGCTTTTTTTATGCTTAGTTCTATTCTCTCCTTATACATTATCAGAAGGCCTATTTCTGAACAATATCTCCACGAGTAGTTTCTACTACTTTACCAACCTGCCCTATTAACTGGTCTGACAAGCCTACTTTTTTAGCACCAGCAACCAGATCTACAACAAACTGGTCGAAATCCGCATTGGCTGCTTTGCCATTCATACGGCTGTTTTTAGCCGGGTCGTGTGCATCTTTCATATTCATGCCTTTGTAGCTAAAGTTTTTAGCACCGGTAGCCACACAAAAGAAGTCTGTAAGGTTTGTACTCAGTGTCTGGAAGCCACTCAAATTACCTGCCGTAACTTCAGCTAACAAAACAGGGAAGAAGCCATTAAGCTTTGGGTCGGCGGCAATTACAAAAATGGTACTATCTACCACCGATCGGATGCCCAGACGCCCCTTCTCAATCATCTTTCCGCTTGCAGACGGGTCTGCTACCATAGTAGTGCCACCTAATGAATCATACAATGTCATTGTAACAGGTGTGGGCGTAGGTGTAGTAGTCATATTGTTATCGTCTTTTTTACAAGACACAGCTACTACCAGTCCTAATGCAATACCAAACAAGGCTAACTTTTTCATACTTATTCTGATTTTTGGTTTAGAAAATATTTTTGAAGAATCCGGACACACTATTAGAACCTGAATTTGGAGATACAGGACAACCTTTCTGCATAGCATTAGCATCAGGCAGATAGCGCTCTGCTTTATAATTACCTGCAAGTTTCAGGTCTTCGATAATATCGTTGGCATTTGCTTGTACAGGATAGAATGTAAATACAGCAATGTTAGTCTCAGGATTACACAACACATGCTCTACCCCCTTTTGATTGTATAGCCAATTCGTTATAGCATGTGCTTCGGTAGAGTCTATATCTTGCTTAAAGTCTACCCTTGCCATTACAACTCGCTCATCATCAGTAATCTTCGGGCGTGTCACCTGATATATATGTACAGCCAATACGGTAGCTGCGCTTAGCACAACTAAACCTGTCCCAATAAATACTTTCTTCCATACAGTTTTCATATCGTATACATTTTTTTGTTTTTAACAGCTTACGCTCAAATCCCTAATTCCGAAACATATACGACACTAGTATGACAATGGTTTTACCATTTTCAAAAAAAAATCGGGATAGCAAACAAATGCTATCCCGAAGTACCATCAACAGTATGATTATCAATCCTGTTTTACATCCTTCAATTTATCCTGAAACACTTTTCTGAATTTTTCCATCTTAGGTTTTACCACAAACACACAGTAGCCCTGGCTAGGATTATCGTTGTAATAGTTCTGGTGATAATCTTCTGCTTTGTAAAACTTTGTATATGGGGTTATCTCTGTTACAATTGGTCCGCTGAATGCTCTTTCTTCATTCAGCTTCTTTTTATATTCTTCAGCCTTCTGACGCTGCTCGTCGTTGTGATAAAATATGGCAGAACGATATTGAGTGCCGACATCATTACCCTGCCTGTTCAATTGTGTAGGATCATGTGCAATCCAAAATGCGGCTAATAATTCATCATAACTGATAATTGCAGGGTCGTAGTATATATTACACGCCTCAGCATGCCCTGTTTCCCCTGTGCATACCTGTTTATAAGTAGGGTTTTCTATGTGCCCACCAATATAGCCGGACTCCACTTTTTCTACCCCTTTCAATTGTTGATATTGAGCTTCAACACACCAAAAGCAACCTGCTGCAAAGGTTGCAACTTCTGTTTTATGCTGCTGTGTAGTAGGGTTCTTATTATTCATCTTCTTAAAAGTATTTGATTTTTCGTAATTGTTATTTTGTGCACAAGCGCTTAATTGCATAGCAAAAGCTAATAATGCCACCATGTTTAATATCCTGATCATAATTTTCTTTTATAACACTAAGTACGCACAACTGTTGTAAAAGGATTGTCTGACGTGCATTTCAGCCCATTATTTAACATAGCATTAGAAAATATGTGGCGAAAATGAAAAAAACTTTTTGAAAATACGCCTCCTTGTATAATTTTGCGCTCGGAGAGATGGCAGAGCGGTCGAATGCGGCGGTCTTGAAAACCGTTGACTGTCAAAGGTCCGGGGGTTCGAATCCCTCTCTCTCCGCTGATAGGGACAAACTTGCAAAAGCATCAGTTTGTCCCTTTTTCTTTTTCGCTGTTTCTCCGTTTAGGCTTGTAATTAATGCAAAAACAATATTCACTTTTTCTGTTCGAAATCTACTTTTTTCATTGCTTACCCCCTTTAGCAAATGCAAACTTTTTTGTTAAATGACTAAACATCCAATACTACTTCATGGCTTGAAACAAGCAATATGCCAATTGGCTTTGTTCCCTCTAATCAATAAACACTCATTACATTCTATAAAATGTTATTGCATCGCCCCTACATTGCAGAAAGCAATATTAACTTGTACTAAAAGATTATTAGTTATTACAAAAACTCCTAGATACAGACTGAAACAAGATTTATATTAAAAAATCGTCATGTGAAAAATATCAACCATTGAAGAATTCATATATTTGTCGCTAGTATTCAAATTCCTACAATATGAAAAATACCCTAGCTATTATATTAGCAATATGCCTATCAGTTTTGTTCAACTTTAATATCTACGCACAGATACAATTAGCACCATACTATACATTTTCACAAAACACAGGAACATACACCAATATATCCGGAGGTAATGTTTTGGGCACTGGTGCAGGTATGAATAGCAATGCATACAAAGTAGCTATACCATTTACAGTAAATGTAAATGGCAGCAACTATGATACTGCATGGGTATCTATAAATGGCCATCTTTCTTTCCCCATAAGTTCAAGTAGCGCTTATTGGATTATTCAGTCAACAAGTGCAGGATTTGCAGCTGTAGCAGGTTTTTCAACAGACCTTATAAGCACCAGCACATCTGATTTAAGGTATGATGTAGTAGGAACATCTCCTAACAGAGAGTTTGTAGTGCAATGGACTAACTTTACGCATGCACTTACAACAGCTCTATCAACGAGCTTCCAGATTCGCATCAAAGAGACTACTAATGAAATACGATTCGTATATAACAATGTTAGTGTATCAAACTCTAGTCAGCTATCAGTACAAGTAGGTATCAGAGGGCAGAACAATTCCATTTTTACATGTCGTAACGGCAATTGGTCTTCTTCCACTAATGGCACTTTAAACACATCTTCAATCAATACAAGCAGTTCTAACCTTCCATCCAATGGTTTAACTTATATATATACCCCTCCAGCTTGTTCAGTTCCAGTAAATCAACCAACATCCTTATCATTGACACCTGGCGGCAACAACATAAATATGTCCTTCACTGCTGCATCACCGGCAGTAGACAAGTACTTAATAGTAAGGACTATTAATGGCCCATTAAACACGTCACCGGTTAATGGCACGTATTATACAGCAGGCAACAACTTAGGTAATGGTACTGTAGTTTATACAGGTCCAAACACTAGCTTTAACAACACAGGACTTAACCTTAATACAAGCTACACATACACAATATTTGCTTATGATGATACTTGCACCACTGCTCCCATATACAAAACTACTACTCCATTAACAGGCACTGTAAAAACATTAGGCCCAACTAAATATATATGGCTACCTACCAGTGGTAACAATAACTGGAATACTGCCACAAATTGGCAACCTATAAGAAATATTTCATACCCAGATGACACATTGGTCTTTAATCAGGGGGGCAACCCAATTATTTCAAATGTAGGGACCACTTATATGTCCACATTACAAGTTAGTAACAATACTAATCCTGTGTTTAAAGCTACAGGTACAAGGACATTGACATACAGCAACACCTTTACATTGGATACAGGGTGTAGCATGACGCTTGACACTAACGTCAGTATATTATCAGAAATATTTGGTGGCAATCCTAAAGCAACCATTAACGGCACTCTAAATCTTACTGGGAATGCTATTTATAATGGTGAAAATTCTAATACTGTAATAAACGGTACTATCAACGTATCACAAAATGCTGAATTTAAAAGAACGTGTAATACTGGATGTAAAGACGCACTATTCTTTGGATCAACTGCTATATATAACCACAATCGCGATGGAGGCCTCATACCTAGAGGTGTCTATGAAGATAGTTCTACTGTCAACATCAACGGAATAATAAATACGCAGCCTGATATAGATACAGGACAAGTGTTTGGCAACTTTTCATGGAATTGCCCGCAGCAAGCATCTAACATTACCCTAAATCAACGCATAGCAATTATTGTGGGTACACTGCATATAGCCTCTACTAATAATAGCCAATTGAGGCTTGATGAACTTGGGGAAGAACTAGTAGTAGGCGAACTAAAACAAACCGGTGGTAATGTACTACTAACCAGTTCTGCTAAAACATTAAGAGTTCTCGGAAATCTGACACTTGACTCCGGAACCATGAATCTTTCCACCTATCAATATATCAACTATAACACCAAAATACCAGCTATATACCTGCATGGCAACATGACACAGGGCGCCAACCATACCATTACCAGAACAGGAAGCATTATTCGTAGTATAGTATTCTGCGGCAACACACCACAAGCCATTTCTGCATACGGAATAACCAACAATATTGGATACGAACTGAATAATCATGCAGGAGCAAAGTTATCCGGCACACTTACAGTAACATCTAATAATATTAATCTGATACAAAGAGGGTCATGGCAAGGATCAGGCGCTTTTTCATATGTCGGAACGCAAGACACACTGTACTATGACACAGAAATAGACGGATCAATGAGCGCCGTAGAGTGGCCTGCGGTTAACTCCCCATCCAGAGTATTTGTTGATGTTCCCGCCAACAGACAAAACATTCAAAAGCTACCCGGCAACAGGGTTGTTGATGAATATTTTATGTTGATGGGAGGCATAATACAACTGAATCAGTATAACCTTACAATTGGAGGTAATTCATATTTTGGTGGTGGGAAAAGCAATAAGGTATTAGTAGTAGCAGACAGTACCGGACAATATATACAAAGACTGCCGGTAGTCACCAATCCTAATAACGATAATTATTATGTAATGCCAGTTGGTTGTATATCCGATACGGCTGTTTCAACTTACCCAACATCTATAAGACTCAATGTTAACTCGCAAAACAGATATTTGGGTATGCGGGTTAAAGACACTAAACATCCGAATGACACCAGTACATCAAATTATCTTGACAGATATTGGATACTTACCGATGATGGCGATACTGCATTTATGAAATTGTATGTGCAACTAAATTTCCCGTTGAACGAGGTTAATGGCAAACAACTTGGAATGCACATATGGGATGGTTCATCATGGCGCAAACACCCGAGTGATTTCTATTGGCAGATTTATAACAGTGTAATGACTATTGCCACCTATGACAAGATAAACCCGCAGGTTTTAAAACTAAATGGTGCGCATATTACAGGCAGAAAGAATCAATCAACAACATATGTATGGACAGGTAGTATAGATAAGGATTATAGTAAGCCAGGCAATTGGATCCCAAACCGAACTACTAATGATATTTCTGACATTTTGGTATTCAATAACGGACAGACAGATTCTGTGTACAATGTATACCCAGAAAAAATAAAACAACTAATAATTACAAACAATACAAAGCTGAAGTTTACTAAAGGCAACTTAACACTGACAGACCAATCGCAGTATATACTAGAGAATCCGGACGATTCTGTAAACTATTCATTACAAATTGACAGTGGATCTGCATTGTATATAAATACGCTCGCCAATGGGTTGGGAATCACTGTCAAAGGATATGGCCGAATAGCAGGCAGATTAGAAGTTATTAACACACATTACCAGATAGGTAGTAATATATACTTTCAAGAAAACAAGACTACAATTACAAATTCAGGTACGCTTGCTGTAAACTCAGCAAACGGGACACATAACTACAACGGAAACATACATATTGACGGAACATATGAGCATTTATATAGTGTCTACGGTGGTTCTATTCCGCTAGCTACATGGGGGCAAAATTCTGTAGCACTGATAAAAGGAGGATTTAGTCACAGTTATAGCCCCGAAATAGTTAATCTTGTCTATGACGCACAAGCTCCTGCAAATAATACACCTGCATCATTACTACCCAAAATCACTAATAAATTACACATTATATCGACAGGTACAGGTCAATGGGTATTTAATACTTCTCAGAATGGTAACTATAACACTACAAAAAAATACATTCAGACTGGTGGCGATGTATCTATAAACGGATACATTGCTGTTCAAGACAGCTTTATACAAACTGGGGGTAAAATACTTTCATCAAGCGGTACTTTAAACTTCTCCGGCACTTCTGGCAGGCAACATGTAACATTCAAAGACAGTGTACCAACAGGTGGGCTTACATACAGACTAAGCAACAGTAGTGGTATTTCCCTAAATGGTAACGGCAGCTGGACAAGTGCCGATTTTACAATAAAAAATGGAGGTGGAATTCGTGTTTCTGTACCCGGATCAAATCTTATCACTTCAAATTTCCGCATAGTTTACGATAGTGTAAATACCACATTAAGCTATGATACACTATCTGGCTATAATACAACTACACACATTGCAGATACAATCCTTTTCCCGCCACTAAATGGTCCAACTAATTTAACTACAAACATTGGAGAAGGCAGTGTACTTATTATACCATGGAACAGGCAAGTACCTGGTTCATTAACAATGATGTCAGGCGATATTAATATTGGCAGCTCTACCCTTACATTGGGGAAATCAAATTCATCAATAGGAGTTTTAGCATATACAGCTGGTAATATACTGCTTACATCTGGAGAGTTTAAAAGGTGGTATAACACCACCGGATTGCCAACATCTGCCGGCAATAACAGTGTTGGTTTTTATCCAATAAAAAGTGGTAGCCATAACAGACATGTTTCTATATTCTTCAGCACATCTTCTGCTTTAAGCAATGCAGGTACAATATCTATCGGTCACAATCATTTATCGGGTCATACAACTGTAGCTATGCAAAGTGGCCCTGACACTGTCAACAAACGCTATAATTCAGTATGGCCTGTAACAATAGGTGATGGCATTGCGGCAACCGGCACAATTGGCGTCAAACTGTTAACATCAGGCATTTTAGGCAATGACATTATAGATTCCAACAAACTTCGAATTACAAAAGACACAAATATTGCCGGTACGTTTTTGTCTGGTTTTGGCAGTTATCCCGGCAGTCTGTCAATATCACATCAAGGAATTAGTTTATCAACCTTAAATGGCAACATCTATATTGGTGCTATCTCTAAACAAGATACATCCCATTGGCGAACAGTAAAAACAGGTAACTGGAATGACAGTACTGTTTGGAATAAAGGATACCCACCACTGCAAAATTCAACCGTATTTATCACTACACCTGATACAATTACGGTCAGTACACCATCTTTTGCAAAATCAATAAACATCAACCGCTATGCTTCAATAAATGTTACTACCGGATTTTTGGATGTAGATAGTGCAATAATCTGTAAAGCTTATGGCAGACTAAAATTGTCAGGTGGAGTTATTGAACTAGGACCGACAGGTGGCGGAAAATCGCCACTGATAAGCGACGGTACAATTGATGTAACAGATGGTATACTAAACGTTAATGGCTATATATTAGCCAACCAGCAATCAGTATTTTCGCAAAGTGGTGGCAGTATAAATATAGATCCTAATGCTGCTGGCATTTTAGCAAATAGTGCTCAAACAACTGCACTGTCATTACTAAACAATTCGCAAAGCAGCTTGACCGGTGGGAATATTACCATTGTTGATCCACCTGCTTCAGTTTCTTACAGTAGCATTTTCTCATCCCCAATTGCAGGTAAAGGACATACTACTATTATTGGCCACTGGAACAGTGTTGAAAACGGCACATTCACAATTAGTACATTTAGCAAGTTTGGCAATCTTGTCATCAACAGACCTACATCGGAAAATTACACCTCATCCTCTCTGCTACAGATAGAAGGAGACTTCGTTCTAAACCATCCGTTAGCTACGTATACAATAAACACCACCCTCGGCGTAAAAGGTAATGTTATCGTAAATGCAGGTACTAAATTATTTGCTTACGGGACACTCTTATTCAATGGCAATGGATGGCAAAAACTCTCCGGCAGCGGCACAATACGAAATGGTAATACTTCAACAAATACAACCGGCAACTTCAGAAACCTAAAAATTCATGGTAAAGTAATTGCAGAAGTTGGTAATATCTCTTTCTCAGAGAAATTAAGCTTCGATAGCCTTGGAAGAATTTTCATGGGCAATGCTACTCTGATATGCTCAGATAGTATACCAGATACTTATGGCAACGTACAAAGCTACGGACCTCAATATGGTTGGATTGTAGGTAAATATATGATACGCCCACGTACAGACAGAGCTGCAATATTGTACTACCCTGTAGGAGACACAAACAGTTATGGTCTTGTTACTGTATCTGTTATGAAAAGTAGTATAGCTAAAAAGGGGGGCCTTACTGTCAGTCTTAGAAAAGAAGACCATCCATTGCTGCAAAAAAGTGCAATAAACCCATTACAAAGCCTGAATCAACAATTTATAATAGATACAGCAGAAGGAATTAACATCAGGACAAACTCACTAACACCAAATTTCCGATGGCTTACCCAATACGAAGACTTAGGAATGCAAAGAAGTAATTTAGCCGTTGCAAATTACGATGGTAATAAATGGAATTATGGTAAAACTGTTTTATCAACAGACTCGTTTACATCTTCATATATCTGGGGCAACAACATAGTAGGAACATTCCAGATTGGTAACACCGGCACGTCACCTTCTATAGATTATGGTCCGGATTCATTAACTGTTTGCCCAAATTCATCTGCTGTATTCAGTGTGCATACCTATAATACAACAGGCCATGCATGGCAAGTGAATAATGGATCCGGTTGGAGCTATTTATCAAACAACACTACCTATTCAGGTGTTTCCACAAATACTTTAAAAATAAGCATTGCCACAATTGCAATGAACAACTATCAGTATCGTTGCATAGTTTACAATACACAAGACACCTTAATATCCAGCATTGCGACGCTTAAAGTAAACAACACGCTTGTTCCACACATAGTAATCAACGCATTGCCTGGAGATAGTATTTGCAATGGTACTAGCATAGTATTTAAAGCCACTACTACAAATGGTGGAGCATCTGCTCAATATCTGTGGACTATCAATGGAACAGTTGTCGGCACAAATTCAGATACTTTTTCCAGCAACACACTGACAAATAATGACACAGTACGATGTGTACTTACCAGCAGCATTAGCTGTGCTAGCCCAGCCTCCGACACAAGCAATGGCATCATTATTAAAGTAAATGCATTAACAACACCTACAATCAATATTGCATCTAATAATGGTGCGAGTTTATGCAATACAACCACTGCTACATTTACTGCAACAGCTACAAATGCGGGTAGTATGCCATCTTATCAATGGAAAAAGAATGGCATTGATGTTGGTACAAATACAACGACATATACAGATACCAACTTAACATCTGGAGACGCTGTGTGGTGTGTTTTATCTACAATACAAGGATGTGTTACAAATAGTGCTGTTAGCAGCAATACCATCATCATATCAATAGGCAATGGGTTTAGCCCTAGCCTCTCCATAACATCCGGTAGCAGTAGCACTATATGCGCAGGGTCAAGTGTAACGTTTACTGCCAACGGTATTAACGGAGGCACTTCGCCATTATATCAATGGCGCAAAAATGGTATAGTAGTTGGTAGCAATAGCTCTACATATACTACTAATACACTAAGTACCGGAGATATTATATCATGCAAACTCACCAGCAACCTTGCATGTGCGGTACCTGATACTGCTCTTAGCAATAACATTACAATAACGGTAACGCCAAACATTGTGCCGTCTTTAACAATTACTACCATGCCAAATGACACTGTCTGTAATGGCACAAACGTATCATTTACTGTTACACCATCCAATGGTGGCACTTCACCCGCCTATCAGTGGAAATTGAATGGCATAAACGTTGGAACAAACAGCAATACATATGCGAACAGCACTCTTAGCAACAATGACAAAGTAACATGTGTAATGACCAGTAGCGCTGCTTGCCCCAACCCTGCAACAGCAAGCGCTGGCGATACAATAGTTGTTATACCTGTAGTAACACCATCTCTAACGATATCCCCGAATCCTAACGACACTGTATGTGCCGGAACACCTATAACATATACAGCTACCCCTGTAAATGGTGGCACTGCTCCAGCATACCAATGGCAACGCAATGGGCTGAACGTCGGTACAAATACAAACAGCTATACTAATACATCCCCTGGCAATAATGACATTATTAACTGTATCATGACAAGTAGCGCTACCTGCGTATCTGTAGCGTCCACAAATGCAATGGATACAATAGTAGTAACCCCTACTTCCAACACAAGTGTCATTATAAACCCAAGCCCTAATGATACTATCTGCGCAGGAACATCAATCACTTATACTGCAACTGCAATAAATGGAGGGTCATCACCTTCTTATCAATGGAAAATAAACGGCAACAATGTAGGAACAAACAGCAACACATATACCAATAGCGCAATCAACAACAACGATATTATAAGTTGCCATATGACTAGCAACGCTGTGTGTCCATCACCTGCTATTGCTATCACATCAGACACAGTTATTGTTTTCCCGGTAGTCACTCCATCCCTGACAATTACAACATCGCCAAACGATACCATATGTACAGGAACATCTGTTCTTTTTACCGCAATAACTACAAATGGTGGCAATACACCTTCATACCAATGGAGACTAAACAATACAGTTGTTGGTACCGGAACAACATATACAAACACCAGCCTAAGCAATAACGATATTGTTAGTTGTACACTGACAAGTAATCAAATATGTCGCACTATTGATACTGCAAAAGCAGCAGATACAATATCAGTAATTCAACTTGCAACTCCATCTGTTACAATTGCCGTTACCCCTGGCAATACCGTTTGTGCAGGAACTAGTGTAACATTTATTGCTACTGCAACAAATGGGGGAAGCTCACCAACATATCAATGGAAGGTAAATGGACTAAACGTAGGCACAAATAGCAGCAGCTTTACAACAAGCAGTCTTAGTAATAACGACATTGTAACATGCATAATGAATAGTAGCCTTGCTTGTATTAGTAAGGTTGCAGATACTAGCAATAGTATAATAATGACCGTAAATGCAATGCTAACACCAGATGTAATTGTTACCGTTAATCCTGGTTCTGCAATTTGCACCGGAACTTCCGTTACATTTACTGCTACCCCATATAGTGGAGGGAGTGCCCCTTCATATCAATGGAAATTAAATGGCGCTAACGTTGGTAGTAATAACAGCACATATTCAAGCAGCACATTGAACAATAACGATATTATAACATGTATAATGACAAGCAATGCTAACTGCCTATCGAAAACTTCAGACACAAGCAATAGCATTACAATGACAGTCAATCCGCTTGTCACTCCTGACGTTATCATTTCAGTAGCACCAAATGATACTGTTTGTACAGGAACAATGTCTGTATTTACAGCTACTGCCATTAATGGAGGCACATCACCAAGTTATCAGTGGCTACTCAACGGTGTTAATGTAGGTAATAACACAAACATTTACAGTAATGCAACTCTAAGCAATAATGACGTGGTATCATGCGTAATTAATAGTAATGCCAACTGCCTATCAAAAACATCTGATACCAGCAATACAATTACAATGACCGTCAATCCAATACTAACACCTAGTGTTTCAATAGCAGTAAGCCCTAATGACACTATATGCACAGGTACATCAGTAACATTTACTGCCACTACAACAAGCGCGGGCACCTCTCCAAATTACCAATGGACATTAAATGGCTTGAATACCGGAAGCAACAGCCCTACTTATACTACCAGTAGTCTAAGTAATAACGATATTATTACATGTAAGCTAACAAGTAGTGCAGCATGCACAAACCCAGTATCAGTAACAAGCAATAGCTTTAAAATGACTGTAAATCCGATAGTTACTCCAACTGTTACAATTAATGCTACTCCCGGCGTGGTCGTTGGGCCTTGGGCATCAATATCATTTAAAGCTATTGCTACAAACGGTGGTATTCTCCCAACATATCAGTGGAAAAGAAATGGCACAAATATCCCAGGCGCTAATACGGACACATATGTAGGAACAACAAATGCAAGTCTGGCGGCAGGAGATATAATTTGTGTATTTGTTAAAAGCAATGCTGCATGCGCAATACCAGATACAAGCTCCAATTGCGCAGAAGCCATCAGCTTCAACACATCTGTTTCATCATACAACAATGGAAGAGAGTTAAAAATATACCCAAACCCTAACGAAGGTCAATTTGTTATTGAAGGCAAAACAAGTAACTCCAAAGCTATAACACTAGAAGTATTAACGACTACAGGGCAAAAAGTATATCATTCTGAAATAAACCCTACTGGCAACTCATTTAAAACAGTTGTTAACTTAAGCAATATGCCAGCAGGAAATTATACCCTGCGTTTATTGAACGACGATATTAATGACACCAGAATACTTGTAATAAAACATTAATCGGTGACCTCTCAATAATAATTACTATTATTTGCAATACTTTAAATATCTATCTGAATATATAAACTTTACAAGCCTATATATCCAGATAGATACGCTTCAAACTATAGAATACACAACATTCCAGATTCAGAATACAAATCAATGTATTAAGTTGTTATGTGAAATTTGTGAACTGTGTCAGTAATTTAGCTTTGAATTTTCAAAAACGGTTGGTTGACAGCTAAAAAAAGGGATATGATATAGATTTCTATTATTCAAACTATAAACATCAATAAACATGCAAGTAACCTTTAACGCAACTATCAAATTGTTCGAAACTTGCTTGCCCCATCTTTCTCCGCATAGTAAAAAGACCTGCTCTGAAAGCAGGTCTTTTATTTTGGAACGCTACCTAAGCAATATCGAAACATCGCTTCATCCTATCTTACCAATGTTATATCACCCCTGTAGGTTTCAACTTCTCCGTCAGGATAGGCTACACGTATGAGATAAGTGTATGCCCCGGACTCTTGTGCAACACCACGCCATTTACCGTCCCAGCCATTAACCCCATTGTATACTTCCTGCCCCAATCTGTTGAATACTCTGAATTCCAGATAGCGCTGTGTTGTCATATTCGCTATTCTGAACAAATCGTTCCTGCCATCGCCATTCGGGCTGAATGCTGTAGGTATTAGTAAGTTATCACGATAGCTTATCCCTACTCGTAACGTATCATATGACACACAGCCATTACTTGCTATGCCTGCAACAACATACATTGTAGACTCAATTGGCTTGGCAATCGGATAAGAAACATTCGGATTATTTAGTGATGATACAGGCGTCCAATTGTACATACGAGCTCCGTTCACCATCAATTGAATACTCTGCCCGTATTTAATGACTGTATCCTTATTAAGAATGTTTACAATCGGATTTGCCTTTACTTCAACATACGCATCAATGGTATCATAGCAGAAGAGTTCATCACCTACTTTGATTTTGTAATGTGTAGTTTTCTTTGGCTTCAATACCGGGGTTGCGCAATACTCACAGCTTACTGATTCGTGTGCAGATTTAAACTGTCCGTTTTCGTACTCAAACCACTGATAGTAAGTACCATTTTTTACAGTAGCTTTTGAAGTCTCGCCAAAACATATGGCAGTATCTTTTGGCAACACGTAAAAATCATGTTGAGGTACAATAACATTCAAAGTATCAGTTAGCTTGCAGCCGCTGCGGCCAAACGTTTGCAATACTACAGCAGAACTTTTAGACACATATGCAAGCGGTTGTTTAATTGTAGAATCAGAAAGGTAAGCATCTGATTGCCATATAAATGCAAATCCTCCGCTCGGTGCTTCATTATAGTCAAAACTAAATGTAGGCCTGCTCTCTATTTCAGCTATATTGTTTACAATCGATGCATTGCAAACATCCTTCACACTGCCATTAACAGGCTTGTAAACTAAGCCAGCAGAATATGTAACAGGATTAAACTTGATAATAGGAGGTGTGCCGTTAAGTGACGTACAAGATGCTACGGTATCAGGGTTATCGCTATAGCATATCTGCACAATCAGGTTCTTATTCATATCAATATTGTAGGGAACATCAAAATTGAATTTATGAAAACCATCAGGGAAGCTCGTATTGCTTGTTGCAGTGTATACAGGAACTACACCTGTTTCAAAACCTTTATTCTTATCAAGCTCTTTTTTCTCGGTACACTTTAACGATATCGTGAAATTTTTGTACTCATAACTATTAGGAGTAGTAGATTTTACTGTTTCAAAAGCTAAAGAACGAAGTGTTGATGAAGCTATACCGTATTCTTTAAACTCGCTACTAAGAATTAGGAATTGCATCTTGGCAGTTCTCACATTATTGTACAATACAGGCGTACTGCTACCAAGTGTATCATAACTAAAGCCTGTACCAAAAACCGAAGAACCATATATTGTAAACGAGTCCAACTTTGTATTTGGATTAGTTGATGGACCACAAGGCATATTAATCAAGGGCTCTTTACCAGTAAGCTTCATGTCCAGTTGCAAATACCCCGGTTTGCACATTACAAAATCTTCAACCTGAGGGAATATATCAACACCACTACTATTATCAATATACACTGATACTGTATCTTGGTTCTTACAACTACCTGCCAAGTCAGGTGTTGAAACCACATATTCTGTAGTAGACTGCGGTGTAGCAATCGGGTTAATAATATTATCGGGAGAAAGATTTTTGGCCGCCCCTCCGCTGATATCTGTCCATTTTATGGTATTGAGCATTTCTGCACCTCTTACATACAACTGTTTTGGGGTTGGGTTTAATGCACAAAATGGCAAGTCTTTACCTGCATCAAGCCCTTGTAATACGCGAATTAATATTACCGAGTAGTTTTTCAAAACTATAGATAACCCTGCTGTGCCTGAGCATGTAGAATCTTTTGCTGTTATTATTAATGTATGTTCACCAATATCTGTAGTAGTAGGCGTCCAATCAAATGTACCCGTTATACTTGCAGTACCGCTACCAGCAGTTGTAAAAGACGATCCGGGAATGATAGCTGTATTGGCCTCCATATACAATTGATTCCCGGGATTTGTTGATTTACTTTCAACACTGAAATTCAGATTACTACCGGGGCATACCAGCAATGCATTATTGACAAAAGTTGCATCTTTGATTTGTAGCGGTATACTATCAACAGATGGCGGGGGGGCGCTGCAATTCAATACGCTTATTTGCGCATCGCGTATTACATAGCCTATTCTTGCACCGGTAGCTTTGTCATACTCTTCACAAAGAAATGCAACAACATAGTAACCTTGCCCTGTGGGCGTAAAGGTTGCTGTACCTGTATTCTTATTTACATTGTACGGATTATTACCGGCAGATGCAACAGGATTTGAAAGTGAGTAATTCACACTGTAATTGATGGGGGTACCTATATTATCCAATGGTTGTACATTGGTTACGTTAAGTGAATCACCATCTTCATCATAAGGGCCATTTAAGAAAATAGCCGGTTGATTTACGCATATATATGGTATGGGAGAAACAAGGTATCTTGGTGTGCTGTTATTCTTCGTGCTGTTATCCAATCCGGCTTCAACATACAACTGTGCAGTATTTGCGTTAACCAAATTAACTATGTTCGAATTCCTGTTACCATTTCTCCAGCTGAATATCCAATCAGATTGTGCCGATGCAAGTGTAATCGTTAAAATATAACGATGCCTTACAAATCCTGGCAAATTACTGCTGGCAGGTACCCGGCAAGAGTTTTGGCTTTTGAAGGCATCGCATAGCTCATCTAATGTGTCAATGCTACTTACGGGCACATTGATCGTATTGTCGAATGCTGCATTTGCACTACGTATCCTTATATTTTCTGTGGCACCAAGATTGGCATTGCCCGGTTCACAAGCTTTATAGACATCTAGCGTTATCTCATACTTATAGTCCCTCAAACCCGAACAAGGGTCTACCCCTATACCTACATATTTTGCATAGATGTCTGCAGCTGCAAAGTGAGTAGCGCTTGATGCATTGCTAAACAGTATTGCCAATAATAATAGCATTAACTGGCGAATTAGCCCAAAGTATTTTTTCATATTTTCAGATTATGACAATTAAATACAATTACAAAAAACTACCCCGCTGTTAGCGGGGTAGTACCCCTACATTTAAACCATACTACTTACTCAGAAAAATCATAGTGCGATAAGTTTCCTTTTCTGACACTAATTCAAGTATATATTGCCCTTGTGCTAAATCAGATAAGTTGATTGTTTTATCTGCTCCTAACAAACCGGATGCAGATTTTTGACCGGCCATATTGTATGCAGTGTAACTATAGTTTCCATTCTCTACATCAATATGCAGTACACCGCTTGATGGGTTTGGATAGACAACAAACCTATTAGTGCCGGCAGTATTGTCAATGCTTAACTTCGCAGCAATATCCATTTCATACCAATCTCTGAAATATAATTGGCTGGTACCGTCAAGTCGCCATCCGCATCCTACATAGGCCTTGTTGCCTACAGCTGCAGCTATACCGTACAATCTTGGCGTTGCAGTCCAATTGCTGAATAAACTCGACCATTTATCCGTTGTAGGATTGTAATAAAAAAATGTAGCCTTATAATCTGTATAACTAGCTCCACCTAATCCTACGAAACCTTTATTATCAACAACAAATGAGACCGCACCATATCTTGCCACATCAGGGAAATCCGCTTTGGGCGTCCAAGTGTTGGCAGTAGCATTGTATTCATATGTCTTAACGGTATTGGCAGTACCTACTTGTCCTCCGGAAACATATCCTTTATTATTAATGGCAAATGCCGCGGCATTTTCTATACTTGTTTCAGGATAATCTGCCTTTTTTGTCCATTTGTTGGCAGCTGCATCATACTCCCAAACCTGGTTAGTAGCACTTTTACCTCCTCCAAAAGAACCAGCACCACCAACTATATAAGCTTTATTATTTGCAACAAAAACACTTGATTCTGTTCTTCCTGAATCCGGCAGGCTTGCCTTTTGCACCCACGCCCCTGTTGAGGGTGTATATTCCCAAAGGTCTTTAAGATTTTTTTGTGTGCCGGAGGTACTTAAAAAGTTTTCAGCACCTAGTCCAAGGTACATTTTCCCGTTTATAGTAAACGCTACGCCTGCAGAGCGGTTCAGTGGCCCAACGGGAGTTGTTGTTAGATTTTTCCATGCACTTGTTACAGGATCATACTCTTGCAAGTCATTCAACCATTGCATGTTGGCATACCCGCCTGTCAGGTATATTTTACCTCCAACCACAGCACTCATACCTCCCCAACGTCCAACCTGAAACTGTAAATTATCCGACTTTTTTACCCATTGTGCAGATACACTTGATATTGCACAAATAGCTGTTAATGTTGATAGTCCAAACTGAAATAAAGTTCTTTTCATAATCTAAGTATTTTACTTGCACACATAGACGACGAAAGAATAAAAACAAGTTTGCAAAATGTAGATAAAGAATAATAATAAAACTTAACGATTCTAAAATCGTAATAATTCAAGCTGTTATTATAGCTGTTAGTTAGTCAGTCAGCATTAAACTAAATCAATTGAAACAGAGATATGCTATCGATATAGAACCTATCGGCGCTTTATACAAATCCTCAGATCACGACTTAGCCAGACGCTTATCTCCGTAAAGCTGTCTGAAAACTTAAAAAAGCTTAAAAAACGAATAAATACCCACATAAACCTTAGGACAAGTAATCATATTAATATCTTTGATAAATGAATAAAGGCAAATCTAATCCTGTATATCTGTACTACATTATAGGCTTTGTAATAGCCACTCTCATAGGCGTACAGGTATATTGGATAAGAAACAGCATATATGCCGAAAAAAAAGCAATAGAACGCAGACTGAAAGAAGACATAGATGACGTTGTAAAAAAAGTAGAAGAAGATGCCTACTGCTTTACTTACTATTCAAAAGCCTATATTAAAAAAGGTGAAGGCATTTTCATGTTGAAGCAAAAATGGGCGGATGGTCGATTTATATCTCCTGACGCAGGTGGATATGTCGATACAATGTCATTATACAATCTATTTCCATCAAAAGCCGATACGGATGTTTTTGTTACTGATAAATCCATATGGTTCGAAACCAATCCCGCAACGGTAGATGTAACAATGAAATTTTCTTTTGTAGGTCTTAACCCTGATATAAAACGAACAGACACTATCTCATACCAGATAGGCAATATTAGTGGTGATAATTTCAGACAATTGTTATCAAACAAATTTAAAGTTGGTGATGCGATCAATACTACTCTATTAAACAATCTTATTGTATCTGCGCTGAAAAAGAATAAGCTTGATACTTTTTACTATGCCGGGATAAGAAAGGGAGGTTTCGAAAACTATGAATACATAACCAATGGAAGCAACACGAATGATTTGAAAACAACGTCAATCAAAGCAACATTTCTGCACAATAAATTTGATACGCCTTACGAATTGGATGTGTATGTACCGGACTCGTTTATGTCTGTAGTACGCTCATTGCTTGTTATGATGATTTCCTCTTTGCTTATCATCATTATCCTTATCGCATCATATATATACTTTGTACGCACCATATTTAATCAGAAAAAACTGTCGGAAATAAAAAACAACTTCATAAACAATATTACACATGAGTTTAGAACGCCTATAACCAATATTAACCTTGCCGTTGAAAACTGGAGAGACGCAGGAGAGACAAACAACTACTACCTGAATATTATTGAGGAAGAAAACAAACACATGGAGCGAAATGTAGAGCAGATACTGCAATTGGCTTCATTGGAAGAAAGAATCGGTAAAAAACACTTCACCAAAGTAAACATACCTGCTTTGATAAATGAAGCAGCGGCATCTTTTCAAATACAAATTGACAATACAAATGGCCGAATTAAACTTGATCTAAACGCGACAAATCCTTATTTATATTGCAATGGACTACATCTGCGAAACATGTTACAAAACCTGATAGACAATGCCATCAAATACAGAAAAGACACACCCTTTATCACTATTTCCACATTCAATACAGGCAGCCACTATGTATTGCAAGTAGAAGACAACGGTATAGGAATGAGCAACGAAACGCAAAAGTATATTTTCAACAGATTTTACAGAGGAGACACTGGAGACCGGCATGATGTAAAAGGCTTCGGGTTGGGGATGAGCTATGTAAAACACATTGTAGATGAGCATAACGGGGAAATAAACATAAAAAGTAAGCCTGGGAAGGGCACAAAAGTCACTATTTATTTACCTGAACTAAATAATCAGTAACATGTCGCGAATCTTATTTGTAGAAGATGACTTAAATCTTGGGATGCTCTTGAAAGAGAATCTTAACAACAAGGGCTTCGATACTACCTGGTGTAAAAACGGCGAAGATGGCCTGAACATGTTTAAAAAAGAGAAATTCTCCTTATGCATATTGGATGTAATGATGCCACTAAAGGATGGGTTTGCTCTGTGTAAAGAAATCAGATTAATAAATGCGGAAGTGCCTATCATATTCCTGACCGCAAGAAGTATGAGTGAGGATGTAATAAAAGGTTTTGAATATGGTGCAGATGACTACCTAACAAAACCATTTAATACACAAGAGTTGTATCTGCGAATTAAAGCAATTCTGAAAAGAATGCTGCCAAAAGAGAGCAACCAAGTTAAAACATACAATATTGGGAAATACCTCTTTGACCATAATAAAATGACACTGGAGTATGAAGGAGAGATCACTAAACTAAGCTCGAAAGAAGCAGATTTATTGTGGGTATTGGTAACAAATAAAAACGAGCTGACACAACGAAATTTGATACTGGAAAAAGTATGGGGCAATGATGACTATTTTGCCGCAAAGAGTATGGACGTTTATATCAGCAAACTCAGAAAGCTGCTGAAAAACGACCCTGAAATTGAAATCCTAAACGCTTATGGCATTGGGTTTAAAATGATAATAAATGAATAAGCGTTTGATTAGAATACAGGTAATAAATGTATTTTCTAAGACTTTAGAATGTAGAAAAGAAGTATATACCCGAACAAGCAAATGAATCACCTGAAATATCTACACTGCACAACTTATTGATTTACAATATACTTATAGTCTAGTATAACAGACAAATAATCATTTTTCCTAAAAAAATTTGGTTAATTGAATGTATTACTATTACATTTGTACTATACAAGTTGAATAATACATGTTACGTACAACAAATAAACAAGAACAATACAAAAACGAATTGCTTGAAGCTTGGGAAGAAACCTACAAAAAAGGACAACTTACGCTTTGGATATTCCTTGCATTGAAAGAAAGTGAAAAATTTGTTGACGATATAAAACAGTATGTTGAATCTGCTTCCGGTAATACTCTGACATGCGAGGAGCAGAGCCTGTACCGTACACTGCGCAAATACAAAGAGTTGGAAATGGTAGACTATAATACCAAACCCGGCGATGGTGGCCCCGAAAGAAAATATTATTACCTCACTAAACTAGGTGAGGAATTACTGCAGCGCTTTTGTGAGCGAAACATCAAACTATTTTTTCAACCACAGATAAAAAATTTAATGTTCAAAAACTAAGTATATGAATTTTATCAATCGTTACATTCTATTATTTGCAAGTATTGCAGTAGTTCTGTCAACTACTTTTATGCTTTTGCTATACAATATGCTGACAAACAAAGCATATACCGGCATCATTATCCTTAGCGTATTATACGCTGCAGCCTATTTTATAACAGCATTATTAATTGGCAAAAAAGATGTGTATGAGGGGTATATTGGTTTTAATTATCACCTTACAACCTACATAGTTTGTATGTTAATACCTATTTCCTTGGCAACCATTGGGTATCTGCCAACGTATTTCATTGGCCAAGCATTGAGTATTGGCATTTTTTGGGGCATTGGATTGACAATACATTTTATTGTGTTCTTGACAAACAGAAAGAAGAGCATCAAAGGGTTTGATAAGACCGAGTTGTTTGAGTAACCGATTGTCATACAAGGGTGAAATAAGGGGTTAGTTTAAGCTTTATTAAGGATTGTTAATATTTGTTATCCACCATAAGAAGATATTGTAAATAATTTTTCGGTGCATTATTCAAAATTTAAAAACATGTACCAGATGAAAAATTTATCTACACTCCTTTTGTCAATTACTATACTGGCTGCCACACATACACAAGCACAGTATTGCATGTTACCCGGGCGTACGTCGTACAGTACTACACAACCGGGTATCAAGATATTCAGACTCAATACCATCAATCGCACATCGCTGCAGGTTGAAAACCCGCTTTCGCAACCTTCATTAGTAGTCACTACAGACACTACTACTTTGCAACGCGGACAAACCTATACAGTAAACATACTACACACAAGAGATAGTATTATTGCCAGCTTCGCTACAGCCCGCAACAACATCCGCATGTGGATAGATTACAACAATGACAAAGACTTTGACGATGCAGGGGAAACAGTAATAACTGCAGACCTGCAAACGGCAGGCTGGTATACCAATACTTTTACAGTGCCTCCCACTGCTCCTCTTGGCACCATACGCCTGCGTGTTACTGCCAAAATGAGTGCAGATGCCGGACATAGTGTGCCAACATCCTGCGATATACCCAAAGACCCGATAGACTACCACGGCGAGATGGAAGACTACCACCTGAAAATTGTACCTGCTACTGGCATAGAGAACACAACAGAGGATAATTTACAAACATCTCTGTACCCAAACCCGACAACAGGCATTGTGAGCGTAATGATAGATAGTAAAAACCACACACAGCTTGGCATTCAACTTTACGACATTACTGGAAAACTTGTAAAAACATTAGTCCAGGAAAATATCCAAAGCAATTACAAGTACGACTTCAATCTAAACAACTATAGTCTTCAATCAGGTGTGTATTTCATAAAGATTACCTCTGCACAAGGGCAATCTTATCAAAGACTCGTGCTGAACAATTAAGCAATACATACCAACATTGGGTACACCTTTAAGGGTGTACCCTCATTTTTTCATGGCTATGAAGAAATACGCAATACTATCGGCTATGGTATTAATTGCCTGCCAAAAAAAGGAGAAAACAACTAATACAAATCCTGCACCTTGTGTGGCATCATATACTACATATATTAAACCTATAATTGCAAACAAATGTGCTACAACAGGCTGTCATGGACATAATGGGCTGGCAAATCTCAATGACTATAACATTTTGAAAGAACGTGCTGACAACGGCAACGTAAACAAATTTGTGTTTGAGCTGAAGATGATGCCCCCAACAACAGCCACACAACTAACTGATACAGAAAAAGAAAAACTACAATGCTGGCTTAAAAATGGTGCACAGAATAATTAAATATATGATTGCATTAGGATTACTCTGTGCTTGTAAGCACCGGCCAAACGTACCATTGGGAGACTACCCCAAAGACGTAGAGAACATTATCATCCCAAAATGTGCAACAAGCGGCTGTCATAACAGTCAAAGCGCCGCAGGGGCTGGCGGACTAAACCTGACAACCTGGAACGATATGTTTGCAGGTGCAAGATCAGGTGCCGTGACAATTCCATTTAGGCCTGATTTCAGTACCCTTTGCTATTACACCAATACCGATACCTCACTCGGAGTAGCACTTATACCTACTATGCCGGAAGGCCAGCCCCCTCTCACAAAACAAGAATACCTCATATTGCGAAACTGGATAGCCGCCGGCGCACAGAATGCAAAAGGAGAAGTAAAGTTTGCAGACAACCCAAATCGAAAAAAGATATACGTATTGCACCGTATGTGCGATGTGGTGACAGTATTTGATGCTGCCACCCTGCTTCAAATGCGCTATATAGATGTTGGCGTAAAGCAGTTACAAGATTATCCCTATAGCATAAAAGTATCTCCGGACGGAAAGTATTGGTACGTGTCTTTTTTTGCTCAGTCAAATATTATTCAGCAATATGATGCCGTTAATGACAAACTCATAGGCAACATTACACTTGGCGATGGTATATGGACCAGTTTCACTATCAGCCCGAACGGACGCTATGGATATTTTGTTGACAACAGTAGCCCCGGCAAAATAGTTTGTGCTGATCTGCTCAACAGGAGAATACTGCACACCTACACGTTCAATAATACCTTGCAGTACCCATACGGCATATCTTACAACGAGGCATCTGAGCAACTGTATATTGGCACTACAGCAGGCAATTTTATTTATAACATAGATATGATCAACCCATCATCCCCTATTCTGCATCAAATACCGCTGGATGGCAGCACAACAATCAGGCATAAGCCGAGTGTAGAACCCATACAGCTCCTTACTGTAGGACATTACTGTTATATTATTTGCCAAAACACCCAAGACCTGAAAATACTTGACACGTTAACAAAGACCGTAATTAAAAACATCCAACTCCCTGCGGCACCTACATGTATGGACTACTCCGAAAAATACAATAAGCTATTTATCAGCTGCACAGAAGATATCACCAGCTTTGCACCACTCAGAGGCAGTATATGTGTAATAGACATCAACACATTAGCGCTGCAAAAAAACATCTATAGCGGTTATCAACCCTATGGTTTGGCAGTAGATGATGCAAGTGGATTAGTAACAGTAGCCAACGCGAATCTGAACAGTGCGGGCCCTTCACCTCACCACACAAGCAACTGTGGCGGACGAAACGGAAATGTGAGCTTTATTGATATGCTTACACTATCACTCATTAGTGGTAAAAAGTCTGAAGTTGCAGTATTTCCAATTTGCATTGGTATCAGGCATTAATTACTTGCACCATTTTTTACCCAACAGATATCCTATCATTGATTTCAATTCTTTAGCACAATTAAATAATAGTAATGAATTGAAATCTATTATTGTTCTAATAGCTGAGGAAAACTGTTCAAAATTCGTACTTCTCTCTCCGCCCAGAAATTGAAAGCCTCACATTGTGGGGCTTTTTTATTGCACAAATATTTAGGGTCCCGAAAACGAGACCCTCTTCTTTTTGAACAAAAACTAATAAACTGTCAGGAAAAAGCTAGCCCGAGTTTCTTTTCAGATAACACTTCTTCTATTTCCTTTAAAATAGAAGGATCATCTATGGTAGAAGGTATTGAGAATGGCTTTCCGTCTGCTATATAACAGATTGTCTTGCGGAGTATCTTACCACTTCTGGTTTTGGGTAATCGTTTTACAACTACAGCGTTTTTTAAAAATGCTACTGCACCAATTTTTCCCCTTACCAACTGAATCAATTCATCTTCCAACACAGTTTCGTCAATATTCACATTATCCTTCAATACTACTAATGCCAGCGGGCGCTGACCTCTCAATTCGTCTGCAATACCTACTACGGCACATTCTGCTACCGCGCTGTGCTTGGAGACTATCTCTTCCATCTCTCCTGTACTTAGCCTATGGCCACTTACATTTATTACATCGTCAATACGACCCATGATGTGGAAATACCCGTCAGCATCCGTATAGCCACTATCTCCTGTCAGGTAATATCCCGGGAAACGTTCAAAATAGCTTTTATGAAAACGAATTTCATTATTCCACAAGGAAGGAAGGCACCCGGGCGGTAATGGTAGCTTTACAACAATATTCCCTTCATGTCCCTCCTGTACTATCCTACCATCATCATCCAGTATTTGAATATCGAAACCACAAACAGGCTTACCTGCAGCACCAGGCATTACTTCGGGTGACTTCAGCCCTTTCATAACACCAAGCATTGGCCATCCACTCTCTGTTTGCCACCAATGGTCTACCACAGGTATACCAAGCAAGTCTTTTATCCAGAAATAAGTATCAGAATCGCAACGTTCGCCTGCAAGAAACAATGTTTGTAAACTGCTAATATCATAGTCTTTCAGCATATTACCTTCAGCATCTTCTTTTTTGATGGCACGTATTGCTGTAGGTGCTGTAAACATATGATTGACTTTGTGCTGCTCTATCATCCTCCAAAAAACACCTGCATCGGGCGTACGCACAGGTTTACCTTCAAACAACACTGTAGTGCAACCATATAGCAATGGCGCATAAACTATATATGAATGGCCAACCACCCAACCAATATCGCTTGCTGCAAAAAATACATCTCCTTGCTTTACACCGTAGAAATACTGCATACTAAACCGGAGAGCAGTTGCATAACCACCAGTATCTCTTACTATCCCTTTGGGACGGCCTGTAGTACCTGATGTATATAGTATGTAAAGCGGATGAGTAGATGAAACAGGTGTGTACGAAGCTTTACCGACTTTCATCAGTGCCTCGTAATCCATATCATTAGCCCCGGCCAATGTATCGAAACCTTCCTCTCTTCTATAGTAAACCTGATAATCGGGTTTGTGCTTTGCTTCCAACAATGCCTCCTCTACCAATATCTTGTATGGGATTCTCTTGCCAAATTCGATACCATAAGATGCAGATACAATCACCTTGGGCCTTGCATCATCTATACGCATTGCCAGCTCATGTGGGGCAAAGCCTCCGAATACTACAGAATGTATTGCTCCCAGCCTTGCGCAAGCCAGCATTGCTACCAATGCTTGTGGTATCATAGGCATATAAATAACAACCGTATCACCTGTTTTAACGCCAAGATTTCTTAACCCTGCGGCAAAGCTCGATACATCGTCCAACAACTGATTATATGTAATATGCTGGATAGTATTGGTAACAGGCGAATCGTAGATAATTGCATCCTGTTCACCTCTGCCATTTGCAATATTTACATCCAGACACAAATTCGACATATTCAACTCGCCATCTGCAAACCATCGGTACTTACCCTCATTGTGTTCCAGTATATTTTGTGGTGGTATATTCCAGTTAAGATAGCTGGCTTGTTTTGCCCAGAACGCTTCTTTATCACTGATGCTCTCTGCGTATAAATCTTCGTATAGCATAATACATTGATTGTATAATTATTGAATGAAAATTAATTCAATAATTACACCACAATAAGTAAAGTATACTAAATAACCAGAAAACTATTGACCGAGCAGTTCTTTTACATCTTTCATCAACTCCCTTGTAGAAAACGGCTTGTTGATGTATTTGGCTGCACCAAGTTTGTATCCTTTTTCAATATCGGCTTCGTGTGTTTTGGCACTCAGGAAAACAACTATAATGTCCTTAAGTTCTTTTGTCTGTTTGATGTGTTTACAGATAGAATAACCATCAACATCGGGCATCATAATATCCAGCAAAACAAGATCAGGCTTGTTGTTTGCAATGATATCCAGTGCTTCCGTACCATTACGGGCTATCATTACCTCATTACCGCTTTTCTTCATCAGAAATTCAAGCGACATCAGAATGTATGGATCATCATCAACAACTAGTATCTTCTTCATGTTTATACTGCCGGCATTCATACAGTTGTGTAAAATTAAGGTATTAAACACTAATTCAAAAACACGGCTAAGTATTATATGGTAGCGTAAAAACAAAACGTATGCCTTGTGTTGCAGGATTTTCTGCCCAGATGCGTCCGTTGTGCATTTCTACTATTCGTTTACAGATTGCCAAGCCCAACCCGCTACCTTCAGGTTTTTGCAGTGTTTGATTGTGTGCCTGAAAAAACTTATCGAATATAAGTGTGTGTAACTTTGTAGGAATGCCCTTACCATTATCTTCTACCCATATTTTCAGCTCTTCATATTCTGCAAAAACAGCTACAGATATCTTTCCATCTCTATGTGGAATGTACTTAATGGCGTTTGATACAAGGTTGTATAATACCTGCCTAACCAAATCTCTGTCGCACTGTACTATGTGCATGCTATTGGGAATATGAAAATCTATAACTGCTCGCTTTTCGTTTGCTAAAGGTGTTAACGCAACTATTACTTCTTTTATCAATTGATTGATATCTACAGATGATAAATGCAGTTTTTGCCTGCCCGACTCATAACGTTCCAGGTTTAACACCTGTGTGATAAGATGGCTTAGCCTTTCAGTCTCTTTAGTAATACTTTCTATATAAAACTGTCGTTGTTCTTCTTCCATGTCGGGGTTGTCATAGACAATTTCAGACAAGGCTCTTATAGAAGTGAGTGGTGTCCTTAATTCATGCGTTACAGTATATAGAAACTCATCCTTCAGGCTGTCCATTTTTTTCAGTTGTTCATTGACAGTGGTTAGCTGGTCTGTAGCCTTCTGTAGTTCTATCGACTTCTTCTTAAGCTCTTTGTTGAGTTCCAATACTTGTTGAGACTCTCGCACAATACTCAACACCTCCTGCATGTTTATCTGCTCTTCCTTTGTGATATTACTGATCATAAACCTTGCAGATGCAGAGCCAATGACACCAGACAAAATACGCTCTGCAAATGTTACAATACGAGGGTCTGCTTCTTTTGCATCAACACTCAACTTATGTCGTTGTACATAAGACGCTAATAGCTTACCCGCACGTTCTTCTCCTATAAAGTTTGAAAGCAATCTGTTGATATCGATATAATAGGCTGTACCCTTCCAAACACTACGCCTGTCAGCAATAGTTTCAGCATTAAAGATATCTATAAACACATCTGCCTGAAAAATCTCTTGTGCATTCAGCTTCGAGTATATGGAAACAACCACATACGAAGCTGTGTTGAACAACATACTCCAAAACAAAGCATGGGCAAGTGTATCAAACTCCTGCAAACCAAACAACGATTGTGGTTTGAGCCATGATATACCCAGTGGGCCTTCTGTTAATATTGCAGGGCTAAGAAACCCGGCATTAATAACAGAAGGCAATATCAGCGTATAACCCCAGATTATAAATCCAACAGAGATACCCGTAATAGCACCTTTTCTCGAGGCCTTTCGCCAGTACAATGCACCTATGATAGCAGGTGCAAACTGTGCAACGGCTGCCATAGAAACCAGGCCTATTGACACCAACGAAAAATAGGACGCTATAAATGTATCATATATATACGCAAGCAGGAGTATCACAATAATGCTAGCTCTGCGTATCAGCAATATTTGCCTTGTGGCAGAGCGTTCGGAGTTGGCTCTGAAATAAGAAGATGAAAGCATGGCAGGCAGCACCAAGTGGTTACTTACCATCGTTGAAAGCGCAATTGTTTCAACAATTATCATGCTGCTTGCCGCAGAAAGCCCACCTATATATACCAATACACTCAACAGACTTTGATTAAAATGCATCGGCACCGAAAGCACGTAGGTATCTGCATCTGTACTATTTCCTAATAATAATGTGCCCCCAATGGCTATAGGAATAACAAAGATATTGATGATAAACAGATATAATGGAAATAACCAAAGCGCTTTCTTTAAATGGCGTTCATCTGTGTTTTCTACAACACCTACCTGAAACTGACGTGGCAATAATATCATGGCCATCATAGATACCAGTATCATGGATATCCAGTTGCTGTAAGAATGTTCACCTTCTATGGTAAAGAAGTGCTTCATATCGGCTTTTACAGCAGCATCAAACAAAGAACCAAAGCCATCAAAAATACCATACGTAACAAATACACCTGCCAGTACAAAAGCCAACAGTTTAACAATAGACTCAAATGCAACGGCAGACACAAGCCCCTCGTGTCTTTCAGATGCATCTACCGACCTTGTACCAAAGAATATGATGAACGCTGTAATTATAAGCGTTATGTAGAACGAGTCATTTCTCCAGAACCCAATTGAGCCCGAATCTGCAGATGCCGTGATAACATGAAAGCTATTGGATATAGCTTTCAATTGAAGTGCTATATATGGAATGATGCCTATAACACAACATAAAGTGACAATAACACCAAGACTAAAATTCTTGCCATATCTGGTAGAGATAAAGTCGGCAATACTGTTAATGCGTTGTGTCTTACATATCCTTATAATCTTCTGCAATACCGGGATGAATAGTGCACATGCTATCGTAGGACCAAGATAGATGGTTATAAACTCAGCACCATGCGTAGATGCTCTACCTACACTACCATAATAAGTCCAGCCTGTACAATATACCGCCAGTGATAATGCATATACCCATGCATTGTTCACAATACTCTTTCCCTTCTTTCGGCTACGCTCAACCAGATAGGCAATAGCAAACAACAAGGCCAGATAAATAAGCGAAACTCCAACTATCAGCAACTTACCCATACCAGTATTATTTTTTAGCTGCTGAGGTTATCCAGAGTAATATAATTGTGAGTAACCATACTGTAGCGATGTACACAAACAGTAACGGCATTTTACCCACATACAGCAATTTATTAGCCGCGCTCAACAACGGATAGTTGAAAAGCAATAGCATCAACAAGCTGATAAGTATGAATTTAGGACGTTTAGTATTCGTCATCATTACAAAATATAAAAACCGGTTGTTATATACAACCGGTTTCACCATACATTACCCCCAATTATTCGCTACGGTCATATTCACCCATCAGCGCATACCTTCCGAATGTAAATAGTCCACCAACTATAATAGGTGTTAGCACGAACAGTATTACAATTCCAAAAACAAGATCTTCCTGCTTTCCTGAAGTTAGTTTAGGCCAACCGAAAATGAAGATGCAGAAATATGCCGCTGCAAGCGATAGCAATATCCATATTGCCCCCATGATTTTTCTTATCTGATTCATATTAATAAGTTTAATCGTTTTTATTAATCGTAGATATTTTTGTCTTTACCATTTATATATAGCAGGCCTATCACAAAGCATATTGTGGCTATAATTATAGGGTACCATAAACCATCCAGATACCAATCTGCAGCACCACCATCTTTTGCTTTTGTTGCCAGATAGGTAGCTACGGTAGGTAACAATCCACCAAATATACCATTACCCACATGGTAAGGAAGTGACATAGATGTATACCTGATCTTCACAGGGAACATTTCCACTAGGAAGGCCGCTATCGGACCATACACCATGGTTACAAATATCACCTGAATGAATACCATAAATATAATATGCCATTTATCGCTATCATTCAGTGTAACTGTTTTGGTAATCTTCGGCTTCACAGCTTCTGCACTTTTATCTGCTTTTACAGTTACCGTACTATCAAAAACATACTTAGTGCCATCTGTGTAATGCCTCACGGTATTGTAGCTGTAGGTAGAATCTCCGTTAGGCAATTGCTTTGAAGTTTCTGCATACACCATTTTCTCAGTTACTTCTGTCTTTGTCTTAACACTAGTTGTCTCAAATATTGACTTATATATAGGCCTGTAGGATATAACCGCGATTAACATCCCCGCCATCATAATTGGCTTGCGTCCTATTTTATCACTCAGTGCACCAAAGACCACAAAGAAAGGTGTACCCATTAGTAGTGCTATTGCTATCAGGCTATCGGTTTGCGCACTATCTATATTACAAACTTTTTGTATAAAGCTCATTGCATAAAACTGCCCTGTATACCACACTACGCCCTGCCCCATTGCAGCACCAAATAATGCAAGCAAAACAAACTTCAGGTTCAGCCTATTACCAAAACTCTCTTTCAATGGATTGGTACTGATTTTACCTTCTGCTTTTGCCTTGGCAAACAAAGGCGACTCGTGCATGTTTTTACGAATTACATAAGATATCAATACCATGAATATAGAAATCCAGAATGGTACACGCCAGCCCCATTCTTCAAACTGGTCTTTACTAAGCGAGCTTTTAGTAACAAGAATAACAATCAGTGATACAAACAAACCTACCGTTGCTGTAGTCTGAATCCAAGATGTCCAAAAACCACGCTGACCTGCAGGCGCATGTTCTGCCACATACGTAGCAGCACCGCCATACTCCCCACCCAGAGCAAGCCCTTGCAACAACCTCAGTATCAATACGCATAAAGGCGCAAGAAAACCTATTGTCTCATAGCTTGGTATGCAGCCAATCAGGAATGTAGCACCACCCATCAGCAGCAGCGTCATCATGAATGTATACTTACGGCCAATTAAATCGCCCAAGCGACCAAAGAACAATGCGCCAAACGGACGCACCACAAAACCCGCAGCAAATGTTGCCAACGTAGAAAGGAATGCTGCTGTAGGGTTATTTTGCGGGAAGAACTTTGTTGATATTGTTGCAGCAAGACTCCCGAATATGTAGAAGTCGTACCACTCTATCAACGTACCTACGGAAGAGGCTGATATTACCTTCCAGATACCTGTTGTTTTAGTTTTATTCATAACAGAAATATTATTTGATGATGATTATTACACACTGTGCGGACGACTTCTCTCAATCTACGAAAACGCGATTTACCTATATTCTTATGAGATTGGTGAGATTATCAGCCGACCACACAATGTATATTTATAAATTAAAGAGCTACCTGAAACTGTATTTGCATTTCGCCCTTTCTGTCTTTCAACTCTTTTGTAACAGCATTATAAAGTGGGCGTGACGAATACTGTGCTGTGATTTTGGCATTGTGTGCATCTATATAAAAGTTGCAACCAGCATCCCAGAAACTACCTGCCGCTTTTAATGCATCAAATTGTTTGTAAGCTATTGCAGCTATAGGCTGTATGCGAACTTTGTTGTTTTTGAATTTTGGCAAAAGAAAGCCTGCTTGTACATAAGTTATACTACCAGTACCCAACAACACACGCGCATTACCCGGACCTTCCAATACTTTATCTGCAGCAGGCGCAGTTGGGTCTGCAGTTCCCGGATTCATAATACCTGTAGCGCGCAAGTAATTAGTACCAAAATCAAAATTGTAGTATACACCGTAAGCAGTTATTGCCATATTCTTTTTCTTGTTACCTATTGGCATATCAAGAAACACATCGCCAGCAAACAAATTGATATCGTGTGTCTGTGTTATACCTACAGCATTTGAACTACGTGTACCTCTTGCCTGGTGATAAAAACCTGCGCCAATATTAAACACCTTCTTACCACCTAAATATGTACCAACCCTGAATGGAAGCAGATTACTTTCCTGGTCGAAGAAATGATAATCGAAATAACCGCTTAAAGCACCTGCTGCATCACCACTGTTATCTACGGCAATACTAGCGCTGTCTGTGGGTTTTACATTTGTAGCAAATGGCTTATCAATACTAACCTGATAGTGGAACTTTTTGTACGCACCCTTTGCATAGATACCATACTGCCTTGCAAACTGGTCTGCATTTTCAATCAATGGCCAGTTAAATACTGGCGCATCTATCATAAGAAAGGTAAGTGTGCTTGCAGAAGACAAACGAGACACCCCATTCCAGTAATGCAGACCCGCACCAATAGACAATGTAAACTTATTAGCTTTACCGCTTAACGGATTAATATTAGGCACAACAGCATACTCGTTATATGCATCGTGAAAGAATAGTTGTGGCTTTTTGCCCTGTCCATATCCACCCGTACCTGTTGAACCGCTACCACCACCATTTACAAAAGTCTGGTTATTGATACCAAAGTGAGTAAGGATTAAATAACGAGGAGAAATTTGTGCATATGCCAGCATCCTAAGCCTGCGCGCGCCTATATCCATTGTAGAATTGCTAGGAGAACCGTTTACCATTGTACCACCGTTATTATCTATCCATCTTGCCCATATCTGATTCCAAACAATAAAACGTACGTATTTATCCCCTTGTTGATTGAGCCCAAGTTTCAAACCCGAACCATAATGCTCCGAGTTTTGTGCTTTGGCGGTAAAAGCCCCCATTACCGCGGCAATTGAAGCAATGAGTAATGATGTTTTTTTCATTGCGGATATTTTTTAGCGTGAAGAATAAAAAGTTTCTATTCCAAATTTTGCTATAAAACGACCGCAATAAAATTCCTATGTATATCTGTGCTAAAAGTGTAGTTGAATTATCAATTTCGTTTGAAGCGTTCCCACTTGATAACCATAAACTTATCTCCAAGTTCGGTAATCATACAACCGGAAGATTTAAGTGTTTCTTTATTGCTGAAAAAATCAACCAATTCCGCGTGTGTCAACACTTTGTAGGTTGGTCGGTATTCGAGATTTTCGGGTGCTTTGATGTTATACCTGCGTATCCAGTTCATCACAGATACATGGCTTACACCCAGTATACGCTCTATCTCTCTTAGCGTTACACCCTCAATATACAGCTGCAATGCCTTTATAACATAGTAGGGGTCTATACTCTTCCCCTCTTTCATTACAGAAAAATGATAATTACAATCAAGGCATTTATACCGCTGCTTCCCTTTAGCCATGCCGCTTTTCACAATATGGTTGGCTTTACATTTTGGACAAAAAACATCTTTCATTCCATAAAAATAATTGACATACTATACTTATTTAGCATAAATATACCAATTTAGCAAAATAGATATTTTCTGGTTTAAACTGAATGTGTAACTATGTACTATCAAAATAACGAAAGACTATGTCATATCCGTATCAGATAAAAACGCAAGAACAATATCGTGCCGCATGGAATAAAAGTGTGGATGACCCATCAGGTTATTGGGCAGAAGTTGCGTCATCTTTCCTTTGGAGGAAAAGATGGGATTCAGTGTTAGAATGGAACTTTAAAGACCCTGACGTAAAATGGTTCAAAGGCGGGAAACTGAATATTACGGAAAACTGTCTGGACAGGCATCTTGGTACACTTGGCAATAAGCCAGCACTTATTTGGGAACCTAATGATCCTGAAGAACATCACCGAGTAATTACCTATCGAGATCTGCACCATAAAGTAGTACAGTTTGCAAATGTGCTGAAGAATAACGGTGTAAAAAAAGGAGACAGGGTTTGCATATACATGGGTATGGTCCCGGAGCTTGCAATTGCTGTATTGGCATGTGCACGCATAGGTGCTGTACACTCTGTGATATTTGGTGGCTTTAGTGCACAAAGTATTGCGGACAGGCTGCAGGATGCACAAGCAGAATATATAGTGACATGCGATGGTGCATATCGTGGCAATAAAGAAATTCCGCTGAAATCTGTTATAGACGATGCACTTGTGCAATGTCGTTTTGTGAAGAAAGTAATAGTACTAACACGTACCCGCACTCCTATCAGCATGCTGAAAGGACGCGACCTATGGTGGGAAGATGAAATAAAGAAAGTAGAGACAATGGGCAATCCTGACTGCCCTGCGGAAGAAATGGATGCAGAAGA
Organism: Chitinophagales bacterium; assembly: GCA_017303395.1. Classification (GTDB taxonomy): domain Bacteria; phylum Bacteroidota; class Bacteroidia; order Chitinophagales; family Chitinophagaceae; genus Polluticoccus. Next base: position 117,522 of record JAFLBN010000003.1, read on the forward strand.
TCCCTTGTTTATACTATACACATCTGGCTCAACAGGTAAGCCTAAAGGCGTAGTACATACTTGTGGCGGCTACATGGTATACACTACCTATTCATTTGTCAACGTATTCCAGTACACACCCGGTGATATCCATTTCTGCACGGCAGATATAGGCTGGATAACAGGACACAGCTATATTTTATACGGACCGTTGGGTGCAGGAGCAACATCACTGATGTTTGAAGGGGTACCTACATGGCCCGATGCCGGACGCTTTTGGTCTATTGTAGATAAATACAAAGTAAATATACTCTATACGGCTCCTACTGCCATCCGCAGCCTGATGGGCTATGGTTTAGGGCCTATACAAGGGCATGACCTTAGCAGCCTGAAAGTATTGGGCTCTGTTGGCGAACCGATTAACGAAGAGGCATGGCACTGGTTTGATGAAAACATTGGTAAAGGCCGCTGCCCTATTGTAGATACATGGTGGCAAACAGAAACAGGGGGCATTATGATATCGAACATGGCTGGGGTAACTCCTGCTAAACCATCCTATGCTACTTTACCATTGCCGGGCATTCAGCCAATGTTGGTTGATGAAAATGGGAATGAAATAACAGGCAATGATGTAAGTGGCAATCTGTGCATTAAACATCCTTGGCCATCTATCATACGCACCACTTATGGCGACCATGAAAGATGTCGCACCAACTACTTCGCTACATATCCTAACCTGTATTTTACAGGCGATGGTTGCTACAGAGATGAAAATGGCAACTACAGAATTACAGGACGTGTGGATGATGTACTGAATGTAAGCGGCCACCGTATTGGCACTGCAGAGGTTGAAAATGCCATCAATATGCACGCAGGCGTTGTTGAAAGTGCTGTTGTAGGCTACCCGCACGATATTAAAGGACAAGGCATATATGCTTACGTAGTGTACAGCAATACACATGGCGATGAAAACCTGACTCGTCAGGACATTATGCAAACAGTAACCCGCATTATCGGCGCGATTGCGAAACCTGATAAAATACAATTCGTTTCAGGCTTGCCTAAAACACGCAGCGGTAAGATAATGCGCCGTATCCTTCGTAAAATAGCAGAGGGCGAAACAGATAACCTAGGAGACACAAGTACCCTGCTAGACCCTGGTGTGGTTGACGAGATAAAAAATGGCAAGATTTAATATAAAAGATTAACACTTACTCACGATAAAGGCGGCATAATTGCCGCCTTTATATTTTATAATGACCTTGAGTGAGCATTGTCACTAGCACAAATGACTAAAATCATATAATAGGTTTTAGAATAGGAATAGAATTGCCTGTATTAATTACTACTAAAAAAGTATACATGCCATTCTATCATTCTTTAGGACAAATTCCTGATAAGCGACACGTAGTGTTTAAAGACGCTAAAGGCAAGCTCTATCAGGAAGAGCTGGTAGGCACACAAGGCTTTAGCAGTCTTTCCTCATTGGTATACCACATACATCCGCCTACTTGTGTAAAACAAAAAGGTGAACCCTATTCTGTACAACCCAAAATAGCTATAGAGAACAGCCTGAATGCCATGAGCTTTAAAGGCTTTGATATAAAACCTGAAGCCGACTACCTGAAAAGCCGTAAGGTATTGTTCGTAAACAGTTCTCTGCATATTGGTCTGGCAGCACCAACCACATCTACCCCGTACTTTTTTAAGAATGCAGATGCCGATGAGTTGATATTTGTACATAAAGGCAGTGGCAAATTGCATACAATGTATGGCGAATTGCCATTCAAATATGGGGATTATATAGTAATACCTCGCGGCACAGTATATAAGATAGACTTTGATACTGCTGATAACAGATTGCTGATTGTAGAATCATTCAGCCCAATATACACACCTAAACGTTACAGAAACGATTTCGGTCAGTTGCAGGAGCATTCTCCATTTTGCGAAAGAGACATAAAGCGTCCGCAAAACCTGCAGACAATAGACGAAAAAGGAGAGTTTGATATTTTCATCAAGAAGAAAGGTACCATTTTCCCTTATGTATACATGTATCACCCGTTTGATGTTGTGGGTTGGGATGGCTATCACTACCCGTACACGTTCTCCATATTCAACTTCGAACCTTTGACTGGCCGTATACACATGCCGCCGCCGATACATCAGAGTTTTGAAAGTGCCGGTTTCGTAGTGTGTTCATTCGTACCACGCTTATATGACTACCACCCGGACGCTATACCTGCACCATACCACCACAGCAATATAGATTCAGATGAAATCCTCTACTACGTAGATGGCGACTTCATGAGCCGTAACAACATACAAAAAGGGCAATTGACACTGCATCCTGGTGGCATTCCACATGGTCCGCACCCGGGTGCTATAGAAAGGAGCATAGGCAAAAAAGAGACTGAAGAACTTGCTGTAATGATAGACCCTTTTGCACCTGTAATGATTACAGAAGAAGCTTTGGCAATAGACGTAAAAGACTATTACAAATCGTGGTTGCTTGAAGAAGCATAATCATATTCAGTATTAACGCTCAAATTATTATACGATGGAAAACACAACATTAAAAGAAGTAACCAATTATAACTACGGGCTCGAAAAAATATTCGACAAAGCGCAGGATTTCTTACCCATAAATGGCACAGACTATGTGGAGCTGTATGTGGGTAATGCAAAGCAAGCTGCCCATTTTTATAAAACCGCGTTCGGTTTTCAGTCTGTTGCATACGCAGGTCTGGAAACAGGCTTGAGAGACAGGGTTTCTTATGTTTTGCAACAAGATAAGATACGTCTTGTACTAACTACACCTCTGAAATCGGACAACCCGATCTCTGAACACATTAAAAAACACGGTGACGGCATAAAGGTAATTGCACTTTGGGTGGATGATGCTCGCCAAGCATTTGAAGAAACAACAAAACGTGGCGCAAAACCTTATTTTGAACCGGTTGTAGAAAAAGATGAACATGGCGAAGTTGTAAAAGCAGGAATACATACCTATGGCGAAACAGTTCATATTTTTGTAGAACGCAAAAACTACAACGGCATATTCCTACCTGGTTTCACAAAGTGGACTTCCGAATACAACCCAACATCAATAGGTCTTAAATACATTGACCACATGGTTGGTAATGTAGAGCTTGGTGGCATGAACAAATGGGCAGAGTTCTATGCAAACGTAATGGGCTTTGCAAACCTTGTAACGTTTGACGACAAAGACATTTCTACCCAATACACAGCCTTGATGAGCAAAGTTATGACCAATGGCAATGGCCGTATCAAATTCCCTATCAATGAGCCTGCACAAGGTTTGAAAAAATCGCAGATAGAAGAATACCTTGACTTTTATGAAGGTGCAGGTTGCCAGCATATTGCGGTAGCAACAGATGATATTGTATTTACCATTACAGAAATGCGCAACCGCGGTGTAGAATTCCTGCATGTACCGGGCGACTACTACGATACAGTTGCAGGCCGTGTAGGAGAAATAGCAGAAGACCTGGAAGTGCTGAAAAGCCTTGGCATAATGGTAGACCGTGATGAAGAGGGCTACCTGCTACAAATCTTCACAAAACCTGTAGAAGACAGACCTACATTGTTCTTTGAAATCATCCAACGCAAGGGGGCCAAATCTTTTGGCAAAGGAAATTTCAAAGCGCTATTCGAGTCTATAGAAGCAGAACAGGCAAGAAGAGGCACACTCTGATTTTATTTCTAAAACATCACAAACCATTTACAATGGATAATGTTCAGAATACCGTGTCAAAAGAAGAAGCACTTTTGGCAAAATTTGAAGAAAAGGTTCAGGCAGGTGAAGCCATAGAACCACGCGACTGGATGCCTGAGGCTTACAGAAAGCACCTCATCAGGCAGATGTCTCAACACGCGCACTCTGAAGTAATAGGTATGCAACCCGAAGGCAATTGGGTGACACGTGCCCCAAGTCTGCGAGCAAAGCAAATACTGCTTGCAAAGATACAAGACGAAGGAGGTCATGGCTTATACCTATATAGTGCCGCAGAAACACTTGGCATCAGCCGCAAAGAAATGATTGAGCAGTTGCACAATGGCAAAGCCAAATACTCAAACATATTCAACTACCCTAGCCTTACCTGGGCAGATATTGGTGCTATTGGCTGGTTAGTAGATGGGGCAGCTATCGTAAATCAGGTATCGCTGCAACGCACATCTTATGCACCCTATAGCCGTGCTATGGTTCGCATATGCAAGGAAGAAAGTTTCCACCAACGCCAAGGCTATGAGATAATGGCACAGATGATGCAGGGCACCGAAGAACAGCGTGAAATGGCGCAAGACGCTATGAACCGCTGGTGGTGGCCATCACTCATGATGTTTGGCCCGCACGATACAGACTCTCCGCATTCGGCAGATGCCTTCAGATGGAAGATAAAACGCCATACAAACGATGAACTTCGTCAGAAGTTTATTGATAAAACCGTACAACAGGCAGAGGTGATAGGTCTTACCATTCCAGACCCTGACCTGAAATGGAACGAAGCAAAAGGCTGCTACGATTATGGCCGTATCGACTGGGAGGAATTCAATCGTGTGATACGTGGCAATGGCCCATGCAATAAGCAACGCCTCGACCATCACAAAAAAGTACATGCAGATGGTGCATGGGTTCGTGAAGCTGCAGAAGCATACAAAAACAAACACAAAAAACAATCCGTTAATCTAAACTAATCAGTTATGTCTACAGACACTCAATTAGATACGTGGGAAGTATTTATGCAAAGCCGTGCAGGTGCCAACTTCATACATCAGGGCAGCATACATGCTTCAGATAAGAAAATGGCATTGCAAAATGCAAGAGACACCTATTCTCGCCGCGGAGAAGGTACAAGTATATGGGTAGTACCAACAAGTGAAATCATAGCATCAAGCCCTGACGATGCAGATATGCTGTTCGACCCATCAAACGATAAGATATACAGAATGCCAACATTCTACACAATGCCGGAAGGCGCAAAAAACATTTAAGCTATGGCAAAACAAGATGCTTTATTTAAATACACATTGCGCCTTGGCGATAATGCCCTGATACTTTCACAAAGATTGTCAGAATGGTGCAGCTATGCCCCACTGATAGAAGAAGATCTTGCACTAACCAATCTGTCACTTGACATGATAGGCCGTGCGCAGGCATTACTGAAATATGCCGGAGAGATTGAAGGCATGGGCAAAACAGAAGACACCCTCGCCTTCCGCAGATCTGAAAGGCAGTATTACAACAATCTGCTAGTAGAACAACCCAACGGCGACTTTGCCTTTACAATGGCAAGGCAACTATTCATTTCAGCATTCGAGCTTTACTTCTACAGTGAAATGGAACACAGTAAAGACAAAACGTTTGCTGCCATTGCTGCCAAAACACTGAAGGAAGTAAAATACCATCTGGAACATGCAAAGGACTGGGTGATACGTATGGGCGACGGTACAGGCGAAAGCCACTACCGCATACAGCATGCTGTGAATGAGCTTTGGATGTATACGGGCGAACTGTTTGAAATGGATGATGTAGACAAAGATCTCATAGAACAAGGTATAGCAACAGACCTTGACGCCATACGCCCACTGTGGAACAAATACATAGGCGATGTATTGGAAACAGCCGCGCTGATAGTTCCTGAAAATGGCTACATGCAAACAGGCAGCCGCAAAGGCATACACACAGAACACTTAGGACACCTGCTTTGCGAAATGCAATATTTGCAACGTGCTTATCCTGATGCGAAATGGTAATTACAACGTATAGTAAAGAAGAAATACTTGAGATACTATCTGCCATAGCAGATCCTGAAATACCAGTAGTTAGTATTCAGGAAATAGGTATGCTGCGCGATGTTGTTGTGAGCGAAGATGGCTATGAAGTATTACTAACGCCAACATATACAGGTTGCCCGGCAATGGGCATCATTGAAGCAGATATCAAGGCTATACTTCAGGAAAAAGGAATAGCGTCTGTAAAAGTTACATTGATATACTCTCCTGCTTGGTCTACAGACTGGATGAGTGATGAAGCAAAAGAGAAGATGCGCAAGTATGGTATTGCACCACCTGCACATTCTTCCTGCGGTAGTATTTTTAAGACAGAACAAGAAGTTGTATGCCCGCACTGCTCATCTCAAGATACAGAAATGATAAGCCGCTTTGGTGCTACAGCATGTAAGGCATTATACAAATGCAATAGTTGCAAAGAACCTTTTGAATATTTTAAATGCCACTGATGAACTAACCACATCTATATACACTACAAAGCCCCTTTTAAGGGGCTTTGTGTATTAAAACATCTTTTTGAAACAACGCTTACGTTTGTGTTGTATGTGGTCGTAGTTCTTCCAGTGGTTGATAGCTTTTTCATTGGTTTCTATCATACCGGTAGTCTCTACATATTCAACACCATATTTCTGCATCACTTTTTGCAGTTCGGTAATCAGAATGGCACTAACACCTTGTGCTTGCCAGTCTGGGTGTATACCTGTAAGCAGTAGGTCTACTACCTTTGGCTTCTTCAAAGCTTGTGTTATATGATACCAACCCAACGGGAAAAGGCTACCCTTCGCCTTTTGCATTGCTTCACTTAATGAAGGAAGGCTAATGATGAACCCTATCAGATTATTGTCCTTATCTTCAATCAGCTTCACAAACTCAGGATTCAGTATTTCAAAGTACTTATCTATATAGAAATGCTGTAGCTTTTCGCTCATACTCACAAAGCTGAATAACTCACCAAATGCAGTATTCAACAGGTTTAGCACACGTGGTGCCTGTGCCTTCATTGCTGCACGGTCAGTAAAGTGAATAACGTTCAGGTTATACCTGCGCTGAATCATGTCATTCAACTTCAATGCTTTCTCAGGTATTTCTTTTTCAAGCTTCAGCCTGAATTCCACCCAGTCCATTTCCTTCTCATAGCCTGCCTCCTCCATATGCTCTTTATAATATGGTAGATGGTATTCTGATGCTATTGATGGTAGATGGTCAAAACCCTCTATGAGTATTGCCTGGTGGTCAAGATTGGTAAAACCAAGTGGGCCATGTATCCCAATCATACCTTTTTCTTTTGCCCAAGCCTCTACTGTATCAAGCAATGCTTTGCTTACTTCTTTATCATCAATAAACTCTAGACGGCTTACGCGGCACATCTGTTCACCTGTCTTTTCGTTATACGCCTTATTGATTATACCTGCTACACGGCCTGCTACTTTACCGTTTTTTTCTGCAATCCAGAATTTGGCATCGCAGCTTTCAAATGCAGGGTTGGTAGCTGCCTGAACAGCTTTTGTTTCATCAGATTTGATTGGGGGTACCCAATAACTATTATTCTTGTACAAATCGTAAGGAAACTGTACAAAGGCTTTCAGATCATTTGCCGACTCACAGGCTTTAATAGTTACAGACATTCTTCTCTTGCAGATTAGTTTAACGGGTAAGTACCTAAAGTGGGTACAAAATATGAATTTACCACAATAATCTGCCCCATTGTGCCAAATAAAAAAGCAAAACCAACTTAGTTTTGCTTCTATTTACAATAGCATAATATCACCTATTACTTCGGAAGAATATATATAGGCCTTGTTGTTATCATATTGCTCTTATTACCTGCTCTGTCTTTTACATATATGTCAAAGCTGAGGGTATCTCCGTCGGGCCTGCTTGGCCTTAAAACGAAATATGTAAATGCATCAAGATTAATTGTACACTTCATATCCAGCGACTGCCCATCTTTTACCAACCCCTTAGGGAACTCAGGCATTTTCAGACCTATTTCGGCATTTGTAGGAGTGCGGCTATCTCTAATAAATATCTCTTTTGTAGAGTCATCGTCAAAAGGCATATCTCCGTCGCCATCTACAATAGTAAACATGATAGAAATTGTATCTTTGCCGGCGTTTACAACAGAGTCTTTTGACAAGCCTGAGTAAGCTATTTTAGGTATAGGATCACCACTTGAGGTTTTCTTACAAGCAATAAATCCTGTTACTGCAGCAATTAATAAAACGCTATATAACTTCATACATTTCAAAGTTAAATAAAAGTGCCATATAAAACAGACGATTTTAATGCTGATTTCATCCTAAAAATATCAAAAGAATCTTTTGAAGATACTGCGTTGGCTCTTTTTCAATATCAATATCAAAATAACGAGCTTTATAAAGCCTTTACAGATGCACTGAATATAAAACCGGACAATGTAAAAACACTGCAACAAATACCTTTTCTCCCTATACCTTTTTTCAAAACACATACCGTATTAAGCGGCAGCTTTAATCATATCCCGCTCAGGTTTGAAAGCAGCGGTACAACGGGCGAGGTTACCAGCAAACATTATGTATCTGATGAAACAATCTACCAAACATCACTGCTTGCCGGGTTCAAACAGTTCTATGGTTCTGTGAAAGAATACACATTCCTCGCATTGCTTCCTTCCTATTTAGAAAGGCAAAATGCCTCTTTAGTACACATGGCCAAGGTATTGATGGAAGAAAGCAATCAACCTCATAATGGCTTTTACCTGAACGAATTTGATACGTTGGCGCAAACACTGCAAACGCTTATAGCAGAAGGGAAGAAGGTATTGCTGCTTGGTGTAACGTTTGCCCTGCTCGACTTTGCAGAGCAATATCCCATACACATGCAACATACCATTGTAATGGAAACCGGTGGCATGAAAGGACGCAGGGAGGAAATGACACGTGAACAGGTGCATTCTTTTCTAAAAGAACGTTGGCATGTGGAACATATACATTCAGAGTATGGAATGACAGAGCTCTTATCGCAAGCCTATGCATTACAAAACGGTATCTTCAATCCATCTGCAACAATGCGAGTGTTGGTACGTGATATTAATGACCCATTGGATGTTAGCACAACAGGAACAGGGTGCCTGAATATTATAGATTTAGCCAACATACATTCATGCAGTTTCATTGCAACAGAAGATATAGGAAGTGTTTATGCAGATAGCAGTTTTACGGTAAAGGGAAGAGTAGATAATTCCGCACTACGCGGTTGTAATTTGATGGTAATATAATTTTCAAAAAAAGAGATTTGGTTGTTTGAAAAACATACTTATCTTTGCAGCCCAAAGTTCTTAAAACAAGGTATGCCCAGGTGGCGAAATTGGTAGACGCACTGTGTTCAGGTCGCAGCGCTCGCAAGGGTGTGATGGTTCGAATCCATTCCTGGGCACCAAGAACTTTAAAGCCTCTTAGTTTCACTAAGAGGCTTTTTTATTTGTTTCATTTCTTATTAATATTTCTGCAAATATGCTTTGTGCGTAGTGAAGGAAGCCCTCTTATTAAGGTGAGTAAAAAGTCTATCCAACCTGTCTTGCAATTGTACACCATCTATCCGCTTTGTCATTGCTGGTACTTGGTATTTACTAAGATCAACAAACTCCCATGGGTGAACGTAAAACAAGATATACCCGTCATGATTCAGGATACGATTGCACAACATTTTATAAAAATCCAACGGAAAATTTTTTAACGCCAGCCAAAATATTGGTATCCTCAATATAGGTGTAACACTTGCAGGCATTTCCCAAACGTGCTCGTTCTTATGTAATGTGCGAGGTTTATCAAAATGATTGTACCTGCCAGGCAACCATGTTGGATTCAGAGAAGAATCATATGTGTAACCTGCTGCGGCAACATCGGCAGGGTCTACATAGCGCATGCGTGGCATACGCAAGCCTATCACCTCCTGCCCTGTTATTTCACTGAGTGCTATTCGCGATGCAGCTAAATCTTCAGTCTTGAAGCTATTGTGGTGGTAGGTATGTGATGCAATCTCGTGCTTTGAAGCAAGCAAACGCATATAGTCTTTATAGTGATTTGCCCAGAAAGCTGTAGTGAAGATAGTAGCAGTTACGTGATGTTTATCCATGATAGCATCTAACGCCTGCATACCCGGAAGGCTTACCTGCAACTTCTCCTCAACAGGCAATGTATAGCCGTATTCTTCGGGAAGATCGAACTCCTCGAGGTCTATGCTAAATAATATCTTCTTTTCTGCGCCTGCCATTTCGCTTCTTTAGTAGTATTTTCATCAGGTTGGTCATCTCTTGCCTTACAACACTAAAACCGAAGTTAGACAAAACAGTTTCATTCGTAATACTTACGGGTACTTCTTTTATAGTCATACCCTCTACTCTGGAAGAAATCAGGATAAACTCCATATCGAATAAAAACCTGTTGATGGTAGTTTCTAAAAATGTTGCCCTACCATATTTGTCAAAACCTTTAATACCTGCCTGTGTATCATAAACAGGCAAACCCAATATAAACCTGTTGAATATAACAAGCCCGCGAGATATTATCTGTCTTTTGAAAGGAAGTGAATTAAAGTAATTGCCCCCTATCCTGCGACCGGTTACAATATCTGTCCCATTTTGCAATTCCTGATATATAGATTGTACTATCTCTAAACCGAAAGGGAAATCGTAATCTGAGTAAATACAATAGTCCGTAACAGCCTTCTCCACACCTTTACGCAATGCATGCCCTTTACCCTGATTCTGTGTATATGATACATACTCCAAATGCGGAATCAAAGCACGCAAAAAGCCTATCTCTTTTTCTGTCACATTTCTAGGAGAGCCATCATTTACCAATACAAGATTTATCAACTCATTGTCGCCCTGAAAATAGCGCTCTACCAGTTGTGTGAACTTGCCTGCAAATTTCGTTTCCCAACCATTAGAGGGATTATACAGCGGCACGATTAAGTCTAGTTTCATACAGTAGCAGGCTTATTGTTATTGAAATTTAACAAAGCCTGTTTGGCTGTATATATGTATATATCTGCCATTACCAGCAAGCATAGCAGTGTTTTTATATAATAATCGTACCTCAACTTATCCAACCACCCTATCAGGTCTTTGGGTATGATAGTTGAAACCAGAATAGTAATCCAGAATAATATATTAGAAACAGTATTCTTTGGTCGGCTCAGGTGCCATAATGTTACACCACCGATAGCCATTATATAAGTTGCGGGCTCAGATGCGCGGTTAAACACTATCACCCATATGAGTAAGAATGATATGAGATGTGTTTTGTTTTTACCCGCAAAAAAGTGAAGTATCAAAAATCCAGCAAGCGCAGCTAACGCAGTTGCCAGAATATAAAATTCTGGAATATTTAACTTAAAGTTAGTAACCCAACCATATACAGAGTAACTTTCCTTTATCTTATCACTAGATATTATCTGCAGCCATTCCTGATAGTACTGTATTGCCTGTGCCGGTGTTATAAACAACAACATCAGGCTATTGATAGCCAGCATCCAGAACAGCCCGTACAATATCATTTTATACCAGTCTTTAGTATAAAAACAAAGAAGACCCACAATACCCCCATAACCTTTGATAAGAAAACTTAAAGCCATGAACATAGCAGACCAGAAAGACTTATCTTTTTCTATAAGCGCCCAACTCATCAGCATAAAAGCCAAAAGAAAGGGATTGGTCTGTGTATGCCCAAGGTTATTCATCAGGTCGAACATGATGAACAGCATAAATAGCTGATTCTTCCTATTCCCCAAAGGCATGTACCTGAATATCAGAAAGCAACTTAGCGATGTAAAGAGTATCCATGCTAGTATACCACCATTTACAGGCAGCATAGCAAAGGGCATGAACAATACCGGGAAAACAGGATTGTAATAAAAGAGGTCGAAGTATTGCTCAGGATATTCTATATACAAAGGCAAGCCCTTCAAAAAATGAAAAACAGACTCTCGATATATAATAAAGTTGTTGTTGTGACCAAACGAAGTGAGCTGGAAATACGTAAACAGTGTTATTAATACATACAACGCAAGCAACACCTTGTATTGCAGTACAAAAGACTTTACTGTTTGCCAAAACTTCATTGAGGGGGTACGCGTGATAAACGAGCGGGCAAATTTAAACCTTTAATTCAGACTTTGAATGCTTAACAAATTAAAATAAACCTACTCTATGGCTAATAAAACGCATCTTCAAAATGAATAATTTCCTTCACCTCGTCCTTATTTAATAGTATGCTGACAATATCGAAACGAACATCATCATATTGCCTGTTTTCATCAAAAAAAGCTTCCGCGGCCAGCTTCAGGTGTTGCTGTTTTTGTGGGCTAACAGCCTCTTCCGGGAAACCAAATTCAAAACTCGTCCGTGTTTTCACCTCTACAATCACCACCAACCCGTCTTTTTCTGCTATTAAATCAACCTCCTTTTTGCCGAATCGCCAGTTGGAATGCAGAATGTTATAACCCTTTTTTAGCAAAAAGTTTTCTGCAATATGTTCGCCTTTTATGCCAGTTTCCTTATGTTTGGCCATCGAAAATCTAAAATACTAAATGAAGCAATTAATAGCAGACTTCCCGATACAATTGCACGAGGCGCTGATAATAGGTCAAAGTTATCGTTTTACAGCAACAAAAAAAGCATTTACCAATGTAGTATTGACAGGTCTTGGCGGTAGCGGTATCGGTGGTTCTATTATACAAAACTTTGTTTTCGATAAAATGAAAGTGCCTTTCATTGTGAACAAAGATTACTTTCTGCCTTCTTTTGTAAATTCAAATTCGCTGGTTATTGTTTCTTCTTATTCAGGCAATACTGAAGAAACGATTATGGCTATGCAACAAGCAATCAAAGCAAAAGCTACAATAGTATGCATTACTTCAGGCGGTAAAATTGCAGAAACAGCTCGTAAGAAGAAGTTCGATTGCATATTGGTACCTGCCGGCATGCCTCCACGTGCTTGTGTAGGATACTCTATGGTACAGGTATTATATACACTGCAACACTTTGGCCTTATCAAAGACAACTTTGAAAAAGACATAAAAGCATCTATCAAGCTACTGAAAGACGACTCAAAAGACATTCAGAAAAAAGCGAAAGTACTTGCAACAAAACTGAATGGCAAAACACCAATCATCTACTCTGCTCCGGATTTTGAGGGTGTTGCAGTACGCTTTCGCCAACAGATAAATGAAAATGGCAAAATGCTCTGCTGGCACCATGTGATACCGGAGATGAATCACAACGAACTGGTAGGTTGGAAAGACAAAGACAACAGCCGTGCTGTTGTGATACTACGTAATAAAGAAGATTACCAACGCACACAATTGCGTATGGAGATCAACAAAAAAGTAATCAAGAAGTATACATCTAATATCACAGAGCTTTATTCTAAAGGCAAAAGCTATTGGGAAAAAGTATTCTACTTTATTCACCTTACAGACTGGGTTTCTGTAGACCTTGCAGATATGCGTAAACAAGATGCTACAGAAGTAAAAGTTATCGACTTCCTGAAAGGTGAACTTGCAAAAGTTTAAACAATAAAAACTACAATATGCAAAGCGTCCTGAAATTCAGGACGCTTTTTTTGTGACAACATTTTGTTGGTGTAAAACTTTGCATTACCTTTGCCGCCCTGGCAAGTCTTATACGGCCAGCTCCTGCTGAATCCCCCAGGACAGGAATGTAGCAAGGGTGGGCGGTCGTAGCGGCGCGATATGAGTAACTTGCCAGTTTTTTTTTCCAATCTAACTGGCTTTTACCCACATTTTACTTTCAATACTGGCAACAGCGACATAATTGTATAAATTTGCGCTCAGAAACAAATACGCATGAAATTTTTTATAGATACAGCCAATCTGGCTCAGATAAAAGAAGCACACGAACTCGGCATTCTTGATGGTGTTACTACCAACCCTTCATTGATGGCCAAAGAGGGCATCAAAGGCGAAGAAGCTATTATGAAACACTATATAGACATCTGCAATATTGTAGACGGTCCTGTTAGTGCAGAGGTTATCAGTACAGATTTTGAAGGCATTATAGCAGAAGGTAAAAAACTGGCTGCATTGCACGAAAATATCGTTGTAAAAGTACCAATGATAAAAGATGGCATTAAAGCTATCAAATGGTTTACGGATAATGGCATCCGCACAAACTGTACACTTGTATTCTCTGCAGGTCAGGCTATTCTGGCTGCAAAAGCAGGTGCTACTTATGTATCTCCGTTCATAGGCCGTATAGATGATAGTAGCTGGGATGGCGTACAACTGATAGACCAGATAGTAAGTGTATATAATGCTCAAGGCTTCATGACAGAAGTATTAGCAGCTTCTATCCGCAACCCGCTACATATAGTACGTTGTGCAGAAGCAGGTGCAGATGTTTGCACTTGCCCGCTCAGCTCTATACTTGGTTTGCTGAAACACCCGCTTACAGACATTGGTCTGGAACAATTCCTGAAGGATGCTAAATCTCTGCAATAAGATTTAGTAATGAAATAAAATAAAAAAGGCTGTCAGTTGACAGCCTTTTTTCGTGCGCACAAAGATACAAATTTCGAACCTATTATATAGAGATTTAATGAAAATCGCACAATATGACAATCATTATTAATATTCATTAATTCTCTTGATATGATAATGATTTTTCATACACATTTGTTGCTTAGTACGAAAATCACCCTAAACTTTACTGTAGATTTTTTCATCAACCACTATTAGTATATATAGTCATTTTATGGTGTATAGCATGTGACTTATCATAGTAAAATATTTTTTTATATAAAACATATCTCTTGATTAATGTAACATAATTATTAGATTCGTCTAAAATAATGTTTCTTTGTAACATGAAAAGATTTCTACATGTCTTACTGATAGTTTTATCAGTTCCACTTTCTTGCAAAAAACTGGAACCTGCTGCACCTGAAGATCATGAAACATTAGATGGCCCTGTAGAAGGCTTATCTGATGAACAACGTGCAATGTTCCTTAAAGGTGACATAGCTTTTAACAATGATGTATTCACGAAAGAAACAGGGTTAGGTCCACTGTTTGTTTCGACTTCATGTGGTAGTTGTCATGCCGGGGATGGTAAAGGTCATCCGTTTACTACCCTTACCCGTTTTGGGCAAATCAATGAGCAAGGAAATCTCTTTTTACATGCCGGAGGGCCACAACTTCAAAACAGGGCAATACCAAGCCACCAGCCCGAAACAATTCCAGCCGCTGCAACTTTCTCCAAATTCACCCCTCCCGCAAATACAGGCCTTGGTTTTTTAGATGCTGTATCAGATGCAGATATTCTTGCAATGGCAGACCCCAATGATGCAGATGGCGATGGTATCAGTGGCGTGGCGAATTGGGTTTCATTAAAGAACTATATAACATTACGTGAGGGAAGTATCGATAATACAGGTAAGTATATCGGCAGGTTTGGCAAAAAAGGGGCAGCTTATAATCTTTTACAACAAACTGCCGGTGCCTATAACCAGGATATGGGCATTGTATCCACTTATGAGCCCTATGACACCTTTAGTGGAGAAGAAATTGATCCTGAAGTAAGTAATCAAACCGTACAGCATGTTGTATTCTATTTAAAGACACTAAAAGCACCGGTTCCCAGAAATATAAATGACCCGGGCGTCCTTGCAGGTAAGGGGCTATTTACACAAATCAATTGCAGTAAGTGTCACGTAACCGAATTAAAGACAAGTAGGTCTTCAATTGCTGCGTTGTCTTATCAAACATTCGCTCCATATACTGATTTGCTGCTGCACGATATGGGGAATGCGCTGGATGACGGATATACAGAAGGCAGTGCAAAAACCTACG
Source organism: Chitinophagales bacterium (assembly GCA_017303395.1). Lineage (GTDB taxonomy): Bacteria > Bacteroidota > Bacteroidia > Chitinophagales > Chitinophagaceae > Polluticoccus. The sequence continues at coordinate 133,167 of JAFLBN010000003.1, forward strand.
AATGGAGGACCCCTCCACTTTGGGGCTTGGGGCTTGCTAAAATATCACAAGGTGGGTCTTATTATTTACTACATGATGGCAGGGCAAGGAGTATAGAAGAGGCTATTTTATTACATGGTGGGGAAGCTGCGTATACACGTGATAAATACAAAGCACTCTCAAAAGAGGAAAAACAAAAATTAATCACTTTCCTGGAAAGCTTATAAATATGAACAGGAAAACGTTTCTCAAACAGGGTTGCTTTGCATGTATCAGCAGCAGTTTCCTATTGTCAGCATTAGAAAGCTGCACTGCTGTTAAGTATACCACCGGCAAACTGACTGATAAAGGAATACTTGTCAGCCTGGATGATTTTATGTCCGGCGACAAAGTATTGTCTTATATTATTATCCGTAACGATGAACTGCAATTTCCAATTTGTATTTATCGCCTTGATGCAAATAATTATAGTGCCTTATTCATGCAGTGCAGCCACCAAGGGGCTGAATTACAAGTATCTGGTGATCGGCTGGTATGCCCCGCACATGGCAGCGAATTTGATAAACAAGGTCATGCTATGCAGGCTCCTGCAGCCGGTGATTTAAGAAAATTTTCCGTTGCCATTTCAGATAACTCATTATTTATTGATCTCAGAAAAGTACACTCTTGAAAAAGCTACTATTACTTACTACCGGACTAATCATAACAACAACGTCAATTGGACAAATAGACGCTACGCTGTTAAGAAAAAGGCATGTGGATACTACCGGTACAATGCTTAATATGGATGCTGTTTACAACCGTCCTTTCCTTTCATTGGGCAAATTACCTGTTGCCTTAGGAGGTTATGCCGAAGCAAACTGGCAACACCTTGGCACAGATGGGATTACGGAAGGGCATCAGTTTCAAATGCGTAGATTAACACTATTCGTAGCATCCAGTATTGCTAAGCGCATAAAATTCCTATCAGAAATAGAATTTGAAGATGGTACTAAAGAAATCAATATCGAATTTGCCGCAGTTGATGTCGAATTGCACCCTTTGTTGAATGTTCGCAGCGGAATTATTATGAATCCTATTGGTGCTTTCAATCAAAATCATGATGGACCTAAATGGGAATTTGTGGACAGGCCTGTTTCTGCAACACAATTATTACCTGCTACATGGAGCAATGTGGGGTTTGGCCTTTATGGTAAGCTCTTTAAAAAGAATTGGGTGTTTGCATATGAAGCTTACTTAACCAATGGGTTTAATGATCGGATCATTGATAACAGGGAAGGCAAAACATTTTTACCGGCAGCAAAGAAAAATAGAGACCGTTTTGAAGAAAGTTTTAATGGTGTCCCTTTGGCTACAGTGAAAGCAGCTGTCAGACATCTCAAGATTGCTGAACTGGGCGTTTCTTATATGTCCGGTATTTACAATAAATTTGAAGATGACGGACTGCAGCTTGATAAAAAACGTGCGGTAAATGTGCTGGCACTTGATGGTAACATGGTTGTACCTGAACTCCATACCTCCATTAATGCTGAATGGGCATGGATTTTTGTTGATGTACCCGAAACATATACACAACAATATGCAAAAACACAGTATGGCGGATTTATAGATATCATTCAGCCTTGTCATCGCGGAAAAATATTCGGATTTGAGAACTCAACTATAAACATTGCGTGTAGATTAGAATATGTGGACTGGAATGTTGGCAAGTTCCGGGAAACAGGGGGAAATATTGCAGACCATCTCTGGGGTATTATGCCTGGTATCAGTTGGCGCCCCTCTGCACAGACTGTATTGCGGCTTAACTATAAATACTATAACAAGATTGATATGCTTGGTAACCCACCTGCCAGAACAGCTGGTTTTCAATGTGGTATTGCTACGTATTTTTAAATACCAACGCAATTTATTCTACTACAAATACATTTTTCTGATCAATAGATAATGGTTAAACCTGCACCTAGTCCCATATCACTATCATAGTGGCTGGATACAGCAAAATATTTTGTGAATATATAGCGCACGCCTGCCATATATTCCCGGTCAGTATTGACCATAAAATTCAGGCGAAGCTGTTTAGCAACCGGGATATCCTCCCTGCTTAACTGAAATCTTGCTTTCCCGTTACCATCGATACGCATATCTGCAATGAGCAGCATTGGGAGGATATATTGCACACCCAACACCGCTGTTTTTCTGTTATTCTTATTACTGGTCTGACCAAATAAATTATAAGCTTCGTCTTTACGTATACCGGATGCCGATTTATAATGGTAGTCGAATCCCGCGTATACATACCACCATTGCATTTTTCCAAAATATCTTCCGACGCTTGTTTCGCTTTCATACCCATGGTGATCTTGATATCCAAGATGCCATAAAGACTCAAACCGCCAGCGTGTATTAGTCAGCATAGCACGTCCATCACTCCCATTACTTTCAAGGCCTATTTCGGCCATTGCATGAAAGCTCCGATCATCCTGAAATAATTTTCGCTGCGCATAGTTCCTGTTAGGAATATCCGGGTTAGGCGGACTGTTCTGATAGCTGAAAATCTTACCCATACCGCTCATCATGTGATATAGTATATGACAGTGAAAGAACCAGTCACCACTTTCCGTAGTGGCAAATTCTATAGTATCCCTTTCCATAGGCATGATATCAAGTGTATTCTTCAGCGGTGCATATGCACCTTGTCCATTCAGCACACGGAAGAAATGACCATGCATATGCATTGGATGTCGCATCATTGTATTGTTAAAGAGTACAATACGAATAATTTCGCCTTTTTTTATCCATATACGTTTTGCCTCTGAAACCGTTTTGTTATCAATGGTCCAAACATAACGGTTCATATTGCCCGTGAGATTGAAATGAAAAGTACGCGTATCCCAGTCATTGGGCAAGGTGGTTTTATGTGGGGCCCGCAACATAGCGTAATTCAGGGTCACTATATTTGAATTACCCATATTCATATTCATGCCTTCCATATTACCAGTTCCTTTTGAAGGAGGCATCTGAGCAATTTTATGATCTGCATGCATATCCATTTGCTTCTCCATTGTGGTATCAGTTTCCATCCCTTCCATGTCCATCATATTATCTTCCCCATCGGTAATCTCGGGATACATAACCGTATTCATATCCATCATCTGATTGGTCATTTTCATGCCAGGCATTTCCTTCATGTCGCCATTCATTTTCATCATCCCATTCATCATTTTCATCCCTTCAAAATACTTCAGCTTCGGTAACCGATCTGCAGGCATTAACATTCCCTTGCCTAGCCATATGGAAGCATGCTTGGTACGATCTTCGGGAGTTACCAGAAATTCATAACGCATATCATCCGGAATATTGACTATAATATCATAGGTTTCTGCAGTGCCTATGATAAGCCGGTCTACGGTTACTGGTTGCACGTCCTCCCCATCATTGGCGACAACAGTCATTTTGCCGCCTGCATAAGTAAGCCAGAAATATGACGAGGCCCCACCGTTCACGATACGCAGTTTTACCCAGTCACCTTTCTTGTATAGCGAAAATATCTTCGTGGTATCACCGTTGACCAGGAAACGATCATAAGCTACATCACTGACATCCATAGCAAGCATACGCTTCCATTCATTACCAATTTTTGTTCCAAAATGTTTGGCACGAATAGCTTCTGCATAACTTTGCACTGTATTCTTCTTTATCGCAAACCAGTCAGTCTGGTTGCGTAAACTCCGATCAATTTCATGGGGCTTCATATCAGCCCATTCACTAAGCACAATAGTTTGCTGCTTAATATCAGGTTCTTCCCTTTTATAAAATATCAATGCACCATACATTCCGCTTTGTTCCTGTACTTTGGTATGTGAGTGATACCAGTACGTACCGTTCTGAACGATTGGGAAACGAAAAACATGTGTCTGTCCCGGTTTAATAGGTGCTGTCGTAAGATATGGTACGCCATCTTCTTTATTGGGAAGAATGATGCCATGCCAGTGTATGGATGTTTCATGATGCATGGTATTGTGAACATGAATCTCAGCAGTATCTCCTTGTGTAAAGAAAAGTGTTGGTGCCGGAATGGAGCCGTTGATTGCAATAGCTTTTCTCCTTTTACCCGTATAATTGACGATGGTATCAGCGACGTATAGATCATAACGTATCGTTCGGGGCGGTTTAGCTTTGATCGTTTTTATCACAGACGAAGCGATGATTGCTTTTTGTTCTTCCTGGCTAACGTTGTGTTTCGGGTTATTACCCATATTCATATTGCCGTGTACGCTATGATCTTCAGCAGCAGCAGCTTTTTTAGCTTTTTCTGGTTGTGCATTGTCCATGTTATTCATGTTATGATGCATTCCTGAACCCTGATCTTTTTGGCCCTTAGGCATATTTTCCGGTTGTGAATTCACGGCTTTTTTTGCCTGTTTCTTCACCAGTGTCATCCCACATTTAGGGCATTTGCCTGGTTGGTTGCTCCTTATTTCAGGATGCATCGTACATGTATAATAGAAGTCTTTGTTTTTTTTGTTCTGTGCAAGTAAGAAGCCCAACGGTAAGACTAGAGCGATCAACAGCAATATGTATCTCATGTAATTATTTTAAAAAGTAACAAATAATTGTGCCGGATAGTCTAATGGGCATCTTTCAATTTTTGTTTCATAAACTGAATTTCGCGCTCCTGTGCGGAGATAATACTATCAGCGAGCGCTTTTACTTCTGGATCAGATAAATGGGCCTCTTTTACCATTAATATTGCTGCTGCGTGATGTGGTATCATCGATTTCAGAAATTGAGGATCCTTAACTCCCGCCTGTGTCCTTATCAAAGTAAAGCAGGTAATACCCATCAAAAAGCTCGCACCCACCAAAATAATATTCATTTTTCGGGAGGGGTACATATTTCGCATCAGCAGTAATTCAATAACCACCATTGCTGCGGTCATCAAACCGGCCATATAGAACTGGTTGATATTCGGGATAACATTCTGAAACTTATCAACCATAGCGTACATAAGCAAGTACATAGCAAAAAAGGACACTATGGCCATGTTTGCCAGCTTGCTGTACATAGAACCACGCTTATTCGGCCCGGAATGGCTATGCATGTTATGTTTTTCCATCTCTACAATTTTAAATTGTGAACATTTAATTGTCAAGGGTTAATGCGGTGCTATCTGCCCAATGGATAATTGCAAGTTTCTCAATATCCGACAGGCGGGCAGCGCGGTGTAGCCAGAGATAGGAGGACAGGGGCATTTCCTCTTTACGGACCACATTCGCAACAGATTTCAGTTTATTACTTTGTTTCCTTGGTGAATAAGAACCGAATTCACTGAAGTTCAATTCAGATTTGCCTTTACGGATATGATTGCTCATAAACCATGCCATTGGCTGAGTAGAGGCATACCACGGGTATGCTGTATTATTGCTATGGCAATCATAGCAGGATTGCTGCAGTAGTTGTTGCACCTTGAATGGTACATTCACAACTACTGACAAATCAGTTTCCAAAGGTTGTCGCTGAGTATTGCGTATAGGCCGCCAAAACTGTATTCCAATAAATACAATAGTCGCCGCCAACAATATTTTTCTGGATATCTTCATTATCACTACTTGATTTCTTCCTGTACTTCACCGCATTCCTGCATCTGGCTGCCGAAGTATGGATTTTTAATATCTTTCATTTCACTTATCCAGAATGCACCTTTTCCTTCAGCTGCCATCGGGCAAAAATCTTTATATAAAGTCTGGCCTGAACCAAATGCTTTTATAAGGTCATATACATCCTTGCTCAGCATTTCAAAATGCTCACGCTGATGATCTATCTTGTCCACATTAGCGTTAATATGCTCTGCATTTTCCTTGATGTCATCTGCGACAGCCATGTAAACCTTATGTTTTTGCTCTTCCATACCGGCCATATCAATACCTTTCATAGCTGACAATATATCATTACTAGCCGTTGCAGCACCCTTAGCATCATCAGCTGCCAATGCATTTTTCAAGTGCAGGTAACCAGTGATAATACCGCTTACAGGTGAGGCCGCCGCTGGTGCAACTTGTTCAGCTCCATTAACAACGGCGGTATCGCCTGCAGTGGCTGAATTATTTGATGCGCTGTTATTGCAGGCAGTAAATGCTGTCAGGATAATTGCAGATCCAAAAATGATTCTTTTCATGTTATTGTTTTTTATTGTTAAAGAAAAAATTGAAAACTTGAATTTTGATTTTACCTTACTCTCAGAAATTGAGCATTAATTGCGACAATAATTGTACTAAGGCTCATTAATACAGCTCCCATTTCGGGACTTAGCATAAATGTCGGATAAAGCACACCTGCTGCAAGAGGGATAGCAATTACATTGTATCCTACTGCCCATATCAGATTCTGAATCATTTTCCGATAAGTGGCTCTGCCGAATGAGATCATTTGTACCACATCTTTCGGATCACTATTGACAAGAATGATATCAGCAGTTTCAGCTGCTACATCAGTGCCTGAACCGACTGCGATACCGACATCTGCCATCGCCAATGCAGGGGCATCATTAACACCATCGCCGGTCATTGCGACGATTTCGCCTTTCTGCTGAAATTCTATTACTTTTTGTTGCTTTTCATGCGGAAGGACATTTGCCAAATAGCCATCCATATTTAATTGCGTTGCGACAGCCGCAGCTATACGATCATTATCGCCCGTCAATAAAAAGGACTTGATATGCATAGCTTTTAGGTCAGCAATCGCCTGTCTTGCGGTTTCGCGTATAGTATCTGCGAGCGAGATTACACCTACTGGCTGATCGTCTATCAGAAGAAAGTTAACTGTATCTGTAGACTGGTTAATGCTTTCTGGAATAGCCGGCTGTTCTTTTTGTTCCTGTCGGAAATAATTTGGACCGGCAGCGACTATTTTTTTCCCTTTGACTAAGCCGCTTACACCTACCCCTTGGATATAAATGAAGTCTTGAGATGGCCATAATGTTAAGTTGCTATCTTTTAACTTTTTAAGTATACCATGTGCGATGTGATGTTCCGAATGTTGTTGAACCGCTGCCGCGTACTGTAATATTTCATCTGCAGTAAAGTTTTGATCTAAAGGCAATATTTGCTGAACCTCATGAGCTCCCTTAGTCAACGTACCTGTTTTGTCAAAAATAATTGTTGTGAGTTTTCTTGCATTTTCAAATGCCGTCCGGTTACGGATCAGCAAACCGTGTGTTGCAGACAAGCTAGTGGACACAGCAACTACCAGGGGGATAGCAACGCCCAATGCATGGGGACATGATGTAACCATAACAGTTACCATTCGCTCCAGTGCAAAAGACAGATCTTTCCCTGCGGATAACCAAACGATAAATGTGACAACACCTACGCTGATAGAAATAATGGTGAGCCATCGCGCTACCTGACTTGCGAGATTTTCAGTTTTTGACTTAGTGTTTTGCGCTGATTGTACCATAGTGACAATCTTGTTCAGATAGCTATCCTTACCTGTGCCGCTCACCTGCACCCTCAAAACACCATCTCCGTTTACAGCGCCCCCGATCAGCGTGTCATTCTTTACTTTTTTAATCGGGTCACTTTCACCTGTGAGCATACTTTCATTCACGTAGGAAATGCCATCCATAACCCATCCATCTGCAGGGATCTTTTCTCCTGGTTTAACCTGAAGCACATCGTCTTTCTTCAATTCCTGTAGAGATATGTCTGTAACTTGACCATCTCTTTCGATATGTACAATTGAAGGCAATAGCGCAACTAAGGATTGGAGTGCGCGTGAGGCAGCCATTTGCGAACGCATTTCCAGCCAATGCCCCAACAACATGATATCGATCAGGGTAGCCAGTTCCCAGAAAAAATCCATACCCTGTAATCCGAATGCAACAGCGACACTGTAGATATAAGCAGTTGTGATAGCCACAGCAACCAATGTCATCATACCGGGGTTTGCTCTTTTCAGTTCTCTGACCATCCCGGTTAGAAATGGCATACCACCATAAAAATAAATGAAGCTGCTCAGCATCAATAATACATAGCTATCGCCAGCAAACTTGATGGTTATACCTGACCATTGCTGTATCATATGTGATAGCAGAAGTACCGGAGCAGTGATAATAAGGCATATCCAGAAACGAATTAAAAAATCATGCGTATGGTGACCTGCATGAGCATCTTGACTGCCGGCATGATCCCTCTCTTTCATATGTGATTGTGTGGCGGGGCTATCATGGGCGTGATCATGATCATGCCCATGATCTGCATGCTGATGGTGCTTGTTCTGATTATGTTGATGTTCCATACTTAGCTCATTGTTTGATTGAAGAAGGTCTCGGATTATCAATCTGTATTATTTGTTTTACTAAAGTATTTCACTGATTTCTCCGCAGGTCATCATTTGTTCTCCGAAATACGGATTACGAATAGATGATTGCCTGCTGAGCCAATAAGCTCCGCTATTCTTTCTGGCCATAGGACAATAGTCAACATATAGCTTTCCTGCTCTTAATCCAGTTTGCTTGACCAAGGCAATAACAGATCCACTGAGTGCAGCAAAAGCTTCACGTTGTTCGTCTATATTACTGGTTGCTGTTATTGCTCCAGCCTTGTCAGCAATATCTGTGCCACCTAATAACTGACTTGCTCCAGCTTCCACTGCATTGCTGGCAATCCTTGCCTCCTTACTGTTTCCGGATATCAATGCTTGCGTCAATAATTCATATTGTTCATATACTGCTAGAAGTTGATCATTCTGCATTTTCATAGCTGGCTCCAACTGGGTAATAGAGGAAGGAGATTGCTCATTTGACACCTTTTCGTCTGTGTATTGTTTTGCATTATTACATGCTGCCAACATTAATGTCAGCATACAAACCGCTATAGATTTACTAACTAATTGTTTCATATTAATGTTCATTTTTGTTTTACATGCCCGTCATGGGGTCTGTACCTTTTTTTAAAATATATTCTGAATAGAGTAAATACGCACCACTAACAACCACATTGTCGCCGTTCTGTAGCCCACTTGTTACTTCAATCCGGTCCGCACTTTCCAATCCGGTCATAACCTTACGAGCAATAAATTTCCCGGATCCTTTTTCAAGCCAAACGTGAGCACCTTTACCGTCTCTGATAACTGCATCGAGTGGCAGGCTCAACACTGCTTCTTTTGTTTTTGTGGGTAAGAACATATAAATCTGTTGACCAGGCTGCCAGCGGCCATTCGGATTGCTTATACTTCCCCTTACCTGCATCAGCTGTGCACCGGATTGTAAGGATGGACTGATAAATAAAATCTCCATATTTTGCGTTTCCTGTTCTGCACCCGCAATGACTACTTTTACAGTTTGGCCAATATGGACCGTAGACAGGTCTGCAGGATAAATATCTGCTTCGACCCATAAACGACTATAGCTCTCCAGTCGCATAATCCCCCCCCCTTCATTAATGTACTGACCTTCTGTAACAAACAACTCAGACAATACGCCATCACTGGTTGCGGTATATGTCACAGTAGGACTGGCTTTACCTGCACGCTCCAATTGACTAATCTGGGCATCTGACTGATCATATAGGGATAGTTTTTGTTTTGCGGCCATTTGAATTTGCTGAAAACGTTTGTCATCAGGAAATTGCTTTACTTGTTCAACAGCCAGCAGATACTCCTGTTGCAGTGCCGCCAATTGTTCGGAATAGATACGATACAAAGGTTGTCCCTTACGAACGTTGACACCGGTTTGTTTAATAAACAATGTTTCAATTCTACCAGGAACCCTGCTCGATATGACGGTGGTATGTTCAGGGTCGGTCAACAGCCGACCATTAAGCTGCTTGTCAGTGGAGAACATATCTGCTCCTGCTTTCATCGTTGTAATATTTGCCAACGCGATCTGGCTTTCACCAAGAGTAAGGACGGCATCTTTGTTATTTTTATCAAAGGGCACCAGATCCATACCGCAAATAGGACAGCTGCCAGGCTTATCCTGTACGATTTGAGGATGCATCGGACAAGTGTAGGTTTTTCCGGTTACATTAACAGTGCTTTCCTTGTTGCTCTCATTGCATGCCTGGAACACCAGGATAGGTACCATAGCAATCAGGCAGATCATTTTTAAAAATCGCTTCATTTCCATCACATTATTGTTGTATGGTGTTTTCTGTTTTAATAAAGCTTTCGCTATCTACGAGGAAGGCAGCATTTGCAGCAACATCCCAGTTTCCAATATCATCCAAAACCTGTATTAGTTCCCCGGCTTCTACACCCGTTTGTATAGGTATTGGTTTATACACGCCAAGCTGCTTTTTGAAAACGACAGATTTGGTGCCCATCTTCCAGACAGCCTTTTTAGGCAGCCACCAACCTTTAGTATAAACAACCGGCATACTTGCATGCACTAATTGTCCGGGCCGGTAATCGGTAGCAGACAAGTAAACTCTCGCTATAGTGAAATTTAGACCATTTCTAAAAACAGGTTCAATAAGGCTGATATGAGCAGTTCGCATAGCTGAATCCGCATTAACCGGATAGAATAAAATTTTCTGCCCCAATTTTATATTCGCTGCAAGTGCGGGTGGAAATGCAAATTCAGCAACCAATGCATCCGCTTTATAAATTGTAAATAGCATTTGGGCTGCATTGACATATTGCCCTTCTCGCAGTAATACAGGTGTTATAGAAGAAGAAACAGGTATAGATGGAGGCGGCGTGGCATTATCACCAGCCATATCCATTCCTGCTGCTGCAGGTACTGCTGCAGGTACTGCTGCAGGCATCACCGCGGCCTGTTTTGAACCAGTTGCTGTTGACTCCAATATATAGCCATCAATTGGGCTATAAACAGGGATCCTGTAATTGATTTTTCCGGAATGCAATACCTGGCTGATCTGAGCTTGTAGCATCCCTAACAATAGCAATCTTTGTCGTGCACTTTCCAGTAAGGCCGGTTGTTGCTTTGAGATATATAGCAATTCCTGTTGGGCTGCAGCCAGCTCCGGTGAATAAACCTCCATCAGTAACTGGCCTTTACGAACTGGCTGGTAATTGTATTTGATAAGCAGACGTTCAATACGCCCCCCCACGCGGCTTGCAATACCGTTGCGATTTCTGCTATCATAAGCGATCACACCATTAATTTCACTGGTATATATCTTAACGCCGGTTTCTGCTTTGATGGTTGGAATCGAAGCAATGACATGACTGTTCACAGGTTTAGTCATATTTGCAATGCCGCTATCGGGTACCAGTTCGTTGTTGGATTTTTTTAATACCAGGTCCATACCACAGATAGGACACTTCCCTGGCTCATCTTTGATGATCTGCGGATGCATAGGACAGGTATATTGCTGCCCCTTCAAATGTTCATGCTGGCTTTTCTGCGTCTTATCTCCTGTGCAGGCGATAAGACCTGACAGCGTGAGCAATACGTAAAGAAGTACTTTAACGATATAATTGTTTTTCATATTCTACTATCATTTCATAAAGTTTCAACTGTTCATCCAAAACGCTGGTCTGCATCATGGTTAAAGCTTCCCATGAGTCTATCACATTTGATAAAGTGAGTTTGTTTTCCTGGTAATTGAGAAAATTTGCGTCTAGGGTTTGTTGCAAGGCAGGGATAATTTTTTGCTGCATGGCATCAATACGTGTTTGCATGCTTTGTATTTCATACTGCATGCCGTAAAGCATACCCTGGCTTTCCCGAATCATGGCCGTTCGTTCTTTTTCCATTGCCTGTACATTGTATTGCATCGAACGAATGCCGGAACTGTACATTCTTGATGACCAGGGTGCGATGGGAATACTGATCATGCCCATTACACTGTAGGCATTCGGCATCATCTTGCCGAATGGCGCCATGTGGTCATAACGAATTTTAAAATCTGGAGCTTTTTCTCGTTTCATGCTTTTGATATTCAATTGCATGGAATGAATGCTTTCATCCATCTTTAGGATATCCTTTCGTGATGATGCAAGAGAGATGCTATCATAAGATAAAGCTGCAACGAATGCAGGATGGTAGGAGCTATCAATGTTGAAGACATTGTTAACCGGTTCGTTCATCAAACTGTTTAGCCATGCCCGGGATTTAGCGATTAATCCTTGCTGCATGATAATCATGTTATTATTCTCTTCTATTTTTGCAGTCGCTTTAAAAACACCACTGAGCTGTGACTGATTATAGGGGTATCGGAGTTCTTCTATTTTCTTCATCGTTACCATGATCTTTTCACTTTCCCTGAGCACGGCAATACGTTGTCTTGCAATAAGCCAATTAAAATAGAGGCGACGAGTCTGTGCTTTGAAATCGTTCAGTGTAACAGCTCTACCTGCACGTTCAACATTACCCAAAGAAGCAATGTATTGTCTTTTTGCTTTCAGTTTAGCTGGGTTAGGAATTTGTTGTTCGAGTTCCAACATCATGCTGCCCTTATCCCTTTCATCCATAATTTCCTGCCCGGGGTAAGGAGTCATAAATGTTCCAACGCCTACCATAGGTGCCATCCAAGCCGTAGCAGCATCCGCACTATATCTGTACCCTTCTGCTTTCAATTCATAAGATTGAAGCAAAATATTATTTCTACTTACACGTTGAATAATTGTATCCAGCGATAATAGCGGTTCATCCTGAGCCTTCACCTGTGACGGGAATACCAGCAATGACATCAGCACATATCTAATGATGAATCTCATGAATCTCGAGTTTTCCATACTTACGTAATTCGTATTCTTTTGACATTAAAAATATCAGCGGCGTCACCAATAAAATATGAGTAGATGAGGTAAGCACGCCACCAATCATTGGCAGGACGATTGGTTTCATTACATCTGTTCCGACACCATTCGCCCAGAGTACGGGAACAAGACCAAAAAGTGATACACAGACGGTCATCAGTTTGGGGCGCAGGCGTTTTGCAGCACCATGAATTACATATATCCGCAAATCGTCCCGTGTTATGGTAGCGGAGGAATTACCTTTTATTTTGACTAATTGCTGCATGGCATCGTTGAGATATATCACCATGACAATGCCGGTTTCTACTGCGATACCGAACAAGGCAATGAACCCAACCGCTACAGCTACGGACAAATTGACGTTCCAGAAATAAATCATGTATGCCCCACCAATCAAAGCAAATGGAACAGTAATCAGGCTGAGAAAAGCTTCTCTAATTGAACGGAATGCAAAATATAGAGAGAAAAATATAATAAATAACACCACAGGAGCGATCCACATCAATGTTTTCTGTCCACGGATAAGGTTTTCATACTGACCGCTCCATTCCACATAGTAGCCTTGCGGGATTACTCCTTGTGCATGGCTCATTTTATTGATCGCTTCACTAACGGTACTACCAAGATCACGACCTCGGACATTAAATAAAACTGCACCTCGTAACATTGCATTTTCGGAAGCGATCATTGGCGGCCCATCCACAAAATGCACATCTGCCACAGCTGATAAGGGGACCTCACCGAAAGCCGCAGACATGATCGGGATGCGTTCAATACGCGCAATATTATTGCGGTAATCCTGACCCAGGCGAACACTAATAGAAAAACGTTGACGACCTTCGATCGTATTGCCGATGGGTGCCCCGCCTATCGCTGATTCTACCGTCTGATTTACGTCATCAACATTCAGACCATAGCGCGCCAATTCATCTCGACGCACATCAATGTTTAAATACTTGCCTCCAGTTACCGGCTCAACATAGAGATCCATAATCCCCTTCGTGCCTTCGAGCGTTTTTTTCACACGTTCAGAAACAGCTGCTATTGTATCAAGATTCTGACCATACACCTTAACACCTACATCCGTACGAATACCTGTTGCCAGCATGTTGATGCGATTGATAATAGGCTGTGTCCAGCCATTTACGACCCCTGGTATCTGAAGCTTTCCATCCAGTTCATTGATAATGTCCTTTTTAGTAATACCCTTACGCCACTGACTTTTAGGCTTGAGCATGATAATAGTTTCTATCATGCTGATTGGTGAATTATCTGTCGCAGTACTCGCACGTCCGGCTTTACCTAAGACCTTATCTACTTCAGGTACTGATTTGATGATCTTATCCTGAATCTGTAATATGCGCTTTGCCTCGGCATTGGAAATATCCGGAAGTGTAACAGGCATAAACAAAATGCTTTGTTCATCCAATGGTGGCATAAATTCACTGCCAAGGCTTTTAAGTAATGGTATAGTAATCACCAAAGCGATGATATTGATAGCAATGGTGGTTTTACGCCAACGCAAGACCAATTTGATGATAGGTTCATATATACGTTCCAGCACTCTATTTACCGGGTTATCATGATCAGGCCTGAACCTGCCTTTCATAAAAAAGGAAATCAGTACAGGTGCAAGCGTGATTACCAGTAAGGCATCCACAATCATAATGAAGGTTTTCGTGAATGCGAGTGGGTGGAATAATTTACCCTCCTGTCCTGTAAGAAGAAATACAGGTAGAAAAGAAGTAATTATAATAATGGTAGCAAAAAACACACCACGGGACACTTGTTTGCTAGACCGTTCGATTATCTGCAAACGTTCTTCTTCCGTGATCCACGATGTAGTTTTCTGACGCCCGTTTTTAAACCATTTCATACTACAGTTGTTTTTGTTGTTGTTCCCATTGGGCGTATCGCTCCGCCAGGTGTTTATATGCGTTCTCACTCATGATGATACCATTATCGACTATGACACCAATTGCCAGTGCAATGCCCGTCAGCGACATAATATTTGATGAGATACCGAAGGCATTCAGCAGGATAAAACTCGCCGCCAGGGTAATAGGAATCTGTATGATTATACTGAGTGCACTACGCCAGTGAAAAAGAAAGATGATCACGACCAGTGACACAACAATCATCTCTTCTATTAGTGTGTGTTTAATCGACTCTACAGACTCTTTAATCAGTTCCCCTCTGTCGTAAACGACATCAAACTTAACACCCTCCGGAAATCCTTTAGCAACCTCTTTCATTTTCGCCTTGACACGATCAATGACTGCCGCTGCATTTTCACCATAGCGCATTACAACAATACCGCCTACGCGTTCACCGGTGCCATTTTGATCGAATATGCCTAAACGGGTTTCCCCAGTCATCTGCACAGTCGCTATATCAGCAACGCGCACAGGAATACTGTTTTGTGTTTTGACTGTTATGTTCTCTATCTCAGCAAGTGATTTGAGGTATCCTGATGTTTTAATGATATAACCGATATCACTCATTTCAAATTTGCGACCTCCGGACTCATTATTGTTAGCCCTGACCGCTCCTATCACTTCTGGTATCGTGAGTCTGTAATACAATAATTTATTTGGGTCTACTGTAATCTGGTATTGTTTCTGAAAGCCCCCAAATGAGGCGATTTCACTAACCCCCTCTACATTCTGCAAAGCGAATTTCACATACCAGTCCTGAAGTGCTCTTTGCTCACCCAGATCCAGATTAGGTGCATCCAATGTATACCAGAGAACATGACCCACGCCAGTACCGTCTGGTCCGAGTTGCGGCGTCACACCTGTTGGCAAAGTTCGGGAAACGGTACTAAGCCTTTCCAATACTCTTTCCCGTGCCCAATATATATCTACATTATCGTTGAAAATAATATAGATGAAACTCATCCCGAACATCGACGTGCCACGCACATATTTGATCTTCGGCAGTCCCTGCAGATTGGTCACTAATGGGTAAGTAATCTGGTCTTCTATCAACTGCGGACCACGGCCCATCCACTCGGTAAATACAATTACCTGGTTTTCTGATAAATCCGGGATAGCATCAATCGGGTTCTTCTGAACTGAAAATACGCCCCAAACGAATAAAGCAGATGCTAATGCCAGCACGATAAACCGGTTACGTAGCGACCATTCAATGATCCGATGTACCATAAATTATTGTTTAAGCTGTCATAGCAGATACCTGCTATGACAGCGATTTCAAATCTTGAAATTTAGTGACTTAATGCTGGTGCTGATGTTGATGAGCTGGTTCCTGTTTATTGTCACCACGCTCATATTTACAACAAGAAGGCAACTTATTATATGCAGCATCATCTGCTTTCTGTGTACCTGCATCATAACCAGCTGCTGCAACACTTTTCTGTACTTTCTCTATAGTAGTCTCTTCCGGATTATACGTAAGTGTTAATTCTTTGGTGTCAACATCCCAGACTGCTTTTTCCACGCCCTTTACACGGGCTGCTTTTTCAATTGTCTTTTTACACATTTCACAATTGCCACCTACGTGGAACTTCTCAGTTTTATCACCGTGAGCAAAAACTGAAAACGTGCCTAATAGGCAAATCATTACCGTCAATAAAAAAATTAGTTTTTTCATTTTTAAAACATTTTAAAGGTTATTGTTATTATAAAATCCAGTGATTAATTCCCCATTTTACTACGCAGAGCTATAAATAGCGGCTACGCTTATAGCAACGAAATGGAAGTGAGGGATATGCCAATACTCATTGGCATAAAAAAGTGCAATACAAAAACTACCTACGGCAGTTTTGTATTGCACACGTCATAAAAGATATCAGATACGAAGGTTGTGGGTACGAATGTATATGGGCACTTCCGATATCATTTCGGGTGGTGCATTTGCCTTGGCGGAATAACTGATGTGGTATTCAGGCAGATATACAACCTGGGGGATGATAACCTCTGATGTCGGCAAATAATCTAGCGAAAAAGCTTTCGCGATATATGTTTTGGTGAGTAGTTGATCTGAAGAGCTTTTAAAAACTTTATGCTCGTCCTTGCAGCAGCCATTCTTAGAAGATACTTTCTTCATACCACAATGATCGCAGTGGTGATTATCTTCCTGTTCCAGGAAACTGGCGCCAACCATCTGCCCCATACAATAGTGGATATGTATTGTTACCCCTATGCTCAGGCAGAGGTAAGATACAGCGATTACTAATGTAAGTAGGCGTTTCATTGCACAATAAAATTAGTGCTTTTTTTAATTTATTTAAAGAAAAAAAGCTAAAAAACCGTTAAGGTATTCTGGCAATTTTTTCCATTATCAAATGATTATCTCCAAACCGGCACAAGGCATCACAATGACAGCGGAGGTCTGAAAATGTGATATACTTGATTGGCACGTTATTGCTCTTGACTGATGGACGAAGCAACTGCATTTTCACGTCTTTTTCCCTATCGTCCGGGATGATCAGATAAAGCACTTCATCACCGTCTGCAATCGTATAACTCAAATCAGAGAGTCGCAATATACCAGAGTAAATACTAGTACTTTTTTCCACTTCAAAAGCGGCGATGACATTCCCGGTTCCTGACTCAAACCACAACACATCAATAAGTCTTACCGTGTTAAGGGTATCCCTATCAAGATCCAGTTCCGGAAATTCTTTCTTACACAAAAATGTAAAACTGTTTCCATCAAAAGAACGGGATTTATCATTCACGGCAGAGAAGACATCATACCCCAGCGATTTACCAATCTTCAGCAAATGATACTGCATTTCTGTATGCAGACTCTCTTCTGCCTTCTCCTGCACGACTTCAGCATGTCTTCTTTCCGTGAGTTTCTCCAGTTTCTTCCTGTCTGTTTCACTCAAATATTCGTCATCACCTAAAACCAGTTTCTGGGCTCCAATCTCAAATAACAGTCCTGCTATTGCTCCTAGATCTGTAGACAAATCCTGCCGGCACTGCGTATTAGCGTCCATAATTACCTCCCTGAGTTTGAGGTATTCCGACCAACTGCCAAGTTTCTTTTTGTCTTTGAACAAAAAATTGAACCCATTAATTATTGCGGTATTAAAAGGAGGAATAATTGTCGGGTGCAAGAAATATAAAATGCTTGCAACTGCCGGTCCCAGTCCTTTAATCTTCCGCGCATCCAAGCGAATAATCTCCCGGATAATCGTGTCTTCATTTTTCGCGTTTAGACAGCATTCCAGGAACTGACCAAAAGCTTTTTTGTTTTCCTGGTTCTCATAGATGTCCGGAATGCGCAATTTGGGCTTCCAGTAAAACGGATGTGCCGCTCCTTCAAAGATCTGTTTCTGTTCCGTAATGCAATTCAGGACAAATTCCAGAGACGAACCCTTAAAGTCATTCCCAAACTTCTCTTCCTTAATCTCGCTAACCACCAATTGCACTCCACGCCGTATAGACCTGAAAGCTTTCAACCTTTCTTCATTGTTAATGAACCAGGTGTGGTAAACACTTTCTCTGTCATCTTTATACTGTCTGATGATATTGGTCAGGGTGGTTTGCATGCAGTAGATTTTATACGATAAAAATCGTCAAAAATCTACTCATTCCGAAACTCAGGCAGCCATTTTTTCACATTCTTTCGCACATTCCAGCAGGCTTCAGCACATAGCTTACCACTCCACATGCTGTTGACATACTACTACACATTTCACAGAGGCCTCAAGACACTGTCGTATAGTTCATCTTAATCGTTACCTGCATTTAACCATGTACGCAACTCTGATATCTCTTTTGTCTGATCGTCCTTCATCGTTTGAGCCATATCTTTCATCATGGCTACCTGACCGTATTGTATTTCTGCATTAGCCATATCAATAGCACTTTGGTGGTGAATAATCATCAGGTGTACAAAATCATGATCGGTTTTACCGCTTAACTTCTGTGCATCCGCATCCGTGTCCATTTTTTTCATAGCCGCATTAGAGGCGTCCATAAATGGCTGACTCATGCCGGCCGCCGTATGAGCCATCATGAAACTGTCCAGCATGGCAATTTCCTTGGCCTGGGCATCCTTCATTTTTTGTGCCATACTTTTAATCATGGCATCACTGCCATTGGCCAATTCCATATTAGCCATATTGATAGCTCCCTGATGATGCCTTTTCATAATCATTGCGAAATCATGATCCGGATCCATGGTCATTTTCAATGCTGACATGTCAGCACTCATCGAATGCATTGATTTCATCATGTTGCTGCTATGATTATCATACCCAGTGACATTGGGTCCTTGTTCTTTTCTACATGATACTGCTGTGATCATTACACCTGCAATCAGTACTAAAATCAGTTTCTTCATATTCTACTCCTTTTGTTATAGCTGCCTAAAAACAATGCCATGAACGCTATCTACAGCATTGCTTTAAAAAATATTTTCTCAACCAATACAACATCTTCTTCATACTAATCAATGCTGTCAATTTTAAAGCCGGCTTTTTCTACAACCTGTGTGATTTGGTCAGCTTTAAGTGTTTCATCTTCAGTCTCTACTGTCAATACTTTATCAGGGCTAGCTGTATCTACTTTCCAGCCTTTGATCTCTTCCAATTGATTCAGGTGCGGCGTTACTGAATTTATACAGCCGCTACAATTAATGTTCGTCTTAAATCTCAATGTTTTCATTATTCACTTTTTACAAATTTCCTAATAAGGCGCGAGCCTGTTGTTACATAATTACATTTATTGTTTACAAGATTTTAGTGTACTTCAGTCGTAAGCTGTTAGAAACGACTGATACTGAACTTAATGCCATCGCGGCTCCCGCAATCATTGGGCTAAGCAAAAATCCATTGACCGGATAAAGGATTCCGGCGGCTAATGGGATACCGATCAAGTTATAGATGAACGCCCAAAATAGGTTTTGACGGATCACACGAACGGTATTCCGGGAAAGTGTAATTGCTTTCGGTATACTCATCAAATCAGAAGATATCAGTGTCATTTTAGCTACATCCATAGCTATCTCAGTGCCTTTACCCATTGCGATACTGATATCAGCCTGTGCAAGGGCGTGGCTATCATTGATACCATCTCCCACCATCCCTACGACAATCCCATCCTTTTGCAAGTTTTTTATAAAATTTGCTTTATCCGCAGGCAGTGCTTCCGCCCGGAATGTTGTTATTCCTACTTGTGTGGAAACGGCCAATGCTGTTTGCATGTTGTCACCAGTGATCATGTAAGGTGTAATACCCATGTTGTGAAGTAGGCTTATTGCTGCAGCAGCTGTAGGCTTAATTTTATCTGCGATAGCTATCATAGCAAGTACCTGCGTAGCATCAGCAAACCAGATCACGGTACTGGCTTTGTCCAGCCATTCCTTTGCCTGCATTTCCAGCTCTGCAGGAATTGCTAGACTTTGAGATTGAATGTACCGGCCGCTTCCTGCATAATAGCGTTGTCCATTAAAAATAGCAGTTACACCTTTCCCAGTTTCACTTCCAAATTGCTCAATTGACGCTTTTGTTACGGATTGAGCTTCCAAATATCTTACAATAGATTCACCAAGCGGGTGTTCGGATTGAGCTTCCAATGCATGAAGTATGCGGGATAATGTGGCCTCATATTCTGTGTTCCTCCATAGAATAGCGGAAACATTGGGTTTACCCTCTGTAATCGTTCCGGTCTTATCAAGAATAATACTATCCATTTTATAAGCTCTTTCTAAACTCTCTGCATCTTTGATCAGAATGCCATGTTCAGCTCCTTTCCCTACACCAACCATAATCGCTGTAGGTGTTGCCAGGCCCAATGCACAGGGACATGCAATTACCAACACTGTAACCATGGCCATTAGCCCTTGAGTGAAGCCATTTTCCCCTCCCAACACAATCCATAGTATCATGGTTAAGACTGCGATACCAATTACCACCGGCACAAAGACGCCTGCGATTTTATCCACCAGTTTTTGTACCGGGGCTTTGCTCCCTTGCGCATCCTGCACAGCTTTGACAATTTGTGCCAGTATCGTGTCTGCACCAATTTTTTCTGCCCGGAAGAGAAGGCTGCCTTTCTGATTTATCGTTCCAGAAAATACTTTGGTGCCTTTTTCTTTGAGTACAGGTATCGGTTCTCCTGTGATCATACTTTCGTCGACATACGAAATGCCTGCATCCACTTCACCATCAACAGCAATTTTCTCGCCTGGCTTCACAAGCAAAATGTCACCGGTTTTCACATTTGCAATGGGAATGGTTTTTTCCTCTTCATCATAGATTACAGTCACCATTTTAGGTTGTAGACCCATCAGTTTTTTTATAGCTGAAGAAGTATTGTTCTTAGCCCTTTCCTCCAACATCTTACCCAACAGAATGAAAGCAATAACAACAGACGCTGCTTCAAAATAGACATGTGCGTGAAGCCCTCTTTTATGCCAGAACTGTGGATAGACAGTGTTGAATACACTGAACAAATAAGCGATCCCGGTGCTCATCGCCACCAGTGTATCCATATTCGCAGAGCGATGCTTCAGTTGTCTCCAGGCATTAATAAAAAACTGCTTACCGAATATCAGGATCACAGGTGTAGCCAATGCCCACATAATGAAATTCGCATAAGGCATATTCATGAAGAACATACCAATTACAACTAAGGGTAATGAAAATGCGATAGAGAACAACGTACGTCTTCGCAGACTGGCAGTATGAGCAACTTGCAGGGCTTCCAACTGACCTGCGGCAGCATCACTTTCATCAATGATAAGATCGTAACCAACGGACTGGATCACTTTCCTAAATGTTTCAGGTTCGATTGCCCCGGGAATATATTCCACTTGAGCGCTGCCATTGGCATAATTGACCCCTGCCTGTATAATGCCTAGTTGTGCTTTAAGCATACTCTCCACGCTTGAAGCACAGGAAGCACATGTCATACCTGTAACGGGATAATTTTTTCGGATGGTGTCCACATTGTATCCTATCTCTCTGATAGCTGCTATCGCCTTTCCCAGGACTTCTTCAGGCTGATCAGTTTGGATGATAGCCCTGTTATTATTCAGTTCTACTTTATGGGATTGAATCCCTGTAATCTTATCTAGTTCCTTATCAACGATCATTGCACCATGCTCACTTCCAACATTTGTCAATGGCAACAAGAATATATCTTTCATAAATCAGCTCTTTGCAGAAACAAAGCTACCTCCCTACTATTGATCGATTGTTACACTATTACAGAAATGAATTACAAAATTTCTCCGTCCAGGTTTTTACGCCAGATTTCATCAATGTCTTTCTGGAAAGGCATGATATAGTTATAGCTGACAAGAAATCCATCTGCCTCCTGCTCAAATTCATCTTTGTGCCAGTTAATGCCTCTTAACATATTGACATATTCTTTCAGCGAGCCGTCTTCGTTCAGCTCATAATCCTGCACACCCAATATTTCAAAGTTTAAATAATCATCAAATTTGCCGAATTGCCCGCTTCCGCCTACAGTTAGAGAACGTTTTTCCTGTACCACTTTGCGTATAATCTGTAATGGATTGAAGTGGGGATTTTTATCAGCGACGTCCGCGGCAGCTTTTGTGCCGCTACCGAAAAAAGACATACCATTTTCCGTCAGGATCTCGCTAAACTTCGGCACAATTGGATAAGCCGATGTGTCACAAGTAAAATAAAAGGTACGGATACCTGTGTTAAGCGGACAATACCCAGTAAGTATGAGTTCGCAAAGCCCTTTCTCCCTTAAAATAGCGCCAAGGTCAAGTGCCGCTTTTCGATAGATCTTCATGACCATTTTTGCTATGCCTTCCATGGAAAAATCAGTATAGCCCGGAATAAATTGCAGGTGCTGCAAAATTTCATACACCGCTTCCTTAACTGTATATGCATTAATCGTGCTACCTACCACCGCAAGACCTATGCGATGATCATAATAACATTGAGCCTTATGGGTTTCTGAATCCGTAGGGCCATATACTTTTACCGGCACAGCGAATATCTTGATTCCATAGTCGATAGACTGCCCATCTGCAAAGCTAATTCGCGAGTCAGAAGACAATGACACTTAACTATTTACCCTATGTGCGACTACTAATGTCATGTCAGCTATTTTTTGCGATTTTATCTAAAGATTGTCTTGGATTACTATCCGCCTTTTTAAAGTCTGAAGGGGTCATGCCGGTTATTTTTTTGAATTGTCCACTTAAGGCCGCAACACTGCTATAAGCAAGTTGCCAAGCAATTTCGCTTAATGTAAGCTCTCCGTAAGATAACAGCTCTTTTACCCTTTCAATTTTCTGTTGAATGGTAAAGTGTTCGATCGTCATACCGGTCTCTTCAGAAAAGAGTTTACTCAGATAGGGATAATCGACGTTCAGCTGTTGTGTAAGATATTCGCTATATTTTACTTTGCTGTCGCTGTTTTGTCGATGTACAAGCTCAATAATCGACAATTTTATTTGTTCTGTAATTTTTTTTCTTCGGTCATCAATAATCTAAAAACCTACTTCCGCTAATGCCGTTGCAATCTCGTTTAATTGAGATGCATTTATCGTTTGTTCCTGAATAGACACCTTACCCAAATCTATTTGCAGGACATGGAGCCCGGCTTTCTGCAACTCCTCTTTAACCACTATCTTACAACGGTCACAGACCATGTTCTTTATATACAACTCCATTTATTCCCTTACTGTTTAAATAGCTTTCCTGTTTTCTCGATCTTCCCCATATTCATTATTTTATAGAAATAAAGACCTTGTCTCAACTCGTGCATATTCACGTTCTCTTTATTTGCTTTTAATATCTGGCTATATACGATACGGCCCATCATGTCGGAAATATCGAGGGAATATTGTTCCGAATTTGCAGGTAGTTCTATTGTCAATATTTCTTTTACAGGATTTGGATAAATGCGTATGTCATTACCCATCATATTTTCTTCACCCACCCTAAGTGACCATAACCCAACGGAAATATTATCCAGGTAAAGATTGTTACCCCCATCAGTCGTATTGACAAACTTAATAATAACGCTCTTTTTTGAAGCATATGCACCTAGATTAATGCGGGTAGTCTTCCAAACCGTAGTGTTATCGGGAATGTATGGTGTTGTTTGTGTTGGACCCGTCGCCAGCGAAGCACCAGATTTGTTGAACAATGTATTCCAAGTAACGCCACAATCACTTGTAGCCAGCACAGTTAGATCATCAGAATAATTAGCATCACTACGAGCATAAGCCCAGTAGAAATATAAAGATGCATCACCACCCAAGGACGTGAAGTCAAAGGCAGGTAACACAAGCGCATCTGATTGTCCATAATTGGTATTAATAAGATTATTGATCTTTGCTGATCCTCCTCCTGCAAATGCTTTGGCCTGCGTGTCGCGTTGCCAGGTGATCCCATTATCTGGATTATCAACAATTATTCCTTTATCAGGGAACATTGTATTCTCAAAATCTTCGTAAAATGGCAACCCTTGTCCAACAGGCTGAAGTGTAACATTAATATAATTGGTTAAAGTCAACGTATCAGAGCTAGAAACATTGTTTGCAATCAGCGTTATCGAATATATGCCCGGTGTGCTGTAATTGACTACCGGGTTTGTGGCAGTAGAACTACTGGGCGTTCCTCCAGGGAACAACCAGATAAAGCTGGTCGGATCATTTTGGGATCTATTGTAAAAAGTAACGCCTCCATCAGTACATACATTTTGGTTAAGTGACATAAAGTCTGCAATAACTTTGCATGTAGGGCTTACAAAGCCACTATCGCAACCTGTGCTATCAATATTCCATTGCGTCCATATATCTTTCCGCAAGCTTGCCAGAACAGCATGCATTCTATTTTTTTGCCCCAATGTAAAAATGCTTTTACAAGCATCGTCTGTGTAATCAAGATAATTCGCCACCTGATCAGGATAACTATCGTTCGTACATGAATTGATATTCGGGCAACCAAAATTAGGTGCTGTTACGGGTGGTGTATCACAGATATTGTCTCCTGAATTGCAGGTATCAGCACCCCCGCAACCATTCTGAAAAGTATGATATAAACCAAACCAGTGACCAATTTCATGGGTAGTCGTACGCCCGAGGCCACCTGAGGCAGTACCTGTATTACCAAAATAACTATGACGTACAACAATGCCATCTTCATCTGGTGGGCCGCCGGGAAATGACGAATAACCCAGAATCCCACTACCACTATTGATATCTTTAACAACGTACATATTCAGGTAACGTGTGTTATCCCAATAGCTAAGCTGTTTTAACATACTACGCTGAAAAGTCTGGTGATTAGTCAACGTACTTTGTATCCTGACAATCCCGTTTGTACATTTACCGTCTGGTGTTTTTTTTGCCAGGCAAAATTCGATTTCCGCATCTACGCCATTTCCAAATCCAGGGCTTCCTGCTTTTCGTCTAAAGTCCTCGTTAAGTATATCTATTTGACTTTGTATCTGTGCATTGGAGATATTTTCTGTACCACCATTATGGATCACGTGTACAACCACAGGTATGATCTTGAGATTAGGCAAATGTGACGCGTGCATAGCATTCGTCTGATTTGGCGCACCAAGTTGAAGTTGCTGTTGAATCTTTCGCTCTGTAGCAGCAATCTGCTCCCGATGACTACGTTGATAGACATCAAAATAACAAGGTTCTGACTGTTGCGCAGCAACGTCCGTAACAGCAAATAATGCCATTAAAAATGCAAGGATTTTCATTTAATATGTATTTCTTCTATAAAAAATTATGGATGATGCATACTATGAACGTGATGCAGACTATCCGCAAGAAAGTGGTCATGAATATCATGTCCATTATAATGATGATCAACATTATCGTGACTGTGATTTCCATGTACTGTCACCAATGAGTCGTTAATATGCCCTGGGAAATGGTGATGATAATGATGCGTATGGTCTATATGCGGATCGTAGCTTGTCCAGCTATGGTGGTGGTCATCATGTGTATATGTATCGTGATGGAATAAGTTATGATGATGCCAAAGTAAACTGTCATGATGATGATAAAGACTATCCCAATGACGTTGATGTACGAGGTGGGGCGTTGCCAGCATACTATCCAGCATTTGCTGCATCTGCATAAGCTCACTTCGGATGGCACTTGTCGTTGTTACGTCTTCAGCAGTTAATGTTACCGTATTACTGTTGGTATTATTTCCTGTCGCTGCTGTTACGGCGTTGTCAGATGTTTCGGACTTGTTGCAACTCATGACAAATACCGGCAGCAACAGTAACATTATCTTTTTCATACCAAGATTTTTAAAAAGAGGAACTGCCGGGGAGCAAGCTCGGCAGTCCGCTCATTATTGAATAGTTATTTTTTGAACTGCAGCGCCATTTGCTCCTGATACGGCAAGCAGGTAAATACCTTTAGCAAAGTTAGATACGTCAATGGTGTGGGTTTCCGTATTTGTAGTCCCCTGATAGAGAACGCGACCAGTCACATCGGCCATGCTGATAAAGAATTGTTCTTTACTTGTATTACTAATAGTAATTGACAATGCCGATTGCACAGGATTAGGGTAAGCAGCAAATACGACCTTACCTGTAGTAGTTTCTTTAATACCTAATACATTCGGATTATCTACTCGTACAAGTTCTTTTGTCGTTTTATTGACAAACCATATTTTATTGTTATCATCAATTCGCACTCCCATGACACCTGCTGCACCGGTATTGATTGACCCTTTTAGTGTTGCAGGTGTCGTGGTTACGTCGTAGATATAGAGTTTACCATCGGCATTATCACTAACTACGATCCTGCCAGACCGATAATCAATACCACATGGAGATGTCAGGCCAGATGCAACCATAGTCTCGGTAGTTGCATTGATTACAGATTTATAAGCACCCAATGGTTCATTTGCCGTTGATGGAACCGTTAAGTTCCCTCCGATAGTGCCGCTAGTAGTTTTTAGTCTTAATATTTTCCCCGAGCCGCCGTCAACAATATAAAGCCAGCTATTTTGTTTGTCCAATGCTAAGTGGCTCGGTACATTTGGCTTACGTGCTACCGTTACCCCTGTATAGCGGAAGATTTGTCCATCGGAATGATCATCCCCTCCTGTAGGGTGAGGCATTTCAAAATCATACTTACAGATATTCCCATTATATCCATCGAAATACCAGTAGACATTATTGTTGTCATGCGCTACACCCATGCCAAATGGACTTTGATGTATCATATCCAAATGGCTACCTAATGGCTGACCGTTTACCCAATTATTCTGGTTAGATCTGGCAAAAATTGATGTGTCACTAGACCACAAGGCCGGCCCCATAAATGTAGAAGCAGCAGAAGCTGTATTTTTTATTTCCTGCGCAGAGCAGAATGTTCCATTGTCACCCATTGAGATGGCCACTGCATTGGCCATAAAATGATCGTTATGGGAATCACGGCGAAACTGGGAAAACTGAGTCGGTTTACCGGCATCGAAAAAAATCACCACGCTGCCACCGCCTGATTCTTTGTTCAGTACCCACCATTCTCCCGGACGACCAGGAACAAAATCCAGATCATGGGGCGCCGAAAGGCTGTTAGACGCATTGCCAACCACAGTGAACGTATTGGGTCCAGTAAT
The DNA here is from genome assembly GCA_017303395.1 of Chitinophagales bacterium. Lineage (GTDB taxonomy): Bacteria > Bacteroidota > Bacteroidia > Chitinophagales > Chitinophagaceae > Polluticoccus. The sequence goes on from JAFLBN010000003.1 coordinate 160,444, forward strand.
ATACTTGTCAAGTTCGCTCTGAGCGAATGCTGTCGAGCAGCAACAAGCAAGAAGAAGGGATAATACTTTTTTCATACCGTTTATTTTTTTAGTTAGTAGTTTGATTTTAATAATTGCAGGGTTTGTGTCGAAAATTCAGAATTAATTTTAAGTACGTATAAACCGACAGGTAAGAGATCTGCATTGACACTTGTTGCAAATTTTCCTGAAACGGGAGATAGCAATCGGGTAAAAAGCATTTTACCCATCAAATCGTATAGAGTAACCTTAATCTCTTTACTATCTGTCCCACCTTCAACAAGCCAGCTAGTCGCAGCAGGGTTGGGATACACTTTAACAATCATGTTATCTTGCTGATAATTTTTCACTGATGTAGTTGAATCGACAACGATGAAAGATCCCATCATGCCTTCATCTTCGTGATGCAGCAAATGGCAGTGATACATGAAGGGCACGATCGGGTCAGCGAAATCTTCAAATTTTGTAATGAAACGAACTGTATCTTTTGGCATAACGAGAATGACGTCTTTTTTGCCACGCTCATAAAGTGGTGGTGGGACACCGTTAATATCCAAAACATAAAACCAAACATCATGAATATGAAATGGATGGGCAATCTCAGTCCCGTTCACCAATTTCCAGATTTCTGTATGTCCCAATTTTACGGTGTCATTCACTATATTCATATCAAATGAATTGCCATTAATGAGAAATGGACCCTCAACCATTTTATCTGGGGTTGACGGAGGTTCCGGAAGAAATAAAAATGTTCGTTCTTTATTAACACTGCTTATAGGAAATGGTGACTTTGGCACCAGCGTTGTCGGTATTGTAGTCACCGGCGTGGATGTTGGAGCAGTAACCATGATTTTCAGCACATTAAAGTCTGCACCATTCAGCTTATTATCCACATAGCCAGGGATCATACCTCCTGTTGTTCCAACCTGTGCGGAACCGTGTATGCCATTTGTTAATTCTGTGCCGAAATTCTTCAGATAGATAGTCTGGCTCTGTTTGCCGGTCAGATTAAGCAATATCTCGTAACGCTCACCGGGGGCGATCTGTATACGTGTTAACGTTGTACTCGTATCTAACAATCCAGCATCATTACCAATAAGACTAAATGCAAGATTGCCAGTAAACCCAAGCTTAAAACTTCTACTGGTAGAACCATTGAGCAGACGCAGTCTTATAACCTGCGCAGGTGCATTTAGATAGGGCTGCATGGTCCCGTTAACGAATACAGTTGTATCATCTTCAGTGGCAATAGCAATCTGCTTTAAGACATCAAAAGCTTTCGACTGTATAATCACTGGAATATCGTCTACCCCGTACGTACGTGGCAAGGTTAATGCAGCCTCAGCAGCATCTTTAACGATGATCATTCCTGCCATGCCTTTACTGACATGTAATTCTGTTTTTTTATCGCCATGCGGGTGATACCAGAACGTTGCTGCGTCGTTCATTACTTTGAACCTTGGGCTCCAGATGCTACCTGTATTGATAATCTGATGTGGTCCACCATCCCATTTAGAGGGCAAGTGAAGTCCATGCCAGTGTATAGTCGTGCTTACCGGCAGATTGTTGGTAACATTGAAAGTGACACTATCCCCTTTATTAATAATCAGGGTTGGCGCCATCCATGTTCCGTTGATGCCATAGGTTGGTGTATTAAACCCGCTGAACAACGTCGTAGTTCCTGATTGTGCACTCAGATTAAAAGTCGTACCCGTCAAAGCCGGTGGTATATAAAGTGTATTCTGTGCATAAGACTGGCTAGCGCATAACAATGCGATCCAAGAAAGCGAAATGGTATATAATAATTTCATTAGGGTATAATTTTTAATTGCCGATAAACACCTGCACTGTCTGATGAATGTTTATCAGATTAACAACATACATGCCGTCCGGGAAAGATGACATGTCAAGTGTTTCATTATCATTTTGCATTCTTTTAGCTAATATCTTTTTGCCTGTTAGATCCAATATAACAACATCCGTACCCCGTAATCCGGATACCTGGGTCAGGTAAATTATTTTCCTGTTACTGTATACGCGCGGCGTTATTCCCTGATAGTTAGCAACTCCTGTGGCAAATGCAGTGACTATCCAGGTCAGCGTATCAATTTTTGACGGTTGTCGGATATCCCATACCATATACCGAATTGTTGTAGTTCCAGGTTTCACATTTGCATTGATATGTAGGCTAAGAAAACCGTACTCACCCGGTGGCACTGGCGCCATAGTACCAGTATCGGGCAGATTATTATAACAAGTCCCATTATCACATATGTAAGCAGACCACTGATCCGCAATGGATACTGATAGCTTCTTCCACGCGAGCAGCAACGTATCTCCATTTTTTGATTGCTGTTTGATATAGAGTATCTTTTTGTCACCAATCGTAATGACGTCCCTGAGCGTATCCCCCGGAAAAACAGTAAATGTTGATTGAGCAAAAGAAGTAGCAGCAGCCGTAACAAGTACGGCTACTACTACCATCACTACACCCTGAGACCCCCTCATTTGCCTGCAATGTTTATTTTGTTCGTTGTGGTATTGTTGTTCTCTATTATATTGAAACTATAGACACCTGGCACAAATTCTGTTGTGAGCAAAACCTTTCTAAAAGTCCCTGAAGCAACGTTAGCATTGACTTCTTTCCAGACTATTTTTCCAGCGGCATCTACCAATTGCAGTGTAATATCCGTTCTTTGCTTTACATCAAATTCTATATTCACCATATAACTAGATGGATTTGGGAACACTTTTACAGCAGAAAGCAGGGATGCCACACCTTTGATACCAGTCGGGTTAAAGAACTTGTTCATTTCAGTGCTTATCTTAGAAGTATCGCCGTTCATATACCCACCGTTATTGGCATTCGCCGAATAGAGGATTTTATGGCCTGTTCCTGCAACGACTGCAATTGTCGGCATGGCGAAGCCGCCGTAATAAGCAACTTGTGTTGCAGCTGAATCCATAGGAATTGCTGAAATACCCAGATTAGATACCCACGATTTAATGGTAATGCAGCTGTAACTATTTTGGAAACCCATTGCATATGTCATCACTTTACCCGGATATTTAGCCAGAAACTTGCTCTTCAGCGCTTCAATTTCTTTGGCTGCATCTTCACATGCCGTGCAATTTGGACCCATAAAATATTCAAGGATCACTACTTTGCCAGAGTCAAGATCTTTAAACAGTTCACGCATGTTACCATTACAATCCATACGATTAAAGTCCATTGCTGTCGTTTGTCCTGTAACCATGCCTGCACTCGCAATTACGCAAGCCAGTATTAAGATGATTTTTTTCATTCGAGTTGATTTTTAAAGTTTTACTCTTTCACTATTTTATGCGTACCTGTATTGCCTGCTACATCTATTACCTTCACCAGGTACAATCCCTTTGCCACACCAGAGAGCTGAACTGAAGGGTTCATCTTCCCACCATTGAATGCCTCTTCTTTTATTAACTGTCCGTTCATAGCGGTGATTGTCACGCTACGTATTGCTGTTCCATATTGTATTGTCAAGTGATCATTTACGGGGTTAGGTACAACAGCAAATGTGATATCGTTAGCTATGTTATTGATGCCTGTAGGAATCATAGCGGCATTAATAGCGCTTTTAAGTCCATTTACATCATTTGCGGCAGTCCCCTTTTTGTTGAAATATACTTTATGGTCTGAACCGCCCAATACAACAACATGCGGCATTCCTGAGCCGCCATAGTTGGACTCATCAATTTTATTTCCGGCATTTCCAAAGACTGTGAAGTTGGTACCCACGCTATTTGAAGTCATCCATGTATTGAGATCAGTACAGGTTTGGTCACCCATATCATCTGAAAGATAGGCCATGACTTTGCCGGGATTAGAAGTAGCATAGCTTTGAACCGCAGCAGAAACCGCCTTGGCGCCATCTACGCACATTGCGCAAGGCATCACCCATACAAGTACAATCACTTTACCGTTATTCAGTTCAGTAAATAACGTATGAGAAGCACTGCTGCAGTCCGGAGCTGTAAAGTCAGTTGCTGTTGTCTGGGCATTGGAAGCGGTAAACGCTGAAATCAATGCGATCGAGGTAATGATTTTTTTCATTTTTGGTTATTTTTTTAGTGTAATTGAAAAACTTGTTAATAATGTAAAGTGGGGTTTGGGAAAAAGGCGTGGTTATATTAATAGTCTTCACTATTATCATTTAACACCTTCGAGGTCCATTTCGCAAACCGGGCATTTACCTGGCTTATCATAGGTTTTGTCCTTTTCACATTTCATAGGACACTGATACTTTGAATACTTTGTCTCAGTGCAGCTGATAAAAGGAACAGACAGCATTAACGTTAGCATGACCAGATAGATCTTCATAATTTAATTTTATATGGATTAGATGAGAAAGCGCGTAAGCACCAATAGCCGTGAACCTTTAGGCTACGGCAATTACAAATCCATACAATATCAAATCAAAAAGACCTCATTAAGAATATAAAGAGGTGGGGAATAAATATCGGGGGGGGAATTGTTGTGGATATTCTGCTCCACAGCTTTAAAAACAATCTTAGTATTTATAGGAACAACAGAAAGAGCAGGCAAATCAGCAGAGAAAACTATCTGAAAACTTAGCTCAATTTGTTTAGCTAAAAAATCATTGCCACTTTTCTTGAACTTTACCTGGCTGTCTTTACAGCAACCGGGAGGCATCACTTTTTTCTTACAGCATTTCTTCTTGTGATCCTCTTTTAGAGTAACGTATTTAAGATGCCCGCCGCAATGATGGAAATTTATGCTTACGCCAAACGCACAAAGCGTATAACTAATCAGAAGCAGTATGGCTAAAGCTTTTTTCATTCCAAGCGATTGTATCAAATCTATGCAAAAATGACTGAATCACCAATACTTATATAACCTTTAACAAAAATATGACAATCAACACTAAAAACAACAGATAGTTGCACACATGTTCATGTTCAATATGTTAGGAGTTGATTTGCCATGATCATTTTTGGGTGCAATCAAAGGTAAAATTTTAGTCTTATTCTACACCTAGATGCAAGAACACCAACCCAGATCTAATAGCAAACAATACAAGACTTGTTCTAACCTCAATTTACCAGTTTTACTATAAAGACCTTTCATTGTCAGTTGCCCAATCATCAAACCAGTCAGCATCGCAGCAACAATCCAAGACGGTTTCAGATGACACATTGCAAATCTGATAGACAGCGACATATACTCACCCGATTGCCGGTGATATTTTGTACTACGTATTTGCCGCCAGACATCTGTTTCAAGGCGCTTTAAAGACGGATGGTGGGGGGATTTACTTGAAAAAAGACCAAGTAACCTGTCTAAATCTCTTTCCTGCATGGCAATTTTCCTTTCTTCTCTATGATACGTTCAAAAAGAACTTTCCCCTCAGTTTTTTACAAATATCGTACCTCAATCATGGGCCGGCATATGTAACATTCTTGCAGTCGTTCCCAATAACTTTACATAGTCTAGTAAATGATCACTGGCCGGGTAATAACCTGGCCCGTCCGGGAGTGCGTAAATTTGAGGAAATAGCCTCCCTTTTGCCATCCGGCGACTTGGATATCTGTTAAGCCCGGTAGGCTTGTTTTATCCAAAACTAAAATCCCTGTAGTGTTATATATTTTCAAGCTAAGCAAACCAGGGTCTGCTTCAATCAACAAATGGTCAGTAGCAGGTACCGGGTATAGCTTTATCTGACCAATCCACGCGCTAATTTCACTTACCCCTAATATATCTGTTGTATCAATCTTAAAATTGGCATCGCTGATATCAAAAAAAATGTTGCCGCTGCCTTTTACCTTCACACGAGCCTTGTCAGTGATAATATTAGGTACATTGATTGTTTCCAAACCATCATTCGGAGTTTGTGAGGCTAACAAATAGGGATACGTATAACCGCCGTCAACCGACAGGAAAATGTCAACGTTGTTGCAATTGATAGGAGCCTGATCAGTCCCTGAAATCCCCCATGCGACATCGGCCTGACTACCAGCTTTCCATTGCGACGCAGACTGTGTGGGTGTCAAAATTGCAAATGGAGAACCTGTATTAATAACATTGATATCAACTTTATCGTCAGAAATATTAAAACAGCCTATACCATTGTAAATATCACGAACTGTCAATATGAAACTTAAAGATCTCGAAGTGTCTGCGAGTTTTTCTCCAAGATATGATGTTGTGTTCGCAAGCAGTCGACTGAGTCTGGGAAATATTCTGGTTGCTGTCGTGTCAGGGTTAAAAGAGCGAAAAGTAGGGCCTGTAGCTCGAGTCTGAATCCAGTTTTTACCAAAGTCTCCAAGGTTCCATTGTTCCCAACAATAAGTTAAGTCATCATGAGCTGAATCCGAAACCGCTGGAGCCGTTAATTCAAAAGGCGTCTTGAACGGGATATTGTAGGACTGCGCAATTGAAGGAACGGAAGCTGGGGTATTTCCGGAAGGCATATTTACTGCACAGGTACCGCCAGCGCCACTAATAAAGCCAGAAATCTGATCAAGGCTTCTGGTATGGAAATAAGCATCACTATTATTTTGCAGGTTATTTCCGCTACCACAGATGCCAGCATATGCCATGATTGTCGAGCCGCTTCCAGGCTCGTAAGCAGAATTAGAGGAACCATTGCCGTTACAACTGCCAGTATTAGCATTAAACGTATGACTCCCGCCAAACTGGTGGCCGATTTCATGACAGACGTAATCAACATCGAACGGGTCTCCTACTGGCCTCGGCGATCCGGTAACGCCTCTGGCTTTGGCAGAATTAATACAAACTGAACCAAGGCTTGCTATACCACCACCGCCAGTACTGAATACATGGCCGATGTCGTAGTTAGCCGCACCGATATAATTATCGATTGTAACCTGGTTTTCACCCAACATAGTTGGACCACTTCCATTTGAATATGGATCTTTTGATCCATCGAGGAATATCAGCGTATCGTTATTAGCAATTAATTGCAACGTTATGGCTAGCTCTCTTTCATAAATACCATTTACACGGTTTATGCTTGTTACCATTGCGCTTAAGACATCTGCCCTTGTTGCCGCTACACCGGCAGCGGCTGTTGCGTATTCTCCGGTGCAGGCTAGCGCTAAACGGTAGGTACGTTGTATGGTACCGCTAGATCGTGCTTGTCCCAGTTGTAATGGTTGCTGACCAGTAAGGTTTTCATCCTGTTCTGCCGGTAGACTACAATATACAGTTTCTGACGGGATGGAAAGAGCGCTGGTATAATCGCGTTTATAGTAGCACATATAAAGTCCTGGATAATTACTGCCTACCGGATCTATGAAAAAACAATTTTCCCCATCGTTAATCATCGCATGAAACCCAAGGCTTGTCATATCCAATTTCACAATTACCCTTCGATTTTGAATATCTATACCTGTATAGGTTTGTATCATGGAATATTTTGCAGCAAGTTGAGCATCCATTATCAATGAGTGCCAGATGCCAAATGAGCGAAACCCACCTTTAGGATCCGGCAATGCCAGAACGGTTGCATGGTTTGGATTATCGGACAATGCAGCAAGCAAACCTTTAAGTGCCTGTTCATCCAATTGATATAAAATATACCGACCCGGTTTACGGATAGCATCCGTTGGCAATGGTTGCTCCTGAACCTGCCAAATTTCACCATAAGCACTAAATGATAACACGAATACACATACCAGCATTACGCTGCACCGAAGGAATTTTCTCATTGATTAAATAAAATTTGAATGGACAATGTCAATTCTGATCTAAAAACGTGGAGTGCGCGCAAATCTAAACATATCATAAAAGTTTAAGCCACAGTTAATGACTTATGGCTGATTAATGACATTACAAAAAAAAATGACAATAATATTCAGGATTAGAGTTGCCATAGATTATAGGTTATATCTTGTCGAAGTAAGATGCCTGGTTTGCTGCCACGCCAGATATGTGCAAGGCAATATCATTTGGTGTAATACGTTATATAAAAAGTTGATGCGCAAAATAGCAGCTTCCATATTAGCTATATTGATGCTAGTCCTCAATTGCGGACTTTGCCTACATATGCATTTCTGCATGGGTAATATGGTGCGTATTGCCTTCACAGCAGATGAAGAAAGTGCTGTCTGCAGTCGCTGCGGCATGGGAAAAGAAGCTGAAAAAAAAGGATGCTGCGAGGATGTGCTAAAGATTGTAAAAACCGATGAAGGGAATCTTCTTCCTAGTCTGGCAGTTATATATCCAGTGACAGATGGAATACTGCCTAAACCTGTTACTACATTTCTCCCAACGCAAAGTGCCGATTCTTACCCCGTAATTCCTGTAGCATCGCCGGTTTTCATTCCCCCCGATATCGGAGAAAGATATCCTTTGTATATTTCATTCCATTCACTGCTTATTTGATTCAGGCGTCTTTCGGTTTTTCCGGGAATATAGATGCCACGTCAAATAAATTGTCAGGTTTTGCGTCCAGTAATGGGGTCTTCTGGCTTACTAACTGATGCTGCTATTCGTTATTCCCGTCCTCTTAAATATTGGTTAGACCGATAGGCATTCTACAGCATATCGCTGCTTGATCTGATTGACGGATCTGCATGCAACTACCTCACAATAAAAAATTGCAGATGCTGCTGCCGAAAAACAGTTACGCCCGTATCGGGCGTAACCAAGTTGATATACAAATCGAATTCTGGAATGATGAATATGCGACGAGACTTAAATCCCTTGACAGTAAGGGGTATCATCAGCTTTTTGTTTTCTGCAAAGGCGGGGGAACTCATGAAATAGCATTTGTTGATCACATGATAAGGGATTGCTCATTTCATTTAATTCCAGCAGGTACACCACATATGATAAGAACTTTGCGAAAAATGAAAGGCATCGTTATCAATTGTACGGACGCATACCTAGTGCATTTAAGTCATTTTGATTTTTCAGCATTGGAAGAAGGGCCTAAACAAGATAAATATATATATGAAGCTCCTCTCACAGAATTTCAGAAATTATATGATGCTATTCTTCCCATGGCTAATGATCTTTTAATGCAGCGCAATCAAAGTATGGTACTTAACAGGATAGCCGTGCTTCTATTAAAAATTATCAATAGTCATTATGTTACATTGACCAGCGAGAGAAACCTCTTTGTTGCAGATTTATACAAGCAGGTTGACCGGCTTGTGGATACTAAATACAAGTATAAACCCGTGCTATCTACTATTGCTAAAGAGTTGCAAATGGCAGAAGAGCAACTTAGTTACAGCTTGAAAATATATTTGAATAGTTCCTTATTACAATTACAACGCAAAAAAATATTAAAGACCGCAAAAGAACTTCTTTATAAAACGAAACTTGATACGGTTAGCATTTCCGATCAGTTAGGTTTTCGTAGTGAATACGAGTTCTTAAAATTTTTTCGCAAGCGTACTAATATGGGACCAGAAGCCTACCGTATTAATCGGAAGCACTAAATAACGATTATATGCCACCATTACTGGCAAGTACACATACTAATACACATCTTGAATGAAAGAAGAAAAATTCAATCCGGCTTTAAGGTTCCAATGGTTAACCGGTTTTTACGATCGGTTGATTTCCCTGACTTTCCCGGAAAAAAAGATCAAACAGCAACTGATTAATCTGGTAGATCCTAAAGGTAATGAGCGATTATTAGATTTTGGTGTCGGTACAGGCACTTTATCAATAATGCTGAAACAACAATATCCTGAGATGCGGGTCTGGGGTGTTGATGTAGATGATCGTATTTTATCAATTGCGTATGAAAAAGTTCAGCACAAAGTTGAGTTGCAGCATTATGATGGTAAAAACCTTCCTTTCCCGGACGATAAATTCGACGTAGTTGTTTCATCACTCGTATTCCATCATATTCCGACTAATATGAAGGCTAAAATACTTAAAGAAATTTTCCGCGTCTTAAAACCGGGCGGGAGGCTTTTGATTGCAGATTTTGGTAAACCAAGAACTCAATACACAAAAATAGCCTTTGCAATATTCCGTCGATTTGACGGTGAGGAGCAAACGCGAGCGAATGCGAAAGGTATGCTTCCTTATTTCATCATGTCAGCTGGTTTTAGTGTTGTGGAAGAAGGAGAACACATCAATACAGCCTTTGGAACGATTAGTTATATTAAGGCCGTAAAAGCTGCATCTATAGAAAAATAGTTGCCCGTATATTTGCCCCGATATCTATATTATTTCTATCTAATCAGAACTAACTTTTGGTACCCAAGTGTTTCTCTAGCTTCTTCTGTCGAGATACTGATCCGATAGTAATAAACTCCTGATGGTAAAGTTATACCATTATTCCCTGTTCCGTCCCATGTTATATCCTCACTACGACTACTTGTAGCCAGGAAGCTTTTTGAAATAGATTTGACCAATGACCCCGTAGCATTGTAAATATTTATCAGGGCATTTAACTGTTCCGATGGATGGTTATGTTCAAAAACAAAACGTGTCTGGTCCGTGAAAGGATTGGGGTAATTCATTAGCTCACGGATCTGCACTACACTGCCATCAATTACTTCAAAATTGACGCTGCCTTCGCCGGAATTATTATTTGCATCCCAGGCCTTGATACGCAAGTTATGCCAACCATTAGGCAAGTTAACTATGGGGAAAGATACATACCCTCTTTTATATGTATTCAATGCAGTCTCGTAGTAGTCATTCAGGACATATGGGTTTTTGACATCATTATCGAGAATGGCTGTTAAATCATGCCCAACGGCATTGCCGGATACATTAATCCCTGTTTCGTCTTCCAGAATTGCAAATAAAGAAGTATTGGCACCTGTAATGCCGCCATTTCTGAATAAACTATCATTCATATAAGGCTTTACGACAGGTGGCATATTTTCTATAACCGGATGGTCCGAATATCCGCCAAGGACTAAACTTGTATCAACGCCTGCAGCATCCTGAGAACCGTTATCTGCATAAGAGGACAAGCGACCATTGGAATAGTAGTCATTTACATCTTTGGGCACCAGAAAAGTGTATGAAAAACGACCATTCGTTACGCTTACCTTGCCCCTATAAATAACGTTCTGCTGTAGTTTAAAATATTTATTAATGGCCGTGATCGTACGGATAGTAAGTGGTTTATCAAAGAGTGTGACATCCAGTTTGCCGTTAAATTTGTCAAGTATATTTCCTGCATTATCTCTGACACTTCCTTTTATCATATAAGCGCCTAAGGCTTTAATCGTATCTACCGGTTTTTCAAGTACCGGATCAACTACTTCATCTATCCCTATCTTGAATTCCGGAAAATCCGGTGTCAGGGCGGGATCCCCGAGCAGTGCGAATTTCCTGAAATTAATTAGTGTCCCTCTATCTGGCACGGTCAGATAAGTCTCGTTCTTTGCTATCCGCAAAGCATCACCGAACGTGTTCCAGCGGTCGTTATGCCTGAACTGCGCATCCAGGAAACTACGATTGATTATACGATTAGCATATTGATATACTAGTTGCGTTGTTGTAAGTGCTGCTATTACACCTCCGTCCCGTTTAAGCACCAATTGTTCACCGGCTGAAACGTATTCAGGATGATCAAACCTTCCGAAATCACACGTGGCGGTTATTATGAATGGGAGCTTATCAAAGTTTCTCCATTTACGATAATCGTCTAATGTAATAATACGTTCACCTGCCAGTACCTCTGTATTACCATGACCGTTATAGTTGATGAGAAAGGTTCCTCTGGCAACTCTGTCATTGATTGTTTTATTAGCAGCAGGCGCACGTGCGCCTCCCGGTGTAGAAACGATCGGTGTTGCATCAAGATAGACCTTGGTGCCATTATATACGTTGCTATTACTGAGTACTGTAGACAACATAATCTCGGCATCTTCCATATGTGGACCTGCGTTGTCCTCGTTATCGGCCACTACCATTGCAGATATACGCCATGGTCCTAAAGAAGCAGGACTTTTATAGTTCAGAATTTTAGCAACAACATCATCTGCCTCTTGCGCGGTCTTTACCGGCAGTCTGCCGACGCCGACATCGAGTGTATTCGGTATATCCGTGTTTTCTATATCTTCATTATCATCCAGGAAGCCAAAAAAATCATCATTGCAAAAACCATTAATTAGATATTGGGATTCAGCAGACTCGAATGTCGGGACATAGTTTGTATTGTTAGCAATTCTGTTTTTATAATCATAAGAGGCATCCCCCATTAACAACAGATAACGGGGCATATCGCCATCATGGGTCCCCCTATCGTAAAACATTTTCACCATGTCTCTTATGGCACTGATATCCTGAGATCCTGATGAGAATTCATTATATACCTGGGTTGTCGTCAATACGAGTACCCTGAGATTGTTACGTTGACGATGAAAGTCGGCAAGTCGATTAGCAGCGTCCCAGAACAATGGATGCGTAACAATGATGTAATCAACCTGATCTTGTCCGTAAATGTTCTGATTACCAATTATTCCCTTAAAATCCGGCAGATATAGCTGATCATCTTTGCATGCTACAAAAGTTCGAAGTTTTCCTGCATCTTGTGTAAAGGAAAATGTAGTTCCATTTAGCTGCCCTTTCATTCTTACAGGAGCCAATGCGTCTGTTATATCCCATACTTCAGTCGCATTATTGCTATTATTTAACTCATAACGGGCAACTTTTCCTAAACCAAAACTATTCTTGTCCCTGAACAATATTTGTGATCCTGTAAATGCCAACGCGCTGCGGTAATTGATTTCAATAAAATTGAGAAACCCTTTACCGTCGGATACGCCAGGATTATACCGCAGCTCAATGTCTATTTTATTTGCTGCGACAACACTTTCTGATATTTTTTTTGCGCTAATAACAATATCATCAGAATTTTTTGCCGAAGCATCCAGTGGCACTGTATTGACCTTTGCGCCGTTTATATTTATTTCAAAATTGCTGGATGCAGGGCAAATTGCCCCTAAATATATTTTTGCATTAATTGGTGATAGCGCATTTTCAGTCGGGAAGCTAATCGTCTTGGTTAATGCTTTTCCAGGACTATTACTGAATTCCTCGCCCCACCATTGTTTACCGATTTTGCCAGGGTTAAAAATATCTTCTTCGTGCATATCAAATGCATCATATGCCGATACGTTCGTGTTTGCTGTTAATGATGTTTGCTGTTCATTAACACGTAGTCCTTTGCCTTGGTCGAAATTTAAAAAATAAATGGCCCGATCTTCATATAAGTGTTTTTGGTGTATAAAGCCTATGCCAGGCGTATCACTCGTCCAGGATGTTGGTCCTACGCCATAGAATAAAATATAATCCCCGGGATTAAATACGCCATCTTCCATACCTTTCAATTCCACTGCATTTTCAGTTAAACCCAGCCTGCGGGGTATAGCATTATTTTCAGCAAGCATATTGCCTCCATTACCGAAAACACGGATATTTTCAGGTTTTAAGGACCCGGGATCAAGAGAGAAGTTCTTTTTTATAAAATCATAGTCAATTTTATAAAGACCTGTTTTGTTAATAGCTATCTGGTACCATTGTCCTTTAGCCAACGGTGATTCTGTACGTATATTTTTCGACATTGTATTATTACCTACAGCAGGTTTTTCTTTGACGTTGACTTTTAATGATCTGAGTCTTTTGCCTATGCCGGTGATTGCATCTTTGCTATAAGCCGGTATTTTCAGCAGCAGGAATGATTTTTTTCTTTCTTTGCCTATTTGCTGTATATAATGGGTGGCTATATCAGGAATAACCCCATCCGGCAAACGAATAGAATCCTGGTAGATTGTTTCTGTAATGGTTACTTGTGGCATGCTATATTCTTGCAGCCATAATTTTTTATAAATGTAGCCTTGGTTGATATCAGCTTCAGTTACTTCATAGGATTGAGCTGACACAAATTGGATGGAAATTCCCGTCAATAGACACGTAAAGAATAATAGCTTCCTCATCATAATTATTAGTTATTCTAAAGCGGGGTGCAATACAAAATAACGCAGATCAGAAGGTAATTGATGTCAACTCTACATCTTATTGCACATTGATGACATTTTAGAAAAAAATAATAATTATTATATCATTTCTGCATAATGGCAGAAAAATCCCGTTGTTTTACATGACTGTTTGCTAGTACAGTCGAAGTTTCAGGCAATGAAAACAAATATGTTTCATAGAGGCTGAATTTGCTATTGTTGTTGGATTTTTTTTAGTAGTGTTGAAAAAGCCGGGAGACAGGTTATGAAGAGCACGAGGGGGTGCGGGTATCTTCAATCCTCTCCCGGACTTTACACCAATCAGCTAGATTATAACTAGAATCTGAAACGGACAAGTCTTTTTTGCTTTTTTCTAAGCGAGTGAGTCTCTGATAATGTTATAAAAAATTTCAAGCTCATCTTCCGTTAAATCCTCTACATCCACCAAACGATTGCTTGGTCCTTTAAAGAAGCGATTAACACATTCAGTTTCAGGTGTAACGCTCTTGAATCTTTGTTTTGTGTCCGTTGGATTAAAAAACCCACAAGAAAAGTTATGATTGTTATCCCTATATTGATAACGAGCTGCCAGGTATCTGAAAAATGGGAAGTAGGCCCAGTTAATATCCATATTAAAATAGATAACGCTATTATGAAAACAAGCGTTGTTCGGTGAATTAGGTAGTCTTCTGAGCTATTCTTTCAAAAATATGCAGTTTATTATTGGACGATTTTTCATCTATAATTCGTTGCCAGATGTAATATTATTTTCAAAACACTCTAGATTACTAAATGTTGTTTCGGCAATATTTGACAATGCTGTATCCGTCAAGAAGGCTTGATGGCTCGTAATTAGAACATTGTTAAATGTCATAAGCCTTGCAATTATATCATCCTGCAAGATGTCTTCGGAATGGTCTTCAAAAAAAAGACAGATTTCTTCTTCATAAACATCCATTCCTAAGTACCCAATTTGTCCAGTTTTAAGTGCTTCTATTGCATCCTTAGTATTAACCAATGCTCCCCTGCTGGTGTTAATCAGCATTACGCCTTTTTTCATTTTTGATATACAATTTTTGTCAATCAAATATTTTGTTTCAGGTACTAAAGGAGCATGAAGGGATATAATATCAGATTCCCTGCACAATGTTTCGCAATCTGTATAAATAGCCCCGTATTTATTTTGCAACTCTGTGTTTTCGGATTTATCATGAGCAAGAATCCGGCATCCAAACCCATTCATTATTTTAGCTACCACGCTTCCTATTTTTCCAGCACCGATAATACCTACTGTTTTCCCATGCACATCGAATCCAACCAATCCATCCAATGAAAAATTTTGCTCCATCACCCTGTTATGGGCACGTATCAATTTACGGTTTAAAGCAAGCATCAAAGCGACGGCATGTTCTGCGACAGCATAGGGAGAATATTCAGGGACACGAGCCACTTTTATATTTAGCCTTTTAGCTTCTGTAATATCTACATGGTTATAACCTGCTGAACGAAGGGCAAGAAATTTAACACCTGATTCTGCCAGGATTTGAAGGACTGGTGCAGATGCGTTATCACTTACGAAAATAGAAACAGCATCATAGTTCTGGGCAAGAGAAGCGTTTTCAATGGTAAGTGGGCTGCTGATGTACTTCACATCATGTTTCCTATTAAATACCTTCTCCAGATAATATATTTCAAATTTGTTCGAACTATATACAGCTACTTTCATAGAAGATGATTTTATTCTTTCATTGTACAACCAAACCTCCATCAGATGCTATGGTATTATCGTTTACAAATGAAGTCGGATTGGAGGAAAGTCAAATTTTGGCTTCTACTACTTCTTTCAGTTTCATTGAGGGAAGCGTTCTTGCCGCCTACAAGTGGAATATCTTTGATTCGTATTTCAGAAAAGTTCTTTATTAGTTTCATATCCGCATCTCAATTTGATAGTAAATTATTGTTTCACGTAAATTTCTAACATTATGAGGTATGTTCTAATAATGCTCTAAATTTTAGCATTGGTTTATTCATCTTATCCAAATTATTGTGGTCATATTAATGTTGATAAGTACTTTCTAACAAATGATTGACCTTATACATTTTATGAAAAGAATCATACTCTGACACTTCATAGTTGCCATTGAAATTCTGATCCAAAAGGTCATGAAACTTATGATTATCTGGGAAAGCCTCTTTTAAATTATTTATTGTTAACTGCTTGATTACGTCAAGAGGCAATATGCTGAAGTAATACTCACGCACTGTACTAAATCCCTTTCCTTTAGTAACATTTACTTCAGCAGTATAGACGATAATTTTCCCTGTCTCCACTATTTCATATTCTTTGCTTTTGTAAAATCTATACACTTTGTTATTGCAATCCTTAAAGCCATAAATCTCATTTTTTAATAGCTTCTGATATTCCCCGTTATGTATGACAATAATGTAGGGCTTATTAAAAAACTCATTTAACCTTATCTTGTGTTTTTCAACACTGCAATCAATTTCATAAGTAAGTTTATGATTGTTGTAATCTGAAACACTCATATAAATACCACTTTTGTTGGTCTGAGCATTACTGCTGTATACCAAAACTAAAAGATTAATTGCTGCTAACAGATATTTTTGTTTCATCATACATTTTTTAGTTTTTCATTTCTTTGTGCATGAAGAAACTTATTACAGAACGAATAGCAACTATCATGGCAAGTATATATAGTTCTTTAAGCACGGGGTTATGAATCGTATGAATAATATCAGCAGCCAGCATAAAATCCAATCCCAAGAGCATGTATGAACTAAATGAGTACCGGATTTTTTCATCACTATTGCTATCGGATTTCTTGACCAACCTATTTAATTCCATTTTAATGAAATCAAATACAGTTAACAGAACGCCCCAAATAATAATACAACTTCCTGCTATGCTGATACCGATGGCTATGTAGTTAAATACTTGCACTTGACGTTTTTTAAACCGGGTACTTCAATTTTAAATGATCTAGTGTATCAACAATAGTTTTTGCTACCAAATAATTCCGGTATTGTTTATCATCGGCAGGAACAATATACCAGGGAACTTGTGAGCTGCAACGATTCAATATGCGCTCGTAGGCCTGCATGTAGTCCTGCCACTTTTTTGACTCCGTCGTATCAGATTTCTTATATTTCCATTTTTTTAGAGGGTCGATTTTTCGTTTCTCTAGTCTTTTATTTTGTTCTTTTTTACTTATATGCAAATAAAATTTCAAAATAATGGTTCCGTTATCTACTAATTCCTGCTCAAAAGAATTTATGTAATCATATCGGCGCTCTATCAGGTCTTTGTTTAATGACTGGTGAACTGAAGGGATTAGTATATCTTCATAGTGCGACCGATTAAATATCTGGATGCGCCCTTTCTCAGGCAATTGTTGGTAAATACGCCATAAAAAATCATGTTTCTTTTCTTTATCGCATGGCTCTATAAATGAATATGCATGTACGCCAAGTGGATTAATACAGGAAAACACATGACGTATCGTACTATCTTTTCCTGATGTATCCATCCCCTGAAAAATAATCAGCATGCTTCTGTCAGCATTTGCATAAAACAAGTGCTGCAGTGCGAACATTCTTTCTCTGAGCGATGAAAGCTTTTTGTTCAAAGTATGTTTGCTTATTTTTTGCCCAGCTATGGCATTTATCTTATCTAATTTTATCTGTTTCATTGCTTCATTATATCAGGTGACTTATCGTGAACATATAAATTCTGTTATCATTGTCATTCACTATATTTACCCAGAATGATGTCGACAAACTGAATTGTGATTACCCTTTCATTGCTATTAAAATTCCATCCGAAGTCATTAAGATCAATTGTAAATCTTCCGCTAAGCATACAGGATGTTTTACTGCCATTGATATGCTCTAGTATTGCTGTAAATTGGATGGGGTTTCCTTTCTTGTTAAGAACAAGCACTCCTTCTATTGGAAAAATCTGTTTAGGATGATTTTTAGTGGGGACACTGATTACATCCATTTTCATATTCATTCTTCCAGTAAAGCCTATTTGATCTATTGTTTCTTTAAGAATGATATTTAATGAATCATTATTGGAAACAATAGAGGATACAGGTAGTTGCATGTTGAAAGTCGCATTGTCATAGTTAACCTGCAGATTAAGATGCTTGCTTTCCGCATGTGTTGAAGCCCCGTTAAATATTCCAGTGATCGTTATTGCTCCCATATCCGTTCGGTAGTAGGGCTGTGAATAGCCTTTAAGACACAACAACAAAAGGACGAGAATGGTTAATGACTTTTTCATTATACTATTTTGCTTCTTTGCGAGAACTCATGCATGCATACGCTAACATTTGATTAACATTACCCTTGAGTCATATGCCGTTTATTCACTTATTACAAGGTATACATTTGCATAGCAATGGTTGTTAGCTTTATTGCATATTTTGTTTGAAATTTTGCAGTGATAATTCATCTTATTCCTGATTATGTTAGACTTCCACAGAATAATTTTAAACCCCTTTCATTAGCGGTCTTTTATCTTACTTTCCCTATATCCACTACTCCACTACCATTAATTTACTATAGTGTAAATTATCTTCTTGCTCTGCATTTATTAATGACGAACAGCATGTGAAATTATGATATTCGTCATGTTTTGATTTTTAATACGTAGGTAGTATTGTCGTGAGAAAGATATTTTTGCATGAGTGCTTAGCAAAGCCCTTCGGACATATACTTGAGCATATCTTAACACAGGGTACCAAACGAAAGAAAATCTTAGTATAAATGAGCAAAATATTGTTGCACTTTGCTTCAGGTTTAATCGACATTAGCGTTGGCTACCAATGGTACAATGATATATAAAAGTCAAGGGTTGAGAACCATTGAAAACTACTATTTATGAAACACAAACATTTTCGCGTAACAAAGGCATCAGGAAATAAAGCTACATTTTCTGTGGATCAGTTACGACATTCATTGCTAAGGTCGGGGGCCGATAATCAGCGGGTTGAATCTATCATAGATAAAATTATCAGAGAATCTTATGAAGGTATACCCACAAAACTGATTTATCGTAAAGCTTATTCTTTGTTGAAAGGATTACCAAATGCTGAAGCTTCCAGATACAAATTAAAAAATGCTATTCTTGAACTTGGTCCAACCGGATTTCCTTTCGAACAGTTTATTGGCAGGTTGCTTAAACATATGGGATATGAAGTAAAGGTGGGACAAGTGGTTAAAGGGCATTGTGTAACGCATGAAGTAGATGTAATAGCCCAAAAAGACCAGGAGCATTTTATGATTGAATGTAAATTCCACAATCAAAAAGGCTTTAACTGCGATGTAAAAATCCCACTTTATATCAGTGCACGTTTCTGGGATATCGAAAAGAACTGGAAAAAACTGAATGGCCATGAAAATAAAATACACCAGGCATGGCTTGTTACAAACACAAGGTTTTCTGATGATGCTATAAGTTACGGTTTGTGCTCAGGATTAAAACTTATAGGTTGGGATTTTCCAAAAGGGAACAGCTTAAAGGATCTCATTGACAGGAATGGTTTGCATCCTATCACTAGCTTATCCACTCTTACTAAATTCGAAAAGCAAACCTTGCTTGACAATGACATAGTTCTATGTTCTGAATTGAAAAATGCAATGAGTTTGCTTTCTAAAATAGTTTCATCCGAAGAAAGAGTAAAAAAGATAGACACTGAATGCCACCATTTATGTACTGAAATGTCAAGGGCCGGTAGTGTATCAGTTTAAAAAAAAGCATAATTAACAGCACTTTTCTCCTGATTGAATTGGTGGGCATTTCACTGTACCGTAACTACAAAACACACAACAATCCCCCTCCTTTGGCTTTAATCTTGAATGACAACTTTCACATTCATAGAAATATTGACAAGCGTCTACAGGCATTGTTTCTTCTTTTTTATGTCCACATATAGGACATGTAATAATTGATAGCAATTCCATATTTCTATTTTTGTTATGTAATCTCACCCAATAATAATCCAGAACAGAAGCTAATAATAATCCAACCATACCGGTATATAAAAGTATAGTCCAATAATCAGCATCTATGAATAAATAACTATAATATATCAAAATTGCGCTTAGTATAGCTACCACTAAAGGCCAAATATACTTATGCATACGATAGGAAAAAGATAATCCAAGTAGAGATATTAAAACTAAGCCCAGGAATACCCACATCGTCCACCCACCAAATAATTCAAAACTTCCTAAACCAAAAGCTGCAAGTACAAATCCAAATAGTGGGAAACAACAAGGTGACGCCATAGCCGTCATAAATAAAACAATCGTACTTATTTTATCAACTTGAAATCGCATATATTTAAAGTTACAAGAAAAGGCGGCATTTATCAGCCTTCGTATTTATCAATCAACTTTACAATATCTTCTATCTTCCAAGGTCTGTCTGTTAGCTTGGTTTCTATTGCCAGGTAACCCTATTGAAATTGATATGAATTTACGAACTGATGACACTACCAAGGATCAGACAATTGAATTGATAAAAATAAAGAGGCTGCTTCACTGCCGAAGCAACCCCATACCAATAAAAATATGCTTATTCGATCAAAACATTCTTAGAAAATTTCTTATCGCTTGCAGCAATTGTGATTACATAGAGTCCTTTGTTCCATGCAGAAGTATTCAAGGTAACGGAGGTCGCTTTAGAAGTAGTATTATATATTTCCCTTCCCAGCAAGTCTTTTACTTGTATTACATAAAGCTCACCCTGATTGTTTTCTTTTACACTTATGGTGATCCTATCTTTTGCGGGATTAGGATAAATGGATATGCCTCCTTCAGCAATAACATTTTTAATATCGAGGCTACCAGATGGCATTACCAAAAATTGCCCCATCATGCCATCGTCCTCATGCATTAAAATATGACAGTGATATACGTAAGGAGTAGTACTGTCCGCAAAATCCTCAAATTTTACAATGAATTTCACTGTTCCCATAGGAGGTACCATCACTACATCTTTTTTGCCAGCTTCTTTTGCTGAAGGTTTATTGCCATTTATACTCAAAATATTGAACTGAACGTCGTGTATGTGGAAAGGATGTGCGACCATTGTTTGGTTATCCAGTTCCCATATTTCAATATTATTCAGCGGTATTTTGTAGTCGATTCTGTTCTCATTGTAGCTACTATCGTTGAAGTAAAAAGGTCCGTCCATCACCATCATGTTATCAGCGGTGAAGTTGATCTTTCTTGTGGCATTAGCCTGCGAAGCGCTAAGCGTAGTTTGAGGAATCAGGGTAGAAGGAATGGTTGTAATAGGATTAGCTGTTTGTGTTACTACATTTAGCTTGAGAATGTTAAAGTCTATACCATTCAGGGGACTGTTCATTGGAGGTCCTCCAGGCATTAGCATGGTTGGACCGCCTTGTACACCCGTAGGGAGTTCAGATGCATAACTCATCAGATAAAGCGTTTGTCCATTCATTCCTGTAAGATCCAAAAGAATTTCAGCGCGTTCACCTGGCGATAGTCTTATACGAGTTACTAAAACGGGTGCTGAAAGTAAACCGCCATCGTTTCCGATAACGTAAAAAGACTTGTTAGTAGTAAACCCGAAATTAAAGTTACGTTCACCTGACGCATTGAGTAATCTCATTCTTATTACCTGGGCTGGCGCGTTAAGATATGGATCCAATGTACCGTTTACTAAAAGTATACTATCTTCCATACCTCTTTCATCAATCTGGTTTTGTCGATCGAATTGCATAGATTGAACAACAATCGGGAAATCATCCACGCCATATTTTCTGGGGATTGGCAACGCATTTTCTGCATTATCGCGCACAATAATTAGCCCGGCGGCACCTCTTAATGCCTGTAAGGCAGTCTTCATATGGAGGTGAGGGTGGTACCAGTAGGTTGCTGCATTATTCATAATTAGGAACTGAGGGTTCCAACTCATGCCAGGCATAATGTTTTGTCTTGGGCCATCATTAGTTGGAGCCACATGTAATCCATGCCAGTGAATATTGGTCGTATCACCTATCTGATTATTGACTGTAATATTGACATTAGTTCCCTTTTGCATGAGGAGCGTAGGCCCTAAATAAGCGTTGGAGTTAAATGCCAAGGTAGCTGTTTTATTCCCCGGCAAGAACTGTACACTATCCTTATGCATCGTTAAAGAAAATGTATTTCCGGAAAGTGTATCTGGAATATACAATGGTTGTTGTGCAGTTGCTGCTACTGAAGTGCATAACAAGCCCGCAAGCAATTTTCTTTTCATTGGTTAAACTTTAGAAGTATTAACGAAAAATACCGGACAATTATTTTATGATCTATTGTATTTACGGGCCATAAAAGCTAATTGTAGTCAACTTCTAATTTCAAATTCTCCAACGTATTAAAACATGACAAAAATCATGAACTGTGATGATTTACGTCATGCACCTTATTGATCACTATTATCAGCTGATTAAATCAGCTTAAAGCCTTTATTGTGTAATTGATAAGGCTTGGACATTTGCACGTCACTGTTATAATTTGGCACCAATAGAAAGGAAGAAAGATCTTCCCTCAGCCGGGAGCAATCCAGGCCCAGGATAACCACCCGAACGCCGGGTAAAATAATGAACGTCAAATAAATTGTTTACACCTGCTTTCAAAGAGAACTGTTTGAAATGATGGCTTGCGGTGAGATCACTGACAGCATAAGAAGGGATTAAGCCATTATTTCCATCGGCAGTAGGCTTCACAGTGTTATTTGCATCACTAAACGCCTCACTTATGTAGCTATATTGGTATGTAAGTGAAACGGCTCTTAGATTGTATGTCAATCCGCTTCTTAAAATATGTCTGGGAGCATTTTCCACTCGGTTTCCGGAAAAATCCCCTGTTTTTACTATGTAAGTATCATAACGAGCCTCAGTGAAGCTATAGCTTACGAACACACTGAAATCTCCCCACGCTTTGTCTTTAATCCATGCTTTTATTGGATTGAACTCTACTATGGCCTCCAATCCCGTACTTGTACTGTTACCAACATTCGTTCGATAATTGTATGTGCTGCTATCAGCTCTTTTCATCTGCACCAAGCCAATGCGATCATTATACTTTAAATAATAACCACTCACGTCAAAGAATAGATAATCAGCAATGGTACCCCGATAGCCCATATCTGCATTATAACCCTCGGCATCTTTCATGTTTGGATCAATTATGTCGGTTGTAGGACTTGCTGAAATGTCGCTGAAAAGCATAGGACGATAAGCCTGTGTGATATTAGCATATAGTTCCGCATATTTGCCAGTATGATATTCTGCTCCGATACCACCCAAAATAATATTACGAAACCGGTTTTCATCTTTAATACTATTCGGTGTTTTATCTGGGTTAAAACCAACGCGACCCTTAGCTGACATAGAAATATATTCAATGCGAAAGCCTGGAATAATGAATAGATTATTAGTTATCCTGAATATATTTTCCGCAAAAACAGCTCCGTTATCTGTTGATAGCGAAAGATCGTTCGGATATAAACTGTCCTCAAGCTGGGTATTAAATTCTATCCCGTTAGTCCCTTTGCCATTTTGTAAACGATACGTGTTACCATGGTAAGCGCGTAGGCCAACAGACAGTGTATTCTTCATGTTCCACAGATGATATTCAGCGAGGTACCGGGCCTCAAGGCCATAGTTCCTATAATAGTCCCTAGCAAGATTCCTGTTATTAAATTCCCCAGTTTTTGAAATAACACTATCTCGCACTGTTATCGGGCTTGTAAATCCCATATTGTCTCGCTGTCCCCACATACCAAATACTTTTAGATTCACTTGGCTTTTCTCATTTACTTTAAAATTTCCATTAAGAGCTGCAGTAACCCATGGTGTGCTAATCCAGTTTCTATGCCTGAAACTTTTTTGAGCATCTATACCAAATAATGAATCTGTAAGCCCACCCGGTTGTTGGCTTACCATATTATAGACCAATAACTCTGCACCAAGCTTAAAACGATCGGTGATTTTAAAATTTACCGTTGCAAATCCGGTATTAGTTTTATATCGGCTGTTCTCTCTCCACCCATCAGCATTTCGATGATCAAAAAAAGCATAGTAATGGATTTTCTCGGTATTACCACCTATCGCATTGAAGCTGTTAAACAGGCCATAACTTCCAATAGTTTGTTTTGTTTCAAATTGGAAGCGTTTATTTATGTCACTCCCATCCCGAAGGACATAATTAATCATGCCTCCAAATTGCGGCCCATATTGTAAAGAGCCGGCTCCACGAACCATTTGAATGCGCTGTACGGCTTGCATCTGAGGATTATAGTAGGCCTCCGGGTATCCAAAGGGATCTGCTGCTATGTCATATCCATTTTGGCGGACATTGAATTCCCAGCTGCGATTTGGGCTTAATCCCCTGGCCGAAATGCCAACCTGAATACCGCTTCCATCACTTTCCCAGATTTGAATACCCGGAACTTTCGCCAATATCTGACGCATGGTATTTGTGGCAACATTCCCCTGAATGTTATCGATCGTTATGATCGAATTTTTCTTCCCGGCATAGATAGTTGTCCCCGAAACATCAGGCATTTGCTGAACATCCCTTTTGCTGCCTTCTCCAAGGATTGTTATTTCTGACAAATAACCTTTCATATTTGACTTGCCCGTATCATCAATCTGTTGCGCAAAACCTAACAAAGAACTAAGCATTGCTACCGCCATTAATCCATATTTTATCATATATTTTCTAGTTTCGGCAGTAAAGGTGGGCTTTCCTCACTACCCTGATTTTAAAAATCGGGAAAATAATAATTAATCAGGGGAGTGAGACGGCATATATTGGGATAGGTGGTGTAAATACTGTTATCAGGGCGAGATTTTTTCTGCGACAGCAATAACATAGGCCGTCTCTATCACAGAAATAACAGGCACGATCTCCCCAAGGCCTTTTTTCGATAGGCTTATTTCTTTTGCCCCCGCAATAACTAATCGTTGATAATAATCAGCTGTACCAGTTGTATAAAGATATAGCTCGTATCGCGGTATACCATTTCCTGTAGATGGATGTGGAACTTTGTCCCCCAATATCTTTGCGATACCTGTCTCGGGCATCAATCCCAGCTTACAGTCCTTTGACAAAAGGAATTCAGTCATCCCAGGAACATCCAATATAGGTTTCGCATTTAGAACAAACTGGTAAAATTGTTTACTCATTTGCTGGTCAGCAACATAAAATATTATCTCGATCATTTAAATCACATTAAACCTTAGATGAGCAATGATATATTTCGGGAAAAAGATTTTTTTAATAATTGTGCATTCAACGCAACGATTACCGTACTCAAGCTCATAAGGATAGCACCCATAGCTGGGCTTAATACAAAATACGGGTAGAGCACCCCAGCCGCTAATGGGATGGCAATTACATTATAACCGACAGCCCAAAAAAGATTCTGAATCATCTTTCGGTAGGTAGCCTTCCCAAACGCGATCATTTGTGCTACATCTTTTGGATCGCTGTTTACAAGGATAATGTCGGCTGTCTCAGCAGCCACATCAGTTCCTGATCCAATCGCTATACCTACATCGGCTTGGGCCAGGGCAGGAGCATCATTAACACCATCGCCGGTCATGGCAACAATTTCACCTCTATCCTGAAATTCCTTAAGCTTTTCCTGTTTTTGATGCGGCAGTACATTTGCGAAGTATCCGTCCATATTCAATTGCTCTGCCACGGATTTGGCGATATTTTCATTATCTCCCGTAAGGAGAAATGACCGTATTCCCATTTCTTTCAAAGCGTGTATTGAATGCGCTGCACTTTCTCTTATCGCATCAGCAAGGGTAATGATACCCACGGTCTCATCATCAATTAATATAAAACTGACTGTTTCTGTTTTTTGATCAACTTTCTCAGGTATTTTCGGGATTGTTTTACCTAATTGTTTATAGTGATTAGGTCCGCCTACAATAACGTGTTTCCCGTTTATTGTAGCAGAAACGCCTATCCCTTGCTGATACTCAAAGTTTTCGGATTTCCATAAAGATAGGTTTTGCTCTTTGAGCTTTCTAAGCATGCCTTGGGCAAGGTAGTGTTCGGAATTCTGTTGTGCGGCAGCTGCATATTGAAGTATCTCGTCTACAGGGTATTTATCGGATAAGGAAATTATTTTTTGTACCTCATGCATCCCTTTGGTAAGTGTTCCGGTTTTATCAAAAATAATGGTAGTGAGGTTTCTTGATTGCTCAAAAGCCGTTCTGTTTCTTATCAGCAGTCCACTAACGGCAGCTTTTGTAGTGGATATAGCTACTACTAGTGGAATAGCTACCCCTAATGCATGTGGACAGGCAGTAACCATAACAGTAACAAGTCGTTCCAGGGCAAAATAAAGGTCATTTTGGGTGTTGTACCAGTAAATAAAAGTGGTAACGCCTACGAGTATTGATATTATGGTAAGCCATTTTGCTACCTTATCAGCCAGGTTTTGGGTGTTTGATTTAGCATTTTGGGCTGATTGGACCATGGTAATTACTTTGCTCAAATAGCTATCACTGCCCGTACCGGTTACTTTTACCTTTAGGGCACCATCGCCGTTAACCGCACCACCGATCAGCTTTGCATCTTTTCCCTTTTTAACCGGGGTACTTTCGCCAGTAAGCATGCTTTCATTTACATAGCTATTACCCTCTAAAACAATCCCATCAGCTGCTACCTTTTCACCGGGTTTTATTAAAATGATGTCGTTAGTTTTTAAATCTTTCAATTCAATATCCTGTACTTCCCCCGCTCTTTCTACATGGACTTTTGAAGGGAGTAATGCTACTAAGCTTTCTAATGCCCTTGAAGCAGCCATTTGAGAACGCATTTCCAGCCAGTGCCCCAGCAGCATAATATCAATTAAAGTGGCTAACTCCCAAAAGAAATCCATACCCTGTAAACCGAAGACAACGCCTACACTATATATATATGCCACAGAGATAGCTATTGCAACGAGCGTCATCATCCCGATAGCCTTGCCCTTTATTTCCCTTACCAAACCAATTAGAAAAGGCCAGCCCCCATAGAAATAAATGATACTACTTAGAGCGAGTAAAATATACCTATCACCATAGAACTTTAATTCAAATCCAATCCATTGCTGTATCATATGAGACAACAACAAGACTGGGAGAGTAAGAGTAAGGCAAATCCAGAATCGCTTCAAAAAATCTTCGGTATGATGTCCTGCGTGTTTATCATACATATCGTGCCCCGTATCATGCTTATGAACGCTCGCTGTACCGGTTCCCCTATGTTCAACGGGAGGCAAAGAAGTTCCTCTTCCAGGATGATTGTGATGATGTTCATGTTCCATAAACCAATAATTTATTAAAATGACATGGGCAATAAGATACAAGCTATTGTTCTTGTTCTTCTGGATGACCGTTTATATATGGCATTTAATAACAGTTGCCAGCCTGTTTCTCTATATGGTTAACTTAAGCTTTTTACTCCATTGAATCAATAATAAAGAACATAATGACGAAATCAATACAATACTCCAGTCCCTCCAGCCATAAATAGACACTTCAAGTACCTTTCTCAACGGTAGTATCCAATAAGAGAGCAGAGTGATAACAATGCAACTTATAACTGCATACCATACATATTTGTTTCTGAAAACTTCTGTTTTATGAAATCTAATGCCTTTTTCAAAGGACATATTAAAAACATGGAATATTTGCGAAAAGATCAAAGAATAAAATAGAATATTATTACAGAGCTCTGCATTCCATTTTTCCTCTTTATGTAGCAATTCGTGACTGGCAAACACAGCTCCTATCGTTGTTATCGCAATAATGGCGGAATATGTAAAAATGGCATACCACCTTTTTTTGTCAATGACAGGGGTATCTGAAGCATAAGGCTGACGTTGCATGATGTGAGGTGCGGGTTCCGTTACGCCTAAGGCTAAAGCCGGTAAAACATCCGTCACCAGATTGATAAACAATATCTGTAGCGGTAATAGCTGAAAATGTAAATTCAGTATAGAAGCTGTGGCGATGATCAGTAGTTCACTTAGATTACAGGACAACAGAAAGATCACAAATTTGCGGATATTATCAAAGATCACACGACCTTGCTTCACGGCTAGGACTATTGATGAAAATGCGTCATCTTTCAGAACCATGTCCGCTACTTCCTGGGCCACCTGTGTACCGCGTTGTCCCATTGCTATGCCGATATCTGCTTTTTTAAGTGCCGGGGCATCATTAACGCCATCTCCTGTCATGCCTACAACCATTTTCTTTTCCTGATATAAAGTGACCAGGTCTAGTTTTTGTTCCGGGGACACCCTGGCAAAGACAGCAGCCTGGAGCCATTGTTCTTTGTCATTTTCAGAGAGTTCCTTATACGGCTTCATGTCCTTACCATGGATCACTTTGTCCCCCAGTTCTGCTAACCCGAGTTGCAGGGCAATATTTTGCGCTGTAGCAGGGTGATCACCCGTAATCATTACCACTTTTATTCCTGCCGATTTACATTCTGAAATGGCTGCCGGAACCTCCTGTCTGGGAGGGTCTATAAAACCAATAAGCCCTGCTAAAACAAGATCATTTAAAAAATCTTTCTCCTTAACACTTGTGTTCCTATAAGCAAATGCCAGCATACGAAGCCCTGATTGTGCTTGTATTTCTGCAAGATTCACCCAATGTTGTTTTTTATCTTCTGTAAGCGGTGTTTCCTGTCCATTTTCTAAAACCCCGGTACAATGAGCAAATAATTCTTCAGCAGCTCCCTTTGCAGCAATATAATAGCTGCCATTGACTTGCGTGTGAAACGTAGCCATTAGTTTTGTTTCGGAAGAAAAAGGCATTTCATCTATCTTAAGGTATTGCTGAGCATAGTTTTCCCTTCGTTTAGCGGATGCGTAAACCATTTTTAACAGCCCAATTTCCAATGGATCACCCGTTTCTTTTTCCAGCCCATTCTCA
The DNA here is from genome assembly GCA_017303395.1 of Chitinophagales bacterium. Classification (GTDB taxonomy): domain Bacteria; phylum Bacteroidota; class Bacteroidia; order Chitinophagales; family Chitinophagaceae; genus Polluticoccus. Next base: position 189,420 of record JAFLBN010000003.1, read on the forward strand.
TTTTGATAGGATGCGGTGTTGCATAAGGCTGATATACGATATAGGTGATCGTAAGCAGCATCCATTGGAACCTGCTCATCATCTATCCATTTAGTTGTTCCTGACAGGACGTCTATTGCAATTCTTGAAGCTTTGTCAGAAAGCTGGATATAGCTTGCTTCAATTTTGTTAACCGTGAGTGTACCTGTCTTGTCTGTGCAAATAACATTTGTTCCCCCAAGCGTTTCCACGGAGGAAAGCTTTTTGACGATTACGTTGTATTTTGCCATCCTCAACATTCCAAAAGCCAATGCGAGTGTAGAAACTATAGGCAGGCCTTCCGGTATGGCAGCAACGGCAAGAGCAATAGATGTTTCCAGCATAGCAACAAACTTTTGCCCGTTTAACAGACCTGCGACGAAAATGAGGATGATCAAAGCAACGGTGATCCAGATCAGTTTCTTGCTAAAAACCTCGATTTTCTTTTCTAAAGGCGTGGCAGCCTGATTAGCACCCTGCACAAGGCGGGCAACAGAGCCAAGCTCAGTATTCATGCCCGTATGTACTACAATTGAACGGCAATTGCCCTTTGCCACAAACGTGCCTTTAAAAACCATATTGTGTCGCTCGGCCAGGAGCGTATTATTTGCAATTGTTGTTGGGCTTTTTTCAACCGGCAATGATTCCCCGGTAAGTGCGGATTCATCTGTTTGTAATTGTGATGCCTGAATGATCCTGGCATCGGCAGTTACCATATCTCCGCCTTCTACGAACATGATATCACCCGGAACCAGATCTTCTGAAGGAATTTCAACCATCACTCCATCCCGAATGACCTTAGCAGGAACCGATGTCAGTTTTTTTAAGGCTTCCATGGAGCGTTCTGCCTGAAATTCCATGATGAAGCCAATAATTGCATTTATTACAATTACTGCTATAATTGCAATACCATCCAGCCATTCATCAAAGAAAAACGACATCCCCGCCGCTATAGCAAGCAATAAAACGAATGGGCTTACAAACTGTGATAAAAGAATAGCAAAAAGGCTTGTTTTCTTCTTTGATTCAATTTTATTCAGCCCATATTGTTGCTGTCTTAGTTCTACAGAAGTAGCTGCAAGCCCTTTTTCAATATCTGTTTGAAGATATTCGACAATAGCCTGTTCAGGAATGGACCAGGCTTCTTTTAAACTATTCGGCTCCATAAATATTTTTTATCATGTCAACAAATTTCATTGTTTTGCCGGGGCTACGGTATTGTAAATTGCAGCAACACTTGCTCCTGCAAGCCAGGCAAAAATAAAAGTTTGTATCATCCCGCATATTATTTCACCCGCACAAAGATGTGTATGCATCAGATTGCCTGCCTGAAAGCCGTGAAAAAAATGATTGAAAAAACTGAGTGCTATTTGGGGACTGGTCATTTGCATGACGATAATACAGGCACTGTATATCAGTAATGCCGTCAGCCCAAATGCTAAGCCAAGTGCTTTAATGTGAATGCGATTCATTGTTATCTTTTTTAGGATGATTATGATGATGCATGGGCATAAGTAAATGGCAGGCTAACATGGAAATAAAAAAAATGGCTGTTGACCACTGTCCCCTGATCCCTAATAAGGGAGCAATAATAATAAAGATCAATGGTAACAGGCAGCCGGCCATTATCATTAAAATATGTTTCCAGTTATGCATACAAATAGTGTTTATTACTTAATTAATGTTGTTTAAAAAGTACCCTTTTGAAAATATATATAGTGCTCCTGTAATAATCATAGTTCCCAACCCATACAGTATCCACTTACGTTCTTCCCGCGTTCCCTTTGTAGTAGCAATGAGCATTTTTACAATGGTATTACTCAACATGGCAATGACAATCACAATAACCGCTAATTGAAGGCTGCCACCACGTTTAGCAAAATTTGCCATATTAATAGAAATAGCGTCCACATCAGTAATACCAGATAGCATACCTGACAAATAAAGACCATTGTTACCCCAGAACTTATTGGCATAAAAAATCATTAAGCCAATGGCGGCAAATAATAATCCGAAAAAAAGTGCATTTTTAATGTCCACAGGATTTCCCAGTTGAATAGCCGGTGCACTTACAGAAACTTTGTTTTTGCGATAAATAATATACACCCAGACCACACCGGAAAAGGACATCAGCAAACAGGGTAAGACAAGTATTGAAAAAATTGCGGGATTAAACAGATAAGTAAGAAGCAGTACTCTTAGGAACATCACGGAGCAAGCGAGGATAATCCCTCCGGCATAAGTGGCAGAGAGCGTGCTGTTTTCTTTACTCTTAGTACTGAATATCCAGGTTACGGCAGTACTCGAAAATGTTCCGCCTATTAATCCCGTTAATAAAATCCCCCGATTGACACTTCCGAATTTAATCAACAAATAGCCAATGAAACTGAGTAGGGATGTAAGCACTACTACAAATCCAATAGAACGGGGATTGATAATTCCGTTAGGCCCATAGCCGGTATCCGGCAAAAATGGTAGGATGAGCAAAGACAGCACAATAAATTTTATAAATGCGTAAAGTTCATCTTGGGTAATCCGGGTAATCAATGATTTGAACTGCTGCTTGAGGGATAAAATGCTGACGGTTATTACTGATGTTGCCAATGCTTCTTTAATAAAATGCAAAGCAGAAAGGACACCAAGTGCAAAAGTGATTAGTAAAGATATCTCCGTTAAGATGCCGAGATTGGCGTTATCCTTTTGTGATTTGATAAAATGAAAAACCGTAATGAAAATACAAAAACCGGGAAGGGCGATAGCCAGGGTAATTGGCAAAAACTGCTTTGCTAGCACAGTAATAGTATACCCCAGAATACTGGTGAGCGAAAATGTCCTCAGCCCTGCAAAATGTTCATTACCCATAGCTGCATCAAATTCCCGTTCCAGGCCAATGATAAAACCAATAGCAGTGGCAATTAACAAACCCATTAAATAGGGTCCCAATAGATTGTTTACAAATTCATGCATTGGCGTTGTTAATTTTTTACATTTTCATTCCACCCATATCACCCATACCTGCACCTTTTTTAAGGATCAGGGCACTGTTTAGTAAAAAAGCCCCGTTCGTTACGACAATTTCACCTTCCTGTAAACCACTCAATATCTCTACTTCTTTCTTGTTTTGAACACCTATCTTGACGCTTCTGGGCTCATACATATTGTCCATCGTTTTAACCCATACAGTTACCATCTCACCCACCAGGATCGAAGTTTTGGGGATCACAAGTGTCTGCCGTTCATTCCTTTTAACATGAACATAGCCCATCATTCCGGGTTTAATCCGATCTTTTCGATTGTCTATGAGAAACCTTATCAGGCTTATTTTCTGGTCGGTTTCCAATGCCGGGTTTTCAAACACAGGTTTTGCACCCAACAATTCTCCGGGATAAGCATCAAACTCAATTTGCACTCGTGGTTTCTCTTTCAGCCATTGTAATTCGTTTGTGTAAACCTGAGCCTCCACCCAAAGCTCGGAAAGGTCTGCAATGCGGTATAGCGCTGTACCTGCTTCTACGTATTGCCCTTCGCTTACGGACAGCTCCACGAGCGTGCCTGAAACAGGGCTATAGAAATCTACAAGTGGTGCAATTTTTTTTGTTTTTTCAATTGTTGCAATCTGTTCCGGGGACAAGCCCCACAATAATAGTTTCTTCCTGGCTCCGGCGATCAATTCATCAATCACCTGTTTTATGCTACTAAACTTTTCCTGCTGCTCCAGCGCACCAACCAGCTCCTTTTCATCTGACAATAATTCCTCGCTGTAAATAGCATAAAGCGGTTGCCCTTTAGTGACGTACTGTTGTGGCGTTTTGACATATAGTTTTTCAAGCCTACCCCGAAATCTTGCAGTTACTACAGTTATTTTTTGTTCATCGAATGCGGCTGTGCCTACAATCGATGAAAATTCGGAAATTTCCTTTCTTTTTACTGTGTCCGTTTTAATGCCCGCGTATAATTCCTCTCGTCCAGTAAACGTAATCATATCCATGGACACCTGTTTACGGTGTGCCTGGTGCATGTCTTTGTTTTCATTGCATGAAACTACAATGAGCCACGACAACAAAAGGAACCATGAAAAATATACTCCCTTCTTCATTTTATACATTTAATATTTAATAATCGTTTCACTATCCGCCATGTAACCTGCATCTTTCGCTATGCTATCCTGTGTAGATAAGCCTTCCAATATTGCAACTGAATTTGCATCTCGATAACCAGTTTTCACTTCCCTTGCTTCAAAAATGCCGCTACCGTCCTTAGTTGTTCCTTTCTTTATCCAAACAATAGCTACTCTTCCCACATAATATACACTGCTTGCAGGGACCATTAAAGCATCGGATTGCACATAAGCTGTACCTGTTATTAGCGAATTTTGCTTTAGCAGTCCTTTGTTTTCCAGGTAAACACGGGCTTGCGTAAATTTTTGATTTTCTCCATAAACCTGTTCTATCAGCTGAACCTTGGTAGCAATCGTATCAGTTTGTAATTCACTTTTAATTTTCACAGGCATTCCTTTATGCAGGTATTTTTCATTCTCTTTACCGAATGCAATCAATCCCCATACCTGTCGAAAGTCGTTGACCCAAAATAAAGTCTGATTCTTAGACACATACATACCTTCCCGGATACTGTTATCTGCTAATGAGCTGCCCTGCAATACAGTTCCAGACCGATCATTCCCTCCCATTCCTTGTCCCATAGTGGATGGAGAAGCTTTCCCCATATTACCGGCAGTTTCGGAAGGATTAAACAAGACGTAGCCAGTGTATGGACTATATAATGGGATTGTTTGTGCCACCACACCCGTGCGGGATATCTGGTTGATCTGCACATCGCTTAAGCCTAAGAGCGACAGTTTTTCATGTGCTTTTTGTTTCAGTTCCGCATCTGCATTGGTTCTGTTGAGATAGTTGTATTCCTCCAGGTAAGTATTGAGTTCCGGACTATAGATATCCAGTATTTTATCGCCTTTTTTTACGTACTGAAAATTGTATTTCACATACAATCTTTCTATACGGCCTCCGACTCTTACGGCAAGCTTTCTATTTCTTTGCACATCAAAGCTGATGTACCCGCTTCCTGAAATAGGTAGTTTGACCTGAGCTAAAGTTGGGGTCACCGTTTTTTGTTTTGCGATTACAGTCTGGTTAGCGGGTAGCGTATTCCACTTTACTTCTTTATTAAACCTGTCGCTGTTAACAGGTGCTTGTTCCTGGCGCCCGGATTGACAGCTTATCATAGAAAAGGATAGAAGCAGCATTAAGTATTTAATACTACTGTCCATATCACTATTATATCTATTTTGTGCCATTATCTTAATTCCCTTTGATATTCATAGTCAGATTGTATGAGAAATACCTGTCCCAGTTTATCAACCCGTTCCAGTTCTTTCATCAGTAACATATTCCACGCATCCAGTAATACAAAAAAGTTCCCGGTATTTTGCCTGTAGGCAAGCAGGTTTGTTTCCAGATTCTTTTTATAGGATGGCAGTACATTTTTATCATAGTTATCCAACTGCTTCTTTTCATAATGGAGCATTGTGATCTTTTCCCGAAGCATTTGGCCGGCCATCAGTTGCATCGTTTCCTTTTCCCGCTGCATAGCCTCAATCTCAAAACCCATTGATCGTACTTCTGATTTATACATTTTTGAAGACCATGGGGCAATAGGTATAGTAACCATACCCATCAAGGAAAAACGGTTGGGCATAGCGAACATTTGTCCATGGCTATACTGAACCCCGAATTCAGGCTTAGCCGCCGTTGCCGCATATTTCCTGTTTAGCTCCATTGAGCGTATTTGATTTTGGACGGACAAAATATCACTTCGTTTAAAAACAGAACTATCGAATCGCAGGCTCGTATCCCTGATAATAAAATAATCCGTATCATAATTCTTAACTACAAGGAATGTATCAATTGTAAAAGGCGTATTTACTTCCCGGTTAAGCAGGGTATTGATGCCGATGCTGCCCTCTGCAATCTGTGAAAGCAACATATATTCCATGTTATTTAATTCGCTCAGCGCAGCTTCAGCTTTAAAAATAGTTCCCAGGTCAGCTTGGTTATAGGTATATTTCTCTTTAGCATTTTTAATAAGCAGGTTGAGCAACTCTTTATATTCTCTAAGCAGTTTCAGCTTTGTTTCTCCTGTATACCGTCGATAATAATAAACCCTGGCTGTATAATAGAGGAAGTTCTTTTGCCAGTTCAGGTTGTTTTGTTGAACGGTACTTAATGATGAAAGATAATTTTTGTGTGCATTAAGCCTTGCCGGGTTTGGGATCATCTGCTGTACTGAAAACATAAAGCCGGCCTGGTTTTCAACTGTCTGGTCTTTAACCATGGAAATCCTATAGGGGAACTGGTCAAATGCTGCGCCTACCGTAGGTGGCATCCAGGCTTTGGCGCCTGCAACCATAGCACGAAGTGATTGTATCCTTGCCTCATAATATTTTAGTTGAGGATAATTGTTATCTATCTGTACATATATTGTACTCAGGTTTAAATGAGCAGTATCTTGCGCAACAAGTGTATCAACTGTCGTGATAAAAATTATCGCTATAAGAATTAATATCTTTTTCATTTCTTTATTCATCAATTTCTAAAACGATCAGTTTTCCATATTTTTTAAGTTCCCATTCTTTCAGCAGGTTAAATACCACAGGCAGCACCACCAACACAAAAAGAGTAGACGTAATAAGTCCAAAAACGAATGGAATGGCTATTGGCTTCATCACATCACTACCTGTTCCGGTCGATGCCATTACCGGTATTAAGCCAATAATATTCGCAAGTACCGTCATCAGCAAAGGGCGCACACGCTGCGTAGCACCAAATAAAATGGTTTCTTTGAGGGCATCCAGTTGAATGGCTTCCCTGCTATTGCCTTTTTCCAATACCATTTTTCTGATCGTATCATTCATATAAGCAATCATTAACACCCCCGTCTCAACAGCTACCCCGAAAAGCGCTATAAAGCCAACAGCAACAGCTACAGAAAAGTTAACATGATAAAAATAAAGGGAATAAACACCACCCATCAGCGCAACAGGAATACTTACAAATACTACAAGTACTTCTTTAAGTGAATGAAAGGTCATGTAAAGAATAAAACCGATAATCAACATCACAATAGGAATAATGATCTTTAGTCGTTGCTGGGCACGGACCTGATTTTCATATTGCCCACTCCAGTTAATATAATACCCCTGGGGAAGTTGTTTAAAGGCTTTTTCAATTTTGTCTTTGGCTTCATTTACCACACTGCCCATGTCTCTGCCCCGAACATTGAAAAGAACGGTGCCCCGGAGCATGGCGTTTTCAGAGTTGATCATTGGAGGCCCCTCGGTAACCTTAATATCAGCGACAGCAGATAGTGGCAATACGCCATACTTCATGGATTGGACAGGAATTCTTCTTATTTCATCAAGATCGTTACGATACTCCTGGGCCAGACGCAGGCTTATATTAAACCGTTCCCTGCCCTCTACGGTATTTGACAATATCATTCCCCCAAGAGCACTCTCAATGACCATGTTGACATCATCAATATTCAATCCATATCGTTTGGCATCCTTTCTTCTTATTTTTATATCCAAATACTTACCACCAGTTAGCTGCTCAACATATAAATCTTCAAGACCATTAATCCCTTTCAGGCTCGCCTCTACTTTCCTGGATATCTGATAAATGCTGTCCAGGTTCTTTCCATAGATCTTTACCCCTACATCAGTTCTGATACCAGTGGAAAGCATATTAATCCGGTTGATGATAGGTTGCGTCCATCCAACTACAACACCGGGAATTTGGACGCTCTCATTCATCTCCTTTATCAGCTTCTCCTTGGTCATCCCATCTCTCCAGTATTTTTTAGGTTTAAGGACAATGATGGTCTCAATCATACTTATGGGGGCATTGTCCGTGGCAGTATAAGCACGGCCAGCCTTACCCAGTACATTTTCAACTTCAGGAAAATTTTTAATGATTTTATCCTGAAGCTGCGTTATGCGCTTTGCTTCTGAATTTGACACATCCGGTAAGGTAACAGGCATAAGCAGCAAAGAGCCTTCGTCCAAAGGAGGCATAAACTCTGTTCCCAGGTTCATAACAAGGGGAATACTGCCTATGATTATGGCAAAACAGATTAGTAAAACAGTTTTACGGAATTTTAGACACCACCTGGCTACAGGTCGATAGATAGTCACGAAGAAATTAGAAACAGGATTTCGGCTTTCGGGGATAAGCTTACCTTTCATGAATGACCGGGTGAGCATAGGAGATACTGTTATGGCGAGTATGGCTGCACCTATCAGGGAAAAGGTCTTTGTAAGCACCAAGGGAGAAAACAGTTTCTTTTCCTGCCCGGTAAGAAATAATACTGGGGCAAATGAAATAATCATGATGATCACAGAAAAGAAAACGGATCTTGCCAGCGTCCGCGAGGAGTTTTCTATGATCTTTACACGTTCTTCTTCGGATATTTCGTTAGTATGTCCAATCCTCTCTTTATTCATCTGAACTGCTTTTATTGTTATCTAATACCCGGTTGGTTAAAGCCCGGTAAGCATTTTCAGCCATAACGATACCCGGATCTACTACATCGCCAATCGCTAATGCAATGCCCCCAAGCGACATTATATTGGAGGTAACGCCCAAAAGTCTCATAAGGATAAAACCGATTAAGACTGATAAGAGGATGGATATGATCGCCACCATACCGCTTCGTATGCTGAAAAGAAACAAAATGACTACTACACAGACAATTAATATCTCTTGCCATAGCGCATCCTTTAAGGTGGCTATAGCGGCCTCTATTAAATCGCTTCTGTCGTAGGCCGATTTTAATTTTACCCCTGTTGGCAGCCCTTTCTCGATGTCTTTTATCCTTGTCTTAACGCGTTCAATGACATCTTTGGCATTTTCACCATAACGCATCACTACAATTCCGCCTACGACTTCCCCTTCACCATTTTCATCTACTATTCCTAACCTGATATCCGGACTCATCTGTACTTGCGCAATATCACCGACAGTAACAGGAATAGATTTATAAGTTCCAATAGGAATGTCTCGTATGTCTTCCAGACTTGTGATGTATCCTTGCCCCCTTATGAGATAACCTGTTGCATTCATTTCGTAAAGACTTCCGCCTACATCTTTGTTGTTTGCGCTTATTGCGCGGGTTACATCCATTAACGGGATACCGAAATATACTAGTTTATGAGGGTCTATAGTTACCTGGTACTGCTTTTGAAAACCTCCGAATGATGCTACTTCACTAACACCTTCTACATTCTGAAGGGCAAATTTTACGTACCAATCCTGCAATGCTCTTAACTCACCTAAATTATAGCCATTACCGTGAAGGGTATACCAATAAACATGCCCCAGTCCTGTACCATCAGGCCCCAAACTAGGCGTGATGCCTTGAGGTAAAAATTTCTGAGCATAATTAAGTCTTTCTAAAACCCTTGTGCGTGCCCAGTACACATCAACGTCATCTTTAAAAACAACGAAAATGAAGCTCATCCCAAACATAGATGCAGCCCTGATCGATTTAATTTTTGGAATACCCTGGAGATTAGAAACGAGAGGATAAGTAACCTGGTCTTCGATGATTTTCGGATTACGCCCCATGTACTCGGTAAAAATGATTACCTGGTTCTCGCTCAGATCAGGCAACGCATCTATTGGGGTTTCTTTAATGGAATAGAATCCCCCGACTGCAATAAGTATGATACCTATCCAGACAAAAAAACGGTTATGAATTGACCAGGATACTATTTTTTCAATCATCGTAATCTTTTATGCCATTTAATTATTCATATAGTTGCATATACTTACTCAAAAAGTTAAAGAATGCATTTGGGCAAACAAAGTAAAGTCTTGCTATCAAAGCAGGGGCAGTAATATATCTTTTGCCCTTCCTGTTCCCGCCTTACCACTCCTGCCGATCTAAGTATACCCAGGTGTCTTGAAACCACAGATTGCTGTAATCGCAACCGTTCATAAATACCTTTTACAGCTATTCTTTTCTCCTGGTAAATTATTTGCATTATACCCAAACGTTCCGGATGAGCAATTGCTTTTAAAATGCCAGCCATTTCATTGAGTTGTTTTAAATCTGGTGTAACAAGCTTTCCCATAGTTTCAACCAAAAGTCTAAACAATCAAAACAAACTTTGCTGATTATGCTCAATCGAAAACATGATCATAATCATGTTTTCGATTGCAGTGCTGTCAGTAATAATTCTTCTATAAAAATCTTATTTGTTTCATGCGGTATCGTATTTACGGTTATTATTTGAGCTGCACCACTTTGCCTCAATAATAAATAGGCATCTTCTGCGAATATTCCATGAACGCCAATACATACGGGAGCATTGAAGTTTGCATTTTTCAGATGACCTATTGTTTCTATCATTGTCCTTGCTGTACTAATAATATCGTCTACCAAAACAGGCGTCTTATCTGCTTTGCCATCAAGATGTGGTACAGAAACCTGTACGTCTTTATCTCCTTTTCTCGTTTTCTCCAAGACAACATAAGGTACATCGGCAGCGTTGGCAACTTCCGAGACCCATTGTTCGCTTTCGGAATCCGGCCCAATCAGGACAGCATTTGGAATATTTGCTTTTATCCAGGATGAAAGCAAAGGTGCAGCATGTAAAATATGGGTAGGGATAGAATATATTTCCGCAAGATTGCTTTTTCGATGCAAATGGGGATCTATAGTTATCAGCTCATCTACAAAAGAAGAAAGCAGTTTTGCAAACCATTCCGAGGTAATGCTTTCTCCATGTTGAAACCGCGTGTCCTGGCGCATATACGCCAGATAGGGCGCAACAAGCGTAATCCTAATAGCGCCAAATTCCTTCAAAGTCTTTGCCAGAAAATACAAGGGTAGAAGTTTATCATCCGGTTGATGCAAAGTGCAAATCAATAATACTTCCTTGCCTGCAACCTGGCTGTCTATTTTAATATAAGTTTCTCCATCCGGAAACCTTCTCATCGTTAGTTTCCCCCGCTCAACGTTCGCTTTCTCAGACAAAGTGCCTGCTAACAACTCGTTCCCTGGTAAACAAAATATAATCTTCTGCTTCATCAGTTAATTTGAATTATTTGTCCTTGATTAGTTTTAAAATATTCCATGGCATAGTTAAGCTCTCCTTTGGAACCTGCATAAATGGTAAACAGCTCATCACCCGCCTTGATAGTTTGTCCCAACTTCACTTTAAAATCCAATCCTGCTTCAGGAGTATCCGGCGCTCCGGCGAGCTTTGCAAGCCTGGCGACTTTTCTATTGTCTATTTTTGTTACTATCCCTTCATTTCCGGCAGTAATCTTTTCTGAGAGATTTGCTTGTTTCGGCTCTTTAAAGCCACCCTGAGCCTCGCAAATAGCTAGTAATTTATTGTATGCTGCTCCATTTTCTAACTGGCTAGCTACAAGCATATTTGCTTCCAGCTCTGATTTGCCCAATGTTAGTTGCACAATGGTACTTGCCAGCACCAATGCCCTGTTTTTAAGATCCTGTGGAGCATCGCTGTCATTACGCAATACTTTTAAAACATCCCTTGCCTCCAGGGAAGGGCCTATACCTTCGCCAACAGGTTGATTACCATCAGAAAAAAGAATTCTTATTTTAAGTCCAACGTATTTTGCAACGGCTTCCATTTGTGCAGCCAACTGTTTCGCGCTTTCCATGTTCCGTACTTTCGCTGTACTGCCAACAGGAATGTCAATCACACAATGGGTTGATCCCGCAGCTATTTTTTTAGATAGTATTGAAGCTATCATCTGCCCCTCACTGTCAATATCTAAGGCACGTTCTATTCTTATTATAATATCATCGGCGGGACTCAGCTTTACAGCACCTCCCCAGGCAATGCAGCCGTTTTCCTTCGCAACAATAGCGTGTAATGCTGCTATATCCAGCGTTACATTCGTCAATACTTCCATGGTATCGGCAGTACCGGCAGGAGACGTAATGGCACGGGAAGAAGTTTTAGGAATCGGAATGTTTAATGACGCTATTATCGGAACTACAATCATGGTCGTCCTATTTCCCGGTAACCCTCCAATGCAATGTTTGTCTGCAATAATTTCTTTATCCCAAGCAATTTTATTACCGACATTGATCATTGCCCTGGTCAGGTAACATATTTCCTCCAAGCTCATATTATGACCTGAACAGGCAGCAAGGAAGGCAGTAATGAATACATTGGAGTATTTCTCATCTACAATATCTCGTATAATTTCGTCATAAGCAGTTTGGTCTAATGCATTCCCATATAGCTTAGCCCTGATATAGGCTATTGACTGCAATGGCTCTGCATGCTTTACGTTCAGTAAATCGCCGTTTTGAACATTTAGCTTCTTTTTAGCACTTAATGAAAGAGCCACTTCGCCGTCTCCCAGCAATCCGTCCTGCGTAATGTTTAAAGCAGCTATAATACTTTTTTTTTTAAACCACACTTCAACTCTTGTCAATGCCTGAAAACCTTCCGATTTACAAACGTGACAGCTTTCAGGCATATAAATAACGAGTTCCTGGTTGGTATCGATCCAAATATCTTTGTAACGAAGATCGTCCTTATGATTATGCATGTGCAGGTTCTTTAATTTCAAAAAGCACGGACTCTTCATTCTCTTTTGGAATTTTCACTTTCCATTTGAACTCATACTCTATCTTAAGTTTGAATGCCGCTTGAGAAGCAGGTTCTCCATGAACCAAAAAAACCTGAGTGGGTCTTTTTTCAAATTGCTTTAACCATAGCAATAGTTCTTTTTGGTCAGCATGCCCCGACAGGCCTGTTATTTCAACAACTTTGCACCGAATAGGTACGTATGCACCCCGTATTTTTAATTCGTGAGCATTATTTTGAAGTGCCCGGCCGCGTGTACCCTCAGCCTGGTAACCGATAAGTAAAACTGTATTTTTCTTAACGGGTGCCAGGAACTTCATATATTCCAGAATTCTTCCGCCCGTGAGCATGCCACTTGCCGAAATAATGATCTTAGGTCCCTTTTTTTCAATGATATTCCTTGTATTATGGAAATCTCTGTTGATGACTACGTCATTACAAACGCTATTGCATTCTTCTTTTGTTAGCTTGTGCCATTTCGGGTATTTACACAAAATGTCGGTAGCATTTGCGGCCATTGGACTATCCAGGAAAACAGGTATCCAGGAAGGTATCGTTCCTTCTTTTTTTAACAGATTTATTAAGTGCATGATCTCCTGCGCTCTTCCTACCGCAAAACTGGGAATAATCACAGCTCCATGGTCTTCAATTGCCTCATTGATGACTTTGGCAAGCTGGTCCAGAGGATCCATGTCCGGATGGAGCCTATCACCGTAAGTAGATTCCATAATAACATAATCAGCGCCTTCTAAAGCTGCCGGGGGCAATAGAAACCTGGAATTATTTCTTCCGATATCTCCGGAAAAAACTATTTGCTTATCATAGCAAGTCATTTGTATGCTACAACTCCCAAGAATATGCCCATTCTTCCTGAACTGAAAGCTCACGTTATTTGATAATTGGACGACCTCGCTATGTTCTACTATCACGAATCGGGGAAGAGCCCTTTCTACATCTTCGGTCGTGTACAAAGGAAGTGCAGGCTTATGTTTAGAATAACCTCCTTCATTAGCAAATTGAGCTTCCTCCTCCTGAATTTTTGCACTGTCTCTTAGTATTATTTCAGTCAGATCCATAGTGGGAGCAGTCACATATATTTTGCCTGTAAATCCATTTTTTACCAGTAAAGGAATATAACCACAGTGGTCAAGGTGAGCATGCGTAAGAAGTAGCACATCAATTTTTGCTGCATCAACGGGTAATGCCTCTCGGTTCTTATTTCTTAGTGTTTTTAATCCCTGGAAAAGTCCACAGTCGATGAGCACTGTAACTTCGGGAGTTGCTAGAAGATGTTTAGAACCCGTCACAGTTCCCGCCGCTCCTAATGATTTAATTGTAATTTGGTTGTTCATTTGTACTTTCTTTTAAACTCATTTCTTCAATTTCATCTGAGTCATCATTTCGGGCTCCTTTCAGACGCTCCTCTGTATCCTGAAGCATATTTTCCACACACCACTTGCAGTACCAGTCGGCTAAAAGGACACTAAGCAGCCGGTTAAAAATACCTTCAGGTCGCTCATAAGCAATGGACAGTTTTACCATGGCATGCTGTCCATATTGCTCAACCTTTAAGTCCATTCTGAACCATGACATAATTATCATTCTGGCATTTTTTTCGGTTTGCCAAGATTTTTCTACCCCCATGACCCATTTAGTAACGGTCACTGTGAAATCGAGGGTCATCCAAAGCACTTTACCGGTCCAACGATATCTTGTGCCTGCGCCGGTATGCTTCTCAGTTAGAAACTGAAAATCCATCTTTCCTCCCATCATAGGCATTGACGATTTGGTCATATGCATGCCTGTAACACCCAGATCGTCCAGGCAACTAAAAACCCTTTCAGCATAAGCGGTGTACGTTCGTGTCTTTTCAACTATTTTCATAGAGCATTTTTATGTTATTGGAGCGTTGTAAAAAATTATTTGTCTTGCTCAAGGAGTTTTTTTTTCTCCTCATATTCTTCAGTCGAAATTTCTCCTGCAGCCAATCTCCTTTTTAAAATATCGAGTGGAGAGTCTTTCTTTATTTTCCTTTTGGGTACTGGCTCGAACCATCCAAAAAGTGAACTGAGTAATACTATCCAAAAAAACCACCATAACAGGTGCATTCCCCAGAAATGATATCCGTCGTAAAACATAATTATTGATTTTTTTAAGTGAATAATTTATGCATTAAAAACTATAACCAGGTTATGATAACAGCATTGCATTATTTGATTCTATGAGAACGTTTAATCATTGGTTTTATTGGGAATTCATTAATTATTCTATGAACAGCGGGATGTAAGTTCTTTTTGATTACTGATGCGTCATAAATATTCCCTTCGGCTGTTCCTGACCAAATTAACTTCTTGCTTGCCCTGTCAATGATATTCAAGGAAATAGAACCTCGTACATAGTCAATGGTCTGTTTGCTTAGTCTTTCTCCACCGCTGTAGTAGAAATCGTAATAGACACCGTCGAGATAATAATAGTTAAAGCGGTAAGGATTATAATAGTGACTGCCGTAATAGTAGGGGCGATAATAGGTAGAGGGTGAATACTCATAGATCACCTTGTTTTTCTTAGCATTTGAAATAATAAGCTGCAATAAAATGTCCGGAGTTTTAGGGTCAAATGTTAACCCTCTATCGGAAAGACATAATCCATAATAGTTTCGAATATTATTTCTAATTACCTCATTATTATAGGGAGAGTTTGACGTATCGGCATCGTCATATAGCCAGGCAAACGTCTTGTACTTTACAAAATCAATTTGATCATCATAGCTTATTGATGTTACTTTGTAGATATTGGTACAACCGCATAAAAGCAAACTTACAAGCATCCAGACTTTCAGCATGGTGTAAAGTATTTCAATAAAGAGACGAATTTTGCTTGATGAAAGCTATGAGCATAGTCAGTCAATTTTATGATTTTAATCACTAAATATCATCTTATCAATTCATTCCCTCATAGCGCTTTCAAAACAATCATTATTGATCGCGGCTTATGCTATGTTTGCTAACGTATTTTAAATCAAGAAAGTATCCTTTTTCTCTAAAGATATTTGTAAACTAAAAGAAGAATGTTCGTTTTAACATCAAGATTGTTCGAAATCTTGTGGCAAAAGCTTATCCCATGCTTTCCTAGGAGGATTCGGATTTAACTTAAAAGCACCTGGCGTAAGACCGGTGACCTTTTTGAATTGTGTACTAAAGGTCTGTGAACTTGTATAACCTAACTGCCATCCAATTGAAGATAACGAAAGCTTATCTTCTAATATTAGTTCCTTCGCTTTCTCCATTTTCAATGCCAAAAAGTATTTCTCAATCGTTAAGCCCGTCTCAGAAGAAAAGGTTTTACTCAAGTGGTAATAGCTACGATGTAAATTGCTTTCGATATAAGTTGACAATTTTTGCATCTTACCGGAATTATTAACTATTGCCCTAACATATTCACACAATAATGCTTGAATTTGAACAACCGTTTTTGCGGCAGGTTTGTCGACCAAACTAAAACCACACCTTACCAGTGAGTCATTTATTCTATTAATTTCAATCTCCGAGATTTCTTCTTCTACGCGAATTTCACCAATCTTTACTTCCGAAAATGGCTGTCCTATTTCAGTTAAAATATTTTCTATTGTCGCAACACAACGTTCACAACACATATTTTTAATGAATAATATCCTCCCCATATAAAACCTTGTTCTTTATTGTTTACTAAATTTTTCCTATTTAATTATTCAACTTCCAGAAACAATCTGATAGAAGTAAAGACCGGTTGATAAATTTGAGATATCTAATTAACAATAGCACCTTTTCTGTTATTGAAGTATATTTCATGATCTACCTACCCATAACTACTACGTGCGGCATTTCGGAACCTAACCATCCGAAACCCGCTACTGTAGCCACTTTCTGGGCAAAAAAAATGTGCTTTTATTTTATTCTTTAATCTTTTATTTTACCCCCTATAAGAGTATGTAATTTAATTTGTAGATCAGAATTGTGATCTAGTATTATCTTTACTTCACATCTTACAGTTCCATCTCACATACGGCATTTTCCCGGTTTGTCTAAGGCTTTTTCTTGTTCACATTTCATGGAGCAAGATACTTGCTGTATTTTTTTACTGTGCGTGCTGCCATAGGAACAGAGAGCAATAATGCTAGTGCTATTAAATAAATATTTTAAAAATATCTTTTTTATTGAGTAATGTTGAAAGAATGCGTAACGCACAACTAGCAGTGAACCCATTGGGTTAAGGCTAAAACATTTCTACTTCAGATCAAATAAGGAAAACCTCATTCAGGATATACAGAGGTGGGTAATAAACATCTGGCGGAGAATTATTGTTTATATTCTTCTCTGCTACTTTATAAACTCTAGTCGTATTAACAGGAAAGCCGCAGGGTGCAGGAAGGTCAGCTAGAAGAATAGTTTGAAAACTGAGTTCCGACTGCTTACCTAAAAAATCACTACCGCTTTTTTTGAACTTGACCTGGCTGTCTTTGCAGCAACCTGGGGGCATGACCTTTTTTTTACAACATTTTTTCTTTTGATTGTCCTTAAGGGTGACATACTTAAGATGCCCACTGCAATGATGAAAATTAATACTAACGCCAAACGCACAAAGCGTATAACTGATTAAGAGTAGTATGACGAGAGCTTTTTTCAATTAACCGACTATATATAAATTTACATAAAGTTTGACAATATTGCTAATACACACATGAGCGTTGACAAAAATATGACAACATACAACAAAAAATGTGTTATACCAGTATACTTATATAAAGCGTTTTGTATTTAGTTCCTGGAATCTCATATATGTAAGTATTCTGGTAAATAACAATAATCTCCTTGTCTTATTCTTATTGGCTGTAATTAGTTTTATATACCTCCTACATTTATTATTTATTCAATAATTACCAGCTATAGTTTATTAATAAGAAAATCAACTTCACTCAAATCTTTTTTGTTATGAACAATACAACATTAATAGATTAGATAGCTAAAGATATCTGTACCACCAAAGTACAGGCAGGTAATGTACTTGACTCATTTAAAGATGCAGTAATTGGTTCACTGAAAAAAGGCGACACAGCATAACTTGTCGACCTTTGCAATTTTACTGTCACCAAACGTGCAGCAAGTAATAGCCGTAACTCGCAAACCCGAGTCATCAGTATATAATCAAAGCAACCAAATTTAAAGCTTGTAATAACTTCAGCACACAAATCGCACAAGCCAGAATACCTAAGAAATAATGTTCAATAAACATGAATGCCGCTTTATAAAGCGGCATTCATGTTTTACAACTAGCAGATCAATGTATTTGATCCTTACCTGCATTACAGTTAATGCAATTTATATTTTCGTTTCTATACGCTGAGTTATTTAACTCCTCATTCGCATTTCAGCTCTACTGAAAAGATCACTTTTACGCACATGTAATAATCTGCAACCTATTTTGTAATGAATAACGTTATTCGCAGAGTTTCAATAAAGATAACTTTCTCAATACACACTTGAAAAGTATCTTTTTTGCTTTTTGACGTTAGAAGGCGTATAAAATGTAGCCATCCTAATTTAATTGTATACAGATGCTGACAAATTTAGCTTGTAAATAGACCAATGTAATTTACTCATGGCATTAATACAGCAACTGAATGAGATAGGACGCCTTTGTTCCAGAGAAATTGAGCAAGATTTCATATAACAATCCGTATATCAGACACCGTTTTGATTCTACTCCCATTACAAACACTGTTTTTTTGAGGATAACCCTAAAACTTGTACACCCTAAATCTTAGTTCCGGCATTCTAGCTTGCTAAGTGATATGGTTTTTTGTAACAACCATGGCCAAAAACTCTATTTGTAACAACTTTCATTACAACGGGTGCTAGGTCCTGTAAGGGATCTTAAGATTACAAGATTTTTACTGGTATTTCCGTATCAAACCCTCTCAAATCTGTAATGATTTCATTACAGATTGTAATGTGTGAGCCTTACTAAAGCTTCATAAACATTTATGGTTCTCCTAATAAGGCAGTAATTCTCCTCACTTCTATCTCAGTTAAGTATTTACGGTGCGATAATAATTGTAGTAATGCAGAACCAATAGGCTTTTCTTTTAACAACCGTCTAAAATTTTGACTGGCTGCCTTTGGTGTATTGTCAGGGAAATATAGCAACGCTAGCTCCTTGCGAGAATATGATCTCAACTCAAACATGATAGGTATTTCGGCAAAAGTATCAGATAGCTCCTATCAACGGTTAGTTTGTCTAATATATTAGAAGGATTTTTTTGCACATCGATTTTCGATTTCTAAAATTATGTTAAAGGGCGTCATTGCCTAGCATAGAGCCACAAAGAGCTTCAACCCTATTTTGATTGGTTCTAAGTTTGTTCCCTCAATTACTTTTTCTTGAATGATTTTAGGTCTTAAGACATCAATATCCGTCTGTTGACCTTACGACAAGAATGAGTAATTACAGGACACTCTAAAATAACATAGAATGCAAAAAAAAACGAACAATGCAACAACTCATTTTGAACTAAAATCGTATTCTCGCAAGGAACTTGCACAGATGTATTTTCCTGACAGTTCTGCTGATAATGCCGCACAAAATTTCAGGCGATGGTTGAACTTGCATACCAATCATCAGCAGTTCCTAAAAAGTATTCACAGAAGACGTTATCTGCTAAAATCAGAAGTAAGTATGATTGTCGAATTATTAGGGGAGCCGTAACAAGTCCATTATGTTTCAAGCATTCATATGACTGAGTTGGCATTCATATCGCTTTTCTTCTACAAAAAAACTCACTACAATTTTCAAACTATGAATAGAACAATCAAAATACCACTTGCAGCACTCCCTGTTATTTCTGACTTAATCATCGACAATGACCTGCAACACGAAATTATTGCTTCAAACAATGCAGAACCATCCGTTACACTGGATCTTACATACGATAAATCTGAACGTTCTATCGTCCATATGATTCATGACTGTATAGATGACTATTTGGAAGGAATGCCAGCTAATTAACTCACAGCTTCCTTCAACTGTCAGGGACATTCATTTGGCTATGACAGGGTTTAGCAGTTATCTGAAAAGAATCTTCTTTTTCCATACTTCAAACCATTTAAATACTACCTATTAGGCAACAAGCATATACAGACGGTATACAGAACAGATATACCAAATTCCTCATTACAAAATCACTCTAGTTCTATGCAGACACCAAACAAGCCTACTGTTACTGACAGTAGCCAATCCGGATATACCCCGGATTGGCTACGTTCTTTTAAAGGGTGTTCCCATTATAATGACGAACAAGCCTTTGAGATTATCAACAGCCTTAAAACCCTTGCTAAAATACTGGCAAACAATATTCATAAAAATATAAAATATTGATTATCAATTAGTTGTATATTTACAATGAACACAAAAACAAACACTTATGAACACATTGTCAGGTTTTGCAAATTTTGCAAAACAGGGGAAAAATATAATAAATAATGGCGGAACCAAAGTAGCTATTGTATATACAAGGGTATCCAGCAAAGAACAGGCTGATACTAATTTATCCTTGGATTTTCAGCGAAAAGCTATTGAGGAACATGCATTAAGAGGTGACATACAAATCCTGGAATATTTTGGGGGTACTTATGAAAGTGCCAAAACCGATGGACGTAAAGAATTTCAGCGTATGCTGGATTTTATTAAAAAGAACAAGGGCATAATAACCCATATCCTTGTTTATATGCTGGACCGTTTCAGCCGCACCGGTGGTGCTGCTATTAAACTGGCTGAGGAACTAAGAAGCAAATACGGGGTTGAAATCTTTGCAGTTTCACAGCCAACAGATACATCTAATCCAAGCGGAATATTCCAGCAAAATATTCAGTTCCTGTTCTCACACTATGATAATGAGCTCAGAAAGCAACGTTCTATTGCAGGAATGAAGGAGAAGTTTAAACGTGGGATATGGGTGGCAAAGCCTCCGATTGGTTATGATATTGTCAAAACGAATGGTGTAAGGAAAATAGTGATCAATAGTATTGGCAAAAAAATAAAAAAAGCATTCGTCTGGAAAAGTGAGGGCATGAAAAATGAGGCTATTCTGGAACGATTGCGCGGTTTGGGAATAAAGCTGAACAAGCAGCATCTTACCAAAATATTCAAGAACCCTTTTTATTGTGGTTTGCTAAGCCATAGTATGTTGGAAGGACAACTTGTGGAGGGTACGCATGAGATACTGGTTTCCAAAGCACTGTTTTTACAGGTCAATGAGATCCATCGGCATAATCCGGGGTATGGGGTGCCTCATAAGAAATTACAGGATGAGGTTCCTTTAAAGGTATTCATTCGATGCAGTGATTGTAACCAACCTTTTACCGGTTATATCGTTAAAGCAAAGCGGTTGTGGTATTATAAATGCAGGACTAAGGGTTGTAAATGCAACCAAAGTGCTATCAGGTTGCATAAGCAGTTTATCGGACTGATGGAACAATATTGTATTCGTACAGAACTGAAAGCGCCTTTACTCGCCATGATGGAATCTGTTTGGATGGATATTAATAAGGAGCGTATTGAACTGGAAAAAGAGTATAAAAAACAATTAGCCGTACTTGAGGAAAAACTCGAAAGTATAGAGGAAAGCTATTTTATCAATAAGGAAATGTCAAAGGGAACTTATGAGAAATTTCGTTCTAAATTCATGATTCAGCATCAAGAAATAGCTTCACAATTATCTAAAACAGAAAATAAGGTTTCGAACCCAATTGCTGTTCTCGAAAAGGCGTTGGATATTTCTATGAACCTCGCTACTGAATGGGATTCTGCGAATATAGAACATAAAGAAAAACTGCAAAAACTGGTATTCCCAGAAGGAATCATGTTTGACAAGAAAACAGGTGTGCTTCGAACCGATAGCGTGAATGCTATTTTTGAGCTAATAGCGAACCTGTCAGGCAATACAGCCGATAATGAAAAAAGACAAACAGGGGATGATGCCTGTTTGTCTCCTTTAGTGCGGCAAAGGAGATTCGAACTCCCACACCCTTTCGGGCGCTACCACCTCAAAGTAGTGCGTCTACCAGTTTCGCCATCGCCGCATCTTTTGAAGGACTGCAAATGTAAATGGAAAACTCAAAAATGAAAAATGTAAATAAAAAAATATTAACGCCTAAGCAAGATTCTGAAGGTAGTACCCTTACCCAATTCTGACTGCTTAACAAAAAGCGATCCATGGTGATACTTTTCTATAATGCGTTTAGATAAAGACAAACCAAGCCCCCACCCTCTTTTCTTGGTGGTAAAGCCTGGGTCAAAAATCTTTTTTATCTGATGCTTCAAAATCCCTTTACCAGTGTCAGACACATCTACTATTACCTGTTGTTTGTTATCCTGTATACGCACTTCTATTTCACCTTTGCCATCCATGGCATCCAACGCATTGCGCATCAGGTTTTCTATTACCCAGTCAAACAATGGGCCACTGATGTTTACAGGCACATCGCTAACGTTCGTTGTCAGGCCAATGGATACCTTGCTAGGTGCACGCTTCTGCATGTAGTCTACCATATTCTGCAGGCGTATAATAAGATTCTCCTCCTCTAGCTGAGGCGCACTACCTACTTTACCAAAGCGGTCTGCCACCAGCTTCAGCCTGTCAAGGTCTTTCTGCATTTCACTAACAGCCTCTGCATTTTCTTCGCTGTCTTTCAGCAATTCCAGCCAACCTTCTATAGAGCTTAACGGTGTGCCTAACTGATGGGCTGTTTCCTTAGACAAGCCAACCCATACCTGATTTTGCAATGACCTGTGTGCAGATGTTAGTGCTATCAACACTATTACCAGAAACAGTACAATAATGGTAAGCTGTATGTAAGGATAATAACGGAGTTGAGTCAAAAGGTTAGATTCTCCGTAATACACATGTTGCTTGCCACCACTGTACTCAAACACAATCGGTAAATGCAGCTCTTTGAATCTGGCTAACATGTCGTTTGTATAAGCAGGAGTCTTCTTTACCTCATTTGAATCAAGATTAATACTACTTACAATGAGGCCCTTATCGTCTGTCAATATCAACGGTATAGTTTTATTCTGCTCTATTACCAGACTTGCCAATTGCAAGGCTGTGGGGTCTTCCGTAGTATTTAGAATCTTAAGTGCTTCTACCAGTTGCCCAATATTCTTACGTTCTTCGTCAGCCAGTTTTGCTGCCAATTGGTTGGTATAGTAAAGAGATGCCCCCACTATACACATAGCAGCAATTATCAGATATGTTTTCCAGTTAAAATATTGGCGCATAATGGCTTTTAAAAAACGAAATCGTGGTAAAAATATTATGATTTTGACCGAATAACTATTATTTTTGTCAGCGAAAATTACTTTCTTTTCAAAATGCAACACAACCAGGAACATACACACGACGCACATGTAGATTTGGACAACCCGGCTGACATTGAACTTAGTAAGCCGTCTAAATCACGCTTTTTATTCCTGCTGTTTTTCTTCGGCATATTTATTTTCTCATGGGCCGGCTGCTACAACTTGTACGAACATAAGTTCGTAAACAACAAAGATGAAGCTGCTAAAGCACCTGAAAATACTTTGTACGATCCTAAGTACAAATAATCATTAGCACCACGCAATGATTATTTGCCAGCAAGATACCGCTGTTGTCATACTTAGCTATAATGGCAGAAAATGGCATGAGCAGTTTCTTCCACTTATTGTATCAGAAGCACATACAGGGTATGATGTAATAGTTGTAGATAATGCATCTACAGATGATACATATCAGTACCTGAAAGATAATTACCCCTCTGTACAAACACTGCAAATAGGTGTTAACAGAGGGTTTTCTAATGGCTATGCAGAAGCCCTCAAACAAATACAGGCCAAATACTACATTCTGCTAAGCTCCGATTTTGAAGTAACGCAAGGTTGGTATCCCCCACTGTTGCATGCTATGCAACGCTATCAGGGATTAGCCGCCTGCCAGCCTAAAATCAGATACTGGAGAGAGCGTGAGTACTTTGAGTATGCTGGCGCAGGTGGTGGTTTTATGGACAATCTTGGCTACCTCTTCTGCCGTGGCCGCATCTTCAATACATTAGAAAAAGACGAAGGGCAGTATAACGATGATATAGAAGTTTTTTGGGCTTCTGGCGGATGCCTGATGGTGCGTGCAGACCTGTATCACAAAGCAGGGGGCTTGGACCATGACCTATATGCGCACATGGAGGAAGTAGACCTCTGCTGGAGGCTTAAAAACATGGGGTACAAGATTGGTTATATTGGTCAATCTACAGTGTATCACGTAGGTGGCAGTGTTATCAGCTATGGCAGCCCGCAAAAGCTGTATTACAACTTCCGAAACAGCCTTATTCTGCTTACCAAAAACGAACGTACCTCGAAACTGCTATGGCTATTCCCGCTGCGACTGGTACTGGATGGTGTAGCAGGACTGCAGATGATGGCAGGGGGCAAATTCAAAGAAACCTTTACTATCGTCAAAGCGCATTTCCACTTCTATGGCAGTATAGGCAAATGGCTGCAACGCCGCAAAGAAGCAAAAAAGCTGATAACCCACCGCAATATGAGCGGCATCTATGGCAAAAGCATTGTTTGGCAGTATTTTGCCTTGCGGAAAAAGACTTTTTCTAAGCTGAATTGGACTCCTGATAAACTTAGTTAATCATTTCCATTATCTTTTACCGACTAATCGGGGACGTTTACCGACAAACACATCTTTTTAGCCTAATAGGGCTTTACATAGCTATTCAGGGAATATACTTTTACATCATAAATACGATTTGTGATGAAACATAATATTCAGGACTGGAAACAATATGACAATATGGGGCGCTACCGTCGTCCTCGCCACAATGGCGATAAAGTATGGTTCGGTGTAGCAATCGCCTTGTTCGGTGTTTTACTTTTCGCAAAAAAAGTTCTCGGCCTTTATTTTGACTGGCATACGCTGTGGCCTGTAGTGCTGATAGCTGTAGGTATGCTGATTGGTATCAAGAAGCGCTTTCAGGGGCATGCATGGTGGATATTATCGCTGATAGGTGGCGCACACCTGATACCTGAGTTTATGATCGGGGAAACCAACTCATCAAACTTAGTGCTGCCGCTCGCACTGATAATTGGTGGTGTGGTAATGGTGCTGAACAGCAGAAAAAAAAACACTGCATACAAAAACCATATGCAGGTAGTTACCAATAACGAAAATGAGCTGAACATAGAAGTAACATTTGCGGGAAGAAAGGAAATAGTAACATCTAAAGATTTTAAGGGCGGCAACATCAGTGCTACGTTTGGCGGAGTTGAGGTAAATATGGTACAGGCAGACGGTACAGGTACAATGGCACTGAATTGTAATGTGGCTTTTGGCGGAGTAGAATTGATAGTACCTTCTCACTGGGAAATAAAGAATGAGATTCAGCCAACACTAGGCAGTGTAGAAGACCGTAGGGCAATGAGGATGAATACATCTGCATCTGAAGAAAAGAAAGTACTTGTGTTGAGAGGTTCGTGCAGCTTTGGCAGCATTGAAATTAAATCTTACTAAAACACCACACCCGATGCTTGTTTCGGGTGTTTTTAATACACACGGGTTATGAAAGCCTATACTGCACAGATTATTTACAGAATTAAATGCGACGGCGTTTCGACCGAGCAATATGAAGAACAATGGAGGCTAGTGTTTGCCGATGAAATAAGAGAAGCACTATTTCAGGCAAGGGTTGTGGGAAAAGAAGAAGAAGCAACATTTGTAGACAGGCATGGCCGTACCGTATCTTGGGAACTGGTGGCGGTAAAAGACCTGCAGGAAGTAGATGTAAAACACGGTAGCCTGCTATTCTCTTCTGTAAGAGAAGTAGAGCCCATAGCTTCTCCCCTGTGGTCTGAACCTGAAATAGCTAAAAACAAAAAAGCGGATACTTGGCATTAATCAACAAACATCTGCGTTGGTTACTACCCTTGCTGGCATTCATTATCTGGTGCCTGCAGGCAGGGTATCTATTTTACTATGAGGGCCTCGGCCTCAATGTAGCCCTGATAGACAGCTCTGTAAACATGGGGATACTGGCATTAGCTATATGGGGTATGCTGCTGGTGGTAAATGCCTACCCTACCCGCGTTGGTGTTACACTGTATGCATTGCTGATAGGCACTTTCTTTGCTATAGCAGGTGGATTCACCACATGGATGATATTGAAGCTAATTTTTAAAAACCCAGTACATCATTATCTTGATTGGCTGGCTTATAGCATGCCTGTTAGGTATTTCTCTAATTGGCTGATATGTGGATGGATAGCTACTTACAGCGCCATTGTAAAAGAAGCTGAAACAATTGAGAAGAAATTCCTAAAACAAAACGACCTTACCAACCTGCACCGCGAGGCAGAGCTATATAAGCTACGTCAGCAATTACAACCACACTTTCTATACAACAGCCTCAACTCTATCAGTGCATTAACAATGATTGAGCCTTCTAAGGCACAGGATATGATAGGTAAGCTTTCAGACTTTTTGCGCCGCTCGGTGAAGCGCGATGGGCAGGAGCGCATACCACTGACTGAAGAGTTAGAATATATAGAAGCTTACCTGTCGATAGAATCGGTACGCTTTGGCGACAGGCTTAAAATTGTTTACAACAAAAGCTTTGACCCAAGAGCAGAGATACCGCCTTTCATACTACAACCTGTAATGGAAAATGCCATTAAATTTGGCTTGTATGGAAAAACTGGTGAAGTAACAATTAGTGTAGACATCAGCCAGAAAGATTCAATGCTGATAGTCAATGTTACCAATCCGTACGACAAAGACAATCAGCCAAGCCGTGGTACAGGTTTCGGCTTGGAGGGCATAAAACGAAGGCTGTACCTGTTATTTACCCGTACAGACTTACTGGATGTAAGTAAGACAGAAACAGAATTCACCACAACACTAAGCATACCGCAGACATATGCATAAGGTAATTATCATTGACGACGAACCATTGGCAAGGCAACTAGTACGTGCCTTCCTTCAACAGCATACAGGTTTTGAAATAGCTGCCGAGTGCGGCGATGGATTTGAAGGCTTCAAAGCCATACAAGAGCATACACCTG
Source organism: Chitinophagales bacterium (assembly GCA_017303395.1). GTDB lineage: Bacteria > Bacteroidota > Bacteroidia > Chitinophagales > Chitinophagaceae > Polluticoccus. Next base: position 216,222 of record JAFLBN010000003.1, read on the forward strand.
ATCTGATATTTCTGGATGTGCAGATGCCAAAGCTGAACGGTTTTGAAATGCTGGAATTGCTGGATGAAAAGCCGTCTGTGATATTTACAACAGCTTTTGATGAGTATGCCATGAAGGCATTTGAGGCGAATGCTATTGACTATTTACTGAAGCCTATAGCTAAAGAACGCTTTGATAAAGCTGTCTCCAAATGGCAGGCATCTGCAACTGCAAGTCAAAAACAAAGCATAGAACAACTACAGGTTAGCAATGTGTACGAAGGCTACCAACACCGTATCGTGGTAAAAGATAATGGGCTGATACGCATTATACCTGCAGACGATATTGAATTCATAGAGGCTAATGATGACTATATAAAAATAGTAACCAAAGACGCTAGCTACCTGAAGAAAAGCACGCTAAGCCAGGTAGAGCAAAGCCTAAATCCGCAACACTTTGTGCGTGTACACCGTTCATACATCATACCAATATCCCAACTGGTACGTATAGAACCGTACGAAAAAGAAAGCCACATTGCATTGCTGCAATGTGGCGCTAAAATTCCTGTTAGTAAAAGCGGAATGACTAAACTAAAAACTACCCTCGGGTGGTAAGTTAGTCTGCCTTTGTAGGATTTATCTTTTTATCTATCACATACCTTACCAACAGTCCACCTCCTACTTCCATTGCATAGAATGTAAGCACTTTAACAGGATTATTGAAAAGATAAGTCTGTATGCTATTCATATCCAAAGCTCCTCTATAACCAAGCACCGCAAAGAAAGAGCCAATAAACATGCCTCCAACTATTGCCGCTATGGTAATCAATATCCAGTTTGTTCTGTTAAGACCTTTCTTTCTGGCAAGATTTCCGTTGGTAAAACAGAAGACGAAAATTATAAGTACATCCAGCATTATATAACTTAGATATTCTTCATAAACTCAGTCACACTTTCCATTACATGGCTTATCTGAGCATCATTCAGACCATGATGACAAGCCAGTAACATACCACCACGCATCACTTTGTCAGCCTCAGGATAGCCACCACTCGCAGCTTTGTGCTCATAGTTTTTGAAGCCCGGTTGACGCAGAATGTTTCCTGTGAATACTGTACGTGTTTGTATGTTCCTCTTCTCAAGGAATATCTGCATATCTCTGCGGATGAACGGAGCACTTTCGCGAACTGTTGTAGCGAATGCCAACCAACCAGTACGAGAGTCAGGCAATTGCTTAGGTAGAATGAAGTGCTCTTCATATTGGGCAAAGAACTCGCGCATGCGGCGATAGTTCTCTGTACGCGTGTTTATATTATGAGCCAGATCATCCAATTGTACATTACCGAAAGCAGCACCAAGTTCAGATGGCTCTATATTGTAGCCAGGTTCTTCAAATACAAACTTGGCATCGTATGGGATACCTTCAATTTCTACATTGAAACGGTTTTCAATTTTTTCACTTTCTACAAACAGAGAAGAGCTACGGCCCCAGCTACGCAACAAACGGCCACGGTCATAGAATGCCTCTGTGTTTACGCAAAGCATACCACCATTACCCGCACAGTTAATGATGTGAGAACCATAGAAACTGGTAGTACTCATATCTGTAAAACGTCCTGAAGATGCGCCACCTATTTCTGCCCCCAGCGTATCAGCAGAATCTTCCAGTACAAACAGATTGTACTTATCTGCCAGCTCACGCAGTTTTTGCCAGTCAGGCAGGTTACCTATCAGGTTAGGGATAATCATAGCCTTCGTTTTAGGCGTAATCATCTCCTCTACCTTATTTACATCAATATTATAAGTACCCTCTTCAACATCTACAAACGCAGGCACCCAACCTTTCTTAACGATTGGTGCGACTGTTGTAGAGAAAGTAAGTGTAGGTGTGATGATTTCTGAACCGGGTTCAAAATCCAAGAGGTCGGCAGCAAGATACAGAGCAGATGAACCGCTGTTTACCATGATACCATATTTTTTGGCATACAATGCCGCTACACGCTCTTCCATTCTGCGCACATGCTTGCCCATTTGGGTACTGCTGCGCAAAACCTGCATTACTGCATCAATTTCTTTTTCTCCGTATACTGCTTTGCCGTACGGAACGTGCACATAATCCGTTTGTACCATATTTATAGATTAGATTGCGAATGTAATAGTAAACCCACAAAATATATAATTAACGCGTTGCGAAAATGATTGTTTAAGAAATGTTTAATAAAAAAGCCCCCATTAGGAGGCTTTTTTATTAATTGACAATTATTTCTATTTAATAGGATTACCATCCCTATCCAGTTCCACAACCTCAAATCCACAGTTTTTAATACCTTCAAAGACTTTTGCCTTATCACCTACCAACACAATATTCACTTTATCTATGGCCGGCAACTTCTCTGTGCTATACAGTTTCAAATCTCCTGCTTTCATATTCATCAGGATATCATTCTGTTTTTTGGTATAGTCTGATGGTAGGTTGTATTCAATAATACGAGACAGGAAGCCTGCTTTCTGCATTTGCGACTCGTATTTACGAGCATCACTCTGTACCATTGAGCTTTTTGTAAATGCCAATTCTTCTTCTGTAACACCGCCGTTCTTAAACTCTTTCCACAATTTTACGATATCGTTCAGCGCACTATCTGTAGCTACTGCTTTGATACCTGCACTGAAAGTATATGTACCTGTATATTTATCGCCGTTGAAAGAAGACCTTGCACCATATGTCCAACCACGTTCTTCACGCAGGTCGAGGTTCAAACGGCTATTAAATGCACCACCAAAAGGGAAGTTCATAATGCTTGATTTATAATAATCATCAAACGCATCATAACGCATACCTGTTACAGAACCTATCCTAAATTCTGTTTGTGCAGCTTTCGGAACATCGACAAAATATATTTTAGTCTTCCCTATTGCCGGTGTTGCAGATGGCAATTGAGGAAGTTGTACCGGCTTATCATTCAGCTTGTTGATGAAATTGATTTTGCTCAGTATTTCATCTTTATTCACATCACCTACCACTATCACCTCAGCACCATTACGTGTAAAATAGCTGTCGTAGTAAGCCTGCATGTCGCTCAACTGTATGTTGTTGATAGTTTTCTCTGTTCCACTTGATGGCCAACCCAGTACATTATCATTGCCGTATGATATCTTATCGTAGATAACACTTGCTATATAGTTAGGGCGAACCATAGCATTTTTGATGCCCTCGATATTGCGCTTTTTGATGTTGGCAAAAGCTTCTTCCGTAAACTTAGGGTTCAACAAACGTTCTTCTAACAGTGACAATGTTTTATCAAGGTTTTTGCGTAAAGATCGAACGCTAACATTAATACCGTCAAAATCTGCCCCTACGCTGATGCTGCTACCAAGTTTATCCAACTCTACACTGAATGCTTCTGCTGTGTAGTTTTTAGTATCCTCGTCCATCATATCAGCAAACATGGACACCAAACCAGCTTTGTCAGGTGTTTTAGCCTCCAGCATTCTGCCGCCATCAAAGTGCATCAATATAGTCACCACTGGTATTTCGTCTGATTTTGCACCTATAACTTTTATGTTTGCAGGCAGGCTTTCTGTCCAGTAATCAGGTACTTTTACAACAGGGTTCGGACCATTACCCGGTATCTTGCTACGGTCGAAGTTATCTTTTGCTTTATTATACTTCAGGCCATTGTAGCCATAATCAGGAGACTTGTAAGACGGATCTTTTTTAGCTTCGTAATTATCGGCAAGTGCTTTATTTGCTTCGTCGCCTTTGGTTACTACGCTCACTATCAGTGCATGTTTGCCTTTTATGTATTTGTTATATACACGCATTACGTCTTCTTTGGTAACGCTTGTATAACGCTTCAGTTCTTTGCCAATATAGTTTGCATCGCCTGTGAAGGTATAGTATGCTGCCAATTGAGAAACTTTGCGTGAAACACTTTCAAGGCCATTAATAGTACTGCTTTCCGCACTATTGCGGAATTTTTCAATATCCTCATCTGTCACACCACGTTTTTCAAACTCTGCCAACGACTCTCTTACCAGCTTTTCCATGTCTGCCAGTTTTTGTCCCGGGAATGGTATTACGCTGAAAGAGAATTCACCTGCGAGCTCACTACTGCTATTAAACGCAGATGCACTCGATGCTTTCTGTGTTTTTACCAGATTTTTATAGAGTATAGAATTTTTACCCTGTCCTATTATCTCTGCGAGACAGTCTAACGCTGCCTCATCATTGTTGTAGGTAGGCACACTTGGGTAAGTGATACGCAACATTGGCGTCTTTGCATAGTTATCGAGCATTGACACATACCTGTCTTTCTCCAAATTTACAGATGGTACTTTTACAGGCTTAACCTCTGGCCCTTTAGGAATAGAGCCAAAATATTTCTCTACCAGTTTCACAACATCTTCGGTGTTTACATCACCACCTACTGTTACTACAGCATTGTTAGGGCCATACCAGCGCAGGAAGAAGTTTTTCAGGTCGTTTACGTTCACTGAATTCAGGTCTTCTATATAGCCGATAGTGAGCCAAGAATACGGGTGCCCGTAAGGATAGAAGTTTTTAGACGAAAACTCACCAACCAACCCGTATGGCCTGTTGTCGTAGTTTTGTCCGCGTTCGTTTTTAACGGTTGCACGCTGCACTTCAAATTTCTTTTGCGTAACTGCATCCAGTAAGAAACCCATACGGTCAGCTTCCAGCCACAGCATTTTTTCAAGCTGGTTGCTTGGTACGGTTTCAAAGTAGTTAGTACGGTCGCGATTGGTAGTACCATTGAGTGTACCACCTGCTTCTGTTATTATTTTAAAGTGTTGTTCATCAGCTACGTTATCAGAGCCTTGGAACATCATATGCTCGAAGAAGTGAGCGAAGCCTGATTTACCGATTTCTTCCCTTGCACTACCTACGTGATACGTAACATCTACGTGTACAATAGGGTCCGAGTGGTCTTCATGTACTATAAGTGTCAAACCATTCGGCAATACATACTTTTTATAAGGTATTACCACCTCATTGCCTTTTTTCGCAACGGTTTCTACAAGTTTAGCTTGTGCGTATGCACCGTTTATGCTCAATACTGCAACGGCACACAACGACAATAGGATACGTTTCATATCTGTCTGTGTATTTGTGTAAATATAATTGTAAATGCTGTAGAATACTACCCTATTGTTGGGTAAGGGTAAAGACTACCCCAAGTATATAATTGCCACCACTGTAACTAAAGCCGGGGTCTAAACGAGTATCAATGTCAAATGTATTACCGTTTGTAGTTGCAGGTCCTCTATTGCCAGTCTTTAATGTTTGACCATTTACCGACAGTGGTGTAAAACTGGTATAACCGTTGCGCCTGATAGCCAATATACTGGAAGGCATATCTGCACTTGCCCCCATGCTCATAGGTGTAAAAGTAGCGCTTTGAGACGCTACACTTACCTGCCAGTTAACATTGCTCTTTACTGCTATTGTAGCCGAATTATTTACCGTGATACCATTAAAGTAATCATTAGGGGTATTAAATGATATTACTCCTGTAAGATTGGTAAAATTGATACTCAAAACCGAATACACCCCAATAGTACCTGAAGAACTGCCATTAAACGACTTTGATTGTGCCATAGCTGCACAAGACAATAGGAGTAATATGGCGGATAACAAAAGCCTCATGGTTGTGTCATTGTGTACAGAATGGTAAAACTATATTGCCCAATAGGGTAGGTATAACCCAAAGCCTTCAACCTCAGATTATAATAATAATTGAATACAGAGTTTGAGCTATATTGTCTGAATATCAACTGATCTGATGTAGTTAGTGACAAAGGAGCATTTACAATGCCATATGCTCTGCTAGAATTGGTAGATGTGTAAACCAGTTGTATAGGATACGGGAACGCCATATAGCCTGAAGGCCCTGTATAACTGCTAAGCTTGGCATATACTGAACAGTTATTATTTCTGGACCTTACCCTAATTGTGATAGCCCCGTTTATTGTCTGGTCATTCTCCAGAGTTTCAGGGGAATTGCAGTTAAAATTGAGGCTGGTATTGGTAATTACCTCCAAATAGTTGTTCCCGTTCTGGGCCTGAGCCTCGGAAACAAATAAAAGTAATAGGTATGTGATTAGAAATAACCGCATTAGATGCAAGTTAATTGATAGTTTGTTTTGCTTTTGTTAAGTAAAAATACTTTTTTTGTGTAACTATTTTAATACATATATGAGGCGATATTGCTTTCCCATCGTATTCGCAGCATTATTGTTTTGTTTACCATTCCTTTCAGTGGCGCAAAACCTTGGTGCTTATCCTACTACTCTTGACTTTAAACTCGGCGCCGGACAGGGCGAGTCGCAAGTCATTAACATTTCTAACGGTTCTAACAAAAAAGTACAGTTCAGGGTTTACCTCAACGACTGGGTACGCGACAGTACAGGCGGGCACATTTACTATCGTGCCGATACATTGTCTCGCTCTTGCTCTAAATGGGTAACGTTTGATAAGAACTTTCTGGAACTGGAACCGGGACAGTTTTCTCAGTTGACGGTAAAGTTGCAAATGCCGGAAGACCCTAATGCGGTAAAAGAAATGAAATGGGCAATGCTCTTCATTGAAACTGTAGAGGAAGCCAATGCTGCAAAAGCGGCATCTACACAAGCCAGTGTAAGAAATCTGCTGCGTCTTGGTGTACACATTTACCAGACACCTCCAACACTTTCAAGCAAAGAAGTAAAAGTACTGGACCTTGTTCCTTCAAAAGAAGCAGTGAATACTTATAACCTGATATGCCAAAACACTGGCGATGTAATGCTGGAGTGTAAATCGTATTTGGAGCTGTCATCACTGGCAGATGGTGCAAAAACAAAATTGGACCCTATTGAATACCCAATGTTCCCGGGTCAAAAACGCTATGTAACATTCGAATTGCCAAAGAATCTTGCAAAAGGGAAATACTCCGTACTGGCAGTAGCAGATGGTGGCGAGGATATGTCGCTGGAAGCTATCGAAAGCCAGGTAGAGGTTAAATAATATTCACCTTATGCTATATATAGCCTGCACAATGTGCGGGCTTTTTTATTTACATACCTTGAACTAACAGTATAATATAAAAGGGACAACCTTTCAGTTATCCCTTTACTTGTTTATCGTTGTTAGTTGTTATTTTATTCTGGTAAGTGTTGATGAACAGGTATCATCTACAGTAAAGCCTTTTACTCTGTAATTAATCTTCATCTCATCATCATCGTAGGTACCTGTGCCGTTTATGGTAACACCATTTAATGTTTGTGCAGGTATCGTAAGTGTTTTATTCGTAGTATTCATAAAGGCATCTACAGCATTGCTCCATACCCCACTCCAGAAACCTTTGATACGTATTTTATTTACAAATGTCTCATCTTTTACAACATCCACTGTATCTCCTACAATACCTCCCTGAGAGCAAAGGCCTTGTTCTTTAAACAAGCCTACCTGCCCGTCAGCAGCATTGGCGTATGGCAGTATAGTTACTTTCATTTTTACATCTGTAAAGCCTGACGTCTGACTAGAACCACGAACCGTAATTTCATAAGTACCTTCTTTAACACGTGTAGACTTCACAGTCATTGTACTATTGAAAGATGGCAGACTGATATTTGGCGTAAATGTAACGCTAAGCCCTTGTGGCAGATTGATTGCAGTAAGCATCACGTTTTCTATCTTACCCTCTTGACGGTTGATGTATATATTGACATTTGCACTACCGATACGTTCCATCGATACATCCTTTACACCTTGTATCAGGTATTTCAGATTGCCATAGGTAGGTTCATAATATGGCTCCAAATCCGGCTCGCTTTTTCTGCAACTTAATGAAGCCATAGCGAACAAGGGTATCAACAGGTATTTTAGTCTTGCAAAGTTGTACACTCTTCTAAACATAGCACTAATATACGCATTACTTGCCTTATTCAGCACCAAAATACCCTGCAAAAAACTTCATATAACTATTGGTTTATAAGTATAGAACGCATAGATATAGAACCTGCATCCATCTTATCATTAAAATAGCTGATGTGGTCTTTCTTATACTGCAGCCCGAGTGTGTACATCAGTGGCAGATAGTGGTCATTGGTTGGTACTGCATAGCGCGCTATTGTACCCAACTTGTCATATCGTATCACACTTTCATGGTCGCCTTTGTCTATGAAACTCTTTATTTTTTCATCAAACTCATACGCCCATTCAAACCTCGTTTTGTTTTCAAAATCTATCATCCCCAAATTGTGAACAATATTGCCACTACCCATTATCAGTACGCCTTTCCTTCTCAATTCTTTCAGCTGCTTTGCCAATTCGTAATGATATTGCGGTGGCTTGCTATAGTCTATGCTTAACTGCAATACAGGTATATCCGCCTGCGGATACATGGGCAACAACACAGACCATGTACCATGGTCTAGCCCCCACTGATAGTCATCTTTTACATCAGTGGTTTTCACAACCAATCCTACCTGCTTAGCCAGTTCAGGAGAACCGGGAGCAGGATATTGCTGTTCAAACAACTCTCTTGGGAAACCGCCAAAATCATGTATGGTTTTCGGTTTTTCCATTGCTGTAACATACGTACCATTGGTAAGCCAGTGTGCCGATACACAGATAATAGCTTTGGGCTTGGGCAACTGGCTACCCAATTTATTCCATGTTTTGGTAAACTCATTTTGCATGATGGCGTTCATAGGATTACCGTGTCCTACAAACATAACAGGCATCATATCTGTATGCGGCTGTTCATCAGCCCAGCTCTTTAACGCTTGCAGCTTCATAGCAAATGGTGCAATTATGGTTGCACCACCCAGTTTTAAGAATGTACTTCTTTTCATTTTTCAATTCCTAATACAAAATTACCCATCACAGGCATCGGCAATTATAAGGTTTTACCATGCAAATATATGTACATACATTCAATTTAGTGTAAAATATAAGAGAAGAGTTCTATCTCTTCTCTTTAAACATAAATTATTTAATACCCTTACGTATACTGTCTTCTGTATTCATTGTATTAGCACGCATACCTGTATCATATGCTCCCTGTGTTTTGGGAGAATCAGGATTGGCAGGATCAATCGGACCATATTTAACAGGCGCATCTCCATAAAGATTAGTAGAATCTACCGGGGTACTACTCGGTGTGTTTTCAAGGTTAGAACCACAACTTGTAAACATCACTGCTATTGCTGCAAATGCAACCAAGATTATCTTTTTCATAAACAATGGTTTTAAAGTGTGAAAAATGTTGTCAGTGTAACTATCTGCATGAAGGTAGCATAGTATTGCGCATATACATGATAATTATTGTTAAAGCTTCCCTATGGCATTGTTAAGGTAAAATGAAAGAAATTCTACAAGATTATATATCAGCAGAATACCCATACAAAAGAAAATAGTTATATTAGTACAAATCAAAAAACCCGGTTTATGGAACAAAGTATAACCATACAGCAAAGGGCAAAGACCTGGCTGGATAACGGGCTGAATGATCAGCAAATAGAAAATGAACTGTTGGCTGCTGGCACAGATGCAAGGCATATACCCGATATGCTCAAGGAGATTAAGAAACTGCGTAATGCTCGCAAAACATCTTCAGGGCTTATCTACATACTGATAGGTGCTGTAGTATGCCTGCTTAGCTGCGTACTTACCATGACATCAACCTATTCTCACAGCAATTTCTCACTTGTGCTATACGGCTTTACCACTATTGGTATTATAGTAGTGTTTATCGGGCTGATGAAGATATTTAATTAAAAAAACGCAAGCCATGATGACTTGCGTTTAGTTTTGTTGAATAGCCTTCACTTACATTCCACAGACACAGGTAGTATTTGTGTTTTCTGTATAGCTACTACGCCTGCCTGCACTACCATCTTCATTAATACCGGTAACTGTTACAGATGAGTCGAATACGATTTTTACATACGGATAATCATTGATGACTTTATTCAAAGTAGCTGCACTGATTTTTACACAGTTTGTTTCATTCGCATAGGCACGCATGTAATTATTTACATCATTTTCGCCATTACCTGCATCTGTATAGCTTCCCTTTCCTGCAAGGCTTGCAGGAGGAAACTCGCACGACGGGGGACATACGCCTGAACCAACCTGACGATACACTTGTCCGCCTGCGGTAGAAAAATCAGCTTCTGCAGGAACAACAACATAACTGGCTACACCATTGTTGTCTTTAGCCATATACACTTTGATGTTTGTCGCACCATTATGCAGCATATAGCTGATAACTGAAGCATCTATCAAAAAACCTTTGGAACCTGCATTGGCAGATGTAGAAAATAAAAATAGCATTACAGCTATCATACCGGCAATCTTTGCGTTTACATACTTCATAGAGGATTTTTTTATTTGTTTGTAATTCCAATAAAAATATAAATAAATATTAGAATACAATAATGTATTACCAACTTGTTTTTATATATTGTACACTATCAATCTATCTCTATATATGCTACGCTGCAGAATATTATCAGCTGCTCTTTTTCTGCTTTTAGTAATAAATCCGCTATTCGTTTCCGGAGACATAAAAGAACTATGGCACAACTATACCCAAACAAAAAATGCAGGGGATAAGGTAAACTACCTGGTATCTATTGCTGATGCCATGGATAAAGCAAATGAATATGGCGAAATAGACAGTGTACTGGATATGGCTGTGGAAACAGCAGTGCTCAGCGGTTCTGATACATTGATGGTGAAAGCATATAAATGGTACTTCAAACTGGATAATACGGACGATGCAGAGGAAGCGAAAGAATATGCCAATGCCCTGCTCTCTCTGGCAAAAAGCCACGACAACAACGAATGGTATTACTATGCCTATACCGCCGCTACCAAAACCGATATGGCTGTTGGCAATACAGAAAAAGCCATAGAAAATGTAAACAAAGCTTTCTACTATGCAGGCCTTACAGGAAACGACACGCTGAAAGGGGAATGTTTTATGCAATGGGGCAAATGCCTGGAGCAAACCAACAACAAGCTGGATGCTTTCAGAAATTACCTGAATGCACTTACAATAGCTCAAAAACAGCAAAACATACAGGCAGTATTTGACTGTTATAATAATCTATCCTTCTTCTACCTGCTGATTGGCAACTATGCACAGGCAAGAGATTATAAGTTGAAACAGATAGCACTGATACCCAGACTACATATAACAGACTCTACCATCATCATGAACCTGCAGTGCGATTTGTCTGAAAAATACTATTACAACAAAGAACGCAGCAATGCCGAAAAGCTGACAAAAAGAATAATTGCATACGCAGAAAGGCACAATAATAAACGCTTGTATAAAAATGCCATCAACAACCACAGCACTTATCTGTTACAAAACGGCATGTTTGCAGAGCTGGCAGACTACTATGTAAATCAATACCCTGCAGAGCTACAGGAAATGCAACAAAAAGACAGTATTTCATACTACAGGCTGATGGCTTATGTGCATGAAAACAACAACGATATACCTGCTGCAACCGCAGCCTATGCAACTGCTGAGAGTATAGTACTAAGAAAATTAGGCGGGCAAAAAATCTATCTGTCCAACTTCCTGAAGCGCTATGCACAGTTTTTACTGCGGAACAATGATTCCAAACTTGCAACCACAAAAATGGAGCAGGCATTTAATGCCGCTAAAGATGCCGACTACCTGCCATACCTGATAGAAAGCAGCAGGTATCTGGACTCGCTATACTATGCGCAGGGTAACATAACAAAAGCCTATACCTATGCAAGACTTAATAAGCAATACGCAGACGAACAACAGGCTGTTACCAAGCAAGACGCTATGTTGCAAATGGAGATAGATAATGAAACTAAACAAAGACAGATACTGGCAGAACTAGAAGAAAAACAAACAGAACGCAGACACAATCTGCAATACATGGGTATCATAATAGGCATTATTTCCTGCTTTATACTCCTTACGATGTTAGGCTCATTTAAAGTCTCGAAGATTATCATCAAATCGCTGGGCTTCTTCTCATTCATCTTCTTTTTCGAGTTCATCATACTGCTGGCAGACCATAAGATAATGGAGATAACACATCATGAACCTTGGAAAATGCTCGGCATAAAAATCATCATCATCAGTATGTTGCTGCCTTTCCATCATTGGCTGGAACATAAAGTAATACACTACCTGACAGAGCATAAAATAATAGACACGTCAAAACTATCCCGTTTCAACCCCATTAACCGAAAGGCAAAAATTGAAACAAAAAAAGAAGTGTGACAAAAGTCACAAAAACTCTTTATACGAATTGCTAACTTAGTAGAAATTAAAGCGAATATTTATGAAAACTACGCTTAGCAAATACAGTCTGATACTTGCAGCTACTGCTATTTTAGGACTAGATTCTTGCAAAAGAGACAAAGACCCTGAACCCGGACCAATTGTACCGGTATATGGTAGTGTTAACGGAAAAATAAATTATGTGTTTGGTGCAGACATGGTGCCTTGGCAACTGAACAAACTATATGTGCATCCTAAAACAGGCGACTCACTGACGTTTACCAACTTCAGATTTTTCATATCCAACTTCAAGCTGAAAAAAGCAGACGGTACTTGGTGGACACAACCAGAAAGCTACTACCTGATAGATGCTAAAACTGCTGCAGAATCTTCTTTCTCTATCCCTAATGTACCGGAAGGGGAATACACAGCAGTGGAATATACAATGGGCATAGACAGCCTGCACAATGTAAGTGGTGCACAAACAGGCGCGCTGACACTTTCTTCAGGCATGTTCTGGGACTGGAATAGTGGCTACATCATGCTGAAGGCTGAGGGTGACTCACCCAATTCATCGACAGGCAAGTTTGCACTGCATCTGGGTGGTTTCAGTGGCACAAACAATATAGTAACCGTAAGAACGGCAGAGTTTGGCAAAACTGTGAAAGTGACAAATGGCACCACACCTACTATGACGTTTACAGTAAACCCCGCAAGGCTTTGGCACACATCACCTGGCTTGGCCACCATCAGTGTAATACATATGCCGGGTGCAGAAGCTGTTACAATGGCAAAAGATTTTTACAACAACGTAACACTTAGCAGTGTTCAATAACATATAATCAGTACAGGCATTTATGCGCAGGCAATCCTACATATTATTATTAGCAGGGTTGGCAGGCATAAGTGCCTGTAAACCTGATGCAGACTTTCGTACCCCTGCTGCTAATTATACTCCCGAACGCCCCGCACATTTTCCACCTGCACATTATACACACGACAAGAATAAGTACAGCCAAGCTGGTTTTGAATTAGGTAGAAAGCTTTTCTTCGACCCCATATTGTCTGCCAATAATACCATATCATGTGGTAGCTGCCATAAGCAAGAACATGCTTTTGCAGACGTAAACATTCGCCTCAGCAAAGGCATAGACGGCAAAACAGGCATTCGGCATACGCCTGCCATTTTCAATATGGCATGGAATACCAGTTTTATGTGGGATGGCGGTGTGAATCAAATAGAAGTAATGCCACTAACACCACTAACAAACAAGGTAGAAATGGCAGAGACCATATCCAACATTGTATATAAACTTAACAGGCATAAAGAATACCCTACTCTTTTCAAAAATGTATTTCACAGAGATAGTATAGACGACCAGCAAATGTTTTGGGCATTGGCTCAATACATGAGCAATCTGGTTTCAGCATCTTCAAAATACGATGATGTATATACCGGCAAAACAACCTATACAAAAGACCAGCAGGATGGTTACAATCTCTTTAAACAAAACTGTAGTGCCTGCCACACCGAACCATTACTAACAGATTATAGCTTTAAAAACAACGGTCTGGATTATCAGTTTACCGATTCGGGCAGGTATCGCATTACTCGTCGGGAAGAAGATTGGGGAGCTTTTAAAGTGCCGACACTACGCAATATAGCTGTCACTTCACCATATATGCACGATGGCAGATTTACTACCCTTGAACAAGTACTACACCACTATGCAGACAGTGTTAAACAAACACCATCTTTATCTCCACTATTAGTAAAAAATGGCAAGCCGGGCTTACACCTAACGGCAGATGAACAAAGAAAAATCATTTTATTTCTGCGCACACTTACAGATACTAAGTTCTTAACCAAAGCAGGCTTAACAGAATAAGCTATTGCTTAAACTCAGGATTGTTTATAAACTCTTCGTCAGTCAGTGCCTTCAGGAAAGCTATCAGCTGTTGTTTTTCAATTTCTGTAAGATGCAAACCACCATTTAGTTTTGCGGGTTTCACCATTACAGGGTCTATGTTTTTTACACCTATATGCACTTGGTGATCATAAAAATTCACAACTTCTTCAAGCGTCTTAAACCTGCCATCGTGCATAAACTCTGTACGCAATGCCACATTCCGAAGGTTTGGTGTACGAAAAACACCCAAATCTGCAGGGTTACCAGTTGCATTAAAACGACCTTTGTCAATATCCTTCGCATACAGGCTATCGAGACCATTGTTGTGGAAAGCATTATCTGTTGTCAAAAGCTGCACATGGCAGTGCATACAATCGCCTTTCTCAGAGAAAAATATTTTTGAACCTTCCTCTTCATTATAAGTCAGTTTGCCTTCTCCCAACAAATACAAATCATACTTATTTTTCTTAGAAACCAATACACGCATAAATTGTGCTAACGGTTTAGCCATCAGTTCAGGCGTAATATTGTCTGTACCATAGTATTTGCAAAACAGGTCTTTATATTCCTGTATGGCGTTTATTTTGGTAAAGTCTGTACTGAAGCGCTTTGTAAGCTCGGCATACATCACATCTTCAAGCGTACCAACTATACGGCCACTCCACATAAAATTCTTGTACCATGCCAGGTTGACCAATGGCATTTTCTGCAACCCTTTGTCAAACGTAGAAACATCGCTTGCGGAGAAACCCATACTTTGTTTATGGCATGTTTCGCAAGACTCTCCGTTGTTGGAAAGACGGGCATCATAAAAGAGCTTCTTACCCAGATTGATACGCTCTACATACATGACATTATCGGCAGGAATATCAGCTATAGGGAAACGAACAGGGTTCACCCAAGTGTATGGCGTCATTTCTACCTGTTGGCATCCGGTTGTGCCACCACCACCATTACTATCATCTGTAGGTTTCTTACAAGATATGGCAGTGCTGAGCAATCCTACAGTTACGGCAATGAAGTATGTTTTGTTGCGGAGTTTCATAGTATAAACTTTACGTCATTCTAAGTTAGCATAGTATATATACAATATTAATGACCTGTGTCATCATCCTTAAAACGACATTGTTAAAGTTACCTCTAAATAACATGTAGAGGCTATCGCGGTTTGCAGAAGGCTACTGTTTTAATCAGATTTTAAAACCATCAAAGCGTACTATTAACTGCGGGTAAATCATTGTCGTACATAATACCCGTTATCCTCCATCTGTAGTATTCATAGTCTCCACTTTTTAGCTTCCACGTAGCGCTACCTGTTACAGGTATCGTAATACCGTGTACTATCTGCCATTCTGTACAAGGTATCACCCAGTCTTCTAAAGTCGATTTACCATTCAATGTCATATAGCGTTTGGCAGTGGTTGTAACCAACCTACCTTGTGCATCGAAGGTAAAAACTGCAGATACCGACTTGCCGTTGTAACTGAGTGTTGCCTCTGCACTATTAGCATCTACCTGCTTCCAACTGATGTATGGTTGCAATGCTGCAGAAGGGAACCAACATATTTCGCCCAGATATCGTAGCATGGTACCCTGATCTATATACTCACCTTTTGCATCAACAACACTAAAAAGCCCATGCAGTTTGATGAGCATATTCCCCTGTGCGTGTTGCAGTTTATCCCTGCCCGTCATGGTAATACCCGGCATCATCTGCACTTTTACCGTCCATATAAAAGAGGGATTATCGATATTAAAAAACTGTTCGGCTTTAACAGGCATCCATTTACCACCGGGCTTTATACACATTTCCCCTGTTTGTGTCAGGTAGGCTTTGTGTACCATCTCTTTGCCTACTACACCACTTGCATTCAGCCATCTTTGTACAGGCTCGGGAAGATGCGTCAGCATATCCTGCGTAACAACTATATGCGGTTTGACAGGTTGGTGCAGTATGCTCACTGTTTCATTATCTGCAAGACGAAAGAACGCCACTGATGAAGCGGCAAATATTACTACCACAACAACTATCACATTGGCAATAGTACCTGCTTTGGCATCGGGCCAATAGAGAATAACCAACAACTGTGACAACACCAAAGCAACCACTGCGGGCATATACCATGTATGCTTGCCCAACAGATAGCCTATGGTTGAAAAAAGGAATAATACACATACAAGCAACCATGCAAAGGGCATCATCTTTTCTGCACTATAACTCAGTGCAATGATGGATTTACCCGAATACCCCTTCACTTTGGCAATACCCAAACCCGTAAAGAAACCTATCAGGTGTATCAACCCATGTATGACCAATAATGCCGATAAGAGCAATTTTTGCATAACGTATGTATTAAGCGATGCTAAGCTACCATATATGCCATCAGGCTTTTATGATTGCACTCAATACCCTATATGACAGTCATCATATCAACAGGCATTTCTATAAATTCCATACACTATATTTACATACTGTGCGAAACAATACATCGACCATACAACGTCTCACGGCTCTCTGGGCACTTTGCGAAAGCGGCCTCGGCGGGTGGATGCATGCGCTGAAGATACCCCTGACGGGCTTTTTTGTAGGTGGTTTTGCAGTGGTTATCATAGGGCTACTGGCACACTATACCCGCAACAACGTGCGGCAGATGCTGCAAGCAACCCTGTTGGTAATACTGGTAAAGGCCGCGGTGAGTCCGCAATCGGGCATACCTGCTTATGTGGCAGTGGGCTTTCAGGGCTTGGTGGGTGCGCTTATGTATCGTGCCATACCCAACTATACCATCGCATCAGTACTGTTTGCCATTATAGCCATGCTGGAGAGCGCCTTTCAGATGTTGCTGATGATGACGATAGTTTTTGGTAAATCGCTGTGGGAAGCGGTAGATAAATTCTTTCAAAACCTGCTCAGCAGTTTTCACCTACCAGCGGACACATCTTACAGCTTCTGGATAATAGCCATCTATGGCAGTATATACACCCTTTGGGGGCTTGTTCTTGGTATATGGATAGCTCGCCTGCCCAAACGGATAGAAGCTGTAGGTAAGCTGCAACTTATTACAGACCATGATGTAGCTACACCAACAGGCAAGAAGAAAAGCCCTGCACGCAAACTGGTATTCCTGTTATCTACACTGGTATTTATAGCAGTGGTATTTGCATTTAGTGGTAGCATGAGCAAAGCCATGTATGCAGTGCTACGCACATTGGCGGTACTGCTACTGATATTCGGCATAGTAGCACCGTTTATGAAATGGGCTATGCAACGATGGATAAACAGCAGCCGCAGCAAACACGGCGAGCAACTGCAACCCATACTGGATATGATGCCGCAGATGCGCAGCTACATACGCCCCGCTTATCAGCTGGCTACAGCGCAATACAAGGGCTACCGCAAATACACGGGCTTTCTTTTTATACTGATAGTAGCAAGCTTGCAGGGCAATGGAGAATAACAACATCTACATTCTGAGCCAGCCTATTCACAGCGGCAAAACCACCCTGCTGATGAACTGGTTGCAACGTACACCCCATGTTGCAGGCATACTAACGCCCGATGTAGATAAATGGCGCATGCTATACGATGTAGCCAACAAAACATACCACCCCTTGCAGGTGCGTGCCAGCCATCCTGTCAACGACCTGACGATGATTGGCAAATTCCGCTTCAGTAAAACAGGCTTTCACCTGGCGCAGCAGATACTGCAACGCAGTGCCCACAGCAATGCCGACTGGGTGATAGTGGACGAAGTAGGGCTACTGGAAATAAAACAGGGTGCAGGACTGGAACCTTTACTGTCTGATATCATATATTTGTATAAATCCCGAAAGGATTCACAAAACAAACTCCTCTTAGTAATACGCGATTACCTGCTCGACGAAGCCAGGGTTCATTACGGAATAGAAAACGCAACAATACTCGATAAATCGTTTTTTGAATGAGTGTATTACACGGCCTTGTGGTGTGCGGAGGACAAAGCACACGCATGGGGATGGATAAGAGCCAGCTACAATATCATGGTGTGCCACAACGCGAATGGCTGTATGAACTACTGCAACCATTGTGCGAGGATGTATATATTTCCTGCAATGCAGAGCAGGCAGCAGAGATTGGCGATAGCTACCAAACCATTACAGATGCTACTATATACAGAAATATAGGGCCGATGGCGGCATTGTTATCGGCATACAGAATGTTTCCCGATGATAGCTTTTTGCTGATGGGTTGCGACTACCCCTACATAAAACGCGGCGATATACAAAAGCTGGTACGCGAGTATAACGGGCGCACTACTGTGTATTTTAATGATGAGGAGAATGTGTACGAACCACTACTGGGCATCTACACACCCGAGATACGCGATATAATACAGTCTCAGCACGATATGGGGCAATACTCGCTGCAATGGATACTGAAACAAGCCAATGCACAGAAGATAATACCCGAAGACACAAGCATACTGCAAAGCGTAGATACCCGCATAGGCTATATGGAAGCACTGATAAAGCTATCGCAGATATACTAAGCCCTCAGTATCTTTTCCATCGCTTTGCCTTTTGCCAGCTCGTCTATCAGCTTATCCAGATAGCGCACTTTTTGTATTAGGGGGTCTGCAATATCCTCTACCCTGTAGCCGCAGATAACACCTGATATCTTCCCAGCATTGGGGTTGAATTTGGGTGCCTGTGCAAAGAAGTTTTCAAAATCGGTTTTGTTATCTATTTGCTGTTGCAGTGTTGTTGCATCATAGGCCGTCAGCCAGTAGATGATGGTATCTACTTCTTCTTTGGTACGCCCTTTCTTCTCAGCCTTTTGTATATACAGTGGATAGACGCTTGCAAATGACATCCTGTAAACACGTTGAGTATTGTCCATAGCTGTGGCAGATGATTAGCGGGTGTTTTTATACGTTTCAATAATTACGGCTGTCTGGCCGTTTTTCACTTCCGTATGCTTCAGTTTCAGATGGGTAGATGCTATCTCTACAATATCAGACACAGCCGTGCTACTGCCTGTGCTACGTATTTTCGCACCACCCGTTAATGTTATCTTCAGCTTGCTGTCATTGTCCTGCAATTCCCATTCAAAGTCTGTAACCTGCGCATCTTCAGGGCATTTATTACTGTTCTCATTACTAGTGCCCTTGCCCTTGTCGCCAAACTCTATATAATCGTCCTGTTCGCATGCAAGCCAACCGCTGTAGTAATCGATGGTAGTATCTTTGCCATTATAGCCGGTAGTAAGCGAGGCTGCAGATATCTGCCATCTGCCCGCTTTCAGCTTATTGCCTGTTACAGAATTGTTTTTGTCTTTCTTACATCCTGCAAACAGCAATGTCAATAATACTGTCGGGAATATCAGTAGCGGTTTCATAAGATTGCTTTGTATAAAAATATAATACATACTGTTCACAAACAACAAAGGTGTTCGAGTGTTCGGATTTCGAACACCTGAACACCTGAACACCTGAACAATTTATATTACTACAACTGCCTTACTAAATCCCACCAGGGTTTGTCGGGTTGGTGGGTGCTGGCATTGGTGGCATTTCGGGCTTGCTTGGGGGTTGTTGAGGTTCCGTATCGGGTTTTACCTCAGGCGGAGAAGGTTGTTGAGAAGGCTCGTTGGGTTGTTGTATTGGTTCGTGTGGCTGCTGTGGCACTTCGGGTATCTCTTTCGGCGTTGACATGATGTTGCACAGCTTGTTTAATAACTGCTTATTAAAGGTACACCTATTACAATTGCCGTCTTAAAATGATATCGGGGGTGTACGAAAGTGTACGAGTGTACAGGTGTACGAGTTCGTACAGTGGGACATTTTTGTACAGGCTGTCCCATTTGTCCCATTGGAACAGTGGGACAAAAACACCTATTCAGATTACATTATAGTTTTTTAGTGTTCGAGTGTTCGGATTTCGAACACCTGAACAAATTCCAGAAATTCCAAGATTCCAATTTTCTAGAATTCTGGAATTGGAATATTTCAAGGTGTCCCAACTGTCCCATTTGTCCCATTGGGACAGTGGGACAAAAACGAGTATAATAAATACAAGAATCTAAACTTCCTTAAAATTACCAATATCATCTTGGTAATTTATCACTTCATAATACATATCTCGAAATGCAGAATAATCTTTTAATTTATCTGAGATGTTTTTAACCTGCAAGATTTTTAAAACGCATACAGTTAATATCATTTTTGCAACTAGATAATTAATACGAAAATCATCACCTAATGATGTTTGTTGATTAATTCCATGAGATAAATCATTTCTATAAGAAACTGTCTTTTTCAAAAACTCGTCAAATTTAACTTCTGGCATTGCAACAGAAATAACATCATAAATATCATTAAAAACTTCTTCAATCTTGGTTCTTAAATTATCCTTTATCTTATAAACAAATCTATCATTAAACCACTTTTTGAGTTCACTCTTTGGCGGCAAAAAATTCATTATTTCCATTTTTTTTCTATAAAAATCATCTATACTTTTTTTATTATCAATTCCATTTTTTATTCTTTTTCTATGGTAATCCTCTATTGACTGTATTATATTGAGGAATCTATTATTAAACATGACATTTGTTAATCTAACATCACTGTCTTGAAACCAATTGTTAGAATCAATAAAATTGTCAATTATCACTTCATATTCTTCTACACAGGAAAACCATAATTTTATTATATCATGTAATTCATTTTTATCACAGTTCCAATTACTAAAAAGCATACCCCACCGACTTAATGAATTAGTAATATCATTCTGATTAAGCGTGAAATTTGTAACACTCGTTCTAGATATATCACTGCTAATACTACTATCAACATTAAACTTAGAATCATGCATTACATAAAGTATTTTTAAGCTTAATGGCTTACCTGCACTGATTTCAAGTAACTTTTTAAAACGAATTGCATTCATAATCGAATCCTTAAATTCAACTCCATTTTTATACTCAAATATTATTGACTTTTGATAATACGTTTTAATACTAGTGTTGAAATCAAGATGTTCCTTTAAAATTTCATCATGAAATATTAGGGTCATGTTATCTGATACAACTAAAGACTCTGTTTTTAGTGTACTCACCCTTTCTTCTTTACCATTGCGCCAAATACCACCTCTTCCATTAAGTTTATAATTTACATCATTACCGTCATACCAATTTTGTAATTCACTTATCAAAAAAGATGTTGCTTTGATTTTAAAATCTTTTATGTTGTTTACGTGTACCCCATTCAGGTAATACGATATCTTATATCTCAATTTATATAACTCTTCTCCTATCTTCTCCCAACCTTTGTAATAACATTGATATAAAGTGCAATAGTCCCCATATATTACATGATGGTACCTTTGCATTTTATTAAATTGATTAGGCTTGATATCTATACCATCCAAATATTTACTAGTATATAGCGTTAAGTCTATTTCTTTATCAATATGGTTAATAGACAACTCACCGTAAGACTTAATACCATCTGGAAGCCACCATTGTCCATGGATTATCTGGGGTTTCATTAAATTAGTTTTAACTAGAATTTAAATTAGCTATTAGTTTTCTTATTTCCCCAAATGGGAAATGGTATACACGCAAAAAACATACTATTCCAACTTTCTAGAATTCTGGAAAATGAGAATTTTGGAATTTCTTAGAAACTGTTCAGGTGTTCACTGTTCGGAACATGAACAGGTGAACAGGTACGTATTGTGACTAGATTGCTTCGTTCCTCGCAATGACGTGAGAGATAGAGCGTTTTTGTCCCACTGTCCAACATTGGACACTTGGGACACCCCGAACACAAACTGTTCAGGTGTTCAGGTGTTCGAAATCCGAACAGGTGAACAGTCGAACACCACACAAAGCTCCCCTCCTGTTTTTAGGAGGGGATATTGGCGGAGAGATGCGAAGCATGTCGTTGCCAATCGGGGTGGTTGGCTCGTGGCGAGTGTTAACCTCCTCCCCCTCGCTTCTCTCGGGTACTCCTCCTAAAAACAGGAGGAGAGCTTTACATGCCTTGAGATTGCCACGCTATCGCTAGCCCCGATGTATCGAGATGTAACACAATGATGCGAGAGGATGTTTTTGTCCCACTGTCCAACATTGGACACTTGGACACTTGGGACACCCCGAACACAAATTGTTCAGGTGTTCAGCTGTTCGAAATCCGAACAGGTGAACAGTCGAACACTCTATTTACCAATCAGCAAATCAACCAATCAACAAGTCAACTAAACACCGTAAATTAGTGGTAATGAATACCTCAGTATCACATATTGCCATCAGAAAGGTAAGTGCAGATAGCATTGCCGATGTAGATGATGTACTGGCAACGGAAGAACCGTTGGAGATACGCATCAACTATGGCAAGGCAGATGCACGTATTCAGAAAAACCTATCGGTAACCATGCGCACCCCCGGTGCCGATACCGAACTTGCAGTGGGCTTTCTGTTTACAGAGGGTATCATCAGGCAATACAGCGATGTGAAGGGGGCTTTTACCATCCCTGATAATATAGTGCAGGTAGTGCTGAAGGAAGATGTAGAGCTGGACCTTGCCAAGCTGGAAAGGCATTTTTACACCACATCCAGCTGCGGTGTATGCGGCAAGTCCTCTATCAGTGCCATACAAACAGTGTGCAATGTAGATGCAGGTAGTGATGAACTGCTTATCCCCTCATCACTCATCTACAAGCTACCCGATATGCTGCGTCAGCAACAGGCGGTTTTCGACAGTACAGGCGGCCTGCACGCCTCTGCTTTGTTTGATACCGCAGGAAGTTTAATTTTATTGAGAGAAGACGTAGGCCGTCACAATGCGCTTGATAAACTGATAGGTGCAGCGCTGCAAGCAGGCATAGTACCGATGGATAATCACGTACTTTTGCTCAGTGGGCGTGCCAGTTTCGAACTGATACAGAAAGCAGCCATGGCGGGCATCCGCATAGTGGCGGCGGTGGGTGCACCATCCAGTCTTGCAGCACAAACAGCGGCAGAGTTTGGTATGACGCTTATCGGTTTTCTGCGTGGCGAACGTTTTAATATTTATACAGGCAATCAACGGATAGCAGTATGAAACTAAGAATCAAAGGAAGCTCCATCAGGATGCGTGTTACGAAGAGTGAAATGGACAGGTTTGCCACTGAAGGCTACCTGGAGGAGCGTACAGAGTTTGGCAATACCTCATTTATATATGCATTGCAACGCTACGATGCCGATGTAATGGCAGCATCGTTTGCAGATAATACTATTACGGTTTTTATGCCTGCTGACAAAGCACATGAATGGGCTAACAGCAATAAAGTTGGCTACGAACACAATGTGGATTTGGGCAATGGCAAAAAGCTATACCTGTTGTTGGAAAAAGACTTCAAGTGCCTGGACGAAACACACGAGAACCAGGACGACAACTACGACAACCCTGCGGCCATACTCTATAACATGCAAAAGAAATGAGCGAAGATATCAACAAGCAAGACCAGCCCAATGCGGAGAACCCCGAAGAATTTACGGGGATAAAATTCACGCATGTACACGATGCTGCCGCGGGCATACCTGCTGTTATATCCAGCATCAAGCATGTGTTTGGGGAGATGAGTTTAGGGCGTGGTTTCAAAGCACTGGCAAAGCTGAACCAGAAAGATGGTTTCGACTGCCCCGGTTGTGCATGGCCCGACCCTGACGGACACCGCTCTCCTATTGCAGAGTATTGCGAGAATGGCGCCAAAGCCATTGCCGAAGAAGCAACCACTAAAAAACTACATGCCGATTTCTTTGCCAAATATTCTGTACAGGAACTGGCAGAGAACGACGACTATCGTATAGGTAAAAAAGGCCGTGTGGCAGAGCCTATGTATCTGCCCAAAGGTGCTACACATTACCAACCCATCAGTTGGGACAATGCTTTTAAGAAAATAGCCGAACACCTGAACGCGTTGGACAGTCCCGACGAGGCTGTGTTCTACACATCAGGACGTACCAGCAACGAGGCTGCATATTTATATCAACTCTTTGTACGCGAATACGGCACCAACAACCTGCCCGACTGTTCGAACATGTGCCACGAGAGCAGTGGCGTAGCGTTGAATGAAAGTCTGGGTATAGGTAAAGGCTCTGTAACACTTGAGGATTTTTACAAGGCAGAAGTCATTATCATATTAGGGCAAAACCCCGGCACCAACCACCCGCGCATGCTCAGTGCTTTGCAAAAAGCCAAAGAGAACGGGTGTACCATTATATCTGTAAATCCGCTACCCGAAACGGGGCTGATGGGTTTCAGCAATCCGCAAACAGTAAAGGGCGCGTTGGGTATCAAAGCAAGGTTGACAGACATATTCCTGCAGGTAAAACTGAACGGAGATATGGCACTGCTCAAAGCAATTACCAAGCTGCTGATGGAGGAAGAAGCGAAAGCACCGGGTATGGTTTTCGACCTCGACTTCATTGCAAAAAACACTACAGGCTACGAAGATTATCTGAATAACGTCAGCAAGTATAATCTGAATGAACTGGCAGATGCATGTGGTATATCGCTGGAGCAGATAAAACAAACAGCCGAAATATTTAAGAACAAAAGCAAGATAATAGCCTGCTGGGCAATGGGCCTCACACAGCACAAAAACGCTGTTGATACCATTAAAGAAGTAGTGAACCTGCTGCTGCTGAAAGGCAGTATCGGTAAAGAAGGTGCTGGTACCTGCCCCGTACGCGGGCACAGCAATGTGCAGGGCGACAGGACGATGGGCATCTACGAAAAACCACCAAAGCCTTTCCTCGATAAGCTGCAACAAGTATATGGTTTTGAACCGCCACGCAATCATGGGTATGATGTGGTAGATTGTATACATGCCATGCACAAAGGCAAGGCTAAAGTGTTTATTGCCATGGGTGGCAACTTCCTTTCTGCTACACCCGATACGGAATACACCGCAGAGGCATTGCGCCGTACCAAACTAACGGTGCATGTATCTACCAAGCTGAACCGCAGCCACCTGATAACGGGTGAAGAAGCATTGATACTACCCTGCCTCGGACGTAGCGATAAAGATGTGTTGAATGGTGAGGAGCAATTCATCAGTTGCGAAAACTCGATGGGTGTAGTGCAAATGAGCAAGGGCGGATTGAAACCCGTATCTGACCAACTACTAAGCGAACCTGTAATAGTAGCCAAACTGGCGAAGGCAACACTCGGCAACCGCAGCAAGATAAACTGGGATTTGTATCTGGAACATTACGACTATATCCGCAACGATATAGAACTGGTAATACCAGGCTTTGATAGTTACAACCAACGTGTGCGCCAACTGGGTGGCTTCTACCTACCCAACAATGCACGTAATGGTAAATTCAATGTGCTGACAACGGGCAAGGCTCACTTCAACGTGGCCGATGTAATATTCCCTAAGCTGGAAGATGGCGAGTACATGATGATGACCATCCGCAGCCACGACCAGTTTAATACTACCATCTACGGGTTGGACGACCGTTACCGTGGCATCCTCAACGAGCGCCGTGTCATCTTCATGAATGAGAAAGACATACAGAAGGCAGGCTATAAGGCCAACGATGTGGTAGACCTCTACAATTATCACGAAGGGGTGGAACGTGTTGCACGCAAATTCATTATCATACCATTCAGTATACCGGAGCGTTGTACGGCTACCTACTTCCCCGAAACCAATGTACTGGTACCGATAGGCAGCGTGGCAGACAAGAGCAATACTCCCACATCAAAGATGGTAATATTAAGAATACGTCCGCATCAGGCACAAGCGTAGGGGTAAATCGCCTTTTGCGTGTTATATTTGTAGGGTTACAAATATTGAAAAAAACCTATCTTTTGGCTTTAGTATATTATATAGCATTACCGTTCATCTACCTGATATCGATATTGCCATTCAGGGTACTCTACATGGTATCCAACTTTTTCTATATACTCCTGTATCATATACTCGGGTATCGCAAAGAGGTCGTGCATTCCAACCTGCGCAATTCATTTCCTGAAAAAAGCGAAGCAGAAATAAAAGCCATCGGCAAGCGTTATTATAAATACTTGTGCGATCTGTTTCTGGAAACCTTCAAGACACTGACCATCAGCAAGGAAGCTATGCAAAAACATTGCTACTTCCACCCCAGTGCAAAGGAGCTGTTTGATAAACTGGCAGCTGAAAACAAAAGCATTGTATTGGTGATGGGCCACCTAGGCAACTGGGAATGGGCAGGAAATACCTTCAGCCTTCAACTAAAACAGCAATTGTATGTTATATACCATCCTATCAGGAATAAATACTTTGATTGGCTGATGTATAAAATGCGTACACGCTTTGGCACTAAACTGATAGCTATGAAAGATACTTTCAGAGAAATGCTGGAGAATAAAAATGAACTGAATGCTACTGCCTTCATTGCAGACCAGACACCTGCACCTGAAAGTGCATACTGGACAAAATTCATGAATCAGGATACACCCATATTTCGTGGTACAGAACTGATAGCAAGAAAAATAAACTACCCTATCGTATATGCAACCGTAAAGCGTGTGAAGCGTGGTGAATATGTGATGTATGCAGAACTGCTTTGCGAAACTCCGAAAGCAACCAGCGAGGGAGAAATATCTGAAATGCATACACGCAAACTGGAGCGTGATATTATAGAACAACCTGAAGTATGGCTTTGGTCGCACCGCAGATGGAAACACAAAAAACCAACAGCATAATGCGCACAGGCAGAGAACTGATACTGGCTACCAAGCCATATACAAAAGAAGACCGTACCAAAAGCTGGATGCTGCTGGTATCTACTCTTTTGCTGCTTGCTACCGCACTTAGTGGGGCATTCTTTATACCATATACAGTATTGCGCCTGGTATGCAGCCTTTTGGCAGGCTTGCTGATGGTACGTATGTTTATCATCTACCACGATTTTCAGCACCATGCCATACTGCACCGTTCCGTATTGGCAGATGTTATCATGACCACGTACGGATGGTATGTACTGGTACCTGCAAGCATCTGGAAACGCTCGCACGACTATCATCACGCACATAATTCAAAACTATTCAGTGCCAGCATAGGTTCTTACCCTATAGCTACCAAAGGCAAATACCTGAGCATGACCAAAGGCGAAAGGCGTATGTATCTTTTCATCCGTCATCCGCTCACGATCATCATGGGTTATTTTACCATGTTCATCATCGGTATGTGCATCAGCTCTTTTGTCAGCGCTCCTAAAAAACACTACGATTCGCTGATAGCATTAGTACTGCACGGCCTGCTCAACTGGTTCATTTTCACCACATTCGGTTGGGAAACCTGGTTGTTCTTTGTGTTCATTCCCATCTTCCTTGCATCGGCAATGGGTGCATATCTATTCTACGCTCAGCACAATTTTCCTGATACTAAGTTTTGCGACAAGGAAGACTGGAAATACGAAATGGCTGCATTGGAATCATCGAGCTACATGGTTATGAACCCTTTCATGCAATTCATGACAGGCAATATCGGTTTCCATCATATACACCACCTCAATTCACGCATACCTTTCTACAGATTGCCCGAGGTGTATAAAGACTTTCCTGAACTGCAGGATGCAAGAACAACAACGTTGAAACCGAAAGATATTATAGCTTGTTTCAGACTGAAAGTCTGGGACCCCGAATCAAATAAAATGATTGGATTCAAAGAGCTAAATGCCTTAAATTAGTATATCAATCCGTTTCACAAACACTAACTGAGCCATGCTGGATATACACGATATCACAGAATACCTTGCAGGCGATACGCCTATCAGCGAGTTTGCAAATGCAGAGATCAAGCGCATCATTACGCATATACAGCAGCAACTGGCTGTGGTAGAAACAGGTGATGAAGACTACGAACTGTATCTGAAAGGCAATCCCAATGCACTGATTGAAAAACATCAGATAGACATCAACTGGGAAACAGACACAGAAGCATTTGACGAAAGAATTAAAGAACTGATAGTAGAGGCATCTAATCAGTAAATAGCTTGGGGTCTGTAGCGGGCTAAAACTTTACACCTGCTGTAATGTAAAAACCTCTGCCATCGCCGGGTATAATGCCCGGACCGGGATAACCTGTTGCCCTGCGTGTGAAGTATGGCACATTGGCAAGATTATTCACTGTACCCTCAAGCGATAACCACTTCCAGCTATACCCTGCAGATAAATCCATCAGGTAGTATGTTGGCACCAATCCGTTGACACCGCTGTATCCGCCTTTCTCTGCATTGGTAGCATCTGCATACTGTTCGCTCAGGTAGCTGAATTGATACGTTAGCTTGAACTTTTTGTAGTTTGCCTGCACCCCTGCCTTCCAATTAATAAACGGTACATATTCTACACGCTTGCCTTCTATGTTCCTTACAGGGCTTTTTGTGTAGGTAGCTTCTGTCAGCGCAAGGTTTGAATAGATGGTAGTACCCCATTTCTCAGGGTTAATATTCCATAGCTTTAACACATCCAATTCCAGAAAAGACTCTAGACCGTATATCTGTGCCACACCAACATTGCCACGCTTACGTATCACCTGTGTATTGTTCTTTACTGCAAAATACTCACCAATACGGTTACCGTAATACAGATAAAACACATTTGCATCAAAACGAAAATAGTCCTTAATATTACCTCGCACACCCAAATCACTGCTCCACCCTTTTTCATCCTGAATATTAGGATCTATTTCGAACGACGGATTTATAACACGTATATCATTGAACGTTACCGAACGATAGTTTTGAGAATAGTTGCCATAAGCCTCAATAGCATCGTTGAACTTATAACTGGTACCAACCGCAGCCAATACAAATGTGCGAGGCAATTCGCGTTTTTCATATGTCACCACATCACTAATGATGCTATCACGCAGATCTAATACTCTGTCATGATACAGGCCATCTGCCTTTGTTTTAATATGCTCTATCCTTATACCGGGCGTCACATTCCATTTGGGTGTGATGCGCACTATCTGCTCTGCAAATGCAGCATAGTTAGTATTAGGGAAAGAATAATCAGACAACACTTCTTTCTCTTCATTTATGAAACTGAAATCTGCACCTGCCCCATTGTTCACGTAGCCTTGTTTATTGGTACTGTATCCATTATATGCACGTACACCAACCAACAACACCTGCCCTGCACCTGCAATAGTATAGCGATGCAGAAAACGTGATTCCATGGCAATGTTCTGAAACGTGCCTTTCAGCAAGTCTCTTGCACCACCATTATCGGGCTGCGACGGGCGATTGGGACGAAACCCTATTGCGTCTCTGGAAGCCATTAAACCATATACTTTGGTAAGTAAACGGGTACGCGATGATATTGTATAATCCCACTCAACATCGGCAAGATTCCACTGCACGGCAAACCAGTTACGTGTACGGTTACTTTGCTTAGGGTCTTTATCAAACATATTATCATCCAGCCCGCCCGGTTGTTGTGCCAGATACTGCAAGCGTGTGTATTCAAAACCCAGCCTGTGTTTGTCGTTTATCTGATAATGAATATCCGCAAATGCATTCAGCGATTCAAATTTACTGTTTGGCCTCCAGCCGTCACCGCGTTTATAGTGTATATATGCGTAGTAGCTCAGCTTACCTTTCGTACCACTGATGCTGTTATAAGAACCAAAGAAGTTCCATGAACCAAATGTTTGCTTGCTTTCAACAGACAGTGCTTTGTCTGCACCTGGATGTTTCATTTCAAAGTTCAGCAAGCCACCAAACTGTGTACCATATTGCAATCCTGCCGCACCTTTAATGATTTCTATACGCTTCAATGCTTCGGCAGGTGGTGTATAATAGCTCTCGGGATATCCCAATGCATCGGCACTTATATCATAACCATTTTGGCGAACGTTGAAATTAGACGTGCGGTTAGGGTCCAATCCTCTGCCACCTATACTTAGCTGCAGTCCGCTACCATCATTTTCAAATATATTCAGGCCTGCTACTTTAGCATATACCTGCCTTGTGTTGTTGGTTGCTTTGTTTACAGTTAGTTGTTCTACAAGTATTACTTCCGACTTCTTACCCGCAGTCAGTTTCATACCATCTACCTGACGCAGACTGCCAAAGTTGCCCGACTTTACCTCGCGCACTTCTACTTCTTTCAGCTTTTTTGTGCTGTCCTGTGCATTTACAATCGTTGCACTCAACATCAGTATGAACAATAACCTATAAACCATAAATCTTATCACTAAATGGCATCAGCCAGGTTTTGTGTTTTAATCCGTCTTTTTCATTTGCAAGGTTTACAGATGTATCGGTGTATAATCTGCTACGCCTTCCATTGAGCCCTACATATACTGTCGCATACACTTCAGGATGCTGCACTCCGTTTTTTTCATAGTGCTGCTTCAGTATCTGCGCATATTGCAAGATGAAATCGCTTTGTGTTGCCATCATCTTTTCCTGGTTCTTCGTCAGGAATTCGTTGTTATTTACAGCAATACGCTCACCCGTTACACCATCTTTTACAACAAACTGTGCATAGCCCATTTTTTCCATCAGCATCACCCTCCACGAAAAACGATAACCTTCTTCTGTCCAGAAAAGTTCGCCTTTGTACAACAGATATCTCCATGGTAAGAGAATCTGCAACAAAAAGAAACCACTCAACATCCACAAAACACCTTTTTCTCTGAGGCGCGCAAAGGTATATACATTATCAGATATTGCGATGGGTAATGAATGTAATATTTGTTTTATTCTCATTAATAACCTGTCAGCATCTGTAGAATCGAAAAACACGAGTGCAGAAACTATCATCACATACGGGAACATCCCAATAGGAAACAGTATAGATGTAAGCACGTGAAACACTATCACAGCCAGATATGCGTAGGGCCTTGTTTTGCGATTGATAAGAAAGAAAGGTATCGTGAGGTCGTAAATAGCACCAAACCAGCTGAAGGCATACGCTATCCATACGTGATTGAATAAGGCACCTATAACGGGTGTATCATTTTGTGCAGGCAACCACAAACGCAGCGGCATAGCCTCCAACAACCAATCCGAATTTAGTTTTGCCAAGCCTGCATAAACATACAGGATGCCCATCATCAAGCGGATACTGCCAACTGTCCAAAGGGGTACAAAGCGGTTTAGTAATGCAGGCTTGCGTTTTGCATCCATAGATATGTTGCTGTTGGCAGGCAACCATATCATCAGAAACAACACAAGACTTACAAAGTAGTAGTGATTCAGGTAATTGGTTTTATCCATCAGCTCTATGTAGGTAAAACTGAGGAACAGTAATATAGCCGCAATACGATACCACAAACCCAATGCAAACATCAGTGCACTGATGCCACACAATGCAAACAATGCATAGGTGTATTGCCCTATGGGTTTTACCCATTCAAAACCATAATAGTGAAAAAAGTATTGAGGTTTGATGTACAATTCATCAATCCACCCTTTTAGCCAAAAACGAACGGTACTACCAAAAATCATCAATCCGAACACTATCCTGAAAACAGCTAAGGAAGCTGAATAAATCGGCTTCCTTATGTATGCTTGAAATGATATGCGTAAAGACGGATGATTCATTATTTAGTCGCCGTCGTTATCTGTATATGTAATTGATATGCCAAATGCAGATACCATATCTACCTTCAGCAATGGTACACACTGTTGCATATCATCGTATATAGTTAGTACTTCAGGGCGTTTGCTTATTACCGCATCTTTTATCGGCGTATTCAACGCCTTCAATCTTGTTTCGGCTTGCTTTAGTTTGCTGACGATAAGGTCAGCCATTGCAGTACCATTATCATCTTTCGTACCTATGCTTGCCAGATATGTTTTCATAGATGCTCCTGAACCAGTACCATCATAACTCTTACCTTCATAAAACGCTATCGCAGCAGCCATAGCATATTGCGACAATACATTAGACAATTGCGGTGTGTAGTACGCTTCAGTCAATTCTGGTTTTGCCACACCTGTCATAGCACCAACTGGCAGTCCTACTTTACCTGAACGCAGGTAGCGCTCAAAATACAACACATAGGCATTCACCATTTTAGACAATCCGCCATTCACATCTGTGCCTGTTGCCGCAACAAATGTATTGCGGTAAGAAACCCATGTATTGCTAACGCCTTCTGTTTTCTGCAGCATTTTGTTGACTACAGCCAGCAGGTATTGCTTACGCGCTGCAGACTGTGCATCTGTTGTAAACAGTTCTATCGTATTCGCATTGCCATTCAGCAGGTAATCAACAGCAGGAAAACCTTGTGCATCTTTATTACCAAACTGCTCCAAATCATAACCACCATTCGTTATGTTGCCATTCACCTTCGTTATGGTAACAGGGTATGTATTCATATACATCCTCAGCGAAACATCTTCTGCAGGGCCAAACTCCAACACATCTGTTTTTTGCCAAGTGATATATGCCGCTTCGAAAGATGATTTTAACTCACTGAGTGTTGCAGCATCCGGGTTGGCAACAAAGGCATCCGTTTTAGCCTTCAGTGCTTTCAGGTCTTTTACCATTGCAGCATATGCAGGAATTATATAATTATCTGCATAGTTAGTCAGCATAGGTGCTCTGTCAAGTCCGGGTTCTGCTACGGTGTTATTATCATCTTTTTTACAAGACATAAAACTGAATACCGAAACAAGTACCGAAACCGCAGCAAAAACTAATGTTTTCTTCATTTTTTATCTTCAATCTTTTTAACGGGTAAAGCGATGAACTCAATCACCGCTTTACAGAAAAACCAGACCACAATATTGTTTAGTGATTTACCACTACATCTTTATTAATACCAAATGCTGTGGCTATCTGGTCGCGAACATTGTCTATATCAGCATTCGTCAAAGACCAGAAACCATTTGCTTTGTTTGATAATATACCTAATAATTCATCAGACTTACTCTTACCAATCTTAGCATTATACGCAAACCTTAATGAGTATATAAAACCGTAACCTTCAGACAATGAGTGGAACTTTGCACCGTCTGTAGTAGCTGTCTTTGTTTTGTTCAGGTAGCTTACAGCTATGATTGCAATAGCTTTCTCCAAAGATGTACGAACATATGCTATCTGTGCATCGCGTGTTGTCAGGTCTTTATTTACAATGGCAGCACGGCCTTTCAGTAATGCCATATATATATCAGCAGCATTTTCACCACCAACTGAAGTACTAACCTGACGAACATAGCTACCCAGATAAGTTTCTAACCACTTAGTCGCATCTGCAGGGTCTTTTTTAGGGTACATTTCATTAGCAGTCAGGTAACCATACGCTTCATCCCAATGATGTTCCAACGCAGTATAGTTTTTACCACTTACGATTGTATTATTATCAGCAGCCTGCTTTTCAGTACCCATGTATATGTTGCTTATCTGGTCGAGCATCATTGCACCTATCAAGCCTTTTTGTACAAACTGGCCATATTCAAAACCTTTCTCATTTACCAGATACTTACCATCCAGCACACCTGCTTTACCTTGTTCTGCGGTTTGTGCAAATGAGTTGTTTGCTGCTTCCAGTTGTGTAAAATATCCGTAAAAACGCTGACGTTCTGCATCAGCATCTACAGTAGCGAAAGACTGTGCTGTTTTTGAAACGATTGTTTTATCGGTAGCACTGTTTAGTGTGGCATCTGCAAAAGGGTTGTTTTTGTTTTCGTACATGTTTTTCAGCGTAGTGGCAGAAATAACAGATGTTACGCCTTTCTTCATATATGCATCTATCTCTTTCAGCATATTGATGCGGGTAGTCTGACCTGCAAAATCTACTGTTGTCTTGCCGTCAGTGCCCTTGAAAGTCTCAAAATAATTGGTGGTAGATGTAAGTGTTGTATATGGTACTTTCAGGTTTTCGGTTGGTGTTACTGTTGTATTTTCATCCTTTTTACAAGATGCAAACATTACTGCCATTAAACCTGCTCCTATTAATAATTGCTTTTTCATTATATCCTTAGATTCGTTTGAGTGGCGCAAAAGTATAAGAGCTTGCTAACCTGCGTTTTCAAAATCGGGAAAAACTGCACACAAAATCGGGAAAAAGCAAAAGGCGAAGCATTATGCCCCGCCCTTCAACTAAAACCTTAATATATTGATAACAAATCGATTATATACGCTTAATAGTACAACCAATTGACTTTGTACTATTAGGATCAGGCACCTGACCCATTGTTATTTTGTCAATAGCATCTTTCAGGAACATGTTTTTAGATTCTGACGGGTTAGAAGGATTATCTTCCATAGCACCTTTATACATCAGTTTACCGTTACCGTCAAACAGGAAAACCTCAGGTGTACGGGTAGCACCAAACGCATCCGCCACTGCCGATTTCTCGTCTATCACATAAGGCACTTTATATCCCATTTTCTTGGCATATTTCGCCATTTCTTTATCAGAATCCTCATCGCTGCGCTTTGCCTCGTTCGAGTTGATGATAACCATACCTATCTTCTTCTCCATAGCATAAGCCATCATTTCTTTAGTACGGGCTTCGCTCTTTATTACATAGGGGCAGGTATTGCAAGAGAACATCACCAGCAAACCTTCATTAGTCTTGGCTTTGTCCAGTGTGATAGTTTTCCCATCGGTAGATTTCATGGCTTTATCCGCCATTGGTATCTCTACACCTATCTCTATACTCTTGATGTTGTTTTGTGCCAGTACTGTAAATGAACTGAACAGTGCCGCAGTCAGCAGTAGATTTTTCATGCAATGCAGTTTTTAATGAAGTTACGGTATAGAGACAATTGAAAACTGTTAAGGTTTACTCAAGGCTTATATTTTCATCGCCTTCTTTATATGGCACATAGGTAATAATGAACTGAAACATCTCATCGGTTGCACGCATACTACCATTCTGGTCTCTTACCAGTCTTGGCGGGCTGAAAGGATTGTTCATATTATTCTTCGTGTTGTCATACACACCCTCTGCCACTATGGTGCTGCCCTTTGGTATCTTTACCAGCTTCTTGAAGGTGTAGAAATACTGCCAGTTAAAATCCCACTTAGGTATTGATATCAAACGGATTGTATCACCATCTGGCTTTAGTGCATAGGCTTTAAAGCTCTTGCCTATCAGGTGCATATGCGGGTTGATGGTAAGTACAGAGATATCTTCGGGTATGGTGTATTTACTATACACATTCTTAACCGTATTTGGCTGCAGCACCAAATCTGGCAATACAGGCGACACGCCGATAGTACCTAACTGAAACTCCCTGACCGGGCGGCTTGGTGGCAACTTAGAAAAGAAGATGTTGATGTACGAGCTATCCCAAACGGCTTTGTCTTTGGTAAAACCATAGTGCAGGTCGTTCAGCAAGAAAGCACCTTTGCGTGGCAGTTTATATCCACCCAATCCTTCAGGGTAACGCTGTCCATATGTACCCGGCAGATAGTTAACTACAGATTTCTGCAGTGTAGGGTATGTACCGTCATCATTGGGCAAACCCAGCTTCTCAAATGCTATTTTGATGGTAGAGTCCTCTATCATATCTGCAATGTTCTTGCCCACATACACCGTCTTCTTCTTATCAAAATCATACTTCACCATATCACCGTTTACGTGGTGCACTACGTTACCGTTACCTGGCATAAACTCTACTACACTGGCATAAGTATCGGCAGGAAGTTCAAATGGTATTTTTACAAGCAGAAATTTATCGCTGCTATTGGCTGGCAGAAAATATGGCTCAACAGGTATGCGCAAGTCTGGTGTACCTATCAATGAGCCTTTGGGATAATCAGGCAGCTTGGGCATTTTATCTGCAGGGCCCTCTTTCATACCATCCTGCACCCATTTTTCTACAAGACGTATATCGCGCTCACTTACCACCTTCTGCCCCACAAACTCTGTATAATGCGGGTCTGCAGGCCATGGTGGCATCATACGTTCGCGCATTACAAAAGCACTGGCAGCGCCATACTTCTTGGCATCGGCATAGGTAACAAGATTAAAGTGTGCACCGCCACCCTCTCTGTGGCAGCCCGTACAGTTTTTGTACATCAACGGTGCTATATGCTCAGTGTATGTAACATTATCGGGCAATCTGTTCGGGTT
The DNA here is from genome assembly GCA_017303395.1 of Chitinophagales bacterium. Taxonomy (GTDB): domain Bacteria; phylum Bacteroidota; class Bacteroidia; order Chitinophagales; family Chitinophagaceae; genus Polluticoccus. The sequence goes on from JAFLBN010000003.1 coordinate 252,460, forward strand.
ATCGCATGCCTGTGTCAGCAATACAATACCCAACACGCTACTTATTATGCTGTTTGGCTTTAACCTCATTATTCGAAAATTTACCCAACAAGATGCTCACGTTCAGTTCAAAACCCAGCAGTATCACCATAGTATTGAGCCACACCCAAACCATGAACGCCATCAATGTGCCTATAGAACCGTAAACCTTGTTATAATTGATAAAGTTGTTGACCAGAAAGAAGAAAACAACGGTTGTAATAACACTCAACACAGTTGCAAATACAGACCCCGGAGATACAAAACTGAACTTGTGCACCAACGAAGGACCGTAAGTGTATATAAGCGATATCATGGTAAATATCAGGCTTATGAGTATCAGCATACTCAGCAGCTTTACAACTATTACATTATTGAATACGCTCAGGATAAGTCCGTTCAATGCCTCACTCTGCAAGATGAGTGCTGCAAGGCTTATAACTGCAACACATATCAGCATAACAGTCAGCTTGATGGCTGTCCACCTTCTTTTTAGCCCCGAGCGTTGGATGTGTATGGTAGTAGCACGGTCAAAACTGTTCATCAACCCCATCATACCGTTGGAGGAGAAGAATAAGGTAAGCAAGATACCGTAAGACAAGAGGTCTTTGCGTTCGGTATTCATGAAGTCTATTATCAGGCCCGACAGGCTTTTGTAGATAGCAGGCGGCAATGCCAGGAGCTTCAATGTATCGAGCATCGTTACCTCAACATCACCCAGCGGCAGGTATGGTATAAGCGAAAACAAGAACAGCAATGTTGGCGGTATGGCCATCAGGAAGTTGTACGTTACCGCAGCGGCACGCACATTTATCTTGGTATTCGATACTTCTTTTACAAAGAATCCCGCAACATCAAACAAAGACACCCCCTGAAAACCGGGCAACACCACCCTCTTTGCCCAATTGGATATAACCTTTACGGGTGGTAGTTTCAGAATGGCTGCTTCCAGTCTTGTCATACCACAAATTACGGCTAAAGATTGTTGAGAATGAAATCTGTCATTCTTTTATATAAATGCGGCCTTGCATTACCACCGGAAATACCGTGGTTACGGTTGGGGTAGTATTCACCGTCAAACTCTTTATTGGCTTTTATCAATGCATCTGTCAGCATCACCGCATTCTGGAAGTGTACGTTATCATCGGCCGTACCGTGTATCAGCAGGTACTTGGCTTTCAGGTTGGCAGCCATCTTCTCAGGGGCATTGTTATCGTAGCCTTCCGCATTTTCCTGTGGCGTACGCATGTAGCGTTCTGTATATATATTGTCGTAGTAGCGCCAGCTGGTAACAGGTGCTACAGCTATACCCATTTTAAACACATCCTGTGATTTGAATACGCATGTGCTGCTCATGAAACCACCATAGCTCCATCCCCATATACCAATGCGGTTCTTATCTACGTAGGTCTGATTGCCCAGCCATTTAGCAATAGCTATCTGGTCGTCACTTTCATACTTACCCAACTGCAGGTAGGTCTTTTTCTTGAACTCCTCGCCACGGAAGCCTGTACCTGTGCCATCTGCACAAAATACGATATAGCCTTTCTGTGCCAGCATCTGGTGCCAGAAGAAATCGCGTATCGGGAACCTGTCTGCTACTTCTTGTGAACCCGGACCACTGTATTGATACATTAATACAGGGTATTTTTTATTCGGGTCGAAGTTGGGAGGCGTTATCATCCATGTCCAGAATGTACTGCCGTTACCCAGGTCTATTTCTTTGATGGCTATGTTACCGAGGTCATAATCGGCCATTACATCTTTCAGTCCTTTGTTGTCTTCCAGTGTTTTCAGAATCTTACCATCAGCATCGCGCAGATAATATACAGGCGGCTGATTGATGCTTGAATGTTTATCGAGGAAGTAGTTATACCCTTCTATTGGTGTAATGGCATGTGTACCTTCTTCTTTGGTAATGGTCTTACGTTTCTTACCATCCCAGTTTACTACATACAGTTTGCGTTCTACAGGGCTGTTTTCCGCTGCTGTGTAGTAAACCAGTTTCTTTGCCTTATCTACACCTGTAATATCTGCAATATCATATTTGCCAGGTGTCAAGTCTATAAGTTTCTTCTTCTTCCAGTCCCAACGGTGCAGGTGTACATAGCCGCTTGCCTCACTGGTAAATATGAAAGAACTGTTATCGGGCAGAAACTCCATATTATCATTCACTTCTACATAGCTCTTGTTCTCTTCTGTATAGATGACTTCAGATTTACCCGTTGCAGCATTGGCAAACAGCAATTCCACTTTGTTCTGCAATCTGTTCATACGGTAGATGCAAAGTGTCTTGGGGTCATTTGTCCATTTGATGCGCGGTATGTATTGATTGGTTTCCGTACCGATATCTGCTTTGATGGTACTACCGCTTGCTACATCATATATCTTGATTTCTATTATCGAGTTTGGCTCACCTGCTTTCGGGTATTTGTATTGATAATCTTTTGGATAAAGCCCACCATACATTGCCATATTGAATTGCGGCACGTTTGTTTCGTCAAACCTGTAGAAGGCTATATACTTTCCATCAGGCGACCAATCGAATGCACGTGTAAATTCAAACTCTTCCTCATACACCCAGTCGCAGTTACCGTTTATTATTTTATTCCACTCACCATCTGTGGTTATCTGCGGGTTCACACCTGTTTCAAAATTGATGGTGTACAAGTTGTTACCTTTTACATAAGCCACCGCTTTACCATCAGGAGAGAATGTAGCATGCAATACTTTGTCATTATCAACCGCTGCAATGCTTTTTGTAGCTATATCATATACATACACTTTGTTCAGCACAGAACGGCGGTACACATTCTGACTTTCGGTTTTAAGCATGAGCTTCTTTTCATCTTTGCTAAAGCTATAGTCGTCAAACTTTATTGGCTTGCCATTGAAGAGTGTCTTGGTGTTATCAAACAACACTTCTACCTCTGCCCCCGTTGCCAGATTATATTTCTTAATTATCTGCGTATCACCTTTCTGCTCTGTCTTGGTGTAATGCAGGCCATCCTTCATCCCATTAAAGCCAGGTACACTCTTCATACGGAAAGTGTTGGTCTTGAACAGGTCGTCCATGGTTATTTGTTTTTTGGCCTGTGCACTTGCAAGCTGTGCCACCAGCAGCGACACTATAAGCAGAGAGTATTTCATATCGGTAGTATGTATCCCCCAAAAATAATCGGTATGTCGGATAGTTAAAACATTAAAGAAATCATAAAAGGGTCAGAAAACGGGGGAAAATGCAATATGCCCCTGTCAGCATCGTTATATTCTCAAAATCAACTATTATGAAGAAGATACTCTTTGCCACGCTGATGGCAGCTTTCAGCGCACAGGCATTTGCATGCACGCCTGCACCGCCACCGGAAGTAACAGACGTAAAACCGGGTGTAACCACCCAAAAACAAGTTGAAGAAATGTTTGGCGAACCCAACACCATCAACAATAATGGCAATAAACAGCAGTGGTTTTACAATGCCAAGGACAAAAGAATCATGCTGGTTTGGGACAAAACCACCAAACAACTGCTTGAATATAATTACTCAGCAAGCGCATCGGCAACAGAGGCAGATCAAAGCCTGTTGTGCAAAATGAATGTTGGCACAACCAATACAACAGATGCCGTTCGCTTGTTGGGTATACCAACCGAATACAGGATAGAGAAGAACCAACAGATGGTCATCTACAGAAATAAAAACAGTTATCTGCGGCTCAACTTTAAAGACGAGCTATTGCAGAATATAGACATATCCATTAAAGCAAAAGGATAAATGCGAGAGGTAACAAAAAATCCCCTTGTTTCTACAAGGGGATTTCTGTTTTGCTATAATTCATAAATCAATAATCGATAGTTGCCTGAATGCCCCTGTCTAT
>JAFLBN010000030.1 GCA_017303395.1 Chitinophagales bacterium
GGCATATACCAATCAGGTATTAATGCAACTGGAAGAACGTGTAAACAAGGCATTGGATATAGACTATGCAAAAGGTAAAAAGAACCCGATTGTAAAATCTGTGATTGCCAACGTGACCGTAGGTGCGGTAGACCCTACAAGTGGCGAGGTGGGTAATTTCCCTAATAAGGGTAGGATAACTGTAGCATTCGTGAAGTTTTCAGACAGGCATGGTAAATCTACCGCTGATTATCTGGAACGTATACGTGCGGCCGTAAAAGGCGTGCCGGGTGCAGAGGTAACGGTAGATAAAGAACAAGGTGGTCCGCCATTGCCAAAACCTGTATTGATTGAGATTAAGGGTGATAACCTAGATTCATTGATTGTGACTTCTGAAAAACTGAAAAAATACCTGTCTAAAAAACAAATACCGGGTGTTGAGGAATTGCGTAGTGATTTCCAAAGCGATAAGCCTGAAATCGTATTCGACCTTGATCGCGAACGCATGAACAGCGAAGGTATATCTACAGGACAAGTAGTAATGAATTTGCGTACTGCTGTGTTTGGTAAAGAAATATCCCGCTTCCGCGATGCGAATGATGACTACCCTATAACACTGCGTTTGAAGAAAGAACAACGTGAGGATATTGACGCGGTAAGAAATATGCCAATGATATTCCGCGATTATGGCATGGGTGGACAAATACGTCAGGTGCCTGTAAGTGCATTTGCCGATATTAAATATGGCAACACATATGGTGGTATCAAACGTAAAGATCAGAAGCGTATCATCTCTTTGTCATCAAACGTTATCACAGGCTTTAACGAAAACGAAGTAGTAGCAGCTGTGCAACGCGAATTGAACAACTTCCAGGCACCTTCTGGCATACTCATCAAAATGGGCGGCCAGCAGGAAGAGCAGGCAGAAACAATGGGCTTCCTTGGCAATGCCATGCTGATATCAATAGCAATGATATTCCTGATTCTGATTATTCAGTTCAATTCATTCAGTCGTACTATCATCATTATGACAGAGATTGTGTTCAGTATTTTCGGTGTGTTCCTAGGTACCGGTATTTTCAAAAACGATTTCTCAATCGTAATGAGTGGTATTGGTATCATAGCGCTGGCAGGTATTGTGGTGCGTAACGGTATATTATTGGTAGAGTTTATGGACCTGATGCTGAAAGAAGGTATGGAACCATATGATGCCATAGTAGAAGCCGGCCGTACACGTATGACGCCTGTATTGCTGACAGCTACTGCCGCTATCCTCGGCCTGATACCATTGGGTGTTGGTCTGAATATAGATTTCGCTGCATTCTTCAGTACGCTGAATCCGCACATTTACTTTGGCGGTGATAGTGTGGCATTCTGGGGGCCGTTGGCTTGGACAATGATTTATGGTCTTAGCTTTGCAACCTTCCTGACGCTGATTATTGTTCCTGTTATGATGTTGTTGAGCTTCCGTATGAAAGACAGTTTGAAGCGATGGAAAGAAAAAACAGCCGCTTCACTGAAAGATTAAAACACATAAATATAGATTGGCATAAGAATGACAGATTGGTTAAGGGCGCTTAAAGCGCCCTTTTTTGTTTTCATATAATTGGTTTGTTTTATCTGTCTCTCTGAAAACCCGTATATCTTATGTATTTTTGGTACCCGAACTATTTAATAAGATATGTCACAAACCCCAACAAAAAAGCCTGCAATGTTTGAAACGGAAAAGCAATCAGCGTTGCAAGCAATTTCTCATGCACAGTTTATAGCCTTTGCTCCTTATGTTTTTCAGGCATCTATGATACTGAGAGACAGTGGTATACTGGATGTTGTGCAGAATGCGCGTACAGGTGGTATTGCAATAGATGATATTGCTACTAAAGTAAAAATGAGCCGTTATGGCATCCGTATATTATTAGAAGCAGGTTTAGGCATTGGCCTAGTGCTGAGGAAGGGCGATAACTTCATGCTTTCAAAAGCCGGCCACTTTTTCCTGAACGACCAGATGACGCGTGTTAATGCAGATTTTATGCGTGATGTATGCTACGATGGTGCACAGGATTTGAAATCATCTATCGAAGAAGGCAAACCTAATGGGTTAAGGCATTTAGGCGATTGGACTACAATTTATCAAGGACTGTCAAAATTGCCTGAACCTGCAAAAACAAGCTGGTTCAATTTCGACCATTATTATTCAGATAATGCTTTCCCTGAAGCGTTGCCATTACTGTTTGCACGTAACCCCAAAAAAGTGATGGATATTGGTGCAAATACAGGAAAGTTCACACTGGCATGTCTCGATTACAATAAAGATGTAGAGGTAGGCCTGGTAGATCTGCAGGTACAGCTGAACGTAGCAAAGGAGAATATTGAAGATGCCGGTTATGGTAACCGTGTTCAGTATTTTGAAAGGAATATGCTGAACAAAGAAACTGTATTGCCTACTGGCTATGATATCATCTGGATGAGCCAGTTCCTTGACTGTTTTGCTGATGATGAAATCGTTACCATCCTTGAAAAGTGCTATCAGGCATTGGATGCTAACGGCCGTGTTTTCATCAACGAAACTTTCTGGGACAGGCAACGTTTCGAAGCATCTGCGCTTAGCTTGCAAATGACATCGCTCTATTTTACAACAATGGCAAACGGTAACAGCCAGATGTACGATAGCAAAGTGTTCCTCGGTTTGATAGACAAAGCAGGCTTTGAAGTAGTGGCAGATAATAATGACATAGGATTGAGCCACACTATTCTGGAACTGAAGAAAAAGTGATATAAATCATAATCGCCCCGGTATTGCTATATTATTTTTAACACGAACTTTTTTTAACACTCCCCCTTATGAGTATTCAAAAGCAAGTGGATGTTTTGGTTATAGGTGCCGGCCCCTCCGGTACTATTGCTGCTTCCATCGTAAAACAAGCCGGTCTGTCGGTACAGATTGTAGAAAAAATGGTATTCCCACGATTCGTAATAGGCGAGAGCCTTTTGCCGCGTTGTATGGAAGCATTGGAAGAAGCCAAATTTCTGGACGCTGTAAAAGCAAAAGGTTTTCAGCAGAAAGATGGTGCCAAGTTTGTGAAAGATGGCGAAGTCTGCGATTTCACATTTGCACAACAACATACAGACGGCTGGCGATGGACATGGCAGGTGCCGCGTGCAGATTTTGACTTGACACTTGCTGATGAATGTGTAAAAATGGATATCCCTGTTCACTACGAAACAGAGGTAACAGATATTAAAATAGATGATAACGGACAATCTACAACTACTATAAAAACAGCAGATGGTGCAGAACATACTATCAATGCTAAGTTTATAATAGACGGTAGCGGTTATGGCAGGGTGATACCACGTTTGTTTGGTTTAGATAAACCATCAACACAGTATCCGCGCAAAACGCTTTTCTGCCATATGACAGATCCTAAGCGTAGTGAAGCGTTCGAACCAAACCGCATAACTATCTATGTACACGATGCCAAAACATGGATATGGGTTATACCATTTGCAAATGGCAATACGTCTGTAGGCTACGTGGGAGACCCTGAGTTCTTTGAAAAATTTAAAGGCAATCCTGAAGAGCAGTTTCATGCATTGATAATGGCACAACCTGAGCTGGCAGTACGTTTCGGTGAGTCTGAAATGATGTGGGAACCACGTACCCTGCAAAGCTGGAGCGCAACTACAGATACATTCTATGGCAAGGGCTTTGTGCTGACAGGCAATGTTACAGAATTCCTCGACCCGATATTCTCTTCGGGTGTTACGCTGGCATCTGTTTCTGCGCAGTTGGCTGCCAATATGGTGGTACGCCATTTCAAAGGCGAAGAGCTTGATTGGGAGAACGACTATATGAAGAAGATGATGCAGGGTGTAGACGTGTTCCGTACGTATGTAAATGCATGGTACGATGGCTCACTCTTCAATATATTCTTTGCAGAAAATCGCAGTCAGGAAATAATGTCGCAGATATGCTCTGTACTGGCAGGCTATGTGTGGGATGATACAAACCCGTTTGTAAAAAACCACGAAAAGAATGTTCGTACATTATCGCGTTATCTGGAAACAACTAAACTAACATCATAAACTATACACATTGCAAGCATCTATCCGTAACAGGGTACATATCAATAAACAATCGGTGATAAAGGACGCAAGTCCTTTATTGTCGTTTAATGAACCTGCAAACAGCAATGCGCCCGAAGCTGTTTATCGCGCACTGCAATACAGCTATCCCAAATTCTTTAAAATGGATTTGATAAGTAAATGGGCATGGCTGGGTGCAGAAACGATACTGAAACAAGGTGATGGTTTTGTGTACGATGGTATAGATAAAACAAAGATTGCACTGGTGCTGCAAACAAACCATGGCTGTCTGGATGTAGATAAGAAATACAGTGAAACAGTGGCAACAATTGCAAGCCCTGCTTTGTTTGTATATACGCTTCCAAACATCATGCTGGGAGAAATATGTATCAGGCATGGCTTCAAGGGAGAGCAGGCTTGTTTGGTAAGCAATGACTTTGATGTGAAGGAAATGGAATTTTGGGTGAACGACCTGCTGCAAAACAGAGGTATGGATGCTTGCCTGTGTGGCTGGGTAGATGCAACGGCATACAACCATGATGTGTGTATGTACTGGGTAACAAAAGAAAACGGAGCAATAAAATTTGCTGCAGAAACTTTACTGCAGTTATACAAAGGATAATGAAACAAGCTGCATATATAGTAAATACGGGCATCATTACTGCAATAGGTAATGATACAGCAGCTTGTCTGGATGCGCTGCTGCATAGCCGTACAGGTGTTGGTAAGGCTGAGTACCTGAAAACACACTGGAGTGAAGAACTGCCTGTTGCAGAAGTAAAAGCAAGCAACGAAGCATTGGCTGCATTAGCTGTTGTAGATGCGAAATGGCCCCGCACTGCAATACTAAGTGCCATAGCTGTAAAAGAAGCTTTGCAACCTCTAGCAGATAAGCTACAAGGTTTGAAAGTGGGCTTCTTTTCTGCAACCACAGTTGGTGGTATGGACCTCACAGAAAATGTGTACAAGGCTTTCAAGGAAGATAGCAGTCAGGTAGATTTCGATAATATTAAAAACCACGAGTGTGGAGCCATTACAGAATTGGTCGCCAATCATTTTGGTATCAACGATTTTGTAACAACCATCAGCACAGCATGTTCTTCATCTGCCAACAGCATAATGATGGCTGCACAGATGATAGGCAATGGTATGCTGGATGTTGCCATAGCAGGTGGTGCAGACAGCCTTTCGCGTTTTACGCTGAATGGATTCAATACACTGATGATTCTCGATAAGCAATTCTGCCAACCTTTTGATAACAACAGGCGTGGGTTGAATCTTGGTGAGGGTGCAGGCTATCTGTTGCTGATGAGCGAGAAAGCTATGCAACAATGCGGCGTAACTGCAACATGCATAGTTAGTGGTTATGCTAATGCAAATGATGCTTATCACCAAACAGCATCATCGCCTGATGGTACAGGTAATAAGCTGGCCATGGGCAATGCACTGAAAGTAGCCAACCTGCAACCTGCAGATATCAACTACATCAACCTGCATGGTACGGGCACAGCCAATAATGATAGCTCTGAAGGCAAGGCAATAGAGGTGTTGTTTGATGGTAAAGTACCTGCTGCTTCATCTACCAAAGCATATACAGGCCATACATTGGGCGCTGCTGCAGGGGTAGAGGCTGTGTTCAGTGTGCTCAGCATCAGACATGGATTGGTATATCCAAACCTGCGCTGGCAAACGCAAATGGAAGATGTGAGCTTTAAACCTGCTACAGAATTGCAACAAGGTGTTGCCATCAATCATGTGTTGTCAAACTCTTTCGGGTTTGGCGGCAATTGTTCATCGCTTGTATTCAGTAAATGCTAAGTATGGAATTGTATATAACAGGCACGGGTATAGTAAGCGGTGCAGGCAATAGTGGCGATGATAGCTTTCTGAAAGAAGTCCCGTCTTATAATACAGATAAACTGCTCTGTATAGAGCCCGATTACAAAGCATATATACCAGCAATGCAGCTGCGCCGTATGAGCAAAGCGGTGCGTATCGGTATCGGCGCATCTAAAATGTGTATGGAAGCTGCAGGTATAGAAAAGCCTGATGCTATTTCTGTAGGTACTGCTATGGGCTGCCTTGCAGATACAGAGGTTTTCCTCGGCAAGATGATAGCACAAGACGAGCAGATGCTGACACCAACTGCTTTCATCCAATCTACTCACAACACTGTTAGCGGACAAATAGCATTACTTGCAGGTTGCTACGGGCACAACCTTACGTACGTACAGCGTGGTCATTCTTTCGAACATGCTGTTATCAATACACAATTATACCTTGCCGACAATCCGCATCAGCAAATGCTGGTGGGTGGTATTGATGAGCTGACAGATGGCAGCCTCGAAGCCTTGAAGATTGGCGGTATCAACAGAAAAGAAAACAGCACACCTACAGATGTGTTGAATGGTAATACACATGGTGCTGTAGCAGGAGAGGGCGCAGCATTTTTCATTATGACAGATGCGAAGCCTGCAACACCTGCAGTTTGCATAAAAGATGTATATGCTTTCACTGAAAAAGATACTGCAGTTGCTGCACAAAAACTGACAAACTACATCAATAGCCAATCGCTAAACATAGATGCTGTAATACTAGGACAAAGCGGTGATGAAAAATCAAATGCTTTCTATCAGTCATTGCGTTCAGAAGTATTTTCAAACACATCACAATACGCTTTCAAGCATCTGTGCGGAGAGTATGCTACTGCATCCGCATTTGCATTGGGTATGCTTACAAACGCAATTGCAAAGTGTGAGGCGCTGCCTTCGCATTGTGCATTAGGCAATGAAGCGAGTGTTTTGAAAAATGTATTGATTGTCAATCATTACATGCACTACTATAGCTGCTTTGTATTGCAGATAGTTTAGCCGTATAGTTCCAGGTGAATGGCTTTTTTGTCGTAGCCCATGTCAAGCAGCCGTTGCTTGGCTTCGTCAACCATCATTTTCCACCCGCATAGCATGAAGTTGGCAGGAGGTGTGCCCGCACACAATTGTGAATATACATTATGTACATAACCGTGATGATATCCATCAATCTGCTCGCGCGATAATACAGGATGGTATTTGAAATTCGGCATCACTGCTTCCAGTTCGCGCAGTTCCTGTTCATATAGCAAGTCGCTTTTGGTACGTGTGCCAAATATCAGGTGCAGCTGTTTATGTTCCAGATTATTATTCCTGATATGGTTTACCATACTGCGGAAAGGGGCAATGCCTGTACCTGTACATATCATGTACATATCCTCCGTTATATCATCTGGCAGTGTAAAAACACCTTGCGGTCCGCGTAGTGTCAGTTCGCTACCTTCTTTTATTTCGCTGAAAAAATAAGTAGTGCCAGCACCTCCTTCCAGATACACAATTACAAGCTCTATAACATTACTGCCATCGGGGCTGGATGCAATGCTGTAACTGCGCCAGCGCTTGTTGCGCTGTTCATGTATCGGTAAATCAAGTGTTACAAACTGCCCCGGTTTGAAATCGAACACAGGTGTTTCGGGCAGCTCTATCCAATAGCGGCGTGTGTTTTCTGTAGCCTGCTCTACACGTTTTACTATGCCTTTTTGCCATTGGGGTATCATACTATAAAGTTATGTAAATAATAAGCGTATATGTAGCATGAAAGTGTCTTATTTCTTTATTGCTGCTTTTGCAGAATCTATTTGTGGTATCACAGGATTCTTCTTCCATTCTTTATAATGAAAGCGTATCCACATCTTCAACTCCAGGTCTGTGGCTGCACGCGCATAGTCATAGTCCATAGGGTAAGCATTCATAAAATAGCCAAGACTATCTTCCGTGAGTCCCGTAAGTTGACTCACCAGCTCAGGTGTATATCGGGTATCAATAAACTTTTCACTCTCCCATCTATTAAAATTACGCTGAAACTGCAGCCTCGACCTGCTTTTTTTCGATATCCTGTCTGCTACAAAAGATACAGGACTCATGATGGAATTGGTACGTTGCCATGCAAGTGTCCGTTTGTAGGTAGAACGTCGTTTGAGCGAGTCTAACTGATAAGGAGTGTAATTAGGACGCAACACAAATTCATTCAGCTCGTAGCTGAGTATCGGCAATGCTACTTTGATACCTATTTTGAAAAGCTCCGCCGTTATGTATTTCCTTTGTTCTTTATAGCCTACCATACTGAATACCAATTGCTGCCCTTCGGTTGCATTGATAGTAAATGCACCAAACTGATTGGTATAAACCGTTTGCTGGGTAGATACATTGATAACGCTGACAGGATATAACGACTTACCCGTTTGCGCCTCTGTCACAATCCCCGATATGGTTTGTGCAGATGCAACACTACAAATAAGTAAGATATATATAAGTAAAACCTGCCTCACGCGCTGTAAAGGTAAACAGCACGGTACTATATCAAAGCCACCAATGCTTATTTGACAATACTTTAAGAAAATTGCCGCTTATAATTGCTACGGTTACGAGATTGTTTCAATATTGGTTATTTTCGCCATCTAAAATCGAATCATAAATGTCTAGTCCTTCGTTTTACGCACGCATACAGCAGGAGTTGCAGGAGATTGATAGTGCAGGTCTGTTTAAGAAAGAGCGCATCATAGAATCTGAACAAGGTGCTGAAATAGTAGTAAATGGTAAGAAAGTGTTGAACTTCTGTGCCAACAACTATCTGGGTCTTTCTTCTCACCCTAAAGTAATAGAGGCTGCTCACAAAACAATTGATAACCGTGGTTATGGTATGAGCTCTGTACGCTTCATCTGTGGTACACAGGATATTCATAAAGAACTGGAAGCCAAACTGTCTACGTTTCTGGGTGCAGAAGATACCATCCTTTATGTAGCATGTTTTGATGCAAACGGTGGTGTTTTTGAACCACTGCTGGGAGATCAGGATGTGATTATATCAGACGAACTGAACCACGCTTCTATCATTGATGGTGTGCGCCTTTGCAAAGCACAGCGTGCGCGCTACAAGCATAATGATATGGCGGACCTGGAAGCACAACTGCAGGCATTTGCCGGTGCGCGTACCCGTATGATAGTTACAGACTCTGTATTTTCTATGGATGGTACGATTGCACAGCTTGATAAAATATGCGACCTCGCCGATAAATATGATGCTATCATCATGATAGACGAAAGTCACTCTTCAGGCTTTATGGGCAAAACAGGGCGTGGCGTACATGAGCTTTGCGGTGTTATGGACAGGATAGATATCATCACAGGTACTTTGGGTAAAGCATTGGGTGGTGCATCGGGTGGTTTTACAAGTGGTAAGAAAGAAATTATAGATATGCTACGCCAGCGTAGCCGTCCATATCTGTTCAGCAATACGGTTGCTCCTGCTGTAGTAGGCGCTTCTATAGCTGTGTTGGATATGCTGAGCGAAACAACTGAGCTGCGCGACAAGCTAGAAGCAAATACACTTTACTTCCGTGAGAAAATGACGGCAGCAGGTTTCGATATCAAACCCGGTACCCACCCTATTTGTCCCGTAATGTTGTATGATGCGGTACTGGCGCAAAAATTTGCGGCACGTATGCTGGAAGAAGGTATTTATGTTATCGGGTTCTTCTACCCGGTAGTTGCAAAAGGACAAGCGCGTATCCGTACACAGATATCTGCAGGCCACAGCCGCGAGCATCTGGATAAAGCAATCGCAGCATTTACCAAAGTAGGTAAAGAACTGGGTGTGATTAAGTAATCAGTATTCAGGTAAATACATAAAAAACTAAAGGCGTAGATTATTCTACGCCTTTGTTAATATAGTCAATCAATTCTATAACATCGTTGTCTGTAAGATGCGTCATGGCTGGCATCGGGCTTTGATTGTTTTCATCATACACCTGTTTTGCCCTTGGGTCGCCCAGAGAAATAGCTTCGGCAGAATTTTTGATGAATCGTGTAACGCGTGGTGTGTCGTTGTTCCAGCGTTGCATAGTACCAACAAGCGCAGGGCCTATTGTTTTTTCATTCAGTTTGTGGCATTGATTACAGTTAGCGACAAATATAGATTTGCCCTTGCTCATGCCCGGATGGTTGGTATCTTCCTGTACCATTTCCTGATTGGTGCTGCCTGCGCCACAAGATATCATTGCGGCGATGCTTATAAGTGCTATTGATCTCAGTTTCATAAATATGCTACTAAAAAATAACCCCTGCGGGTTACAGGGGCGAAGTTAATGCTATTTACTCAAAGAACTAACACTATGGAACAATCGCTTCCAGCGCAGGTTGAAGAGGCTTTCTTTGTGGCTCAGCCATACAAAAGATGCCTTACCTACTACGTGGTCTTCCGGAACAAAGCCCCAATAGCGCGAATCGAGCGAATTATGGCGGTTGTCACCCATCATCCAGTAATAGTCCATTTTAAATGTATAACTGGTTGTTTCCTGCCCGTTTATGAAGAATTTACCACCACGTTCTTCCAGTTTATTACCCTCATAGTTAAAGATAATACGGCGGTAGAAAGAGATGTTTTGTGCTGTCAGCGTTACAGTAGCACCTTTTTTAGGTACTATAAACGGACCGAAATTGTCAACATTCCATTTGTAGTTAGCAGTATCCTGCGGGAATGTCCACTCGCCCGGGTTGCCCGGTACTGAACCCGGTTTTTGTGTATATGGCTGCACGGCCACTACACCCGGTTGCTTTTTAATAGCTTCTGCATCCTCGTTTTCAAGGCTGAACATAAAGATGTTATGGCCTACCTGCTGTCCTTGTTCTATATCATTTTCATCCAGAAACTCCTGTGGTACATACTGGCCGTTTGTCTGCACAGCATAGGTAAACTTAGAGTGCGGGAACACAGGCGTAGGCTTATCATTTACGTATATAATACCGTTACGTTGTTCCAGCTTATCGCCCGGTATACCTATACAGCGTTTGATGTAGTTTTCTTTCTTATCTACAGGACGTGTAATGACTGTATTAGAACCCAGTACCGCTTCGCGGCCATACATACGGCACAGTTGGTAGTAATCCTGGTCTGGTGCAGCTTCTACAACAGTATCACCATTCGGGAAGTTGAATACTACCACGTCATAACGCTCTACATCGCCAAATCCCGGCCACCTGTGGTAGCCCCATTTCACAGCTTCTGTGTAAGATTTACCACCTGTTAGCGGCATCGTATTATGTACCAATGGCACTGCAAGTGGTGTCATTGGTATACGTGGGCCGTAAGATAGTTTGCTTACAAACAGGTAGTCATTTACCAATAAGCTACCTTCCATAGAGCCTGTAGGGATGGTATATGCTTCTATAAGAAATGTACGGATGATGGTTGCAGCTACTACTGCAAAAATCAGGGCATCGGCCCATTCGCGCCACCATACTTTTTTCTTTTTGTTTTCGTCTTTCTTTTTCCAGAATGCTAATCGCATGAGGTGTATGTTGTTATTGGCAACAAATCTAAGAACTTCCGTTTCATTTTAAAGAATAATACTTAACGCTTTATGAAATCTTTACAATAAAAATATTTAACACGTATATCTGTGATTTTTTGAGGCTTTTTGATACGCAAATACATTAATATTTAAACAAGTAGTGCATTAGTGATTTTCGCTCTTCTCTTGTTCTGGCATTTTGAGTAAATTGCCCATCTAACAATTAATTCAAGTAAATGGCACGTTCGGTTACCATATTAGGAGCAGGTCTGGTAGGTTCTCTGTTGGCAGTATTGATGCGCAAACGCGGATACGAAGTAACGGTGTATGAACGCCGCCCTGATATGCGCAAGGCGTCTATGAGTGCAGGCAAGTCTATCAACCTGGCAATGAGCGCGCGTGGCTGGAAGGCGTTGGATATGGCAGGCCTCAGAAAAGATATTGAAGACCTTGCAATACCTATGACAGGTAGGTACATGCACCAACCCGATGGTGCAGGTGTGTATCAGCCGTATGGTACCAACAACGAGGCTATTTATTCTGTAAGCCGTGGAGAACTGAACAGAAAACTGATGACGTTGGCAGAAGAGGTAGGTGCTACAATTCATTTCTCGCATCGTTGCAATAAAGTAGATGTACAAACAAACACGGCTTATTTTGAAGATGCAGATGGCAATGAAAAAGTAGTAACTGCAGATTTGTTGTTTGGTAGCGATGGTGCTTTCTCTGCACTGCGCAACAGCTATCAACTGCTCGACAGGACAAACCTGACACAACATTATATAGAGCATGGCTACAAAGAGCTGTGCATACCGCCAGATGAAAACGGTAATCTTCGTATGGAGAAAAACGCGTTGCACATATGGCCGCGCAAAAACTTCATGCTGATAGCACTGCCAAATACAGACGGCACATTCACCTGCACACTGTTCCTGCCGTTTGAAGGTGAAATTTCTTTCGATAGGCTGAAGACTGAAGCAGATGTAAAAGCATTCTTCAACGAGCACTTCCCGGATGCAGTGCCGATGATGCCTACGTTGGTAGAAGATTTCTTTGGCAATCCTACGTCTTCACTGGTAACCATACGTGTAGCGCCTTGGCACTACAAAGACAAGAGCGCACTGATAGGCGATGCAGCACATGCTATTGTTCCTTTCTACGGTCAGGGTATGAATGCAGGCTTTGAAGACTGTACCATACTGGCAGGCCTCATGGATAAACACGGTGATGACTGGACAACCATACTGAACGAGTATGACAGGCTGCGCAAACCAAACGGCGATGCCGTGCTCGACCTCGCATTGATGAACTTCATTGAAATGCGAGATAAAGTTGCCGAACCATCTTTCCTTGAACGAAAGAAAATAGAGAAAGAACTGGGCAAGCGCTACCCTGAAAAATTTGTTTCGGTATATGAAATGGTATCATTTACACACATACCATACAATACCGCATGGAGCTGCATACAAGCGCAGGATAAATTGCTGGGCAATATTATGGGCAATGGCGATTTCTTCAATAATATAAACGACAGCGCATTTTGCAGCAAGCTCGATAACTGGATTAACGAGTATCACCAGGAAGTAAAACAATTGGATTTTGGCCATGAAGCCTGAGAAGCGTTGGACATTAAAGCCTGCTGAACAGGATAGCGTCAATCATATTTTTAAAGCACTGAGCATACACCCTGCTTTATGCCGTATACTGGCATTGCGGGGTGTAAAAGATTATGATTCGGCAAAGGCTTTTTTTCGTCCTGAGCTCTCGCACCTGCACGATCCCTACCTGATGAAGGGAATGGACAAAGCCGTGCAACGCATTACAGAAGCTATAGAGTGGAATGAACGTGTGCTGATATATGGCGACTACGATGTGGATGGTACTACATCTGTAGCGGTTGTTTATTCTTTTCTGCGCAAGCAATACAAAGGACAATTAGAATATTACATACCGCACCGCTACCGCGAAGGTTATGGTGTGTCTAAAGAAGGTATAGAATATGCACATGCCAATGGCTTCAGCCTGCTGATAACATTGGACTGTGGTATCAAGTCTGCCGAGTTGATAGCCTACGCGCAATCGCTTGGTATAGATGTCATAGTATGCGACCACCACACACCCGATGAAACACTGCCGCCTGCTTTGGCAATCCTTAATCCCAAGCAGGTAGATTGTCCGTACCCGTACAAAGAACTGAGTGGTTGCGGTATCGGCTTCAAGCTGATAACTGCACTGGCACTACGTTGGAATCTGCCTGATGAAGAAGTGTTACAATACCTCGACCTTGTGGCTACCAGTATCGCTGCTGATATTGTACCGATAGATGGTGAAAACCGTGTACTGGCTTTTTACGGTGTAAAGAAGGTAAATGAAAATCCATCGTTGGGTATTAAAGTGCTGAAGGAGATGGCAGGTGTTACACGTACGCTATCTGTTGCAGATCTGGTTTTTGTAATAGGCCCGCGTGTAAATGCCGCAGGCCGTATGGACGATGCCCGCAAAGCGGTAGAGCTTTTCATAGAACCAGACCCTGAAAAAATACAGGCACTGGCAGATGCCCTGCAGTCTGATAATATAGACCGAAAGGAAGTAGATAAGAATATTACGGAAGAAGCACTTGCACTGATACAAGGCGATGATGCCATGACGGCACGGAAATCAACTGTGTTGTATCAGGAGCACTGGCACAAAGGCGTGGTAGGTATCGTAGCATCTCGTTTGATAGACTATTATTATCGCCCTACGATAGTGCTTACACTATCTAACGATAAAGTAACAGGTTCTGCACGTTCTGTAAGTGGCTTTAATATATACGAAGCCATACATGCCTGCCGCGATTTGCTGGAAAACTACGGTGGCCACTTCTATGCCGCGGGTATGACTATGCATCCTGATAACGTAACCGAGTTTGTAGCAAAATTTGAAGAAGTAGTATCGCAATCCATCCCGCCCGAATTGCTGATACCTGAAATAGAAATAGACGCAGAGATATTGCTATCAGACATCAAGCCTGCATTTTATAATATCATCAAACAGTTCGAACCCTTTGGCCCGACCAATCTGCGTCCCGTGTTTATTACTAAGCGTGTGTACGATTATCAGGGCTATAGCCGTGTAGTAAAGGAACAACACATCAAGTTTGTTGTGCATCAGCACAAGGGTATTATAATAGATGGTATAGGCTTTGGTATGGCCGATAAGTTTGATGTGGTACAGAAAGGTGCGTTTGATATTGTATATACGCTGGACGAAAACGAGTTTAACGGCACTACCAAGCTACAAATGAAAGTAGTGGATGTAAGGCCGAGTATATAAGCGACTGCATAAGCATGAAAAAAGGGAAGTGATATATCACTTCCCTTTTTCTATAGCAGTTTGATGCTTATTTGATATTAATATCAAAATCAACCAGATCTACAAACTCGTTGATGCGTGTTTCAATTTCCTGCATTGTCAGTTCTTTCAATCTGTTAGGGCCAAATTTCTCAACACAGAAAGAAGCCAGTGCAGAACCTACGATGATACCTGCTTTCATATTCTCGTAAGAAATGTCTTTGGTACTTGCTACATGGCCTATGAAGCCACCTGCAAACGTATCGCCTGCGCCTGTCGGGTCAAATACTTCTTCCAGTGGCAGTGCAGGTGCAAAGAACACTTGCTTACCGTGGAACAGCAGTGCACCATGTTCACCTTTCTTAATGATAAGGAACTTAGGGCCCATTGCCTGTATTTTAGCTGCAGCTTTTACAAGAGAGTATTCACCACTCAATTGCCGTGCTTCACTATCGTTTACCATCAGCAGGTCTACCATGCCGATAGCTTGTTTCAATTCGTCCAGTGCTATTTCCATCCAGAAGTTCATCGTATCCATGATGATGAGCTTCGGGCGGTTTTTCAGTTGGTTGATAACGCTTATCTGTACAGCAGGTGCCAGATTGCCCAGCATCAGGAATTCACAGTCCTGAAAGCTGTCTGGTAGTTGCGGGTTGAACTGACCCAGTACGTTCAGCTCTGTAACCAGCGTATCGCGCGTATTCATATCCATATGATAGCGGCCACTCCAGAAAAAGCTCTTGCCGTCTTTCACTACTTCCACACCTTCCATATCTACACCACGTGCTGTCAGTGCATCCATTTCTTCCTGTGGAAAATCGCCGCCAACTATAGATACCTGTTTGATAGGCTGTGTAAAGTTGGACGCAGCCCATGCAGCATAAGTAGCAGAGCCACCTATTATACAGTCTACCTTACCAAATGGAGTTTCGAGTGCGTCGAAGGCCATAGAGCCTACTATCATTAAAGACATATTCAAAATTTTTTGCGCTGCAAAGGTAGCTTTCAATTTGGTTAAGTAACAACTATATATCAATTAATATTCTTCCCCCTTCAGGGGGTTAGGGGGTTTTACTTAACTTCACCTTATGAAGGCAATGCTTTTCGCAGCGGGGCTTGGCACCCGTCTGAAACCTTTTACGGATAAACACCCCAAAGCACTGGCAGAGGTGAATGGTAAAACCCTGCTGGAGCTGAACATACGCTATCTGCAACGCTTTGGTATAGAAGATGTAATCGTAAACGTACACCACTTTGCCGATCAGATAGAGCAGGTTGTAAATGATAACAATGGCTTTGGCAGTTGGGTGACGATATCAGACGAGCGAGATGAAGTACTGGAAACAGGCGGCGGGCTAAAGAAAGCTGCTCCCTACTTTGAGCACGAAGAGCATTTTGTGATTATGAATGTAGATGTACTGACCAATCTTGACTTGGGTAAAATGATTGAAGCACATACCGCAAGTGATGCGATGGCTACACTGGCTGTTATGCAGCGTGAATCTTCCCGTCAATTGTTATTTGATGAACACCTGATGCTTTGCGGGTGGACGAACAATAATACAGGCGAACAAAAGATAGTGCGCGAAGTATTGGAAATGCAGCCGCTTGCATTCAGCGGCATACAAGTGCTCAGCAATCGTATGTTGGATATTCCTTTCAAAGGCAAATTCTCTATCATAGACCTGTACCTGCATCATGCCCGTGAAAACATTATCCGTGGTTATAACCATACAGGCAATGTCTTTATAGACGTTGGCAAACCTGAAAGCTTAGAGAAGGCAGCTTATTTGTTTGAATAATCCAGTATGAAGGATTGAAAAATCTGGCACATCTATATTTTAAGAGACAAAATAGTATGATGAAAAAATGGGCTCTTGTGTTGGGTATTAGTGTACTTACTTCTTGTTATACGCAAGAATCTATGCTTTCAAAAGCGAAGAAAGGTAAATCTATTACTACAAGAGGATATTTGATGAACTTTTATGGTAAATACGGAGTTTGGGTTTTTCAACCATGCGCAAATCGTAACACTTTTGTAATAGATGCTATAAATGATCAATCATTCTTTGTAAACGATATGGTAAATGATTTAGGGCTTGCTTTTTTAAGTGATTCAAAAAACACAGGCAAGAAAGTCTCAGTGTTAATATATGATCATACGTCAAAAGTACAGTTCACAGATACTATTGAGTACATATATTGTAAGCTTACAATTAAAGTGATAGACTCGCCGCGCAAGGTAAAAGACTGCGCCTATACTATCAAGTATAAGCAAGTTGAAAAAGAGTTAGTGTGTTGGTCAATAGAAAACTATGTAACAAACTTAGAACCTATTTACATTAAGCTATAGGGAAGAATGTTACTTTAAGTGAGTAACATTCTTCCAATTATCTCAACTTCAATTACACACCCATCTCCACCAGTCTCTCCTTCACAAAGCTACCAAGCTCTGCTACATAGGCAGGTGAAAAATCGAAGCGGATGCCTGCTGTTGCATACAGTTCTTTCAGTGTTTTGGTATAGCCAAGTGCAAGTGCAGCTTTGTAGTTTTCCAAAGCCTGCTCTTTATTCTCACGGTATTGCCTCCACATAGCGATTGCTCCCAGTTGTGCTATACCGTATTCTATATAGTAGAAAGGTACTTCGTACAGGTGCAGTTGCTTCTGCCAGAAGTAAGCACGGTATTCTTCAAAACCTGTCCAGTCTGTTACACCTGTGCTGAACTCAGCGAGGATTTTCATCCATTCCGCTTCACGCTGTTCGTTGGTATGTCCCGGATTGGTATACAGCCAGTGTTGATATTTATCTATCGTAGCTATCCATGGCAGCACGCTTATCACACGTTCCAGTTCTTCTATCTGTGCGCGTTGCAATTCGCTCTTATCACTGAAGAAGATATCCCAGTGTTCCATAGAGAAGAGCTCCATGCTCATGCTTGCCAGTTCGGCAATCTCCATCGGGTATTCTTTAAAAGAAGACAACGGCAGGCTGTGCGACAGGAAAGAATGGACTGCGTGTCCGCCTTCGTGCATCATTGTTATCACATCATTAACCGTACCGGCGGCATTCATAAATATAAAAGGCACACCTGTTTCTGCCAGCGGGCAGTTATAGCCACCTGGTGCTTTGCCTACGCGGCTCTCCAGGTCCATACGCTTCATATCCGTCATGGTATTCAGGCAGCCGCTAAAGTAGTTGCCCAGTTTGCCGAATACAGCTATCGCTTTATCAGATAATTCCTTACCTGTTTCAAAAGGGTGCAGTGGTTCTGTACCTATTGGTTCTGCATCACCATCCCACGGACGCATTACATCAAGGCCCAGTTTTTTCTTGCGGCGATCTACCAGCATTTTGTGTAGTGGTAGTATATGTTCGCGTACCGCATCGTGAAATGCAAAGCAATCTGCAGGCGTATAGTCAAACCTGCCCAGCTCGCGGAATTTATAATCTCTGTAGTTTTCAAAGCCTGCATTCACTGCTACCTGTTGGCGTTTTTCCAGCAGCTTGTTGAACAGGTTAGTCAGTTCTTCTTTATCCTGCAGGCGGCGTGCTGCTATCTTGCGGAAGATAGTTTCGCGCAATTCCCTGTCAGGGCTTTGCAGAAAACGTGCGGCTTGTTGCAGGGTGTATTCTTTGCCTTCATGTTCTATCGTCATCTTGCCCGATATCACACCATACTGCTGTGCAAGCAGGCTCATCTCTGCCTGTATGGCAACATTCTCTTCGCGATACAGATGTACTGCATTGCGTACGCTACGTAGGTAAGGATAGTATTGTGCTTCGTCCAGTTCTTTGATGAAAGGTGACGCCAGCATTTTTTTATTCAGCTCAAAGAAATATGGTTTCATCTGTGGTTCTATCTCCATGCAGAAATAGGTAAATGCATCTTCATATTCTTTGTTGGTAGTATCGCATGTCATGTTTATTTGTCGCCAGCATGCATCCTCACTTATCACTGCTTCCAGTTCGCTGATGTTGCGCAACCAGCTTTCCAGTTCTTCTTTACTATTTATTTCCGTTGCTATCAGTTTATCAAAATAGGGTTGCAGCGCATCCCATGTAGTCATCTTAAAATCTTCAGGCAAAAAATTCCTTTTCAGTTTTTCTATCCTTGTGAAAACTTCACTCATCTTGTTTCAATTGTTTTAGTACTGCAAAATACACCGTCCCGATAATATAATATGTGAAAATCCTTCTCCCGGGGTTAAGCCTAAAACTGTCTATAAATAAAAATATTAATATATGTAAATTAAAAAATTATCAATACATATAGATTATTTTAAACATCAATTATATATAGAAAAATCGATAATAATATGCTATAGTGTTGCCTATCAATAAATAGCAGTTATTGTTGAATGTATAGAGATTTTAATATTTAAAAATTTGATAAGCGTTTAACATAAAACCATTTTTTTACTGTCGGGGAGAATACTACATTTGTATCAAGTTGTGAATTTAATGGGTTAGTAAGTAAGAGCCGCGGATTCTTCCGATGGCTCTTTTTCTTTTCATTTATCTTTAGCCTGCCATGGCAAAAATCAAATCAGCTTTCTTCTGTCAGCAATGTGGTTACGAATCTCCCAAGTGGGCAGGCAAATGTCCGTCTTGCGGTTCGTGGAATTCTTTTGTGGAAGAAGTAATACAACGAGACGAAAAACAAAAACCAATTTC
>JAFLBN010000031.1 GCA_017303395.1 Chitinophagales bacterium
TGCAAAGGAAATGGTGGGTGTAGTACCGGCGGATGCAACCGCATGAATGTTTTCGATTGGTTAAGTTCCTTGCCCTTGTACGATAGTGCAAAACCTTACCCGATAATTGAGGTAAGTTTCAATAAAGGCAGCAGAAAAGACTTCTACAAAAACAACACAAACAATGTGCTTGAAAAAGGCGATTGGATTGCTGTAGAAGGCGTAGGTGGCTTTGATATAGGCCAGGTAAGCCTGACGGGCGAACTGGTGAAGCTGCAAATGAAGAAATATGGCGTATCTGAAAACGCTGAAATGAAGCGTGTGCTCCGCCCTGCTACAGAGGAGGATATGGAGCACTACCGCAAAAGCAAAGACCGCGAACCGAATATGCTTACGCAGTCGCGTGTTATTGCCCGCAATCATAAACTGGAAATGAAGCTGTGCGAGGTAGAGCTGCAGGCCGATGGCAAAAAAGCTACTTTCTTTTATACAGCTGATGCCCGTGTCGATTTCCGCGAGCTTATCAAATCTTACGCAGGCGACTTTAAAGTGCGTGTGGAGATGAAGCAGATAGGTGCCCGTCAGGAAAGCGCGAAAGTGGGTGGTATTGGTAGCTGCGGCAGGGAGCTTTGTTGCAGTACATGGCTTAGCGACTTCAAGAGCGTGAACACCACTGCTGCCAGATATCAGAACCTGTCTATCAACCAGACAAAACTGAGTGGCCAGTGCGGCAGGCTGAAATGCTGTCTGAACTATGAACTGGATACCTACATGGATGCACTCCGTGTGTTCCCAGATAATGCGGAAACACTTGAAACCATCAAGGGTAGGGCAACACTGCAAAAACGCGATATATTCAAGAGTCTGATGTGGTATAGCTTCAGCGATAGCAACAAGCAATATCCGCTGTCTATAACACGTGTAAAGGAAATACTGAAAGCCAACCAGCAGGGCATCAAACCTGAAGAACTGCAACCTGTAGAACTGGAAGTGGTAAACACAGCCAAAACAGCCGTGAAGGTAGATATGGGCTTTGTGAACGACGTAGGGCAGATAAGCCTGAAAGCACTGGAACGTGGCAATAAGAAGAAGAAAAGCGGTGGTGGCAATAAGCAAGGTGGCGACAGGCCACAGCAGGAAGCACGCGGTGGCAACCAGGGTGGCAAACCACAGCAAGGTGGTAATCGCCCGCAGCAAAACCGACCACCACAACAGCCCAAACCACAGCAACAAGCAGGTGGAAACAAACCGCAACAACAAGGTGGTGGCAATCGTCCGCAGCAACCAAAGCAACAAGGCGAACGCCCTGCAAATGCACCACAGCAAAATGCAGGACAGCAACAGCCAAAACAACAAGGCGGACAACCAAGACCAAATAACAATCAGCCAAACCGTAATAACGGGGGGAATAATAACAGAGGACAACGCCCGCCACAGGCAGGTGGTAATAAACCACCACAGCAGGGTGCCGGCAACAAGCCTAATAACAACAGGCCGACACCACCACCTCCGCCAACCCCGCCGGCACAGGCTTAGCATTTAATACATAATACAAACGCCCCGCATTGCGGGGCGTTATTCTTTATATACTATTGTCGGTCTGTTTAAAACTGTACATGTGCACGTAGTGCAAAAATGTGTAAGGGGCTGCGATTGCTATTATAGCCTGCATTCAGGCATAGCTGGTAGTCTGCCGTAAACCACAATTTGGTCTTCAACGGTCTGAAGCTATAGTATAGCTCACCTGTCATTTCGGGGCTGTAGGGTTGTGTCTTGCCACCTATCTGTTGTCCGTAGCCGCCACGTTCTATGTATCGTTTATGGTCTGCAGACAGTGTATTGACAGCTACTGCAAACCCAAGATTATCATTTGCTCTTTTCCAGCCACTGCCTTTAGCAGACAAGCCTACAGACAGGCTCTGATCTGCCTCTATGTAGCTCCATGTTTCTGTTTTGCCATTGTTCCAACCTATGCGCACAAAAGCAGAAAGTGTATTACTAAGTTCTTGCTGCATATTAAGTCCGAAACCATATTTTGAAGCGCCTGCCTTTCTTGTAAGTATCACGCGTGGCTGTGCAAGGCTGTCGGCTGCGGCATAATTGCCCATCGTGCCTGAATTGTAATAGCCCAACAAGCGGACCGTGCCCGGGCGTTTATTGATTGTCAAGTGCCTGCTTACTTCTCCTATCGCTGAGTATGATTTACCAAAGTCTGTTTCTAATGTGCCACCATTGGCAATTGTGGGCATAGCAGCAATGCCTGCTTTGTAGTTCATTTTGCCCAGTTGCAGCTCTGTAGTAAAGTTGTAGGTATAACCGCGAGAATTGGCTGCCATATCCCATGCTGCATTGTTCATCATTGCCCAGTTCATAAACTGCGTTCTTGGGCTGTTAGCAAAATCGTTTCTGTCAAAGATATCGGCCAATGAAAGTTTGCCTATATAAAAACGCAGATAGTCTTTTGGTTCATATCCTGCAAGTTGGTTGGCAAGGCTTTCCAGTTCTGTACTGTTTACATATCCCAGTTTGCGTGCTCTTTTATTGCGCAGTGCAAATGTTTGTTTGTAGTATGCTCTGGCAAGAAACAACGAAAGCTGCGGTCTGCTGATGTGAAATGTTTCGCCGTTGCTTGGTGCCGCCATACCAATATCATTGCTCAGCCCCATACCGCTCGATACTTCGGGGTTTACATAAACCTCTGCACCCTTCCAAAGGCGTAGGCCTGCAAACAGGGTGGCAGTTATGGTATTTTGGCTTTCGCCATCACCAAAATCTGTGCCCATGCTATCCGTAATGCTTTTACGAGATGGCATGTATTGATAGATATAGGTTGCTTGTCCGCGTATATTGAAGCGCTCAATGCCACTTTGGTTGGCATTGTCTGTGGCAGACTCTACATTGTGCATAGGCTTGCGTGTAAAGTCGTACTGCTGTGCAGATACAGTGCCTGCAAGTGCAGCAAGCAGCAGCGTTGCAAATAGTTTCATTCGTTTGTGTGGTCTTAGTGCTATTTCAAAAATAAGCCGTAACGTTCAATAGTTACGGCTTATCTGTATTATTCAATCTTTCTTAGTTGGCGTATTCGCTCATAAACTTGATGCGCATCATCTGCAGTTGCTCTATCGTCACATCGCGGTCTTTGAACTCTTCGTATGCACTGTCCAGCGTATCGTCGTGGCTGTTGCGGAAGAAGTCGAATATGTCTTCCTGTTCATATTCATCCAGTTCCTGTTCCAGACAGTAGTCAAGATTCAGCTTGGTACCGCTTGCCACAATTGTTTCCATCTCTACCAGCAGGTCTTGCAGGCTCAGGTCTTTGTTCTTGGCAATGGTTTCCAGTGGTATCTTCTTATCTATATTCTGGATGATGAACACCTTCATACCACTCTTATTCACCACGCTCTTCATTACAAAGTCGTCCGGACGTGTAATGTCGTTTTCCTCCACATACTTGGCTATCATATCTACAAACTTGCGTCCGTAGCGTAGTGCCTTGCCCTTGCTTACGCCCTGTATCTTCTCGAGCTCTTCCATGGTAGTAGGGTAGCTGATAGCCATATCTTCCAGCGAGTTTTCGAGGAAGATAACGAATGGAGGAAGGCTTTTTTCTTTTGCCACCTGCCTACGCAGGTTTTTCAGCATATCAAACAGAACAGGGTCTACCGTTGCCGGGCCGCCACTGCCACCTGTTATTTCTTCATCATCGCCATCGGCATCTACATAGTTGTGGTTCAGCACTACCATGATAGAGAACGGCTTCTTCAGGAATTTATGTCCCTTGTCTGTAATCTTCAGCAGGCCATACTCTTCAATGTCTTTGCGCACAAGGCCTTCCAGCATCATTTGCCTTATCAGCGAATGCCAGAAATTGTCTTCCATCTTCATGATAAGACCACTGCCGAAAGACTTCAGCTTGTCGTGGCGGAAGGTCTTTATCTGCGGGTTCGATTTGCCCAGTATGATGTCTACTACGTAGTCTATATTAAAGCGTTCATCCAGCTCGTTGATGGTATCGAGTACAATCTTAGAGCTGTCGCGTACTTCCAGTTTTTCTTTCGGGTTCAGGCAGTTGTCGCAATTACCGCAGTTATCCTGCTTCAGTTCCTCGCCAAAGTAGTGCAGCAACAGTTTGCGGCGGCATACACCGCTTTCTGCATAGGCAACGGTTTCAGATATCAGTTGTGCGCCCATTTCGCGTTCGCTCAATGGCTTGTCGCGCATCAGGTGTTCCAGCTTCTGTACGTCTTTGTGAGAATAGTAGAGCATACATTTACCTTCAAGACCGTCGCGGCCTGCACGGCCTGTTTCCTGATAGTAGTTCTCCAGCGATTTCGGTATGTTGTAGTGTATTACAAACCTTACATCGGGCTTGTCTATACCCATACCAAATGCAATGGTAGCCACTATCACATCTACCTCTTCCATCAGAAACTGATCCTGACGCTGTGCGCGTATACCTGCTTCCAGCCCCGCATGGTAGGCTACTGCCGATATGCCGTTTGCCTGCAGTGTCTGTGCCAGTTCTTCGGTAGTCTTGCGGTTGAGCGTATAGATGATACCGCTCTTACCCTTCATACCATGTATAAACTTCACAATGCTTTTCAGTACACTTTCTTTCTTGCCCTTCGGCATGATTTCGTAGTACAGATTGGCACGGTTGAAGGATGATATGAAGATATTGGGTTGGCGTAGTGCCAGATTCTTAACAATATCGTCCTGCACTTTTGGAGTTGCCGTAGCCGTAAGGGCTATAATAGGCAGTTCGGGGTTTATCTCGTCTATCATATCGCGCAGTTTGCGATATTCAGGACGGAAGTCGTGTCCCCATTCAGATATACAGTGTGCCTCATCTACCGCTACAAACGATATGTTCATATCGGCAAAGAAGGATATATTTTCTTGTTTGGTAAGTGTTTCGGGTGCTACGTACAGCATTTTGGTGCTGCCGTCCATCAGGTCGCTTTTTACCTTCTTCTGCTGTGCCTTTGTGAGGGTACTGTTGAGGAAGTGCGCCACATTGTCTTTGCTGCTGTAGCCGCGTATCAGGTCTACCTGGTTCTTCATCAGGGCTATGAGGGGAGATACGATGATAGCGACACCCTCGCTGAGCAATGCGGGCAGCTGGTAGCAAAGCGACTTGCCACCCCCTGTAGGCATGATAACGAAAGTATCTTGCCCCGATAATATGCTCTTGATTATCTTTTCCTGCTCTCCTTTAAATGCATCAAACCCGAAGTGCTCCTGCAAGGCTTTCTTGAGGTTCACTTTTCCTGTAGTGGTAACGGCAGCCATATATCACAATTTTTAACCTAACGTAAAGTTCAAATCATCCGCAATCTTTATATGAAATCGTTCTTATAGCAGAGGCCTTTGGCGAAAGGTGTGCGAAATTAACGATTATCAAGTTAAGAAAATCAAAAGAGATATGCAATACCTCACGGGATTGTCAAATTAACTTCAGGTTAAAATTTGTAAGTCCTGACCTCCAGCTTATCGGGGCATTCTGCCAATAATGTGGCTACTGTCTTGTGCAGGGCAGGGTGTATGTTGCCCGCAGCAATGTCGTGGAGGGGAATAAGGGCAAAACGACGGTTTTGTAATTGGGGATGAGGCACTTGCAGATTGTCATCCTTAATAATATCATCATTAAATAATAATATATCGATATCCAACGTGCGTTGCCCCCAGCGGATGGTACGTTGGCGGCCAAGCAGGGCCTCTATGTTTTGGGTAAGTGCCAGCAGTCCTTGTGGATTGAGCGGAGTTTCGATACACAAAGCCATATTCAGAAAATCGGGCTGGTCTTCAAGCCCCCAAGCGGCGGTTTCGTAAATGGCCGATTGGCTCACTATTCTGCAACGGGCATCCTGCAACAGCAGTGTTGCTTTTTCAAACCATTCCAAGCGGTTTCCCTCGTTGCTGCCCAGCAGTAAGTAAACTGTATTAGCCATTAGTGAGGTGCAAAGATAGTGGTATCTTTAAGGGATGACGAAAAAATGGTGTTTATACTTAATTCTCTTCTCGTTTGTAAGCTGTGATAATAAGGATGCAGGTGAAAAACAAACAATAGCAGATACTATTAACAAAGCAGTGGCAAATACGTCTGTTATAGAAAAATTACCATTCGTTGGTACAAGAGGTTTTGAAACGAGAAAAGGAATTTCAGGAACAGGGACACCTCATAGACAAGTAGAAATCAAAGCAGACGGCAGTGTGGTTTTTTCTTTTGAGCAGATTAATCAGGCAGAAGAAAACGTAGTTGTAAAAGGAACCTACAATGCCGGCATGTTTAAAAAAATAGTAAAATGTGTTTTTGCATAATGGGGTAATGAAGTGCGATACTATGAGATTACTTCTGAGAAAATATACGAAACCGATGAAAAAGGGATACGATTAAATTTAGAAGATTGTTGTGAAGATGGAGTAGGGGTGTGTGCATGTGAAGGGGATTTGTATGAGTAATAAATGTGACACGTTTATCGGTGTTCTTCACCAACAAAGCAACAATGGAAAAATTGCCTGTTAGAGATACCTGCTATGAAGAGGTTTTTTATACAGATATAAATAGAAAGAAATGAAGATGATTCTAATTGATGGGAAGATGTATAGTAATATAGAAGAGATACATAATTTGCTAGCAAGAGAATTTAACTGGAGGAGATATGGAAAGAACTTGGATGCTTTATGGGATTTTTTAACTACAGATGTAGAACGTCCGTTTGAAATAAAGTGGACTAATGTTGAAGAGTCAAAAAAGAAAATAGGACATGATTGTTCTAGTATGATAAATCTTTTGAGAGAGGTAGAAGAATGGGATAAGCTGCACTTTGCGGAAACAGAAAGATTTACTTTCATCGTAGAATATTAGAGATGTGCAAGGTTCTGTCTTTGCCGGTGCCTTTCTGCTGTTCAAGATGTTCTGCAAGGCATCTTGAATAAATAATTGGAAGCCGTTTTGTAAACGGAATTTGAAATACAGTTGCTGATGAATATTGATGCCATTATCTTAGATAGATAATGGGCAGTAAGTAAGCTGTATTAGCCATTAGTGAGGTGCAAAGATAGAGAACGGAGTGTATCTTTAGTATAGGATGTACTATGAAATATCAGGAACAGTAGTAATTTATGAAACGAAAAATTGGCTTGTCAGTAGTGTTTGTAATTGTTATTGCATACGCTGTAGGCTTATACAATGATTACAATGCTGTACAAATATTATTAAAGTCGCATGTGTTTACAAGCGGTAAAATTACACGGTGTAAATTTTTAAGTAAAACAGGAGGGGCATTAAATATGTATTACGAATATAGTGTCAATGGGCAAGTATTTACTGACTTTAATAGGACCCAAATTGATTTCTCAGATTGTGAACAATATTTTTTGAGTAGAAGTTTCCCAGTCATTTATAATCCAAATGAAAAGGACTTTAGTGTGATACTTATTTTTCCTCAAAATTTTAAGCGTTATGGGTATTCTTTCCCTGACTCACTTAAATGGGTATTGAAATACGGCGAAAAATAGATAAGAATCACTTCTCAGCCACACAAAATATATAATCGCCGAGGTTGTTTTCTTATTGCAATCTCTTTTGTATGGATCATCTGCTAACAATAAAAAGCCCCTCTGGTAATTCAGAGGGGCTTTTTACACAATTCATATACGAAGCAGATAGCTACTTTATTACTGTGAAGCTCTTTTTTACAACATCTCCTGTTGTGTATAGTTGCAGGTTGTACTGACCGGATGGAAGATTTTGCGTGGTAATCGTTTTATTATACACGCCCGAGACCTCATCTGTCCACGAAGCTACCTGACGACCTTGCATGTCTGTAATCATTCCATGTACGACTGTTTGTTCATTTACAAGCCAATTGATAGTCAGGTAATCCTGCGCTGGTACCGGAAACAACATCAGATTATTCGTTTCGCCTGCTGCGTTTGTGATGGCTGTAGGCCAGTGTGCCTGATAATTATATCTTGTTCTTTCAGTTGGTTCAACAATATTGGCAGATGACATTTGCTGTTCTTCTATAGCAGCTAGGTAACCGAAAGAAGTGTATGCATATACATAACCAAAGCTTATCTGTTTTGTGCTGCTGTTGTAGTAATACTTAGATTTCAAGCGTCCTTTATTATCATATCCATATCTTGTTATGGCGGCAAAGTTGTCAGGTTTGCCGTAGTTAGTTAACAAGAATGTACTGTCGGCTATCTTTTTTGTGTCTGATTGATAGATATAATAAGTTAATACTACCTCGCCACAGCCCGGACCTTGATATTTACTTGTTAAAGAAAGTGTGCCGTTAACATCGTAAGTAAAATAAGTAAACTCATAGTTTTCCCATTGATTGAGATTGAAATTAAATTTCCTGGTACTGTCGCAAATAATTCTGCCGGTAGCGTCGTATTTTCTATATGTTTTTATGGTATTGGTTAGTGGTTTATTCAAAGTCTTCAGAAAATCATAGTAGTCAATATAAATGAGTTGCTTTTGGGTATTATATTGATACTTGGTTACTGTTTTGGTTACCCAATGGTTAACCCCTGATTTTGCAAAGATTCCTGCAGATGTCTTGCTTACAAGCAGCCCACCACTATATGCAAATGTATCTGCTGTGAGAGTGTCTGTCCCGAAGTTTCGGTAAACAGAATGTACGTTCAGTTTTTGATTGCTGCTATTGTAAGCGATATGCACACTGCTCCACGGTTTTGTAGTGTTGGGGCTGTAGGATAGTGATGAGTCTGCATTGATAGCAGTAGCCATAGTATCACTTCCCCTGCTATATAATGGATTGTAGTAGTATACGATCGAATCTGTAGTAGTATAGGTCGTTTTTCCTGATGATACAGTTGCTTTTTCGCTAATCATGGAGCAAACACGCCACTTCATTTGCGCTTGACTACTAAGTGCAATAAAGAGAAAAAAAGCTAATAAGACTGATGGTTTTCTAAGTATGGTGCGCATAGTGTATGGTATTAGTCTATGTAATATGACGTAGCTACACTATGTAATGTTGGTATTATTGGAGAATATTATCTTGATTGTTGATTATCAGTGTGTTAGTTGTTGATTTAGCGGGAAAAGAAGTGTTTTCACTTCTCCGCCACATAAAAAATATAATCGCCGAGGTCGTATTATTTAATGCGTATTCTCTTTCTTCGCCCTAGTAAGCATACCTTCCAGATTGTAAGCGCCTACATCGTGCAGGTTGGCTATCAGCTTCTGGTAAATGGCGCAGAGTGGGTTGCTCTCTACATCAGCCAGATAGTCTATCAGTGCTTCCAGTTCTTTACGCTTCAGCCTGTAGGCTTGCTCTACAAATATTTCGGGGTGGTCTGCCGCTACACTAAGCACGGCATGTTGTAGCTTGTCGCTCACGCCGCTGCTCCATTTCATGTCTTTGCAGATGCCCACACCTATTTTCAGCACACTGTCGGGCAGCATCTTGCCCGCATCCTGAAAGGCAGTCAGGTATTGGTCATATACATAATAGAGCTGTTTACGGTCGTCGGGGTCAAACACATCTATAAATACCTGCTTTGTTTTAGGGAAATTGTTCAGGAAATCGAGCTGTTGTATGATGGCAAGCCTGTTCTTTTCCAGTATCTGGTAAGAGCGCCATACCCTTTCGGCAGGCGGTATCAATGGGTTCTTTACGTCCTGAGCATGGGCAATAGTGCTGCCGATAGCAATAAAGAGTATCCATAATATGTGGCGCATACCGATGTTGTAGGTTTGTTGGCAAGTTAAAAAGAAAAGTTCACCTACTATCTACCCCCGTTCACCGATTTTCAGGATATATGCACATTCTTTTACCTGTATATTTGTGCCGTTATACAAAGCATAACACCAATCTCAAACTAATAACTGATGAAACAATTCTTTAAGATGTTCTTTGCGTCGCTGTTGGCGATGATTGTAACAGGCGTTATCATTTTCGGTGTGTTTATCGGGCTGATAGTAGCTGCGGTAAAAGAAGGCAGCAAATCTGAAACACAAACAACAGTTGCAGACAACAGCGTCCTCACTATCGACCTGTCTAAAACCATGCATGAACGTAGCGAAAGAAACTCTCTGGCGGTATTCTCTGACGGTGATGAAAACAGTGCAGGTGTGTACGATGCCATCAAAGCATTGCAGGAAGCAAAAGAAGACAGCAAGATTAAGGGTATACTGATAAAGCTGAACCCAAGCAGAAATGGTTGGGCAACTATGCAGCAATTGCGTAATGCTATAGTAGACTTCCGCAAGAGTGGCAAGTTTGTATATGCTTATGGTGAGAACATCACACAAGGTGCTTACTATATGGCTACCGCGGCAGATAGCATCTATCTGAACCCGATGGGCGATATGGAACTGAAAGGTTTCGCTACCATCCTTGCATTCTTCAAGGGTACGCTGGATAAACTGGAACTGGAACCTGAAATATTCTATGCAGGTAAATTCAAAAGTGCTACAGAGCCTTTCCGTGCAGATAAAATGAGTGATGCGAACCGCGTACAGGTAGCAGAGTTTCAGAAAGATTTCTGGAGCGAATTCCTGAATGCAGCATCTACTTTCTCTAAACAAGATACGGCTACATTGTATCAACTGGCAGCAAGCGGTGCTATCGAGTTTCCTCAGGACGCACTGAAAAACAAACTGGTATCTAATCTGCTGTACTGGGATCAGGTTGAAGATCGCATAAAAGCAAAAACAGGTGGTAAAGAAAAAGATAAAGTGAAATACGTAAGCTTGTCTGAATATGCGGCTACCATCAATGAAGGTAGTGCAGGCGATAGCAGGGTGGCGGTATTGTATGCAGAGGGTAGCATAGTGGATGGTGAAAGCGATGATGATTATCAGATAGCTTCTCAGAACATGATAGAGCAAATACGCAAACTGCGCAACAATGATAAAGTAAAAGCTGTGGTACTGCGTGTAAACTCGGGCGGTGGTAGTGCATTGGCATCAGAAGTAATACTGCGCGAACTGCAACTACTGAAAGCTAAGAAGCCATTGGTAGCTTCTATGGGCGATGTGGCAGCATCGGGTGGTTATTACATCCTTTGTCAGGCAGATAGCATCTTCGCGTTGCCAAACACAATAACAGGTAGCATCGGTGTATTCACCATGATGTTCAACAGCGAAAAACTGATGCGCAATAAACTGGGTGTAACATTTGATGGTGTGAAGAATGCTCCTTATGCCGACTTCCCGAATGGTACACGCGCACTGACGGCTGATGAGTCTGCAAAAGTGCAACGCTCTGTAGATAATATCTACATGATATTCAAAAGCCGTGTAGCAACAGGCCGTAAAATGGACATTGCATTGGTAGATAGCTTTGCGCAAGGCCGTGTATGGAGTGGTACCGATGCTTTGGGCATCAAACTGGTAGACGGACTGGGCGATCTGGACCGTGCTATAGCAAGTGCTGCATCGCTGGCAAAACTGAAAGACTACGATGTGGTAACATATCCTGAACCGGTAGACAAATTTGAAAGCCTGATGCGTCGCTTCAAAGGCAATAATGCAAGTGTGGCAGAGCAAATGGTGAAAGCAGAATTTGGTAAAGAGTACGACTGGTACAAACAATTGAAAGAACTGCGCAGAATGAACGGTGCTGCTATGGCAATGATGCCATACAGTATGGAAACAAAATAGTGTTACGCAATACTATGATAGTAAACGCCCCCGCAACTGCAGGGGCGTTTTTAGTAGCATATCATTACTGTATAAGTAAATAGTGTTTATCGTCAGCAATAGTCTACCTTCATGCGGATACGTGCTTAAGTTAACGCAATAGTGCTACATGTACTGTTCCCGATAAACAGACGTTTTCAAGAATGTAATAAGGCTCTACTTTAAAATGTAGAGCCTTATTAATTTATAATAAACCCATCTTGTACGTTGAGTGAGTACAAATATTTTTTGCCCTTCCTAAAACCGAAAAACAAAAGCTGCCGTATCTGTATCTGTAAAACAATTCAGAAACAATCTAAAATCAACTTGTATGAAACGTATCATGTTAATTCCTGCGATAGCAGCGGCTTTGTTTGCATTTACCCCGGGTATGGTAATGGCGAAAGGTGAAAAGACAGTAATGGTTGGCGGTGCACCAATGTATCCTTCTAAAAACATTGTAGAAAACGCGGTGAACTCTAAAGACCACACTACACTGGTAGCTGCGGTAAAAGCCGCAGGCCTTGTAGAAACACTGCAAAGTGCAGGTCCTTTTACAGTATTTGCACCAACAAATGCGGCATTCGATATGCTGCCTGCCGGCACAGTAGATAATCTGCTGAAAACTGAGAATAAAGCTATGCTGACGGGCGTACTGACTTACCACGTAGTGGCAGGCAACTGGAGCGCTGCGGAAATTATGGCTGCAATCAAAAAAGGCGGTGGCTCATATAAAGCTAAAACAGTACAGGGCGAAGAGTTGACTTTCATGTGGAAAGACAACTGGATATGGATTAAAGATGCTAAAGGTGGTGTGGCGAAAGTGACGATTAAAGACGTAAATCAGAAGAATGGTGTGATACATGTGATAGACCACGTATTGCTGCCATAATTAATGTGAGGGCACGGAGGATTTTTTGTAAGCTTCATAGTATCTTTAGGGGGAATTTTTATTCCCCCTTTTTTATTTAACTAAAATCTGACGGTGAAAAAAGAGTGTATTTCGGTATTCGATATATTTAAGATAGGAGTAGGGCCCAGCAGTTCGCACACACTTGGCCCATGGCGTGCAGCACTGCGTTTCATAGATACCATCAAGCAAAAAGGGATAGACAATGTGAAGTCTGTAAAAGTATTGCTCTATGGCTCGCTGGCAAAAACGGGCAAGGGGCATGGTACGGATGTTGCCGTAATCCTCGGTTTGAATGGTGAAGACCCTGTAACGTTCGACGTAAACGAAATCACACCACGCCTGAATCAGATAGCTGCTGAAAAGAAAATAAACCTCGGTCTTTCAAGGGTTATAGATTTCGACCCTGCGCAAGATGTGGTATTCCTGATGGATGAAAGCCTGCCTTTTCACCCCAACGCTGTTACATTCCTTTGCTCGTTTAATAACGGCGAAGAGATAGCTGAAACATTCTATTCTATTGGTGGTGGCTTTGTGGTGAAGGAAGCAGAAGAAGGGAGCGGTGCAAATGAAGTTGATTTACCCTTCCCGATAGATAAAGCTGATGACTTGTTGCACTGGTGTCGCAAAACAGGCTTGCACATACACGAGGTGGTAATGGAGAATGAGCATGCATGGCGTAGCGAGGAGGAAACAAAAAAGGGTGTGCTGAGGATATGGGAAGTGATGCGCGACTGTATATATCGTGGTAGCCACATAGGGGGCGAATTGCCGGGTGGACTGCATGTAATGCGCCGCGCTGCCAATCTCAATAAAAGATTACTGAAAGGAAAAACATACAACAATCATACAGAATGGGTAGCTGCCATCCGAGAGGGTGGGCACAACTTCCAGTATATTCTGGATTGGGTTAGTTGTTTTGCATTGGCGGTAAATGAAGAGAATGCTTCCTTTAGCCGTGTGGTAACAGCACCTACAAACGGTGCGGCTGGTGTAGTGCCTGCTGTACTGCATTACTTCATCACCTTCTGCGATGGTTTTGATGATGAAAAGATAATCCAGTTCCTGATGACGGCATCAGAGATAGGCAGTATCTTCAAAAAAGGTGCAACATTATCCGCTGCTATGGGTGGTTGTCAGGCAGAGATTGGCGTATCTTCTGCAATGGCAGCGGCAGCACTTACAGAAAGTCTGGGTGGTAATGTGCGCCAGTGCCTGATGGCTGCAGAGATTGCAATGGAACACCACCTGGGGTTAACGTGCGACCCTGTAGGTGGCCTTGTACAGGTGCCATGTATAGAGCGCAATACGATGGGGGCTATCAAAGCCATCACTGCATCGCAATTGGCACTGCAAAGCAATCCTGACAATGCCAAAGTATCGCTGGACCATGTAGTGCAAACCATGTGGGAAACAGCACTGGATATGAACCATAAATACAAAGAGACTGCCGAGGGCGGACTGGCAACAAAAGTGCCTATCAGCTTGCCTGAGTGCTGATTTTATTCTTATTTCGCAGAAAAATTACTCCCTGTGAAGAAATACCTATACCTGCTTGCGGCCGCAATTATATTGTGTGCGTCTGATGCTTTTGCCCAAGGCGAAGACGAGTTTATCAGGAATTATATATCTACCAGTATCTTCCTTGCAGATACCGAAGCAGCAGCTGCAGTTATATATGAAAAAGCTTCTATCGATATATCTCCCATGACGAGAACCTATGAACAGGTTTATAAATCTCGCAGAATAATAAAAATACTAAAGGAAGAGGCAATTGATGAAGCGAATGTGCGCGATTATTTTATAAGCAAAGGCGGTGGCATGGAAAGCTATGTGAAGAATGTTGTTGCCACTACTTACAACATGGTTGATGGCCAGCTTGTAAGCACACCAATGGATAAGTCGGCTGTGTACTACAGCAATATGGGCGACTATAAGGAAATGAAATTTACACTGCCATCTGCCAAAGTGGGTAGTATTATTTCCTATTCTTACGAGATACATTCGCCGGCAAATTTTGTTTTAACACCCTGGTATTTTCAGAGTGAATATCCGACGCTAAAGAGCGAATACGAAGTGAGTATCCCCGCTCAGTTTTCTTATGTAACCATTTCGCAATCCACGCCACTGTTCAAAGGGTTTAATACACTAAAAGCTGCAGAGCAGTCGGGGACTGATGCCTATGTGGTAGGTAATGAGGGCGACCGTTATTCTAAGTATCATACAACGATTTGGGGCAGGCGCAATGTACAGTCTATGCGGCAGGAAGAGAATGCTGGTAATGTAAATGACTATAGGGAACGAATTGGTATACAACTGCAGTCACTCGATTTGCAAATCAGTGCATTAGATGAAGAAGGGCTTCGTAAAGCATGGAAAGATTTTAATAGTGATATCTGGCAACACAACAAACTAGGCAGGCAGTTCAGCGACAATTCTTTCTTTTATCCTGTACTGGATTCGTTAACATACGGTGTAGATGACCCATTGCTGAAAGCCAAACGCATATTTGCCTACATAAGGAATAAGATGCATTGCAATGACAAAATAAGTGCCATTGCCAGCAGAGATATTACAAAAGTATGGGAGAATAAAGATGCTAATGCAGCAGAAATAAACGTACTGTTGGTGGCAATGCTGAAAGAAGCCGGCCTTGATGCATCCCCTGTTTTATTGAGCACTAAAGGAAGGTTGAAAGCAACGCACGATTACCCGATGCTTGACAGGTTCAATCATATGATTGGGCTATTGATTGTTGACTCTGTAAGGTATTACCTGGATGCTTCTGGTAAATACAATGCTTTCGGTCGCTTGCCGGAATACTGCTATACAGGTTATGCGCGCGTGTTGAATAAGGATGATGGCTACCCGATAATGATTCTTCCACAATACAACAAAGAACGCTCTGTAACAAAGGCAGATGTTGTTTCGCTGTCCGATGTTGCATTTCGTGTAAATATTACGGAGTATATAGGTATGAATATGTCTTCGCATTTGCGTCAATTGCTGAGTACTGATACCAGTAAGTTGAATGGTATTATACAGACAAGAAAAAATGCTATTAAAAACGATGCGGAGATACTGGATATAAAAGTAGATAATCTGAATAACCCGGATACCAATCTGATTTTCAAGTACACTATCAATAAAAAATACAAAATGCCGGTATCTACGCTATACTTCAGTGCAGATATGGTAAAGATACTGGACAAATGTCCCTTTAAACCAATGGATCGCCGTATGCCGCTTGAGCTCGATTATGCAGATGAGCGGGTATATGTTATGAATGCAGTGTTGCCGAGTAATATGGTTTTAGAAGAAATACCCAATCCTGCAAAAATAAGCTATGGAGATAAAATTATATTCAGGCACAATGTGGCGTTTGATAGCACTACACATGCGTTGAATATCACCACACAACTGAAACGTAACGACTGTGTTTTTGAAGCTGCAGAATACAATACCGTTAGAGATGTGTACGAGAAAATTGTGAAGGAAATCAATCAAACAATTGTTTTAAAGAAACCATAGTATGCGTAGCTTTTTAGTAGTTTTTCTAGCATGTTTCATGCCTGCAATTGTATTTGCAAGTAAGGATGAAGTGCCCGAATACAATGCTGCAGCAATACCGACAGCGATGGTAACAGATGCACATGCCGTGGTTCGTAGTAGTACTACTAAAATCAAGATTAATTCTCCAACAGATATCAGGTGGTATGAGAAGGTTGTGTACACCATTCTTGATGATAAAGGTTATAAACATGCTGTGCTGGATGAACATTTTACCAACTTATTCAAAGTGACTGCTGTTTCCGGCAGGTTGTTTGATGCCGGAGGTAATGAAATTAAAAGCCTCAAAAGCAGAGATGTAAAGGAAGAGGCCATCATGTCATATAGTATTGCAGACGATTTAAAGCGCAAGTACTACGATTTTCATTATGCCAACTATCCATTCACTGTAGAGTATGAGGTTGAGTATATGGTTTCTTCATTATTCTTTCTGGATGATTACAAGTTTTCGCAAGGTTACAACTGCTCTATAGAAGCTGCAGATTTCGAGCTTGAATATCCATCAGATATCAAACTGGCATACAAATTATTGCATACGGATGTGCCTGTGGCGCAAACAAAAGAAGGAGATATAAATAAGCTGAAAGTTTCGCTGAAAAATATTCCGGCAATAAAAAGAGATCCGTTGGCAGCGCCGGTATTGTATAAACAGCCCGCGCTGATGCTAAGCTTTGATAAAATGGTAATGGGAGGCATTACAGGTAGTATGCACACATGGGCAGACTACGGCAGATTTTTTTATGAACTGAACAAAGACAGAGATGTGCTTGCTGATGATGCCAAACAAAAAGTGCATCAACTGACAGATACTTGTAAGTCTATACGTAGCAAAGTGAACGTATTGTTCGATTATATGAAGAACAATACCCGCTATGTAAGCATACAGCTTGGTGTGGGTGGTTGGCAAACTTTTGATGCTGTGAGTGTACTGAAGACTGGTTACGGAGATTGTAAGGCACTTACCAATTGTATGAAGGCAATGCTGAAAGAGGCTGGCGTAGTTGCCTATGCAGCACTGATATATGGCGATGAGGATGCCCCGCCAATGCTTGATAAAGATGCCCCGGTTAACGCCTTCAACCATGTGATACTATGCGTACCACAGGTAAAAGATACGATATGGGTAGAGTGTACGTCTGATGATTTGCAACCGGGTTATTTGTCTGAATTTACCCATAACAGAAACGCGTTGTTGGTGACTGATAAGGGTGGAGTATTGGTAAAAACACCCGTATACGGACACAAGCAAAATACTATAAACAGGAAGGTAGATGTAAAGATGAATACAGCAGGTGATGTGAATGTTGCTGTATCTGTTCAGCATTCGGGAGAGTTTGCACAAAAGGCATTGGATAAATATAAAACAGGCGTAAAATCAGATATTGATAAAATGCTATACGGCAGAATAGACCTTCCTTCACCCCAATTGGTGAATGCCACGTATGAAGCCATGCCTGCTGCCGGCTATCCTTTTTTAAAGGAAAATATAACATATACAGGCACTGCCAAAGTTAATATTACAGGCAAGCGTGTTTTTTTGCAGCCACTAATAAGTAGCGTGAAAAAAGCAGGCATAGCACCATTGGGTACGCGCACAAAGCCATTCTATATAAGCGAGGGCTATGCAATAACAGATACTTTGGTGTACAGTTTTGATGAAAAGCTAAGCCCCGAAATGTTGCCGCAGCCTATTGTTTTTGAAAAGCCTTTTGGTAAGTACACATTGAAAGCCAGTTTTGAAAACCAGCAATTGAAAATAGTACGCACTATGGAACAATACATCGGTGAATATCCAGCTAATGTGTACGAAGAATATCTGGAGTTGCTGGGATATGCAGCATTAAATAATGACGACATGAATGCAGTATTTGTGAAACAGTAAGGGTAACTTTACATGCGTTATGCAATTGCTGCTTTACAATATCTTTCTCCTGCTATACCGTATTGGTGTGCGAGTAGCTGCTTTGTTTAGCGAAAAGCCAAAGCTATGGCTGCATGGAAGAAGGGGATTGTTAGATAAAATTGCTGCCGATTTGCATGGCAAAGATGAAAAACGCATCTGGGTACATTGCTCATCACTGGGAGAGTTTGAACAGGGTAGGCCATTGATAGAAGCAATCAAGAAGGAATATCCTGATTACAAGATTGTACTTACATTCTTCTCGCCATCGGGCTACGAAATAAGAAAGAACTATGCCGAGGCAGATTACGTGTATTACCTGCCAATGGACGGGCAGCGCAATGCACGCAGGTTTGTAGAAATGGTAAACCCTGCGCTGGCGGTGTTTGTGAAGTACGAATTCTGGTATCACTATCTTACCCAACTGAAACAGGCACAAGTGCCAACCATATTGGTATCTGCAGCATTCCGCAAATCGCAGCCATTCTTCAAGCCGCAGGGTGGGCTGTTCAGAAAAATGCTGCGTTGTTTTGATTATCTTTTTGTGCAGGACGAAGAATCTAAGCGCCTGCTCGAAACTATCAAGCTTAAAGACAATGTGATAGTGGCAGGCGATACCCGCTACGACAGGGTACTTGCCATTGCTGCAAGCGTTAAGCAATTCCCACTGATAGAAAAATTCAAAGAAAAAGACCACCTGCTGATAGCAGGCAGTACATGGCCCGAAGATGAGGCAATGCTGAAGGAGGCCGTAAACTCGTTTCCTGAAAATTGGAAACTGATACTAGCCCCGCACGAAATAGACGAACCACATATAAAACACCTGCAGGATATGTTTGCAGGGCATAGTGTGTTGTATTCCGAATTATCGGACGAGCCTGCCGGCTATCGTGTGTTAATTATTGATAATATAGGTATGCTTTCCAGCCTGTATAGCTATGGCGAAATAGCCTATGTGGGTGGTGGTTTTCAAAGCGGAGGCATACACAATGTGTTGGAACCTGCTGTTTTTGGGCTGCCTGTATATTTTGGCCCTGTTTACGACAAGTTTGTGGAGGCAAAAGCACTGGTTTCCCGTATGTATGCTTTCCCGATAAACGACAAAGAGCATTTTAACAATTCGTTGCAAGAGTTGATGAGCGACGAAAACTGCCGTCATTCTATGCGAAAAGCAATACAGGCATACATTGCAGCCCAAACGGGGGCTACCCGCCGCATACTGGATGTGGTTGGCCCTCAATGGCTTAAATAGCCCCCTCTTGCCTTCCCGCTCTCGCTTTATTTGCGTAGTTTTGCACTCTAAATTTTAATATAATGCCAGGTACAGAACTATTTGGTGCGGAAGAAAAAAAAGAAATAGCCGACGTATTAGAAACAGGTATTCTTT
>JAFLBN010000032.1 GCA_017303395.1 Chitinophagales bacterium
AAGCTAACAACCGACTATATGAAAAAACTGTTATTACCGCTTTTGCTGCTGGCTGCACATGCACATGCACAAAACCGTATGACGCCAGAAATGCTTTGGAGCCTGAAGCGTGTGAGTGGTGAAGAAGTAAGCAAGAGTGGCAAAACGCTTTACTACAGTGTGAAGCAAACAGACTGGACTACCGAAAAGAGTACCACTAAAAGGTATAAGATGAACCTGTTGAGTGGAAAGGTGACAGAGCTGGATGAGAAAGAAGCATTGAATGTAAAGAAAGGACAGATGCAGGTAGTTGCACATCCTGATAAGATTGCCATCATC
Organism: Chitinophagales bacterium; assembly: GCA_017303395.1. Classification (GTDB taxonomy): domain Bacteria; phylum Bacteroidota; class Bacteroidia; order Chitinophagales; family Chitinophagaceae; genus Polluticoccus. Next base: position 319 of record JAFLBN010000032.1, read on the forward strand.
AAGCAGAATGGTGAAGAGTTTAATGTACTGCAGGTAAACGGTGCAGAAAATGCAAGGCTGTCTGCCGATGGTAAATATGTTATCTATAGCAAAGATGTATTGATAACACCTATGAATGGTACAGACATCTACAAAGACCTGCCTAAGACAACACTGCAGGCTTATACAGACCTGAACTATCGCCACTGGGATACATGGGAAGATGGTAAATACTCGCACGTGTTTCTGGTAGAAGTTGCCACAGGCAATCAGACAGATTTGATGGCGGGTGAACCGTACGACTGTCCACAGAAGCCGTTTGGTGGTGCTGAGGATTTCATGTTTACTCCTGATAGTAAAGGCATAGTATATGTTACCAAAAAGAAAGTAGGTAAAGAATATGCACAAAGTACTAATACAGACATCTACCACTACGATATAGCTACAGGCAAAACTACCAACCTGACTGCAGGTATGGAGGGTTATGACATGGCTCCATCTTTCAGTCCTGATGGTCACTTTATGGCTTTCACCAGTATGAAGCGTGATGGCTTTGAGGCTGATAAAGTTGACATCGTAGTAATGGATATTGCGAAACCAGAATGGAAACGCAACCTGACAAGCGCATGGGATGGTACGGCCGAAGGTTTTACTTGGGATAGCACATCTCGCCGTATCTTCTTTACTGCACCATACAGGGGTACACAGCAACTATATCAGGTAGGCATACCAAGCCATCTGGGTGCTAAGATACTGATGCCGGTAAGCCAGATAACACAGGGCAAGTTTGATATCAACGGTATAGTAGGACTTGCTAAAAACGGCCTTGTAGTATCGCGTACAGATATGAACCACGCTGCCGAACTGTATCTGGTAAACACTACCAACGGTGCTATGCAGCCATTGACACACGAGAACGCTGCTGCATATAATAAGATAAAACTGAGCCGTACAGAACTGCGTATGGTACCTACCAGCGATGGTAAGCAAATGGGTGTATGGGTGGTATATCCACCAGACTTCAACCCGAAGAAAAAATACCCTACGTTGTTGTATTGCCAAGGTGGGCCACAATCTGCACTGTCACAATTCTACAGCTTCCGTTGGAACTTCCAGCTGATGGCTGCTAACGGATATATAGTAGTAGCACCAAACCGTCGTGGTATGCCGGGTTGGGGTGTACAGTGGAACGAAGACATTAGTAAAGACTGGGGCGGACAACCAATGCGCGATTATCTGGCTGCTATAGACGATGTGGCTAAAGAAAGCTATGTTGACCGCGACAGGCTGGGCTGTGTGGGTGCAAGCTATGGTGGCTATAGTGTGTTTATGCTGGCAGGTATGCACAACAACAGGTTCAAATCGTTCATTGCACACGATGGCCTTTTTGACCTGAAGAGCTGGTATGGTACTACAGAAGAACTGTGGTTTGCCAATTGGGATATTGAAGGTGCATACTGGAAGAAACCAACACCGGTGAGCTATGCAAAATTCAACCCGAGCAATTTTGTAGATAAGTGGAATACACCTATCATGATAATACAAGGTGGTACAGACTATCGCGTACCTATAGAGCAAGGCCTTGAAGCTTTCCAGGCTGCGCAACTGAAAGGTATTAAGAGCAAGCTGCTGTATTTCCCGAACGAGAACCACTGGATACTGCATCCGCAGAATGGTGTGGCTTGGCATCGTGAGTTCTACAAATGGCTGGGCGAAACACTGAAATAAGAATAGCTTAATTATAACACAATACTAAAGTGCCGTGCATTCATTTGTCGCGGCATTTTTTTTACTTTGTAGCAAATAAATATACCGGTATGGTTAAGAAGATATTGATAGGACTGCTGATAGCATTAGTTGTATTGCAGTTTGTACGCCCCGATAAGAATGTGGCTACTGCCATGTCTGCCAACGACATCAGCACCAAATATACTGTGCCAGATGATGTGAACGCCATCCTGAAAAAAGCCTGCAACGATTGCCATAGCAATAACACCACCTACCCGTGGTACACCAATATACAACCCATTGGCCTGTGGATGCAACACCATGTAGATGAGGGCAAGGCAGAGCTGGACTTTAGCGAGTTTGCCGCCTACAAAAACAAGAAAGCTGCCCACAAGATGGAAGAAGTAGTAGAAATGGTAGAAGAGGGCGAAATGCCACTGAGTTCTTACACCATTGTACATACAGATGCAAAGCTGACAAGCACAGAGAAGGCTACACTGGTAGCATGGGCAAAGGCACTGCATCAGCAAATCAAATCTCAACCCGCAGAATAACAACACATGCGCATTATAACCTACAATGTAAACGGCATACGTGCCGCAATGAAGAAAGGCTTCCTCGATTGGTTGCAGACAGACCCTGCCGATATCATTTGCCTGCAAGAAACAAAAGCCAATGAAGAAGATGTAGATAGAGATGCCATACACGCACTTGGCTACGAGTCTCACTGGTTTTCTGCCGAAAAGAAAGGCTATAGCGGTGTGGCTATATTATCGAAGAAGAAAACAGACGCTGTGTACAAAGGCAATGGCATTATGCAGAGCGATGCAGAGGGTAGGGTGATACGTGCCGACTATGGCGATGTATCTGTTATCAATGCCTACTTCCCAAGTGGTACAAGTGGTGATGAAAGGCAGACGTATAAATACCAGTGGCTGGATGAGTTTCAAGAATACCTGCTGGACCTGCGCAAAACACGCAAGAACCTTGTGATATGTGGCGACTACAATATTGCCAATAAAGACATAGACATCCACAGCCCTAAGACCAACCAGAAGAGCAGCGGCTTCCTGCCCGAAGAGCGTGCATGGCTGGATGCTTTTTGGGAGAAGGGTTTTGTAGATTCCTTTCGCGAACTGAATAAAGAACCACACAACTATACATGGTGGAGCGCCCGCTTTCCCAGTGTGAGGCTGCAAAACAAAGGCTGGCGTATAGACTATATAGCTGTTACAGAACCACTGCGCAGCAAGATAAAGAGTGTAGCCATCTACCCGGATGTAAAGCACAGTGACCATTGCCCGTCTTATCTAGAACTGAAGCTGAAATAAGTACACAACGACATACTGTATAACAACAATAAAGCCCCGTAGAAACGGGGCCTTGTTACATATAGAGGATAAGAGAGAATCGTGCTGACACCTTACAGGGTGCCTGTGTATGTTTTTGATTAAAAGTTTACCGCTGTTACTAAGCAAACCAGTATAGATGCAAAGAGTGCAATCTTTTTAGCAGCGTCTGTTTTGTATGATGCGTTTTTCATTTTGTGTTTTGTTTTGAAAGTGTGTTTTTTATTTTCCGTTTTGATGATACAAAGATGCACCGGCAAACACCCCTTTGCCAAATAATCAACCCTGCTTAACGCCCCGTTTAGAACCGCTTAACCGCTGCCTGTGTTAACGATTAACCAGCCGTTTACAAATAATGCAATAAGCTATTCGGCATCAGTAATTTATGTTTTGGCTTATAATGCACATGGCATATCTTCGATTACTTGTTAAACCTGTTCAACTTGATAAAAAGTAAACTGCGCTTACGTCAAATATTTGGTCCGATACTGATACTATCGCCCATGATAATACTGATAACCCTGCCTGCAAGTATTTTCAGCGGACGTGAGGAGGATGTTTTTTTAATGCGCGTTCTGATGAGTATAGCAGTGCTTGCTTTATTGGGTTATGTGTATTACAAGATGTTTAAGCAGGCACCACGTATTGTGATAGATGAAGCAAACATTACCTATAGTAGCCCTCTTGGTACACAGATATATGCTGTCAAGGATATTAAGAAGATAAAATATACAGGTGTAAGTATAGATAGAGGAATCATAAAGAATTATGAAGAGGCTGCAACCATTATTTATAAGGATGGTAGCTCCAGTTATATAAGAGACGACTATTACAGCAATGTACACGAGCTTAAGCAATACCTGCAAAAGCTAAGAGGAGAACATATACATCAATGCACTACTAAACACTATGAACCTGATACAAGCGAAGTAAAATACTACAAAGGCACTTTGTTTTTGTCATTTCGCTTTCTTCTAAGCCTGTTTGTATCAGTTGGGGCAATCAGTTTATTCATCAATAATATAGAAAATAGCAGCACACTGATATATGCTTTATCTGCTGTATTGTTTGTGGTGTTTCTGTTGTTCTCTACAGTCTTTTATTATGTAGGGGTCAGCGATAGATACCTGATAATTAAAAACCACCAATTGTTTTGGGTACGCAGGCGTTTTCTGCTAAGTGATGTTAGGGAAGTAGTTGTAGAATATTTTCTCGCTGCCAGAGGGCCGTATGCACCAAGAGCCATCAGGATTATTACCAAAGACTTTAAGTACCGCCGATACAACGCTGCTACATTGTCTGATAAGCAATGGAGGCAGCTGCAATCTGCACTACAAGCTAAAGGCATACACTTCCGCCATCAGGCAAGAACGTCTTAGTTTAAGTATTTAGTTTCCGTATATTTATACAAACACCTTACCTATGCGTAGATACATAGCCCTGTTGCTGCTGCTGATAACCAATACCTGTATGGCGCAGGATAGTACCATACAATGGGATGTTACCGGTACTGCGGTCAATCTGTTCTTCGACCTGGGCTCTGCTGCACTGACACCTGCTACAAAATCCACACTCGACTCGCTGATGTATAACGATGCACTGTACAAAGGCAGGCGTGTATCGCTGATAGGCTATGCAGATATGACGGGCGAAGAAGCTGCCAACAAAACACTCTCTTACAAGCGTGCAAAAGCAATAGCCAACTACCTGCACAGCATGGGGGTAGATACTGCTGATATAGACTATGTAACAGGGCTTGGCGAGATAACACGTAAGAATAACACACCACAAGCCATAGACCGCAAGGTAACGATGGTAATAGCCCAACCACCTGCACCGCCAACCATCAAATGGGAAGACACAGGCAGGCTGGTAGCTACCGTTATGTTTACATACGGAGAGGCATCTATACAAAACCAAAGCAGGCAATTGCTCGATACCGTTACCGCTATACTGAAACGCAAACCCAATATGCGTGTACGACTGAATGGCTTTGTATGCTGCAAAAAGTTTGGCAACATAGACCAGCAAGAGGTAAAGGCATCAGGCATGAAGTACGAGGACTTTCTGGTACGCAAAGCAGATTCGCTATCGCTCCTGAGGGCTAATGTGCTGAAGAACCACCTGAAGCGCAACAATATAGATACCACCCGCCTGCGTTGCACAGGCTACGGCTTCAGAAAGACGGAGACAATACCCATACACGCCAACAGGGTAGAGGTAAGGGCTGTGTCTGAATAGTTGATTTGTTGATTGGTTGACCGGTTGATTGGGTAGTGGTATTACTCGCGTCATTGTGTAAGCATCCCGATACTTCGGGGTGAGGCACGAAGCAACTTCTCTCATGGAGCGTAGCGGGATAATCTCACGAAATGAGTGCTTGCTCTCCGCGAGCCTTTACTTTCTTTTGCGGAAAAGAAAGTAACAAAGAAAGCCGCCGACTTTAAAAACTGCCTTAAAGTCGGGTGTTGCCTTGATATAGCTGCACCTCGACTGTACTGCCAAGCTAAGGATGGCTATTTACTCCCGTCATTGTGTTCGCATCCCGATACTTCGGGGCGAGGCACGAAGCAACTTCTCTCATGTAGCGTAGCGGAATAATCTGGTGTCGTGGTGGGTTTTGTCCACGCTTGTCCACGTGTCCATGTATTCTATTTGGTGGACAAAATGGACAAATGGACACAGACTATACACGTCATAAACCACCCGCGTAATTGTGTAAGCATCCCGACACTTCGGGGAGAGGAGGTAGGACAAAGCAACCCCGAGAAATGTGTACCTAAGTAAAAATGAGCGTCATTGCGAGGCACGAAGCAATCTCACGGAATTTGGGATTAGCAATACAATCGACGTTTTGTGAATTATAGCGTCAATAGTTGAATATAGGTATGAATATTCTAAATTTGTACATCCTTAATAACGCTTCACATGCTAAGACATAAGATAAAAAATTTAGTATACTCAATACTGTCATCAAACACAAACTTTAATATCAGTGACTTTAAAATAACAACTGAATCAAAGTATTCTTCTACCCAATTAAAAATAGTATATGAATACGATGAACAATACTATGTAAATGTTACTATTCCAGAGGGTTTAACTGAAAAAGAAAGGCAAGAAACTACACATTCAGTTAGAATGATTGGTATGGCAGAACAAACAAAAACAGTTAAGTATTCTGTTTACGAAATTGATGTTACAATGTGTCCTGGAATACTTTCGTATTCTGAAAACATAAAATACGAAGGCCAAGATGGTATTACCAAAGCAATTAGTAAATGGTTGGTTAACCTGTGGGAAGATTTGACTATTTCTCCTCAGCTACGAGCCATAAAGGTTCAAACAGAAGAGATAGAAAAGATAAAAGAAAAAGTAGTTAATGTACCTGATGAATACTTTACTGTTGAACAAGGAGAGGAAATAAAAAGTAGATTAGACAAACTTGAAGAACAACTTGCAAAGGTTCTCCTTGATGAGTTGCCAGATGATAAAACTGCAAACACTCAAATAGAAAAGTTACACAACGAAATAGAAGTACTTAAACAAACAATACATTCTTTAAAGAAACCTGGTTGGTTTAAATCATTCATTACTAAAACAATGACTTGGCTATCAAATCCCACTAACCAAAAATTGCTAAAAGCTGGTAAAAGCTTAGTTATAACAATGCTTCCAGAAGGGAATCACGATACACCCCCTCCTACTGAATAGTATTCACTACTCCCTCATTCCGTGAGATTATCCCGCTACGCTCCATGAGAGAAGTTGCTTCGTTCCTCGCAATGACGCGGGTGGGTTTATGATGCGTGTGTTGTGGTGATGTGAGTGGCGGGCTATTCTTGTCCGCGTGTCCGAGCTATTACAACTGCGGACAGCGTGGACAAACACCATCTTGTCCAACTTGTCCACGTTTTTTAGTTACTGATTATTTGGACAAAATGGACAAAGTGGACAAACATTTTTTGTAATACAGAAGTTGCAAAAATCAACCAATCAACTGATTAACTAATCACCCAATCCACAATCTGGTTTGCCCATTCGGGGCGGTGGTGGGTTTGTACTTTTATGTAGTTGTCGGTATAGCCTTCCATCATGCCGTTTTTGTCTGCACCTTCAAACAGTACAGGGCGTGTTTGCCCCACATGCTGTGCGGTAAAGTATTGCAGCTTCTGATAGCTGAGGTTGCGCAGGGTTTTATTGCGCTCGTGGCGGGTATGCATGGGCACTACGGGCTTCATGTCTATAGCCAGTGTGTTGGCACGTTCGCTGTAGGTAAATACGTGCAGGTAAGATATATCTATATCGTGCAGGAAGTTGAAGGTGTCTTTAAAATCCTCATCGCTCTCCGTAGGGAAGCCCACTATCACATCTACACCAATGCAGCAATGCGGCATCAGTTGTTTTATATAGGCTACACGGTCGGCATACAGTTCGCGCTTATAGCGTCGGCGCATGGCACCCAGTATCTTGTTGCTACCGCTTTGCAGGGGTATATGAAAGTGCGGCATGAACTTTTTGCTCTTAGCCACAAACTCTATTATCTCGTTGGTCAGCAGGTTGGGTTCTATAGATGATATACGGTAGCGGTCTATCCCGTCAAACTTCTCCAGTTCCTGTATCAGCTCGTAGAAATTGCTCTCGGTACGTTTGCCACCTTCATTGCCCTTGCCAAAGTCGCCGAGGTTAATACCCGTAAGTACTATCTCTTTGGTACCACTCTTAGCCAGTTCGGCAACATTGTTCAGCACACCGGTTATGCTATCGCTACGGCTATGCCCGCGTGCCAGTGGTATGGTGCAGAAGCTGCAATTGTAGTCGCAGCCATCCTGTACTTTCAGGAAGGTACGTGTACGGTCGTTGATGGAGTAGGAGCTGTTAAAGCCATTTACCTCTTCTATATCGCAGCTGCATATCTTGGCACTATCGCCTTTGGTCAGGTCTTGCAAGTGCTTGGTCAGATTGAATTTTTCAGAAGCACCCAGTACCAGGTCAACACCCTCTATCTCGGCTATTTCTTTAGGCTTCAGCTGGGCATAGCAACCTGTTATTACCACCATAGCCTGTGGCGCACGCTTTTGTATGCGGCGTACCAGCTGGCGGCATTCTTTATCGGCATTTTCGGTTACAGAGCAGGTATTGATGACATAGACATCTGCCTCTTCATCAAATTCACGCTTCACAAAACCGTCGTTTTCTAACAAACGGCTCAGTGTACTCGTTTCAGAGTAATTAAGCTTACAACCAAGTGTATGAAATGCTACCGATTTTGCCTGCATAAAAATGAGTGCGCAAAGTTACAAAGACTCTGGCATATACTTTGCTGTTGTATAGTTTTTATGTAAATTCGATTCTATTACACACTAACTAAAACATTGTATGAAGAAACCCGTAATACTACTTGCCCTCGGTATCATAACTCTTGCCTCTTGCAAAAAGCTGGAGGAGATAGCACAAAACGCTACCACTATTGATAAAAATGTGGAATATAATGAGGAGATAGAAATACCTAATGTACCGCATCTGGGTACTTTTCCTCCCGGTGGTTTGCAGATACCATTCCCAAAGTTTGGTGCACCAACCTACATTCAGGACTTTGTAGCGCAGAACAATACTACTGCCGATTTGATATTGAGTGTAAACGTTAACAAGATAGGTATCAAGCTGATACAGCCCGATACTTCAAAGTTTGATTACGTTGACAGCCTGTGGATATACATATCTACCAAAACAAAACCCGAGATACTGGCTGCCTATAAATATGGCATTGGAAAGGGGCTGAAAGATATACCTGCCGATGTGGTAAATCAGGATATTAAAGAATATTTCAAAGAAGATTCTATCTACTACACAGTAAAAGGACATTACAACAACTGGCCCGATTCTAATACCAAACTGCAGCTTTACGGTACTTTCAAAGTGAAAGCAAGCCCTGTAAAGACAAGCAACTAATATTTTTACACATAACTAAAGAGATGGAGAGCGAGCCTTTAATGGCTCGTTTTTCATTTCACGAAACCTTGTATTTTTGGGGCTATGAAAACACTCCTGCTGCTGCATGGTGCCATAGGTGCCCAAGACCAGTTACAACCACTCAAAGAGCTACTCTCTGCACATTACAACGTACACACATTGTCTTTCTCAGGGCATGGAGGTAATGCATTTCCTGATGACGATTTTTCTATAGCAAGGTTTTCGGTAGATGTGCTTAACTACTTGAATATCAATAATATTGAACAGTGCGATGTGTTTGGTTACAGCATGGGCGGATACGTAGCAATGTACCTTGCCAAACAACAGCCAGAAAGGGTAGGCAGGATAGTAACACTGGCTACCAAGTTTCATTGGGATGAGCCTACTGCACAGAAGGAATGTGGTATGCTGGATGCCGACAAGATTGAAGCCAAAGTACCTGCATTTGCAGCCGCATTGGCAAAGCGCCATGCACCTAACGACTGGAAGGAGCTAATGAACCGCACCAAAGACATGCTGATGGCAATGGGTAAAGACAACCCGCTGAAGGTGGAAGATTACGCTGACATCACCAACCCCAGCCTTATAATGCTGGGCGATAGGGATAAGATGATAACACTGGAGGAAACACTTGCCGTGTACAAGGCGCTGCCCAATGCACAGATGGCTATGCTGCCCGATACACAACACCCTATAGAGCAGGTAGATGCACAGCACCTTGCCTATATGATTCAACGATTTGTGGGCTAATGGGGTAGTGTAATATTTCACTCATTTTTCACAGTTTATTGATAGCATCCGCGGTATTTATTTTACCTTTGGAAGCAATCATTTTTGCAGCACACACAACTACATGAAGAAAAATATAGCACTGTTGGCCGGTGGTTATTCCGGCGAATATGTAATCTCTATACAAACCGCCAAAACAATCGAGCAAAACCTCGACAGCAGTAAATACAACACTTACAAGATCATCGTTACCCGCGATGGTTGGTGGTACGAAGGTGCAGACGGACAGAAGCAGGAAGTTGACAAAAACGACTTTTCACTTACCGTAAATGGTGAGAAGGTTATTTTTGATTGTGTGTTCATAGCCATACACGGTACACCGGGAGAGGATGGCCGCATACAAGGCTATCTGGATATGCTGGAAATACCATACACTACCTGCAATGCCATAGTATCTGCACTTACCTTCAACAAGAGCTATTGCAACAAAGTGGTAAAAGCATTCAATATTGTAAACATTGCCAATGCCGTACACCTGATAAAGGGTGAACCCTATTCTGTAGGTAATATATTGGAAGAGTTGAGGCTGCCCATGTTTGTAAAGCCCAATGAAAGTGGTTCAAGCCTCGGCGTTAGTAAGGTGAAATCTGTAGAGGATTTGCTGCCTGCCATCGAAAAAGCATTTAAAGAAGATAATCAGGTGCTGATAGAGGAATTTATTGAGGGTAGGGAACTGACCATTGGTGTGTACAAAGTAGATGGCTACCTGAAGACATTGCCTGCTACAGAGATAGTAAGCAAAAATGAATTCTTCGACTACGAGGCAAAATATACACCGGGTGTAACCAGCGAGATAACACCTGCACCCATAGACGATAGCATCCGCGAACAACTGGAACACAAAGCGGCACACATCTACAGGCACCTCAACTGCCGTGGTATTGTACGTATGGATTTCATCCTGCAAAAAGGTACTAACAAGCTCTTCTTCCTGGAGGTTAATACCATGCCGGGGCAGAGTGAAAACAGCATTGTACCACAACAGGTAAGGGCTGCAGAACTGAGTCTTTCAGACTTTTATTCGGCTATTATAGAAGATTGCCTGAAGACGGCAAAAGCATAAAAAATCGTACATTCAGATTATGGGATTCATTAAGGAAGAGACAAAAAGGTCGTTCAGGTTCAATCTGCTGGTTGTATTCCTGTTATGTGCCTTGTTGTATATTCTGTTCTTTGCCAGCCTTAGTTTCATAACCCGTCATGGTGCAGAGGCAAAAGTACCGTTGGTTATAAACAGGGATGTACGCATGGCTGTGGCAGAGCTGGAAAGGCTGGGCTTTGAGGTAGATGTAGATTCTGCCTACGACCCTGCACATAAAGCATATACTGTGCTCTCTCAGATACCCGAGGTGAATTCGGTTGTAAAAACAGGCCGTACTATATTCATCACGGTCAATAAAGCAGAACCACCGCTTACCCCGATGCCCAATCTGCAAAATCTCTCTTTCCGTAGTGCAGAGATGATATTGAAGAGCAACAACCTGATACTGGGCGATACTACCTACCGCCCCGATATAGCCAAAGGTGCAATACTGGAGCAATTGTATAAAGGACAACCCATACGCCCCGGTACCATGCTGCCACAGGGTAGCCGTATAGACCTTGTAATAGGTGATGGCCTTAGCAGTGTACAGATGAACGTACCTGATGTAATAGGGCTTACCTACAACGAGGCAAATGCTATGCTGAGTGGCAGTGGCCTTACCATTACTGCACTGTGGGAAGGTGAAATAACAGACTCTGCCAATGCTGTAATCTTCAGCCAGACACCAACGGCACTGAACGAATTGGGTGCACCAAACCGCATCAAACAGGGAGACCTTGTAGATATACGCATCAAGCAAAACCCAACGCCTGAAGAGCTGGAGCGCAATAAAACCCCTCAAAGCGGAGTTACTACTGAAGAAGCAGAGCAAACAAAAGGCACTAACGAAAATCAGGATTACCAATAATGGGTTGCAGGAGCATTGTACTATTTATTCTATCGCTGTTGCTGTGGCAAACTACATTTGCACAGGATGTTATTATTGCACCACTCAACTTTAACGGCGCATTAAAACAACAACCTGCCAACACAGGAGCAGCACACAAGACTACTGCCATCACACTTCCGTTTTTCGAAGACTTTACAGACGATATTACATGGACCAACAAAGACCGTTGGGTAGATGATGAAGTGTATATAAATAATACCATGGGGGTGAATCCCATCAGCCGTGGTGTAGCAACATTCGATGCGCTGAATGCCAATGGCATACCTTATAATACTTCCAATCCGTTTGCGCAAGGCTATGCAGACAGCCTTACATCCAGAGATATTAACCTGAGTACATTTACACCTGCAGACAGTGTGTATATGAGTTTTTATTACCAGCCTCAGGGTAATGGCTTCTATCCCGAAACTGCCGATTCATTGATGCTGTTCTTCAAAAAGAAGAATCAGGCATGGGTAAAAGTCTGGGGTAAACAAGGCACAACGCTTGATTCCTTCAGACAAGTGATGGTACCCATTACAGATACTATATATCTGCACGATACATTTCAGTTCAGGTTTGTAAACAGGGCATCTATCAATACCAATGATGATGTTTGGAATATAGACTACATACGCATAGCTGCAAACCGTACCTATACAGATACCATCATTAACGATGTGGCTTTTACAGCACAGCCTACAAACATGCTCAATGACTACACTGCCATCACCTACAAACAGTTTATGGCAGACCCCAACAAAGAGCGTAGCAGTAATATCAGTGCCTTCATCAGGAACAATGGTACATCTACTGCCAATACCAATTACAATCTGATAGCATCGTTGCGATATACAGGCACACCACTTTACAATGCAGGTGCTAAGGGGTTGATTGTCAATGCAGGTGCTAATGCAACGGTTACACTACCTACCTATACCAACACAGTACCTTTGGTCAACCAGCGCGATAATAATTTCTTCGAGAACAAGTATTACATAGAGTCTGTTTCCCCTTCGGATAATAAGAGAAACGATACCATTGTGCAGCATCAGGAGTTTTACAACTATCTGGCATATGACGATGGTACTGCAGAGAAAGCCTACTTCCTGAAACTGTCTGCAACACTACCTGGTAAAACAGCCATTGAGTTTCACCTGAATGAGCCTGATACTGTAACAGGTGTAATGATATACTTTGGCCGTCAGGTACCGGAAGCGAATATGAAGTTGTTTTCTGTAGCCGTGTATGGCGATATTGCATACAATGGTGGTACCGATAAAGTGGTTTATCAGGAAGACTATTTATATCCCCAATACCTCCGCAACGATTTTTACTATACTTATAAGTTCGAAAAACCGGTACCAATGCCCGCAGGTACTTTCTACATGACGGTGATACAACCTGCACTCAGCAATAGCGATAGCTTGTATCTGGGGCTTGATGTAAACCGTACGGGTGCAAACCACCTGTATTATAATGTAGATGCTTATTGGAAAACCGTAGTGCTTTCCGGTGCTGTAATGGTGCGTCCTGTATTAGGGCCCATCATACCAAGTGGCATAGGTAATGAGGGTGGGGTAATAAAGAAACAACCGATATTTGCCGTAGCTCCCAATCCTGCAAAGGACATAGTAACGGTAACCTTCAACTACGATAAACCACTGAATTACGAATTGATAGATATGCAGGGCAAGGTGCTGATGCGAAACATCATCAGTTCTGGCGGTAAGATAGATATAGGCAACCTTGCATCGGGTATGTACATGCTACGCCTTACAGGAGAAGGGTATAGTACCCACCCACAAAAAATATTGAAATACTAAGCACTATAATAAACATGCAGGAAATAACAGTAGAACAATTAAAGAACAGGGTAGCAGCAGGCGAAAAGCTGCATGTAATTGACGTTCGCGAACCCGATGAGTATCAGGAATATAATATTGGTGCAAAGCTGATACCGCTTGGTAACATCATGAGCATGCAGATAGACGAACTGGAAGACCTGAAGAACGAAGAGTTAATCATCCATTGCCGTTCGGGCAAGCGCAGTATGCAAGCATGTATGGTGCTGGAGCAAATGGGCTTTACTAACACTGTAAACGTAATAGGAGGCGTTATGGCATGGCACGAAAAGTATGGTAACGATAAGTTGTAGTAATGCACGAGATTGAACCATATTATAACTGGCGGCATCTGTACACTGCCGAAGAGGATGAAGATTCTCCTTTCTATGGCAGGGAATACAGCGAGTTCGAATTTTCCAATACTGTTTACAACTATTACATACATCCGCAGTGGGACGAGTTTGGTTCTCGTACCCTGTATATGAAATTGCTCTTTGCAGATTATGAGCTCAACTATGTCATTATAGAACTGATAGGCGAGTGGAACGATGCAGTAGAGAACGACATCATGCAGATGAAACGAGAGGTGATAGACCTGATGATACCCAAGGGTATATATAAGTTTATCTTAATAACAGAAAACGTACTCAACTTTCATAGCAGCGACCAGGATTATTATGAAGAATGGTATGATGATATAAAAGATGAAGGAGGCTGGATTGTATCTATTAATATGCCCGAACAAACGCAATACGATTTTCAGCGTTCGCATATAGATAGGTACATCAAACTGTTTGAAAACCCCAACTGGCGTACCTATCAACCGCAGCATTTCTTTCAGATGGTCGATAACCAGATGTTGAGGTTAGATGCTATTTAGCAAACAAAATATTAGACATGTCAACCAAGCGGTTGGCATGTTGTTTTTTAATCAGTATTTACAGGTATTTCACAAATATCAATGTGTAGAAAAAGGGATTGCGTTTTAGCAGCGTGAAGCGTATATTTGCGAAGATTTTTACAAAAACATTACAATTTAACACAGACGATTATTATGTCTTGGAAAAACGCTTTCAACAGTTCGGTTGGCAAGAAAATTCAAATGTCACTTACCGGGCTCTTCCTCATCCTATTCTTACTGGTCCATTGTTACGTAAATGCAATGATTTTCTGGAACGATGGTGGTGAGAAGTTTACAGAGGCCGCACATTTCATGGGTACAAATGTTGTTATTCGTATTACTGAAATCGGCCTTTTTGCATTTTTAATACTGCACATTGTGCAAGGCCTTCGTTTGTGGATACAAAATCGCAAGCGTCGCAATACACGTTATGCAGTAGCCGCAGGCAATGCTACCAGCAAATGGTATAGCCGTTCTATGGGTATACTGGGTACGCTTATCCTGTTGTTCCTTATCCTGCACATCCAAGCATTCTGGGCGCCAAACCGTGCATCGCAAACAATGGGCAATGGCGAACTGGACCTGTATGGTATGATGCGTGATGCTTTCCAGAACATTGTGGTTGTTGTTATTTACATATTCGGTTGCATATCGCTGGCATGGCACCTTGTACATGGTTTCTTCAGCGCATTCCAGACACTGGGCCTTGCAATGAACAAATACAAGGGTATCATCAAATCGGTAGGTGTTGCATTCTCAATCATCATCCCGCTGATATTTGCACTGATGCCACTGGCTTTCTATCTGCACTGGATACAATAATTCAATAATCTCATCTAATTCTAAAATATTTCCATAGTTATATATATGGCACTTAATTCAAAAATACCTGCTGGTTCTCTGGAAGATAAGTGGGAAAAATATAAATCGACTTGTAAGCTGGTAAACCCTGCAAACAAGCGTCAACTGGAAGTGATAGTAATAGGTACCGGTCTTGCCGGTGCATCTGCTGCTGCATCACTGGGCGAGTTGGGTTATAAAGTAAAAACATTCTGCTTTCAGGATAGTCCGCGTCGTGCGCACTCTATCGCTGCGCAGGGTGGTATCAATGCCGCTAAAAACTATCAGAACGATGGTGACAGCACTTACCGTCTGTTTTACGATACTGTTAAAGGTGGTGACTATCGTGCTCGCGAAGCTAACGTTTATCGTCTGGCAAGTGTGAGTGCAAACATCATAGACCAGTGTGTGGCACAAGGTGTTCCTTTCGCACGCGAATATGGTGGTTTGCTCAGCAACCGTTCTTTTGGTGGTACACAGGTACAACGTACATTCTACGCTGCAGGCCAAACAGGCCAGCAGTTGCTGATAGGTGCTTATCAGGCGCTGGAGCGTCAGGTAGCATTGGGTAATGTAACACAATACAGCCGTCACGAAATGCTGGATATCGTTATGATAGACGGTAAAGCACGTGGTGTGATAGTTCGTAATCTGGTAACAGGCGAACTGGAACGTCACTTCGGCCATGCCGTATTGCTGTGTAGCGGTGGTTACGGTAACGTATTCTACCTATCTACAAACGCTATGGGTAGCAACGTAACGGCTGCCTGGAAAGCACACAAAAAAGGTGCATTCTTTGGTAACCCTTGTTATACACAAATTCACCCGACATGTATCCCTGTTAGTGGCGACCACCAATCGAAACTGACACTGATGTCAGAATCGCTGCGTAACGATGGCCGTATATGGGTGCCTAAAAAACAAGGCGACAATCGCAAACCAAACGAAATACCTGAAGAAGAAAGGGATTACTATCTGGAGCGCAGATACCCTGCCTTCGGTAACCTTGTACCACGCGACGTTGCCAGCCGTGCTGCAAAAGAGCGTTGCGATGCGGGTTATGGTGTAGGTGCTTCTAAGCAAGCGGTATATCTCGACTATGCTTCAGCTATACAGCGCTATGGTAAAATAGAAGTAAGCAAACAAGGTATTGAGAATGCAGATGCTGCAACTATTACCAAACTGGGTAAAGAAGTAGTAAAAGAGAAATACGGTAACCTGTTTGACATGTATGCTAAGATAACAGGCGAAAACCCATATGAAGTACCAATGCGTATATACCCTGCGGTACACTACACAATGGGTGGTATATGGGTTGACTACGAACTGCAAACAACCATCCCTGGTTTGTATGCACTGGGCGAAGCAAACTTCAGCGACCACGGTGCAAACCGTCTGGGTGCATCTGCACTGATGCAGGGTCTTGCTGATGGTTACTTCGTTATACCTTACACATTGGGTAACAATCTGGCAGACGATATCCGTACCAAATCAATACCAACAGACCATCCTGCTTTCGTAGCTGCTGAAAATGAAGTACGCGAGCGCATCAACAAACTGATGAGCATCAAGGGTACTGAAAGTGTTGAAAGCTTCCACAAGCGTTTGGGTAAGATAATGTGGGATAAGTGCGGTATGGCTCGTAACGAAAAAGGCCTGAAAGAAGCTATCGAAGAAATCAAAGCA
>JAFLBN010000033.1 GCA_017303395.1 Chitinophagales bacterium
ATTGTTTCAGTAGTTTTCAAAGGCAGCTCTACCTGATTTTGCAGGTATATTATCGGAAAATAAGCCTTGTAATCTTTGTCGTTTACCGTGATGTTGCCGGTACCTTTGCTCATGTAAACGCGAGCAACTGCTTCTTTACGGCGACCAACGGCGTTTTTTTGCTTTTCCATTATATAATGAATGGTTTTCTTTTTTTAATGAATTAGAATGTCAATTCCTTTGGTTGCTGTGCAGTGTGCGGGTGTGTTGCACCTTCGTACACAAACAGTTTTTTGTACATAGCACGGCCCATACGGTTTTTAGGCAGCATGCCTTTTACAGCGCGCTCTATCATTACGTTCGGACGGCGAGCCTGCAGATCCCTAGCCATTTCAATTTTCTGACCACCCGGGTGACCACTGAATGTCTGGTATTCTTTCTGATCCAGTTTGTTACCAGTCAGTATAGCTTTACCGCTGTTTACCACGATTACATAATCACCGCAATCGAAGTGAGGCGTATAATATGCTTTGTGCTTACCGCGCAGTACGCTTGCTACGCGCGTAGTCATACGGCCCAGTGTTTTGTTTGTAGCATCTACTACATACCAATCACGTTTTACGATTTTTTCGTTAGCCGATTGTGTTTTAAAACTAAGATGTCTCATTGTCTTCTTTAAATTGTAGCCACTGAGGGCTTTATTTTGGGATGGCAAAGGTAAAACCACTATTCTTCCCCACCAAGAAATTCATGAAGTTTTTTTATCGTGCCGTTGTAAGTAATTGATTATCAATAATAATTTTGGATAAAAGTTATTGACATACTGTATAAATTGCCTTTTTGCCCACCTGCGGGATGGCTATTTGGCACCTAAGGCGTTGGCACCGTTCATCGTTCGGGATAATATTTAGCTTTGTTTTATGGCAGATGTGCACGATAAGGCAACCCGCAGCTATAATATGAGCCAAATAAAGGGCAAGGACACTAAGCCCGAAATGCTGGTTCGTAAATTTCTACATGCAAATGGCTATCGTTACAGACTGCATACAAAAGAGCTCCCTGGCAAACCTGATATTGTACTTCCTAAATATCACACAGTAATATTTATTAACGGTTGCTTCTGGCATGGGCATCACGGATGCAAATATTTCACCATCCCGAAAACGAAAACAGAATGGTGGACTAATAAGATAAACACCAACATAGCCAACGACAAAAAAGCCAACGAAGCATTAAGCAAGGATGGCTGGAAGATTTTTACAATATGGACATGCGAATTGAAGCCTAATAAACTTGAGAACACATTAATATCTATCCTCAAGCAGCTTCAATAGTTATTCACTTTTACACAAGTTCACTTATATCCGATTGACCTATAGTCGAAACTCGGGTAAGTTGCACGAATGGACATTCGTGCAAAGGTTGGCTCTCGTATTCGGGAGTTACGCAAAGAATTACAACTAACTCAGGAAGCATTAGCATTTAAGGCAGAAGTAGATAAAACCTATCTCAACGAAGTTGAGAATGGTAAGCGAAACGTGTCTGTAATCAATCTTGAAAAAATAGTAATCGCATTAGAGGTAACAGTAAAAGGATTTTTCGATGACGAAGTATTCAACAAAAAGTAAAGAGCAGAAAATAGTTATTACAGAAGCAGACGGAATAGAAAGTCCGATTGTAAGCCACTATGCAGTTACTAAAGAAACTGCATATAAAAAGGAAGCACTGAAAGAGGTTAAGGAATTACTATCTAAAAAATATGTAGATGAAAAAATAACTACTGAAGTTGCAGAAAGCGCACTGGACGGTTATTTGTATAAGTTTCATGATATTCCTTTCCCTGGACCTAATGGTAGTGCAACATTTACTTTCATAGACTTATTTGCGGGCATTGGTGGTTTCAGGCTGGCAATGCAAAGCCTTGGAGGTAAATGCGTGTTTAGTTCAGAGTGGGATAAAGAAGCACAAAAAACTTATTTGGCAAATTTCGGCGAAAGGCCATTTGGTGATATTACTAAAGAAGAAACTAAACAATGGATTCCTAAATCATTCGATGTCTTGTGTGCAGGTTTCCCATGCCAGGCATTTTCTATTGCCGGCAAACGCGGTGGCTTTGATGATACACGAGGCACATTATTTTTTGATGTCGCTACTATCATCAAACGCCACAAACCTAAAGCGATTTTCCTCGAGAATGTAAAAGGTTTAGTAAGTCACGATAAAGGCAAAACCCTTAGCACTATTCTGAATACATTAAGAGAAGATTTAGGCTATTACGTACCTGAACCACAAATTATGAATGCCAAATACTTTGGTGTGCCTCAAAACAGGGAAAGGATATTTATTGTTGGTTTCAGAAAAGATTTAGGAATTGAAAAATTTGAATACCCTAAGTCAGATAAGATAGAGAAAAAAGTAACAGATATTCTTGAAGAAAAGGTAGTTAATGCTAAATACTATTTATCTACTCAATATCTATCAACATTAGTTGCACACAAGAAAAGGCATGAAGGCAAAGGCAACGGTTTTGGTTACGAGATTTTGAAAAACGAAGGTGTGGCGAATGCAATAGTTGTTGGTGGTATGGGCCGTGAAAGAAACCTTGTAATTGATAAACGTCTGAAGGACTTTACGCCTACTACAAAGATTAAAGGCGAAGTAAACAGAGAAGGTATACGCAGACTAACACCAAGAGAATGGGCAAGGCTTCAAGGCTTTCCTGATACATTCAAATTAGAACAAGTAGCAGATGCTTCTGCTTACAAACAATTTGGTAACTCTGTTGCAGTACCCGCTATCAGAGCTACTGCTCAAAAAGTTATTGAGAAACTACAAATCCACCATAAATAATATCACATGGCTTTATCTGGAAACAAAGGTGAATGGAGTGAAGCATACGTTTTCCTAAAATTACTTGCTGAAGGTAAGTTGCACGCTGCTGATGCTAATCTAAATATTATTCCAAATGTTTATTATCCTATTATAAAAATTCTCAGGAACGAATTAAACACGAAACGTGATTATTCTATAGGCTTGAATAGCAATATAGAAGTTATAAATGCTGATAATGGCAATGTGATTATTTCTGTTAATGTTCAGGATTTTATTGATAAATCAAGGGAACTGTTTACAAATTTAAGACGAGCTACTGGACGTTCTTTTTCATTTCCAGATATTGAAACATTCCTATCAAATATTGATGTAAAATCATTAACTGCAATTTCATCTAATAAAGCAGATATAAGGCTTGTTGTTCATGACCTGAACACCGGACTCACTCCAACATTAGGCTTTAGTATCAAATCTATGCTTGGTAAAAACTCAACACTTTTTAATCCTGGCGCTACAACTAATTTTATTTACGAAATAAAAAATTCCTCTGGTTCAGACGCTGAGTTCTTATCTATTAACAATATCAATAATGAGCCAAAAATTCGTAGCCGTATAAATAGAATAACCGAAATCGGAGGTAGTATAGAATTCTTGGATATTGCTAGTAAAAACTTGAAATTAAATCTTCAATTAATTGATAGTCATCTCCCATCAATCCTTGGAAATTTATTATTATATAAATATTCAGAACAAAAGTCTAACCTAAGAGAATTACTGAATATTATTAATGATAAAAATCCATTGAATTTCGACTTAAGTTTAGGACATCCGTTTTACGAATATAAAATAAAAAACTTCCTAACTGATAGCGCACTTGGTATGACGCCAGCCACACTTTGGACAGGAAAATATGACGCAAATGGTGGTATAATAATTGTCAAAGAGAATGGTGATGTTGTTTGCTACCATATTTATAATAGAAACGAATTTCAAGATTATCTTATTAATAATACAAGATTGGAACAGGCAAGCACTTCCAGATATGAATTTGGAGATGTGTATTGTCAAAATGGAAAAAGATTTATAAAATTAAACCTCCAAGTAAGATTTGATTAAATTTACGTTTTTACGTAAATTTGCTATTGTAGTTCTTTGTCATAATAACCATAAACCTAAGCAGCAGCAAAAAGCAAATGTTTCGTAAAAACTGCAACAATTTGCAACAAAACACGTGCTAAAACATTGATTATCAATAGAGCCATATTTGTTGCACAGCAAATTGCAACAAACTGCAACAATTTTCGGGCAGTAGTGCAAGTGTTCAGGATATCTTTCCTGTCGTCAAGATGACAGCCTTGATTGAAAGTAATGTGAGTAAATAGAGATACCAACACAATGGCGCGTGTAACAAAAAGCTCTCCTCCTGTTTTTAGGAGGAGTACCCGAGAGAAGCGAGGGGGAGGAGGTTAGCACTCGCGCAGCGTAAACCTCCCCGATTGGCAACGACATGCTTCGCATCTCTCCGCCAATATCCCCTCCTAAAAACAGGAGGGGAGCTTTTAAGGAATACGCAATGGATGGTACCCCTTAAAACTCTTCGTCGTAGTATATCTTATAGTATTTCTTGCCGGTGGTTTGGTCGTAGCCTTTTTCTATCAGGTCTTTATCGCCGTGTATGTATATGTGGAAGTTTTTATCCAGCTTCAGCACACTCTTAAATACGCGTGCCTGCTTTTTTACGGCCTGTACGGATATATCAAACTGGTCGGGCAGGGCTATATCGTGGGTTTCGCTATAGGCTTCTTCAAATTTGTGAAACGAGCGGCGGATGCTATCGTCCTGTATCACCTCTTCCACAAAGCGTTTTTTATCAAATGCGGTATTGTTCTTAAAAAACTCTACCGATTTGTTGAGCATATCTATCTGCTCTGTTTTGTCTATCTCAAACTCTTCGGGTATCTGCTTGGCTATAAACTGCTTGGCTATGTTCAGAAACTCGTTGGTCTGGTAGTACTCGTTGGCCTGTGGTGCGATGCCCAAAAAGGTCTCTCGCCAGTACACGGCTTCCTCGCCTTTGTTGTTGGCATTGTCGTATATCAGCACATCAAAGCCCGCCTCTGCGTTGCTTGCCAGCACCAGGCATGCTTTGTCCATCTTGTGGATGTCTATACCCTGCTTCAGTTGCAGCTCAAAGTCCTTGCCTGCAATATCCAGCTCCAGATAGTCGTTCTTGCTCTCTGCTTTGAAAATGCCGATGGCATCTACATAGGCGTTGTTTACCACACAGTTTTCAAAATGGCACACATACAGGTCGCCCGCTTTTATCTTGGGGTGGGTGGCGCTTTCGTACAAGTGCTTGGCTATGTTCATGGCGTGCTTGTGCAGGTCTGCAGGCTCGGCCAGTGTCTCCAGGCAGTAGTTATACACGCCGTTATAGTCCAGCGATACTGCATGTTCAAACTTATACCGGCTCATATCCAGCGTAAAGCGGCCCAGCAAAGCATTGCCCAGTACAATACGTTCGCGCTCCTCAAAAGCTATGGGGCGTGCGCTGTGCAGTATATCATCGCCCACGCTCTTGTTGCCCACAAAGTGTACAGACAGGGCCGTAAGGCGCGCATTGCTTAAATCCATCATCATATATATGCCGAATACCTGTGTTGAAGCGCAAATATAGTAATAGCGCTGTGCCCATGGCAATTAAAGTAGTTATCTTTGACGCCGATACAGCAGATATGAAGTTTCAGGATTATAACATTGCCGAAGATATAAAACGAAGCCTTGCAGAGGCGGGCTTTAAGCGTCCTACAGATATACAGTTCAAAGCCATACCCTCTATACTGAAGGGCGATGATGTAATGGCCATTGCACAAACAGGTACGGGCAAGACGGCAGCATTTGCTATACCCGTACTGCACAAGCTGCAGCAAAACCTGAATAAAAAGAACAAGGGCGAGATTCGCTGCCTGGTAATGGTACCTACGCGCGAACTGGCGATACAGATAGCAGATGTGTTTAAGCAGATAGGCAAATACACTAAGCTGAGTATATTGGGCCTGTATGGCGGTGTGGAACAGGATGCACAGATAAACAAGCTGGAGCGTGGTGTGGATATACTGATAGCTACCCCGGGCCGCATGTTCGACCTCATCAACCAAGAGCATATAGACCTGAGCAGGGTAGAGATGCTGATACTCGACGAGGCAGACCATATGCTGGACCTCGGCTTTATCAAAGACATATATGGCATACTGAAGTTTATACCCAAGCACCACCAGACGCTGTTCTTCTCTGCCACTATCGATAAAGAGATTAAAGACCTTGCCTATAGCATCGTTAATAATCCTATCCGCATACAGATATCTCCCAAAGACCCTGTGTCTAAAAACGTAAACCATGCTGTGGCTTATGTAGAGATGGATGATAAACGCTTCTTCCTGGAAAGGCTGGTAAAGGAGTTTCCTGAAAGTAAGATACTGGTGTTTGTGCGTACCAAAGTGCGTGCAGAGCGTGTGCAGGCTGCTATGGAGCGTGTAGGCATCAAAAGCATTACAATGCACGGTGGCAAGGAGCAGGCAGACCGCTTGCAGGTGATGAAGGAATTTAAAACAGGTGAAGTAAAACTACTGATAACTACCGATGTGAATGCACGCGGTATAGACATACCCGATGTGGACTATGTAGTAAACTACGACCTGCCCGATGTTGCCGAAAACTATGTGCACCGTGTAGGCCGTACAGGGCGTGGTGTAAAGAAAGGACAGGCAGTATCTTTCTGCAGCAAGGAAGAAAAACCGATGCTGGATGAGATAGAGCAATACGTAGGCAAGCCGATACAGGAAATGAAGATTGATAAAAACGACTACCGCGAAACAATTGCATTTTCTGAAGAAGTACCTAACGACAACTGGCAGCTACTGCTGGAACAAGAAGAGAAGGCACAGCAACAACAGAAGAAGAAGAAACGTAAATAGTAGAAAATACTGCGTTATATACTACCGCTGATAATGTAGCACTTATTAGCTGTTCAGTTTTTATTAACAGAATTCCTTAGGCTTTCGGAGTCTGGTTGCCTATTTTCATTGGTATGGGTTTAAGCACTTATACTATTATCATCATCCTTAGTTCTGTTATTATACTCAGTTACATCTTCAGTATGCTGAGTAAGAAGACCAATATCCCTTCTGTGCTGCTGCTGATAGGTACGGGTATTGTTGTAAAGCAGTTTGCAGGGCATCTGTGGTACAATGATGTTATCATCAACAAGCTGGTAAAAATACTCGGTGCTGTAGGGCTCATCATGATAGTGCTGGAGGCAGCGCTCGATTTGAAGCTGGGCAGGGAGAAGATAAAACTCATCCGCAATTCGCTTGGCTCGGCACTGTTTATATTCCTCATATCTGCCATAGGCATTGGTTTTCTGATTGTGTGGCAATTGGGTGTGTCTTTCGAGAATGCATTTATCTATGCAGTGTCGCTCAGTATCATCAGTAGTGCCATCGTTATACCCAGTTCTGAAAACCTGCCCGAAGAAAAGAAAGAGTTTATCGTGTACGAATCATCCTTGTCAGACATCATAGGCATTATGGTATTCAACTATATGCTGATGGATAATGTAATGAGTGCATCGTCTGCGGCTGTGTTTGGTGGCAAGATACTGCTGGCTGTTATCATATCTGCGGCGGCAACATTCCTGCTCATCTATATACTTACGCGTGCAAAATCGCATATCAAATTCTTTATGCTCTTTGCCGTGCTGGCACTCATCTATGCATTGGGCGAACAGATACATCTTCCGTCTTTGCTCATCGTGCTGGTATTCGGGTTGGTGTTCAACAATTATCCGTTCATCATGAAAGGGCCGTTGAAAAAGCTTTTCTACAATGAAGACATAGAGGGCATACTCAGCTTTATGAAATCCATCACTGCAGAAACATCTTTTCTGATACGCACATTCTTCTTCATCATATTCGGCTATAGTATAGATCTGAATGTACTGCAGGAAAGAGAAGTATGGGAGTTGGGGAGTATGATTATTGCAATACTCTTCTTTGTACGCTTCCTGTACCTGCGCCTGATATTGAAGACGAATCTGTTTCCCGAACTGTTTCTGATGCCTCGTGGATTGGTGACCATCCTGCTTTTCTATAGCATTCCTGCGAGCAAGAGTATCGGCAACTTCAACGCGGGTATATTGTTTTTCGTAGTAGCTGTTACCAGTTTGCTGATGATGGTGGGACTGCTTTTCTATAGAGGCAAAGGCAAGGTAGAGATAGAAGAATAACGTATATTACAATATGCGTCAACTACTGGTAGCTATACTGATATGCTTTTGCGGCCATGCCCTTGCACAAACACCAAGGGAAATGGCAAGCCTGGTGAATACGCCACGCAATTTTGTAACGCTACCTGTAGACTACTACATGCTGATAGCTCCTGAAAACGAACAGGAATCTTTCGACAGTACCTTCCGTAGGCTAACACCTAATGATGTGATGGCTAAGCAAAAAGAAAAACTGACAGAGCGCAAGAACATCAGCATACTACGTTGCGAGCAATGTGCACTACCTTTTGTACAGCTTGATACTGCAGCTAATATCAAATTCAAAAGAAACCTCTACGGCTATTGGCGTGCAGTTTCTATACGCACACTCAGGTTTACAGATTCTATTTCCTACAATACATCGCTCTTTTACCGCAATGCAGTTGTGCAGTTTGAAGACACTGCAGATATGCTCATCAGTATAACGGAAGACAACTTCAGGGTGTATTATAAAGATGCTGGCAAAGAAAAGTATCGTATTGTTACCGATAGCAGGTACGAGTTTATGGCCAAGCGTTTTTTACTGCTCTACAAAAACCTGAAAAGCGAAGCAGATGTATGGCAGGTGGGTATAGATGATAAAGGCAGGCTGATTATAAACAGCAATACTTCTTATCAGCGCCGTGAAGAGGGACAAAGCAATGTATATAGCACCACTACCACACAGGTAGTACTTGAAAAACTAAAAGTGCAGCAACTGCATTATAAAGAAGAGAAAAAGAACAACCCCATTCCTGGCAGAAGGGTATCGCCGAATTGATTACTTCCCTACACACTTCATCACACAATCCCACAGGCGCTCTGCAGATTTATCCCAGCTGAATTTCTTTACCTGTTCTCTTGCGTTGGCTATCAGTTTGGTGCGCAGGTTTTCGTCTTTGTATAGCTGTTCCATTTTCAAGGCTATATCTTCCACATCGGTAGGGTCTACCAATATACCCGCATCACCTGCTACTTCGGGCATGCTCGATGTATTGCTGACAATACCCGGCACATCACATTCCAGTGCTTCCAGTATCGGTATGCCAAAGCCTTCAAACAGAGAAGGATATACCAGTGCATACGCACCGCCCATTACTTTGCTCAGCTCATCTACATTCATATAGCCTACCCACTTCACATCTTCTTTGAAAGGCATTTCTTCGCGCATGGCTATCAGCTCGTCATACTTCCAGCCATAGCGGCCTACTATCACCAGCTTCATATTGCTACGCAGCTTTTTCTTGAAGCGTATAAAAGCTTTCAGCAGGTTTACAATATTCTTGCGTGGGTGTAGTGCACCTGCAAATACAAAATACTCGCAGCCATCGGCATATTTTTCCTTTACGGCTTCGCGCTCTTTCCAGTCAAGCGGTTTGTACTCATCGTGCGCACCGTTGTATACTACATCTATTTTATCGGCAGGTATATCATACTGCTCGCAGATATCCTGCTTGCTGTAGGTAGATACCGTTGCAATGCGCGCTGCCTTCTCTGCAAAGCGCGGAGAGTAGTGGCGCCAGTATAGTTTGTGGCTGGTTACAAAATGCTCGGGGTAGTGCTCAAATGCCAGGTCGTGTATTACCAGACAAGTAGGCACTTTGGTGCTGAGCGACATATAGCCATCGGGCGAAAGGAACACATCTGCCTTGTATTTCTTCAGCAGGAAGGGAATCCTCCATTCGAACCAGATATAGAACAGAATCGGGTGCCTTGCCTGTGGCGATACCACAACGGGTGTTACATTGGGTGCAAATACAAAGGAATCGTCGTACGGACGATCGAAGAAAAAGATGAATTCGTGTTCGGGGTGATTGCGCACCATACGCATAAGCGTTTGGTGAGTGAACCAGCCTATGCCCTCCAATTTACCTTTTAATAACAGCCTTGTATTTACCGCAATGCGCATAGCTGGCGACAAAAATATAATTTTACCCCTAATAGCCTCGTTTATTTTACTGTAATGCGTCGATTTTTCGTAAAAAACCTCTTGTTCATAATAGCCGTAAACCTGCTGGTGAAGCCTGTTTGGGTGTTTATGATAGACCGTACAGTACAAAATACTGTGGGGCACGAACAATACGGCACATATCAGGCATTATTAAATATCTGTATCGTTTTCCAGATATTACTCGATTTCGGGCTTACCAATTACAACACCAACCTTATTTCTCAAAACCGAGACCGACTGCGTGCGCTCTTCCCTGCCATGCTGACGACAAGGCTGCTGCTGATACTTGCCTACACTGCTATTGTCTTTATAGCAGGGCTATTGCTCGGTTACCATACATGGGAGCTTGGCCTGCTCTCGGGGGTATTAACGATACAAGCGCTCAGTTCGTTGGTATTGTACCTGCGCAGCAATATATCTGCCATGCAGTATTTCAAAACAGATGGCGTGCTCTCAGTAACAGACCGCCTGCTGATGATACTGATATGCGGATTTCTGTTATACAATCCTGCTACAAGTGCGGGCTTCAAAATAGAGTGGTTTATCTGGACACAGATTTTCTGCTATGGGCTTACTGCAGTAGCTGCCATGTTTATCATCTTCCGCAAAACGGGTATTGCACCATCGCTGTCTTTTGAGGTGAAGGAAGTATATGCGATTATAAAAAAGAGTTTCCCCTACGCCATACTGATACTGCTGATGAGCCTGCACATGCGCAGCGATATGATACTGGTAGAGCGCCTTGCCAGTAAAGATCAGGCAGGTATCTATGCCACCGCCACCCGCCTGCTGGATGTCAGCAATATGTTTGGCATCATGTTCGCAGGGGTATTGCTGCCTATGTTTGGAAAGATGATAGCTGAGCGCCAGAGTGTGCAGCCCATCATCAAGCTGAGTGTAAACATGCTGGTGCCTTTTGCTTTTATCCTCTGCATCACGGCTTTTGGTTGGGGCAAGGAGATAATGGAAATGCTCTACAAAAATGCCGGTACGTACGATGGCGATGTATTTGCATGGGTAATGGCTGCCTTCCCTGCCTATTGCATCATGTACACTTATTCTACCTTGCTTACTGCCAATGGCAATATTGCATTGCTCAATAAAATATCTCTGGCGGGTGTTATCATCAGCCTGTCGCTCAACTTCTACCTGATACCTATGCAGGAAGCATTGGGTGCTGCTATTACTTCATGCATCACACAAACGGTATTGGCTATATGCTATATTGTATTCTGTAGTAAAGAAGCACAGCTACCTAAAAATATAAAGTGGATAAGTGCGCATGTTGCGTTTGTAATATTGCTTGCTGCTGTGGCATACGTTGTAAAAACTACAGGGCTACATTGGTTTGCACAGGTTGCAATAACAGGTGTAGCTGGCATAATAGGTATGGTGGCTTTCCGCTTTGTATCTGTAAAAAGTGTGCAACTGCTGATGCAGAAAAAATAGGCTATTCCTTTACCTCTTTTACATCAGGCATT
Source organism: Chitinophagales bacterium (assembly GCA_017303395.1). Taxonomy (GTDB): domain Bacteria; phylum Bacteroidota; class Bacteroidia; order Chitinophagales; family Chitinophagaceae; genus Polluticoccus. The sequence goes on from JAFLBN010000033.1 coordinate 11,546, forward strand.
TCTTTGGCTTCCCGCTTAACGATGAATACAGCAGTCTCATACGGCACTATACCGCCACCTAATTTCAACGCATATACTTTTGTAAACTCTGCCCCGAAGTACAGGATAATGGAAGTATAATATACCCATGAAAGAATAATAACTACCGATGCTGCAGCACCATAAGTAGTGCCTATAGCAGAGCTACCGAGATAATAACCAATCAAAAACTTACCTAACAAAAATAATGCACCGGTAAACCACGCGCCACGCATTGCATCGTGCCATTTTATTTTTGCATCGGGTAGTACTTTGTATATAACACCAAACAGTAGCGATACGATAACGTATAGTATCAGTGCATTTACAATCCTGAAAACATCTACCAGATCTTCAGAAAATAGTCTTTGCAATCTTTCTGTCAGCGCATCGGTAATTGTGTTTATCAATAACGATACCATCAGCAAAAAACCTAAACCAATGATTATAGAAAATGACAGCAGCCTGTTTTGTATATACTTCAGCCAACCCTTCTTGGGCTTGGCTCTTACAGACCATATATAGTTTATCGAATCCTGTATATCTGCAAACACCGTTGTGGCACTGAATATAAGTATGGCAATGCTTATGATGCTGAATAGTGTAGCATCGCTATGCTGGGTGCTTATATTATTTACGATAGAAAATATCTGTTCTGCTCCTGTTTTGCCCACCAGTAATTGTATCTGATTATAGAGCCTTGCAGTGATGTCCTCTTTATCAAAAAACAAACCCGTAAGCGATATGATAACCATGATTAACGGACCTATTGCAAATACGGTATAATATGCAAGCGATGCACTTAGCTTCACAACATTATCATCGATAAACTCTCTGAATGTTGTTTTAAGCAAATTGTAATATGCTATTATGAATGCCTGCATAGCTTTAAGTTAACCATTAATACGCTAACAGTTTGCAAAAAAGAGGCTGCGAATATTCGCAGCCCTGTATATTACATTAGCCTGTAAACGTTTAATACTGTGGCATCTCCGGCTTAGTACCCATTATCTCGTCTATCTTCGTCATCACATCATCTGTCAGCAATGGCAATACATCCAGTGCCTTCAGGTTTTCCAGTAGTTGCTCTTCTTTTGTTGCACCAAGTATAGCCGTAGTTACATTGTTGTTTTTGATACACCATGCAATAGATAATGTAGCCAGTGATGTACCCAGTTCTTTTGCAAGATTGCCAAGGTTGCGCACACGGCCTATTTTTTCATCGCTCAGTGTACGGTCTTTCAACCATTCAAAACCTTCCAGTGCCAGGCGGCTGCCTTCAGGTACACCGTCATTGTATTTACCCGTCAGCAAGCCCGATGCCAGCGGGCTCCAGATAGTAGTACCCATACCTACGTTCTTGAAAATGGTATAGTAGTCTACTTCCATCTTCTGGCGTTTGAAGAGGTTGTATTCAGGTTGTTCTACCTGCGGTCCTATCAGACGCAGTTCGCGCGCTATCATGTGTGCTTCCATTATTTCGGCAGCACTCCATTCGCTGGTCCCCCAATACAATATCTTACCCTGCTCTATCAGCGTATTCATAGTACGCACCACTTCTTCTATCGGCGTCTTTTTATCAGGACGGTGGCAGTAAAACAAATCGAGATAATCTACCTGCAGCCTGCCCAGTGCTTCGTGGCATGCTTCTGTCAGGTGCTTGCGGCTAAGGCCTGTCTGGTTGGGTTTGTTTGCTTCGCCCCTCCAGCCAAAGAAAGCCTTGCTTGATACAGTATAAGAAGTACGGTCCCAATTTTTTGCTTTCAGCACACGGCCCATCATTTTCTCAGACTCGCCACGAGAGTATACCTCTGCATTATCGAAGAAGTTAATGCCATTGTCGTAAGCTATCCCCATCAGCCTGTCGCTGATGCCATCATCTATCTGCTTGGCAAACGTAACCCAAGAGCCGTAAGAAAGCACACTGAGTTGTAAGCCTGTTTTGCCCATTATCCTGTATTCCATATCTGTGTATTTTAAGAAGCAACAAATTTGCATGATTTGGGTTTAAAACCCGCATAAACAATTCTTATAAATGAATAAGGCACTCCGCGGAGTGCCTTACAAGCTGTTATATCAGATGAACTACTAAACCATCACGCAGTTTAGGTTCAAACCATGTACTCTTTGGTGGCATTACATTGCCACTGTCTGCAATATCAAATAGTTGTTTCAGGCTAACAGGGTAGCAAGAGAAAGCAGCAGCCATATCGCCACTGTTCACACGTTTTTCCAGTTCGCCCAGTCCGCGGATACCACCTACGAAATCTACACGCTTATCTGTACGAGGGTCGTTGATGTTCAGCAGTTTTGACAATACATTGTTTTGCAAGATGCTCACATCCAGAATGCCTATCGGGTCGTTGCTGAATGTACCAGGCTTCACTGTCAGCTTGTACCATTTGCCATCTATATACATACCAAACTCGTGCGGCTGTGCAGGGCGGTATGCTGTGGTCATTGGTGCAGATACTTCAAAATCGTTTTTCAGCGAGTTGATGAAATCTGCACCGCTCATGCCATTCAGGTCTTTTACTACACGGTTGTAGTCCAATATCTTCAGTTGGCTTTCAGGGAAAACACAAGTGATGAAATAGTTGAAAGACTCATCGCCTGAAATAGACAATCCGTTTTCTGCCATTTCATGCGCCACTTTTGCTGCAGACGCTGCGCGGTGGTGGCCATCAGCAATATAAGTAGCAGGTATCTGTTCGTCGAATATACGTGTGATACTCGCTACTTTCGGATATTCATCAACTACCCACAGTGTATGTTTGATGCCATCTTCTGCAGTGAAATCGTAAGTAGGTTTGTGGTCTTTCTTCCAGTTTTCGATGATGGTGTTTACATCATCATTATCGTTGTAGGCAAGAAACACGATACCTGTTTGTGCGCGTGTAGTTTTGATGTGGTTGATGCGGTCCAGTTCTTTTTCAGGACGTGTAAACTCGTGCTTCTTTACGATGCCATTATTATAATCTTCCAGCGAAGAACCACATATCAAACCTGTTTGAGAGCGTCCGTCCATTACCAGTTCGTAGATGTAATAGCATGGCTCATTATCCTGAAACATTACACCATCGGCCACCATCTGGTCAAGGTTTTCTTTTGCCTTGTCGTACACTTGCTGTGTGTGTACATCTACGCCTGCAGGCAAGTCAATTTCAGAACGGGTAACATGATAGAAGTGGTAAGGATTGTCCTTATAAGCACGTGCTTCTTCTACATTCACCACATCGTATGGTAATGTTGCTACTTTCGATGCCAGTTCAGGTTTTGGCCTTAACCCTTTGAATGGTGTAATCTTTGCCATTACTTTTTATTTATTATTTAAATTTTCAAATTCTTTCATTAGTGCAACAAGATGCTGCACATCTGCTAAAGATATAGCATTATATAAAGATGCACGAAATGCACCTACAGAGCGGTGCCCTTCTATACCTGTCACATTGTTCTCTTCACAAAAGCTGATAAATGTTTTTTCATGCTCCGCCTGTTTTGCAGTGAAGCATACATTCATTTTGCTGCGGTCTGCTGCGTTGTTTACAATACAATCAAACAAACTATTACGTTCAATTTCACTATACAGCAATGCTGCTTTTTCGTTGTTTTCTTTTTCTATTGCTGCTATCCCTTTTTCTTTTGTCCAGCGTAGCATCAGCAGTGCTGTGTATATAGCAAACACGGGCGATGTATTCAATACCGAATTTGCTTTTACATGCCCGTCGTAACTAAGCATCGGCGGCAGTGTATGCTTAGTACGTTGCAGCATATCTTTTTTAATCGCCACCATGGTTACACCTGCTGCACCAATATTCTTCTGCGCTACGGCATAAAACATATCACAGTTTGTATAGTTCATTTGGCGGCTCAGTATATCGCTGCTCATATCGGCTATCAGTGGTACCTGTACTTTTGGCACTTTGCTCCACTGTGTTCCGTATATAGTATTGTTGGTAGTAAAATGCAAGTATGCCAGTTTACTGCCTATCGTTGCAGGCCACTCAGGCAAATGGTTATAGTTATCTGCTTTCGAAGAAGCAAGTATCTCTACATTTCCATAATACTTTGCATAACTGATAGCATCGGCTGCCCAGTAGCCGCTATCTATGTAGCCAGCGGTTTCACCATCGCCCAGAAAATTCATCGGCACCATGGTAAACTGCAATCTGCCACCACCTTGCAGCCACAATACTTCATAGTCATCGCCCAGCTCGCAGAGTTCTTTTATCAATGCTTTTGCCTCTTCTATAATATCTGTAAACAGCTTGCCGCGATGTGGTATGCCTAGTATAGATAATCCGGTATTGTTGTAGTTGAGCACAGCATCTGCCGACTGTTGCAAAACAGATTGTGGTAATGCTGCCGGACCGGGATTGAAATTGATTTTCAGATTAGTGTTTTTCATGATGCTTTTCATGTTCCTCCAGTCCTGTAATACCACCGCTTACGGCAAACTTCATAGCCTCAGCAGCCGTCATTTTGGTTACGGGTTTGATATTCTTGATTTCTACTACAATAACATAGCCCGATACTGCGTAAGAGTGCGGCAGATATACCGCCACTTTATTGGCCATACCCAGATAGGCAAGGTCTTTTTGTGTCATAAAACCTATGCGCCATACTTCGGGGTTCAGATTGGTACATACCCATACCGGTTTGTTGAAGCGTTTTTTATCACCCACAAAAGAGCCCATCACTTCCTTGATAGAAGAGTAGATGTATTTGATACCCGGCACGTGCTGCAACATATTATCGAACGCGTCAAACAACATCTTGCCCAGAAAGAAGCGCGTACCCATGTAGCCGATGAACGTAACGATAGATACTATGACCAGAAAACCCAACCCACGCGGCACCCATGGCACAAGGCTATCTACACTGTCGAAGACAATGTAAATGACATAGGCCGTGATGGCTATGGGGCTGAGAATCAG
>JAFLBN010000034.1 GCA_017303395.1 Chitinophagales bacterium
AGGTAGAAGCTATTTTTCAAACCGCAAAACGTTTTTTAAAACTTTATTTTTCTAATCAGTTACTTACCCTCTTTTACCTTCCTACACACTGACTATTTTGCTGTAACTATCGCTTTAAGAACTTACCGTTTTTCGTAACGGGGATGCAAAGATAAGGAGGTTTTCTTCTCTGCCAAATAAAGTTTGAAAATACTTCGCACACACAAATAACAAGTGTGTAACATACGGTAGTATCAATGCGCTTTTCAGTACATTTGAAATGGCTAAAAAAAAATGAACCACATGAAGAAACTACTGCCCATCATTGCAATTGCACTACTAAACCTGACTGCTTGCAAAGAAACAGACGATGCAAAAAACGTTGCTACCAATGAAGAGATGAGAAAAGAACTGAAGCAACTCTACCCCAGCCTGCAGCGTGCACACATTGGTGTAGAGGTACACGAGTTTAAAGATGTGAAGATAACACTGGGCGATGCAGAGCTATTTGCAGAGCCTGATGCAAAGAAAGAAGAGATAGCTAAGCACATTGCAGAGATGACATATAATATGTATCACGAAAACAACTACCTGGATAAAGGTACTATCATCTTTACACCTATAGAAGACCGTATGTATACCAGCAGCGATCCTGTAAAGGAATACGATATGCATCTTGATGAGCTGGCAAAGGCACACAAGTAAAGCATTGCTTTAGGTTTTCTATAACACACTTGCATTAAACCCTTAGGGCCTAAAACACTCTAAGGGTTTTATATAACCAACAAATGAACGTAAGAACAAGATTAGTACTCGCAGCACTGGTATTTACACAATCGGTTTATGCACAACCTTTTAGCATTTCGGGCAGCATTACAGACGGTGCAGATAAGTCTCCACTGATAGGTGTTACCGTAACACTTGCCCCAGTTAATGACACTGCCAACAAACAAGGCAGCGCTACAAACCCATCAGGGGTATTTACATTTAATAATATAGCAGCAGGCAGATATCTGGTAAAAGCCAGCTATGTAGGATACGAAGCCTACATCCGTATGCTGAATGTGACACAAAACACAGACCTCGGCGCTATTGCACTGAAGCCATCCAGCCAATCGCTGAAAGGTGTAACGGTGGTAGACAAACAAAAGCGTGTAGAGCAGATGGGCGATACTACACAGTTTAATGCCAATGCCTACAAAACAAACCCCGATGCTACTACAGAAGACCTGCTGAATAAAATGCCCGGTATTACCAACGACCAGGGTACACTTAAAGTAAATGGTGAACAGGTAAAACAGGTATTGGTAGATGGCAAGCCCTTCTTTGGCGACGACCCGAGTGCAGCTATTAAGAACCTGCCTGCTGAAGTAGTAGATAAGATACAGGTGTTTGACAAGCTGAGCGACCAATCGCAGTTTACAGGTTTTGATGATGGTAATGCACAGAAGACTATTAATATATTGACCAAAGGCGGCAAGAGCAACGGACAGTTTGGTAAGCTATATGCAGGCTATGGCACTAACGACCGCTATACTGCCGGTGGCAACCTGAACCTCTTTAAAGGAGACAGGCGCATATCTATACTGGCTATGAGCAATAACATCAACCAGCAAAACTTTGCTATAGAAGACCTGGTAGGCGCTATGAGCAGTGGTAGCGGCAACAACCGTGGCGGTGGTGGTATGATGATGATGCGCGGTGGTGGCAACCGTGGCAGCGGTGGCATGGGTGGTGGCAGCGATATAGGCAGCTTTCTGGTAGGTGCACAAGGTGGTATAACACAAACTACTGCACTGGGCCTTAACTATAGTGATAACTGGAGCAAGAAGATAAAAGTAAGCGGCAGCTATTTCTACAATGCTACCAACAACAACACTTCTACTACCCTCAGCCGTACCTACCTGACGGCACAAGACAATAACCTGCTGTATAACGAAAGCAATACTTCAAACAACAAGAACCAGAATCACCGTTTCAACTTCCGTATGGAGTATGATATAGATTCATCCAACAGCATCGTCATTCAGCCACGCGTCAGTGTGCAGGTAAATGATAATGAGAATACGGTAAATGGTGCTAATACCCTACCCGGCGGACTGGCCTATGGCAATACCAGTACACGCACTACGGCCGATAATGTGGGCCTCAACTTCAGCAACAACCTGTTGTATCGCCACAAGTTTGGTAAGAAAGGACGTACCATATCATTAAATGTAAACACACAGATAAACAATCGTGATGGCAATGGTACCAACTATACCAGCTACCTGCTGCCTGCAGATACTACCCTGCTCGACCAGGAATATACCCTTACCACACGCGGCCTTACCATAGCACCGGGGCTTAACTATACAGAGCCTATCGGCAAAAACGGACAGTTGCAGCTCAACTATTCGCCAAGCTATACCAAGAACTCATCGGACAAACAGACAAACAACCTGAACACGGGTACCAATACCTATACAGATTTTGATACGCTGCTTAGTAATAAGTACGACAACATCAATATGCGCCATCGTGGTGGTGTGGCCTACAGGTACAACGACAAGAAACAGACTCTTAATATAGGTGCAGATGCACAATACAGCACGCTGGATGGTTCGCAGTATTTCCCTACGGCATTTACTACAGACAAGGCATTTACCAATATCCTGCCCAATGCGATGTACAACTACCGCTTTAACCAGAGCAAGAACCTGCGCATCAACTACCGCACCAATACAGATATACCAAGCATCAGCCAGTTGCAGAATGTGGTAGATATATCGAACCCGCTGCTGCTGAAAACAGGTAATACAGACCTGCAACAGTCTTACACCCATACGCTGAACATTCGCTATGGTGGTGCTAATGCAAAGAACGCTACCAACTTCTTTGTATTTGGCTATGCCAGCCTTACCAACAATTATATAGGTAATGCCACCTTCATACCTCGTGCCGATACTGTTATTAATAACTATAACGTGAGCCGTGGTACGCAGATAAGCCTGCCTGTTAATCTGGATGGCTATGCTACTGCACGCACATTTGCTACCTATGGTGTGCCTGTGGGTTTCATCAAAAGCAATGTAAACCTGATGCTGGGTGCCAACTATACACGTACCCCTGCGATCATCAACAATCAGCAAAACCTGAATAATAACTACGGTGTGAATGGTGGTGTAACGATAGGTAGCAATATCAGCGAGAGCCTCGACTTTACCATCGGCTATATGGGCAACTACAACGTAGGTAAAAACACCCTGCAAACACAGACGGATAACAGCTACTATTATCAGAACACAAGCCTGAAGGTAAACTGGCTGCCACTGAAGAAACGTGTTGTAGTAAGTACCGACCTGACGCACACCATCTACACGGGTCTTGGTGCGGGCTTCAATCAGGAATACCTGTTGTGGAATGCAGGGCTGGGTTATAAATTCCTCAAAGACCGATCGCTGGAGGCCAAGATTACCGCCTTCGACCTGCTGAAACAAAACCGTGCTGTGAGCCGCAACATTACAGATACATATATAGAAGATAGCCGCACCAATGTACTGCAACAATACTTTATGCTGAACATCACCTACACGCTGCGCAAATTCAAAGGCATGACAGACCCATCTGCCAACATGGATAAGAACAGGCCTATGATGCCAATGGGTGCACCACCTGCAGGCATGCCACCTCCGGGAGATTTCAGGTAGTTTTTAGTACTTCAACATTTATACAAGCATTAGGCGATGGAGGCGTTGGCACCGTTCATCGCCTGTGCTGCTATATGGCATGCTTATTTTTCATTTTTAAGCTCCTTAATCATCTTCGGTGAGAAGTTGATACTGAGTGCTACCTGATGCCTGCCTATAGCGTACGTGTTTTTTGCGTCTCTAAATGTATTATAACCGTAATGCAGGTTTATATACCCAAATCCAAAACCTACTTTTGGTGTGCAATATGTTTGTATAATGCCTGAAGAAAAATCTGTTAACCCCTTTATCTCTACCCCAGCCAGCAATCCGTTTAGTGTAAACTCTACCCCCGTCTTATATCCATAGAAAGTTTGCCCTCCCTTATTAGCAGTGCCAAAATGCACGTCACCACTTAGGTAGTACACCATAGAGGCAATAGCCATACCGTGTGTACCACCATACTGTGTCATATGCATATGATAAGAAAAACCGAGCGATGCGTACCATGGTTCATTCCACCCTATCTCTGTACGTATACCCGCGTAAGACCTGTAATCTTCTTTTGCAGTATCGCTGTCCGCTGCATAAGTACTTGCGTATAGTAACAGCAACAAAATAGTTAATAGGTTCTTCAGCATAGTACAATATATATAGTTTTATAAATACAGTAATATCCCACCCCCTCAACTATAACAATCCTTTAAACATTACCTGCCTTATTTTTGTAGTAACTCGTATATGATGAGGGCTATATTCATAAAACGGTTGGGGCTGATGGCACTGTTGCTGGTACTACACGTAGCAGCCATAGCAGCACCGGGTGGCGAGCGCCGGATAGAGCAACAGATATACGAGCTGATAAACGAATACCGCGAACAGAACGGGCTACCACCCCTGCAATACAACAAGGATGTAGCAGACATGGCACACTACCACAGCAGGCGCATGGCCGATAAAGATGTACCCTTCGGGCATACGGGCTTTCAGGATAGATACAATGTACTGAAGCGCGAACTACCCGATATGACGGCAGGTGCAGAGAATGTAGCCTATGGTGCAGACGATGCCGCCGAAGCTGTAGAACTATGGCTGCGCAGTGCAGGACATAAGAAAAACATACGTGGCAATTTTACCCATACAGGCATCAGTGTGGTACGCGATAGTGACGGACGCCTCTACTTCACCCAATTGTTTGTGAAACTGCAATAATGATAAGGTAGCGAGCAACCTGCGAATTGATTGTAATTCTCTCCTCGAGCCTTTTTGCAGCGCTCATGCCTGCGCTTCCTTTCTTTCTTTTGGCGGCAAAAGAAAGAAACAAAGAAAAGCCGCCGACTTTAAAAACTGCCTTAAAGTCGGACGCTACCTTGATTGCACTTCACCTCGACTGTACTGCCAAGCTGAGGATTTCTATTGCTTTTATTATACAAGTGCTTCAAGGAACTATTGTCTGGCAGCACAGTAGTACTGTTGCTGAATAGAAAGGCAACAAGGCATTAGGCAGTCTTTAATGCCTTGCGCCTTTTCTTTGTTACTTTCTTTTTGCGGAAAAAGAAAGTAAGTACTCGCGAAAAGAACAACACACATTCCACTAGGTTGCTTCGCTATCGCCCACAAACACTTTCACACCAACTATACAACAAAATTATCAAAATAAAAAAATCAATTTTACATCAATTGTATTTTCTCTGTTTGTACATTTGTGCAAGTTTCCTGCAGGAACACCGTGAAATTGTATTTTTTAACACCGTAAATCCCACTAACAAATGGAGAACAACAAAGTACCCTATGACCCATCCAAAGACCCGACAAACCCTTACTTCTTTCCGCCACCGCTACCAACGGGCGATGCTATGGTAAAAGCCATTGTAGATGAGGTAGAAGGCTTCCTTGCACAACCATTAGACACGGGCATGTTTACCGTAAAGAAGGCAAACGCATGGATAGCCGAGGCCAGCAAGCGCCCCATACCCCAAATGCTGTTCGACGAGCTGTGGTACGAGGGCGAACTCTGCATATTCTTTGCAGACAGCAACGTGGGCAAAAGCATCCTCGCCGTGCAGATAGCAGACAGCATCAGCCGTGGTGTACCTATCGAAGGGTTTAAACTATCGGCAGCCGCACAGCCTGTTGTGTATTTCGATTTTGAATTGTTTGATAAACAGTTTGAACTGCGCTACAGTGCAGACTATCAGCAGCACTACACATTTGCCGACAATCTGGAACGTGCCGAGATAGACCCCGACATGGTAGTACCCGATGGCTACGCTTGTATGGAAGACTACCTGCACGATAGCATGATTACCACCATCGAGGCTACAGGCGCACGCGTACTGATAATAGACAACATCACCTACCTGCGGCAGGAAACGGAGAAGGCCAAAGATGCACTGCCGCTGATGAAACACCTGAAGACACTGAAGAAACAGTATAACCTGAGCATACTGGCACTGGCACACACACCCAAGCGCGATGCGAGCAAACCACTGACCATGAACGATATGCAGGGCAGCAAGATGTTATCTAACTTTTGCGACAGTTGTTTTTGTATAGGTGCCAGCACACAGGGCAGCAGCACACGCTACCTGAAGCAGATAAAGACACGCACCAAAGAGTTTCGCTACCACGAGCGCAATGTAGCCATCTGCCGTATAGAAAAGCCCCACAACTTCCTCCGCTTCACCCTCACCGGCTATGGTAGTGAGTACGAGCATTTGAAGAGTGGCGAGGATAAGGAACGCGAGGCAATGATTATTGAGGTAAAACGGCTGATAGATGAAGAAGGAAAAACCCAACGCGAAGTAGCCGATGCATTGGGAATAGGTACGGGAACCGTAAGCAGATACTATAATTTGTAATGATGTTCCTTTTGCTCCATTGCTCCGTACTTATATTGTGGAGCAGTGGAGCATACTTTATATATACCCCATCAAGGTCGTCATTTCGACGACAGGAGAAATCTCCCGAGCATTATTACGCTTGCACAATGTTTGCTCCAGCGCTCCAATTTATAGTAACTGGATTTTGTGGAGCAAGTGGAGCAGAGAGAAGATATAACCACTCACATCATAAACCACACCCGTCATTGTGTTAGCATCCCGATACTTCGGGGCGAGGGAGTATCTGCGAATGCAGATATGCACGTGGCAATCTCAGAATAATGCGAGATTGTCCAATTTTCGCAAGGCATTGTAAGTAGTAAACTCATTTTGTAAAAAAGTGTATATTGTTCTTAAAAGAACTCAATCATGTTGAAAATAAAGTGGATAATATACACCGTTATAATTGGGTTAATCCCAATTATAATAAAATTGTTTATAGCTGTTGTGAGTAATAACGTCACTTATGAATACTGTCTTAACACAAATGACTTTCTAACATTTAGTCTAGTCTTAAATCTTACAAATATTAATGAAATAGACGGTGATAACCTTATTGATGCAAATTGGAAGGTATCGAGAATTGGAGTCTCTATAATTATGATAGTAATAATAGCTGCAATCCTTGGTGTCATTAATTATGCAGAGGTGCAAAATAAAAATGATATTAATATCAATGCAATTAGATTGTGTTGTGGCTTGTTCGCAATAGGCTCTTTTCTATTTAGTTACTCTATATACAATAAACTAAATCACTTACGCCCATGAATACATTAATCATCATACTTACAATTACTGGTACACTGATTTCATTCTTTTATGCGTTTTTAAATATTTCATCAACTCGCAAAGAATATTATTATAAATATTTAGAAAAGAATGCACCTTATTCTAATGACAAAATAGAAGAGCTTAAACTTAATTTATCAAAAGCAATTGCTTTAAATCAAATATTAAAAGCTAGTATTCAGAAAACTACGAACTCAATAGATGGAAATGCCCAACAGCTTATTGATGACGTTGATAACCTAAATAAAAAAATGAGCATATTAATTTCCGAGATAAAACAACAACCATGAAAAAGCTACGTTCATTTGTATACCTTAATAATTACAAAATGTATTCTTTCTCCTCACAATTGTTTGAGGGGTTGACAGAATACATATTAAAAAACGAAAATAGCACTTCCTCTAAACAAGAATCACAAAAAGGTCCTATAGGTTCTGGGCAGATTCTTGCAGACATACTTGAAATAAATACAAGTCAATCTGAAAAAAAATTCTTACATGACTTTTCTTATAATTTATTTGAAGAAAAACTGATTGATGAAAAAAAAGTCATTGAAATTACAGAAGAAAACTATGATTCAGTAATTACTACCGTTAGAGACTACAGTTTCATTAAAATAAGTGGAAAAGTTATATTCAAAGACATGAAGAAACTAGAGGAAACAACTTCTAGTTTCAATAAGTTTGGCGAAGCTGTAGGATATATTACAATGCGCGATTCTATAGAACAAACAAATGAACTAAAAAAACAGGTCGAACAAATTAAAGACAGAAATGAAAGAGCTAAACAACAAGCGATTCTTAATTCTACTTTTGATTTCAAAAAATATCTTAAAGATAATACCCTACAACTTGACCAAACATTCTTAGACTATGTTAGCTATATCCTTAACTATGGATATAGTGGACAATTTGAGGTGCAAATACCTATTGGGAAATCAATATTTAGCGCAACGTTAAACAGGGAGTTTCTTAAGGAAAGTGAATCTGATATTGTTAAAAAATACTCCAGAGAAACTGAACGCGAGTTCAAACTATTCGGAATACTTACACAATCATTAAATAGTTCTGAAAAAGAAGATATTGTTACAGACAATGAAAATGCAGATGCTCCTAGTATGAAAGAAGCCATTATGGCTCTAGTCTCAGGAATTACTAGAATAGAAACCCTCTTTACAGGTAAACTAGATAATGAATATGTTATTGACCCCATTGCATTGTACTTAGAGATATAGGTACATATTCATTTTGCCACATATTACCATTCGCAGATACTCCCTCGCCCCGAAGTATCGGGATGCTAACACAATGACGGGTGTGGTTTATTCACACTGCTCCACTTGCTCCACAAAATCCAGTTACTATAATTGGAGCGCTGGAGCAAACATGTAGCAACAGTGCAAATGCTCAGGGGATTTCTCCTGTCGTCGAAATGACGGTCTTGATGGCGCAAACCCTCATTCCGCGAGGTTGCTTCGTCGTGCCTCCTCGCAATGACGCGAGTATGTGTAACCATGCGAGCAAATAGCCATCCTTAGCTTGGCAGTACAGTCGAGGTGCAGCAGCATCAAGGCAACACCCGACTTTAAGGCAGTTTTTAAAGTCGGCGGCTTTCTTTGTTACTTTCTTTTCCGCAAAAGAAAGTAAAGGCTCGCGGAGAGCAAACCCTCATTCCGCGAGGTTGCCACGTCGTACCTCCTCGCAATGACGTGGGTATTATCCCGCATTCTGCTTATATTTATTACCTCAAATACCATTGCTTGAAAAACGATACTACTACCAACGTTTCTATACCTCGCAACCTGTTGTTGCTGCTCTCTTTTTTTGAAGGTGCCTGTGTGATGGTGGCAGAGCTGGCAGGCGGCAAAATGCTGGCGCCCTTCTACGGTACATCGCTCTACGTATGGGCATCTACCCTCGCCCTTACACTCGGTGGCCTCACCATTGGTTACTACTGGGGTGGCGAGCTTAGTAAAAAGGATTTACCACAACGCAAAAAGACGCTGTTCCTCATACTGGCTATAGCATCGGCACTGGTTATTGTAATGCCTATGACGGCAAGGTTCATCATGGCACGCACGTTGGATATGGGTTTCCTCACCGGTGTTATCACTTCACAAATCTTCTTTCTCATGCCGCCTATTATGGGTATGGGTATGGTCAGCCCCATGCTCATCAGCCTGATAGCCGAGAATAATAACAGTGGTAAAGCAGCAGGGCTTATCTATGCCATCAGCACACTGGGTGGTGTATTGGCTACTATGATAACGGGCTTCTGGCTGGTACCATTGGTAGGTATATCGCTGCCATGTATAGTAGCTGGTGGTTTGTTGCTGTTGCTCACTATCATCGTACTGCGCCCGAAGAACAAGATAATGGCGGGTGTATTGTTGCTGCTATTGGTGCCTGCTTTTTTTTTCTACCGTAGCAATCAGCACCGCGAAACCGATAAGTACAAAATACTGTATCATACAGAGGGTATGCTGGGTCAGGTAAAGGTGGTAGATTTTACCTATACCGAAAACGGGCTGAATATACCATCGCGCGTAATGCTGGTAAACCACAACTGGCAAACATGGATAGACCGCAACGATAAAAACTTCTCTTTCCTCTATTATACACGCTTCACCAATGCCATCATCCGCAGTATGCCACAGGGCAGCAAAGCACTGCTGATAGGTCTTGGCGGTGGTACCGTAGCACACCAACTGGAACAACACGGTATGAGCTACGATGCCGTAGAGATAGATGGAAGATTGCCCGAACTGGCAGAGAAATACTTCGGGCTGAAACATGCCATTGCCAACACAGCGGTAGACGATGGCAGGCATTATATAAATGTGTGCAAAAAGAAGTACGACCTGATAATTGTAGATGCCCTGCTGGGCGAAAACATACCATCTCACCTGCTGAGCAAAGAGTCCTTCGAGCAGATGAAAAAACTGCTGACAGACAATGGTAAAATCTTTATTGAGTTTGATGGTATCCGTCAGGAAGATGATGGACTTGCACAGCAGATGGTGTACAATACGCTGAACAGTGCTGGCCTCAACACAAGGATATTCTCCTCATCGCCCAAGCGTACCAACTACGATATCATGTACATCGCAGGCAAGACCAAAGACAACACCTACGATACCACACAGATCATCACAGACAAGTACTACCCCATCAAAGGGCAGTTGAAGCTATTTGATGTTACAGATATGCTCGGCAATCCTTCGGTAGCCGTTATTACAGACGAGAATCCGGGGCTCGATTATTATCTGAGAGATAGAATGGTAGCCTTCCGCGAAGATTATCTGGGCAATTACAATGCAGAGTTTCTGGAAGATAATATGAGCTTCTTCCGCTAAGAACATTACACGTTACACACGTTGCATCAGTTCCAGCTTGTTCTTCCACGGGTCTAGGAATGATATACGTTTATACCCCGGTATAGCTGTTTCTTCTTTCATGGCAATGCCTTTTTCTGTCAGCAGTTTGCGTACACTATCCAGGCTATCCACCTCAAAAGCAGGAAAGCGTTTGGTAGGATACATCTCGGGCTCTATACCCAAGTGCAGCTCGCTCTCGCCTACTTTGTACCATATACCCGGTATGCTCTTTGGCTTATCTATCTCCTGCAGTCCCAGCAATCCTGTATAGAAATCCCTCGCCTCGGCCTCAAAGCCTGTAGGAATACATATTGTTACGTGGTGCAGTTTTTTGATGTTGATGGATGCCATACGTGGGTTGTGTATTTGTGCTACCTAAGTTAGTGAAATAGTTGATTGGTTGCTTAGTATTTCAGCACCATTACTACTATATAGCTCTCACGGCGTTGGCACCATTCATCGGCAGTATGTGCTGCTATGTGGCAATGCTGTAGTTGTTATCTTCAGTATTCTTGCTGCAGTCAGCATCCATCTGATATCTTATTATAAGACATCAAGGCTGATAGCTTGGCAGCACAGTAGTAATGTTGCAACATCGGAGAAACAATCAGGCATTAGGCAGTCTTTAATGCCTGACGCCTTTTCTTTGTTACTTTCTTTTTGCGGAAAAAGAAAGTAAATACTCGCGAAAAACAAACACTCATTCCTTGAGATAACTACAAAGGCAACACCACTCCACTTTTATACAAGCCCTCCATAAATGCACGTAGCTCATCAGCACGTTGTGTACCCAGCAGAAAGCGTTTACCATCTTTGTATTCCAATTGCAGGCCCATATCTCCCGTAGTATTGTAGGCACCACCGGTTTTCTTACTCCACCCGGTACGCAGCCCCCAGCCACCATATTCGCTGATGGGATTGTACTTGCGCACATATGCTTTCTCTATGGCAGTCCACGGTATAAACTTACCTTTCTGAAAAGGATAAAACCTGAAGAAGATACCCTCTTCATTAATAGTAGTATCCAACCGCAAGATGAAGAATATTACCATCAGGGCAAATGGTATCAATTCGAACAATGCTTCCCAGCCAATACCCTCTCCTCTTTTAAAAGAAAGTATCATACTGAAAGCTGTAAAGGCAACCGTTGCCGGCAGTACCACCCACAACACCCATTTACCAAACTTCTGCGATTCTGTGTATTGCATCTGGTAAAACTACAAAACAAAAACCACCCGCATGTGCAGGTGGCTTGTAGTATAACTTAAAGTATTGCTACAGATAGCGATTACTTTTTGCTCATTACATTCTTTGCTTCGATGCTGAGTGTAGCATGTGGTACTGCACGCAGGCGAGCCTTGTCTATCAGCTTACCTGTTACACGGCATATACCGTATGTTTTGTTCTCAATACGCATCAGCGCTTTCTCAAGATGGTTGATGAACTGGATCTGGCGGCTTGCCAGCTGTGCCAGTTGTTCGCGCTCCATAGCGCCACTGCCATCTTCCATATTCATGTAGCGGTTTTCTGTATCTTCTGTACCCGCTTCATCCTTACGTGTTATCAAACCCTGCTGATAAGTAAGTTCTTTACGTGCTTTCTCCAGGCGTGCCAGGATAAGCTCTTTAAATTCATTCAGTTCTTCGTCACTGTAACGGTATACTGGTCCTTGCATTTCTACTGCTTCGTCTAATATGGAACGTGTAAATTCCGGTTGGTAATTAATCATTGTTTTGCCCGCATCGTCTTTTTGCTTGGCTTTATTTTCAAGACGGCGATGAGCCACAATAACGTTTGGTTTTTTCTCAACATTGCGTGGTGCAGGTGTTGCCTGTTTTGTAGGCAAGCCACCTTGTTGTTGCATAGCTGCTGCTGCAGATGCCGACAACGGACGGTTAGGCAATGCGCCTTTCGCAAAAGTGGTAACTGTTTTTGTTACATGATGCGATTGCTTGCCACCTGATTTTTTAGCAGATGCTGCCTTTTTTGCCGCAACAGGTACTGGTGCAGGTGCCGGCGTTGGTGCAGGTGCTGCCTTCTTAACCGGTTCTGCTTTTTTAGGAGCAGCCTTTGGCGCAGGTGCAGGAGCGGCTTTCTTAGCCGGTGCAGGCGCTGCTTTCTTTGCTGCAGGTTTTGGTGCAGGTACTGCTTTTTTAGCAGGCGCTGCTTTCTTTGCAGGCGCAGCCTTTTTTGCCGGCGCTGCTTTAGCTACAGTCGTCTTCTTACTCGTTGTTGCTGTCTTTTTCAATTGGTTAGTTTTTTTCGAGTCCACTTTTTTAGTGGCTGCTGCCTTCTTCACCGGTGCTGCTTTCTTCACAATAGCTTTGGCAGGAGTGGCTTTCTTGGGCGCAGCCTTCTTCGCAGCCGGTTTAGGGGCTGCTGTTTTTTTCACAGGTTTCGCAGGCGTTGCCTTCTTACTACTTTTCGTTGCCACAGATTTTTTAGCCGGCGCTGCCTTTTTAGCGCCTTTATTAGAAGCTGTCTGAGTTTTCTTAGCTGGCTTGGCTGCCGGTTTCTTTTTTGTGGCCATAGCGCGTTACTGTTTTTTAGTTATTAACACTTTAAGTATTGCTTCATTAACCTCAATTTCCGTTCCTTCGGATACTTGAGGAACTATCTCTAACTTATCTGCCAAAATTTCCGTGCAAATATACTCACTGAAATTTAATATGGCAGATTTTAATGGTTCGTGTTCTTCTACGCTAACTGCTATTCTGTCTGTAAGTTCTAATCCTGTTTCTTTACGAATTTTTTGTATACGATTTACCAGTTCTCGGGCATTACCCTCATCCTGTAGCTCAGGGGTCACGGTAATATCCAATGCTACCGTCAGGGTGTCTTTGTTAGCGACACTCCATCCCGGTATATCCTCTGCTATTATATCTACGTCTTCTCTTACTATATCTATTGGCTCTCCATCTACTGTCAGTGTATAGCCACCGTCTTTCTCCAGTGCAGTTATCTGGTGCTGATCCATAGCGGTGATAGCTGCTGCTACCGCCTTCATCTTAGCACCCATTTTAGCACCCAACGACTTGAAGTTTGGCTTTACTTTCTTTTTTATAAAACCTTCTGTTTCAGTAAGATACTCAAATTCTTTTACATTCACCTCACCTTTTATCAAATCCTCAACTTTCTGCACCTGCTCCTTCATATGAGCATCCAGTACAGGTATCAGTATCTTCTGCAGCGGTTGGCGAACCTTGATGTTAACCTTCTTACGCAAAGACAGTACCAAAGATGATACATCTTGTGCAAGACGCATACGTTCTTCCAGTTCTGCATCTATAACATCGGCATCTGCTACCGGGAAATCTGCCAGGTGTACAGATTGAGCCTCGAAGCGCTTTGTGATATTATTAAGATTGCTATACAACCAATCTGCAAAGAACGGAGATATCGGTGCCATCAGCAGCGACAGTTTCTCCAGACATTCATATAACGTCTGATAAGCACATATCTTATCATGCTCATATTCTCCTTTCCAGAAACGGCGACGGCACAGACGCACGTACCAGTTACTTAGTTGCTCGTCAAGGAATGTCTCCATAGCACGACCGGCCTGTGTAGGTTCGTAGTCGTTCAGATAGTTGGTAACATCCTTTACCAATGTGTTCAGTGCAGACAATATCCAGCGGTCTATTTCCGGACGTTGCTCTACTGGTATGTAGGCTTCCTTAAATGTAAAGCCATCTACATTGGCATAGAGTGCAAAGAACTGGTAAGTGTTATACAATGTACCAAAGTACTTCCGTTGAACCTCTTTAATTCCCTCTAAATCAAAGCGTAAGCTATCCCACGGACTTGCATTGGTTATCAGGTACCAACGGGTAGCATCGGCACTGTACTTCTCAATTGTCTCGAACGGATTGATGACATTGCCGAGGCGTTTGCTCATCTTATTGCCGTTCTTATCCAGCACAAGGCCGTTACTTACTACCGTCTTATAGGCTACATTATCAAACAGCATTACACCAAGGGCATGGAGGGTATAGAACCAACCACGTGTCTGGTCAACCCCCTCTGCAATGAAGTCTGCCGGGAAGTTCTGGTTCAGCGTCTTATCTGCATGATTTTCAAATGGATAGTGTTGTTGTGCATATGGCATGGCACCACTGTCAAACCATACATCTATCAGGTCCGGTTCGCGCATCATAGGTTTGCCGCTATCACTTACCAGTACTATCTGGTCAACGAAAGGTTTATGCAAATCACTCGTCAACACATCAGCATCCTGATTGATATTCAATGACTTATTAGCTCTACTTATCTCATCTTTCAGTTCTTCTACACTACCTATCACACGTATTTCACTACCATCTTCGGTAGCCCATACCGGTAATGGTGTACCCCAGTAGCGGCTGCGGCTCAGGTTCCAATCCACCATATTCTCCAACCAGTTGCCAAACCTACCCTCACCTGTTGCTTTAGGCTTCCAGTTGATGGTCTTGTTCAGCTCTATCATCCTGTCCTTCACGGCAGTGGTCTTTATAAACCATGCATCCAGCGGATAGTAAACAATAGGCTTATCTGTACGCCAGCAATGCGGGTAGGTGTGTTCATACTTCTCTACCTTAAATGCCTGGCCTGCCAGTTTCAGCTTCACAGCTATATCCACATCTACATCTTTCCACTCGCTGTCGTCTTTATAATTCTTTACATATCTGCCACTCAGTTCGCCAAGGTAGTCGGTAAATTTACCTTCCTTGTCTACCAGTGTCAGTATACCTATATTATTCTTTTTGCCTACACGATAGTCATCTGCACCAAAAGCAGGGGCAGTGTGTACAATACCTGTACCATCTTCTGTAGTTACAAAATCGCCTGTTATTACCCTCCAAGGGTCACCACCTGTTATCTCGGCAGTGTTACCCTCATATGGCAGCAATTGCTCATAACGGCAACCTTCTATATCTGCACCTTTGAACTCTTTTATAATAGTCCAAGGCACTAATTTCTGTTCTGCATTGTACCCTGCAAAGTCACCATCCTGCCCTTCGGACTTGAAGTGTTTATTTAGGAGAGCTTTTGCAAGTATCACATTTATAGGCAGATGTGTATATTGATTAAACGTTCTAACTAACACATAATCAATCTTTTCACCTACAGTAAGACCGCAGTTTGAAGGGAGTGTCCATGGGGTTGTCGTCCATGCAAGGAAGTGTACGGGCTCACCACCTGTAGCTTCGTACAGGAAGGCAGACTGTGCATTATTAACAGCCTTGAACATGGCAACTACCGTAGTGTCTTTTACATCCTTATAGGTACCCGGCTGGTTCAGCTCGTGAGAGCTAAGGCCTGTACCCGCCGCAGGGCTGTATGGTTGTATGCTGACACTTTTATATAAGTACCCTTTTTCATTCAGGGTCTTGATAGCCCACCACAGGGTTTCTATATATTTATTATCGAATGTGATGTAGGGGTTGCCCATATCCACCCAATAACCCATCTTTTCGGTAATGTCTTCCCACTCTTTTTTATAACGCATTACTGCCTCACGGCATTTCAGGTTATAGTCTTCTACACTTATCTTTTTACC
>JAFLBN010000035.1 GCA_017303395.1 Chitinophagales bacterium
CATGGCTGGAGCTTTGGTGGTTTCATGACTACATCGCTGATGCTGCGCCACCCGGGCGTGTTTAAAGTGGGTGTAGCAGGCGGCCCTGTTATGGACTGGAAGATGTACGAGATTATGTACACCGAACGCTACATGAATACCCCTGAGCAAAACCCGCAGGGCTATGAAGATGCCAACCTGCTGACGAAGGTGAAGAACCTGCAAGGCAAGCTGCTGCTGATACACGGTACAGACGATGCTACCGTAGTATGGCAACATTCTATCAACTTCATCAAGAAAGCGGTAGATGAAAACGTACAGGTAGATTATTTTGTGTACCCCGGCTACGAGCACAACGTACGTGGCAAAGACCGTGTACACCTGATGCAAAAAATCAGCGACTACTTCGATACTTATTTGAAATAATAATAAAGCCCCGCGATTTGCGGGGCTTTATCGTTTTAGTAACTTTAGTATATGCGTTATCTGTTATTATGCATGTTGTTTTTATGGCTGCGGTGTTTCTCTCAGGAGATAAAAGTAGAATCACCATTAGGTACAAATCCTGTGGTATTATATGCAGGCTTGGAAACATTGCTTAGCATAGATGGTATACAGAATAACTATACGCTTGGTATGAAGCGTGGATGGATACGAAAAACACCTAACGGGCTTTATTCAATATCAGAAAGGTATTGCGATGGAGGAAAGAAAGATACACTAGAAATATATACCCCCGGTGAGGTTATTAAGCGTATACCTTTTCAGATTGTTTATTCAAAAAGGCCTATGGCAAGAGCAGTTGTAGGGGATGAGTGTAAGAAGTATTATACCAAAAAGGATTTGCAGACAAACCCTGTAATACATATACTGCCTGATAGTCTTGGATTGGAAGTAGAGAGCTTTACTTATTATTTTGACTGCCCTAGATGTGATGCTACTCCAATACAGACGGTTATCGGGAACAAAATAATGGGAAGTTATTGGGATGTTTTAATGAAAACAAGAGAGTTTAAACGAAGAGAGTACATTTTGATATCGGAGATTAAACTAAGACCTAACCCTAGTATCAGTAAAGTGGACTTCGAAAATTCTTTTAGAATAGCATTGATTGATAAGTAGCTTTTTACTTCCCATAATTCTTCTTCAATTCCCGCATCAATAACCGTACACCCTGTGGAACATTGGTGTCATCAAATGCATTGGTAAAGATGATGTAGGCGATGAGTCTTTTGCGGTCTATATGTGTAATGGTATAGTAGGTAGTAGCCGTTCCTGCATGTGTAGACATGCTTTCTGTGCCTTCATGAATATTATGCCAACCTAATGAATACCCCTCAAAGCCTGTGTGTATGAAAGAATAGGTGGCTGCTTTCAGGTAGTTATCCTGCCCGTTGAGCCCCGCCATATTCATTTGTATATACCTGATATAGTCCTTCATGCGGATGTTGATATTGCTTGCAGGTTCTGTATAGTCAAGGCTGAAATCTGTATTGGATGGCAGGGGCACAAAATGGCCATTCTCAAAAATATGCCCCCATGTGTCTTTGCGAGTCTGGTTCTCCGGCCATGAAAAACCGATGTTAAAATGCAGGTCTTTGTTGAATATATCGTCTGCTACCTGTTCCCATGTTTTGCCCGTAACTTTTTCCAACATCAAAGCAGCCAGTGTATATCCTGCATTAGAGTAAACAAACGGACTCGAACTGTCGGGTAGTGTAGGTGGCAGTGTCAGTACCCATTTGCCGAATGCTTTTCTTTTTTCAACCTTGCTGCCTTTGAAGGTAGGTATTACAGGGTCGTCAAAACCCTGAAACGGTTGTATGCCTGCACGGTGCGAAAGTAGGTCTTGCAGCGTAATGTTTTTGTATATGGGCTTGGATGCCTTTCGCCATTCGGGGAATACATCAAACAATCTGGTGTTCCACTTCAGTTTACCGCGCTCTACGTATTTAGCTATCATAAAAGCCGTCATGGCTTTGGTATTAGATCCGATATGAAAACGGTCATCGAGCGTTGCTGTGTCTGTGAGATTGATGGAATGTCGCCCTGTGGCAGCTATTTCCAATACACTGTCTGTAGTGACCGCAGCGTAGCATATTTCAGGAATATGAAATGCCTGCTTTACAGAGTCCGCAAATCTTAGTGTTTGCTGACTGTAGCATGTGGCGGAAATGAAAAGTGATAAGGCTAAGAAACGTATACTAAGTACGGATATTTTTTTGATATACATGGAGGTAGCGATGCGACACTAAATGTAAGATTCTTTCTCAGAATGGTAAATGTAGAATGGTAAAATAAAAGCCCTGCAACTTGCGGGGCTTATAGGTTATCTATTATTTTCTGATTGTTATCACTACAGCACTATTGTATAATGTATTGCTTTCCATACTTAACTGATAAGATTTATGTTTAGTTGTAATTTTCATAGTTGCAGTACATGGTGGTATTGAACCTTGATTCTCTGCGACCATTTTTATGGTTGTTGGATGTTGTTGAATTCCTAAGTTAATAATGTATGTTTTAGGTGTTTTAGATAGAGTGATTTTTTCGTTAATTACAACGTCGTTTTGATAAATAGACACAACATCGCCATCAACTTTTGCATTATCTGTTATTTCAATTTTCAACTCACCATATTCTGTACTGTCTAATTCTATTGTATGGATAATTTTTGTAGTAGTATTGGTAATCGATGATGAAGGTGAGGTAGTGTCTTTCTTTGTTAGGTAAACCTTACTGGTGAAAGATGTAAATAAGCCTCTCGATGCGTTATTCCATTTACCTTCCAAATATTGTTCTTCGGGTGTTACTCGAAGTTTCATTTTATAATTGCCACTATCCCCGAACCCATCTGCATTTTGTGATAATTGTTTTTCTTCTTTAATGCTGATGGTTGAGTTTGCATGATTATAAATGCCTGAAATTGTATAGCTTTCAAACCTATTCTTGTCGTAGAATTGAGTTCTTATGCCTCTGATTAGTGTATCATCATATTGCTCAATGTAAAACACTAGTTCGTGTAACCCTTTGTCAAATCTGCTCTTATTATAGCTGCCATACCATGTGCCAGATATATCTTGGCTATAAGCTGTGTTGTAGAAGAATACTAATATTATGTAACTAATTGCCTTTTGCATACATCTTTCATACTTTAACGATGGTTGTATAAAAGTATTGTATAAAATAAAAGCCCTGTAATATACAGGGCTTGATTAGTATGTTTTTACATCTCCACTTTCTTCAATCCCAATACATCTCTCATTTCAAAAATGCCTTGCTTGCCATATATGTATTCAGCGGCCAATACTGCACCTAATGCAAAGCCCTTGCGGTTGTGTGCGGTGTGGATGATTTCTATATCGTCAATAGATGATGTGTATTTGATGCTGTGTGTGCCCGGTACACCTTCCTCACGCAGTGCGTTGATGTGTATGACTTCAGGGTTGCCTTTGTCTTTTTCAGACCAGTGCTTTTTGCGCTGCAGGTTGTCTATGATTTGTTCTGCAAGTGTAATGGCTGTGCCGCTTGGCGAGTCTTTCTTTTGCAGGTGGTGTATCTCTTCCATCATCACATCGTAGCTCGGCTGCTCGTTCATTAGCGATGCCAGTGCTTTGTTTATTTCAAAGAAGATGTTTACACCAATGCTGAAATTAGAAGCCTGCAAAAATGCTTTTCCTTTTTCTATCGCTATCATCTTTGCATGGCTCAGCCCCTCATTCCAGCCGGTAGAGCCGCACACTACAGATGTGCCTGCCTGCAGGCAACTAACCACATTGTCTTTCGCTGCCTCGGGGTTGGTAAATTCTATAGCCACATCTGCCTTCGCCAGATTTTCTTCTGTCATCTCGCTGCGGTTGGCAGTGCTGATGCGCAACACTACATTATGTCCGCGTTCTGTGGCTATCTCTTCAATGGCTTTGCCCATTTTGCCATATCCTATCAAGGCTATATTCATACAATGCTTATGCTAAAAAGAAAGAAATAATGGTGAAGATGGCAAAGATAATGCTGGCTATACCGTTGGTATTAGCAAATGCGATGCCCACTTTGCTAAGGTCGTTTGGTTTTACAAGGATGTGCTGGTAAGTGAGTAGTCCTATAAATACCGCAGCACCTATCCAGTAGGTAAAATGAAATTCACCCGCTATGCCAGCGTATATAACAAACAGTGCAGAGAATACATGCAATATGTTCGATACCATCAGCGCCCTTGCAGTACCCAGTGCCGCAGGTATAGAGTGCAGCTGCTGGCTTTTGTCAAAGTCTTCATCTTGCAGTGCATAGATAATATCAAAACCCGATACCCATGTAAGCACCGTTAGCGAAAACAATACAGGCACCAGTTTGAATACGCCTGTTACTGCCAGATAAGCGCCGATAGGCGATAGGGACAAACCAACACCCAACACAATATGGCACAGCGCCGTAAAGCGTTTGGTATAGCTGTAAAACAGTATTACAAACAGTGCTATGAACGATAGATAGAAACACAGCTCGTTGATGAAATAAGTAGTAGCTACAAACAGTGCACTGTTGATGATGGTAAACAGTAGTGCATGCTGTGGCTTAATAACACCTGCAGGTATTTCTCGCTTGGCAGTACGTGGGTTTTGTGCATCAAACCTGCGATCCAGATAACGGTTGAAAGCCATGGCCGAAGTACGGGCAAATACCATACACAGCAGCACTTTTACAAACAAGTCCCAAGAAAAGCTATAGCCGTCTTTTACCACTGCCATGCAGAAGCCTATCATGGCAAACGGCAATGCAAATACCGTATGGCTGAATTTTATCAGCGATAAGTAATTCTTTACCTGTTGCCCGAATGTTACGTTTGCTGTCGTCATTATTTCTTTTCTACGTCTACATCAAAACCAATCGAGATAGACTCTTCCTGTCCGTTAGAGTATACCAGTACATTTTTTGCCTGATGGCCCGGACGGTTTTCGCTGTTAAATTCTACTTGTATCTCACCTTCCTGCCCCGGCATCACAAGGTCTTTAGGCCATGATGGGGTAGTGCAACCACAGCCTGCAACTACATTATATACCAGCAGCGGTTGGTCTCCCGTGTTTTTGAATTTGAAAGCATGTTTTACTTTTTCACCCTCTTTGATGGTGCCGAAGTTGTGACGCATTTCTGCAAATTCAATTTTTGTTTTAGGCATAGCCTTAGCTTCGTTCTCCTTGCGTTGCACTTCGCTCAGCTCAGGGTCGTGGCTATGCGCGCCACCGTTGCCTATTTTGTATTTGTTGTAAAGTGCTGTGCTGCTAACTCCGCTCAGTTCTACCAATGCAATGGTAAATACAGAAAGGGTAAGTACTGTCAGCAAAACTGTTTTTAATTGAGCATTCATTGTCTGTTCTAATTGAAAGTGATTAACTGTTCTCTTCCCAAACCTGTGCAAGGTGTACCAGTGTTTCTACTGCCTTCTCCATATCCTGCACGCTTACATATTCTTGTTTGCTGTGTATGCCCATCTCTCCGGTAAATAGGTTTGGACAAGGCAGGCCCATAAATGAAAGGCGCGAACCATCTGTACCACCACGCACACTCATGCGTATAGCATTCATGCCTGCACGCTTATACGCTTCTTCGGCATAGTCCATCACCTGTGGGTGCTGGTCCAGTATTTCTTTCATGTTGCGGTATTGTTCTTTCACCACAAACTCAAAACTTGCACCCGGGAATTCTTTAATCGTTTCTTCTGCCAGTCCCTTCAGGCGTTCTTCGTGTTTGGCAAGCATTGCCGTATCAAAATCGCGGATGATGAATGATACACTTGCTTTTTCCAGCACACCTTCCATATGCACAGGATGCACAAAGCCTTGTTTGCCTTCTGTTGTTTCAGGGCACCATTCGTTGCGTGGCAGCTTATCTACAAATGCCGACGCTGTTTTGATGGCACTTACCATTTTATCCTTTGCATAGCCCGGGTGTGCACTGATACCGTGGAAGGTAACCGTTACACCATCTGCACTAAAAGTTTCACCCTCCAGATGTGCACGTTCGCCACCATCCAGTGTGTAGCCAAACTGTGCACCCAGCCTTTTCATATCTACTTTGTTTACACCACGTCCTATTTCTTCGTCGGGGGTAAACAGTATACGTATGGCACCGTGCGGTATTTCAAGATGCTGAATGAGATATGCAGCAAGGTCCATAATGATGGCAACACCTGCTTTATCATCTGCGCCCAGCAGGGTAGTGCCGCTTGCAGTTATGATATCATCACCAATCCTTTCTTTCAGGTACGGGTGCTCTTTGGTAGTTATTACAACACTTGTATCATCCGGCAATACGATATCGCTGCCATTGTAGTTTTTTGTAGTATCGGTTTTACGCCTGCACCGCTGCAATCGGGTGCTGTATCTACGTGGCTGCAATAGCACAGCACAGGTACATTTTTGCTGCTTGTAGCAGGGATGGTTGCATATACATATCCGTGTTCGTCCAGCTCGGCATCTGCAATGCCGATGGCTTTCAGTTCTTCAACCAATATTCTGCTAAGGTCTTTTTGCTTTTCGGTAGATGGCTGCGTAGGAGATGCAGGGTCGCTTTGCGTATCTACCTGCACATAGCGCATAAACCTTTCTGCTACTGTATGGTTATAATTAGTTATTGACATTTGCCCGATTTGAAGGCGTAAAATTAGCATTCTACGCCCAACTTATGGTATCCTTTTTAACTATTGTACCTTTGCGGCATGACAGGGGCAAATTCATTTAATATTTCTGAAATTTTTACTGTGTCTTTCGCGCTATTTGCAGTTATAGATATGCTGGGTTCTATACCCGTACTGCTGACGCTGAAAAAGAAGATGGGCGATATCAGTGCCGTGCAGGCTACAGCCGTATCGGGCGCTTTGATGCTGCTGTTCTTCTTTATAGGTGAGCAGGTGCTGAATTTTATGGGGCTGGATATCCACTCTTTTGCCATAGCGGGTAGTATCGTAATATTTGTACTGGGGCTGGAAATGGTATTGGGGCTGGAAATATTCCGTTCTGAAAAGGATAATAAATCGGGCAATGTAGTGCCGATAGCCTTCCCGCTGATTGCAGGTTCAGGTACGCTTACCACTATCATGTCCCTGAAATCCAGCTATCATGCAACCAATATCCTGATAGCTATTTTCGTGAATCTGATATTTGTATTCATTACCCTCAAATCCCTCAACCTGCTGGAACGCTTGCTTGGGCATTCCGGCATCTTGGTTGTTCGTAAGTTCTTCGGGGTAATCCTGCTGGCCATCGCCGTTAAGATGTTCAGGGCGAATCTGGGGGTGTAGGAAGTTTATATTATTAGAAAAGGGGCATCTGTTTTGATGCCCCTTTATTATTTAAACTTAGCAGATGTTTATTGTTTCTTCATATTATCTACATAGATAGTACCCTCAGTAATTGATTTAGTAGCAGTGCCGCTGAACTCTTTGCCCGAGAAGTTGAATGTACCTTCTATCTTGTTATTTACCGTGTCACATACTGTCAGGTTCAGCTCGCCCGATTGAGAGTTGTATGTTTTGGTGTCGTCTGCATATGTCAACCAGGCATCGCTGAAAGATGTGTTTGCATTTTGCTTGCCTGTCTTTGGCAGAAAGTGAAACTCTATGACAGTTTTACCACCCTTAAAACCAAACACATCAATCTCGTGGTTGTAAGGAGATACGCCAAGTGTATATAGTGTAGCTCTTGCAGAGTCGAGTGTTATAGATGTTCCGTCGGCCTTAAAGGTAAATGTCTTTGTAGTTGGGGTAGGCGTAGGTGTCGGCGTAGTGGTAGTTGTGCTGTCTTTTTTGCAAGCTGCCAACAATGCTACTGCTGCAATGGCAATTGTAGATTTCTTCATACTTAACTGATTGTCTGTTGTTTAACAATGCAAAACTACCTTGACTATTCATTCCTGTATATACGTGCTGGCACGTATATTTAATGATAAAAGGAGCGATAATTCGCTCCTTTTACACATTGATTAGTCCAGTTTCTTTATTCTTATAAACCGAACGAAGGCATTTCTGTCTTTGTGTGTTTGAGGGTCTTCTTCGTTATTGGTTAATGCCAGCCTGAAACTTGCATCCGTGTTTTCCGCTATATCTATTTCACTGAAGTAGGTGGTAAGTTCAGCCGTGGTTTTTACTTCCGCAATTGTTTTATCGTTCATCATTAGCTTGATAGCGGCAAATTCATTTTTTGCATCACTACCCATTGCTGATATTGATATGCGGTATCTGCCTTTGGGTAGATTGATGATGCCGGATGGCGAAGTAGGGTTATTGCTCCAGATGGCAATCTGCCTGCCTTGGTCAAAGCGGGTGTCTTCCGGGAAGCTGTTAGCGGTTATCATCCATGCATTGTGCAGGCTGTCATACGGCGTGTTGTGGTAATATAGTTCTACCCATCCGCCGAAATAGTTTTGTTTAATGGCTTGTACATATTCTGTTTCCAGTTGGTTGCGTTTGCCTTCATCCAGTGGCTCGTACACATGCCCATCAACAAACCAAAATGCTTCAGCAGCCTGTGGTGTTTTGGCTAATGGCATGATGGAGTCTACAAACTTCCATTTCTTCTGATCTATGAAAGTAGCTTTATAGTTATATCTGTTGAAGTAGTAATTATGAAGCCATCCCCAAGTTTGTTCTACAATAGGGTAATGTTCGGGGTTGTGTTCAATGATATACTGTGTCATTTCTCTGTACTGTGCCTTGTTTATTTCTGTGTAGTATTTTTTTACAGCAATCAAATCGAACAACGACAATAATACAAATACTACCATGATAACAACTTTTGCAGCATGATTTTTAATGTAGTCTATGCCTGCAGCCAGTGCTAACAGGTATGCTGGTATCAGCGGGGTAGTATACCTTGGTTGCAGCATCGGCAAAACAAATAACGAGCGTACATACGGCACGAAGCAAGTACCTAATATCCATGTTATTATTATGATGAGTGCTGCCGTTTCGGGTTGTTCTATGATTTTCTTTTCTTTTATGTAGTTGCCAAACAATACCCTTGCTGCAAAGAGCAGTATAAATAATGTAAGCAATGGTGCTAATAACCCGCTGTTGCCAAAATATTCCAGAAAATAGTCTTTGATGAATGTATCCTTAGTAGGCTCAATCCAGAAAGATGAGATAGTACCTGTGTAGAGTAATGATGGTATCCAAGGCAGGTAGCCCAGTACTACTATAACACCACTCAGTAAAAAATACTTCAGGTAGTTGATGCGTGTGTGTTTATCTGTCAGGAAAAAGAATACGGTAACTACCGCCACCTGACCAAATAAGAAGAAGATAGAAAAATAGTGTGTGTACACCATTATCAGCGATATAAGGCTATATATCAGCGAGCCCTTTAGGGTAGGTTTTTTTAGTAGTTTTACTAATTGCGTGTATGAGATGCAGCTCAGCAAAAAGATGAATATATAGCTGCGCCCGTCCTGAGAATAATGTATGCCGAAGAAGTTGATAGTAGCCAATAATGCTACAATAAGGCCAATCCGCGCATTAAATATTTCCTTGCCCAAACGG
This sequence comes from Chitinophagales bacterium, assembly GCA_017303395.1. Lineage (GTDB taxonomy): Bacteria > Bacteroidota > Bacteroidia > Chitinophagales > Chitinophagaceae > Polluticoccus. The sequence continues at coordinate 9,506 of JAFLBN010000035.1, forward strand.
TAGGCCGCATAAATAGCTGCAGTACCTGCTATAGCTGATGGTAGCCTCAAGGTAAATTCGTTGTAACCTACAATAGACATCCATCCACGTAAAAATAAATAGTACAATGGAGGGTGTTGGTCTGTAGTTTTCAGGTACTCAAATAGCCAGTGCAGTGTCCTTTGCGTAGATGCCTCTTCTATAGAATACAATTCATCCAGCCACAGGCTTTGATAGTCTATATGCCACAATCTAAGTACAAGCCCTATCAGCATAAGGTTTATAAGAATAATACGGTTTTGTTTAGTGGTTTTAGCTATTTGATTGTCCATAAGGCATGCAAAATAGTGAATATATAAAAAGGTTGATTTTGTATCCTGTTTGCCGGTAGATGTCTAATCGGATAACAGCTGCAGACATCGGCAGGTTTTCTACCTCAACCGTTACTTCAGTTTTTTTATTCTTATACATTTAATAAATGCATCTCTGTCTGCATTGTTTTCGGGGTCTGCATCATCATTTGTAAGGCTAATTCCGAAACTTATCGGCGCGTCACTTAAAGTTTCCCAATAAAACACACCAATGCAGTAACCTTCAGCTATTTGTAGGTCTCCTAATTTTTTTCCATTGGCTGATATTGAAAGGTTAGGGTAGAATTCGTTGGCCAAAGTGCCACGTACAGAAACGATAAATTGATATTTACCTTTCGTAAGAAGCTGAGGCTTGAACTGAATGCTGTCTTTACGCAGTATTATCTCATGTTCATTTGTTAGTCCGTCTCTACTCTTGACTACGTGATTATAGTCAATATAATTTATGCCCAATCCTGTATCAGTTTTAGCTACATAATACTCAGACCATGCATCATAATACTGGGCATTGCTAATGCGTTCAAATCTCTGCTCCAGCAGAAGGCGTCTATTGGTATCTATACGCCTTTCGTGATGCCCTCCAATTATCCAGAAGCTTTTAGCATTGTATAAACTTGTACCAGGGGTAAGAATTTCGTCTGTAATTGCAGTTTTTGTTCCGGGCAGTATGTTTGGTTGTATGCCGTATTTCTTGAAATAGTACTGTTGTTGTATCGGGGAAATTTCATCTATGACAGGCTCACCTGCATAATAGTTTGCAGATACATAGCTGATCATTCCCCTGAATTGTGTTTTTGTTATCCGTGTATAATAGTCTCTTTTAAAACCAAGATCGATAAATGACTCAACAAGGATGAAACCAAGAAGCGCTACCCGGAGTATCAGATATTTTGTCTGTACTATACCGAAGGAAATACAGATAATTATAGCGGGTAATACGACAATGGTATATCTGCAGTATAGCATTGGTATAGCCGTTACAGAGCGAAGATATGGTAGTAGATACGTGATGGTTATCCATAGCCCACATACTATGAAGGCTAATAAAAGAGGCTTTTCTTTTATCTTGAGGTTTGTTTTCGGCGCAAAGAATAAGCTAACCAAAAATATTAGTATACAGCCAGCAAATACCGGAACAAGCAATTCCGAGTTGCCGAAGTATTCGTTGAAATAGTCTACTACAAAACTATTTGCCGGCAGTGGTATCCACGTATTCTTTACTTCTGTAACAGAGGAAAGAAACCGAACCCAGGGAGAAAATCCGACAGCAACTATTGCCCCACTAAGCAGAAAGCGTTTGATAAATAGTAGCCGGTTCGGTTTTTCTTCGTTCAGGAAAAATATCACTGCTGTCAATACTTGTGCACAAATGATAAATGCTGCATAGTAGTGGCAGTAGAGTAGCAGTATTGTATATATTCCATACCATATACTGTGTTTTAATTGCAGTGTCTTCAGCAACCGTATAAAGTATATAAAGGAGAGTGTAACAAGAAGAAAAGAAAGCATGTAGTTTCTTGCCTCTTGCGAATAGTATATGGCGTAGTAATTGAGTGTTGTAATAGATGCGGCAAATAGGCCAAGCCTGTTGTCTTTTATTTCTCTACCCAGCAAAAAAATAGCCCATATTGACAGGATGCCTGCAATTGCAGATAATAAACGTGCTACTATGCTGGTGTATGCAATGGCCTGGAACAGAATTCTGAGTAATGTATAATGCAGTGGGGGGTGTACGTCAGCGCCTATTTCTTTCCAATAGTCTTTCCACGATGTTGCCGGGTTTGAAAACAGCATGGTATGCATTTCATCCAACCACAGGCTCTGGTAGTCCAGATGGAATAATCTTAGTGCAGCACCTACCAGTAGCAATATGCTGATGATAAGTGTGGTAGATTTATTAATGCTTTTATCCTGTAGCTCCATAGCGCATCCAAAGTAGTAAATAAATCAAAAAAGCCTGATACAATTGTACATCAGGCTTTTTTGTATGTTCCACTCTCAACTATCTATTCCTCTTCCTCATACCATTTATTCATAGCTACCTCTTCAGGCTTGCTTACTACTTTTACCAGCTCTATAAACTCTGCTCTGTAGCCTTCTGCGTCATAACCTGCACTGTTTCTTGCCAGTGCCAATACTTTGTTGTAATTGCTGCTGCCTTTGTATGCAGAGTTTTTAAGGAGCATGCCAAACATGGCTACAGATGTGGCAAAGCGTGCGTTCTCGCTTGCATGTCTTATATCTGTTGTGTTGTTGTATATCAGGTGTGTTATTTCTTTGCTCGTATTACCATTTGGTTTTTTATACCTGAATTTGACGGTGGCCAATTCACTGCCTGCATCATAGTCAAGCACTGTAGGGTAGGCTGCACGTTGCTGATATTTGAGTGGTCTTACATTCCTTACATCGACACTGTTTACACCAGTTGGTATTATCTCGTAGATAATGGTAACGCTGTGTCCGGAACCCATATCGCCTGCATCCTTCTTGTCGTCCGTAAAGTCTTCTTCATTCAGTAAACGATTTTCATAACCTACCAACCTATAAGATTGCACATAGGCAGGGTTGAACTCTATCTGTGATTTCACGTCCTTTGCCAGTGTAAAGATGGTACCGCCAAATTCGCGAACCAGTGTTTTCTCTGCCTCTTGTTTGCTGTCAATATATGCGTAGTTACCATTACCTTTATCTGCAAGCACTTCCATCTTGCTGTCTTTATAATTGCCCATACCATAGCCGAGGCATGTCAGATAAATACCCTTCTGCCTTTCTTTAGTTATCAGTTCTTCCATCTCATTATCGGCACTAACACCTACGTTAAAGTCGCCGTCTGTGGCCAATATTACACGATTATTGCCACCGCGTATGTAGTTCTCTTGTGCTATGCTATATGCCAGTTTGATGCCTGCGCCACCTGCTGTAGAACCACCTGCCTTCAGTTTGTTGAGTGCTGCATTAATGGTGCTTTTCTGATTGCCTGCCGTAGCGGGTAATACCAGCCCCGCGCTGCCTGCGTACACCACTATAGATATCCTGTCTTGTGCGCGCAGTTTACTTGTCAGCATTTTCAGCGATGATTTTACCAGCGGTAGTTTGTTTGCCTGATCCATAGAACCCGAAACATCTATCAGGAATACCAGATTACTTGGTGGCAGATTGTCTGTAGGTATTGTACGTGCCTGCATGCCTATGTGCAGCAGTTTGTGCTTATCGTTCCACGGGCAGTTGGTTAGTTCTGTAACAATGGCCAACGGATTGTCGCCTTCAGGTTGTGGGTATTGGTAGTTGAAGTAGTTTATCATTTCTTCTACACGTACTGCATCAGCGGGTGGCATTTGCCCTTCGTTAATGTACCTGCGTACATTGGCATACGATGCTCTGTCTACATCTACACTCATGGTAGAAAGCGGATTGGCACGCACACTCATAAAGTCGTTCTCAGGTACTTTCTTATAGCTTTCTGTGTTCGGTTCGCGATATGCCATGCGAGGCATTGGTGGTGCAAGGTTATAAGCTGCTGCAGGTGCAGGCATTGCTTCGTATTCTATTGTACGACCCCTTGCCATATCTTCTTGCACAGTCTTAGTCGCTCTTCTTTTGTCCTTCCTCATGTGAAGCTCTTTTTCGCTGATGGTTACAGCTTTTAGTTCTTCAAGTACTACTGCAAATTGAATATTGACTTGCTGTGTTTTGCCAGATACTACTATAGTATAGGCTGTTTTCGTGGAGAAGCCTGCTTTGCTTGCTGTGATGGTATAATTGCCCGTGAGTAGTTGGCGAAACGTGGCTACGCCCTTTGTGTCTGTTGTCTTCTGGTCTTTTGCGTTTTGGCTGCTGATGGTTACTATAACATCCTCTACCGGAATGTTGCCTGCTGTTACCAGGACTTTGATGTCGCCTGTTTGTGCCATAACACGCAGCGCTGTTATAATGCACAGAATGCATAAGCTGATAGCCTTTTTCATAAAACTTGATTTTTTAAATAGTTAAAATCCCGGGTACAGCTATATGATGCAGACGTGTTTAGTATTCCATAACGTGGCGAAAAGAAAATTGGTATGTACTGTATGTAATAACATTAAAATGACAAAAGCAGGCAATATTGCCTGCTTTTGCTATCATTAAACTAGTTAACTAATCAACTAAACTACCATACCCTTGCACGTTCTGCTTCAGGGCGCCACATTTTGTCGCCTTCTTTTACGCCGAATGCTTGGTAGAATTCAGGCATGTTGCTGAGCGGACCATTACAACGCCAAAGGTTTGGAGAGTGAGGGTCTGTTTTAATACGGTTGAAAGCCTCTTCTGGTGTGGTGTTTGCACGCCATACCTGTGCCCAACTGAGGAAGAAGCGTTGATCAGGTGTGAAACCGTCTATCTTCTCATTGCCCTGTCCTTGTTTTGTTTTCTTGAATGCTTCGTAAGCAATTGCAAGGCCACCGAGGTCTGCCAGGTTTTCGCCAAGTGTCAGCTCACCATTGATGTGAACTGTATCCAATACGGTAAAGCCATTATATTGTTTGATAACCATTGCTGTTTTTTCATTGAATTTAGCAGCGTCTTCAGGTGTCCACCAGTCGTTCAGGTTGCCATCACCATCGTACTGACGACCTTGGTCATCAAAGCCGTGTGTGATTTCGTGGCCTATCACCGCACCGATACCACCATAGTTTACCGCATCATCTGCATTCATTTCAAAGAACGGATACTGCAGAATGCCCGCAGGGAAAACGATTTCGTTGAATGCAGGGTTGTAGTACGCATTCACTGTAGGAGGTGTCATGCCCCATTCTGTTTTGTCAACAGGTTTGCCCAGTTTGTTTATCATATAGTCGTACTCGAAAGCAGATGCGGCCATGATATTTTTTACATAGTCGTTGCCGCTGATTTCCAGTTTGCTATAGTCGCGCCATTTGTCAGGGTAGCCTATTTTGCGGATGAATGTACCCAGTTTGCCCAGTGCTTTTTGCTTCGTTACATCGCTCATCCAGTCCAGACGCTTGATGCGTTCTGAATAGGTAGATTGCAGGTTGTCCAGCAATTCAAGCATACGCTTTTTAGCTTCCGGTTTGAAGTGTTTGTCAACATACATCTGTCCAAGCAATTCGCCAACAGAACCGTCAACAACATTCAATACACGCTGCCAACGAGGCTTCTGGTCTTTTTGACCACGAACCACTTTGCCATAGAAATCGAAACGTGCTTTATCGAAGTTGCTGCTCAGATATGGAGCCATATCATTCACCGTGTGGAACTTCAGGTATTTCTTCCATACATCTACAGGTGTAGATTTCAGTTGTTTGCTAACCTCGGTAAAGAACTTAGGTGTAGCAACGATGCAAGAATCCTGATTGCCAATTTTCAGATTGCTGAAAACAGTTTTCCAATCCATGCCCGGTGTCAGCTTGTTCAAACCTTCAACATTGAATTTGTTGTACAGTTTGTACGGGTCGCGCATTTCAACACGCGTCATAGAAGCACCAGCCAGTTTCTCTTCCAGTCCGTAGATTTCAGCTGCATCTTTCTTGGCAGTTGCACTGTCTGCGCCCATCAGCATCAGCAGTTGCACCTGATATTGTTTGTATGCTTCGCGGATTTTTGCTGAACGCTCATCCTTGTTGAAGTAGAAGTCGCGGTCGGGCATACCCAGTCCGCCTTGCATAAACTGTGGTATCTGCTTTGTTACGTTCTTATCATCAGGCGCTACATAGAATGCAAACAACTGGCCATTGCCTTGTGTTTGTCCTGTAGTTATTTCATTCAGTATGCCGTTTGCATCTGTAATGGCATCTATGCGAGCTAATACACCATTCAGTGGAGTGATGCCTGATTTGTCGATAGCTGCGCTGTCCATACCGCTGCGGTACATATCTCCCACTTTCTGGTCGGCACTGCCTTTGGCTGCACTTTTATTATTAGCAGCAGCATCCAGCAGTTC
>JAFLBN010000036.1 GCA_017303395.1 Chitinophagales bacterium
GCTGCGTATTCTTTCAGGATGTCATTCTGGATAGTACCTGATATTTTTCTAACATCAGCACCTTGTTTCTTGGCAAGCGCTATGTACAATGAAAGTAGGATGAAACCCGTAGCATTGATAGTCATAGACGTAGACACATCTTGCAGGTTGATGCCTTTAAATAGTATCTCCATATCTTCCAACGAGTCGATGGCAACACCTACTTTACCTACTTCGCCCTCACTCATGGCATGGTCAGAGTCATAGCCTATTTGTGTAGGCAAATCGAAAGCAACAGAAAGCCCCATCACACCCTGACTCAGCAGGTAGTGGTAGCGTTTGTTCGATTCTTCGGCAGTACTGAAACCCGCGTATTGGCGCATTGTCCAGAGCCTGTCGCGATACATGGCCGCGTGTACACCACGGGTAAAGGGAAATTCACCCGGTTGTTCGGTCATTGCAACCGGTTCACAATACACTTGTTTTATTTCAATACCTGAATCTGTAACAATCTTCTTGTCGCTCACTTGTATGTATTTGAATTTGCGTACTTAAAAAAGAAAAAACTAAGCCATAGCACCACCCGAAAGGATGCGTTTAGCTTCTTCATTGATGATTTGCAGGGCAACGGTAGTAGGTGGTTCGCTGGCGTCTGTCAGCACCACATCTACAATGCGCATATGCAGGTCTTTAGCAGATGCATCCGGTTTCAGCTGCTGTGCTATAACGCCAATCATATTTATCTCCTGTTCCATTACACCTTTTACAGTATTCCATACATTGCTCGATACATATATCTGTTGAGAAAGATTATGTTCAAACTCGCCACGAATAGTAAAAACCAATGCTTGTTGCAGGTCTGTAACCGTCATGCCGCTCATATATACACGTGGTATAAGTGAGCGTGGGTTAATACGTTCAATGTACAATGCCAGCCTTTCCAATGCCTGCAGGCGCATACGGACAGTAAATTCCTGATTCTCTCGAAGCATGGCAATTTGTTTGCGTTGCATATCCGTAACAAGGAATTTCTGTACTATCGTATAGCAAGCTATCAGTACAATTATAGCCGGAAGGATGTATTTCAGTATCTCTAATACAGTGTTCATATTAAATTATTGCGTCGCAAATTATCGATTTTTTCGGGTAAGGACTAGTATTTATAACGTTTTCAGTCGTAATTTATAGGGTAAATTGGTTAATACGTATCTATAAAGGTCTTTTGAAAAGGATGTAATAATATTACACCTGCAATGAGAGGATTCTATGTATAAGATTTTAGTTGTAGATGATGATAAGGACATGTGCATGCTGCTGGATCGCTTCCTGACAAGGAACGGTTACAGTGTAAAATGCCTGCATACAGGTAAGGATGCGTTGCAGTACCTGCAAAAGAATAAACCCGACATAATTCTCTGCGACTTCAGGCTGGATGATATGACAGGTTCCAAGCTGTTGCAGAAAATCAAAGAAATGATACCTGCGGCATTGGTTATCATTATTACAGGCTATAGCGATGTGAAGGATGCGGTAGAGGTAATGAAGATGGGGGCTTACGACTATGTAACCAAGCCGCTATTCCCAGACGAAATACTGCTGACGATAAAAAAAGCACTTTCTACACAGAGCACAAAAGAAAAGAAAGAAGAGGTAAGCCCACAGATAGAGACGGAGGAAGAGCATATATATGGTAATAGCCCTGAATTTCAGAATATCATAAAACAGATAGGGCTTGTAGCACCTACAAACTTCAGTGTAATAATATATGGTGAAAGCGGTAGCGGTAAAGAAGCTATCGCTAAAATGATACATGAAAAGAGTGAGCGTGCCAATCAACCCTTTGTAGCCATTGATTGCGGTGCGTTAACAGCTGAGCTTGCAGGTAGTGAATTATTTGGGCATGAAAAAGGTGCGTTTACAGGTGCCGTATCACAAAAAGTAGGCTCATTGGAAACGGCCAATGGCGGTACCGTGTTTCTGGATGAGGTTGCCAACCTGTCTTACGATATACAGGTATCACTGCTGCGTGTGGTACAGGAAAGAAAGATAAGGCGTGTAGGTGGTGTAAAAGATATAGGGCTTGATGTGCGCATCATAGTTGCCAGCAACGAGAAGCTGTGGGATGCTGCATTGAGTGGCCGCTTCCGTGAAGATTTGTATCACAGATTTAATGAGTTTAGTATAGAAGTACCGCCATTGCGCAACAGGAAAGATGATATTATGCTCTTTGCAGAACATTTTTTGAAGCGTACCAATGCAGAACTAAAAAAGAATGTCCGAGGCTTTTCGCAAGATGTGAAAGACATATTTATGGAATATGTGTGGCACGGCAACCTGCGCGAACTATTGAACGTAGTAAAGCGTGCTACGTTATTGACGGACGGAGAGCTGATTGAGGTAACGGCATTGCCTTTTGAAATAAACAATTATAAAAAGTTGCAGTTTGATAATATAAAATCGGACTTGCAGGCAGATAGCATTGAAAACCTTGAGAATAAATATAAGGCTGTAAATATAAACGCTGAATACGAAGTAATACTGGAGGCATTGAGGCGTACACAATTCAATAAAACCAAAGCAGCCAAGCTGTTGAACATTGACCGGAAAACGCTGTATAATAAGATTAAGCAATACAAAGGCTTGGAATAAGGTATGGCTGAGCAGGATAACATGAACGATGCAAGACTTGATAAAGCAGATGCTGTGTTTAAGAACGCAGAACTGCTTTCAGGGTCTTATGCAATGTTGGTTGTTGAAACAAACACCAACCGCATATTGCATTGTACCAACCATACAGAACAGGTATTGGGTTATAGTCTGGATGAAATAAGACAAAAAAGGCTTACCATTCCTGATATTATAGATGAGCGCCAACAAGACCAGTTTACGCATCAGACAGCAAGGATATTCAATACAGAGAATGCCGAGAGCCAATATGTGATGTATAGTATCCTAATGAAGGATGGCAGGAAGCAGATGTGTTTTCTGTTTGCTACACCTCCTGCAGGTACTACAGGCATTCAGGAGTACTATATAGTTTTGATTATCCCCGATTTGTCAGGACAGGAACTCCCGTTTACATCTTTCGACTCAAGAAGATTGTTTCTTGAAAAGCTGAGCAATTTCAGCTTTGGTACGTTTGAGTGGATAGTAAGTGAGGATAAAGTATTCTGGTCTGATGGTATCTACAAAGTATATGAATTAGACAAAGAGACACCACTTACTTATGATGCTGTAAGGATATACTCGCACCCTGACGACAAGGAAAGAGCAGGGCAAGCAGTTGCGAATGCACTGAAAACGGGCGAAGACTATGATATAGAGATGCGCATTATTACGCCTGCCAATAAGGTGAAGATAATTAGCGCATCGGGTAGGGTACTGAAAGATGAGCACGGTAATGTTGTGAAGATGGTGGGTAGTGTGCTTGATATTACGGGACAGAAGCAAATAGAAACAGACCTGAAGAAGACGGTTGCAGAATTATACAGGTCGAACAAAGAACTGGAAGAGTTTGCCTATGTAGCCAGTCATGACTTGCACGAGCCATTGAGGAAGATTACCACATTCAGCGAAAAGCTATTTGATGAATGCAATCATTTACTTACGGAAGAGGGCCGTCATTATCTGGACAGAATAAAATATTCGGCAGATAATATGACGAAGCTTATAGATAATCTGCTTGAATTTTCACTACTCAATCAGTATTCAGACCCTTATGGACAGGAGTCGCTTAATACGGTATTGAAAGAAGTACTTGAGGATTTAGACCTGCTAATAGAGGAAACCGGGGCTACCTTGCAAGTAGGTGGTTTGCCTGAGTTGGAATGTTCTCATTCGCAAATGAAACAGTTGTTTGCAAATCTTATCAACAATGCAATAAAGTTCAGAAAGAATGATGTTCCCGTTGTTGTAAAGATTTCGAGTGAAGTATTGAATGATGAAGAAAAAGCGGCTTTGTACCTGAACCCCACGGTTAAATACTATAAGATAGTATTAAGTGATAACGGAATAGGGTTTAAGCAGGAATATGCGGATGTGATATTTCAGATTTTTAAAAGGCTTTATGGCCGTTCTACTTATGCAGGGTCGGGTATAGGCCTGGCAATATGCAAGAAAATATGCGACCACCACAAGGGGGTAATATTTGCCGAAGGTGAGCCAGGTGTCGGCGCAAAATTTATTGTTGTACTGCCTGAAAAACAAGAGATGTAAACTATGCTGTCTTCATTTTTCAGGATATTGATTGTTGACGATGATAAAGACGATTTCTTTATCACTAGTGAGCACATTAAAAAAATACCTCGTATCAATGTACAAATAGATTGGTGTGATGATTATGATACGGCATTGAACCATATTGCGCATAGGAATTATGATATATACTTTGTAGACTATCTGTTAGGCGCAAAGTCTGGGGTAGAACTGTTGCAGGATGCCTTGAAATTGAACTGCGAAGAGCCTATTGTAATGCTTACAGGTAAAGGGAGAAGACTGTTGGATATTGAAGCGATGGAATCCGGTGCTGTAGACTTCCTCGTGAAATCAGAGATTAATACAGAGAAAGTAGAACGTAGTATACGCTATGCGTTGTTGCGTTCTCGCAGCATCAAAGCACTTAAAGCCAGCGAACAAAAATACCGTAGTGTTTTTGAGCAGTTGAAGGACGTGATATTTGTAGCAGATACAGCGTTACATTTGTTGGATATTAACGATGCGGCTATTGCAATGTTTGGTTATAGCAAAGAGCATTTGCTTGCAATGCGACTGACGGATTTGCTTGTGCCGCTTCCGGATATGGAAAGCTCTGCGATTGCATTGATGCAGGCTAAAGGAGAAGATGTGGAAGTAGTGCTGAAAACTGCAGATGGAGAATGGCGTAATTGTATCGTATCTGCCACCACACATTTCGATACAAAGGGGAGCGCATATGTGCAGGGTGTGATACACGATATAACAAAACTAAAGAAAGCAGAGCGGGCAATATTACAATCTGAAAAGCTGGCGGCTACAGGTCGTCTGGTAAGGACATTGGCACATGAGGTGCGTAATCCATTAAATAACATTATTCTTTCTGTAGAGCAAATGAAAGCAGAAGGGGTGGATGAAACCGTACAGTTTTACAGTGAAATAGTACTACGCAATAGCTCAAGGATAAATAGCCTGATAACAGCCCTACTTTCTACCTCGCGACCTACGGATATTGTCTTGAAACCGATTGATATTACAGTTGTAATTGATACTGTGTTAAACCGAGCAGCAGATAGTATGTTGCTGAAAGGTGTAAGCTGTGAAAGGAGGCAACTTGCTGAACATATCCTTATTGAAGCAGATGCAGATAAATTGCCGATTGCACTGTTCAACATTATAATAAACGGCATTGAAGCTGTGGAAGAAGGTAAAGGGCTTATTCGTGTCAACGTTGAGATGGATGAGTCATACGCAATCATTAACATAGCAGATAATGGTAGTGGTATCAGCGATGAAAATATAGCGCGTCTCTTCGAGCCATATTTCACACAAAAGCGCAATGGCTTGGGTTTGGGTTTGGCCGCATCATTCAATATAGTACAGGCACACAAGGGTAGAATAGAAGTAGCTTCAGAACCGGGCAATGGTGCTGTATTCTCTGTATATATACCACTTTGTAAAGATTAATGGCCTACACCAATAGCCTCGTCAATATCAGATAGCTTTATTGGTTTTTCAATAATTTTCAGTTTGTGGCTGTTCGTGGTGTCGATATCATAATCAAATGCACTCATGCAGATGATCTTCAGGTTTCTGTGAGTCTCTGATAGCTCTACAGCAAACTTCCAACCCAGCCCGTCGGGCAGGTTATTGTCAATAAATAAAATATCAGGAGAAATAGAGGCTATAGATTTTCTGCCAACATCTATGTTATTAGCAGTATAGACAGTATATCCCTTAGGTTGCAGGTACATGGTGAATAGCTCACACAAGTCCTGCTCATCATCAATGATGAGAATTGTTTTGTTTAGCATAAGCGCCCCCCGGTGCTATAATGATATCAAGATAGGCGATTTTTTTCATCTGCAATAGGGTGTGGTAGTAATTCTACACAAACCTGATTGAGTGCTGAATATTCAGGGTTGGATATTCTTCAGTATTTTTAATGCATTATGAATATAGAGAACGAATACCTGGAGGTAAACCGAAAACTGTGGAATGCAAAAACTCCACATCATGTAACATCAGATTTTTATGACAATGATTCCTTTATTGCCGGTAAATCAACACTTAAAGAAGTAGAGATTGGTTTGCTGGGCGATATTAAAGGCAAATCAGTGTTGCATTTACAATGCCACTTTGGTCAAGATACGATGTCAATGTCTCGTATGGGGGCGAAATGTACAGGTGTTGATTTCTCAGATGTGGCCATGGACAAAGCTAGAGAACTGAATGCACAACTGGGATTGGACGCAACGTTTATTTGCTCGGATGTTTACAAGCTGCCGGAAGTACTGGATGAAAAATTTGATATCGTATTTACTACTTATGGTGTATTGGGTTGGTTGCCCGATATGCAACGATGGGCAAATGTGGTATCACATTTCCTGAAACCCGGTGGGAAACTGGTGTTGGTAGAGCTGCACCCTGCTGTATGGATGTTTGATAATGCCTTTACCTATGTGCAATATCCTTATTTCAATAAAGAGGCTATTGTTGAAACACTGCAGGGTACTTATGCGGATAGAAGCGCCGATATAGAACTACAGGAAATCGGGTGGAACCATCCTTTGTCTGAAGTGATGCAGGCGTTAATTAATGCAGGGGTAGAAATCAGGATATTTAACGAATACGATTACTCTACACAAAACTGCTTTGCAAATATGGTAGAGGCGGCACCAGACAGATTTTACCTGAAAGGTATGGCAGGTAAACTTCCTTTGATGTATGCTGTTGTAGCAGAAAAGAAATAAGTGGCGAAAAAGAAATCGGATATATCAGTTAATGGATTTGAGGTAATCAGAGAATGGTTGCATGCTAAGGGCTTGCAACCATTTCCATTTCAGGAGGAGGCATGGCAGTTGTATGCCGAGGGGCTTAGTGGTATTGTGAATGCCCCGACAGGCTTTGGTAAAACATTTTCTGTTTTTCTGGGTGTAGTGATAGATTGGATAAACAACAATCCTGACTACAAAACGAAAAACAAAAACGGATTGCAATTGCTGTGGGTGTCGCCGTTGCGTGCATTGGCAAAAGATGTTGGCAGGGCAATGGAGCAAGCATTGTCGGAGTTGGGTATTCCCTGGAAGGTGGCTGTGCGAAACGGAGATACATCAACCACAGAGCGACAGCGGCAGAAAACAAATATGCCCGAGGTGCTGATTATCACCCCCGAAAGCTTGCACTTGCTGATAGCCACTAAAAACAATAAGGATATCTTCAGGCCGCTCAGATGTATAGCTGTTGATGAATGGCATGAGCTATTAGGTTCAAAGCGTGGTGTGCAAATGGAGCTCGCTTTGTCTTACTTGAAAACACTGCCTGCACAGGAAAGCCTGTTGCGCATCTGGGGTATTTCTGCAACAATAGGTAATCTTGAAGAAGCGCTGTATGTATTGTTGGGCGATAATCATAATGGTACGATTGTAAAAGCAGACATTAGAAAAGAAGTAGCCATCCATACCATATTGCCCGAAACGGTTGAATGTTTTCCGTGGGCAGGGCATTTGGGTGTGCGTATGATAGAACATGTGCTGCCGGTAATACATAATAACAGGTCTACACTCTTATTTACAAACGTTCGTTCGCAGGCAGAGATATGGTATCAGGCATTGCTTGATGCGGATCCTGATCTTGCAGGTGTCATTGCATTGCATCATAGTGCTATAGATGCAGATGTGCGCGTGTGGGTAGAGGAGCAATTGCATGCAGGCACGTTGAAGGTAGTAGTGTGTACTGCCAGTTTAGATTTGGGTGTCGATTTTCGCCCGGTTGATACCATAATACAAGTAGGCAGCCCTAAAGGTATTGCACGCTTTCTGCAACGTGCAGGGCGTAGTGGTCATGAGCCGGGTGCAGTCAGTAATATTTACTTTGTACCCACGCATACCTTAGAAATAGTAGAGGCAGCAGCATTGCAAGAGGCGTACGAGAAGCAATTGGTAGAAAGTCGTAGCCCTGTGGTGCTGGCTTTTGATGCATTGGTGCAGTATATGGTGACCCGTGCTGTAGGTGATGGCTTTGTAAGCGAAGCTTTACTTGCAGAGGTAAGAACAACAAACTGCTACAGAGATATTACAGATGCCGAATGGGAATGCTTGCTTGGATTCATTACACATGGCGGTTCTTTATTGAAGGAATATGACGAATACCATCGTGTGGTAAATGCAGATGGTGTGTATCGTGTAGCAAACAGGCGTGTGGCTATGCGGCATCGTTTACATATAGGTACTATAGTGGGTGATGCATTGTTGCGGGTAAAGTTTATGAGCGGTGGTAATGTAGGTACGATAGAAGAATACTTTATTTCAAAGCTTGTACCGGGAGATGTGTTTGTATTGGCGGGCAGAAAGCTGGAACTGGTGATGATACGCGACATGGTAGTATATGTACGCAAGTCGAACGCGAAGAAAGCACACGTGCCTGCTTGGGCCGGTGGACGTATGCCATTATCTGCTAATCTGGGTAGTGTGTTGCGCTATACCTTTCAGCAGGCAGCATTAGAGCCTCATACAAATGAGTTACTTACTTTTTTGCAACCTTTATTTCTTAAGCAGCAAGAACTATCTGTCGTGCCAAAAGAAGATGAGTTGCTGGTAGAGCTTATTAATACTAAAGATGGTTATCACTTATTTATTTATCCCTTCGAGGGTAGGCTGGTGCATCAGGCAATGGCTTCATTGCTTGCATACAGAATATCACAACTGCTGCCCATTACCTTTTCAATAGCTATGAATGATTATGGTTTCGAGTTGTTGAGTGATCAGCCGATACCTGTAAGCGAAGAGAATATAAAACAACTGTTGAGCCCCGATGCATGGTATGCAGACTTGCAACGTAGTATTAATGCCGCAGAGATGGGGCGCAGAAAGTTTCGCGACATAGCTGTGATATCAGGACTTGTATTTCAGGGAATGCCCGGTGCATATAAGAAACAGCGTCATCTGCAAAACTCTACATCACTTATATATGAAGTGATCAGCCAAAACGAACCATCTAATATATTGTTGCAACAAGCCTATACAGAAGTATTGACGTATGAAGTAGAAGCAACACGCTTATATAATACATTGCAACGCATAGCTGCAAGTAGCATTATTATATCTCGTCCTGCTAATCTTACACCGTTTTGTTTCCCTATAAAAGTTGATTCTTTGCGCGAAGAATTGAGTAGTGAGAAGTTGGAAGACAGAATTCGTAGAATGCAACAATCGGCTCAAAAGCAAACCAGATAAGTAATAGCGCCGACATATTACAAATGCCGAATAAAAATATGCAGTACAATGTTTGGAAGTAGAACTTTCTTATCTACTTTTGCACTCCCAATCGATACAGAGCGGGTAAGTTCTTAAAGCGATAGTTACAGCAAAATAGTCAGTGTGTAGGAAGGTAAAAGAGGGTAAGTAACTGATTAGAAAAATAAAGTTTTAAAAAACGTTTTGCGGTTTGAAAAATAGCTTCTACCT
>JAFLBN010000037.1 GCA_017303395.1 Chitinophagales bacterium
GAAAGATGTAGAAGATAAATACAATGCAGCGGTATACAGTCTGGAGTCTCCTTCGCCGGATGGTAATGCAGACAGGAAAAGGTTATATAAGGCAAAGGAAGAATCGGCAAAAATGTTTCCATATAAAAGGGTCAATGCGGCTGCCAATAAGACTACGGCTATTGCCCCGATAGTGGTACGTGGCTATGTAGCAGATTCATTAGTGGGTATTCCGCCAGATAATGATATGGCAATGTCTAGAGGGGAGAAGTTGGTATCTGTAGTAAATAGTGCTATTGCTATTACAGATGACAACACGGGTAAGATGATTTTGAAAAGAGGGCTGAAAACGTTCTCAAACGCTGTGGGTTTGCAAGGTGTTGATGATTATCGCTACGATCCTAAAATAATGTACGACCCGGAAGCTGATAAGTTTATCATTGTAATGCTGAACAGTACGAATGAAAAGAACTACATAGTAGTAGGTTTTTCAAAGACTAACGATCCGGGTGGTGCATGGAACTTCTATAAGTTTTATGGAGATTACAAGCCAGATACAACATGGTTCGATTATCCTTGTGTATCCATTACCAAAGATGAGTTCTTTTTGACTGGTAATAAGATACGTAACAATACAAGCTGGCAGGCAGGCTTTAAAGAAACCGTTATCTATCAGATAAATAAGAATGATGGCTTTAATGGAGCTGCAACTTTGACGTATAAAATATGGGATGGTATCAGTTTTAATGGTATTCAAATAAGGAATCTATATCCTGTAAAAGGTGGCACTGGATTAAAAGGGCCTGAGCAATACTTTTTATCCAACAGAAACTTTGATGTACAGAATGATACTGTCTTTTTGGTGAAAGTGCCTGATGTAATAAGTAGTGGTAATAATAATCTGGATATAAAAGTATTGATATCACCAACAAAATACGGTGTGCCGCCTGATGGCCGCCAACCTGATACTTCGGCTACACTTGCTACAAATGATGGCAGGATACTTGGCGCTTTTGTTGACGGAGACGAAATACAGTTTGCCAGTGCATGTGTTGCACCAGTAAGTGGGGCATCAGGTATATTTCATGGCATTATCAAGAATTTTGCTACATCACCAACAATATCTCATGCACAGATCCTTTCTGTAGATACATTAGATTTCGGTTATCCTAACGTGACATTTGCAAGTGCACCGTGGATGCGTGGGCAGTCTATAATTTCGTTCAACTTTACTGGGCCTAATACATTCCCTGGCATGGGAGCCTACCTGTATGACGGTGCGGGCTATTCCTCAATGACAGTCATTAAAAGTGGTGTTAGCAGCATCAAGGTACTGACCGGAAAGCAGCAGCGCTGGGGAGATTATATGGGCGCGCAGATGGATTGGGACCAGATGGGCTCTGTATGGGTAGAAGGGATATATGGCCGAACCGGTAATTCTTATGGCAACTGGATGGCAAAATTAAACTCGCCATCGCTGGGAATAAAAGAAGAAAAGCAACAACAGACAAAAGCTGTGATGTATCCTAATCCGGCTTTTGAAATGGTGAATATAGACTTTGAATTATTACAAGGTGGTGCTGTTAGTTTCGCAATATTTGATATACAGGGTAAACTGGTAGATAAGCTACTGGATTACAACTGTAAAAAAGGTGCAAACAGGGTTTCGTTTAATATAGCATCGCTTGCAAAAGGTAACTATGTGCTGAAAGCTGTAACAGCAGACGGGCAAACAGCTACTGCACAGACTTTTACAAAACAATAAGCGGTAGTTTGATATGCCGGCATTAACTTTGGCATTGCCATGATGCAATTATTTTTCAACTTATCGCTGGCATTCAGGGCTATAAGAACAAATCGCCTGCGTACAATGCTGACCGTAGCCATTATTGGCTTGGGTATTATGGCATTGGTTGGCATCCTGACAGC
This sequence comes from Chitinophagales bacterium, assembly GCA_017303395.1. Taxonomy (GTDB): domain Bacteria; phylum Bacteroidota; class Bacteroidia; order Chitinophagales; family Chitinophagaceae; genus Polluticoccus. The sequence continues at coordinate 1,909 of JAFLBN010000037.1, forward strand.
CATTGAGGTGATGAAAGCAAGTGTGTATTCCAACTTCAGCAGTATGGGTGCAAACAGTTTTCAGATAACAAGTGATGTAGTGAAGAAAAAACGCAGGGGCCGAGGCGGCATAAGTGTCAACATAAATGAAGGTAAAAACATCCGCTACGAAGAGGCTATAGCTTTTAAAAAACGCTATGGCTTTCCAGCAAAAGTTGGTGTGTCTATGTCGGGTAGCAGTATTGCTACCGTTAGGTATGCATCCATCAAAACAAATCCCAACATTACTGTAATGAGTGTTGACGAAAACTACCTGGATATATCTGATACCAAACTGGAAGCAGGCAGGAATTTCTCCAACACAGAATTAGAGTTTGGCTCTTATGTGTGCATACTGGGTAATGGTATGGCAAAGAAATTGTTTGGCCGAAAATATCTTGATTGTATTGGTAAGGCCGTTACAGTGGGCGATATAAAATATGTAGTAACAGGTATAGCGGCATCGAAGGGTAGCAGCATGATAATGAACAGCGACAATCTGGTGCTGATACCATTGGCTAATGGACGTGCTACATACGGCAATAATGAACGCTATGTTATCAACGTGAAGGTTAGTGACATCAATGCTAAAGATATAGCTGCACAGGAAGCTGAAGGGTTATTCAGGGTAATAAGAAAAGTACCTGTAGGTGTAGATAATGATTTTACGGTAGAGCAAAATGATAACCTTGCAGAGATGGTGCTGGATAGTATAAAATACATCAGTTGGGCAGCATTGGTAATAGGTATTGTTACACTATTAGGCTCTGTAGTAGGTTTGATGAACATCATGTTGGTATCTGTTGCCGAGCGTACAAGGGAGATAGGTGTAAGTAAAGCATTGGGTGCCAGGGCATCTACCATCAAACAACAATTCCTTACAGAGTCTATAATGATAAGCCTGAGTGGTGGTGTGGTAGGTGTGATATTAGGTATGTTGGTAGGCAATATTTTCAGCCTCGTATTCCATACAGGTTTTATAGTGCCGTGGTTGTGGATAGGTGTAGGGGTGAGCCTTTGTGCGGTGGTGGGTATTATATCAGGTATTTATCCCGCAGTTAAGGCAGCGAAGCTGGATCCTATTGAAGCATTAAGACATGACTAAAAGCAACTGCAAATAAACATGAGTGAATTGAAAGGACTGGTATATAAGTCGACAGGCAGTTGGTACATAGTGCGCGATGAACATGGCAAAATATGGAACGCACGTATAAAAGGTAAGCTAAAAATTGATGGAAACATATCATCTACCAACCCTATAGCAGTAGGTGATACTGTGATTTGTGATATTGAAGAGAAAGAAGAGAACATTGCGACAATCAAAACCATTGACGAACGCAATAACTATATAGTGCGTGTATCTCCGCACAACAAAAATCAAAAACATATTGTAGCTGCTAATCTTGATGCTGCATTGGTAGTAGCAACCATTGCGGAGCCAAGAACATCACCCGGTTTTATCGACCGTTTTCTGATAACGGCAGAAGCTTATCATATTCCGGCAATACTAGTCATCAATAAAATAGACCTGCTGAAAGAAAAGCATAAAGAGCAACTGGAATTGTGGCAGCACATCTATACAGATGCAGGGTATGAAGTATATCCTATCGTCGCATTACAACCCGAAAGTGTTGCTGTGCTTTCAGAAAGGCTGAAGGATAAAACAACATTATTCAGCGGGCATTCCGGTGTGGGTAAAAGCACATTGATAAACCAACTGATACCCGGCGTGGAGCTGCGCACACAGGAAGTGTCAGGCTATAGCGGTAAGGGGCAGCATACTACTACATTTGCAGAAATGTTTGACCTGCCGGGCGGAGGTAAGATTATAGACACACCAGGTGTGAAAGAATTCGGACTGATAGATTTTGAAAAAGAGGAGCTGGCACAATACTTTCCTGAAATGAGGCGTGTGATGCAGCATTGCAGATTTAATAACTGCCTGCATATAAACGAGCCGGGTTGTGCTGTAAAGGAAGCTGTTAATGCATCTGTTATCAGTATAGACAGATATGCCAGCTATATGACCATCATGGATACGATAGAAAAGAAGTGGTAAAATAATAACCGATGATTATCTACAACGTAACAATAAAAATAGACCACAGCATACACGATGAGTGGGTGCAATGGATGAAGGGAGAACATATCCCTGATTTGATGCAGACAGGATTGTTTACAGATGCAAGGTTGTGCAGATTGCTGGAACAGGATGAAACAGACGGACCTACCTACGCTGCACAGTATTTCTGTAAGTCTTTAGAGGAATATAATCAATATATTTCAAACCACGCCACACAAATGCGTGAAAAAGGCTTTGCAAAATTTGGTAATAAATTTATTGCATTCCGCACAGTGATGGAAATCATTTCCTGATTTTACAAATCCCTTACAAGCCTTTGTTAACAAGGGTTTGGGGGTAGCAAAAAACTTGCCAATATAACGAAAATCAATACAGGTAAGGGTTTGGAGGTATGTTAATTTTGTGACACCGCCCCCAAAATGTGCATAAGTTGTGGAAACCTGCTACAGGCAAGGGTTTTGAAGTCAGGAATTTTTTTTCGGGATATTTGGAAGTGTACTAAAGGTGAGTATATTTGCCTATCCTCGAAATTATTTATTTCACGACTAAACACACAACAAATGAACAAAGCTGAATTGATTGACAAAATTGCCAAAGATGCAGGCGTTACTAAAACTCAAGCTAACGATGCATTGGATTCTTTCACAAACGCTGTAGTTGCTGCACTGAAAAAAGGCGACCGCGTTACTTTGGTTGGTTTTGGTACATTCTCAGTTTCTGAGCGTTCTGCACGTAATGGCCGCAACCCTCAAACTGGCGAAGTAATCAAAATCAAAGCTCGCAAAGTGCCTAAGTTCAAGGCTGGTAAAGAATTCTCTACTAAAATTGCAAGCGGCAAGAAGTAATCAATCTTGTAAAACAAAAGAGAATAAAAGCAGGAACGTACAGTTACCTGCTTTTTTTTTATATTTGCAATCTAAAATTTTTAATCATGGGTAGAGGCGATAAACGCACTAAACGCGGTAAAATTTCAATGGGTAGCTTCGGTAAACACCGTCCTGCCAAAATCGCGAAGAAAACTACAGCTAGTGCTGACAAGAAAGCGTAATTGATACGTTACATTATTTGAAGCCCCGATATCGGGGCTTTCTTGTTTGTAGAAGTCTTGTAAACGATGTGTTATTAGCACATCCAATCCTTTCAGATATCTGTTATTTGCCATAAGTTTGCGCAGCCTGTATAAGGGGCATTATTAATTATGGCAGCGTTTCATACAAAAGATATATCGGGTAGCAGCTTTCTGGTAACAGGTGGTGCGGGTTTCATTGGTTCTCATATTACAGAGTACCTATTGAAAAATGGTGCAGGCAGGGTGCGTGTATTGGATAATCTGGCTACAGGTTTTCAAAAGAATATAGACCTGTTTACAGGCTATAGCAATTTTGAGTTTCTGCAAGGTGATATACGTGATTTTGAAACCTGTAAAAAAGCGTGTGAAGGGATAGACTATGTTACGCATCAGGCGGCGCTTGGTTCTGTGCCACGTTCTGTAAAAGACCCGGTAACAAGTAATGAGGTGAATGTAAGTGGCTTTATTAATATGATAACTGCTGCTAAAGATGCAGGTGTGAAGTCTTTTGTATATGCTTCATCGTCTTCTGTATATGGCGATGAGCCTAACTTGCCGAAGGTAGAGGAAAGAGTAGGTAACCCATTATCGCCGTACGCAGTAACTAAGAAGACCAACGAGCTGTACGCAGACGTGTTTGCAAAGCTCTACGGTATGAAAATAGTAGGCCTGAGATACTTTAATGTGTTTGGCCCTCGTCAGGATCCTGACGGTCCGTATGCGGCTGTAATACCCCTTTTTGTTAGTGGTATCATCAACCAGACACCAGTGTACATAAACGGTGATGGTGAGCAAACACGCGATTTTACTTTTGTAGACAACGCAGTACAGGCAAATGTGCGCGGCATGCTATGCGATAATCCTGATGCATTTGGGAAAGCTTACAACGTGGCTGTTGGCGAAAACTTCTCAGTAAATCTTTTGTACACAGCCATACGCGATATGCTGGGTTTGCAACACGAGGCTACCTATAGGGAAGAGCGTGCGGGTGATATCCGCAATTCCCTGGCAGATATTTCTAAAGCCAGAACATTGCTGGGCTATGAGCCAACGCAACGCTTTATGGATGGCCTGAAACAGACCGTTGCTTTCTTTAAAGAAATGTATAGTTAGATAGAATCTTCAAGAGAAGACGGAACAGGACGGCCAAGACGGTCGCGGTAGTTTACACCTTTTTTATCGAGGAGTGAATAGTAGTATTCGCTCATATCGCCAACAAGGCGTTGATAAGAGAATTTGTTTTGTACAAAGTGGCGGCCCTGTGTGCCAAAATAGGTACGCATTTCGGGCTTGTTGATGAGTTGCAGCAATGCTTCTGCGAAAATGTCGGCATCATTCGGCTCTGTAATAAAACCGCAAAGATTATCAGTCACCACATCAGCCACACCGCCAACATTGGTAGATACTACAGGGCGGGATGCTGCCTGTGCTTCTATAAGAGATACAGGTGTACCCTCGTTGTGAGAAGTAAGCGCTACAATATCCAAACCTGCTAACACAACATCCATATCAGTTTGCCATGAAGTGCAGATAGCTGTTGCTTCACGAGGGTTCTCAGGATAATATGCGTAGTCTATACCTGCTTCTTTGAATTCAGCTTCCATTTGCTGGCGCATATCGCCGTCTCCTATTACTACAAACTTTACCCTTGCAGATGTTTGTTCCAATACTTTCTTAGCCGCTGCAACAAACAAACTGTGATTCTTTACAGGTACTACACGGCCAATGATACCGATTGCAATATCACCATCAAACAGATTGTATTTCTGACGGAATTCGGCACGTTTAATATCCTGATGTTGTTGAAACTTATCGAGGTCAAGGCCCAACTGAATGATTTTCATTTTTTCAGCAGGGCATATTTTGTAGATATTGGTAAGCTCGTTCTTTTGCAATTCGCTGATGGCGATGATACCCGTTGAGCGTTTGGCAAGGTAGCGTTCTATCTGAATGAAAGTATTCGTCTTCCACTTGTTGAAGTAGCTGTGAAATACGTGCCCGTGAAATGTATGCACGATAACAGGGACATTGCACGCATCTGCGGCTAAGCGACCTATTACGCCTGATTTTGCAGCATGTGTATGCACAATATCAGGGCGGAATTTCTCTATAAGTCTTTTGATTTTTTTATAAGCAATACCATCATCTACAGGGCTGATGCTGCGCTTCATTTCTGGTACTTCAACCGGTGTAATGCCAAGATCCATACTCAGATGGTCTGCATCCTGTTCGTGGTCGTCTTTACCCCCAATTACCAACATGGTCTCAAATTCAGGTGCCATATACTTGGTTAGGTATGTGGCATTGATGGCGGGGCCGCCTATTATTAACCTGTTTAGTATCCTTAAAACCCGTGGCATGTATAGCTTATAACGGGGTTAAAATTACGATAAATCTGTAAGTAATAAAAGTATAAAACTTAGTTGTAGTACTTTTTCCACCAGTATTGGAATACTATCAGTGCCCATATCGTAGCATGACTATCTTCAGGGTTTGCACTGTGCAGTTTTTTCTTCAGTTGTTCTATAGCAGTAGGGTTGAATATGCCTTGCTGCTCAACGAAAGAACGGCTTAATAAATCATCGTTTATCAACCCCCATAGCTCTTTGCGGAACCAATCGAGCAATGGTATTTCAAAACCGTGTTTAGGACGGTTGTATATTTCCTGAGGTAGCATACTGCGGAATGCGTCCTGTACGATTCGCTTTTTCATGCTGCCATCTACCTTGTAGTCTACAGGCAGTGAGAAGGCAAAATCTACTACTTTATAATCAAGGAACGGGCTGCGTACTTCAAGGCTGTTTGCCATACTCATCATGTCTACCTTCACCAGCATGTCGCTCAGCAACACGAGGTTCATGTCTGTAAGCAGTACTTCGTTAAAATCGCCTGTTTTGAAGTGTTGCAGTATTTCGTTGCGTTGTTTTGTGAATACTATATCGTTAACCTGTGCTCTCGATTTATCAGACAACAACGCGCCTGCCTGCTGTGGTGTATTGAAAGATGCCCAGCGCCAGTAGCGGTCACTTTCAGACAGGCTTGCGCCCTCTGCAAAGCGGTTCAATTGGCGGAATAGGTTGGTTATTTTATTGTTTCTGCTGCGTGGTAATGCCTTCCAAACAGGGCCGCCAAGCTTTACCAATGTATTAAGCAAAGATTGCTGACGCATCTTCCACTCTGCAGCATGTTTGTTATAGCCTGCAAACACTTCATCGCCACCATCGCCGCTCAATGCAACGGTTACGTGCTTGCGGGTATAATAGCATAGTATGTATTCAGGTATCGCCGATGAATCAGCAAATGGTTCATCCAGATAATCGAGCACACTGTATAAATGCTCCAGGAAATTGTCTGTTGAAAGTGAGAATACCGTATGATTGGTGTTGTATTTCTCTGCTACCAGCTTTGCATATTTCGTTTCGTCGAAAAACGGATTGTCTTTGTAGCCGATAGAAAAAGTATTCAGTTTGTCGGTATAGCGGCTTGCAAGTGCTACGATAACGGAAGAATCTATACCGCCACTCAGAAATGCCCCAAGTGGTACGTCTGCAATCATACGCTCCTGCACAGCTACATCCATGTGTTGCACCAACATTTGCTGTGCTGTATTGTAATCGTATTTTTTGTAAGCTCCCTTATCTATCTGTATTTCGTAGTATGGCTTTATTTCTTTTACGCCATTTGCATCACAAATCATAAAATGCCCCTGCGGCAGCTTAGCCACACCTTCAAGCATGCTTTGCGGCTGCGGTATATAGTTAAGCTGCAGGTATTGATACAAGGTGGTGTAGTTGATGGCTTTGGGTATATTCCATTCCAGCAAAGCCTTTATTTCTGATGCAAATGCAATATGCTCTTCTGTGGCATGATACACGAGTGGCTTTTTGCCAAAGCGGTCGCGTGCTATAATCATGCTGCCTGTTTCGGTATCATAAAAGCTGAAAGCAAAGAAGCCCGCTAGCCATTGAATACTGCTTTCGCCATACTTTATTAGTAGATATAGCAGTATCTCAGTGTCGGAGGTTGTTTTGGCTCCACCTATGCGTTGCCATACATCCTGCAGGTATTTATCAGAAAGTTCTTTGTAATTAAATATCTCACCATTGAAAACGATAGTGTACCTTCCCGTTACATCCGTCATAGGTTGTGATGCTCCGTTGGAGGTATCGATGATGGATAGACGACGGTGGCCAAGGGCTACATTTTTATGTGTATAAACATTGCCTGTATCGGGGCCGCGAAGCAATAATTTGTCTGTCGATTGTGTTATTTTTGTAAGGTTGGATGCAGCGTTAGCCTTGAAAGCGTAATAACCTGTAATAC
>JAFLBN010000038.1 GCA_017303395.1 Chitinophagales bacterium
TGCCCGTCGTTGGCAAGTATCTGTTTGATGCGCAGCAGTTTTACCAGTATCAGGTCTACGAAAGACTGCTGAGAAAGCTCTCTCCATGCCTCACCATAGTCGTGGTTTTTTTGCTGCATCAGGTTTTCAATATCCTGTGCTTTGTCCTCGTACCACTGCTTAGCCTCTTCGTAGCTCAGGTCTATCGGCGCCTCTGCAGGCATGGCATTCTGTATCAGGGCTATGATACCGTAGTTTACGATACCTACAAACTCGCTTTCTATGCTGTCTCCTATTTTCTGCTGCCCCGTTTCCTGTATCTGGCGTATGCGCCATGCTTTGATGTATATCTGGTCTACTATAGATATGCCGCGCAGCACCCGCCACGATGTACCGTAGTCTTTGGCTTTTTTCACGTACATATCCTTGCAGCGGCCTACAACGGCCCTGTATTGTGCTAAAGTATTTGTCATTATGTTGGCGCTTACGCTATCCTGCATTTTCTTTGTAGTGCTATGAGTTTCAAAAATACAGTTTTACCCGTAGAAACCACCCTGCAAAGTAGGGGCAGATTGCTGGACATATCTACACCCGTTGTAATGGGTATCCTCAATGCCACGCCCGACAGCTTCTACAATCAGGGCCGCGACAGCGATACGGACAGCATACTGCGCAATGCAGAGCGTATGCTTGGCGAGGGAGCTACCATACTGGATGTAGGTGGCGCAAGCACCAAACCGGGCAGTGCCATCATAGCACCGGACGAGGAACTGAAACGTGTAATACCCGCGATAGAAGCACTGCACAAGCGTTTCCCCGAAGTCTGGCTGTCTGTGGACACCTATCATAGCACGGTAGCAACAGCGGCTGTAAACGCAGGCGCATCTATCATAAACGATGTAAGCAGCGGCAGTATAGATGGCAATATGATAGCTACTGTAGCCCAGCTCCAAGTGCCTTACATAGCCATGCACATGCAAGGCACACCTGCCACCATGCAACAAAACCCGCAATACAACAATGTAACGCTGGATATACTGAACTACCTGAGAGGAATAATCGACCAATGTGAAGTCGCAGGCATCAAAGATATCATTATAGACCCGGGCTTTGGTTTTGGTAAAACACTGGAGCACAACTACGAACTACTACGCAATATGCACACCCTGCGCATACTTGGCAAGCCTGTACTGGCAGGTATATCGCGCAAGGGCATGATATGGAAAGCACTCGGCACCACACCAGAAGAAGCCCTGAACGGCACTACCGCACTACACATGGTAGCCCTGCAACAAGGCGCAAACATCCTAAGAGCACATGATGTAAAGGAAGCGATGGAGGTCATCACTCTGATGGGTATGATTAAATGATTACTATGATGTTTTAGATAGCACTATTGTAGTAGTGATTGGGTTCAATCTATAAAACACAAACTATACATGATAAACAACAACTATAAACATTCCGACATCACAGAAAGAATTATTAAATGTGCTTTCAATGTTCATAATACTATAGGAGCTGGCTTTCAGGAAGTAATTTATCAAAGGGCATTGGCTATAGAATTGGACTATGAAAAGCTAAACTACATACGTGAACAGGAAATGCCTATCTATTACAGAGATATTCAGATTGGCGAGAGAAGGGTTGATTTTCTGGTAGAAAATAATGTATTGGTAGAGCTGAAAGCCGTATCGAAACTTGAAGATGTTCATCTGGCGCAAGCAATAAACTACCTCGAAGCCTTTAAATTAGAAGTAGGATTACTTATCAATTTTGGTTCTGTCAGGGTAGAATTTAAGCGGGTGATGAAAAATGAAGAACAACTAAAGAAAGGCAACCAGATTGGATTTACAGACTACAAGAAGGATGGTTAATGTTCCTCAAAACAAAAACCATTCAAATTCATAGCCATCATTAAATCATTTCATCATAGTGTCGGGTGCCTCTTAAACTCTTTACTCCTGTCAAACAGATAGCGGTGTGTTTGTAGCCTGCGGCTGCGGTAGGTGCCTAGACTCTCGCCTATGCTTATCATCTTGGGGTTGAAGTCGCCAATCCATTGCATTTCGTAGTCTTCGTATTTGGCGGCGGCCTGTATCACTTTCGCACCGCTCATTATCATATAGCCATCTACCCCTTTGCCCTGAAATTCAGGCACAACACCAAATGCCAGCCCTACAAAGCGTGTGCATTTACCAAATTGCTTCAGCCACAAAAATTGCAGTTTCTGCAACAGCCCAAACTTACCGTTCAGGTGTTTGAAATACTGGTTCAGGTCGGGTAGGTTCACCCAGAAAGCAATCGGTTCACCTTTGTAGTACACAAACCACTGTATGCTCTCGTCTATCACAGGCTTCATGGTTTTGAACATCTTTATCACCGTCTTTTCCTCCATCTCCTTACCACCGCCGTGTTTTGCCCATGCCTTGTTATATATAATCGTAAAGTCTTTTGCAAATTTCTCTAACTGGTCTTTGCGGATATGCGTTGCGCTATAGTCGGGGTCTGTGGCATACTTATCATATGCTTCATAAAACTTATCCTGCAAGCGGTTCTTTACTTTCAGTGCAAAACATATCTGTTCATAATACACCTGAAAACCGTAGTTGCTGAATAGCTTGGGGTAATACTCGGGGTTGAAATTCATGCAATACAAAGGCTCCTGAAAGCCTTCTACCAGCAGCCCCCACCATTTATCGCGCTCCCCAAAATTGATGGGGCCATCCATTGCTTCCATGCCACGCTCCTGCAGCCATTGTTTACAATGGTCGAACATAAAGTTGGCTGCCTGCTGGCTATCTATACATTCAAAAAAACCGATACCACCAGTTGGCTGTTCGTTTTTGTATTGTGTATTTACAAATGCAGCTATGCGGCCTATTATAGTACCGTTATCATCTTTCAGCAACCATCTTGCACATTCCCCTTTTTTGAAAAACTTGTTTTTGGCGGGGTCAAAGACTTCTTCTATATCCTTATCCAACGGGCGCACCCAGTTGGGATTGTTTTGATTAATTGCGTTGGGTAATGCTAAAAATGCCTGCTTATCCGTTTCGGATGCTACTAAATGCATTCTCATAGGCACAAAATTAGCAATTAGATTTTTGTCATAGAACCATCTATGCAGTGCAATTGTTTATTCTACAATCAGTTAATTCAATTTATTTAACAAGACTATTACACACATAGCTCTTTTTGCGAATGTTATCTGCGCTCATTTTTCATTAGATTGCAAGGATATGCAAGTACTACTCTGGGCCATAGCAATCATCCTTTCGGCAGGTGCCGCATGGTGGGTATATCGTGCAGACAAAAAGCGCGCTACACCCTACCCGTGGCTTACAGCAACACTGCGTGGCATTGTAGTATTTCTTGCACTCTTATTATTGCTTGCACCTGTCATCAGCATTACCAGCAACGAGACACAGAAACCCGTGGTAGTTTTTGTGCAGGATAATTCGAGCTCTATAGCTACAGCACTTGGCAAAGACAGCAGTGCCTATCAGAAAAACACTCAATCATTAATTGACAAGCTTTCGGGCGACTATAAAGTGATAACATGGAACCTGAACGGCAATACTACTGCAGACAGCCTGTTTCGCTACACCACCCAAAGCACAGATATATCTAAAGCGCTTGAAAACGTCCAAGAATATTACGGAGCGCAAAATCTGGGGGCAGTTGTGTTGGCTACCGATGGCAAATACAATCAGGGTAGCAATCCACTGTTTCAGCAATTATCGTTGCAAAGCCCGCTATACACAGTTGGCATTGGCGATAGCAGCATGCAGAAAGACCTGCGCATATCACAGGTTTATAGCAACAAAACAGTATCGCTCAACAGCAATTTTGAAATACGTGCAGATATCATTGCTACACTTTGCAATGGGTATAGTAACAGCATACAACTAACAGAAGATGGACAAACAATTGCCTCCACACCTATAGGCATCAATAACAATCAGTACGACCGCACCATCTCGTTCAGCATCAAAGCAACTAAAGCAGGGCTGCATCATTATACCATCGTAGCACCAACGGCAGATGGCGAGCAAAACACTGCTAACAACCGCAGAGATGTATTTGTTGAAGTGGTAGATGAGCAAAAGAAAATACTGATAGCTGCTGCTGCACCGCATCCTGACATAAAAGCTATACAGGAAGCACTGGGCACTATGGAAAGCTACAAGGTAACGGTGGCTATGGCTAATGAAATACCATCGCTGCAAGACTATAAAGTAGTGATACTGCACCAACTGCCGTCACAGTTCCTCAACAACAGCCGCGATATTGCTACCATGCGCAAACCTGTATGGTATATACTCGGCAGCCAGACAAACCCTGCGGCAGTAATGCAACTGCCATCGCCTGTGCAAATGAGCATCAACCCGCTTGCATCAAAAGATTTATACCCTGCATACAACGCAACATTCAATAGCTTCTCTGTACCGCAAAACATGCAGGCAGTGATGGATAAGATGCCGCCACTCAGCGTACCGCAAGGCACTATACAGGCAAAGCCAAATGCAGATGTACTTTTCCGTCAGCGCGATGGCGAGCAACAGCCACTGTGGATGCTGCAACAGGGCAATCCTTCTGCAGCCATCACAACAGGTGAGGGCATCTGGCGTTGGAGAATGTACGAGTATAAAAACTTCAACACACACAATACCATTGATGAGTGTATTCGCCAGACGGTTTCTTTCCTTGCAGCCAACAGCAACGAAAAACCGTTTTACATACAGCTACCCAAATATGTATGGAGCGACCAGGAAAATATTGGCATGAATGCCTACCTGCTAAATGCTACCAACCAACAGGTAAATAATGCAGATGTGCAATTGATAATAACAGACACCACTGGCAGGAAACAAAACTTCAGCTTTGAAAAGAGCGGCAGCAGCTACAGGCTAAACACAGGTATATGGGCAGCGGGCACATACAACTATGCAGCGCGTGTAGTTTATAACGGTACTACTTATACTGCCAATGGCAGTTTTGTGGTAGAGCACATGCCGCTTGAGCAAATGGAAACAGGCGCAGACTACAACATGCTATACACACTTGCCGGAAAATATAACGGTGGTTTTGTACCTGCTGCAAGCATTACATCATTAGCAGATAGCATTAAGAAGAATACCAACATCAAGCCTGTAATACAAAGCAATATTCAGTCTGTACCATTGGTAGATTGGAAATGGTATTTCCTGCTGATACTCATATTTGCGGTGGCAGAATGGCTGCTACGCAAATACTGGTTAGCTCAATAAAATTTCAAATTAACGCACCTCTGGTAATGTCAGTTCAAACTTAGAGAAGCTGATACATTTATCAGGATTTTTTGCTGCGTGCTTGTACACAATATTGCGGATGTAATCATTATCAGGCATCGGCTCCAGCTTTTCCTGCAGCTCCAGAATATTATCTGGTATCACGCCATCGTGCAGATAACCCATACCATAGAATGACCCTTTGTTGATGAAGATGCAACTCTGCTCATCATCATTAATGCCTTTATCTACCAGTGCAAATGTTGGCAATGTTTTATGCAGCCATTTTACGGCATCATCTACTTTGCGGTTATATCTTTTCGTTTTCATGGTAGCACCACACACCCCCGTACAGCTATCTGCAAACACACCATTGGTACAGTCTGCATTCTTGGCAAGATTGCACAGGCGTGCACACAAACCAAACTCTGCAATCATTTCACGTATCCTGTTATGCCCCTCTATGATTGTATTGAATGTATGCAATGGCTTAAGCACCTGTTTATTCTTTTCTATAGCAATGCGTTTATAGCCCTGTTGATCTTCATACACAAACAAACCAAACTTTGGCAGGTAGCCCCTTTGACTGCGATTGTACATCGGCCACAACCTGCGTATCTCAGTACTTTCAAGTATATGTGCCATCAAATCGGTAGCACATTCTTTATAGCTGATGCGGTGTATATCGCGCAGAAAATCCTGCTTTTGCTTGCCTGTTTTATTATTGCTGAAATGACTCTTTACCCTGCGCTTCAGGTTCTTTGCCTTACCCACGTATATCACCTTGCCACCAATATTGTAGAAGTAGTAAACGCCGGGCACAGGTGGCAGGCTATCTACCTGCTCTACAGGTACATGCGGGGGTAAATACTGTTCGCGGTTGCGGCCTTTCAGCATGGTGTTTATAACACCCTCTGCATCATTTGCTACCAGCATTGCAAACAGGTCTGCCGTTGCCATAGCATCGCCACCCGCACGGTGATGATTAGCATGATTGATCCCCAACTGCACGCAGAGCTTACCGAGGCTATAGCTTGTTTTGCCCGGCAATATTTTGCGTGCCATGCGTACGGTACAGAGCTTCTTTACGCCCAGTTCATACCCACTGGCTTCCAAGTGATGCTTTACAAAAGAGTAATCGAAATTGACGTTGTGGGCAACAAATACTTTATCCTTCAGCAATTCGTGCACACGTGCTGCTACCTCGCTGAAGCGTGGTGCATTTTCTACCATGCTGTTGGTAATACCCGTAAGCTTTTGAATAAAGTAAGGAATCTGTGCATTGGGATTGATCAGCGTTTCGTAAAAATCTACTACCTGCTTACCGTCGTGCACTACAATGGCTATTTCCGTAATACCGTTTCCTGCGGCATAACTCCCCGTCGTTTCAATATCTACTATCGCATACAGCATTGCATGTTAAAGATAAGGCGAAAATGCCTTTCATTTATTACGCATCTTTTCAAGCAGTTTTATGCTAGGCCTTTCTGCCAGAAAATAAAGCCCGTATGCCACTGCCAATGAAAGCAATATACCTGTATACCACATAAAGAGATTATCTATCAGATAAAAGCCCATACCAAGATGGTAGGTGAGTATTTTGATGCAGAATATTGTTGCTATGTGTGTTACATACAATGTGTAACTGTAATGCCCTATACTATTGAGCCACCCGACAACAAAATTGTGCCGCATAGCGCCAAACAGCAACCAGTATGCAAATATCGCCGTCATAGTTCCTGTTACTTTGTTGGTTTTTTCATGAAATACATACCCTTTTACAAGTATTAGTAACAGGAAGAAAATGAATGCAAAAACTATCCAAGCAGCCTTGCCCGTCGGGAAAGACTTTACAAGCATATCGCGATACTTATAGAACAGTACACCTAACAAAAAGTACACACCGTAATCTGCAAACAATTGCAGAAAGACATTGCTGTCATCGGGGTCTCTGTACACTATCCCGTCATACAGCAGAAATGCAGTGTATATCAGCAATGTAATGATGCCCCATACCTTCATTTTCCTGATGATAAATGGCGCAGCGAGATAAAACAATACTTCCAGGGGCAGCGACCAGTATTGGTGTGTCAGGTAGTTTTCTTCATGAATGTAAACGGCAGACAACAATATATTTTTCAGCGAAATAAACCTGTAGTAATATTCCTGCAAAGGCGGATTGCCATCTACGCTGTTAAAGAATACATCGGGGCAGAAAAACCGTATCAACCCAAACACCACCAATGCCCACAACAACCCTATCAGATAAGTAGGATAAAGGCGTACCAGCCGGCGTTTATAAAACCCTGCAGTATCTACATTGGCAGACAAGCTATGTGCTATAGAAAAGCCCGACAAGACAAAAAATAGTATCACAAACTCAGAACCAAGCGTCGCCAACTGGGTAGCCAGCATTAATACCCACTCCCATATCTGCCAGCTTTGCTTAGCATGTACATGTGTAGCATACAGCACATCGTCAGAGAAAAGCAAACCACGCGCATGGTTTACAACAACACCAAGTGCAGCAAACCCTCTCAGCGCATTGATGATGCGCCAGTTTATTTTTAGTGGTTGTTCGTTTAGCATATTACCGTCTAGAAAAGGGGGAAACGGCGAGACAAAATACTATATATCAGTACACTATTTTGTAGATTTTTTATACATACAAACACAGTGTTTATGTATTACATCTGAATTGCCGGACATGATAAAGAAAAACAATAGCTAAAACAACAAAGGGTAGCAAATTGCTACCCTTAAAATAAGCTTTATATTTTTCACTTGCTTTACAGCATAAGCCTTATACCCGCATGCACAGGAAACTCGTAACCTGAATATCTCTTCATATTCAGCCTTACACCAGGCTCCAGATTAATACCAATAGTACGGTTCAGCTTATACATCAGCCCAATACTACCACCTACAGCAAAGTTGCCAAAGTGTACATCTTCAAGGTGCACATAACTAAAATTGACACCAGGACCTAGCAAAAATCTGTCACCAATATTGAATGGTAAGTCTATATGCACACCTCCTGTAAATACACCAACAGGCTTCCTGATATCCGTAGTATTAAATGAAACATTAACGCCTGCCCTAAAGTTTTCTGTAGGACAATAACGATAGCCTAAAGCCATGCCACCGACATTTCCTCCTACATACGTTTTGCCAATTGTCTGACCGTATGCGTAGATATTATAAGGAACGAATACTCTGGAAAAAATCCCATCTATCACCAACATATGATGAGATTCATTGTTTGATGTCGAGACATTCTTTTGAGCAAAACTACAAATAGATGTAGTTACAAAAACAAGAGTTAACAGGTATTTCATTTTTCAAATTTTGGGCACAAATATACACAACAAAGGGTAGCAAATTGCTACCCTTCATTATATCATTAAGGCCTTTGCTCAATTAGCTTTGGCTTGCTTTCCATTTTTTAACTGCTTCTGTAAGGCGAGGCAGTACATCCATTACATCGCCCAGTACACCATAGTCTGCCGCTTTGAAGAACGGAGCTTCAGGGTCTTTGTTGATAACAACAATTGTCTTAGAGCTGTTAACACCTGCCAGGTGTTGGATAGCACCGCTGATACCCGCAGCAATATACAGGTTAGGGCGGATGGTACCACCTGTCTGGCCTACGTGCTCGTGGTGAGGACGCCAGTGAGAATCTGCCACCGGACGGCTACAAGCTGTTGCAGCACCCAGTTCTGTTGCCAGTGCTTCCAGTATATGCCAGTTTTCAGGGCCTTTCATACCACGGCCACCGCTTACTACCAGTTCAGCTTCGCTCAATGGTACAGCGC
>JAFLBN010000039.1 GCA_017303395.1 Chitinophagales bacterium
TGCCTTCCCGCTCTCGCTTTATTTGCGTAGTTTTGCACTCTAAATTTTAATATAATGCCAGGTACAGAACTATTTGGTGCGGAAGAAAAAAAAGAAATAGCCGACGTATTAGAAACAGGTATTCTTTTCCGATATAATCATGATGCGCAACGCAACGGCATCTGGAAAGCAAAAGACTTTGAAGCTGAAGTAAGAAAGATAACAGGTGCTAAATATGCACACGCTGTCAGCAGCGGTTCTACTGCGGTAGCAGCAGCATTGGCGGCAGCAGGTATTGGCGCGGGCGACGAAGTAATAGTTCCACCATTTACATATATAGCAACGGTAGAGGCAGTACTCTTTATAGGTGCATTGCCTGTATTTGCAGAGATAGACGAAACACTATGCCTTAGTGCAGAGGGTATCCGCAAAGCCATTACTCCAAAAACCAAAGCGGTATGCCTGGTGCATATGTGTGGTGGTATGGCCGAAATGGACAGCATCATGCAGGTGGTTAATGAAAACAACCTGATACTGGTAGAAGATGCGGGACAGGCATTCGCGGCATCTTACAAAGGCACTGCTACAGGTTTGTTTGGTAAGGCAGGTTCTTATTCTTTTGACTTCTTTAAGATAGCAACAGCAGGCGAAGGTGGTGTACTTGTTACCAACGATGAGCAGGTATATAAAAATGCAGATTCATATTGCGACCACGGACACGACCATATAGGCAACAACCGTGGTATGGAGCAACACCCGATACTGGGTTTCAACTACCGCATCAGTGAGCTGCACGCGGCAGTAGGTGTTGCACAAACACGCAAAGTACCACACATACGCGAGGCTAATAACAAGCTGAAAAAGATGTTGGTTGATATTCTCAGCCAGACGGAAGGTATATCTTTCGCAACATTGGCAGACCCTAGCGGAGACTCTGCAACATTCCTGAATATACTGTTGCCTGATACCGAAGCAGCCAAACGTACGGTAGCTGAGTTTAACGAAGCAGGTGTTACTGGTTTTAACTACTGGTACACCAATATGTACCACTTCATCAATCAGTGGGATCACATTAAAGAAATGCGTACTGCTTCCAAACTGCCAATTCAGATACTTGGCGCACCACAGGATTATGCAAACCTCGATTTGCCAAAATCGCAGGAAGTAGTTGGTCGTCTTATTTCATTCGGCATCCGTTGCACATGGACGGAAGATGAGGTAAAACAACTGGCAGCAAATATCTCTGATTGCGTTAAAAAAGCATTAGCAACGGCACATGCATAAGAATTTTAAAAACATTGAGAAGGTTGTTTACGGTCGTGGTGCGTTCGATACAATGGATAGCATCCTTGCACCTGTACGCAACGAGAACAATCAATACATCGTTTTTCTGGTCGATAACTATTTCAACAATAGCGAACTTGCAAAACGCATCCCGACAAAAGTGGGAGACATCATAGAGTTTATAGATGTAGATCCGCACGAGCCTACTACCGAGCAGATAGATAAATTGCGTGATGAGATACTGGCAAGCAAAGGCCTTCCATCGGGTGTGGTAGGTATAGGCGGTGGCAGCATCATGGATATTGCAAAAGCTCTGTCTTTGATGTTTACCAACGAGGGCTCCTCTACACTTTATCAAGGCCTGAACCTGATTAAGAAACCGGGCATCTACCACTTAGGTGTACCTACCATTTCGGGTACAGGTGCAGAAGTGTCTATGACGGCAGTACTGACAGGCCCTGAAAAGAAACTGGGTTTGAAGTGCGACTGGACGGTTTTCAATCAGGTGATTCTAGACCCTGAACTCATAGCAAGCGTGCCTACCGATAAATGGTTCTACACAGGTATGGATACTTATATCCATTGTATAGAATCTGAAAACGGTATGCTGAACAATGCATTCAGCCATGCATATGCAGAGCAATCATTGAGACTGTGCCGCGATATTTATCTGGGCGATAATGCAGGACAAACTGCAGAGAATGACGATAAGCTGATGGTAGCTTCGCTGATGGGTGGGCTGAGCCTTACATATTCAGAAGTAGGTGTTTGCCACGCATTGTCTTACGGCCTTTCTAAAATACTGGATGAAAAACACTGCTATGCAAACTGTGTAGCCTTCCAGCATCTGGAAGATTACTATCCTGAAGGGGTAGCAGAATTCAAAACCATGTTGCAGAAACATAAGGTTACATTGCCACAAGGCCTTAGTAAAAACTGGAGCGATGAAACCATTACCGCTATGGCACAGGTAGCATACAACCTGCCGCATATGTGGAACCACGCCATCGGTACAGACTGGAAAGAAAAAATAACAATTGATACAATAAAAGCGCTGTATCAGCGCATGTAATATTATGAGCGCAAAGAAAATTGCCGTAGGAAATATTCAATGTGGTGCAGATGAACTGTTCCTGATTTCAGGACCGTGTGTGATAGAAGACGAGAGCATCATGATGAAAACAGCGGAGACGCTGAAAGAAGTGGGTGAGAGGTTGAATATTCCGATCATCTACAAATCATCTTTCACGAAAGATAACCGCAGCAGCCTGAAGTATTACGATGGCCCGGGTCTGGAAAAAGGTGTGAAGATACTGGCGAAGATTAAAGAACAATTCGGTTTCCCTGTACTGACGGATATTCACTATCCGGACCAGGCGGCTCCTGCTGCTGAGGTTTGCGATGTATTGCAGATACCTGCATACCTGTGTATGCAATCTGGCTTGTTGAAAGCTGCTGCAGCGACAGGTGCTGTTATCAACATCAAGCATGGTCAGTTTCTGGCACCTGAAAATATGAAACACCCTGTAGGCAAATGCGTAGATGCGGGTAATGATAAAATCATCCTGACAGAGCGCGGCTATACGATGGGTTATAACGATTTGGTGGTTGACCCTCGTGCCTTCTACCATATGGCACAACTGGGCTATCCTGTGGTATTCGATATCACACACTCTATACGTAAATACGGTATCCCGAGTGCGGATGCGAAAGGCGGTGCACGCGAATTCCTGCCTGTATTGGGTAGGGCTGGCGTAGCTGCCGGTGTTGACGGTATATTTGTAGAAACGCACCCTGAGCCTGAAAAAGCGCTCTGCGATGCTGCCAGCCAGCTTTGTGTATATGATCTGGAAGAATACCTGAAACCATTGATAGAACTGCACAACCTTGAGGTGAAATACCGCAAATAAGGCAGGGCAGAAAAGGGTAGCTGAATATTAGAATTAAGAGATTACTTTTGTGCAGCATTGCACTTAGATATTAGAATTAACTAACATGGAATTATACTTAGATTCTGCCAATCTTAAAGAGATTGAAGAAGGTTTTAAACTGGGCTTCCTGAATGGTCTTACCACGACGCCTACATTCATGCAACGCGAAGGTATCACCGATATAGATGGTACAATCGTTAAGCTGAGCAAAATGGTGCCTGTATTGCAGATAGAGGCATTGGGTGACACAGCTGAAGATGTGCTGAAAGAAGCACACCGTCAACTAGACCTGGGTCTGGACCCGAAAAGAACAGTGTTTAAAATACCTGTATCGCTGGAAGGCGTGCGCGCTTGTAATCTGTTGCGTAAAGAAGGTTTGTTGGTAAACGTACACCTTGTGTACACACTGCAACAGGCTTATATGGCTATGCACGCAGGTGCTACCTATGTTTGTCCGCTGGTGGGCCGTCTGCAAGATCAGGGCCACGATGCGCTGACATTGGTAGAACAGTGTGTTGACGCAGTAGACCACTACGGTTACGATACTAAAATCATGTTCAGCTCTGTGCGCCACAACGAGCACGTGCGCAACGCTATCAACATAGGTGTACACACTATTACAGTGCCACTGAAAGTGTTGAAGAGCCTGACAGAAAATAACTTTACGACTGTAGGTACAGAACAGTTTCTTGTAGATACACGCCTGATGACAGTACGTGTGAAGGAAGCTGCAAACGGCATCAACCCGCTGGTATCTGCAGACGATACACTGCAAAGCGCACTGGTTAAAATGACAGGTTATGGCTTTGGTGCTGTAACGGTTACCAATGCAGATGGTAGCGTGAAAGGTGTATTTACAGATGGTGACATCCGCCGCCTGTTGCAAAACGACGGTGAGCAAATCCTCAGCAAGAAAATGGGCGATATGCAATACGGTACGCCTATCAGCGTAGATGCAAATGCTCTGCTGAACGATGCAGCGGGTATCTTCAAGAAAACAAACGTAGATACTATACTGGTTACCGAAAACGGTATGCCGGTAGGTATGCTGGATATACAAGACTTAAAGGGGCTTTAAGTCTAAACTCTAAATACGAATCTCGAAATCCTAAACTGTGTTACGGTTTAGGATTTTTTCTTTTTTACCTTTATTCGGATTTAGAAATTCGACATTAGGATTTTAATATGGATATCAATACCGTCATCAGCCATTTTAAAGGCAATTTTATAGCTACACCGCAACAGGTGCAGGAGAAACTATCGTGCATCAAAGCATACATATTTGATTGGGATGGTGTTTTTAATAATGGTGTGAAGGACGAAAATGGTACAAGCTCTTTCAGCGAGGTCGATGCGATGGGTACTAACATGCTCCGCTTCAATCACTATCTGCGTCATAACGATGTGCCGGTGGTTGCCATCATATCGGGCGAACGTAACAGTGCTGCATGGACATTGACAAAGCGTGAATGTTTTCATGGTGCTTACAGCAAAATCAAACTGAAGACAGAAGCATTGCAACACCTTTGCGAAAAGCATGGCATCAAACCAGAAGAAGTAGCTTTTGTGTTTGATGACGTGCTGGATTTTGGTGCTGCAGAAATGTGCGGACTTCGCATTATGATACCGCGCCCTTGCAATCCGCTGCTGACAGAGTTTGCCGTGCAGAACGGATTGGTAGATTACCTGACTGCCAATGTAGGCGGAGAAGGTGCAGTGCGCGAAGCAGTAGAATTGCTCACAGGTCTTAGCGGACTGTACACAGAAACTATCAGCAACCGTATGCGATATACCGATACTTACCTGGCATACATCACACTGCGCAATCAGACGGTACCGTCTTTTTACATTTACAAAGATTCACAAATAATAGAAGAGTAATAGTTTAGCTATGATAGTTGGTATAATACCTGCACGCTATGCGTCTACACGTTTCCCCGGCAAGCCATTGATAGACATTAAAGGCAAGACAATGATACAGCGTGTGTACGAGCAGGCATCAAAATGCGGTTCGCTGGATAAAGTGGTTGTGGCTACAGACGATGCACGTATTGCTGAGCATGTAGTGTCTTTTGGTGGCGAAGTGGTAATGACGAAAGAAGAACACCCGAGCGGTACAGACCGCTGCTGGGATGCATTGCAGCAGATAGGGGGCAATTACAAGTACGTAATAAATATTCAGGGCGATGAACCGTTTATAGACCCATCGCAGATAGATACACTTGCAAGCGTGTTGAAAGAAGGTACAGCAGAACTGGCTACACTCATCATTCCGGTTGACAGCCACGAAGTGCTGTTTGATATGGGCGAAGTGAAAGTAGTGCTAAACGATCATCAGGAAGGTATGTACTTCAGCCGTATGGTAATACCATATGTAAAAGGTGTGCCACAGGAAGAATGGCACAAGCATCACAACTATTATCGCCACGTAGGTATGTATGCTTACCGTGCCGATGTGCTGGAGCAAGTATGTAAGCTTTCTGTTTCATCGCTCGAAAAAGCAGAGTCTTTAGAACAACTGCGTTGGCTGGAAGCAGGCTTCAAAATAAAATGCGCCATCGCCAATTTCGACAGCCATTGTGTAGATACACCCGAAGATGTGGAGAAGGTGTTGAGGCTAATGAATATAGCCTAAGGCATCAACTCAAATCCAATTTTTTTAAAGGTCGATACGCCAAACTGTGTACTGTCTTGCAGGTTTGGCGTATTGCCATGTAATAGCGTATTGTAATAGCGCAAAGACTGCGGCTTTGCAGGTGTGCGTCCTTCCAAAGACAGGAAATTGCTATGGTCGTTACCACATAGCATATTGAAGTTTACATACACTGCATGGTTGCTGATATTGCGCACTGGTTTTTGTCCCAACTGTATTTTTTTGCTTACCAGATAAGCACCACCTAGCGTAAAATCTTGCTTGTTATAATTAATGTAGATGCCTTTTGCAAAGTGTATTTGGTTTACCAAACGCTTATGTCCTCTTCGTGGTACACAAGGTGCATTCATAATAAAATTGCTCACCCATACATCACCAATCAGTTTGCCAAGCATATCATTCTTCACTGCTTGTCTCCATACATGATTGCCCATGCTGTGGTAGAACATACTTATTTTGCCATTGCCAAGCGTACCGCCTTTGTATAGTTGCTTTACATGTTCAAAAGCGGGAATAAAATCTTTGTAAGCAGTGCGTGCATTCTTCATAGAAAAGAAGTAGTTACCCAATCCGCCTTTGGTGGTGGTGATACTCGGATAGTCGAACATGATGACGTTTACACCGTATTGTCCTGCCATACTCATGCCGCGGTACAAATCACTGGTAAATAGTTTGCCCATGCCTTCTACATACATCACCCAGTCCCTGCTTTTATCGGGCATATAGCTAATGGCTTTCTCAAGGCTTTCTACCTGCAGCACATTCCATTTGCCATTTCTGCTAAATACGAAATAGTAATATAATGCCTTGCCGTCCCTTTCCTCACATGTATAACGTAGGGGATCAGTACTTGGCTTGCGGTTGCTTACTACTACTATTGCTGTATCTGCATCTGTTATACGGCTAGCCGGCAGGTGCTTTACAGCAGCACATTTTTGCCAGTAGGCTTCGTCGTTAAAATGCCCTACAGGATTGTTGCCACGGTGTTTTTGTGCATTGGAAACCAGTGGTAGCAGTGCCAGCAATATGGCGATAAGTCTTTGCATAATCTATTAACGAACTTAAGCATAAATATGTTTTCCACCTCAGGACAAAAAGGGGGATAGGTTTTTGACTGATATTCAATAATTTCAGCCCTCGATTTATCAAATCAGTAATATGAATTATATAAAACAGTTTGCTTTTGCGGGTGCTGCACTGGTAGCGCTGTCTGCACAGGCACAGAAAAAACAATACACCATAGCAGAGGCTACCAATGGCATCTCAGGTGCATTGGCTCCTAAGGGGCTGAAACAAGTGAGCTGGGAACCGGGTACTAATAAAATGTATCAGGTGGCTAACGATGCATGGTTCAGTACGCATTTCCCGGATGGTAAAGTAGATACTGTACTGCGCCTGAAAGAACTGAACGAAGCCACAGGTGGCAAACTGAAAGGCATACCTTCCATCAAATGGATAGACAAAGGCTATGTGTACTACCAAACGGGCAATGACCTGAAGAAAGGTACAAAGACAGCAGGCGGCTTCATGTGGGAAAACTGGACAAGCCTGCCTGAAAAAGCTGCTAACAAGGTTATAGACAAGAGCCTGAACGTTGCTTATACTATAGATAACAATCTGTACATCATCAAAAAAGATAAGCAAACTGTACAGCTTACAGATGATAAGAATAAAGACATCATTAATGGTGGTTCTACCGTGCATCGCAACGAGTTTGGTATAGAGGGTGGTATCTTCTTTTCGCCAAACGGCAACAAGCTGGCATACTACCACATGGACCAGACAATGGTGGCAGACTATCCTGTTGTGAACTGGCTGAAGACACCTGCAGTAAATGAGAACGTAAAATACCCGATGGCGGGTGGTACATCTCATCAAGTGCAGTTGCGTGTATATAGCCTCAGCACAGGCAAGACCGTTACTATACAAACTACAGGCCCTAAAGATCAATACCTGACCAACATCAGTTGGAGCCCTGATGAGCAATATGTATTCATCGCCGTACTAAACCGCGACCAGGATCATATCTGGTTGAATCAGTATAATGCAGAAACAGGCGCGTTTGTAAAAACACTGTTTGAAGAAACCAGCGATAAATACGCAGAGCCACTGCACCCGCTTACCTTCCTGCCCGAGAGCAATGATAAATTCATCTGGTGGAGCCAACGCGATGGTTATATGCACCTGTACCTCTACAACACAGAGGGCAAGCTGCTGCAACAACTGACAAAAGGCAAATGGATAGTGAATGAAATACTGGGCATGAACAAAGAGCGCCAGCAAATCATTATATCTGCATCAAAAGAATCTCCGCTTGAAAAACACAGCTATACCGTAAACTGGAACAATGGCAGCCTGCGCCGTATAGACTATAACGAAGGTGTGCATACTACACTGCCAAACGAGAATGGCGAATATGTGTACGATGTGTTCTCTGCTGCGGGTGTGCCTAAGCGTACAACGGTGCTTGGTACAAACAACGGCTTCAGCCAGACGCTGATGGATGCGCCTAATACACTGGCAGACTACGACCGCCCTGAAATACGCAATATAACACTGCGTGCTGATGATGGTACACCGCTATATGGTAAACTGATATTGCCTACCAATTTCAACGCACGTAAGAAATATCCTGTTGTAGTATATCTCTACAACGGCCCGCATGTGCAACTGGTGCGCAATAGTTTCCCTGAAAGCGGCAACCTTTGGTACGAGTACATGGCACAACGTGGCTATGTAGTATTTACAATGGACGGACGTGGCAGCAGCAACCGTGGTTACAAATTTGAAAGCGCTACATGGGGCAAACTGGGTACGGTAGAAATGGAAGACCAGTTGAAAGGTGTTGCCTACCTGAAGTCTTTGCCATTTGTAGATGCTGAACGCATGGGCGTGCATGGCTGGAGCTTTGGTGGTTTCATGACTACATCGCTGATGCTGCGCCACCCGGGCGTGTTTAAAGTGGGTGTAGCAGGCGGCCCTGTTATGGACTGGAAGATGTACGAGATTATGTACACCGAAC